>NZ_ABVL01000002.1 GCF_000173075.1 Chthoniobacter flavus Ellin428
TTGGGCGATCCGAGGCAACAGTTGGACGCGCTCGGAGGAACAACTCGCGCACCGCCAGCAACTCTGCACCCAATATCCCAAACTGGGCCGGGCCATGATGTTGCGCGAAACCTTCCAGGACGTGCTGGCCGGCGAAGATGCGGTGGCCCTGCGCTGGTGGGTGACTCGTGCCAGACGATCTCGATTGGTCCCCTTTCGCAAACTGGCCGACAGCGTCATGGAACATTGGGACGGGATCGTGGCTTTCCTGGAAACCCGTGTCACCAACGGCGTGATCGAGGCGATCAACGGTCTGCTCCAACTGGCCAAACGCATGGCTCGCGGCTTTCGTTCTTTCCGCAACTTCCGCCTCATGGCTCTGCTCAAAGCCGGCCGCCTCCAACTTCACCTCCCCTCCCTTTCACCCACTTAAAACAGCGAAGCGGCCATTTTAAAGATCACGCCGCGGTTGACGTTGCCGCCGGTGGTGGTCGTGCCGTAAAAGTTGCCATCGGAACCCTGCAGTAATCCTGCCTTCGGAGCCCCTCCATCATTGAGGACGCTCCCGTCCTTGAATTGGTGCAAAATGGTAATTACCCCCTGCGGAGTGATTCGGAAAACATTTCCATAGCCGGAGACGCCTGCATTGGAAGTAGTGCCATAGAAATTGCCGTCGCTGCCTTGAATGAGGGGAGCCTCTGGAAACTCGCCATCGTGGTCGACGTTGGCATCAGGAAAGGAATGCAACGTGGTGGTCGCACCTTGTGGCGTCATCACGAAGACGGTGCCACCACCAATCGGTCCGCTGTTGGAAGTGGTGCCGTAAAAATTCCCGTCGGAGCCTTGAATCAGGGAGGAGGGATGGCCGCCATCGTCCACTGGTGAGCCAAAGCTATGCAAAAAGGTGTAGACGCCTTGGGACGTGATCTTGAAAACGGCTCCGGTGCTTCCCGCGCCGCCCGCTTGGGTGGTTCCATAGAAATTGCCATCGGTCGCCAGACACAAAGGTCCGGAAGGAAGATTGCCATCCTTCGTGACGCCACTGTTTCCGAAGTCATGCAGAATCGTGACCACGCCCTGCGGTGTCATTTTGAAGATCGTTCCCGCATAGTTACCCAGCGCGTTGACGGTGCCTCCCTGATAGGTGGTTCCGTAGAAATTGCCGTCCGGGCCCTGCGTGATGCCCACGGGAGACGTCCCGTCCAAGGGAACACTGCCGTCACCGAAGTGATGCAGAATCGTGATCGCGCCCTGCGGTGTCATCTTGAAGATCGTGCCCTTGCCGGCACTTCCCCCATTTCCGGTGACGCCATAAAAATTGCCATCGCTCCCCAGGATGACCGCAGAAATGGGGCTGGAGCCGTCGTTGGTCACAGTACCGTCGGTGAAAGTATGCAGGACGGTCATCGGCGACGCGCCCAAAGTCTGGATCAGCGAGCGCAGGCTGGGCACGCCGCAGCCTGTGACCATGTCGTATCCTGGACCGGCGGCGAAACCGTTATTTCCGCTGGTGATGTCGCGGAAGTTATCCGTACCGAGCAGCGGGTATACTTTCGGCCCCATCGAGCCGAGCGGTGAAAGATTGGCATTGATGCGGACCTGGTTGAGGAGCGCGGCGAAACCGGCCCATGTCGGGCAACTCCAGCTCGTACCACCCGCTATGCGAGGCGCTCCGTTGAAATACACATACGCACCGGTGGTCGGATCGGCGACCGCGGCGACATCGGGAACCGCGCGTTTGGTGCCGGCAGGAAGGCCAGTGCCGGTTTGCCACGCTGGCCGGTCAAAATAAATGCTGGTGCCGCCGCCGCTCAGGGACCAGGCGGTTTCGGAAGCGACTGCGCCGCCGCCGTTGGTGAAAGCCAGGGTGGTGCCACCGACTGCGGTCACATTGGGATCCGTGGCCGGGGATTCCGCCTGGGTCGGCCCAGTACTGCCTTCCGATTGGTCCGGCGTGGAGCCACCGTCGCCGGTGGCGGCAAACACCGTCACGCCGGCGCTGGCCAGCTCCGTAAAGTACTGCGCATCGGTCTGCACCTGGCTGCTGGTGGTCACGGTTTCGCCGATGCCATAACTCAAGGATACCTGGTGAATTCCATATTCCGGGTGAGCGGTGACGTCGGCGTAGATTTGCTGGTAGGCTTGATCGACATGATTGAGCTGGAGATCCGTAGTCGCGTAGACGCGGACCTTTGCCGAAGGAGCGATGGAGCTGGCCCATTCCGTATCGAGCGTTTCCTCACCTGAGGGAGACGGCAGCGTGCCGGCTACGGCCTGGATGAAGCTGATGTTATCGAGGGTTTGGGTAATATGGTTCGCCGTCCAAAAGGCAGTGAGGTCGCTGGTTGCGGGGAAGGTGTCGATCACGATGGCGATCGTTTGTCCGGAGCCGGTGACATTGTTCGGGGTGAAAGTCCGATTGTAGGCGGTGAGCACCTCGTTCGGGCCATAGGGAGCCATGCCCGGAAAAGTGTAAGACGCCGGTTGCATCACCAGATGCTTGTGCGCTCGCAGATGGGGCTGCAGCCCGTGGATGCCTACGACGAGAGGAGCGATCCCGGACGGCACGCTGGGCGCACCGACGGCAGAGCTGAATTCATGGCCCTCGACGGCCACGCGGGCAAAGCGGGTATGAAGCGCGCCTTCAATTTGCCGCACCGTTCCGCGCGCGAATACTGCGAGGCGGTAGGAATCCTGGCCGGTGATTTCGAATCCCTGATCAGCGAGCCAGTGGATCACCTTCGCATAGTCGGCGGCGGAGGGATGATATTTCTTCGCCATCTCCGCGGGAGAAATGATTTCGCCGCGGGAAACGCGTGCCTGCAGGTCGGCGAAGTTCCGCATTTTCAGCGAGACTTCGAATTCGAGCCTGGCATCACTCTCTGCCTGGCTCAAGACCGTCCGCGCGATGAATGCCTTGCGCCGGTTCGGAGTTGCTCCCGCCGGGGTGGTCGGCACTTCCCGGATGCTGTCGGGAAGGGATGTGGTGCTGGGGACAGCAGCTTGGTCAGCCAACGGCTGGCCCAGCCAGAGGGCCATGACGAGCGTGCACAGCCCAGGCGACAGCCAACGGCAGAATTCGTTTCCGGTAGAGCGATTAAGAACGCCGTCCGACTTCCTTGAGACCTTGCAATGTTTCATTCGTAGTCCTTTTCGAGCGCGCCTTCTTACGCGAAATCGCGATAGACTCAAGAAATCTCGGAGCCTCGCCCTGCCGAAATGGTCCTGAGTTCGAACGTCTGATTCCCTCCCTTTGCTCCGGTGGGATGACCGTGCTGGCGGCCTAGAGCGAAAGAAAGTTCTTCAGCAGCTTTTTGCCTTCGAGGGTGAGGATGGACTCGGGATGGAATTGCACGCCGTGGATGGGAAACTCACGATGGCGCAGGCCCATGATTTCGCCTTCGGCGGTCTCGGCGTTGATTTCCAATACCGCCGGGAAGGTCTCGCGTTTGACGATCAGCGAATGATAGCGCGTGGCTTCGAAGGGGTTGGGCAGGCCGGCGAAGACGCCCGTTCCCTTGTGGAGAATCGGCGAGGTTTTGCCGTGCATGAGGCGGCCGGCGCGGATGACGTCGCCACCGAAAACGTGGCCGATGCATTGATGGCCGAGGCAGACGCCGAGCAGGGGAGTCGTGGGACCGAAGCGTTTGATGACTTCGTTGCTGATGCCCGCTTCATTCGGCGTGCAGGGGCCAGGCGAGATGCAGATGCGCTCGGGTTTGAGCGCGGCGATTTCGTCGAGGGTGATTTCGTCGTTTCGTTTGACGAGAAGATCGGCGCCCAACTCTCCGAAGTACTGCACCAGGTTATAGGTGAAGCTGTCGTAGTTATCGATGACGAGAAGCATGGGAAAGAAGGAGGTTCTTAATCCTTAATCCTTGTTCGTTAATCGTTAATCCTCAGGTTTGGCATCGGATGTTAAAGGCTAACAGACGGGATTAAGGATTAACGATTAAAGATTAGGATTAAGAGATCTGTTCGCCCGGGCGATAGCGGCCATCATACCCATGGCTTTGTTCACGCACTCCTGATGTTCGGACTCCGGTGATGAGTCGGCGACAATGCCGGCTCCGGCCTGCACATAGGCTTTGCCGTCCTTGAGGACAACGGTGCGCAAAGCGATGCAGGAGTCGCTATTGCCGTCGAAACCGAAATAGCCGACGGCGCCGGCGTAGACGCCGCGTTTGCTTTTCTCCAGTTGGTTGATGATCTGCATGGCACGGACCTTGGGCGAGCCGCTGACCGTTCCGGCGGGAAAGGTGGCCCGCATCACGTCGTAGGCGCTGCGATCGGGGCGCAGAGTGCCATGGACGTTGGAGACGATGTGCATGACGTGGCTGTATTTCTCGATCGTCATGAAGTCGCTGACCGTCACCGTGCCGAATTGCGCGGCGCGGCCGACGTCGTTGCGGGCAAGGTCGACGAGCATGAGATGCTCGGCCCGCTCCTTGGGATCGGCGAGGAGGTCTTTGGCGTTGGCGTCGTCCTCGGCGGCATTGGCCCCTCGGCGGCGGGTGCCGGCGATGGGACGAATGTCGATGCGGCCGTCGATGGCGCGGACGTGGACTTCGGGAGAACTACCCACGAGGGAAAATGCGCCCGCCTGCCCTGAGCCTGTCGAAGGGGCGAATTTCAGGCAGAACATGTAGGGCGACGGATTCACGAAACGCAGCGCGCGATAAAGCGTGAGCGGGTCGCCTTGATATTCGGTCTCGAAGCGCTGGGACGGAACAAATTGGAAGATATCCCCGGCACGGATGTATTCCATGCCGTCGCGGACCATCTGCATGTACTCGTCGCGCGTGGTATTCGCCGTCGGCGTGACCGGTTGCGGCTCGTGATCGACGAAGATCGGCGGGAGATGCGTGGGTTGGTTGAGCTTGGCCACGAGCGCAGTGATTTTCTCCGCGGCTTGCGCATAGGCGGCTTCGATATTGCCGTCGGCGACGAAGGCATTGGCGACGATCCGCAGACGGCGGGTGCGGTGATCGAAGATGATCAGCGTCTCCGCGAGAAAGAAGAAGCTCTCCGGGAGATTGAGCTCATCCTTCGGCGCGGCGGGAATGGTCGGTTCGAAGAACCGCACCATGTCGTAGCCGAGATAACCGACGGCACCGCCGGCGAAACGTGACTCCTCCAGCGCGGGCGAGGGGACGAAGGTGTAATGCTTCATCAGCGCCTCGAGCTCGTGCAGCGGGTCGCGCGTGGTCTCGAATTCGCGGACCTGGCCGTTATCGGTAATGCGAATCGTGCGACCGCGGCTCTCAAAGGTGATCCGCGGCTGACCGCCGACGAAGGAATAGCGGCCGGCCTGGTCGCTTTTCTCGACCGACTCGAAGAGGAACGAGTATCCGCCGTCGTCGATCTTCTGGAAAGCGGAGACCGGCGACTCGGCGTCGGCGATGAGTTCGGTGAAAATGGGAATCAGGTTCCCGCGTTTTGCCAACTCGCGAAATTCGGCGAGTGAGGGCTTGAGCGGCGTATTCATTTTGAGGCGTAAGTTTTTTCGGGATCGAAGAGTTTTTCTTCCGTGATCTCGAGCGGCGTACCTTCGGGCGAATAGGCCTGGAAAAAGCAGCTCTCGAAACCGGTGTGGCAGGCGCCGCCGATCTGCTCGACCTCGAAGAGGAGCGTGTCGGCGTCGCAATCGACGGCCCAGCGGACGACCTTCTGGGTGTGACCGCTGGTCTCGCCCTTGAGCCAGAACTTCTGTCGGGAGCGGCTCCAGTAGTTCATGAAGCCGGTCTGGAGCGTGGCCTCGAGCGAAGTCGCATTCATCCAGGCCATCATCAGCACCCGCTTGGTTTTCACGTCCTGAACAATGGCGGGGATGAGGCCGTCGGCGGTGTATTTCAGATTTGGGAGAGTCATGGTGTGAAAATGAAGGAAAGGTTAAAAAAGCGAAAAAAAAGCCCGACGATTCGGACTGGAATCATCGGGCGAAAGTTCGGCGCGCAGGTGGCGACGACCCGGTTCGCGCGGAGAGCGCGAGCCGTGGGCCCGTCTAGAGTTGCCACCAATGCAGAGTGAAATTCACGGGCTTCGTATAAGCGCGGCTTACAGGGGGCGCAAACACTTTTTTCCACCTCTGATTTTCTCATTCTTCAGAGCTACTGGCCAAAGGCACAAAAGTAGCTACACTTTAAGGCGACGTATGCTGAGCACTGCCAGTCCGCCGACACTATCATCTGAAGAGCAGGAGCAGATTCTGCAGACCATCGAAATGTTCGAGGTCATCACGCAGGCGAATCCGCAGGATTGCCAATCGATGGACATCCTGAAGGATGCGTACCAGCGTGTCGGGAAGCAGAAGGAAGCTCTGCAGGTCGCCCGCCGCCTGGCGGACACCTATGTGGAATTGGGCCAGTTTTCCGCCGCGATGCTCGAATATGAGGGCATCCTGCAAAAGGAGCCGGACAATGGGGAAGTGATCGTCGCCCTCGGCGATGTGGAGGAGAAGCTGCAGAAGAGCGGGCAACTGAAGCCTCCCGCCGCGATGGCCATGCCGTCCGCGCAGGCCACGCCTTCGGTGCTGCAGCCGCCGCCTGGGCTCGCTGGTGGTTTGCCTTCCGGCACGATCCCGCCTCCCTCTGGCATCAATCTCGATTTTCGCACTGTTTCTTCCGACGGCGGAACGCTGATGACCACGGCCGCGACGATGCGGCCCGAGGGCGGCCACAGCATGCGCCTGGCCGGTGGCCATGGAGAACAACTCAATATCAACATGGCGGACGACGGGAACGAGGCCCTCGCCAAGTTCCTGATCCAGCACCGGCTCGTCACCGAGGAAGTCGTGAGTTCGGCCCTCGAGCGCGTGCAGAAGAAGAACAAGGATCTCGCTCCGAACGTGGCGGCGACCTCGCTGGTCGATGAAATTTCCCGCCGCGGCGCGATTGAGCAGGAGGCACTACTGGCCAGCATCGTGGATCGCTCGAAGTTCGCCTACATCCCGCTCGAATACTACGACGTCGATCGTTCCGTCGTGAAGATGCTGCCGGAGAGTCTCAGTATCGGCCGGTTGATTGTCCCGTTCGATATCATCAGCCGCACGGTGATGATCGCGATGGCCAATCCTTTTGACTCTCTCGGCAAAGAGGCGGTGCAGCAACTCCTGGACTACAACGTGCAATGGCACCTGGCCTCACCGCAGGCCATTTTGAAGGCGCTGGGCGACACTTACCGGATTGAAAAATGAGCATTAAGTCTTTTGGCGAACGCATCGCGGATGTCTTGATCGAGGATGGGTTGCTCCTGCCCAGCCAGCTTGCCGAGGCCATGGACCTGCAGAAGAAGCAGGGCGGCCGGCTGCTCAAGCTGCTGACCGACAAGCAATACGTCACTGAGCAGGACATGGTCATCTCCATGGGCCGCTGCCTGGATGTTCCGCCGATCAATCTTTCCAAGGTCCGTGTCCCGGAGAACGTGCAGGAGCTTGTGCCGAAGGACATGGCGCGCATGTACAAGCTCGCTCCCGTGTGCAAACTCGGGAACAAGCTGTTCGTGGCGATGGCCGATCCGCTGAACGTGCTCGCGCTCGACGACCTGCGCCAGCGCACGAAGCTCGAGATCGTGCCGATGATCACGACGGAGCGCAGCGTGACCGAGGCGCTCAGCGGCGTGGGCAGTGCGGGCTCGCAGATGGACCAGGTGCTGAAGGAAGCCGCCAACCAGGCGCAGGCGGAGGCGAACGTCGAGGAGGTGAAGCAGAAGCGCGAGGAAATCGATCTCGACCGGCTCGCGGTGGAAAGCGAGGACGCGCCGGTGGTCAAGATCGTGAACCTCATCCTCGTGCAGGCGCTCAAGGAGAAGGCTTCGGATATTCACATCGAGCCCTTCGAGAAACAGCTCAAGCTGCGCTATCGCGTGGACGGCGCGCTCGTCGAAGCCAGTTCGCCGCCGAAGGCGCTGCAGTTGCCGATCGCCTCGCGTATCAAGATTCTCGCCGGCCTCGACATCGCCGAACGCCGTCTGCCGCAGGACGGTCGTTTCCGTATTCGTGTGTCGGGCAAGGAAGTCGATCTTCGTATCTCGGTTCTCCCGACGACCTATGGCGAGAAGATCGTTATCCGTCTCCTCGACAAGGGCGCACTTTCCGGTTCCATCGACCAGCTCGGCATGGACGAGTACACCCTCGGCATCTTCAGGAAGGCCGTCGACGCGCCGCACGGGATGATTCTCGTCACCGGCCCGACCGGTTCCGGCAAGACGACCACGCTGTATTCGGTGCTCAGTGAACTGAACAATCCAGAATACAACATCGTCACCGTCGAGGACCCGATCGAATACCAACTCTCGGGCATCAATCAGGTGGCGGTAAAGGCCGACATCGGCCTGAGCTTCGCCGACGCCCTGCGCTCGATTCTGCGTCAGGATCCGGACATCGTCATGATCGGTGAGATTCGTGACAACGAAACCGCCGACATCGCGGTGAAAGCCGCGCTCACCGGTCACCAGGTGCTGTCCACGCTCCACACGAACGACGCCGCAGGCGCCATTTCCCGTTTGGACGACATGGGCATCGAGCCGTTCCTCATTTCGTCTTCGGTGCTGCTCACCTGTGCGCAACGTCTGGTCCGCCGGGTGTGCCCGAACTGCCGTGAGGAGTTCCAGCCCGAGCCCGAATTGCTGGCCAAGCTGGAGATTCAGGACGACAACACGACCTTCTATCAAGGGGCGGGCTGCGACCGCTGTAAACGCCGTGGCTACGTAGGCCGCGCGGCTATTATCGAGGTGTTACCCGTCTCGGAAACCATCCGCCGCCTGATTATTAAACGTGCCTCGGCAGCAGTCATCAAAAATCAGGCCGTGAGTGAGGGAATGAAGACCCTACGTATGGTCGGGATTGACAAAGCCCGCGAGGGAGTTACGACGTTGGAGGAAATTCTGCGGGTAACCGCAGAAGACCACTAACGTCCTCATGGGGTTATTTGACCATCTTTTCAAAAGCAAAGCACCGGCCGGTGAAGAAAAGGTGGTAGGGCATGCCCTGGAGGGGGATGCCAAACCGACCGAGGGAGGGCCGCGTACGCCGACGCCCCAGAAGGCGGACCCTTCCGCCTTTCTGCATCCCAAGAACTACGTTCCGCGCGGGGCGCCCGGGCTGACGCCGGCTCCGCGCTCGGGAATTTCCAAGCCCGCCGATCGCAAACCGGTCGTGGCCTCGACCGTGGCACCGCCGCCGGCAGCGGACGAAATCGTGCTCACGCTGGGTGATGTCCTGTCGCGTATCCCCACGCAATTATTGAAGCCCGGGATGCATGACCCGAAACGGGAACTGCGCTTCAAGATCAACGACCTTTCCTCGGATATCGCTCGTGGCCGCGCCGCTGTCCCACTGTCGCGCATCTCGCAACTGGCTCCGGAGATTTTTGCCAAACAAGTCGGTCCGCACGAGGACATGGAAATCCGGTTGCCGCTGCAAAAGCTGGTCGAGCAGATCGGCCTGCTGCGTTCGCAGCCGAAGACCTCGGTAGTGGAAAAGGTCGAGCTCCCAGCCATTGCCGCGAGCGCGCCGCCGGCCGCGAAGCCGGTCGTGCCGATTGAGGTCCAGGTCGAGGCGACGAGAGTGGAACCGGTGGCGGCTGTTCCCACGCCTGTGGTGGTGCCGATGGGGACGGAATCGGTCGTGCGCGTAGTGACGCCACCACCTCCGCAAGCGCCGCCGATCGTTCTGGCCGAACCGGTCGCGGTGCAGAAACCGATCGAATTGAAAGCGGTAGTGGAGCAGGCGCCCGCGGCTCCCGTCATTCTTGGTCCGCCGCCTGCTGTGCAAATGACGCCGGTTTCGGTGACTCCCGAGCCGCCTGTCATCACTCCTATTCCCGTTCCGGTGTCTGTTCCCGAGCCTACGCCACTACCGCCGTCACTCGCTGAGGTGAAAGTGGCCGTCAAGCCGATCGAGCCGCCGGTCGTGTTCGAAAACGGGGAGATCTATGTCCCAGTCGCGCCCGCTCCGCCTGCGCCTGCGCTCGTTTCCTCGGTTCCTCTCGCACCCACTCCACCCCTGGCATCCGCTGCGCCGGTTGGACCACCGCCTGTGGTGATTGAGCCGCCGAAGGTCGCCGAGCCGCAGAAGATTGTCATCGACTGGGGTACGGATGTGCCGGCGAAAGCCGGGGAGCATGTGGATTCCGGCACGCCCGAGATCGAAATTGAGCAGCCCCTCGAGTCCTCTGGCGATGCGCCGAAGCTCGCGCCCATCGAGTCGCCGGATATCGATCCGGATGAGGAGAAGATTCACCTGAGCCTCGCCGCGATTCTCAAGCAATGCCCGCGGGAAATCATCGTGAGCGAACTGCCACAGGTGGATGACAGTGTTCGGATCACGCTGCCATTTGCGCCGATCGATCGTCAATTGATCAAAGGCCACGTGGAGATCAGCGCGCTTCGCTTCATCGTTGCGCTGCCGGAAATCTATCACAAATATTTCATCGCGAAGGTCGGCGTCAAAGTGCCGATTCCGCTCGAGGAAGTTTTCCAAAACCTGCCGTCGCCGAAGCAGGAACTCACACCGGTGAATCCCACGCCACCGCCCGTGGTGCTGGCCCCCGCCGCGCCGCCCGCTCCGGTGATTCCGGCCCCGCCGATCGCCGAAGTCGCACCGGCGCCGAAGGCGGAGGAACCGGTCGTTCCGCCCGCGTTGCCGGCGCCGGCCGTTGCGGCCGTCGAACCGAAACCGGAAGAGGCGCCCAAGCTTGGGGACGCGAAAGCGGTCGAATCGTCAACGCCGCCCATTGCTGTCGAGCCGCCGCCGTTGCCGGTCGTTCCGGCGGTCGCTGAGGAGGAAGCGGCACCCGACCTCGCCACGGAAACAGTTTTGCCGGCAGCGGATTTGCCCGAGCGTTTGACGGCGGAACAAGCGACCATGCCGTCCGTGCCGCCCGCGGTGGAAGTGACGCCCACTCCTGTCGAGCCGCCACCGATTCCCGCTGTGGCGGCAACTGCGGCTTCCGAGCCACCGCCGGTTGCGTTGGCGGCGGAATTTACGCCGCCGCCGTTGCCCGTTCAGCCGAGCGCGGTCAACGCGGCCCCGAGCAGCGATGCGCCGGCCAGGCTCGTTTTGCAGCCGCCGGTGTTCCGGCCGCATTTCGTTCCGCCGCCAATCTTTGGATTTACGCCTTCGTCTTCGCCTGCGCCGGAGCCGGAGCAGCCGGCGAAAGTCGAGCCGCCATCGGTGCTCGCTGGGCTGGCGGAATCGCCCGCCGCCGCGGCCACTCCCGCGAATGCGGCTACTGCGCCGGGGACTGTATCGGTTGTTGCAAAAGAAGAGACAGCCGCTGCTTCCGCACGGGAAGTCACGTCTCCAGCGGTGGCTCACGAGACCGGCGTTACGCCTGCTGAATCAACTCCGACGGCAATGCCTTCCGATTCCGAACCGAGCGCGGAACTGATTGCTCTTGCCGACGAACATAATGCGCCCGACATCGCGCATTTCTCCGACGAGCCCGTGCCTTTCGCGGATCTGGCGGAAAGCCTTGCCCACGAAACCACCTACGCCCCGGCATTGGCTGAGGTCGTGCATGTGGACATTCCCGGTGCGGAACCTTCAGCACCCAAGGCGTCCGCCGAAGCCTCCGGGAAAGCGGCCCCGGAAAAGCCCGCAGGCGAGGAAGAGCACCGTGAGTTGCCAATCGTGGAAGGCCTGGCGGTAACCGCCGTCGCGGCTACGATCGCCGAGCACGTCCCGCTGAATTTCCGTGAGACGGTGGCACCAATCGAAGAGCCCAAGGCATCCGAATCGACTGGACCACATGCCGGGACACCTGCGCCGGTCGAACTCAAGGCCGAAGAGCCCGTTGCCGCCGCGGAAGAAGTGCCTGCTCCCGCAGCCGTGCCGACCGAGGAAGAGCCCACTGCATCCACACCGACGGAGCCGTCCGCTGCCGCGACCCCGCCACCGCCGCCGCATCCGCTTTTCCCACTGCCGAAAATCCCGGCTGCGCCGGTGCATGTTGAAGTCCTTCCGCCGCCCTCGCTGCCACTCCGGCGCTTCGATCAAGACGCCGTGCAGGCGCTCTTCATGACCGAGGAAACGCTCGACCTGCCGAAGATCAGCCACCTCGCGGCGGCGCTGCCCGGCGTCTATGCGTGCGTCATCGCCACGCGCGACCAGGCCTCCACCGGCGGCACGTTGCCCGATGGCTTTGATTTGGCAGCGTTGCTCGGTCTTGCGCCGCGCGTCGGCGAAGCGGCCGGCCGCATGCCGATTGGGCAACTCAAGCACTTCACCCTTTACGGCGACGCATACTCGGTGAGTTTCTTCGAGCGCAATGGCCTGAGTCTTTGCGCCGTTCACCGCCCGCGTTCCTTCGTCCCCGGTGTCCGCGAAAAGCTGGTGGCGCTCGCCGACGAGCTCTCGCGGTAGAGTTTGCCGCCGTTTGGAGATACCTGCGTGCCTCTGCTATGATGCAGTGGAAACTTGGAGACTTGGAGTCCCCGGTGATTTCATTTAAGGTCATCCCTTGAGCAGATCGGATGGCCGTATGCCGCGGCCAACGCGTCTGCTGTTCTCCCCATGAAACCCTCCATCAATCCCATCGCGGGGCTCGGACTGGCGGCGTGGATGTTTGCCCTCGGGGGCAGTGCCGTAGCTGCCGAGTCACCGGAACCGAAGTTCACCGCCATCACGCTCGATGATCACATCCAGATCGGTTACGGCCTCGCCATTGCCGATGTGGATGGCGACGGCCATCCCGACATCCTGCTGGCGGACAAAAAGCAATTCGTCTGGTATCGCAATCCCGGCCCGAGTCAGGCGCGTGACCCCGCCGCCTGGCACAAGTACCTGCTCGCGGAAAATCTCACCGAAGACGACAACGTCTGCATCGCCGCGCAGGACATCGATGGCGACGGCAAGTGCGAGATCGCCGTCGGCGCGGCGTGGAAGCCGTCGGATACCGAGAAGAGCGGCGCGGTCTTTTATCTCATCCCGCCCGCGGATCGCACCCAACCGTGGACGCCGGTGAAATTTCCGGCGGTCGAGCCGACCACGCATCGGATGCGTTGGATCAAGGTGGCCGATGGCAAGTGGGGGCTGCTCGTGGCGCCGTTGCACGGGCGTGGCAACAAGAACGGCGAGGGCGCGCCGGCCAAAGTGTTGCTCTATCATCCACCCGCCGATCCGCGTGCGGAATGGCCCTCGGAAGTCGTCGCCGATACCTTTCACATGACGCACAATTTCGTGCGGCTCTCGGTCGCCTCAGCCGGCGGAAGAAACATGGCCGACCGCATTCTGCTCGGTGGCAAAGAAGGGCTCATGTCTTTCCGCCCAGGCAAAACGCAGTGGGAAGCCACGGCGCCGGTGATGGCTGGCGATTTGCCGGCTGGAGTGGGCGAAGTCCGCGTTGGTTCACTGGTCAATGGGGTGCAGTTCATCACCACCGTGGAGCCGATGCATGGCAACATGCTGGCGGTCTACCTGCCACAGAAAGCGGCCAATGGCGCCACTGTATTGAAGCGCCAGCTTTTGACTGACAAGCTGGTGGAAGGTCACGCTCTGGCCTGCGGCAATCTCCTCGGTGGATATCCGGGCGTGAGTGCTTCAGACCAAATCGCCGTCGGATGGCGCGGCAAAGGCGGGACGGTCGATACCCCGATCGGCGTCGCGGTTTGGGCGCCGCTTGATGCCAAAGGGGAGCAGTGGCGTGAGACCGTACTCGACCCGAACGGCATGGCCTGCGAGGATCTGCAAATCGCCGACCTCAACGGCAATGGTAAACTCGACATCATCGCCAGCGGTCGTCGGACGCACAACGTGAAGATCTATTTCAACGATACCGCACCGCCGCCGAGGCCTTGATGGCCGCTGATCGTGCGTAGCCGGATGAGCGGCTATTGAGCGAACGGCAGGAAGGGGGCTAGTGTGACCGAATGGCGCGCTCCGGAAGACGTAAATCCATCGACTTGGCAAGCGACAAAAAGGCGCGGCCTACGACTTCGTCAATGCACCGAGAATGCTTTCCGTGTCGTAGACGCAACCACCCCAAGTGCCGCCGCTGGCCTGTTGGAGCGCGGCCCAGATTCGGGTGTCGTCGGGCAGGTCGGGGTGAGGCGCCAGGGCGGGATGGGTAGCGCGTTGGTTGAGGATGGCCGCGCCCTCCTCCGGGGAGAAGGACCGGCCATCGCAGCCGATGAAATCGACTTCTCCTTCCATTGATATTCTGTTGATCATCAATGAAATAATATCGTTTTCACGGACTTTTCCTAATTGTCCTCCCGCCAGGGCTTCCGGTCCGATGTGACCGACACAGGCCCCCGTAGAAACTCCGGAAAAGCGGGCATCAGTGAGCAGCGCAACATGCTTGCCGAAGGGCAGCGCTTTTAACGCACTGGTGATTTGGTAAGTCTCTTCCATGCCAGTCCCTAATGGCCCAATTCCCGCCAGGACCATCACGTCGCCCGCTTGAATCTTGCCTTCGCGCAAAGCGGCGATGGCGGAGGCTTCGGACGTAAAAACCCGCGCGGAACCGGTGTGACGGTAAACGCCATCGGCACCGACCACGTCGGGCGAAATCGAGGTCGCCTTGATGACCGAACCCTGTGGCGCGAGGTTGCCCGTCGGGAAGACCAACGTGCCAGTGAGGCCGCGAGCGCGAGCCTGTTCGGGTGCCATGATGACGTCGTCCGGCGCCACGCCATCGCGCTCGGTGAGCAACGCACGGAAGCGTTCCCGGCGCGCACTTTTGTCCCACAGGTCGAGGTTCTCGCCGAGCGTCTTTCCGGTGGCCGTGAGGACACTGGTGTCGAGCAATCCGAGCGCTCGCAGGTGGAGCATGACTTCCGGAACGCCGCCCGCCAGATAGGCGCGGACCGTGGGATGGTACTGCGGGCCGTTGGGCAGGACATCGACCAGGCGCGGGGTGGCACGGTTGACGGCGATCCAATCCTGCACCGCCGGCCGAGGCAGACCGGCGGCGTGCGCGATGGCTGGGATGTGAAGCAGGAGATTGGTCGACCCGCCAAAGGCCGCGTGCACGGTCATGGCGTTGCGGATGGCGGCGGGAGTGAGAATGTCCCGGATGCGAATGCCGCGCTCGGCCAGATGCGAAACCGCCCGGGCGCTGCGGGTGGCGATTTCCCGCCACACGGCTGAGCCCGACGGAGCGAGGGCGCTGTGGGTCAGGGCGATACCGAGCGCCTCGGCGACGACTTGCGAAGTCGCCGCGGTGCCGAGGAATTGACAGCCGCCGCCGGGTGAGGCGCAGGCCCGGCAACCGAGCTCGGAGGCTTCCTTCAGCGAGAGCAGTCCGCGCGAAAAGCGGGCGCCGATCGTTTGCACGGCACCGGCGTCCTCGCCATCGCTTGGCGGGAGGGTGACGCCGCCGGGAACGATGATGCACGGCAAGTCGGGGGAACCGGCGAGGGCCATCATCATGGCGGGCAGTCCTTTGTCGCAGGTCGCTACGCCGAGGACGCCGGAGCGGCGCGGCAGGGAGCGGATGAGGCGGCGCAGGACGATCGCGGCATCGTTGCGATAGGGCAGCGAGTCGAACATGCCGGCGGTGCCTTGGGAGCGGCCATCGCAGGGATCGCTGACGGCGGCGGCAAACGGGGTCGCGCCGAGGGCGCGCAGTTCGCGGGCGGCGGCTTCGACCTGGAGCGAGATTTCCCAATGGCCGGTATGGAAGCCGAGGGCGATCGGTTTGCCGTCCGGCGCCCGTAGTCCGCCAGCGGTGCTGAGGATGAGGAACTGGCGGTCGTTGGCCCGCTCGGGTTCCCAGCCCATGCCGACATTTTGGGTCAGACCGAAGAGATCGCCGCTGGGGGCGGTGCGCAGGAGATCTTCGGTGAGCGGCAAGGCGCCGGCCGGTCCGGGGGCGCGGGTGCGCAATTCATAGATGGAGGGGTCGTCGGGAAAGAGGTCGTGGCCGGGCATGGATCGAGTGTTTGTAGCGCAAGGAAGACGAAGCCGCTACTGGGATGCGCGGGCGGGCGATGACAAATCGTAGATGGCAGATGGCGGAAAGCCCTGGTGCATGGCTCTATCAGACGAACCTATTCAGGACCGATCATCACTGTTAACCAACGGCACCGCTGTCACATCCGCTGCTGTTCGCTCCAAGGAGGCCTACGGTTTGCAGAACCAGCCGAACTCCATCCAGCGGGCGAACCATTCCTGAATTCGGGCGGCGCTTTGTGCGGGCAGCTCTTTGCTGCCGGCAAAAGCCGTCGCGCAGGCTTCGTCCAACGTCGCGCCGGAACGGAGGGCGATGAGCAGTTGGTAGGCTTCGGGATCGAGGCGCTTGTAGTAGACGGAGAAATTGACTCGATGGATGGCGAGATAGACGGGTGTGCGGCTGCGGCGGACGGTGACTACTTTGCGGCGTCGCGTGTGCGTGGCGGAGACGGCGTTGCTGACCGCGGCGATCTCGGTGCGCTTCAAGTTGCGCATCAACTCGTCCACTGGGTGATGCAACTCGAGTAGATTCAGATAAGGCTGGAGGCCGAGGTGGAGGCGGTCCGCGGGAGTCCGGGCGATTTGCTTCGCCGTGAAGACCGGCTTTTCCGGGTCATCGAAAGCGAGCGCGCGGGCCCATTCGACGCGGGCAACATCGAGCGCGAGCTCGACGCGTGGCCGGACAAATTCGGGGTGCGCTTCGAGAAATGAAACGAGGTGGGAGCCGAGGTTGCGCAAGGTCCAGGAGCGGGAGCCGTGAGCTTCGAGGTAAGCGACCGCGAGCTTGTCGAATTTGCGCTCACCGAGGACGGCGCGCAGGCCGCGAAAATCTTCGCCGAACGCGCCGAGGAGGCGCCACCAATACTGCTGGTTGTAGATCTGCAGCCGTTCGAAAGCGGTGAGGCGATCGTTGGGTTTGACCAGGCGCTCGGCGACCTCCGCGCCCGCGGCCCGCATGCCTTCGTCGGATTTCAGCGGGCGAAAAAGTGCGCTGGTGATGGCGCGCTGAAATTCGCGGAGAGGAGGTTGGGCCGGCATGGGAGAATGACGAATGCGGTGCGGGTCTATCGTCTGCGGCTAAGCGGCGATGGTGTTGGCGTGAGGGAGAAAGCGGTTCGCCTTGAGCGCCTCGGCGTGGACTTCGTCGAAGCTGGGAATGCGGTCGTCCCATTCGAGGAGTGTGGCGGTGCGGCCGATACGCTGAATGGCGTGGCCGTACAGTTTCCACACTGGATTGAGGACGGGATGATCGTGGGTATCGAGAATGTAGCGCTCGAATTTGGTGTGACCCGCGATGTGAATTTGCGCCACGCGTTCGGTGGGCACGGCGTCGAGATAGACGTATGGGTCGAAAACGTGGTTCTTCGAGGAGACGTAGATGTTATTCACGTCGAGCAGGATGCCGCAGTCGGCGCGCTCCACGACTTCGCTGAGAAATTCCCACTCGGTCATTTCCGAAGCATGAAACTCGGCGTAGCTGCTGACATTCTCGACGGCGACCGGAATGCCGAGGGTGTCCTGCACTTCGCGGATGTTCCGGGCCGTCCATTCGACCGCTTCCCAGCTGTAAGGCATGGGCAGAAGATCGTGGGTGAATCGGCCATCGACGCTGCCCCAGCAGAGGTGATCGCTCAGCCACGGGGTGCCCGTGCGCTTGACGAGCCTTTTGAGCCGGCGGAGATGATCGCGATTCGGTCGGGCGGCATTGCCGAAATACATCGAGACGCCATGCTGCACGACGCGGTACTGCTCGAGGATTTGGTCAAGGACGTGCAACGGTCGTCCGCCGTCGACCATGTAATTCTCCGAGATAATCTCAAACCAATCGACGACGGGTTTCTTCTCCAGGATATGCCCGTAGTGCGGAATGCGCAGACCGATCCCGATTCCGTATTCGGTGTGGGCGTTGAAGTGATTGGCGGGCATGGAAGGAAATGCGGAATGTCGAGTTCGGAACTCGGAATACGAAGGGAGCGAGTTGGGAGCAACTATTCCGCGCTCCGCATTCCGAATTCCGCATTCAGAGTGCGGGGCTCCGGCCTTTTGAGTGTGGCCGGAGCCCCGGAGAGAATTGACTAGCTCTTACTTGCCGTGGGTGGGCTTGCCGTCCTTGGTGGCGCAGCCGCCCTTGCCTTTGCAGGAGTTCTTGCCGGCGCAGCCGTTGTCCCCGCTCTTGCAGCCGCCCTTGCCCTTGCAGGAATTCTTGCCCGCGCAGTCATGGGTTTCGGCCTTCGTGTCGGCGAGGACGCCGGCGGTGGGCGCGGTGGCGTGGGTCGTGGTGTTGGTGGCGGCGTTGACCTGGGCGGTCAGGCCCCCGGAGAGAAGGCCCGCGATGGCGGCGCCGGCGAGCAGCGCTTTGCTGGAGGATTGCTTTTTCATTTCTGGTTTGGCTTTTGGTTTTGGTTTTGATGTGCCGGTCGCCCTCGATGATCTCGCGAGCGTCCGGCTTTGGTTTCCGCGTTTGTCGAACCGTGAGGACTCACAGCTCTACACCCGCAAAATTGGGTTTGGGATGTTATGCGTTGGCGGTCGTGGTTCCGGACGCAGCCCCGCGAAATTTTTTACCGAGCAGATAGTCGATGGAGAAAGCGCCCGGCCCGAAGGCGAACACGAGGACGCAGGCGAAGAGGAAGAGGAACGGGGTCGCCGCAAAAAACTTGTCGGTATCGCTGAAGATGGAATGAAGCGCTTCGCTGTCCGCCCGTGACGAAGGCCATACAAAAGCAGGAAGATGAGCGGGGATCGAATGAGGCGCGAGGCCAAGCCGAGGATGAGCAACAGACCACCGACGCATTCCGTAGTGCCGACGAGCGCCGCGCTGAATGAGGGAAAAGGGATATGTAACTCTCCGAAGAACGAACTGACTTTGCTCAAGTCGGAAAGCTTGCCTTTGCCGGTGAGAAAAAATTCCCAGCCCCAGTAGAGCCGGATGATGAGCAGCACCGGCGCTTGCAAATAAGAAGCGCCACGGACGAGCAAGGAATAGGCGCGGACGACGAAAGAGTTCGTGTTCATAGCTTGATGTTGCTCAGGACGACGAATGCCGCTGGCATTTGATTGCACGGACCGGAAAGTTTTTCGCGCATTGGGGGAGGCGTGAGGCGTGACAACCGAAAGGACGAGCATGCTAGCGGGTGGACCGAAGGACGGGAAGTATGAATTGCGTAACAAGCGGGTGGCGGATAAACGAAGATGCGATCAATACTGCGTCGCACTCTTCATTTTGGACGCACCCAGCGACATTTCTATTCCCACGACCGATGCCGAACGGTTGCAGAAAGGCTACCGCTACGCCCTGGCCTTGACGCATCATCCGGAAGACGCGCAGGATCTGGTGCACGAGGCGTGGCTGAATCTCTGTCGCCGATATGGGCAGGTGGAGTCAAATGCGGTGCTTTTCACGGCGGTGCGGAACTTGTTTGTCGATCAATGTCGACGAAAGAAGGTGGTTCAATTTGAGTCGCTTGATGAACCCGAGGCGCCGGATGTGCCGGAGATGGTCGACAGCGAACCCGGTGTGCAGGGCGATCTGGATACGTTGCTGGCGGCGCTCCGACCGGTGGAGCGCGAGGTGCTTTTCCTCCACTACTACGAAGGGCGGACGGCGGAGGAGATCGGGCAAATGAACAACCAGCCGCGCGGTACGGTGTTGAGCTTGTTGCATCGCGCGATCGCCAAGCTGCGCGAGGCTGCGACGCAGGACGAAGGAAAATCCCGATGCAATCAGTGGCTGCTTTTATTCGTATCTCTTTGGTAAATGTCTGATCTCCGCCAACAATTGCAAAAGCACTACGACGCGCAGTCGCTGCCGGCCGGGAAGGCGGAGGCGATTCTCGCCGAGGGACGTGCGGCGGCGGAAGGCGGGGAGAAAGTCGTTGAACTACCGGCGCGTCGCGTGACGTTCTGGCGGGCGTTGCCGGCCATCGCCGCGGCGATTCTGCTGTTGGGATCGCTGGCCCTCTGGTGGGCGCCGCAACGCGGAAAGATTTCGTATGCGCTCTTCGCACCGCGGGTAAGAGATTTCTTCAGCACGCCGCCGGAGTTGCCGAAACGGTCACAGAATCCCGAAGAGTTGCGGACGTGGTTGCTCGCGCAGGGAGCTCCGGCGGGTTTCCAGATTCCGGCGAAGCTGCGTTCGCTGAAGAGCTTTGGCTGCCAGGTGGTCAACGTGCACGGCAAGTCGGCCTATCTCACCTGCTTCTGGAGAGAGAAGAAGCCGCGCGTGGACGACGGGGAACTGGTCCACCTGCTCGTGGCGCGCCGGAAGGATTTCAAAGACGCGCCGCCTACCGGAGTGCCGCAATTCCGCACGGTGAAAGACTGGAGCTTCGCCGCGTGGACCGAGGGCGATGTCATCTACACCATGGCCGCGCACGCGCCGATGGAGACGCTGCAGAAGTTCGTCAGGAACGCTGGAGCGCGAGCGCCATTTGTCGCCCTGGCGAAGGTGCCGCAGGCAGTCAGTTCTTGAGCTTGTTGAGTTCGCCGACGACGACGTTCTGGGTAAGAATCTCGGGCAGAATGATGGGTTCGGCATTTCCGCCGGGATAGAGCAAGTAAGCAGGTACTCCTGCGCGATCGTATTTTTTGAGGATGTCCGAGATAGCCTGATCCTCATTGGTCCAGTCGGCTTTAAGCGTGAGCACGTTCTTTTGTTTGAATAGAGCGCGAACCGAATCGGCGTTGAGAATCACCTTCTCGTTGTATTGCAGTTCAGGCACCAGTCGGCAGTAAAATCGATAAAGACTGGCTGGCCCTTTTTCGTGGCCTCAGCGACGCGATCGTTGCTCCAGTGGCTGCCAGGCGATGCCACTACTTTTCTCTCCGCCGTAGCGATAGACAAGGAAGCTGACTGCCAAAAGGACGAGGATCGAAACCCAAGCCAAGGGTCGGTTGTCAAAAGAACCGTAAATCCAGCAAACCACGCCGAGCACGAGAAGGAACGCGCTGAGAACGGTGAGTGCGTCCAGGCCCGCTGCCTTGCCAAATACGCCGAGCAACCAGACGACCACGCCGAGCATGACGAAGCCCATGAATTGCTTAAGCAAGTTCATCCACCTGCCGGGCTTTGGAAGGAAACGCAACCAGGCCGGTTTTGCGGTTAGCAGAAAGTAAGGGAGGCTCATACCGCACGCGATGGCGGTGAAGATGAGATAAATGATGTGCGGCGGGGCAGCGAAGGCGGCGCCGAGAACCGGCCCCAAGAAGGGCGCAGTGCACGAGGTGCCCAACAGAGTCGTGAATACGCCGTGGAAAAATGCTCCACCTAAACCTTCCTTGCCAGAGAGTTCGCTGAGCTTCGAAGCGGCCCCGCCGGATAAGGCGATCTCGAAGACCCCGAGCAGATTCAGGCCGAAGAGAAAGACCAGCGCGATGAGCGCGATCAGGATGCCGGGGTGCTGATACTGGAAACCCCAGTTTACACCCACACCATTCATCCTCAGAACGGCGACGACCGTCGCTAGACCGAGAAAGAAAGCGAAGACGCCGCCTACAAAGGCCAGCCCAAGATGAAAGACGCGCCGCGGATGTTCGCCGGCTTGCTGGACGAAACCGAAAATTTTCAAAGCGATGACCGGCAACACGCAGGGCATCAGGTTGAGGATCAAACCGCCGAGGAAAGCGCTCCAGAGGATGGCGAGGAGACTGTTGTTGGAGGAAGCGGGAGCCGCGGAGGTGCTCGCGGGATTGGTGGCGTTAGTAGTGCCGGTAGTGTTGGTCGTCGCCGCCGGCTTGTCGGTGGTGGGAGCGGCAGTGGCAGAAGTGGCCGCAGTGCTATCGATGACCCAGCCTTCGCGGGGCGCGTCATCCTTGGCGGTTGCGATGACGCCGCGCCAGGGGAGATTGGGTTGACCGCCATTCTTCACTGGGAAGGTGATGGTGCGTGAGCCGTCCGCGGCGATCTCGCTGGCTTTCGGGTGATCGGGCGTCACGCCTTTCGGAGGCAGCGGGAAAAACTCAGCTTTGAATTCCTTCGGCAGCCCTTCGATGCGCAGTGAAAACTCGTCGGCTTTGCTGCGGTCCCATTTTACTGTGAATGGAACGGGAGTGGTCTTGGGCAATTGCGCGCGCCATTTCGTAAACAGATCGGCATTTGCCGGTTGGGGGGCGCCGGCATTCAAAGACAGTGCGAGGTGCGCGTTGACGGGAACGCACGTCTCGGGGTTGCAGGTCTGCGCCACCACGTGCGCCTTGATGACGATGGGGCCGGGAGGCAAATCGGCCGGAGGGGTGATCTCAGCGAAAAGGAGCGTCTCCTTGAGATAAACGTAGTTGAGAAAGTCCCCGGGAGCGGGGTGCGCCACGGGAATGGGCCATTGCAACGGGCCGGCCTTGAAGCCCGGCGGCAATTCCCAATCGATCCGCGTGGCCTGTCCAATGTCGCCGACGAATTGCCAGTAGACGTCCCACTCGGGATCGAGCTCGAAATGAGCGCCAACGGTGAATGGCTTGCCCGCCTGAATGGTTGTGGTATCGGCGACCAGGGTGAGTGTTCCCGCTTTCAACTTGGTCGTCTCTTGCTGAGCCTGCGTCACCCCCACGGCGAGGACCAGCCAACAAAGGGTGACGAACAGGAATTGCGGCAGGCGTTTCAAAATGGGCGAGGGCAACATGGCAGAGGACATAGGTGAAACGGCAGACGAAAATACGGCAATGAATGGCTTGGACCATACACTGGGCCTGCCGGTTCAACGGAATCGAATGATGTCATATGAATGGGCCGTCGGTCACAGTTGGGATGCGACCGACGACGGCGCGCCCGCAGCACGGGAGCGGTGGACTCGATGACACAACGAATCCACGTTGACTTTGATTGCAACCCGGCGCGCTATTTCGGCCACGCCGAACGGCCATTCGTCCGTCCGGAAAGGCGAGGCGGGAAGGCCGGTGTTGTTGATGAGATTGCACTCCGGATCATCGTCCCAAACCGTAGCGCACGGCGACGGGTTTCTGCACCTCCGGGCTGGAGACGACGACGTGGTCGCCCTGGATCTCCGCATCGGCCCAAACGAACTTGCGATCTTCACCGGGCAAGGGCGAAGCCCTTGAGTTTGCCCGCCATCGGCCGACTTCATGCCTTCGCCGTTGCGGAAGGTGAGCCGGGCACGCCCGTCTTCAATCTGGAAGCCGCTGGCCAGCGGGCCGGAAAACTCCTCGTCGCGGTAATAAACCGTCGCCTCCGCCCACAAGGCGAGCCGCAGGCCGACGTCCTGTTTGTCCGTCGGGTGAATGTTTTTGGAATCACCGATATCGATGGTCACCGCCATGCCGGTGTGCGGCACGTCCAGCGTCTCGAGCTGAGCTTCGCGCAGGCGCGCCCAATTGGTATCCGTGGGTTCTGCATGGCGCTGCATGAAGTTGGCGAGCTGCACGTAGAGGAACGGGAAATCCTCGATCTGCCATTCCTTGCGCCAGCTCCGGATCATCGTCGGGAACAGCTTCTTGTAGAGATCGGGCGCGCCGGCGTTCGCCTCGCCCTGATACCAAATGGTGCCGCGAATGGTGTAATGGACGAGCGGCGCGACCATGCCATTATAAAGGCAGCCCGGGCTGCCAAAGGCATCGCCACCGCGGGGCGGGCGCGGCGCCTTCGGCGCTGGCTTGCCGTCGGCCGGCGGGGTCTTGGTGGCTTCCTTCCACTCGGCAAGGTCTTTTTCGTATTTTTCCTTCGCTTGGGGATAGTTGGCGACGGCCTTTTCCCACGAGTCGAAGGCCGGCTTGAACGCTGGGTCCCGAGCGAGGATCGGCTTGGGTGTCCAGAATTCCGCGGGCGTGCCGCCCCACGAAGTGTGAATGATGCCAATCGGTTCCTTGAGCGTCTGATACAATCGCCGGGCGAAGAAATAGCCGACCGCCGAGAAGTGCGGGGATGTCTGCGGCGTGCAGATTTCCCATTTGCCGACGCAATCGTCCGCGGGTTCGGTCTTCGCCGATTTCTGCACGGTGAACATGCGGATCTGCGGGAAGTCCGCGGCCTTGATTTCCGCGTCGTGATCCTTGGCGCCACTCAGGGTGAACTCCATGTTCGACTGCCCCGAGGCGACCCACACTTCACCGACGAGCACGTTCTTGATGGCGAGCGTGTTCTTACCAGCCACAGTCATTTCACCGGATTGCCCGGCGGTGAGCCCCTGGAGTTTCAGGCCCCATTTACCTTTCTCATCCGCCGTGGCTTCGGCGGATTTGCCGGCAAATTTTACCGTCACTTTTTCACCCGGGTCCGCCCAGCCCCACACGCCCGCGGGCGTTTCCTGCTGGAGGATCATGTTGTCAGAGATGACAGCGGGCAGCTTGACGTCGGCCAAGGCCGGGCCGCCGAGGATCGATGTCGCGAGGATGAGCGTGGCGAGGTGGGGTTTCATGACTGGGTGGGAGTGGAAAATGACCGGATGACGAATGAACGAAGGTGGAGCGTTACTGCTATTGCTGGTTGCCGAGGAAGTTGGCTCCTTCGGCCTCGACTCGGAGGGTTTCCGGGAGGGCTTTCGGATCGACCTGGACGGCCAGAGTATGGACACCGGCGGTCAGCTCGGGCGTGGGGTTGGGCTCGGAGGCGACAGCCAGGGGCTGGCCGTCAAGCCAGGCTTTGGTCACGCCGGTGAGGGTGAAGCGGGTCTTGCCGGCGGCAGCAATCTGGAACTGCGCGGAGGCGATGACGCTGTTGCCGGCATTCGGCACGAGCTGGATCGCGGTGGCGAATTGCTCCTTCGGCAAGCGGCCGTC
This sequence comes from Chthoniobacter flavus Ellin428, assembly GCF_000173075.1. Lineage (GTDB taxonomy): Bacteria > Verrucomicrobiota > Verrucomicrobiia > Chthoniobacterales > Chthoniobacteraceae > Chthoniobacter > Chthoniobacter flavus. Next base: position 24,599 of record NZ_ABVL01000002.1, read on the forward strand.
GACCATGGTGAATGCGGGGACGGCTTCGTCGATTTTCTCCGCATGTTCGGCTTGCTCGGCCTGGCTGCCTGGATAGAGGCGCCACATGCGCAGGATGCTGCCCTTGCTGGCATCGAACGGGCCGGGCCGGCCGAGTTGGGCGAGGAAGACGAAGAGCTCACGTTTCTCGGTGTTGTCGAGTGCGCCGGTCAAGCCGGGCGGCATGAGGCTGCCGACGAGGTCCTTCTTGACGATGTTTGCCTTGATCAGCGGAATTTCCGGCGCGGGACCGGGGCGGATGAATTGCTCCGTGGCGGTCTCGCGCGTCGGAATGCCCGTGAGCTGCGAGCCGTCCTTCATGGTGTAAGCAAAGGCGTGGAAACCTTCTTTCACTTTGGCGGCGGGGTCGAAGACACTCTCGACGATGTAATCGAGCGGGGCGCTGGCGCCGAGGCTGGAGAGATCGGGGCCGAGCTTTCCACCGGCGCCGCCGATGGAGTGGCATTGCACGCAGCCGATGCGGCGATAGACGAGTTCGCCCTGCGCGGGATCGGAGCCGAGCTGGATCTGCTTCACCATGCCCGCAATTTGCGAGGCCATGTCCTGCGGCGTGGCCGCGGCTTTACCTCCGGCGGCTTCGATTGCCGTGGCGAGCAGGGCGCCGGCATGGCCTTTTTCGCGCGCGGCTTTCAAGGCGGAGGAGAGCACCGGGGTGGGTAATTCCTTGGACCACGCGGCGTCATCGAATTTCGCCTTCAATGCGTCGATGCCCCCCTGGACGCCGAGCAACTGCCGCCAGGCCGGGAGCGCTTCCGCGTCATTCGGGGCGTCGTGCATCACGGACTGCACCTGTGCGATGGCGTCGTGCAGCTTGAGGCCCGCGAGCGCGCCGAGTGCGGTGCGGCGGATGCCAAACGATTGTTCGGCCGAGCAGAGATTCGTGAGGGTGGTGACGGCTTCCGCGCCACCCAGCGCGCGCAGGCCGGCGATGGCGGCGACGCGCTGCGGACCCTTGGCCGACTTGTCGCCAGCCACCGCAGTGAGGAAGGTGGGCGCGTCCGGCGTCTTCCAGAATCCAGCAAGCTGGAGCAGAGTGGTGCGCAATTTTTCCGGCGCGGCTTCGTAGAGCTTTTCAATGGCGAGTTCGCCATCGGGACGCACCCCGCGGTCGCGCGCGGCGGCGAGCAGCGCGTCGAGGATGCGTTGGGCATCGGCCTCGGAGAGGTTCGGAATCTTCACGCGGGAAACATCGCGGCCCGGGCAGCACTCGGGACCGTAGAAAAGGATGTAGGCAGCGAAGAGTTTCGCGAGTTCCTGCGGACCACCGGCGCGGCCGACGAGGTCGATCCACGGCCCCTTGGTGAAGTCGAGCTTCTCGTCGCCGATGATCTTGGCGAGTGCGGAACCAGCGAGCGCGGGGTCGATGGAATTGAGCCCGTACTCGAGTTGCTTCTCGCGGCCCTGGAGTGCCCAGGTGCCATTGACGATCGCTTCGGTCCACGGCTTGGCGAGATCATTGATCGAAAGCCATGTGGCGTAATCGAGGAACGGATCGGCGCCCGCGTTGTTCACTGCCACGTTAAGCACGAGAGTCGCGCTATCCGCCGTGGGAATCGCACCGAGCACGCGTACGGCGCCGAGGCGCACGCGCGGGTGCGGATGCTCGACATAAGCTTCGAGCATGGAGAGCAGTTGCGCGCGGAAGGCGGCGCGCTTTTCCGGGCGATCGGCAAAGACCGTCTCGGCGGTAGCGGCTTGTGAAAGCAGAAGCGAAAGCGTCTGCGCGATTTGTTCGCCGGAGAGACCGGAGATGGATTCGCGGACTTGCTGGGCGTTGATGGAGTGGGCCAGCGGGATGAAGGCGTCGAGATGGATGCCGTAGTAAGCGGAGCGCAGGAGATTGAGCTGCGCGTAACGATTTGCATCGGGCTGGCCGCGGAGGAATTCGCGGCTGGCGCTCTCGATTTGCGAAGCGGGCTTCATGGCCAGCACACGCAGGGCCTGCTCGCGCTGCCAGAGGTTCTGCGGCCCCTCAGGCTTGGCGAAGAGCGAGAAGATCGCATCGGTGCTCTGCTTGGTGAGATCCTCCCACTGCATGAGCGGCCCATTCTTCATCGTGATGCGCCAGATGCGGCCGTGCGTGTGGTCGCGCCGCGGATCGCGGAAGTCGACTTCGCCGTGATTGATGACCGGGTTGCTCCAGTCGGCGACATAGAGCGCGCCGTCTGGCCCGAGCTTCACATCGATTGGGCGGAACGTGACGTCGCTCGTGCGGACCACATCGGGCATTTCTTTCGTGGTATAGCCGGCCTGCGCGGGCGCGCTTTTCGCGAGATCGGAAATTCCGAAGCGCACGATGCGGTGAGCCCGGAAGTCACAGGTGATTGCGTTGCCCTGCCAGTCCGCTGGGAAGTGAGGTGAGTGGATCAGCTCGAGGCCGGCGAATTTCGGATAGCTGCCGGGGCTGATGCTTTGCATCGTTCGGCGGGCGCCTTCCGAGGGGGCAAAGATCGAGCCCGGAAAACTCCACGTGAGCCCAGTCGAGCCCGCGCCATCGGTTTGAAAACTCTGGCCCCATTCGTCGAACTGGTGTCCCACGAATTCCACAATCCCCGGTCGAAGACTTCCAATTTCTCCGTTCTCGGATCCCAGGCGAGGACCCCGCCGGCATTCAGCCGCACCACGCCCCACGGTGTTTCCGTATGCGTGTGAATGTAGATGCTTTGGTCCATATAGAGCCGGCCATCCGGACCCCACTTGAGCGTGTGCAGGATGTGGTGCGTGTCCTCCGTGCCAAAGCCGGAGAGCACGATGTGGCGCTGGTCGGCCTTGCCGGAGCCCTTGGTGTCCTCGAAATAGAGGAGTTCAGTCGATTGGCCGACGAAGCAGCCGTAACGTTGCGGCTTGCCGGGGGCAGTCGGCAACGCGGTGGGCGCCACGCCGGTGGGCAGCAGCAGGCCATCGGCGAAGACAGTGCTCTTGGTCGCCTTGCCCGTGTGATCGGGATCTCCGATGATGATGATCTTGTCGGTCGCTTCGCCGCCGGGCGCGATCATCGGGTAGAGCGAACTGCTCGCCACCCACAAACGGCCCTGCGGATCCCAATTCATTTCCGTGGGTTTGAAGAGCAGGGGATTCTCCGCCCAGAGCTCGATCTGCAGACCGTTATCGAGATTGAAGTCCGGCGCCGGCAGCGGCGGCACCGGTTCGGCGTCCTTGGTCGCGGGAATCGGCGCGGGCTGGATCGGTTTGCCGCTGGCGATGGCCTCGGCATTGGTCTGCTTGATCTTGTCGATCTTCGCATCGGCCGCGTCGATCAGCGGATCAAACTCGGGAATTTCCTTCGCATTCTGTCCCTGCTCGTGCTTGCGGAAGCCGAAGAGGTAAGTCGAGTTCGCCGGCCGCCAGCGATAGAAGAAGAGAGCGTTCTTGTGGATGACCGCGGCGCGCAGCGCGCTCGGAGTCTGCACGACCTGACCCGAGGGACCGACGGGTTCCGCGGATTTGTTCCGTTCCCAGCCGAGCTGATCTCCGATATCCAGCGCCCAGGTCTGGTAACCGCTGTTCGTCAGATGAATGCCGTTCTCGGTCTGCGGCACGGGATGTTCGCCGAACTGCGCGAAAACCGCGCCGCGCTTCTGCGCGAGATCCTTGATCACATTGGAATACTGCTCGATCAGCTTGTTGTGGACCGACGGGTCGGGCAGGCCCGGCTTGAACTTGCGCAAGTCCTCGTGGTGAATGGGGGCGAGCAGGACGAAACGCACTCCCGCACCGCCGTTCGCCTTGTTCATCTCCACGATCGTGTCCATGAGCTGGCCGAGCTCGCGTTCGAAACGAGCGGCACTCATCGGCTCGGTGCCGTAGCGGACGGGATCGGGGTTGAGCGTGGGATCACCGGAGTGATCGGTGATTTCCTGCAAGCTCGCCGCCATGCCGTAGCCGAGGAAAACGACCGTCGGTTTGACGAGGTCGAGCTGTTCCTTCAGCCGATCGAAGCCCTTGGCCGCCGGGTCGAAGCTGGCGCGCGACCAGCCGAGCGGGGTATCCGCGGAGAAGGCGAGATTGCGCACGACGAAATGGCGGTCGGGGAACTGCTCGTGCATCCGCGTCTCGAGGTAGCCATAGGTGCCTTCGCGTTCGAGGAGGGTGTCGCCGAGGAAGAGGACGTGGTCCCCATCCTTGATTTCGAAAGGTTCGGCGGCGCGGAGTGATGCGAAGCCGAGGACTAAAGTGAGAAGACAAATCAGGGTACGCATGAAACTGGAAAAGAGATAGGAAGGGCTGCCGGGGAAATCAATGAAGGGGCAACTGTCTTAGGCGCGTCGACGCCAGCTGTCCCGCCCTTTTTCAAACAAGACGATGAAGAACATGCCGGCAATGAAGCCGCCGATGTGGGCCGCGTAGGCCACGCCGCTGGTCTGGACGCCGTGCGTGTGGGAGGCGAGAATCTGGGAGGCGATCTGGAGGCCGATCCAAACGAGAAAGAACATCCACGCCGGAATTTCCATGAGGCGGATGAACGGTCCCAGCGGGACGAGAGTGAGCACCCGCGCTCTCGGATGATGCAGGAGATAGGCGCCGAGAATACCGCTGATCGCACCGCTGGCGCCGACGAGAGGGATTTTCGAGTGTGGGTCGACGATGGTAAAGGAGAGCGTGGCCGCCACTCCGCAGAGCAGATAGAAGAGGAGGTAACGAATGGCGCCGCAATTATCCTCGACGTTCCGCCCGAAGATCCACAGGAACCACATATTGCCGATGAGATGCATCCAGCCGCCGTGCATGAACATGGAGGTGAAGACATAATACCAGGTCGTGGAGGACTTGGTCGTGAGTTCCTCGGGCAGAAAGCCGGCCATGGCGACCGAGTCTTCGAGGCCCACGCGGAGCTGCCAGCCGGCAAAGACGGCCACATTCGCGAGGATGAGGAGGAGGGTGATGATCGGGAAACTGCGGGTCGACTGGTCGTCGCGAAGCGGAAGCATGGGAGGGCGGAAGCGAGTCTAGACGCACAGACATGGAGCGGCAAAGCCCCAACCAACGAGCCTGGGCAAATACCCGAAGTTTAAAAAACCTTCCGTCTTTTTGGCCGGGTCAGCGCCGATCGCTGTCCCTCTTCCCAAATGAGTTGATCAAGACCAGGCCGGCGATGAAGCCGCCGATGTGCGCGGCGTAGGCGACTCCACCGCCCTCGATGTTGTGAGCGCGGGCGGCGAGGATCTGTGAGACCACTTGCAAGACGATCCAGTAGAGGAGGAAGAACAAGCCCGGAATATTTCTGATCCAGATATACGGAAAGAAGACGAGGGTTTTGATTTGGGCATCGGGACGCTGCAGAAAATACGCCCCGAGCACGCCGCTGATCGCACCACTGGCGCCGACGAGGGGAACCTCGCCTTGAGGCGCAACCAAGGTGAAGGCGAGCACCGCCGCTACTCCGGAAAGCAGATATAGGAAGAGATATCCGACGGCGCCACAATGTTCCTCGATGTCATCCCCGAAAATCCAGAGGAACCACATATTGCCGAGGAGATGCGCCCACCCGCCGTGCATGAACATCGAAGTGAAAACGTAACGCCAGCACCAGACGCTGACCGGGTTCTTGGTGAATTCGTGCGGCAGAAAGCCGGCCTGCCTGACGGATTCATCGAGACCGAGACGGAGCTGCCAGCAAGCGAAGACCAGGATATTCGCCACGATGAGCAGAACGGTCATGATCGGGAACCGTTGGGGCGAGCGGTAGTCTGCACGGTCGTCGTAGAGCGGAATCATGGGAAAGCGGATCTGGTGCAGATACCGACGCCCGGAGCTGACTTCCATCACGCCACTCTGCATGGTTCCTTGTTGCAGAATGCGTGCCGTTTGCGACCTGAACGCGGAACTGGAGCAACTTTCGGATTATGTTTTCGAATCAGCGCTGGAGGGAAGCGCCCCGTCGCTTCCGTATCCGCGGCTGTGAAATAAATTTCCGCTTCCCCCGTGTGTCATTCTTGAGCGGAGTGCCCCGGTGGCGAGGTGGCGGGGCACGGAGTCGAAGAATCCGGCCGCTTCACCAGAGACTATCGCTGGTTGTTCGGCGGGGTTCTTCGACTGCGCTCCGGTCGTTACACTCCCTCCACTCCGCTCAGAATGACCGCGAGGGGGGGCGGTTCATTTATTAGACGTCGCAGATGCGCACGCCGTCGGCGAGGGAGGCGACTTTGTCTTCGTGCGCCGGGATGAATTCCTGGCCGACGTAACCTTTGTAGTCGAGATCGAGCAAGGCCTGCATGATCGCCGGGTAATTGAGCTCCTGCGTGCCGTCGATTTCATTGCGACCGGGCACGCCGGCGGTATGCACGTGGGCTACATATTCCTTGTGCTGGCGGAGGCGGCTGATGACATCGCCGTGCATGATCTGCACGTGATAGATATCGAAGAGCACCCGGCAGTGCGGTGAACCGATCTGCCGGCAAATCTCGACGGTGCGCTCCATGGAGTCGCAGAAATAATCGGGATGGCCCTTCATGGTCACATTGACCCGCGAATTCAGCATCTCGATGCAGAGCGTCACTTTCTTCTTCTCAGCGAGAGGGAGCACTTCCTTGAGCCCCGCGACCATGTTGGCGATGCCTTCCTCGTCGCTCAATCCACGACGGAAACCGGAGAACGTGATGACCCGCTCCACCCCCGCGGCCGCGCACTGCTCGATGCGCTCACGCAGCATGGCGCTGCATTCCGCCCACTCCTCGCGATGCGCAAAACCCTTGGCGAAGCCGTGCGAACTGGCGATGGCGATGTGCATGCCGAGTTCCTTGATGAGCGGCCAATGCATCGGATCGATGAGCTCCACCGAAGCGAGCCCGAGCGCGGCGCTGTGATGCACGAGTTCCTCCGGCGGCATGGGTTTGAAGCACCACGGCACGACCGATTGCTGGATGCGGCCATTCTTCACGCGAAAGAGGCCAGCCGCGGCGGAGACCGGCGCGGCCAGGGTTTTGTCGGTTTCCAAAGGCAGGGACGGTATGGTGTTTTGCCCGCGAGCAGTGAGGCCGAGCGCGGCGACGGCGGCAGTCTTGATAGCGGTACGGCGGGTCTGGGAGGACATGGGGGAAGAATCGCTTCCGATGGGCGTGCTGGCAAGTTGGGGATTGCATGCCGGGCGCAGCGGGCAAATATCTCGCCCGCTATGTTTCCCCGCGCCCTTGCCCTTTCGTTGTGCTTCGCCGTCTCGTTATTTGCCAAGGATGGCGACGGCGGAGCGTCCGCGCCAAAGTCCCGCGACAAGCCGAACATCGTCTTCATTCTCTGCGACGATCTCGGCGTGAACGATCTCTCCTGCTACGGCCGCAAGGATCAGCAGACGCCGAATCTCGACCGACTGGCCGGCGAGGGAATGCGCTTCACCTGCGCGTATTGCGCTTCGCCCATTTGCTCGGCTTCCCGGGCGGCGATCATGACGGGCAAGGCGCCGGGCCGGGTGCACATCACGAATTTCCTGCCGGGCCGCGCCGATGCGCCCTCGCAGAAATTCATTCAGCCGGAGATCGAAGGCCAGCTCCCGTTGGAAGAAAACACGATCGCCAAAGCGCTTCACGGCGCGGGTTATGTCTCGGCGTGCATCGGGAAGTGGCATTTGGGCGGCAAAGGCTTCCTGCCGACCAACCAAGGCTTCGACTACGCTTTCGCCGGCCACGCGAATACCAAGCCGAGCGCGACCGAAGGCGGGAAAGGGGAATATGAGCTGACGGCCGAGGCCGAGCGCTGGCTGGAGAAGAACAAGGATCATCCTTTCTTCCTCTATCTCGCGCACAATTCGCCGCACGTGCCGCTCGCCGCCAAGCCGGAACTCATCGAGAAACACAAGGACGCGTGGAATCCGATCTACGCCGCGATGATCGAGTCGCTCGACGATTGTGTCGGCCGCATCATGAAGAAGGTCGATGAACTCGGCCTCACCGAAAAGACGATCTTCATCTTTACCAGCGACAATGGCGGTCTGCATGTCTACGAACTGCCGAATACGCCTTCGACCTACAATGCGCCCTTCCGCGCAGGGAAGGGCTACCTGGAGGAAGGTGGATTGCGCGAACCGCTCATCGTGCGCTGGCCGGGAAAGATCAAAGCCGGCGCGACGAATGAGACGCCGGTGGTGCTCTATGATTTCATGCCCACCTTGATGACCGCCGCCGGGCTCGATGTGGCGCACACCGTCGGACCGCTGGATGGCGTGAACATTCTGCCGCTGCTCACCGGAGGCACCATTCCGCCGCGCACTCTCTACTGGCATTTCCCAAATTACACGAACCAAGGCAGCAAGCCGGCGGGAGCGATTCGCGATGGCGAGTGGAAATTGATCCAGGACGACGAAACAGGAAATCTCGAGCTCTACAACATCGCGGCCGATCCCGGAGAGAAGAACGACCTGGCCAAGAGCCAGTCCGCGCGGGTGTCGGAACTGCAGGGCAAGCTCGCCGCGTGGCGGAAATCGATCGGCGCGCAGATGGGCACGGCGAATCCGAATTTCGATTCGGCGTTTCACAAGCGGCTCTATGAAGACGTCGATACCACCCGCCTGGAGCCCGGCCCGAGCGCCGCAGCGCTGCGGGAAAAGCTCACCCCCTGGCGCGAAGGCATGGACGACGCTGTGAAAGGCCACAAGCCGATCGTGACCCCGGCGACCGGAGACATCCGGCTCTTTGCCAAGGACGCGACCGTGCACGGCACGACCGCGCGTTACGAACCGCTCCCTTATAAGAATACCATCGGCTTCTGGACCAAGCCGGAGGATTGGGTGAGCTGGGATTTCGAAGTGCCGAAAGCGGGCAAATACGAAGTGGAAGTGCAGCAGGGCTGCGGCAGTTCCGGTGGTTCGGAAGTGGCCGTGGAAGTCGCAGGGCAGACACTGAAATTCACCGTCGATGCCACGGGGAACTTCCAGAGTTTCATCCAGCGCGTAATCGGCGTCGTGGATCTCGGCGAAGGCAAACAAACCATCGCCGTGAAGCCGCAGAACAAAGTCGGCGCCGCGGTAATGGACCTGCGGCGCGTTGTGTTGCGCCCGGCGGTGACGGCGCCACAATAGACGCATTGCCATGGGTGAGAGGCATCAGTAACACGATCGTCCGTAGCCGCGCTGGCCACGTAGCGGCCCACACGACATGCCTCGCCACGAGCAGTTTCCGCATTTTGCCAAGCGAAAAACAGCGAAACGCATTTTTCGGGGCGCGCCGCTTGACCCGACCCCGAGGCACGCTAGTGTCGCCGTTCGCCCGACCCCGCGTGAAGCACCACAAACCCACTCATGAGTGCGGCGTTTTCGCCGTTTTTGGACATCCGAATGCCGCAGTACTAACCTACTACGGCCTGTTCGCCCTGCAGCACCGGGGCCAGGAAAGCGCGGGCATCGTCACCGCCACTGGCCCGAATACGCCCTTCGTCCGCCATGTGGACATGGGTCTCGTCTCCCAGGTTTTCAAAGCCGAAGACCTCGACCGCCTGAAGGGCACACGGGCCATCGGCCATGTGCGCTACTCCACCACGGGGTCGAGCACTTTGCTCAACGCCCAACCGCTCATGTTCAGCACCGGTCGCGGGCAGATCGCCATCGGCCACAACGGCAACCTCGTCAACGCCGCCGTGCTGCGCGATGAACTCGAGCGCCGCGGGTCCATTTTCCAGACCACCGTCGATAGCGAGATCATCCTGCACCTGCTCGCCCAGCCGAATGGCACCAGCAGCGTGCTTGCCGGGTTGCGGCGCATTCAGGGTGCTTATTCGCTGGTCATCATGGGCGAGCGCGAGATCATCGGGGTGCGCGATCCGTTCGGCTTCCGGCCGTTGTCGCTCGGCAAGTTGGAGGGCGCCTGGGTGCTCTCCAGCGAAACCTGCGCGTTTGATCTCATCCACGCCGAGTTCGTCCGCGAGATCGAACCGGGTGAAGTCGTGATCATCGACGAGAACGGGGTGCGTTCCGAGTTTCCTTTCCGGCAGGAGCGTCGGGCCTTCTGCATGTTCGAGTACGTCTACTTCGCACGTCCGGACTCGATCATCAGCGATATCAATGTCGCCCGTGTCCGCACCGCCATGGGACGCGAACTGGCGCGGTTGCACCCGGTCGAGGCCGATCTCGTCGTGCCCGTGCCGGACTCCGGCAACTACGCGGCACTCGGTTTCGCCGAGGAGCTGAACATTCCTTACAATCACGCCTTCGTCCGCAATCACTACATCGGGCGGACCTTCCTGCAGCCGACGCAACTCATCCGTGACTTCAATGTGCGCGTGAAGCTGAACCTCATCAAGGAAGCCGTGCACGGCAAACGCGTGGTCGTGGTCGATGACTCGATCGTTCGCGGCACCACTGCGCGGGCTCGTGTGGTGAATTTGCGCGAGGCCGGTGCGAAGGAAGTGCACATGCGCATTTCCTGCCCGCCGCACCGGCACGCCTGCCATTACGGCATCGATTTCCCCGATCCGGAGAAGCTCATCGCCAATCAGCACACACTGGAAAAAATTCGGGACTACCTTGGTGCGGACAGCATCGGTTATCTCGATGTGCCCGGCATGGTGCGCGCCACTGGCCAGGACGAGAGCAAGTTCTGCCTCGCGTGCTTCAACGGCAAATACCCGGTGCCGGTCGATCCGAACGTCGATAAGTTCATCATGGAACGCCGGGCCAATCGTTCCGATCTGCTCGTGAAGGACGATCATCCCGAGCTGTTCGATGCCGTAAACGAGTAAGTTGTCTTTAGTGGTAAGTTCCTAGTATTTAGTCCCGCGATGCCCAAATCTCCGAAATCCGCCAACCCCACTGCGAAATCCAAGAAAGCCTACGCCGCTGCCGGCGTGGATGTGGATCTCGGTAACCGCGTGAAGAGCGGCATCCATGCGATGGTCAAAGGCACGCACGGCGCTGAGGTGCTCGGCAAGATCGGCGGCTTCGGCGGCCTCTTCCGCGCCAATTTCAAGGGGATGAAAGATCCCGTGCTCGTCTCCAGCGTGGATGGCGTGGGCACAAAGCTGAAGCTGGCCTTTGCCGCCAACAAGCACGACACCGTCGGGCAGGACCTGGTCAATCATTGCGTCAATGACATCGCTGTCGTCGGCGCACGTCCGCTGTTCTTCCTCGATTACATCGGCGCCGAGCGCCTCGACCCGCCGGTGTTTCAGCAACTCATCAAGGGCTTTGCCAAGGCCTGCAAGGAAGCCGGTTGTGCGCTCATCGGCGGCGAAACCGCGCAGATGCCCGGGATGTATCAACAAGGCGAATACGATCTCGCCGGCACCATCGTCGGTGTCGTCGATCGCAAGCTCGCGCTCGACGGTTCACGCACCAAAGTTGGCGACGTGATCATCGGCCTCGCCTCGAATGGCCTGCATACGAACGGCTATTCGCTGGCCCGCAAAGTCCTCTTCGAAAAGATGGGTCTGCACGTGGATAGCATGCTGCCCGGCGTTGCCAAGACCCTCGGCGACGAACTGCTGCGCGTGCACAAGAATTATCAACCGCTGCTCGCCAAGCTCCCGCAAGGCATGATCAAGGGCCTCGCCCACATCACTGGCGGCGGATTGATCGACAACCTTCCGCGCGTCCTCCCGAAGACCACCGACGCTGTTATCGACACGAAGACGTGGAAAGTCCCTGCGATCTTCGAGCACATCCGCGAAGGCGGCAGCATCGACCGCACGGAGATGTATCAAGTCTTCAACATGGGCATCGGCATGACCGTCGTCGTCTCCGCTGCCGACCGCGAAAAAGCGCTCAAGCTGACCAAGGGCAAAGTCATCGGCCGGATCGAAAAGGGCAGCGGCGTGGTGCGGTTGGAGTTTTAGCGAGAAAGGGGCGGGTGCCTCCACGCGGTGCGGCTGTCTTGCCCCCGGCCAGCGGTTCGGGTAGAATGCATCCATGCCAACCGTACCGATCTCATTGAGCGAGGAGAATCAGCATTTCGTTGAAGAAGCGGTGAAGTCCGGCCGCTTTACTTCGGAGAGCCAGGTTGTCGCCGAAGCGCTCGAAGAGTTGCGCCTCCGGGAAGCCATTCGTAATGCCAGAGTTAACGATCTCCGCGCTAAAGTGCAGGTCGGTGTGGACCAGGCAGAGCGAGGGGAATTCGTCGAATTCACGGCTGAAGACATCAAGGCCGAAGGGCGTCGCAAGCTGGGTAAGCAGTAAGTGAGGCGAACGGCGAATGCTTCGAATCCTTCGCACGCCAGCTTCGCGCAGCGATTACGAGGAGATCTGGACCTATATTGCGGTGCATGATCTCGCGGCGGCCGATCGGCTGGTTGATCAGTTTGATGCTGCATTGCGTGTAATCGCTCTGAGCCCACGAATCGGGCGCAAAGTAGATGATCTGTCGCCTGGACTTCGTAGCTTTCCGATTGGGAATTACCTGATTTTCTATCGCCTCTCTGGTGATGCTCTCGAAGTGATTCGTTTGGTGCATGGGGCGCGAGATATCACTCCGGAGTACTTTGTAGACTAAAGGAATGCTGCCCTATGAGGGGCGTCAGCGACGTTGGCCTTTGTTCCGCGATCCTGATGATAGGATTTTCGCTCGCGGATGGGAATTGTATGGCACGGAAGACTGTGCGCACCCTTCGGTAATTTCGATTCACATCGCATGCATTGGGTCCTGCAAGCAAGCTTCCTGTCGGAACCCGGACGCAGTGCATTGATCGCCGCTCTTGAGCGTTTTGGAATCAGCTACTCCGTGCACAAGGTGGTGCCAAAGGAGGGTGATCTCATTCCCGAACCGGAGTTGAAGCACAAGAACGTCATCTGTTTTGGCTCGTATTCGTTGCGCCCTGCGGTGCTCCGAAATCAATGGTCGCCGGGATTGTTCGACGTCCTCGACCAGGACTTCGAAACGCAACGCGAGCATTGGGGTGCGCACATGCTGAACTTCGACTCCGTGGTTTCCAGCGTGCGGGACGCGGCATTTACCACGGAAAGCATGTTCGTTCGGCCGGTGAACGACTCGAAATATTTCTCCGGGCGTATCTTCACCGCACAAGAGTTCGGAGCCTGGCAGCGTTCCATTTGCCAACCGGAGGCCGATCGCAGGACCAGTCTTGCACCGCAAACGCGTATTCAGCTAGCCCCGCTGGTCACGATCCACGCTGAATACCGCTTTTGGATCGTGAAGAACGAAATCATCACGCAGTCGCTTTATAGACTGGGCGGAAAGGCCACGCCCGCCCGTGAGGTGGATGAGAAGTTTGCTTCCTTTGTGAACGAGCGCATTCGCCAATGGACGCCTCATGAGACATTCGTCATCGATGTGTGCGATACGCCCGGCGGAATTAAAATCGTCGAAGTGAATACGCTGAACTGCTCGGCGAGCTATGCGGCGGATGTTCAGCGGCTTGTCCTGGCATTGGAGCAAGCGTATTCGCAATAGCTCGCTCCTTCGCCCCTCGTGAATCCAGCCTGCTCGTCTATTCTCTCGCAGACGGAGAGCGAGAAGGATTCGTAAATCGACGCGGTTGCACATATCTGGGAGGGGGGCTTCCCGTCAAATCCATCTATGAAAGTTCTTCGGCTCTCCTTCTTCCTTTTCCTCGCCGTGACCTGGAATTGCCTCGCGCAAGACAAGGAATCCCGCCGGCCGTGGCAGGAAGTGCGGGATCAGCAACCCGCGGGTGTGCATCTGACGATGACATTGCCGAAGACGCATTACCACCTGGGCGAGGTCATCACTGCCACTCTGAAGTTTTCGAATGAAACAGCGGCAGTCTATCATCTTGCCGGCCCTTCCGGTGGGCGAAGCGGCCGGGTGCAGGATGTCGCTTTTCGAGCGAAGGCGGAGGACGGTTCGTTCGTCAGCGATCCGTTGCAGTGGTATCTCGAAAATCATTTTTTGATGGGCGGGGGCGGGGGGACGGCGAAACGTCTTGGTGATTGGGAGTTCAGTCTCGCGGCGAATCAATGGCTGCAGTTCGACAAGCCGGGCACCTATCAACTCTATGCGTGGACCTCGTGCCTTGCCGTCGGCGAACGCTATAAAGGCGGCGGCAAGCTGCCGATTCGCGCCGAGTTGGTCTCCGATCCGGTGACGATCACCATCGAGCCAATGACCGCAGGGGAGGAGAAGAAGATCATTGATGAAGCCGTTCAGGTCTTAAATGCTCCGCGCCAGCCCGGACGTTTCGACCCGGCTTTCGATGCCATGGAGCGGCTGCGATTTCTCCAGACCCCAGCGGCGAGCGATGTATTGCTGCAGTACGTTGATGCGCCCTATAGCGGTGAGGCGTGGTTCGCGTTCTTTGGCCGCCCAAACTACGCCGCCGCCGCTGCACATATTCTCGCTCTCGTCCAGGAAGGCCGGCTCGGACTGAGTGAGGGCCTGCTCTACCTTTATAGCACGCTCAAGAGTGGCAGTTTCCGCGATCTGCTTGTCGAGGGCTCTGGCCAGCGCCCTGATCTCGCCGCGCGCGAAGAACTCTACCTCGCAGCTCGGCAAGTGATCGAGCGGGGCGGCTCGAGCCCTGCGTTTTTCGCCGACCTGTTCTCCTGGTATCAGCGAAACCCGAAGGACCTGGAGATTCGATCTCTCCTCATCCGGCGGCAACTGGAGTTGCCGCAGAAACAAATCGACCTGGCTTTCGGCGATGAGCCATGGAGAATGCGAGAGGAAGGCCTGCTCCGGGAAAAGGACTTTCTCCCGCTCATTCGAGAACTGGCCAAACCCGGGAAGCATTCCCCTAACGCTCTGGAAGCCCTCGCCAAACTGGCTCCAGAGGAGGCGAAACCCGTCATTGTGGAGGACATCCGGTTGAATCGTCCTGTCTATCAGCCACCACCCAATGTCGACCCCGGAAATCGCGATTTCCGCGGTCTCGCTGCGCTGCCTGATCGCGAACTGCCGGAGCTCGACGCCCCATTGCGTGAGAGACTGGCGCGGGATTCGCAGGATGGTCCCGGTCTCGAGGCGACCATGCTGCTGGTCGATCGTTACGCCACCAAGGCGCTGTTGCCGGATGTGCTGCGTTTCTTCCATGGAAAAGAAGGGCACTGGCAATGCGTGCTGCAAGCCGCGACGCTGCGCTATTGGATCCGCTGCGACCGCATGGCCGGTCTCGAATCGCTGGAACGGGCACTCGGCAAAAATGGTCCGAACGATACGGGGTGCTATCGGATGGTTCTCACGGATGTGCTGGGAAAGAATTGGGTCGACGAGGCGACGCCTCTCGTGCTGCGAGCTTTGAACAATGACGATCCGGAAGTCGTTCGCGACGCGGTCAGGCTGCTCGAAGCGCATGGGGGACCGGAAACGGTCGAAATGATCATCGCGAAGATCGAGGCGGCTGCCGCGGATCTTCCCGAAGACTCCAAGCGGCGCGACCAGCGGCTCCCGCTGTCGCGGAGTCTGATCCGGAGTCTTCTCGATAACAAACGCTGGACTCTCACGCACGCTCAGCTCGAACGATTGCAAAAGCTCACAACGGAACGGATGCTTCAGGACCAATTGAAGCGCATGCTGCAGCAATCGGATAAATGAAATTGGAGGAATAGCTCGGACGCCTTGTGACACAGCTATGACATGCCGCCGATTTTACACTCATGAGGTGAGCATCAAAGGTGGCGGCATGATTCCACAAATCACCGCCGCTCAATTCGCCGAACAAGTTACCGCTAGCAAGATTCCCGTTCTCGTAGATTTCTTCTCGGACCATTGTCACTTCTGCCAGGAGTTACTCCCCGTCCTTGCGGACGTCGCCACGGAACAAACGGAGTCGCTGCGGATTTTCAAATTCGATGCAGGCGCGGAGCCCGAGTTTGCGGCGCGCTTCGGCATTCGTGCCGTGCCGAATCTTGTGCTCTTCCAAAACGGCGGGCCGGTCGGCCAACGGAGTGGCTTTTCGCCGAAACGCGATCTGCTCGCCTGGATTGGCTCCGCTTTGCGGCCCTCTATCGCGGTCCGGTAGCCGACTACTTCGCCGGGGGCAGATGGTGCTGCTCCCAGTCGCGCTTGCCCTCGAGGACGTAGAGCCACTGGGTGGCGGCGCCGATCAAATGAGCATAGCCGCCGGTGTCGGAGTAATCGTCCCGGGATTTACCGGGGAGGAAGCTGCCCGTGCCCAAGCCTGTCGGGATGTAACCGTATTGATCGAAGATCGCTTCCCATGTCCGCAGGCCGCCGCAGAGTTCGTGACGCAACCAGCCTTCGACGCCGGCGGAGGTTTTCCAGAAACCGGGTTTCTCCTGTGGGTTGGCCTTGTCGAGCAACGGCAACGATTTTTCGCCGAGTTCCGCAAGTTGCTTTTCCCACAGGCCGGGATGGGCCTGCAGCGCCTCGATGCCCCAACCGCAGCAGATCATATTCTGTGGGCCGAACGCGAGCCGATCGGGCGCGGTCCCTTACCCGGGCCTTTGCGTTCGGAACGGAGGTCCACAGGCTTGCCGTCGACGAATTTGTAGGGATGCAGATCGAATACCGAGATGCCCGGTGGAGTAGGGGAATCGTCGGAATAAAGCCGATAGAGCTGCGGTTCGGTGAGCGCGTCAAATGCCGTCTTCCACGCGACTGGTTCGGTGAGCGTACCGCTTTTGGCGATCTGATCGTAATAACGATACTCCACATCATCCGCGAAGGCCGGAACGGGAGCGGGTTCGCCCGGTTTGAAATCGGACGTCGCGCGGAGGAAATGATTCTTGCCCTTGCGCACGCTGTCCCAGCTATCGGCGCCGAGATGCTTCCACAGCTCGGCGTCGTCATTGCTGAGTGCGGCCGCCGCGATCACCGCGGGAATGGATGACGCGCCATGCCGTGTGCGACATTCCTGCAAGTGCCTCGCTGCCTCCGCGATTTCGTCGGCGAGCTTCTTGTCGGCGGGATCGGTGGAGTCGTGGAAGAGCAGCCACGTCACCTCCAGCATCACCGCCAGGTCCTGCGCCAGATGCGACGACGATCCGAGTGAATAGCCGGATAGACGTCCCTCGGGATTCGGCTTTCCGGCCAGCTCATTGCGGGCGGGAAAATCGATGGCATCCGGTTGCTTGCGCGCTACCTGCCCGAGAATGTCGAGGGAGACTGACGTACCATCATCCCACCAGTAAGGGACGAAACCCTTTTCGCGCCCCTGCAGCAGCCATTCCTTGGAACCCGACCAGCCGCGTTCGTGACCGGCCGGTGCGTCGTTCCGCTCCGAGGTGAAGAGCTCATCGGAGTGGTTGAGCATCTGGAGATAGAAGGGCAACTGCCACTTCGTGAGCACCTCCTTGTAGAATGGGTCGCCGGTCGCGCGGTAGGCATTGACCATCGCCACGGCGAACCACGCGCCATCGTGCATCGTGTCCAGCGCCTCGCCCTCGGGCCACTGACCGGGCGTGCCTTTTTTGGTCGTGTCGAGATACTCGTAGATGATGCCTCGCTGCGGCGAATGCGCGTCGCGCTTGAGATGATTGTTCAGCACGTATTCCGCGAGACGCTTCATGAAGGCGCGTGTCTCGTCGGCGGTCATCGGCGGTTTCGCGGCGGCCTTTTCGACCCATGGGCCACGGTCGAGATCCGCGGCGAGAAGCGGGCAGGATAAAGCCGAGGCGATGAGGATTCTGGGGAGGAGTTTCATCGTCACAACAATCCGCGGGGTGGATTTCGCTTAGCCGGCATTCGCCCGGGAGAACGGAAGAAGGATTGAATCCGCGGCGCGCCCCGCCGATAAGCGAACAAGCCATGACCATCACCGATCACGAATTCGTCGATCTTCCCACGCCGACGGGTCCGATGCGGACCCATGTTTTCCGGCCAGCCGCGCTGGGTCGGTATCCAGGCATCCTGTTGTTCTCGGAAATCTTTCAAGTCACCGGTCCGATCCGCCGGACGGCCGCGCTGCTCGCGGGGAATGGCTTCGTCGTAGCGGCGCCGGAAATCTACCACGAGTACGAGCCGGCCGGTACGGCGCTGGCCTACGACAGTGCCGGAGCGGACCGCGGCAATGAGCTCAAGACCACGAAGTCCGTTGAGGCTTACGACGCCGATGCTCGAGCCGTGTTGCAGTATCTCGCGTCGCATCCAGCATCGACCGGCAAGCTCGGAGTCATGGGCATTTGCATTGGCGGACATCTCGCTTTCCGCGCGGCGATGAATCCCGGAGTCCTGGCGACGACCTGCTTCTACGCCACCGATATTCACAAGCGCAGCCTCGGCGCCGGAATGAACGACAACTCGCTCGACCGCATCCCGGAGATCCAGGGGGAATTGCTCATGATTTGGGGCCGCCAGGATCCCCACGTGCCGCTGGAGGGGCGCCTGAAGATTCATGCCGCGCTTGAGGCCGCCGGCACGTTTTTCCAATGGCACGAATTCAATGCGGCACACGCCTTCATCCGCGATGAAGGGCCGCGTTACAATCCGGTGCTCGCACAGCAATGCTATGGCCTGGCCATCGAACTGTACAAGCGCCGTCTCGGGGAAGGGGATGTCTTCGTCACTGCCGCGGAAACCCACCACTGATTTCTCAACCCCATCCACCCATGAGCCAGCCCGCCGTCTCCATTCATCCTTACTTCAAAGTTCATCCCGGCAAACTCGAAGCCGCCCGCGCGCTGCTGCCGAAGTTCGTCGAGAAAACGACCTCGGAGCCGGGTTGTGTTTTCTATGAATTCACGATCCATGGCGACGTCGTCTTCTGCCGCGAAGCTTATACCAACGCGGAAGGGGCGCTGGCCCATTTGCAAAATGTGGGGGATATCCTCGCGGAGATGCTGAAGTTGTCCGACCTAATTCGCCTGGAGCTGCATGGGCCGGAGCAGGAACTCGAGAAACTTCAGGGCCCACTCGCTGATCTCAAGCCCGAGTGGTTCGTCTACGAAACCGGTTTGCGAAAATAGACGTTTACAAACTGCTGGGCCCTGGGCGCACTCCTTGCTGGTAGGAAAGGATTCCCATGTCCAGTTCTCTCCCGCTTTCCCCCGAGCAAACCGCCCGCTTTCGGAGCGACGGCTTTCTGGCGCTGGAGGCGATTGCGCCAGCGGAGGAGGTGGAGCAGTTGCGCCGCATTTTCGATCGGCTTTTCGAGAAAGGCGCCGGCTGGAAAAAGGGCGCGCAGTTTGATTTGGCGGGCACTGATGATGGGAAGGGGCCGGCCAGGTTGCCGCAGATATTGAATCCCGTGGAATTCGCGCCCGAATTGCGAGAGACGCAGTTTCGTGCGAACGCACTGGCCATTGCCCGGCAATTGCTCGGGCCGGAAACCGAGCCATGGTTTGAGCATGCGATCCTGAAACCGCCGCACTTCGGCGCCGCCACGCCATGGCATCAGGACGAAGCGCATCGCGACGACCCGGGCACGGATTACGAGCAGATCAGCATCTGGATGCCCTTGCAGGAGGCGACGGAAGTCAATGGTTGTATGCGCTATATCGCCGGCAGTCATCTGGGGCCGGTGCTCGAGCATCATTCGCCGAATAACGATCCGCGTGTGACCGCGCTGGAATGTATCGGCCCCTTTCAACCGGAGCATGCGACGCATTGCCCGTTACCGCCGGGCGGGGCAGCGATCCACCATTGCCGCACGCTCCACGGAGCGGGGCCGAATCAATCGGACCAGCCGCGCCGCGCTTACATCCTGGCCTTTCGCGGGCCCACGCGGCCGAATCCGGAATTCCGCGGCTATCCGTGGAATACCGAAAAGCGCACTGCCGCGAATGAACGCCGCGTCTCGTGGAAAAATCGCGGCGGCGCCATCGGTCGGGCGGCAAGGAGCGCGGGCGAGGTGGTTCGGCGAACGCTGCGCCGAGTGGGTGGGCGGGTAGGGCGCTGGCTGCGCTGAGCGCAGGCGCGCCGCGATGTCTTAGTCCTTGTGCAGTGCCAGGGCGACAGCGGCATCCAGGCTCAACGCCCGGCCTTCGAGGCGGGCTTGCTCCACGGCGGGGCCACGGAAATCAGTGGCTGCGGCGAGCACGGACCGCATCGCGGGGTGATCAGCGGCTTGCGGGACGAGTCCGCTGCGGCTCCGTTGCGCTTCTCCCGCGCCGAAGAGACGCGCGGCGCGATCGTATTGTCGTTCGGCCACGGCCAGCGTGGCCAGGGCTTCCAGCGGATAGGATGCGCCCCAGCGGTTGCCGAGTTCGAGGCCGATCCGCAGGCAATTCGTGAGATGCGTGTGCGCATCGGCAAAGCGGCCGAGCACCGTGGCGTTCACCCCCACGTTCCAGGCAAGAATGATCCCCAGCCAGGCATCGCCGATCTGTTGGTAATACGAGAGGCCTTGCTCCTCCAGTGCAAAGGCGCCGGCGAAGTCGCCCTCGTTAGCCGCGGTGACGCCGCGGATATGCTGGATGTGCGCCAGAAGCCGCGGGTCATTTAGCGGCGCCGCGACGGCGGATGCTTCGTCGAGCAATGCTTTGGCCTTCACCGGATCCCTGTCCTCCAACGCGTGAAAACCGAGATCGGCCAGCGCTTGCGCGACGCCGCGGTTGTCGCCGAGTTCACGGAAGATTTCCAGCGCCTCGGTATGCAGCGCGACGGTGGCGGGCATGTCATCGGCAATCCAGGAAAGTCGGCCGGCCGCGGCCAGGGCGCGGGCGCGGAGAAGATCGCGCGCCGCAGCATCGGGATGTGCGAGCAGCTTGGTGAAATGCTCCCGCGCTTCTTTGAAAAGCCCGCGCACTTCGACGAAGCGCTGCATGGCGGTCATGAGCCGTAAGCCTTTCGTCACCTCGCCGGGCAGTTCCTCGCTGGTCTCGATGCTGAAGCGGAAATTCACGTCCTCATGCTCCGCGCGCTCGAGCCATTCCTTCTGCTGCGGGCCGCGCAATTGCGGGGAAATCTTCTCCGCATAAGCCGCGAAGTAAGCCAGGTGGCGGGCGCGAAAGGTATCCGCCTCGCCAGCCGCCACGAGTTTCTCATTCGCGTAATCCCAGATCGACTCCAGCATGTAATAGCGAGCGGTCGAGGACGGCCCTTTCTCGACATAGACCAGCGATTTGTCCACGAGCTGGGTGAGCAGGTCCACGATCTGCCAGGATTCCAGCACGGTGTCCGAGCAGACGGCCTCGATGGATTCCAGCGTGCGGCCGCGGGCGAAAACGGAGAGGCGGCGCAAGAGGACCCGTTCGGATTCGCTCAGCAGATCGTGGCTCCAGTCGATGAGGGAGCGCAGGGTCTGCTGGCGCGGAACGGCCGTGCGACTGCCGGTGGTGAGCAGGTGAAAGCGGTCGTCGAGACGCTCGACGATCTGCTGGAGCGTGAGGACGCGAATGCGCGCGGCGGCCAGCTCGATGGCCAGCGCGATGCCGTCGAGCCGCCAGCAGATTTGCGCGATGGTCACGATGTTTTCATTCGTCGCCTGGAAGGACGGGCGGGCGAGCGTCGCGCGATCGATGAAGAGGCGTACGGCTTCGTATTCGGAGAGGCGTTCGAAGGCGTCCGGCCCATCGCCGAGATCACGCCAATGGTTGGGCAGGGAGAGGGGCGGCAGCGGCCACGCCGTTTCGCCGGCGATGCTCAACGGCTCGCGGCTGCTGGCTAGGATGCGAAGCTGCGGGCAGGAGCGCAGCAGAGTCTCGGCGAGGCGCGCGCAGGCGGCGACGACGTGTTCGCAGTTGTCGAAGATGAGCAGGAGCTGTCTATTGCGCAGGAAACTGGTCAGCGTCGCGACCAACGAACGTTCCGGTTCCTGGCGCAGGTCGAGCGCCGCGGCGACCGCCTCGATGACCAGCGCGCCATCCTCGATGGTGCCGAATTCCACGAACCACACGCCATCGTGGTATTGCTCGAGTGATTCCGCGCCGACTTGCAGCGAGAGCCGGGTCTTGCCCGTGCCGCCACTGCCGGTGAGCGTAAGCAGACGCGTGCTGCTGAGCAGGCGTTTCACCTCGGCGAGTTCGCGTTCGCGGCCGATGAAGCTGGTGAGCTGGACGGGGAGATTGTTCGGCACGCTTTCCAGCGAGCGCAGCGCGGGAAATTGCGAGGGCAGATCGGGCGCGAGGAGTTGGAAGAGATGCTCGGGGCGGGCGAGATCGCGCAGACGATGCTCACCGAGAGCGCGTAACTGGATGCCAGGGGGGAAGTGGTCGCGCACCAGTTCTTCGGTCGGCAGCGAAAACAGCACCTGTCCGCCGTGCGCCGACGCAAGGATGCGCGCCACGCGGTTGAGCGACTGGCCGAAGTAATCGCCATCGCGATGTTCCGCCGCGCCGGTATGGAGCGCCATGCGCACTTTTAATTCGTCGATTCCTTCCCATGTGGTCGCGCGCAGTGCGCGTTGCGCCTGCAATGCCCCCAGAAGTGCCTGCAACGCCGTGTCGAACGCCACGCAAAAAGCGTCCCCGACCGTTTTGAAAACATACCCACCCTCGGACTCGAAGGCCGTGCGCAGCATTTTGTCGTGCGCGGCGAGAGCCACCCGCATGGCGTCGGGATGCTGCTCCCACTTCTTGGAGCTGCCTTCGATATCGGAGAATAGAAACGTGATGGTGCCCGTCGGCAGCGTCGACATGGTGGTGAATGTGTCCGAGCCTCATGCGTCGCGCAATAGCGTTCCGGATGCGCGAAAAATTGTGACACAAAGGACGGCGACGCTAAGAAATGAATCCTGTTACCGCGAATGAACACGAATTGACGCGAATGGACGGAGATAGAAGTTGCAAACCTCCTCTTATTCGCGCTCATTCGCGTCCATTCGCGGTTTAACCGTAATCTGGAGGCTTCCCTTCCAATTCGCCGGCCTCAAAAGCCAAAACCGGCTTGATTCGTGTCGCCGTCCAGCGACGTTTCCAGCGAATGACGCCAATGTCGCCCGCTCACCGCACGCTGTTCCAGCGTTGCGGAGCCATAATTCTCTTTGTCGGTATCTGCCTCGGCGCCTTGATTTACTGGTCGGCGCCACCCGCGACCGACGGGACGGTGTATGCCGACTCGGCGCTGGCTCCGGACGATTCGCGCCGTTATGCCCACGATACGGAAGTCTACTTCGGCAAGACTGGCGCGCTGGCGGATAAATGGACCCGCACAGTCTCTTCCTGGAGTCAGCCGAAGCCGCTCGCCATCATCGTTATCGTCGTTTCAGGCCTGCTGGCCGGCGGATGTTTTCTGGCAGCACGGAGACCAGAGCTCAAGGGGCGGTGAGCTTGCGGCCGGTGCTGAAGATTTGGAACACGTGAGGGTAGGCGCGGAGATCGAACTGCGGCATGAGGAGTCCGCCGCCGGTGTTGTGCTCGTCGTAATCGCTCTGGCCGCCGCCGGGGCCGGAAAGGAGCGAGGATTGCACCGGGAAATAAGTGGCAATGGTCGGATGGCCTGCGCTGTCCCGTTTGAGTGTGCCGTTTTCGAGCGAGTCGAACTCAAAAGCAAGCGTGCCGTCGTGCATCAGCTTGCGGGAACCGGGAGTGACCAGCAGGAAAAAGTGGCCGTGATCCGCAGCGAGACTGGAGCCATCCAGCCAACTGTAGCCGAGCGCTTTCGCATCGTCGCGCGTGACCAGCGTGTGCACGAATTCCCAGGTCCTGGCATGGTCGCGAGAGCGCAGGAGCACGATCTTGTCCGGGCCGAGAAACCACATCGCTCCGAGACTCAGGTAGAGGCTGCCGTCGTGGCAGAGCGAACCCATCTCCGAATAAGTCACCTGATGGCTCAGATCGGGACTCAGCGCGTTGACATCGACTTGCGTGTGATGATACGGCGCCGGTGGATTCCGGCCGGCGCCGAAGAGCGGCACCTCTTCCGACCAAGGCCCCGCCGGGTCGTGCGCCGTGCGCATCGCGATCCAACCGTAGGCAAACATCCGGTCCTTTTGCGGGCTCCAGAAATATTTGTGCACGAAGAGCTTCCAGTCGCCTTCCGGGGCGCCATCGTCGCGGACCAAGGTGGAAACCTCGTAGCGCCAGACGCCGTCCAGCTTTCGGCCATCGCCGAGATCGAGCGTGCCATCGGCTGAGGTATTGATGCGACCGACGTAGGTCCAGGTGCGGCCGTGATCAGTCGTGCGCGCCAGGCAGGTGTGCACGTATTTGCCAGCCGGCCTGTAATTGCCGGTGACGGATGAATAGAGCAGCCAACCGACGGAGCCATCGCGGCTGTATTCGATGCTCGGGTCGTAGATGCCGTAACTGTCGGGCTCGACGGGCGCGCCCTCGATGATCAACAGTCGATAGCTGGTTTCGCCTTGCTGCTGCTTGAGCGGCGCGACGGGACCTTTGGCCGGGTTTGGCTCGGTAATGCGGAAGTAGAGGAAGATTCCGACAACGATCAGCGCGAGCCCGCCGACGAGCCAAAGGCATGTGCGGATGAGTTTACGTCCCATGTTCGGCGGCTTTCATCCGCGGGCAATGTTGGGGGGATGCGCGGCGAATGTGTCAGGGCTTCTTCTTGCCGTCGCGCAGCTCGCTGATGAGTTGATCCAGTTGGCGTTCGGCCTCCAAGGGTTTGCCCTGTTGCACGAGCTGCTGGATGGCGCCGACCTGTTTCACGATCCCATCCGGGGGCGCGCCCCCAGCAGCCTTCTCCTCGACCGCAGCCTTGAGTTGCTGGAATTTCTTTTGCAGCCGCTCGGGAAGGCCTTCTCGTGGATCGTTGGCGGCCGCCTGCTGTGGCATTTGCGCGCGCAGTTGGCGGGCCTTATCGACCTGCTCGGGGGTGAGCTTGCTGCGCAGGGTCAACATGAGGTGGACTTGCAGGAGCTTCATCTCATTTTCCTGGGTCAGCATCGCCCGAAGCTTATCCTCGGTTAGGGCAACATCGGGCTTCGCCTGATGGAGCGCTTCCTGAAAGGCCTTGGCGCGATCTTCGAGCTGCCCTTTGAGGTTTTCGAACTTTGGCTGCACATCCTGGACGATCGCCTGGATATCCTGGAGCTGGGATTCATTTAGGCCCGAGCGTTTCGCGCTGGTTCAGGAGGAAGTCGGGTGGGAAGAGTTCGCTTTCGAGCGGATTTTCGGCTGACGCGGAATGCAGGACCGCGAGCAGGGCGGCGGTGAGGAGGGATAGGGCGGTTTTCATGGTTGGTCGAGGTGCTGGATGGGTGGGATGAGGAAGTCGGTCGGCGATTGCCAGGCGGAGAGATCGTGTTGCGCCGCCATGGTCTTTTGCAGAGCGGCGTCGATGGCATCGAGTTGTTGCGCAAGGAGCTCGGGCTGCCGCTGGCGTGGCGCCGGATGGGGATGTGTGTGCTGCCATGCTGCGATCGCCAGGGCGAGCGCCACCACGCTCCCCGACACCCAGCCCCACCACAGCGTCGACCTTTCGGACTGACCGCCCGGCGGCGTTTCGAGACTGCGCGTGCGCATGGCGTGGAACGAAGGCGCGTTTTGGCGGTCCACCTTGCGCTGGCGGGTGAAACGGCTATCCAGTTCGTCGTCTGGCATCGGCTCATTCATGGATGGCTCTCCGGGCTTGAAGAAATTCGCGCAACCGCTTTTTCCCTCGGTCGTAATGCTGGCGGGCAGATCCGATGGAGACCTGCATCACCTCGGCTGCTTCGCTGAGGCTCAAGCGTTGATAGAAAGTGAGGTGCAGCACTTCGCGCTGGCGCTCGGAAAGTTCGCGCAAGGCGGCGGCCAGTGCCTGCAATTCGAAATCGTCCGCGGCCGGTTCCGCCACTGTTTCCTGCGCATCGGGTTGGGCGCGCCAGCGGTCCAAAAAGGCCAGCCACCGGCGGGAGCGGCGCGCTTCCTCGAGCGCGGTAAAGCGGATCACGCCAAACCACCAGGTCTTGAAAGAGGAACGCCCGTCGAACCGCACCGTCCCGCGCAAGGCCTTGGCATACGCCGCCTGCAACACATCCTGGCCTCGATGCCAATTGCCCACGGCGCAACTCACCGCCCACCCGAAGGCGTCGGGATGCAGGGTTTCGAGTTGGGAGAGGATCTCGGCGTGGTCCATTTTTCATGGGCGTGAGTGAGTGACACGCGGAGGCTGTTTGTATGACAGATTTATCGGCAGAACATCCAACGGCCAATAACCAACGACGCAAGCGCGCTACGGTAGCGTCTCTTCCATTGGATGTTCGATGTTGGGTGTTGGGTGTTGGATGTTCCGCCTTTCCTCCCTTTGAGACTTGCCGGAATGCTTCAGGAGCGCTTTGGTATCGACCCTCTTTTTTCCCATGAAAGTCTCACTAAACTGGCTCCGCGAACTCGTTGAACTCCCCGCGACGGTGCCCCAACTCGTCGATCTCCTCACGCTGGCAGGCGTGGAAGTGGAAGGCGTGGAAACGCACGGGGTGAATATCCCGAATGTCGTCGTGGCGCAGATTCGCGAAAGCGTGCAGCACCCGAATGCCGATCGCTTGAGCGTGTGCCAGGTGGATGATGGCAGCGGTACCCCGCGGCAGATCGTCTGCGGAGCGAAAAATTACAAGGTGGGCGACAAGGTGCCGCTGGCCCTGCCCGGCGCCGTGCTGGGACCGGATTTCAAGATCAAGGTCGGCAAACTGCGCGGCGTGGAATCGCAGGGCATGATGTGCAGCGCTGAAGAACTCGGGATGCCCAAGGGAGAAGATGGCCTGCTGATCCTGTCTCCCGAGGCGAAGGTCGGCGCACCGCTCTCCGAGCTTTTCCCGGGAGATACCGTGCTCGATCTCGAAATCACGCCGAATCGGGCCGACCTGCTCAGCCACGTGGGGCATCGCGCGGGAGATCGCGGCGCTGACTGGCAAGACCTTCACCGTGCCACGGAGCACCGTGAAGCCGGAAGGCTTCGGCACGAATGCGGTCAATGTGGAACCCGCCGGCTGCCAACTCTACACCGCACTGGAAATTTCCAATGTGCAGGTGAGGCCGAGTCCGGATTGGCTGCGCCGCAAGCTCGAGTCCGTCGGCCTGCGCCCGATCAATAACATCGTCGATATCACCAATTACGTGATGTTCGAGCTCGGTCAGCCGCTGCACGCTTTCGACGCCGATCGCCTCGATGGCGACATTCGCGTGCGCGTCGGTGCGGAGGGCGAAGAATTCGTCGCGCTCGACGGCAAGACCTACAAGCTCTCGCCGCAGCACATCGTCATCGCCGATGAAAAGCGCGCGCTCGCGCTCGGTGGTGTGATGGGCGGCGAAGGCAGTGGCGTGACCGAGACCACCCACAATATCATCCTCGAAAGCGCGCATTTCGATGGGCCAACGATCCGCCGCACTTCGCGGACTCTCGGACTGGCCAGCGACTCCAGCTATCGCTTCGAGCGAGGCGTGGATATCGACGGCGTGATTCTCGCCTCACAACGTGCGGCCGGGCTCATTCTCGAGATCGCCGGCGGCACGATTGGCGACCTCGGCATCGGCCACGGTCCCGACTCGCGCGTGGCTTTCGATCCCGCGGCGGTGCTGCACGAAAACGACGGCACCGTCTTCACGCATACGGTGGCCTTGCGTCCGCAGCGGGTCGCCTTGCTCCTCGGTCTGGAGCTTCCGGAAGCGCGGATCGACGCCATTCTCACCGGTTTTGGTTTGCAGAAAGCGGAGGGCGGCTGGGAGATCCCGTCGTTCCGTCCAGACCTGCAGCGCGAGATCGATTTGATCGAGGAAATCGCCCGCGTGGTCGGCATCGAAGCCGTACCCGCGCGAGCGCAGGCGCAATTTGCTCCGGCCTCCGCGACCGATCGTGCCTACGACCGTGCCATGAGCCTGCGCCGCAATCTGGTCGCGCAAGGGTTCGCCGAGGCCCGCACGCTCATGCTCATTGGCGAAGCGATGCCCGGCCTCGGTCTGTTGCACGATCTTCCGGAAAATCGTCGCCGGGTGAAAAATCCGATGAACGACGAGCAGGTCATCCTGCGTCCGGGCCTGCTGCCCGGCTTGCTGCAGGCGTTGCGCGACAACGTGCGGGCGGGCGCGAAGATGGTCCGCTTGTGCGAAGTCGGTCGCGTTTTCTCCGCGCAGGGCGCTGAGGAATCGACGCACCTGGCGCTCGTCATGAGCGGTCCCGGTGCCGAGCGTTCGTGGCGCGCAGGCGAGGGGAGTGAAGTGGATTTCTTCCAGCTCAAGGGCGTGGTCACCGCGCTCCTCGGCGCGCAGACGACTTTCGCCGCGGATGAAAATTCCGCGCTCGCGCTGGCCCTCGCGATTCATGTTGATGGCAAGCCCGTCGGCTTCGCCGGTCAGCTCTGGCCGAAGGATGCGCGGAGTATCGACGCGACCTCGCCGGTGCTCTTCGCGGAGATCGATCTGGGCGCATTGCCCGCGCTCTCGACAGTGAAGAAGTATCGCGAGATTCCCCGCTTTCCGGCGACGGCCCGTGACATCGCCCTCCTCGCGCCGCTCCAACTCGCGCACGCGCAGATCGAGCAGACGCTGCGCGGCGCCAACGAACCGCTCCTCGCCGATGTCGAACTTTTCGACGTTTTCGCCGATCCGAGCGGTGCGCGCATTCCCGCGGACAAAAAATCGCTGGCATATTCGTTGACATATCGCAGCACCGAAAGGACACTCACCGCCGACGAAGTGAACGCGGCGCATACACGGTTGAAGGAGCGCCTGAAAACTGCGCTCGCTGTGACGCTCCGCGAATGATCTTTCCCAATTTTTAGCAGAGTCAGTGCAGAGCGATGGCCCGTTTCCAAGGGTTGTTGTTCTACCAGATTCTTTGCCGCTTTGCCCTGCTGTGTTCGACCAAAGGGTGGAAATCCCGATCCGGTAATTAACATATGCTCAGGAGGCCGGGGTGGGCGAGTTTAGGTCATGCCTTTTTAGGAAGACCGAAGCCCGTCCCAGGTCATCCGCCCGTTAACCTTAGGGGGAACGTGGAACTCCGTCTCGACGGCATGAGTGGGGCATCCTCTGAAGGCGCTCCGGAAAGGCGACTGCTGATTGTCGCTCCGGAGCGCTTTCAATTTTTTCGCATCACTGCTTGATCGCCGGCGTGCTCTTGAGTTGGTCCGGCAGTGTCGCCAGCTTCGCGCGCTGGCGGCAGCAATTCCGTTCGCTGCTCGGAAAAGTCGTCGATCTGCTTCTTCAAGTCATCGGCGTGTGGATCGTCGCCTGCCTTGCTCAGCACGGCTTTGTGCGCGTCGATCTTCTCCTGCCAGGCCGGCGATTCACGGTCGAGTTCGGCGAGTTTCGAGGCGATCGAAGTGCGCAGGTCAAACTCCTGTGCGCCCGGTCCCGCTGAGCGGTCCGAAGCGAGAATGGCCGCCAGTTGCTTTTCCTTGCTGGCCACGAAATTGCGCAATTCCTCGTTGTATTGACGGCGCGCTGCGACCTGCTGGCGCAGGCCGGAGATTTGCGAATCCAAAGCGCTCGGCTTGGTCGATGCCGCGGCAGCGTCTGGCTTTGCGGCCCCCGTCGGCGCAGCGGCGGATGGATTGGCGGCGGGCTCCGTCCCAGTGGTGGCAGCGCCGGACTTCCGCGTCACGGGCTGTTGAGCGTTGGGATCGGTGTGGGTGAGCTTGACGTCGCCGCAGGCAGCGAGCGAACCCATGAAGACCGCGGTCCAGAACGCTTGCGTGAGCCGGGAGAAGGATCGAGAGGTCATTTTCGCGTGAGACGGTTTTGCTCGAAGAGAACGGAACGGGCGAGCGAAATATGCGCCGTGTTGCCGGCGCACCATTATTGGATGTCGGGTAGTTCGAACCAAAAAGTGCTGCCTTTGCCCATGGCGCTGACCACCCCGATGGCGCCACCGTGGGCCTCGATCACCAACCGGCAAAAGGTCAAACCAAGACCGGTTCCCGTGCGCGTCGTTGCGCATTCGACCTGGCCGAACTTCTCGAAAATCCGACGATGATATTCGGGAGAGATGCCGGGCCCATTGTCGATGACACTGACCCGGACGCGATCGTTCCGGCGCTCCAGGCGAACGCGGATCTCTCCTGCCGGTTTGGTGAACTTGAGGGCGTTGCCGAGCAGATTTTGCAGGACCCGAAAGATCAGGTCGCGGTCAATCGACAGCCGCAGGTTTTCGCTCTCCGGCTCGATCAAGACGCGCCGTTTGCCGCCGATACCCGCCAGCATATCGGCGGCCTCGCGGGCCAGGGCGACGAGGTCGCAATCGCACCGATGCAGTTGTAATTCACCCGCCTCGATCTTGCTCACGTCGAGCAGCGAATTGATCATCGAAAGGATCTGATCGAGCGACCCCTGGGAAAGTTCGATCATCTTCTGGATCTCCGGCGACAGCTTGTCGGCTTCGAGGGCGAGAAGTTCATAGGTGCCAAAGATCCCCGTCAATGGCGAGCGAAGGTCATGCACGATCATCTGGGTGAGATTGTCGCGCAATTCCTGCAGACGTCGCAGTTCCTCGTTGTTCCGCTGCAATTCCCGGTTGCGCACCGCGAGGTCGAGCTGCAGCCGGCGCAACTTGAGGTGCGCGGCCACGCGGGCATCGACCTCCTCGAATTGAAACGGCTTGGTGATGTAATCCAGTCCACCCACGCCGAAGGCGAGCACCTTGTCCATCGTCTCGTTGAGCGCGCTGATGAACAGCACCGGCACATCGCGCGTCCGCTCGTCCCGCTTGAGTTGCGTGCAGACTTCGTAGCCGTCCAATTCCGGCATGTTGATATCGAGCAGGATGAGATCGGGAGGCGCATTCTTCGCGGCCAGGAGAGCCAGCTTGCCGCTGGGAACGGGCCGCACTTTGTAGCCCCGTTCCTTCAGCATCCCCGTCAGCAGTTGCAAGTTCGCCGGTGTGTCGTCCACCACGAGGATGTCAGGCGCGTCAGCTGGCAACGAATCCTCATTCATGTCTCTACGTTTTGCGGTTCGAGTACCGAAAGCAAGCTCTGATAGTCAAAGCGTTCAACCCACCCGCGAAGTTCGGCGGCCACGTCCGATGCCGCCGGTCCCGCCTCGCCGAGGAGGGCGAGCATCTGGTCGAAATCGGCGCGCACCGCCGCGGCACGCAGCCGGGAGCGGAGCTCGGCCGGCAGGGCGTTTTCCACCTGCTCGCGGGAAAGGCGAATGCTCCCATTCGGCGCTGTAGCTTCTGCATCTTCTGCATGGACGAACCCGGCGCCGGTTAGCCGTCCAATCTTTTCAAATAACTCCGCTTCCCGGAATGGCTTGCCCAGAAAGTCATCGCTCCCCGCGTCGATGACTTCGCGGCGATTTTCCTCAAAAGCGCTGGCCGTGATTGTAATGATGGCCACTTCCTTGCCGTCAGATAGCGCGCGCATTTGGCGAATCGCCTCGTCGCCGCTGAGGACAGGCATCCGCAGGTCGATGAGCACCAGCCGGGGCCGCCACGCGGCAAACACTTTCACTGCCTGGGCCCCATCCGCGACGGAGCGCGTGCGGAAGCCGAGCGGCTGGAGCAGTTGTTCAAGAAAGAGGCGATTCTCCGCTTTATCATCCGCGATGAGGACCCGCATTCCGTCGCTGGCCGCATCCAAGTGGAGCACCCGCCGCTGGTCGGCACGAGCGCGGACCGCTGCGGCTTCGCCCTCCTCGACCTGCACTTCGACAGAAAACGTCGTCCCACGTCCCCGAATGCTCTCCACGCCGATGTCTCCTCCCATGAGCCGGGCAAACCTCCGGCTGATGGCCAGTCCGAGCCCCGTGCCGCCGCCGGTCCGCAGCCCGCTTTCGGTTTGCTCAAACTCGCGGAAAAGCCGTGGCATGTCTTCGTCCGCGATTCCCGGCCCGGTATCCTCGACTTCAGCGTGCAGCCGCAGCGATTGCCCGCCGATCGGCGTGGCCTTCACTCGTACCGCGATCCCGCCTTGCTCGGTGAATTTCGCCGCGTTGCCGATGAGATTGGTAAAAATCTGCCGCAGCTTGCCTTCGTCCGCCTTCACGTATTGCGGGAGGTCGGTCGCACGCTCGATGGAAAAATGCAGGCGTCGCGCATCTGTGCGCAGGCGGAACATCCGGTCCAGGTCATCGAGCAGCGCATGCAGGTCGAAGTTGCTGGAATGCACCGTCACGCGCCCGGCTTCGATTTTCGACATTTCCAGGACGTCATTGATCAAAGTCAGAAGATGTTCGCCGCTACGATTGATGGTATCGAGATTCTGCCGTTGCACTGCCGTCAGCGCGGTGTCGCGCAAGAGGAGCTGGGAAAAGCCGAGGATCGCATTCATCGGCGTGCGGATCTCGTGCGACATATTCGCCAGGAAGGCGCTCTTGGCCTGGTTGGCCGCCTCGGCGGCGCTCTTTGCCACGGCGAGTTGCTCCTCGAGCGACTTGCGTTCCGTGATGTCCATGATGCTGCCGTTCCACAAGGTGCTCCCGTCCGGGCGCCGTTGCGGCTCGGACTCCGCTCGAATCCACCAACGCCGTCCATCCGGCTGCTGAATGCGCAGGTCCTGTTCGTAGCGAGTCATTCGCTCGGCGGACTCGTTGGCCTGCACGACGAGTGCGGTCAGGTCGTCCGGATGAATCACCGCCCAAACGGTCTCGACATCGCGCACGGCGTCCGCGCTGCTCACTCCCAGCATGTCCCCCATCCCTTCGCTGCAAAACTCGAAGGCGAATGAGCCGTCGGTGCGACGAACGAATTGATAGACCGCGCCGGGGATACGATTGGTCACTTCTCGCAAGCGGCGTTCGGCCTGCTCCAGTTCGGACGTGCGGCGGCGGACCGTTTCCTCGAGCTGCTCTTCGTTGCGCCGCAACTCCTGCTCGGCACGCCGTCGGTCGGTGATGTCGATCCCGAAAGAAACGGTCCCGACTTCCTCCCCGCCTTCACGGATCACGCCGTTTTGCCAGACGATGAAGCGCTCTTCGCCGGACTTGGTCAGAATCGGATTCTCATAGCGCGGTCGCAGCCCGGGGGACTCCGGCCCGATCGCCGCCACCACTTCCGGAAAGCGATCGCGCGGAACGAGGGTTTCCCAGCAATTCCGGCCCTTCAGCTCCTCGAAAGTGTAGCCGGTGATTTCCTCCGCCGCGCGGTTGAAGATGGTGAAGTTGCCCGCCTTGTCGAGACCCACGACCATCGCATTGGTCGTCTGGATCAGTTCCTCGGCGAATTCCTTGGCGCTGCGGATCGTTTGTTCGGACTGCCGGCGTTGGGTGATGTCGGTGTGTGTGCCGACCATGCGGGTGGGGGCGCCTTTTTCATCGCGCGTGACGACCTGGCCGCGGGCCAGAATCCAGCGGTAACTCCCGTCTTTCGCCCGGACGCGATGCTCGACCTTGTAATCCGGCGTCTCGCCGCGCAAATGCTGCTGGACCGCGTCGAGCGTCCGGTCGAGGTCGTCGGGATGCACCCGGCTGGTCCATTCGTCGAGCCGGTTGGCCAATTCCTCATCGGTGAAGCCGAGCATCGTCTTCCAGCGTTGGGAGAAGAATACTTCGTTGGTCTTCACGTTCCAATCCCATACGCCGTCGCGGCTTCCCTCGAGGGCGAAGTTCCACCGTTCCTCGGTCTCCCGGAGCACCGCTTCCGTTTGTTTGCGCTGCGCGACCTCCCGGGAAAGTCGCCGGTTGGCCATGAGCAGAGTGAGCACCACGCTGCCGATCAGGATCGGCAGCGCATAGATGAGCACGCGCTCCCAGGAGAGGCCTTCGCTGCGCATGACGATCCATTTGTGATGGATCGCGGCATGTTCCTCGGGGGTGATGGTCGCGATGGCCTTGTTGAGCAAGGCGACGGCTTCGGGCCAGTCTTTGCGCACTGCAATGCGAAAGGGAAATTGGTAAGGCGATTCGCCGGCGACTTTCAGGTTGCGGATACCGAGCCGGTCGATGGCTTGCGTCGCGGAAGCGAGATCGCCCACATAGGCGTCGGCATCGCCGAGGGCGACTGCTGAGATCGCACCTCCGACATCCTCCCGCGGCAGCAGCGTGATTTCCGGGTGATCCTTGACCAGCAATTCGTGAATGGGCCAATCGCGGGCCACGGTGGTTCGTTTGCCGGCCAGGTCGGCGAGTGTTTTGATCTGCCGATTGTCCACCCGCGTGATGATGGCGGGTGGAAGCACGATCAGCGGTTCGGTGAAGAGCAGGAAGACGTCGCGATCCGGGGTCTCGGCCGTGAGCAGCGAAATGTCGCACTCGTGGTGGCGCAATTGTTCGAGGCTGACCGGCCAGGAATCCGCCCGAACCGGCTCCAGCCGGATGCCAAGGCGGCTTTCGAGGATCGCCCGGTAATCGGCACCGATGCCGCGGAAAGTGCCCTTGTCATCGATCCATTGGAAGGGCGGCGCCGGTTCCCCCGCGATGCGCCACACCGGGTGCGCGTGCAGGAAGGCCTGCTCCGCCGGAGAGAGATTGAGTGCCGGCGCAGGCGCGGCGTGAACCGACACCGCAAGCACCAGCAGAGCGAGGAGAAGAAGCAATCGTGGCATGACGGTAAACAAGCAGCGCGACACCTGGATCATAGGCAATGCTGCTGGCAAAGTCATACCTGGATCATTTTAGTCCCTTCGCTAAGGAGCAGCTACGCGCAGAAAGGGAACTTCGAGCAGCGATTCGATCCCCGGTGTGAGGGCGATCTCTCGTTTGGAAGCGACAAAGGAAAGCGTTTCCCGGGCACTCCACCCGCGAGTGCGCATGAGGTGTGCGACTACAACGATGACCGAGCGACTGCGTCCTGCGTGGCATTGCACCAGAAGCTTGGGATGGAGCCTGGAGAGACGCCCAACGCTCTCAACCGCCCGGCGAAAGATGTCCGGATTATTGCCTGGCCCATCCTGCAAATCGTAGGTATCCAAGGCGTCCAGTTGGATGGATTCCGGCCTGACTCCACGCCACTTGCCGTTCAGACAAAGCATGGACCGAATATCGTTGGCACGGCGCAATTCCTCGTTTTCAGCGTCCAGATAGTTGCCGATGGCGATGCTTTCCGTGATCCAGTCCATACCGCCGCTGAGTAAACTACACTTCCGTCTCCGAACGCAAGGCGATGCAGTTGCCCTCGGAATCCAGCACTTCCGCGCGAAAGCCGTAGGGGTCGATCGAATGGATATCGCTCTGCACCTTGCCGCCGTTGGCTCGCACCGCCTCGACGGCGGTTTTGAGTCGGCCATTTACGCTTAGGTAAATCATCACGCCACCGGCCGAAGGCTTGAAATCCTTCGCCACGCACACGCATCCCATCTGCCCGCCATCCTCGGCGGGCAACCATCCGAGTGGGATATCCCCGACGGTCTCTTTCTTCACCGGCGCGCCGAGCACCGCGGAATAAAATTGGATGGCCCGATCGAGATCGAGCGCGGGAATGTCGTACCAGACGATGTTGGGTTTCATTGAATTGAAGATGGGAAAATTTCTTACGAAGTACGCGCGGCTCGCCCAGCAACATAGTCGTCAAAGATCCGACGATAACGTTCGACCAGTTCAGAGCCATGCCGTCGTCCCAAGCGCTCGATGCCCTGCCAGAATTTGTGTTCGTCGAAGTTTTCGAAGCGCCAGACCGAGAACAGGGCGAGGTTATGAAAGTAGTCCGCGAGCGCTTGGTTGAGCCGCAGTCGGGAAGTAGCCCGCCGCCATGCGAGCGGATTCCATCCGATTGTTTCCGTCCGGCCGGCACGCAGGTGAAGAAACACCGTGTAGAGCAAGTGCCGATAAGCTTCCTGACGTTCTGCATCCATAGGGGCTTTGGATACGTTGGCAGGAAGCCGACGAGACCGCCATCGCGTTTTCCCTGGCTCGACCGTCGTAAAATTATGCGCGAACGCAAAATTCCCTTCGCACCTCTCGCGATAATGCGCATGATGGGCGGTCACAATTAATGCGCGCTATTCTTGCACTTGAAGACGGCCGGTACTTTGTCGGCGAATCCTTTGGCTCTCCGGTTTCGGCGGTCGGGGAAGTGTGTTTTAACACTTCCATGACCGGCTACCAGGAGGTGCTCACCGATCCTTCGTATCGTGGCCAGATCGTGGCCATGACGGCGCCGCAGATCGGCAATTACGGCGTGAATAACCTCGACGACGAGAGCGCGGCGGTGCATGTGCGCGGATTTGTGATCGAGGAATTGAGCCCCGTGGCCAGCAGCTGGCGCTCGCGCGGCACGCTCGACGAGTATTTGAAGAAATGGGAGGTGCCGGGCATTCAGGGGATCGACACCCGGGCGCTGACCAAGCATCTGCGCTCGCGTGGCGCAATGCAGGGCTGCCTCACCACGGACAACATCACGCCCGAGGAAGCCGTGGCCCGCGCCAAGGCCGCACCGCCGATGGCGGGTTCGGATTTCGTGAAGGAAGTGACGCCCGAAGCGCCGTACGCCTGGGATCCCGAGGATCGCGAGAGCCGGGCGTGGACCATCGTGAAGGGGGATGGCGCGGCGACGGAAGTCACGGAAAACGGCGAAGTCTTCGAAAAGTTGCCGCCGGTCAAGCATCGCATCGTGGCCTACGATTTCGGTATGAAGCGAAATATCCTGCGGCGCTTGCGGCAGGAAGGCTTCCAGGTGCAGGTCGTGCCGGCCGATACCAAGGCGGCCGATGTGCTGGCGATGAAGCCGGAAGGCGTTTTCCTTTCCAATGGCCCCGGCGATCCCGCGGCGCTGACCTACGTGCATGAGAACCTGCGCGGGCTCATGGGCAGGACGCCGATCTTCGGCATCTGCCTCGGGCACCAGATGCTCGGCTACGCCTTCGGCGGCAAGACCTTCAAGCTGAAGTTCGGTCACCGCGGCGGCAACCAACCGGTGCAGGATGTGGCCACGGGTAAGGTGACCATTACTTCGCAAAACCACGGATTTGCCGTGGATGCGGATTCGCTCCCCGGCGAGGTGGAGGTCTCGCACATTAATCTGAACGACCACACCGTGGAAGGCCTGCGGCACAAGTCGCTGCCCATTTTCAGCGTCCAATACCACCCCGAGGCCGCCCCGGGGCCGAACGACGCCGGCTATTTTTTCAGAGAGTTTGCCAAACTCATTGAAACCTCCCAGCCGGGCCGTTAGTTTTCCCCGCCATGCCCAAGATCATTGTTTCCCTCCCTGAGTCCGGCGCCATCACCCATGAATTGACCGACGCCGAGGTCACCGTAGGTCGTGTCCCGGACAATTCTCTGCAGATCGAAGACATTTCCGTCTCCAGCCACCACGCGACTCTCACGCTGGGGGAAGGCGGTGATTACGTCTTGCGCGACATTGGCTCGACGAATGGCACGGAGCTGAACGGCAAGGAAATTCCCCGCGAGGAAGATCACAAGCTGCAGGACGGCGACAAGATTGTCTTCGGTAAGATCGAGGCGAGCTACGTTTCGGAAAATCCGGCGGAAGCGCGTCCGCTGCCGGAAGCGGAAGAAGTCAACGCCGTGGTGGCGTCTTCGAGCAAGCGTCCCGCGGATTTTGCCAATGCTTCGCCCTTCCAAAAGAAGAAGAAGAAGAAGGATCCGGTGGGCACGGCGCTGATCGTTCTCGCTGTCGTGGCCATCATTGGTTTCGGCGGGGTAATCATGGCGATCCTCAATATTCAGCCGCCGTCGCTGTAAGGGCGGACGCGCGGTCAAGCAGCTTGGGCTCGCTTTTTCGCGGCAGCGTTTTGAAGTGCGGTAGTCCTCTCTCAGCATTACCCACATCTTTGTGCGAAGCTTTGGTGCCGATAGCGGGTGACGCCACAGGGAGCGGCGACTTCCTAGTCGCTGACCGAAAAATCGGTGCGCGCAGCGCCTCTCTTTTTGGGCATCGCTACGGGACGCAGGGCGACTAGGAAGTCGCCCCTCCCAGTTGAGCCGCGGCCGACCTCTTCACTATTCCTGAAACCGACAAAAAGATGTGGGTAATGCTCAGAGTCCTCTACCGCTTTGGGACACAACTTTCGAAAGCGCCAGCGGACTGGCGCGCTCCAAAACGCAAGCGACTGCCTGGCGCTAGCTTTTAGCAGATGCTCCCGATGATGCGTTGCCAGCGGCGCGTGCTTGGTGAAGTAGCCGCGGAGCCGTCAGCCACGATATGGCAGGGGATCGAAGCGCACCCGTTTACCCTCGCCGCAGATGGCCGCGCTCCGCAGCAGGGCACGATGGTCAAGTCGGTCTGGAATGCCGCTGAGTGGCGCGTGCTGTTTGAAGTCGCCGATACGCATGTGTGGGCGACGTCGACGGAGCGCGGAGCCATGCTCTACGAGGAGGAAGTGGTCGAGGTCTTCGTCGATCCGTTCGGCGATTTGGAGCACTATTTCGAGATCGAATTAAACCCTCTGAATGCCGTCCTCGAGGTCGTGGCACGGCGGAGTCGCAGCGGTTACAAAAAGGATTTTGCCTGGCGCTGTGAGGACCTGCGCACGGCGGCGAGACGGACATCGACCGGTTGGTGCGGAGAACTCGCCATCCCTTTCCGCAGCCTGGTCGCCGAACCGCCTGTGGTCGGGGCGAAATGGCGGGCAAACTTTTGCCGCATCGACCGTCCGCCGGGAGTGGAGCGTGAACTCACTGCATGGTCCTCACCGCGTCGCGCCAATTTTCACACCCCCGAGCGATTCGGTTACGTCGAGTTTGTCGGCTAACCAATCGGAGCGGGAAAGGGGATGTTGGTGTTGGATGTTTTTCACAAATCCTTGTCGCCCGCGCGCCACGCTGCTAGCACAGGCACTCTCTCTTTTCTCCTGACCCCATGAGCAACAATATCGAGTCGCACCTGATCGAAAACCGCGTTTTTAAGCCGTCCAAAGAATTCTCCAAGAAAGCCCGGATCCAATCCATGGCTGAATACAAAAAGCTGTGGGAGGAATCAATTAAGAAACCGGACAAGTTTTGGGCGCGGGAAGCGGCCGAGCTGAAGTGGAATAAGAAGTGGTCAAAGGTGCTGGAGTGGAAGGAGCCGTTTGCCAAGTGGTTTGTCGGCGGCAAGCTCAATGTCTCCGAGAACTGCCTCGACCGGCATCTCGACGGGCCGCACAAGAACAAGGCGGCGATCATTTTCGAAGGCGAGCCCGGCGAGCGCCGTGTGATCACCTACCAGCAGTTGCACCGCGACGTCTGCCGCTTTGCCAATGTGCTCAAGCGCAACAAAATCAAGAAGGGCGATCGCGTCATCATTTACATGCCGATGATCCCCGAAGCCGCTGTGGCCATGCTGGCCTGCGCGCGTCTGGGCATCGTCCACTCCGTGGTGTTCGGCGGCTTCAGCGCCGAGTCGATCAAGGACCGCGTGCATGACAGCGGCGCCGTGGCGGTGATCACCGCGGACGGCGGTTATCGCCGTGGTGCGATCGTCCCGCTCAAGGCGAATGTCGACGCCGCGCTCAAGGATGGCGGTCATCCGGTGAAGCGCGTGATTGTTTTCAGGCGCGCCGGCAATGAAGTGCATATCGAGGAAGGCCGTGACGTGTGGTGGCATCGCGAGTTGGAGTACGTCGACGCGAATTGCCCGGCCGTGGAACTCGATAGCGAGCATCCGCTCTTCATTCTCTACACCAGCGGTTCGACCGGAAAGCCGAAGGGCATCCTGCACACCACGGGCGGTTATCTGCTCGGCGCCTACACCACTTGCAAATACGTCTTCGATCTGCGCGATGAAGACGTCTACTGGTGCACCGCGGACGTCGGCTGGGTGACCGGCCACAGCTACGTTGTCTACGGGCCGCTGGCCATGGGCGGCACCTCGCTCATGTATGAAGGCGCGCCGAACTGGCCCGACAACGGCCGTTTCTGGAAAATCTTCTAGGATTACGGCGTGACGATCATGTATACCGCGCCGACCGCGATTCGTGCGTTCATCAAGTGGGGCGACGAGTGGCCGAAGAAATACGATCTCAGCTCGCTGCGCCTGCTCGGCACGGTCGGCGAACCGATCAATCCCGAGGCGTGGATGTGGTACCACAAAGTCATCGGCGGCGGGCGCTGCCCGATCGTCGACACGTGGTGGCAGACGGAAACCGGCGGCCACATGATCACGCCGCTGCCGGGCGCGACGCCCACCAAGCCGGGCACGGCCACGCTGCCGTTCTTCGGCGTGGATGCCGCCGTCGTGGATGACAACGGCAAGGAAGTGCCGGCGAACGTCGGTGGCAAGCTGGTTATCCGCAAGCCGTGGCCGTCGATGCTGCGTTCCATCTGGGGCGACAAGGCGCGCTACAAGAAAACTTACTGGAGCGAACTCAAGGGCATGTATTTCGCCGGTGACGGCGCACGCCGCGACAAGGACGGCTATTTCTGGATCGTCGGCCGCATCGACGACGTGCTCAACGTGGCCGGGCATCGTCTCGGCACGGCGGAAGTCGAGAGCGCGCTCGTTTCGCATGCCTCGGTTGCCGAGGCTGCGGTTGTCGGTCGCCCGGATGAACTCAAGGGCCAGGGCGTCGTTTGCTTCGTCACGCTCAAGCAGGGCGTGGAGGCCAGGCAGGAATTGCGC
The DNA here is from genome assembly GCF_000173075.1 of Chthoniobacter flavus Ellin428. Classification (GTDB taxonomy): domain Bacteria; phylum Verrucomicrobiota; class Verrucomicrobiia; order Chthoniobacterales; family Chthoniobacteraceae; genus Chthoniobacter; species Chthoniobacter flavus. The sequence continues at coordinate 64,681 of NZ_ABVL01000002.1, forward strand.
GAAGAATTGAAGAAGCACGTCCGCACGGTCATCGGCCCGGTGGCGACGCCGGACGAAATCCGCTTCACCGAGGTCCTGCCCAAGACGCGCAGCGGCAAGATCATGCGCCGCCTGCTCAAGGAAATTGCCGCGGGCAAGGCCGTGAGCGGCGACACCACGACACTCGAAGACTTCAGCATCCTTGCCAAGCTGAGCGCCAGCCAGGAATAGGTGAACTACATCGCGCCGGGCCTGCGGGAGCTGGGCCGAATTTACAATCGCCAGTATCGCCGAGCTCGCCTCGTGCGGGAGCGGCGCAGGCTGGCGCACATGGAAAGTCAGCTCGGCCTGCTCGGCTGGCAGCAGGCCGATTTTGGCACCGACGCGCAGTTGCACGTCGATCGCCTCGCCGGCGTCGAGCGGGATCAGGTGCTCTTGACCAATGAGAGCGCCGCCCTGGGCCTTACCTTGCAGCAACTGGAAGAACGGCGCACCGCCGAGCGGGCGACCTACGAGACGCAGCGCGCGGAACGCATCGCAACGCGCGACCCCCTCGTGCCACCGGTGGAGGAGAGCGAGAAGCTGCTAAGCGCCAGGCAGAAAGAGCGCAAGGATGCGGAGGAGCACTTGAACGCCCTGGATCGCGAGAAGGTCACCAACGAGGAAAAGTACCGCGAGTTGCTGGCCAAGGGAAACCACACCTCGCAGCAGGAAGCCGAGGTGCAGCGCTTGCGCGCCCGCGTGATGCTGCTGCCGCAGGAGACCCATGAATGGCATCAAAAGCTCATGGCCACGCAGGTGGAGATTCCCCGGGTGGAGACGGAATTGGAACAGCGCCGGGCCATGCTCGCCGTGGAGACGGATGCATTGCGGATGCTGGAAAAGAACTTTGCCGAGAGCGACAAGGCATTCGCGGATGAGATCGCCAAACAAAAGCGCGACAAGCAGAAGCTGGAGCAGCAGATCAATGCGCTCGAGAAGTCGAAGACGAAGCCGTACCGCGAAATCGGCAGGATCCTAGCCGACCACGGAATCGAGCCCGCCAATCAACCCGAAGCGCTGGCCGGCGTGCTTGGTCAACGCGGACACATCGCCGCGGAGGAAGCGCAGATCATCGAATCGCTCGAGGCGAGCCGGCGGGAAAATCCCGTCGAATTGTGGGGCTCATGGTCGCTGCTCTTCACCCTGCTCGTGCTGCTCTGGGGAGTACTCTGGTTCACCCTATTGAGGGGACGATGAGATCAACGAGCTTGGCGTGGTGGGCCACGCTGCGGCAAGATTCCTGGGAATCGAAATGAACGAAGCTCCATCCACGGAAAATGCCCCCGAGTTCACGGGCCGTCCTGCCGCCGTCTACCTCGGTAGCGCACTGCTGCTCGCGTTCTTTCTCGTCCTCGTCTTTGCCTGGCGGGATAACGGGCAGCGGAAGACTTTGGAAACGACCGCTGAGTTAACCGCCGTCGGCGACGCACATTATTTCCCGATGCCACCGGTGCCCGCCCCTCCGGTGGAACCACCTTTTCCGGCAGTGGCGGCTTTCCACGGCCAGTCGTTATATCTGGCCGATTATCGGAAGCACACATATCAACCTGACGACATGACCCGCGTGGGTGTGACGGACGAGGGCGGCTACATCGTCTATCAAGCACCGAAGCGCGAAAAAGATGCCGACGAACGGAAGAAGGGAGAGATGTACTACCTCAGGCTTTCACCGTTGGAATATCTGAAGACTCGCGTGGTGAAGGCCGGGCAGGAGGAGAAGGAAGCAAAATGACGAATGACGAATGACGATTGCGTCCGATTCGGAGCGTTTTCTCCTTAGTCCTTCGTCATTAGACCTTCGTCATTTTTCAAGCCAGCGCCTTCCGGTGCACCCAGACACTGTTCACCAAGCCGAGACCGAACATCACCATCACGAGGAACGTGCCGCCGTAGCTGATCAAGGGCATGGGAATGCCGGTGATGGGCATGAGCGCGATGGTCATGCCGATGTTTTGGTAGACGTGGAAGAAGATCTGGCCGGTGAAGCCGACGGTTAAGAGCAGGCCTAATTCATCTGCCGCGACATGGGCGGTGAGCAGCATGGTGATGAGCAGCAGACCGAAGATGGAGATGAGCGTCGCCTCCCCGATAAAGCCGAATTGCTCGCCGATCGCCGTGTTGATGTAGTCCGTGTGCACGGTGGTGCCGGGGATGAAGCCCTGCTCCACTTGCGTGCCGGTGGCCATGAAGCCCTTGCCCGAAAAGCCGCCGGAACCGATGGCGATGAGCGCCTGGTTGATCGCCCAGCCGGCGCCCAGTCGATCGATGTCCGGGTCGACGAAGGCGATGATACGCGCCCGCTGATACGGCTTGAGACCGAAGTTCATTTCCACCGGGATGGCCGCGGCGGCCATGAGCAGCAGGGCGATGATGTAACGCTTCGGCAACCCATTGAGCATGAGCATGGCCATGATCGTCGGGATCCACACCAGCGTCATGCCGAGATCGGGTTGCTTGAGAATGAGCAACATCGGGCCGCCGACGATGGCGCCGGTGAAGACCAGCTTCAGCATCGGGTGCATCTTGCGGAACTGGCTGAGGAAGAGCCCCACCGTGAGTACGCCGGAGATCACCGCCATCTGCGCCGGTTGGAAGGTGCCGACGCCGGGCACGCGCAGCCAGCATTTCGCGCCGCCGTGCTCTTCACCCAGGTGTGTGTAGGTGAGGATGAGGAAAAAGACACTGGCGATATACATCGGCAGCGCCGCCCATTTCACCCAGCGGTAGTCGATGAGGCTGGTCACAATGAAGATGACGATGCCTGCGATGGCCCAGATGAACTGCTTGTGCCAGTATTCATCCGTGTGGAAAGCCGAGGCGCTGTAGACAGCGATGACCCCCAGCACACAGAGCGTGAACGCGGTGGCCAGAAGCAGCCAGTTCATGCCAAGCAGTTTTCGAATCAGTGGAGTCATGCGGAAAAGAGGAGCGCCGACAGTGCGATCACCGGGGAATTAACCGTGCTCCGGGGCATTGTCGAGGGGAATGAGAATGACGAAAAGTCGGGCGAGGAGGGTGGATCGTATCATCCCAGGCGACGGATCGCAGGCCCGGGCGGAATTATACCCCGATGCGGCGCAAATCGGGCACCGCCGCGAGGAGCTTTTTCGTATACTCGTGCTGCGGGTTTTCGTAGATGGCCTCCGCGGAGGCGGCTTCCACGATCTTGCCGCGATACATCACCAGCACCTGGTCGCTCATGTGTTCCACCACCGCGAGGTCGTGGGCGATGAAGAGATAGGTGAGGCCGAGCTCTTCCTGAAGGTCCTGCAGCAAGTTGACGATCTGGGCCTGCACGCTCACGTCCAGCGCGCTGACCGGTTCGTCGCAGACGATGAACTTCGGCTTCACCGCCAAGGCACGGGCGATGCCGATACGCTGCCGCTGGCCGCCGCTGAATTCATGCGGATAGCGCTCCATCATTTCCGGCTTGAGGCCGACCTGCTTGAGTAATTCCGCCACGCGGTCGCGCCGGGCGCTGCGGTTCATCTCCGGGAAATGGATCTCCAGCGCCTCGCCAATGATCTGCACGATGGTATGGCGGGGGTTCAGCGAGCCGAAGGGATCCTGAAAGATCATCTGCATCTCGCGTCGCAGCGGACGGAACTCGTCCTCCGACATCGGCAGGATGTCCTTGCCTTCAAACATCACTTCGCCCGAAGTCGCCGGAATCAGTTTGAGCAGTGTCTTGCCAATGGTCGACTTACCGCTGCCGCTCTCACCCACCAGTCCTACTGTCGTGCCCTCCTCGACATCGAAGCTGACATCATCGACGGCCTTGATGTCATCGATATGGCTACGAAAGACGCCGCCAGTGACCGGGAACCACGTGCGAAGATTGCGAACGGAGAGGAGGGGCATGGGAATGACGAATGACGGATGACGAATGACGAAGGAAGCCCGAATTATTCCTTCTTCGTCATAGGATGGTTCTATTGGCTCAGAAACGCCGTCAACGGACTGGTCGGCGAAGCCGTATCCAGCTCCGAGCCGAGGCCGAGGAGGAACGCTTCGCGGCCCGCCTCGACTGCCATCTTGAAGGCGCGGCCCATCCGCGAAGGATCGGGTGCAATGGCGATGGCGGTATTCACCAGCACGGCATCCGCGCCCATTTCCAACGCTTCGGCCGCCTGGCTCGGGGCGCCGAGGCCCGCGTCAACCACCACCGGCACGGTCGCTTGTTCGATAATGATCTCAATCTGCGCCCGGGTCTCGATGCCGCGGTTGCTCCCGATCGGTGAACCGAGCGGCATCACCGTAGCGGTGCCAACATCCTGCAGTCGCTTGGCCAGCACCGGGTCGGCGTTGATGTAGGGCAGCACCGTGAAGCCTTCGCGCACGAGTTGCTCGGCGGCCTTGAGCGTCTCGATGGGGTCGGGGAGCAGGTAGCGCGGGTCCGGGTGAATCTCCAGCTTCACCCATTTCGGCAATCCCGCCGCAGCAGCGAGGCGGGCGAGGCGCACCGCTTCCTCGGCGTTCAACGCGCCACTGGTATTCGGCAGGAGCAGGTATTTCTTCGGGTCAATGAAATCGAGGATGTTGGCGAAAGGATCGCCCTTGCCGGTCAGGTCCGCGCGGCGCAGGGCTACTGTAACGATCTCGCAACCACTGGCTTCCAGCGCGGAGGCCATCGCTTCATTCGATGAAAATTTGCCTGTGCCCAAGAGCAGGCGGGAATGAAATTCGCGGCCGGCGATGAGCAGGGGATCTGGCGTATTGGGCATGTCGGCGGCGACCGTAATGGAAGACCGCACGCATTTCCACTCCCGACGTAAGGAGAAAACTTGCGGATTTCTAAGGTGTTCTTAACTTTTAGTCGTGCGCGAATTTGCCTCATCTTCGATCAGCCTGGCGGGATCGCTGCTCATCGCGCACCCCGGATTGCTCGATCCGAATTTCCGCCGGTCGGTGCTCTTCATTTCGAGCAACGATGCGCAGGAAGGTTCCTTCGGACTCATCATCAATCGTCCCGCCAGCCGCACCGTGGCCGAATTGCTGCCGAACAAAGACCTCGGGATGCTCAGCCGCGTCCCGGTGTTCCTCGGCGGCCCCGTGGCCACGGATCAACTCGTCTTCGCCGCCTTTCAGTGGCACGAAGAAACCGAGCGGATGGTCTGCCGTCCGCATCTCGTCATCGATGAAGCCGCCGAGATCGTGCATGACGAAACCACCATCGTGCGCGCCTTTGTCGGCTATGCCGGTTGGAGCAAGGGCCAGCTCGAGGGCGAACTCGCGCAGCGCACCTGGCTGGTCCGCCCCGCCGCGCGCGATACCCTGGACCTGGAGCGTTGCCCCACGCTCTGGCGTGAAATCACCAGCACCTTTGGCCCTTGGTTCCGGCTGCTCGCCGAGGCGCCAGACGATACGACCTCGAATTAAAAATCATGATTGTTGGCGTTCCGAAGGAGATCAAAGCGCAGGAGAACCGCGTCGGCCTGTTGCCATCCGCAATTTATCAACTCGTCCAGCGCGGACACAAGGTGCTCGCGGAGAAAAGTGCCGGGGTCGGTGCCGGTTATCCCGATGAAGAATATGTCCGGGCCGGCGCGGAACTCGTCAACAAACACGCCGAGATCTTCGAGCGCGCCGACATGGTGGTGAAAGTGAAGGAGCCGCTCCCCGAGGAATATGGACTCCTCCGCGAAGGCCAGATTCTTTTCACCTACCTGCATCTCGCCGCGAGCAAGCCGCTCACCGAGGCGCTGGTGAAATCGCGCGTTACCGCCATCGCTTACGAAACGGTGGAGGTGAATCGCCGTCTGCCATTGCTCGAGCCCATGAGTGAGATTGCCGGCCGCATGTCCATCATCGTGGGCGGCTATTTCCTGGCGAAACATTGTGGCGGAAAAGGGGTGCTTCTCGGTGGCGTGCCGGGAGTGTTGCCGGGCAAGGTCATCGTCATTGGTGGCGGCACTGCCGGGGTGAATGCCGCCCGCATGGCCACTGGACTCGGTGCGGATGTGACCATTCTCGAGGTCGACGTGGAGCGGATGCGTTTCCTCGACATCACCATGCACACCGCGCACACGCTGTATTCCAGCCCCGCGCATGTCACCGAGCTGTTGCCCTCGGTTGACCTGCTCATCGGCGCCGTGCTCGTGCCGGGAGCGAAGGCACCGAAGCTCATCAGTCGTGACATGCTCAAGCTCATGAAACCGGGCAGCGTGCTCGTGGACATCGCCATCGACCAGGGCGGCTGCGTGGAAACTTCCCACCCGACCACGCACGAGAAGCCGACCTTCGTCGAGGAAGACGTCATCCACTATTGCGTGGCTAACATGCCCGCCGCCTACGCGCGCACCGCCACGCAGGCGCTCACCAATGTCACCTCGCGCTATGTCGAGTTACTCGCCGACCACGGCGTCCCCGGCGCCTTCCACCGCGACCCGCACCTCCTCGGCGGCCTGAATCTCATCGATGGCCACATCACGCTCAAAGCCGTCGCCGAAGCGCACAACCTGCCGTTCATGGATTACGGTAAGGGCTCGGGCATTCCGCCGCTGCGGTTGTAAAAGAAGTGTCGAAAGAATGTGGGTGCGCGGCCGCGGTTTCTTGGGAGGGGCGATCTCCAGGTCGCCCTGCGTTGTGTAGCAACGCCCCGAAAAATCGGGCGCTGATTTCGGTCGGCGACCTGGAGATCGCCGCTCCCAGAGCGCCTTCCGCAGCAGCGTTCAAGTGCCGTGAATAAAGGTCAGGGCATTGAACCCGGTCCGACTTCTCAGTGAGGACTATAGCGTGCCCGCTGGCGCCGCTACTTCCCGCACCAATTTACCTGCGATCCAGAACTTGCGTATCTCGCTGAGAACGAAGCCAATTCCGAGGATCCAAAAGAACGGAATCCAAATATGGCGATGGTGTTCCGGTGAGAGGTAAAAGCCACTGATGAAAATGAAACCGGCCCAGGTAAGAAAGATCCACAGGCCCCAGCTTCGCCAGGAAAGCGGCTTGGGCGTCGGATATCCAGGCGTCCGTTCGCACCACCTCCGCAGCAAGAGCATAGGAATGTAGGAAACGAGCAAGACGAAGGGAAAAGGCCAGTGCTGATAGTGAAGAAGAAACCAAAGTAATGCGACGATCGCGGTCAAACCAACCCACGAGAGAACGATGCGCCATCGCGCGCCACGGATGACCGCTTTTTCTTCGGCAGTGGGTTCCGGAAGTGTCATTGCGTCGCCCGGAGGAATCCGGATTTTCCTTGGGGGTGCAAGCCTTCATTAGAAGGGCAGAAAGAGATGCGTTGGCCCGCGAATGACAGAGATGGCACGAATGAAAGGCACCCTATTCGTGTCATTTGTGTAATTTGCGGGCGCTTTTCGCAATCTCTTGGAACCGCGGCAGGTTTTGTTGGTTCAAATTGAACCAATTAACCGCCAGCGCCATTGCCGAATGACGGCAAGTTGTTCTAGAAGACCCGGATGTCTTCCCCCGCCGTGCGTCTGCCTTGGTATCGCATCCTGTATGTGCAGGTGCTCATTGGCGTGGCGTTGGGTATTCTGATCGGACACTTTTTTCCGGCCCAAGGGGTGGCGCTGCAGCCGCTGGGCGATGGGTTCATCAAGCTGGTCAAGATGATCATTGCCCCGATCATTTTCTGCACGGTGACTCATGGCATTGCCGCGATGAGCGACTTGAAGAAACTGGGGCGGATCGGCGGCAAGGCGTTGCTTTACTTCGAGGTCGTGTCGACCTTTGCATTGCTCATCGGCCTGGTGGTGGTGAATACACTGAAGCCGGGTGAAGGGTTCCAAGCGGGCGCGCTTGATCCGGCGGCGGTCGCCAAGGCGCAACATTTTGCGCAGCAGGCGCATACGCTGAATACCGTCGATTTTCTGCTGAACATCATCCCCAAGACCTTCCTTGGCGCCTTCACCGGGGACGACTTGCTGCAAGTGCTCCTCGTGGCCGTGCTCACGGCCTTTGCCATCGGGGCGATGGGAGAACGCGGCAAGCCGATCCTCCACGGCATCGAACTGGCCTCGGAGGTCTTCTTCGGGATCATGCGCATCGTGGTGCAACTCGCCCCCATCGGCGCGATGGGCGCCATGGCCTACACCGTGGGCAGCTACGGCCTGGGTGCGCTGCGCAACCTGCTCGAGCTCATGCTGGGCTTCTATTTCACGGCTGGCGTATTCGTCATCGTGGTCCTGGGAGCGATCGCCCGGATGTGTGGCTTCTCGATCTTCCGCTTCATCGGCTACATCAAGGAAGAGCTGCTGCTGGTTTTGGGGACGAGTTCCTCGGAAACGGCGCTGCCCGGGATGCTGCGCAAGATGCGGGCGCTGGGCTGCGCGGAGAGCACGGTGGGGCTGGTCATCCCCACCGGCTACAGCTTCAACCTCGACGGCACGAACATCTACATGACCATGGCCACGCTCTTCCTCGCCCAAGCGACGAATACCCATCTGAACCTGCGTCAGCAGCTCACCATTTTGGCGGTGGCGATGCTGTCCTCGAAAGGAGCCAGCGCGGTCACCGGAGCGGGCTTTATTACCTTGGCGGCAACGCTTTCCGTCGTGAAAGAGATCCCGCTCGAATCGCTGGCCATGCTGGTGGGGATCGACCGTTTCATGAGCGAATGCCGGGCCCTGACCAACCTGGTGGGCAACGGGGTCGCCACGGTGGTGATCAGCCGCTGGGAAAAAGAGGTCACGCCCGAGCAACTCCGCGAGAACCTGCAAGCCAGGCGTTCGATCGCCACAACAGTGGAAGAAGAGCCCGCTCCTGTGTAAAGTGTCAGCGGAGATGTGCTTGAAAACAAAATTTCACATAATTCGAACAGTGCGTAAATCTGGCACGCCGTGTGCAGCTTTTCGCACTGTTCTCCATGCCCATGGCCGACCTTAAATTCTCATGCCCGGAATGCCGGCAACGCATCGCCGTCGACGATGGCGCCGCTGGTATGCAGGTGGATTGTCCAAACTGCCGGAGCACTCTCATCATCCCACAAGCCACCGACGGACCGGTGAGTATCACCGTGCGGAGGCGCCTGGTTTCGGCCAGCGGCCATGCGGATAGCGCTTACGAAGAACTGGAACGCAAGCAGCGCGAACTCGCGGTCGCTTTGCAAGAGACGGCCAAGTGGCGGGCGGATACGGAGAACTCGCGGGCGGAGTTGATCAAGCTGCGGGAGGATCTCGCGGCGACAGCGAGGGAACGCGATGGCTTGCGGGCCACGGGTATGGAGTTGAACCGGCTGAAGAGCGAGGAAGGCAGTGTCAGGACCAATCTGGAAAGGGCGCAGCAGGAATTGGCTACGGCCCGTGACGAACGGGAGAAGCTGGTCAAGGAACTGGCCAAGCGGGGAAGCGAGCCTCCTCCCAGCGGAACGAAACTGGGGCCGGGTCATACTGTCTTGCAGGACCGGCTCATCGAGGGGGAAAGAGAGCGCTCGGAATTGCGGGCGCAACTCGCGGATGCGTTGAAGCGCTCGGGACCCATTGGCGATGTGGATGTCCAGATCGCGCGGCTGCGGGAGCAATTGGCAGCGGTCTCCACCGAACGGGACAGTCTGCGGCACAGCGCGGGCAAGGATGAGGATGAGCTGAAGCATTTGCGAGCTGCGGCGACCGAGATGCAGCGACTTCTGGAGGCAGAGCGCACCAGGGCGGCGGAGGCTGCCGGGAACCTGACGGTCGCGGAGCAGAAGATCGCCAATTTCCAAACGGAATTGGAGAAGGCGCGGACGACGACCCTGGAGCAGGGGACATCGCAGGGTGAAAAGACGGGGCTGCAGAGCCAGTTGGAAACCGCGGCCGCGGAGCATGAGGAGACGCGCCGCAAACTGGGCGAGCAGCAGGCCGAGTTCAGCCGGATTTTGGAAATGCATTACACCGCGCAGGGCGAGTTGGAAGGCGAGCGGCAAAGGACAGCGGAGAAGCAGGCCGAATTGGAGCGCGTGCGGGAGTTGCACACCGCGGATCAGCGGGAACTGGAAAGCGTCCGGCAAAAGGCCGCGGATTATCAGTCCGAATTGCACAAACTGCATGACTCCCAGTCCGCGGCGCAACGCGAACTGGAAGGAGCGAAGCAGGAGCTGGCCAATTTGCGCGAGCAGCGAGGCAAGGGGACCAACGAACACGAGGAAGCGGTACGCAAGATTACCGAGCAGCACACCGAGATCGAGCAACTGCGCGCATCCCACCAGAACGCGCAGGGTGAAATCGAAGGGCTCAATCAGCGGCTGAGCAGCATGCGCGACAGCCATGCCAAGCTCAGCGCGGATCACGAAGAGACGGAGCGCAAACTTTCCGAACAGCAGAACGACCTGAATAGCATTCGCGAGGCGCACACGACCGCGCAGCGGGAACTCGAGAGTGTGCGCCAGGAGTTCACGAATCTGCGGGACGAGCACGCGAAGGTTTCCACGGAACGCGGTGAAGCGCAGCAGAAGGCTGGCGAGCAGACGGTTGAATTGAACCGTATGCAGGAAGCGCACGGCGCCTTGCAGCGCGAGCTGGAAGGCATGCGCCAGGAACTCACGAGCCTGCGGGACGAGCACGCAAAGGTTTCCACGGAACGCGGAGAAGCACAGCAGAAGGCCGGCGAGCAGACGGCGGAATTGAATCGCGTGCAGGAAGCGCACGGCGCCTTGCAGCGCGAGCTGGAAGGCATGCGCCAGGAGTTGACCGGTCTCAAGGACGAGCACGCCAGGGTCTCCACCGAACGGGATGAAGCGCGCAAGCAGGTGACGGATCGCGAGGAAGCGTTGCGCACTGCGTCGCTCACCATGGAGGCGGCGAAGAATGAATTCGATCGCACGAAGCTGGAGACGGCGGAGGCCGTGGCGGAGCACGACCGGCTAAAGGCCGCGGTGGCCGAGGCGGAAGACGAGGCAAAGGATTTGCAGCACCGCGTGGATGGGCTGCTCGATGATTTGCATCAGCGCGAGCACGAGCTTTCCGAGGCGAAGAAAAAGATCGAGGTCAACAAGGTCGAGCAGGAGCAGGTCCGCCAGCAATTGGTGGCCCGGGAAAACGAGTTGCGCACCGCGCAGGAGAAGATCGAGGCGGCGGATCGCGAGATTGAAGAACTAAAGTCGCGCACCGCGACCGATGGCGAGGCACACCAAGGGGAGGTCACGAAATCCAAAGCCCGCATCGAGGAGCTCGAGGGGCGAGTGGCGTCGTTGCTCTCCGAATTGCAGAACGCCAACAAGGATGCCGGCGACCTGCGGATGAACTGGCAGGCGGGGCGCAGCGAACGCGAACAACTCGTCGACAAGATTTCGGGCAAGGAAGCGGAGATCCGGCAATTGCAGGGCGAACTCGAGAAGGCTCGCGAACTGGAGAAGTCGCTGCGCGCGAAGACCGAGGACGCCGTGAAGGCGATGGTCGCCGCGCAGGAGAAAGGCCAGACGCTGGGCGGCGAACGCGATCGCCTCTCCGCCAATCTCGCGAAGGTCAATACCGAGCTGGGCGTGGCGCATGAGCAATTGCGCCAGGCGCGCTCGGAGCGTGAGGTTATGCGGTCGAGTGTCGGCTCGGTTGAGATTCAGCTCGAGCAGGGGCTCGATCAATTGCATGCCGTGGAATCCGAACGCGATGCGCTCAAGACGGAACTCGAAGCGGTCAAGGCCGGTCTCGAGCGCGCCAAGCAGCACGTGACGGTGTTGCAATCGCGGCGCGACCAGATGCGCGATGAAATCGCCAAGCTCAAGGTCGCCTTGGGTCAGGCGCCGGATGCGATTGGCTAATAGGGGGTACCGGAACTCCCTTCGAACAGAAAAATGGACCACCGATTTCACGGATTACGCGGATTTTCTGGAGGCCACGGAATCCGTGAAATCCGCGTAATCCGTGGTCAAACTCTCTTCAAGTCTTGAAGACGCCGCTCATCTCCATCGTCTTCTTCCTGCTGGCGGCACTCTTCGGTGCGGTTGGGCAGTTCCTTTACAAGTCCGGCGCGGAGCGGACGGGCGGGACGATCGCCGGGTATCTGTTGAATCCGCGATTGTTGGGCGGGGTGATTTGCTACGTCGCGGTGATGGTGCTCTTCGTGGCAGCTTTCAAGAAGGGCGGAGCGCTAGCCACGTTGTATCCCATCTACGCCACGACTTTCATCTTCGCCGCGCTGATTGCCCTCTGGGCTTACGGCACGCCGATCAAACCGGTGAATGTGGGCGGCATGCTTCTGCTTGTCGCGGGGATGTATTTCATGGGACGTTAGTTAATGCCCATTGAAACATCGGGACGCCGTCCGTTAAAAACGCGCGACTGGCTGTTTTTCAAAAATCTCGCCACCTGGCTGGCGAGCCATCGGGCGACGCCGAATGCGATTTCGTTCATGAGCATCGTCTTCGGCTGTCTCGCCGGAGCATCGCTGGCGGCGACGGCGCATGTGGAAGGCTGGGCGGTGCGCGCTTGCTGGCTCGGCGCCGCGGTGGGCGTACAATTGCGGCTCATCGCCAATTTGCTCGATGGCATGGTCGCGGTGGAGGGACGCAAAGGTGGGCCGGTTGGGGGATCTTTGGAACGAGGCGCCGGACCGCGTTTCCGATGCGGCGATTTTCATCGGTGCCGGTTATGCCGCGGGAAGTTGCCCCGCGCTGGGATTCAGCGCCGCGGTGGTTGCGCTCTTTGTCGCTTACGTTCGCGCTTTGGGTGCGAGTGTGGGCGTGGGGCAGATTTTTCTCGGTCCACAAGCCAAGCAACAACGCATGGCCGTGACCACCGGGGCGAGTGTGCTTTCCGCGCTGGTGCCCGCTGCGCAATGGGACGTGGGCGGATTTTCGCTGACCCTCATTCGCCTGGCGTTGGGCATCATCGTCCTCGGAGGGATTGTGACCGCCTGGCGTCGATTGACTCGCGTTGCCACACTGCTGCGAGAGAAAGCTCATTGATATGTTCGGAGTTGCACCCCGTCGCTTTTTGGATTGCCGCTGGCATCGCCGCTGGACTCGCGGTCACGCCGTTGATTTTCCTCATCCTCGACAAAACCGGAAAGCTGAAGCCCGCCCTCCGCAGCGATTTGTGGACGCGCTACAAATCGTGGCTGGTGCTCGCGCCGTTGATGGTCGGCCCATTGCTCGCCGGACGGTTGGCGGCGATCATCGGGGTCGGCGTGCTTTCGCTGGCGTGTTACCGCGAGTTTGCGCGGGCCACGGGCATGTTTCGGTATCGGGCGATCAGCGCGGTCGTCGCGCTTGGCATTCTGCTGCTCACCTTTGCCGCGGCGGATCAATGGTACGGCTTCTTCGTAGCCCTGAGTTCGTTGACTATCTCGCTCCTCGTCATCATCGCGCTCTTCGCCGATCAACCGAAAGGTTACATCCAGCGTGTGGCCCTCGGTATATTTGCCTTCTCGCTCTTCGGCGTGTGCCTGGGTCACTACGGCTATTTCGCCAATGACAAGGACGGGGCGGGGCAGGCTTTCCTCCTGGCCATCCTGCTCTGCGTCGAACTCAACGATGTCTTCGCCTACTGCACGGGCAAGATGTTCGGCCGGCGCAAGCTGGCTCCGCAGACCAGCCCGAACAAGACCATTGGTGGGGCGCTCGGTGCGCTGATCCTGACCAGCGCGCTCTTCGCCACGCTCGTGCACGCCATCGTGCATGGCAGCGCGCTCGATCAACCCGTGCATCTCGTCGCGATGGGCATGCTCCTTTCACTCACTGGACAATGGGGCGATCTCGTGATGTCGAGCATCAAGCGCGATCTCGGGGTGAAGGATCTCGGCGTCACCATTCCCGGACACGGTGGCTTACTCGATCGGTTCGACAGCCTCATCTTCGTCGGCCCAGCCATGTTTCATTACGTGAATTACTTCCTCGGGCTCGGCCTCGATCAACCGGTCCGCGGCATCACCGGGCATTGATGGACGACTGGCAATACAAACCGGCGGGGGACCACGGTCTCAAGCACGAGGAGAGCTTCAAAAGCTTGCGCCGCGAGGTGGGGCTCCTCGGCACGATCACGCAAACGGCGTGGCGCCTGGCGGTGCGCGGTTATTTGCGCGGCTATCATCGGCTGCGAGTGGATGGCGTGGAGCATGTGCCGGCGAAGCCTTCATTTGTCATGGTGGCGAATCACACCAGCCATCTCGATGCGCTCACCCTGGCGGCGGCGTTGCCGTGGCCGTTGCGGCGCTTCGCGTTTCCCATCGCGGCGGGCGATGTGTTTTTCGAGACGCCGGCGGTGGCGCTCTTTTCCGCGATGATGCTCAATGCGCTGCCCATGTGGCGGAAGAGTTGCGGCCCGCATGCCATGCAGCAACTCCGCGATCGTCTCCTCAGCGAACCGACGATCTATGTGCTCTTTCCCGAAGGGACGCGCAGCCGCGACGGCAGCCTGGGTCGTTTCAAGCCTGGCCTTGGGATGATCGTCGCCGAGAGCGAAGTGCCGGTGGTGCCTTGCTACCTGCACGGCGCCCATGCGGCCTGTCCGGCGAATCGGAAAATGCCGCTGCCGCTACCGCTTCACCTGCGGATCGGAGCGCCGTTGACGTTTGGGGCGGTCAAGAACGAGCGCGCCGGTTGGCAGGAGATCGCAGCCAAGCTCGAAGCCGCGGTGAGTGCCTTGCGTGACGCCGGGCAATAGGAGAACAGGAAGGATAGGCGCGATAGGAGTCCTATATCTCCTATTCCTCCCATACCTCCTATTGATTGTCCGGCGGCTTGTCCGCGGAAGAGCCGTCCGTCTTCTGGCGAAAATCGCCCCGCAAACCGCTGACCAACAACCCGACCCCCGTGCCGACAAGCGCGCCGAAGGGCCCGAAGAAGACCGCGCAAACGACCACCCGGGTGATCTTGGCGCTCACCGGAGGTGGTGTCCCCGCGGGGATCCCCGGCGCTTCGGCCAGCGGAGGAGCGGGCAACGGCGCCCGCTCGTGCCCATAGCCTCCGAGGACGGTGAAGAGCATGTAGATCTCCGCGAGGATAAATCCGGCGATGGCGAAAGGTTTGGCAAGGTTACGGCCCGGCATGGGTGCGAACTAGAGCCTCGAGGTGGTCCTGTGTCGAGAATGTGACGAAGAAAATTGAGCCAATAGGCAAAGTTCGTGCTATTTCGTATTTGCAATGAATATGACTTTTCGCCCCTTGAACTGCGCCACCGTGATGACGGGCCTCGCGCTGGCTTTGGGAGCGTGCGGCCATGTGCAACTCACCCACGTTCCACCCGGCGAATCCCTCGGGGGTCGCCATGGCTCGGAAGCCGGATCTGGTCCGTCTGCCGGCGCCGCCGCCTGGAGCCGTCGTCCAACAAGCATCTGCCTCCAATCCCAACGCCGGGATGCGGGAAGGCGACAGGATCTCCCACGTGGCGGACGCTTATTCCCGCGGCGAATTCTGCATGAACGCGGGCAAAGACGACGAGGCCATCGCGGCTTTCCAGGAAGCGGTGAAAATCGACCCCACTTTTACGGATGCCTGGGCGCGTCTCGCCGCTCTTTACGAGAAGAAGGGCGATAACAAGAAGGCCATCGACGCCTTCCGTCGTTCGAAGAAAGTCGCCAAGGGGTAAGCCCGCGATCGGAGTCAGACCTCGCGTAAGGCGCGTTCCACCGCCGTGGGGAGCGCCATCGCGCCATCACCACCCAGCGAGCGGTCGATGTCTTCCAGCCGGCGAATGAGGTCGACGACCTCGCCGCGCGCGTACGGGCCACCGGCGGCCGCGCAAAAGTGGGTGCGGCATCCGAATGGACGCCCTTCGTAGATGAGACAACGCCCCGTGGCGTGATTGAGCAGGGGGCAGGCGCCCTCGATGCTCTCCGGCATTTGCTTGCGCCCGGATGCCCGCACCGCTTTTGCCGCGACGAGCGCTTCGCCCTTGGTGAGAAAGGGAGTGCGGCCGGTGAGCCGGAAGCGGCAGCATTCGGTGCGCTGGACGCACTGGCGCTCGATGGGGCGCTCCGCCAATTCACGATAGATCGCCTTCACGGCCTCCACGGCGGAAGAGGGAGTCAGCGGAGCAGTGCGGCGTTTCATGGATTTCAAACGAACTGGCCGGCGGCATTGCCGGAGGCCCAGGCCCACTGGAAGTTATACCCGCCCAGCCAGCCCGTCACATCCACGACTTCGCCGATAAAAAAGAGTCCCGGCACCTGGCGCGCTTCCATCGTCTTCGAGGAGAGCGCAGCCGTATCGACGCCACCGAGGGTCACTTCCGCTTTCGCATAACCCTCGGTGCCTGGAAACGTGACCGGCCACGCATTCAAGGCCGAGGCGAGGTCCTTCAACTCATGCGCGTTGAGATGGGGCAGCTTCTTCGCCGGCGCATAGCGGGCGCACCACGTTTCGGCAAACCGTCGCGGCCAGAACCGGCTCAACAATGCCTCCGGTTCAATTGACTCGCGGCGCGCTTCGGCCAGCACCTGCGCGGCCTGCCTGCCCGGCAATAGATCAAACGCCACGGCTTCCCCCTCACGCCAGAATGAGGAAATTTGCAGCACCGCCGGTCCACTCACACCACGGTGCGTGAAGAGCAGGTTCTCCTCGAAAGACGTGCCATTGCTGCGCGCGACGACGGGCACCGAGACGCCGCTCAAATCACCCAGGCGCGAGTCTCCCGAGGCGAAGGTGAGGGGAACCAGCCCCGGCCGAATTTCCGTGAGCGGCAAGCCAAACTGCCGCGCCAGGCGATAGCCAAAATCGGTCGCTCCCAATTTGGGAAACGACAGCCCTCCGGTGGCGATGACCAGCGAATGACACTCCAGCGTGCCGGTGTTGGTGGCCAGGGAAAAGCGGTCCGCCTTCCGCACCTCGTTCACCCGGCAATTCAACCGAATCTCCACGCCCACCTGTTCACATTCCGTGAGCAGCAGATTGATGATTTCTCGCGAGCTACTGTCGCAGAACTGCTGGCCCAGCTTCTTCTCGTGGTAGGCAATCCCGTGCTTCTCCACCAGCGCCACGAAATCCCACGGCGTGAACCGGGCCAACGCCGACTTACAGAAGTCCGGCTGGCGTGACAGATAGTTTCCCGGCCCGGCGTTGAGATTGGTGAAGTTGCAGCGGCCGCCACCGGAAATGGTGATCTTCTTGCCTACGCGGTCGTTGTGCTCGATCACGGTGACACGCCGGCCGCGTTTGCCCGCCTGGATGGCACACATCAGCCCGGCCGCACCCGCCCCGAGGACGATCACATCGCGAAATTCCGGTTCAGTGCTCACTCGGAAAGAAGATCGATCTGCGGAGCATGGGTCGGCTTCCACGGGTTGCGTTCGTATTCACCGGCAATGATCTCCGCGCTTTGCCGCTCGCACAGTCGCAATACCGCGGCGACGTCCAGTTGCAGATGCCGCGGGGCGAAGGCGCCGAGGTTTTTTGCCGCCAGCTGAAAGAGCCGCACCGCCGGCCGCAAGCGCCGCCCATGCTTGGGATGCGTCGGATGCAGGAACTGCTTCTGCAGATGGACAAAGGCGCCCGCGACTTGGATCAGGCCTTTGAAAAACGGGTAATTTTCGTCGCGCCGCTCCAGCCACAGATTCTCCAGCACATCGTGGGCTTCGTAGTATTGTTGCTCGTTGAAACACGTAAAAAAGCCCTGGTAACGCGGGTCGAGCGCCAGCGCCGGGTTGGCGCCGAGCTGCTGGACAAAGGCGGAAATGCGTTCGTTTTTTTTCATCGCGCGGGCGGAGGGGCGAACTATTCTGTGTGGTCTTGTGTCTAGCAAGTTGCGATTGATTATAGAGGTGTCCTTCTCGGATGCGCCACGATGACCACGGGCGCGCTGGTAGTCATCGTCATTATCCTGCTCATCCTCGTCGCCGCCTCCGCGGTGTTCTCGGCTATTGAGACGGCGCTCTTTTCGCTGCAGCCCTATCACGTCGAGCGCCTGCGGAAACGCCGGGCGGATTTCGCCGCGGCTCTCGCTGAACTGCTGGAAAACCCGCGTCGCCTCCTCAGCGTCATCCTGCTCTGCGATGCGCTCAGTAATTTTCCGCTGATCCTCCTGTGCCTTTTTCTGTTGCGCGGGATGGAGGGGGCGGTCGTGCCGTTCTGGGTCGCGGCGCTCCTCATCTTCACCCTCGTCGTCTTCGTCTGCGACCTGGTTCCGAAGGTCGCCGCGCTGGTCGATCCCTATCGCTTTACCCGCATCGGCGTGCGGATCCTGCTTCCGCTCATGCCGGTCGTCGACCCAATCTCTCGCGTGCTGCAGCGCATCAGCGAGAAAATCGCCGAGGCCATCACGCCTGCGCCGCTCAAGACCGCCCACTATCTCAGTGAAGAAGAACTCGGCACCCTCGTGGACCTGAGTACGGAACAGGGGGCGCTGCACGAGACCGAGAGCGAAATGATCCATGAAATCATCAAGCTCGGCGACAAGACAGCGCGGGATTGCATGACGCCGCGCGTCGATACTTTTAACCTGCCCGACGACCTGACCAACGAGGAACTCATCCCGCGTCTCCGCGCCAAGCGTTATCGCCGCGTCCCGGTCTACGGCGAAACGCCCGATGACATCGTTGGCATTCTCGATGCCCGCGATTTCCTGCTCGATCCCAGCGCGCCCTATACCGAGCGGCTCCTCCCTCCGTCGTTTGTACCGGAGACGATGAAAGCCCTCGATCTGCTACGCAACTTCCTCAATCACCCGCAGGGCATCGCCATTGTGGTGGATGAACACGGGGGCACCGAGGGCGTGGTCACGCTGGCCGACATCGTCGAGGAAATCATCAGCGACGCCGTGCCCCTCGCCGAGCACGGGCTCTACATCGAGGCCATCGGTGACGGGCAACTCATCGTCAATGGCAGCGCGCGTCTGGAGGACATCAATGAAATGCTCGGTTCGGAGTTGTACGAGGAAGGTATCGATACCATTGGCGGTCTCATCTTTAATCGACTCGCCAGCCTGCCGCGTCCGGGCACGCAACTTGACATCGACGGCTTGAAAATCACCGTGCGCCGCACCTCGCGCAAGCGCGTGGAGGAAGTGCTCATCGTCCGCGAGACGCCGTCCGAAGGCAAAGTGACGGCGGAAGAGGAGGAGGGCAAATGATCTGGCTCGCGGTGTTGATTTGCTTTGTTGTCTCGTTCTGCTTTTCCGGCATCGAGGCTGGCCTGCTTTCCGTGAACCGCGTGCGCCTCAAGCACCGGATGAAACACCGCGACAAAGCGGCGATTACGCTCAACCGGCTGCTCGAGCAACCGGAACGCCTGCTCGTGACCGTGCTGCTGGTGACGAACCTGATGAACATCTTCGCCATGACCCTGGCGACGCAGCAGTTCGTCGAGCACTTCGGCAATGCCGGCTATTTCATCGCTCTAGTCGTCTTCCTGCCCATTTACCTCATCGGTCTGGAGCTATTGCCGAAATCGCTCTTCCGCCGTTTTCCCTATCGCTCGCTGGCGGCGATCAGCGGTCCCTTGCGCCTGGCCGACTTGATTCTTTCGCCTTTCCATTTCGTTGGCTGGCAAATGTCGAAAATGCTGCTCGGTGAGCGGGCCGGAGAAAGGCAAAAGCTCTTCGTCGCCCGCGAGGATTTCAAATATCTGACGATCGAAAGCGAGCGGCAAGGTGCCATCGGCAAGGACGAGCGCCAGATGATTCACAACGTCGTCGACTTCCGCGCCATCAAGGCATCCGACGTCATGCTGCCACTGGCCAATGTGCAAACCATTGCTGCCAGCGTTCCCGTTTCGGAACTCACCGAGCGGAGCCGCCGCTGCAACACCGACCGCTGGCCGGTGACCAATGAAGCTGGTGAGATCGTCGGCCTCATCAACGTGCTCGACATTGCTCTCGATGGCCGCTCCCAGAGCATGATCGAGTCGTATCAACGCCGCATCGTGAAAGTGAACTTCGACGAACCTGCCTACAGCATCGTGCGCAAGCTGCGCGCCGCTCGCGTGACCATGGCCGTCGTCCTCGACGCCACCGGCAAACAGATCGGTGTGGTGACGTGGGAGGATCTGATCCGCCGATTGGTGACGGTTGCCGTGGCGTAGGGACACTGGTCAAGTGAATTGACCAGGCGACGGAGGAAGCGCATGATGCTTCGCCGTGAGCCTGGCCATTCCACGTCCCTCCCTGGTTGAGCAAGCGGCGGAGACGTTGCGCCGGGCGTTGCGCGAGGGCGTGTGGGTGGAACGGATGCCGGGTGAGCGGGAACTGAGCCGGCAGCTCAACGTCAGCCGGCCAACGCTCCGCGCGGCGCTGGAGGTCTTGCACACGGAGGGCTGGGTGAAGGTGGCGCAGGGGCGGCAGCGCCAGATCGTCGGCCGGGCGAAGGGTGCGGCGGTGGAGCGGTTGCGCACGGTCGGTGTGCTCACGCCGTTACCGCTGCAGGAGATACCGCCTTTTGCACTGTGCTGGATGGATCGGCTGCGCGAATTGCTGGCCCAGGCGGGGCTGCAACTCGAAATCCACAGCGGACGCCGCTGGTATTCGCGCCGGCCGGAAAAAGACCTCGCGGCGTTGACCCAGCAGGCGCCGGCGGGAGCGTGGCTGTTGCTCATGACGAACGAGCGCATGCAGCGCTGGTTTATGAAGAGCGATCTGCCGGCGGTGCTTCTAGGTTCGACGTATCCGGGAATCGAACTGGCGTCGGTGGATTTCGACTACCGGGCGGTGTGTCGACACGCCGCCGGGCAATTTTTGCAACGGGGTCATCGTCGGATCGTGCTGTTGATGGAAAGCGAGGAAGGAGCGGGGGATCGCGAGAGCGCCGCGGGGTTTCTGGAAGCCTTTCAAACCAGGACAGGCAGGGTGGCGACGCCGATAATCGTGCATCACGCCGGCACGCCGGAGAGCATTCGACATCATTTGCAGCGGCTCTTCTCGGCCACCGAAACCCCCACGGCATTTTTGGTCGCGCGTTCGATGCCGGCGCTGATGACGGCCAGTGAATTGATGCGACGAGGTCTGCGCGTGCCGCGCGACGTCGCGGTCATCTCTCGCGACAGCGACTACTTTCAAGAATACTTTTCACCACAACTCGCCCGCTACAACGCTGACCCGGAAATCCACGCCCGCCGTCTCTCGCGCATTGTCTGCAAGATGGTCACGGGAGATACGAGCCGCTCGAATTGCGTGCGCATCATGCCCCGCTTTTTTCCCGGCGAATCGCTTGGCGAAGTGAGACGCGGCGCATGATATCGCATTGAATGTGCAGCTTCCCCCAGAACCCATGAGACAAGCTAATTTTCGCTCCGCTTCCGTCACGAATCCGACCAGCGAGGCGAGCAACTATTGTTTACATCCTGTATGTGGTGAATGACGGCAGGAGATTTTTTTCATTGTTCCGTGAAGAAGTTCACCGTACGGGAAAGGGCGAGATTTAAAGCCTAGGTATTTCATGGATCAAAGTCCTCCCAAGACGGTGCGCCGGAGAGAGACGACGAATGGAGTCATCGCCGTCATCTTAATTGCCTTGATCCTCCTCGTCGCTGGTTTCGCGTTCTGGAGCACCTCGCGCATGCTCGACACACTGCAATGGGTGGACCGCACGCGGGAAGTGCGCCTGGAGTTGGAACGCGCCACCGTCCAGATCGTCGACGCGGAAACCGCCGAGCGCGGTTTTCTACTCACCGGCAAGGCGGACTTTCTCGAGACGTTCGAGCCGAGTTTGCAGGCGGCGCACGCCTCGCTGGAGAGGTTGCGGACGTTGACCACGGACAATCCGGAGCAGGTGAAACATTTGGATCATCTGCAGCCTTTGCTGGAGCAAAGGATTACGCGGCTGCGAGACCAGATCAAAGCACGGGAATCGGGTGGACCGGACGCCGCAGTCGGCATGGTCGGAGGGTCGGAGGGACGTCAACTCATGCAACAAGTTCGCGAGGAGATCCGGCAGATGGGCGACGTTGAGGAAATACTGCTCGCCAAACAATCGGAGGCGACACGTTGGGCTTCGCGCACGACGCTCACCGCCGTGGTGCTGGGCAGCGCGGCGATGGTCGTTCTGATGCTGGTGTCGGTGATCACCACCCGCCGTGAATTGCGGGCGCGAAAGACGTCCACGCAGTTGCAGCAAGCGGCCCGGGACTATGCCGAAAGCATTGTGGACACGGTGCGGGAGCCTCTCGTGGTGCTCGATCGGGACATGCGGATCGAGCGCGCCAATCGCGCTTACTACGGCACCTTTGGCTCCAACCCGGAAGAGACGGAACATCACCTCCTGGTCGAAGTTGGCAGTGGTCAATGGAATGGACCGGAACTCGGGAAACTGCTGCAGGAGGCCTTGAAGTTCGACAAGCGCTTCGACGATCTGGAGTGGGAATATCAGCACGCCGACGGCAGCCATAGGACGATGTTGCTCAATGGCTGCAAGCTCTCCCGGCCTGAGAGTCAAAGCGAGGCCGTGCTGCTGGCGATGGAGGACATCACCGTGCGCAAAAAGGCCGAGCAGGAATTGCGGACGAGCGAGGAGCGCTATCGCACGATCGTGGATTCGGTGACCGGCTACGCCATTTTCATGCTTGATCCCGACGGCAAGGTGGCCAACTGGAGCCGCGGCGCTGAGCGCATCAAGGGTTACAAATCGACGGAGATTATCGGGCGCCACTTCTCCCGATTCTATCCGGCGGAAGATGTTGCCGCCGGCAAACCGGAACGCGAACTGACTGAGGCGCGGGAAAAGGGGCGCGTGGAAGATGAAGGCTGGCGCGTGCGCAAGGATGGGACGCGCTTCTTTGCCAATGCGATCATCTCCGCGGTGCGCGACGCCAATGGACAATTGAAGGGCTTCGTGAAACTCGTCCGCGACGTCACCGAGCGCCACCGCATCGAGCAGATGCACGTGCATTTCCGTGCACTGTTCGATTCGTTGCCGGGGCTCTACGTCGTGCTCACGCCCGATTTCGGCATCGTCGCGGTGAGCGATGCCTTTTTGAAAGCGACCATGACGGAGCGCGAGGGGCTTCTCGGTCACAAGTTCTTCGACGTCTTCCCGGATAATCCGAACGATCCGAACGCCACCGGTGAGACCAATTTGCGGGCGTCATTGAATCGGGTATTGAAGAGCCACCGCTCCGAGACGATGGCCATCCAGAAATACGATATCCGGAGGCCCGACGGAACCTTCGAGGAGCGTTACTGGAGTCCGGTGAATTCGCCGGTCCTGGGCGCGGACCGGCGCATCGAGTACCTCATCCACCGCGTCGAGGATGTCACGGATTTCGTGAAGCAGAAACGGGAGGCGGGACAGAACGTGGAAATCAAGAATCGGCTCGATAACATGGAAGCCGAGGTATTCCGCAGTTCCCAACGCGTGCAGGCGGCGAATAACCAGTTACGGGCGGCCAATTCGGAATTGGAAGCTTTCTCTTACTCGGTATCACATGACTTACGGGCGCCGCTGAGACATATCGATGGCTTCGCCGACTTACTCGGTAACCATGCGGGCTCGACCTTGGATGACAAAGGAAAGCGCTATCTCAAGACGATCTCCGATTCGGCCAAGCGAATGGGGGCGCTGATTGACGACCTGCTCGTATTCTCACGCATCGGTCGCGCGGAGATGAAGCGGACAAACGTTAATTTGAATGCGCTCGTCGACGAAGTCATACAGGAGCTGCGTATCGAAACCAGTGCTCGCAATGTCGTCTGGAAGCGACAGGAATTACCCGCTGCAGATGCCGATCCCGCCTTGTTGCGCCAGGTCCTTGTCAATCTTTTGGCCAACGCGGTAAAATATACACGTCCAAAAGACCCTGCCGTGATCGAAGTAGGATATGTGAAAAAAGGTGATGAAGATGCGCTGTACGTTCGCGATAACGGCGTTGGGTTTGATATGACGTACGTGGGGAAGCTTTTTGGTGTTTTTCAACGGTTACATCGGGCGGAAGAATTCGAAGGCACCGGCATTGGTCTCGCAAATGTCCAGCGGATCATCGTCCGACATGGGGGCCGGGTATGGGCGGAAAGTCAGCTGGGAGAGGGAGCTACCTTTTATTTCACCTTGCCAATTGCGAGCGGCTCTAATTTATCCATTGCCGAACCAGTTACTTCATCACATGACAGCCAAAGTTAAGCGTATTCTCCTGGTCGAAGATAGCGAGCATGACATCGAGCTGACCCTTGCGGCACTCGAGACCCACAATGTAGCCAATGAAGTGGACACCGCGCGCGATGGAGCTGAAGCGCTGGATTACCTATATCGACGCGGCAAGTTTGCGGATCGCCCCAACGATCTTCCCGTCGTGGTCCTGCTGGATTTGAAAATGCCGAAGGTCGATGGCCTGGAAGTCCTGCGGCAGATCAAGGCCGATCCGGATATGAAAAGGATTCCGGTGGTGATGCTGACGTCCTCGCGGGAGGAGCAGGATTTGGTGCGCAGTTACGAACTGGGGGTGAACGCTTATGTGGTGAAACCCGTGAACTTCACGCAGTTCATGGACTCCGTAAAGCAGCTCGGGTGCTTCTGGGCGGTCATCAATGAACCGCCTCCCGTGACGCCGGTGATTGCATGAACTCGTCGCAGCCAGCAGGGGACGGAATTCGCCGAGTGCGGATTATCCATCTTGAGGACAATCTGCTGGATCGGGAATTGGTAGCGGCGATGCTGGAAAACAACGGCATCGATTGTGAGATGGTTTACGCGCAGGATCGCGAGACCTTTCAAACGCTCCTCGAAAAAGAAGAAGCGGACCTGATCATTTCGGATTTCTCGTTGCCGGGATACGACGGCGGCCGGGCCTTGGAACTCGCGCGTGAAATGCGCGAGGAAGTTCCGTTCATCTTCTTTTCCGGCACGCTCGGTGAGGAAGCCGCCGTCGAAAGCCTGCGGAATGGCGCGACGGATTACATCCTGAAACAGCGCCCCGAGCGTCTGGTCGCCGCCGTGCGGCGCGCCCTGAAGGATGCCGCCGCCCGCCGGGCTCGCGAACGCATGGTCGAAGAGTTGCACGAGCGCGATGGGCTCCTGCGCAACATCATGGAGAATGTGGAAGACCTCGTGTCGGTGGTGGACCTTCAGGGCCGTGTGGTGTTGAGCAGTCCGTCGCATCGCAAGCTTTTCGGCATGGCCACACCGGCGATCGGGAGCGATTTCCTGGCCCACGTTCACCCCATCGACCAGGATCGGATCAAGGGCGTTTTCGAGCGCACGATCGAAGAAGGCTCCGGCCGCGCCGTTGAATATCGCATGCTGCTTCCGGACGGAGGCGTCCGCTTTCTCGAAGCGCGCGGAAAGACCATGTCCGACCCGGGCGGGGGCAAGCAAAGCGTGCTGTGGGTGGCTCGGGATATCACCGAGCGGCGACTGGCGGAACAGCAAATCCTCGAGCAGGCGGCTTTGCTCGACGAAGCGCGTGACGCCATCTGCGTGAACGATTTGGATCAGCGCATTCTCTTTTGGAACAAGAGCGCGGAGCGTCTCTACGGATGGAATGCCAACGAGGCACTGGGCCGCAATGCCAACCAATTGCTCTGTCAGGACCGGGTGGCCCTGATGGCGCTCAAGACCCTGATCCAAAAAGGGGAATGGCATGGCGAGTTGCATCAGTCGACCCGCGCCGGCATGCATCTGGTGGTGGCGAGTCGATGGACCTTGATCCGCGACGAAATCGGAGCGCCGAAATCCATTCTCGTCATCAATACGGACATCACCGAAAGCAAAAAAGCCGAGCAGAAAATCGAGGAGCAAGCCGCCCTGCTCGACAAGGCACGCGACGCCATTCTGGTGTGCGACCTGAACCAAAGCATCGTTTACTGGAACGAAGGGGCGAGCCGCCTTTACGGCTGGGCGCCCGAGGAAGCGGTGGGCCGGCAGGTGCATGAAATCCTTTTCGGCAAGGAGCCGGCTGACTGGACAGGCATCCGCCGTGCAGTGAAAGAAAAGGGCGAGTGGATCGGCGAATTGCGCCAGCAGACGCGGCAGGGTCGTGAACTCGTCGTGCAATGCCGCCAGACTCTGGTGCTCGATGCCTCGGGCCTGCCCACGTCGGTGCTTTACATCAACAGTGACATCACCGAGCAGAAAAAGATGGAGGCGCAATTCCTCCGCACGCAGCGCATGGAGAGCATCGGCGCGCTGGCCGGAGGCATCGCTCACGATTTGAACAACGTCCTCGGCCCGATCATGATGGCGGTGGAGGTCATCCAGAATGATCCGCGCAATCCCGGCAACAAGGGTTTGCTGGAACTGGTGGGCACCAGCGCGAAGCGCGGCTCTGAGTTGGTGAAGCAAATTCTTTCCTTTGCCCGCGGTATCGATGGGGAGAAGACCATTCTCAAGATGCCGCAGCTCGTGAGCGAAGTGGTGAAACTGGCGAGCGACACTTTCCCGCGCGACATCACCGTGCGCTCGAAGGTGGCCGAGAATTTGCCGCAAGTGGAAGGCGACGCCACGCAGATGCACCAGATTTTGCTCAACCTTTTCGTCAACGCGCGGGACGCGATGACCAGGGGCGGAAGCATCAGTATCGATGTGGGTGCCGTAACGCTGGACCGGCGGCTGACCAAATTTTATCGCGACCCGGTCTCCGGCCAGTTCGTGGAGATCAAGGTTTCCGATACCGGCAGTGGCATTCCGGCCGATGTCCTGCCGAAAATCTTCGAGCCATTTTTCACCACGAAAGAGGCCGGCAAAGGGACGGGCCTCGGCTTGTCCACTGTCCTGGGCATCGTGAAGGCGCATGGGGGCTTCTTGGAAGTGGCGAGCGAAGCCGGGAAGGGGACGACCTTCTTCATTTACCTGCCCGCCACGGGGATCAAGACGCCGGCAGACGCACAGGATGAAGGGCCGGAATCCCTGCATGGCCACAACGAAGAAATCCTGATCGTGGATGATGAGTCGGCGATTCTCGAAATCACGCGGGAAACGCTGGCCGCTTACAACTATCGCGTGCTCGCCACGAACAGCGGCGACGAAGCCGTTTCGCTCTTTGCGCAGCACCAGACGGAGATCGATCTCGTCATCACCGACATCCTCATGCCGGGAATGGATGGCCCCGCGCTGATCCATGCGCTCCGCCGGATGAAGCCGGATGTGCGACTCATTGCCGTGAGTGGCGTGCCCTCGAATGCGCAGCGGGCGGAAGTGCAGACCTTTCTGAAAAAGCCGTATAACACCGCGACCCTGCTGAAGGCGGTGCGCACGGTGCTGGATTCCTGAGATAAGAAGAATAGGAGCGATAGGAAGAAGAGGACGCCCATACCTCCTATCCTTCCTATCGCTCCCATCTTCCTCGCCCCAAAAAGCGAAGGCGCTCTCCTGACGGAAAGCGCCTTCATTTTGGCGGCGATAAGCCGAATTCTGTTCCGGCACAGTTGCCCGCGCCGGTGACGATCATTTCTCTCGACCCGCTTGCGCGGATCGCCGCACGCCTTGCGACGTGCTGGTGCGACTATTACCCGGGAGTGGCTCTACCCAAGGCTTTCGCCCGAGGTAGAGCCGGGCAGGCGGCCCAGCTCCCTGTTTTGCCTTGCACCGCATGGGGTTTGTCGTGCCCCGGGGCTTGCGCACCGGGCGGTGGGCTTTTACCCCGCCTTTTCACCCTTACCCGCGACTTGCGCCGCGGGCGGTTTGTTTTCTGTGACACTTTCCATCGCGCCAGGCTTGGGCCCGGCGCCTCCGCGTGTTTTACGCGGCATGCTGCCTTGTGGTGTTCGGACTTTCCTCTGCCAGCTCGCGCCGACAGCGATCATCTGCCACCGCTTGGACTATGCCGTGAAGGCATGCTTTCGGCAAAGGCAATTTATCCTCCAAGGGGGGAATGGCCACAAAGAGGCATAAAAGACACAAAAGTTTTACCGTCCGGATCCTTTTGAAATTGAGGCGACACGCGGGCAAAGTTACATCTCGCCGTTCCTATGGCCGAAAACGATCCTTCGAAGACTTCCACACCGTCTTCCGGCGGCGCAGGCATGTTTCTGTTTTTCGCCGTGGGGCTGGCGCTGATGTTCGTTGCGGTCGTGATTGGCTGGAAGCTGAGCCGGCCCAAACTGGACTCGAAGCCGATCGTGGCTGCCACGCCGACACCGGCGCCCGAGGCGCCGCCGGAAAAGCCCTCCGTGACGAGCGCGGAGCGGCAGGAGGTGCTCAAGCGCATCGACCGGATGCCAAACGTCACCGCCGAGAACAAGGAGCGACTCTACGCCTACGTGGAACGTGCGCAGAATCTGCAGCGTCTGCTCACCGTATCCTTCGAAACGGGCCGCACCCGTGTTTCGGAGAAGGAGACGGCGCGGGTGGTGAAAGCAAGCAAGCAAGCGTCGTTCACCGCGATGGCGCGGGATGCTGCGGCGATCTTCGTCGTGCTCGGTTACGCAGACCAGCACGGCGATGAGAAGAAGAACCTGCAACTCTCCACCGAACGCGCGACGAGTGTGATGGACCTATTGCGCAAGCAATGCGGCGTGCACAACGTCATTCAGACAGTGCCGATGGGCAGCCCGCTGCTCTTCGATCCGAAGAACCCCGGCGAGAATCGGGTCGCGGAGATCTGGACGCTGGTGCCGTAGCATTCCTTAATCCTTAATTTTTGATCTTTAATCGTTAATCCTTAATCCGGCCTGCGAGATTAAGGATTAAGGATCAAAGATTACGATTAAGAGTCATGCTCATGCCGTGCTTCCTCCCGAAGACGTCGGTTCCAATGTCACCGTGCCGCGGCGCTCGAGTTTTCCCCAACCGGTGCGCTCCCCGAGGAAGGCGCGGAGGACGGCTTTCCAAAGCACGGCGTACATGAGCTGCCGGTAAAAGAAGCGTTGCAGGAAGAGCCACGGGAGCAGGCGCCAGCCATCCCGATCGATGGCCACGGCCACGGCAGCGCCGGCGAGCTCGACGGCGTAGAAGAGTGCGTAGAAAAGCAACGTCTGCTGGAGCAATGCGCCCGGTGGAGTGGCCGCCTGGTTCACGATGCCGAGGTAGTGCTCCGAGAACCACGACGAACCAAAGGACCAGAGCGAATACAGTACCTGCAAATCGACCAGCGGCGCGATGACCTGGAAGAGAATCTGAAACAGCCACAGCGTGGGCAGTCCCACCCAGCCAAACCACCCGTAGCGGAAGAGCGCGCGGCGGTGCTTCCACAAGCATTGCAGTGTGCCGAAGCTCCAGCGAAAGCGCTGCTTGAAAAAGGCCTGTGTGGTGGCCGGCGCTTCGGTGAGCGCGACCGCCCCAGCCTCGGTCTCGATCTTCCAGCCCTTGCGGCGGATGCGCCACGTGAGGTCCATGTCCTCGGCCAGCGTGTCGGTGAGATAGCCGCCGACCTCATCGAGAGCAGTGCGCCGCCAGGCCCCGATCGCGCCGGGCACTACGGTGACCGCGTTGAGCTGCGCATAGGCGAGGCGATCCACGTTCTGGCTGGTGATGTATTCCAGCGCCTGCCAGCGCGTGATGAGATTGATGCGGTTGCCGACTTTGACATTGCCGGCCACGGCGCCCACCCGTGGATCGCGGAAGTGCCGGATAAGCCGCGTGATCGTCTCCTTGCGGAACTGCGTATCCGCGTCGAGCCCCACGATGATCTCACCCTTCGAGACGAGGATACCGTGATTCAAGGCCGACGCCTTGCCGCCGTTGACCTGGCGGACCACCCGCACCTTTTCGTGGCCGGCGAATTCCTGCTCCACGGCGTCGGCGGTGCCATCGGTCGAACCGTCGTCGACAAAGATGATCTCCATGTGGGGATAATCATTGGCGAGCACGCTGCGGATCGTGCGACCGACCACGGACTGTTCGTTGTAGGCGGGAATGATGATGCTGACGAGTGGCGGATTTTCAATTGGCCGACCGCGGGGCTTGGAGCGGAAATAGACCCAGATGGCGAGCGACGTGACAAACGCCACGCGAGCAATGCCCAGCGCAATGGCGACGACAAATGCGATGCTGAGAAATCGCAGGATGCCAAAGATCAGCGCGAACATCAGCCGGTCGATGGAAGTGATGAGCTTCTCGCTCGTGGTCAGCGAGGGCATCACCTGCTCACGGGTGGCGCCGGCGAGATCGGACACGCGCACGAATTGGTAACCCTGCGTCCGAAGCTTCGGCACAAAAATGGAGAGCGCCTTGACTGTCGCGGAGCGATCGCCACCCGCATCGTGGAGCAGGATGATATTCGCCTTGAGGCTGCCCACCTGGTCGATCACCGACTTGGCGATATCCTCGGGCGTCCGGCGGGTCTGGTAACCGAGTTCGCCCTGCCACAGGTTCCAATCCTGCGGATCGATGAGTTCGCCGACCATCGCATAACCGAGGTGCGCAGCGGTCACGATCGGCCGCACCTCTTCCGCGCTCGTGGGCTCCGCATCAGCCTGATAAGGCGGGCGAAACCAAATGGTGGACCGGCCGAGGATCCCTTGCAGCGCGCGCTTGGTGCCGTTGATTTCCAGCACTTCGCGGTCGGTGCTGACCACAGCGAGATTCGGATGCGTGAAAGTGTGGTTGCCGATTTCGTGACCGTCCTGCCAGATCTGCTGCACGAGCCCCGGATACGTCGCCGCATTCTGGCCGATGACGAAAAAGGTCGCAGGAATTTGTTGCTCGCGGAGGGCCTGCAAAATCGGCGGCGTAAACTCCGCGCTTGGGCCGTCATCGAAAGTGATGGCCAGTTTCTTCGGCTGATATCCCCGGCGCTGGATGACATAGCACGAGGGGAAATGCTGGTACTGCACGTCGGTGCACAGGCCGCTCTTCTCATCGAAGGTCAGCTTGCGACTGCCGGGACTGGGCTCCGCGACCACGGAGAGGATCTCGCCTTCGCCGGTGAATTCGACGGCATAGGGGAAGCTGATGTTTTCGAGAGCAGCGCCGTTCGCTTCCTTCATCAGGACATGGCGATCGAGCACCGACCACACCGTCGGATCTTCCGAGCCGAGCAGCCACAATGCTGCGCCGCGCACATTGGCCTGCCGGCCGAGCGACCATTGATTGAAAGCGGTGACACCATCGAGGAACCACACCTTATGCTTCACGCCTTTCTCGTCGGCATACTCGAAGCGCGGGTTCAGACTGTCGCTATCCAGGCGGACGACCTGCTCGGCCTGTCCCGCCGGACCGTAGTCTCGGGCGCGCAATAGTGCATTGTGATAGGTGATGTCCTCGGCGGTCTTCTGCCCGTCCGTCCAATCGTAGCCGTAGGCGCCGATGCCGAGCACGAGCTTGTTTCGCGGGACGACCTTGATCGCGTCGAGGAGGAGCTTCGACGTCCAACCCACCGAGGCGATCGGCCCAGGAGCCGCGCTGGAATCGTGCTCGTCGTAGGCCATGAGTACGATGAAGTCGTTGGCTTTGACGTAGACCGGCATCGCCTTGCTCTTCAAACGCTCAGCCTCGAGATCCATGCTCAGGCCGAGTTTGGCGGCGTGCAGCGTATCGCCGAGCAGCTTCACGAAATCGCCGAGCTTGAGGTAATCGGCTTCCTGCAAATTTTCGAAGTCGAGGTTCAGTCCCTGGTAGCCCTGCTGCACGAGCCAGTCGCGGAGAGCGGCGGCGACTTTCTGCTGATTCGCCGGGCTTTGCAGGAGCTTGTGGGCGCGAGCGGGATCGAAATTCGGATCGCTGTAATTGTTCAGGCTCGGCCAGATCTGCAGCGCGTGTTGTTGGGCAATCTGCTTGACCTCCACGGAGCGCGAACTTTCGGGCACCTGCCAGTCGGTGAGATCAAGCGCGGCGCCATCCGCCGAGAGGTGCACCCAGTCGGGAATGACGTGCGTAATGCGGTCGGCGTTATTGCGCAGTGAGTTGAGCCCGGTTTCCTGCCACGGAGCGTAGAAGCCGACCACGATCTTGGGCAACTCAGGTTGGCCGATGGGGGGCGTGACTTCCAGGGTCGACGCGGCCTTGGCGCCCGCCTTTTTGGCGGTTTGCTGCTTCTCGGCTTTCTCGATCGCCGCGAGGGAGTCCTGGCGGTAGCTCTCGAGCAATTGATTGCTCACCGGTGCGCGCCGCGTGGAGTAAATGATCGGCGATGTGCCCGGCTTGGGCGCGACCGGCGCGGTGGTATCGAGAATGGCGAGATTGGCCCGGCCGCCGGTGCGATTGCGCAGGCTGAAGAAGAACGCCGAGGCGATGACCACCAGCAGGAAGAGGAGCACTGTGGCCAGCAGGCCGATGAGCAGCTTTCGGCGACCGGTGGGATCGGAAAATATCTGCGGAGTATTCAAGGACGACGGCTCTTTTTACCTCGAGTCTGGCTCGGATGTTTCTGCGGTGAAAATGGCGGTCGCCTGGGGGAGGACGATCGGGAAGGAATTCGTAGCGGGCAGGGGGTGGAGTGTCGAGCGTGGAGGGTGCGGTGATGAGTAAGCAGTAATCAGTGAGGTTCGACTGATACTAAATACTAAATACTGATCACTCTGCAGGGCCGCCCCCGATTCCGCAGTCGTAAAATCTCAACACAGCTCAACCGATCACCTCGACGACTTTGCCCTCGGTATCCTTGATTTCGCTCTTTACGACCTGAACGACAAAATTGGGAAATTGAGAAATCATGTAGGTGCCTTGTTTGGGTATCACGGTTCGGACCAGCGCGTGTGCTGCGGCGGCAGTGAGATGAACAACCAGTTCTTCCTCGCCCATCGCATTCCACGCGCATTCGTCTGCGGGAGCGAAGTGGACACGTCCTTCCCTGGAGGCCACGTCCAGCGATCGACCAAACGGGATACGGTTGGGGAGCACGGTTACGAAATTACGGACACCATTGGCCCCCAGCGTGAGGACCAAGCGTTCGCTGCGCAGCAACGGGCGCTCGAGTTTCCAGCTTGTCGCGCCCACGAAAAGAAAGGCGGTCGACGAGCCATCCCGTTCGATGCCCGCCTGAATTGTGCACGCGATTGAAAGGTCATCGGTGAAAGACGACCGCGTCAGATCCGTGATCCACAATGGTAAATGCGGCTGGATGGTTTCGAGTAGTCGGCTTGTGTCCCACGCTTTGGCAGTGAAGAGCTCGTCGAGCGTAATGCCGACGACTTGCAGAAAAGTGAGCTCGCCGTTGGGCGTCTGGATTCGGCCCAATTCGGAATCCTGGGCGATGGCGATGGCACGAATCTTCGTCTCCACGCCCAAGGCAATCGGACCATTGAGATCCATGTAATGCCCGGCATCGAAGACATTCCCTGACGAGAAAACATAGCGCGCTAGATTCTGCAGAAAGTTCAGCACCCAAGTCGAAGGCGGCTCATCGAAAGTCTCGGTGCGCAGGCGAAAAGTAAGCTCAAAGCCGTATCCGCTGCATTCCGTATCCTCCGCTTCTTTCGCGTAGAGCTCGGAAAAACCGAAGGTCACGAAATGCCAGTGTGGGACGGGATCCGTCCGTCGATAGGCCGAAATTCCATCGAGCGGATCATTCCCCCCAAGAGAAAAGCGCATGATCGTTCCCCAATGCAGCGGCTCCTGCTCGCCGTAGATTGGCTTCAATGTGCGGTTGATTGCGTCCCAACCGGGGGTGGCATCGTCGTTACTCATGTCTTCAGCGAGTACGAGGAGACTCTCGCAATTCAATCTCGAAGTGCGCCGTCGCCGATTTGTTCAAGAGCTCACTGTCTGCGCCGCCGAGGCGAGGCCAAGATGCGCCTGCAACTTGCCGCAGAGGACGATCCAGCCTTCGGCGCCGCAGCGGCGGAAGATGGCGTGAGCGGCGTTGAGTTCCAGCGCGGCGGCATCGCGGTCTCCTTCGGCGGCGAGGAGCATGGCGAGGCGCATGCGCGTGTGAGCGGCGGCGATGGGGACTTCCACTTCCGTCCAGGCGCGCAAGGCGGCGCGCAACAGCGTGAGGCCTTCGGCACGATTTCCTTCGGCGAGGGCGAGTTCGCCGCGAGCTTGAGTCGCGTAGGCTTGCAACGCGGCGGTCGAGGCGAGATCGGGATCGCGCTCGAGCTCGGCGATGGCATTGCGCGCTTCGTCGAGCCGGCCGGAGGTGGCCGCGGCGATGCAATACTGGGCCAGCGTGCGACCGCGGCGCGAACGAACGGACCAGGCATTCTCCGCCAGCGTGCGTGAGAGCAAACTGGCGGCGCCATGGGCATCGCCTTCGACCATGCGGAGCAGGGCGTGATCGAATTGCGAATCCCAGCCGAGCTCGGTGGCGTGCGCGAGTGCTTTGCGTGCTTCCTCGAATTCGCCTTTGGCGAGCAGGATCTGGCCGAGCACGCGCCAGCCTTCTCCTTCAGCCCACGGCGCATCCTGGGCGAGCATTTCGCAGGTCGCGCGGATTTCCTTTTCCGCCTGCCGCAGTTCGCCGCGGGCGGAGAGCAGTTCCGCACGATGAATCTGGCACAGCCCCGGGTAAGCGGTGATGCCTTTGTCGCGACTCCAGCGGGTGAATTGCACGGTCCAATGACCGGCGCGCTGCCAGTCGGCCCGCGTGATGCACGAGTAGATCGCGCCGCAATAGATCAGCCCGCCGGCCCAGGGGCTGAGGTCATTCGCCGCCACGGAGGCACCGGCCTCGTCGATCGCCGCCAAGCCATCGTGGATGCGGCCGAGGAAAAGACGCGCCATGCCGATGTAGACCAATCCAAGGCTCTCGAGATCGGAGTCTTCGAAGCGTTCGCCGACTTCGCGTGCGCTTTCCGCCAATTTCAGGGCTTGTTCGACATTGTTCTGATACAACACCATGCGGCAGCCGAGCAGCGCGAGGTAACCCTGCTCGCGGCAGGGCGGCTCGTTTTCCAGCAGGCGTGCGGCGCGTTGATACCAGCCATTCGCGAGGATCGGCTCGCGCCATTCCAGGCGCAGTTGACCGAGGTGAATGGCCACCCAGGCGGCGCGCACTTTGTCGCCGATCTTCGTGTAAGCGGCTACGGCGCGTTCGAGTGGCGGGATGGCATTGCGGGATTGCCCGGCGTGTTGCGCGGCTTGTGCCCAGAAGTGCAAATCGTCGGCGCTGAGGCTCGCGATCTCGTCCATTTCCTCAAACGCCGCCACGGCCGACGCCCAATCGAAGCGACGGCAGGCGTCGTGTGCCCGCTCCAAGGCAGTGCGCGCGGCGGGATGCTCCGTTTCGGTTTCCGCTTCGCCGCAATCCGCATGTTCATCGCAAAAGCGGTAGCCCTTGCGAGCGTAGGTGCGGATCATATCGGCCGCATCCGCTTCGGCCAGAGCCGTCCGGGCGAGGCTGATCGCGCGTTGCAGCGAGCCGTCGGCGACGGTCACATCCGCCCAGAGCGTATCCAGCAGCTCATCCTTCGAGACGACCCGATCGCGGTTCTTCACCAGGTAGACCAGCAGGTCGAAGACGCGGGGCTGTAGGGGCAGCACGCGGTTTCCAGTTCGCAATTCACGCGCCGGTTCGTCGATCTCGAAAGATGGGAAACGGTGCACCATGGCGTGATTGTTTCGCCCGGTTTCAAGAGCGAATCATTACAGATAAGGAAATAATCAGGTCTTGAAAAGGACTTTGCGCAAACCGTCAGCGACGGTGTGGCACACGACGCCCTCCAGGCGTCAGACAAAAAACACCGAGACAACGACATGACTACAGCCACCCTGAAGAACCTCGAAACCCTGCACCAATGTCTCAGCGGCGACGTCCTCCTTCCCGGAGACCTCGCTTACGACGAGGCTCGCGCCGTTTGGAACCGCATGGTCGACCGCCGACCCGCCGCCATCGTCCGTTGCCGGACTGAGGCCGACGTCGTGCAGGCGGTGAATTATGCCCGCGAAAATCGGCTCAAGGTTTCGATCCGGGGCGGAGGACACAACATCGCCGGTTTCGCGGTCTGCGAAGACGGGCTGATGATCGACCTTTCGCCGATGAAGAGTGTGCGGGTCGATGCCGGCGGACGCCGCGCGTCGGTGCAACCAGGCTGCACGCTGGCCGACGTGGATCGCGCCACGCAAGTGCACGGCCTCGCCACGCCCACGGGGATCAATTCCACGACGGGCATTGCCGGCCTCGCCTTGGGCGGCGGTCTCGGCTGGCTCAGCCGCAAATACGGCCTCACCTCGGACAATCTCATCTCGGCGCGGATTGTCACGGCGGACGGTCGCACGCTGCACGCCGGAGCCGGTTCCCACTCGGACTTGTTCTGGGCCTTGCGCGGCGGCGGTGGAAATTTCGGTGTCGTCACTGAGTTCGAATTTGCCCTGCATCCGGTCGGGCCCGAGGTGCTCGCCGGATTGATCGTCTACTCCCGCGCCGAAGCCGGCGCCGTGCTGCGGAAGTATCGTGAATTCATTGCCACCGCTCCCGAAGACCTGAGCGCGTGGGTCGTGCTGCGCAAAGCGCCGCCGCTGCCCTTTCTCCCGCCTGGGGGCGCACGGCCGCGATATCCTGGCCATTGCCCTCTGCTACCTCGGGCGAGAGGGAAAGCGGCCGCAGGATCATTGCCCCGCTCTCGAATCTCGGCACCGTTCTGGGCGAACACGTCGGGCATGGTGCCCTTCACCCGCGTGGCAGCAGGCCTTCGATCCGCAACTCACTGCCGGCGCACGCAATTACTGGAAGTCGCACAACTTCACCGAGCTGAAGGATGGCTTCTTCGACCAGATCGTCGACCTGGCGGGAGAATTGCCCTCGCCGGAATGCGAGATCTTCATCGCCCAACTCGGTGGCCAGGCCGGGCGCGTGCCGGTGAATGCGACCGCCTACGGAAATCGCGACGCTCATTTCATGATGAACGTGCACGGTCGCTGGACCTCGCGCAGTGATGATCTTTCGTGCATCGCCTGGACGCGGGAAGTGTTTATGGCCACGCTGCCGTACTCCAACGGGGGCGCCTACGCCAACTTCCTCACCGCCGAGGAGACGGATCGCGTGAAGTGGGCCTTCGGTGCGAACTACACGCGCCTGGCGAAGATCAAGCGGACCTACGACCCGGAGAATTTCTTCCGACAAAACCAAAACATCCGACCCGAGTGAACCCAACCGAGGCGGTGATCCGCGCCGCCTTACCCAACCAACACACCCAGCGGCGGGCACAGCCATCTCCGCATTTCCGGGCTTCGACATCGTTTGCTACCCGGCAGGATGAGATGGTTCGGCACCATGCCTGCCGCAAACGGGCCTTGGGACGCATGAGATAGCCAACCAAGGCAAAAACTGTAGGGCGTCCTGCGCGGCGCCGGGAAAGACTGACTTGGAGCGGTCTTTTCCCACCGCACCCAAAGCAGGCGCCCTGCAGTCCGGTCGGCGGGCTATCGTTGTGGCGCAGCTTTCGTCGAGTGAAATAGAAGCCGCTGATGCACCACGCCAGAGCAATGCTCAGTGCGAGGAAGAGGAGAATGGCTTTATCCTACTTGTGCTTGGGCGTGATGTTCGTGGTAGCGCTCGACGTTCTTTCGCGCTTTCTCCGCCCAGACTTCATGGGTCGGCTTGACTAAAAATGTGCCCGTCAAACCTTGAGTGCCGATCTCGATACCGCGCTGGCGGCTAATCTGGTGCCCGTAGTAGAGAGCAAGGATGAATGAAAGGATTGCGATTGCCACCACTGTCCAGGAAGCAATGTCATCCCTGATGCGGACATAGGGGTCGGCCACGGCCCAAAGGAGGAAAAACATCGGAAGGAGCAACATGGAAATCCATTGGCGGATGCTCAAGCGACGTAAATCGCGAAAATGCTGTTTTTCTACATACATAAAAGGGCAGTTAGGATCCCAGGCATTCCGAGGAAATGTTCCGACTCTCCTTTGCCGGGCTCTAGAGTTGCTCGCGAACAGCGATTTAACCAATCGGACCCGCGAAAATCTCCGTGCCGCTGGTTTTCGGTGGCGGCCAAGCCTGATGGCACGCCGGGCATTCCTCCGTTTCGATGGGGCGCTTGCGAGAACAACTGGGGCAGGGTACTCGCGTCGGCCACGGCGCGGCGAGACGGAACGCGACCAGGCCGGGCAGGCTGAAGAGGAAGACAAAGAGGGTCCAGTGGATGGCTTCCCTTTTCGCCAGGCCAGCGCGGCGGGCCCACCAAAAGGTAATGGCCGCACAGGCCGCACTCAGTGCCGTCACCAGTCCCAAGAAAGATTTCGACGATGCCGCCCGACCCAAGTCGGAGAGAATGCTCGGAATGGTGTCATATGCTTCCGGGTGCCTGCCTCCACTGGCGGTATAAAGCGCACTCACGAAAGGCGGCACCAAGCCCAGGTAGAGGCTCCCATTCGATTCTGGCGGGGAGGCTTCTTGCGTCACGGCACTGTCGCTGCGCACCACTCGTCCCTGAAGATCGATCTCGTCGACGAAGGATGGCAGGGATGGATTTCCCGGCTTCATCTCGCGTTGGAAATTGGGATCGTAGAGGATGAAGACGCGCTCGCCGCCGGGAACCGTCGCCACAAAAAGACCGGGCCAGATGGCGGGATCATGTCCGTAGGGAGCGGTAGCCAGTGGCTTGCCGTGCAGGTCGAGAATTTGCACGGCATTTTCAAACGCGAGTAACAAATACACCGGGGTCTCGCCTGCACAGACCGGGGCGCTCGCGTAAATCCTGCCCAAGGGCGCCGTGTAGAGCAGCTTCATGGTGCGGTCGCCGAAATCCAGACTGTAGAGCTGATTGCCGCTCCAATAGTAGTACGGCGCGGACCGGCTGAAGATGGGATGCTCCAGGCGAATGGGAAAAGGTTTCGGCGCCGCATCCGCGGAGTGGAATCCCTCGACATCGCAGATCGCCACGCGACGGCGGGTGAGCTTGTCGTAACCGGCGAAATAGTTTTTCCGGACGAGATAATACCAATATTCCGCTCCATTGTCGTTGTTGCCCGCGGCGACTTGGAGATAACGGTCTCTTCGGAGCGGATCTTCGGCGAGAGCGGCATCAAAAGCGGCTTGCCAGTTTTTCAAATTCCAACCCACTGGAAAAAATTGCGCGAACCGATACGACGTCGCGTTTTCAATATAATTCTTGTCGGTAAACGGGCTGCCATCCGGATAAGTTAAATGAAGCCCCCCGTCATAACTAGACAGCAGCGGCTGGCCATCCTTCGTGAGCACGAAACGCCGGGGACTTCCCGATGACGGTGGGTTACTGGAATTCGGTTGCAGCGCGACCCACAGTACCAACAGCAACACCATCAGAACACCCATGAAAATCTCCGCGCCGGCAAACATGGCGAACGCCAGACTCCAGCGCGCGGCTGGGAAAGCGTGGCTGGCCGAACCATTGCCACACATGGCGCCGTAGGCGGCGGTGAGCAGGATCAGGGACATCCCGAGAGCTGGCAGGAAAATCCAGTCTGTCCCGAGCTGGAAAAAGAACAACGGCAGGACGGACAGCGCGAGCAGCGCACGTCGCCCATACCAGCGGCCGTGCGTCAAGGAAACGAGCAGGGCGCCGGCGTAAAAGACGATACCGAAGATGACATTGCTCGCCGCCGGTACGGCCATCGCGGGAAAGAATGGGGCCGCGACCAGGCCAGGCAGTGAGACGAAAAGCACGCTGGCCAGGAATGGCAGGCCCGCGGCCAGTGCATAAAGCAGCAATCCGGCGGTGACTTTACCAAGAAAGAGGGTCGAGCGCGGCACGGGCCGGTGCAGCAACGCGGCCCAGCGATCGCGATTGAGCTCGGGAAGGATTTGGATCGCTCCCAACGCGGCACCGGCCAGGGCGCAGCCAAACAGAAAAGTGATATGGGTGTTGCGATTGATGATCACATCCGGCTGCACATGCAGGACGTAAATTTGCGCGACAGTCAGGACGGCGGCAGCGAGTGCGGCCCACTTGAAGTTTTCGCGCAGTTCCTTCCAAAGGATCGTCTTAAAGGGTGTCGCCATATTTACCGGGGGGGCAGGATGAAAAGGAAAGCGCTTCGTGATCGAAAATCTCCGTGCCGGTGGCGGCGGCCGGAGGCCAGTCGTCCGCGCAATGAGGGCAGGTTTGCCGGCTGACGGGGCGCGGTCGCTGACAGGTCGCGCACGGAACCACCTGGGGCCAATCGGCCACAGTGAGGAAGAGCAAGAGGCCGGCGATATTGAAGACCAGGGCCACGCCCGCCCATAGTGCCGCCTGCGACCAGGAAAAGTGCAGGCGGCGGGCACCCGCCAGGGTTGCACCGGCGCACAGCAACGAACAGACCAGGATGAGCACCGCCGTCTCCCGAACCGCATGCGCGTTGCTTCCCATCCGCGCCTCAAACACGTCTTGAAGCTTTTGATTGCCCAGCAGTACCCCAAGCTTTTGATAAAGCAGGGTGCCGAAGAAAAACACCGGGCTTCGGAGTCCCTCGATAAGGTATCCCGCGGGCGTCGGCTTCGCCGGAGTGACCGGCAACGGCGGCAGCGTGTAGGAATGCTCGACCTTCCCCTGACGACTCATGACATCGACGTAGCTGGGCATCACCGCGCTCTCCTGCCAGGGAATCCAGACGCTGGGTTCATACTGGAGATAGAAGCGATCACCGGCGACATTCACCCCGACAGAGATTTGCCCCCAGCGCTCGACATCATGGTGGTAGGGTAGCGTGGCCAGCAGGTGCCAGTCTTTTTGATCGTAGATCGCCAGAGAACCGCGCAGCGCAACCGCCGAAATCTCGATTTGCTCCAATTCGTTGGCATTCCACGCATTGGCGACGCCGTGGATCGGCGGTGACGCCGGCAACGGGATTTCGGTGACGCTCCGTCCGGCAAAGTCGGCGACGCGCAAGCTCTCTCGCTGGAATTGCAGCAGCCGGTCGTGTGCCACCGTATCGAACACGACATCAACCGGAAATGGAACCGGCCGGTTTCCGGGCGGCTGGAAACCGTGTAAGTCGAGGATCGCTGCGACGGTCTTTCGATGTAGCGAAATGCCGACGAGGATCTTCGGTTGTCGGAGCAAAAACCAGCTCTCCGGCTGCGGCAGGTGATGGGTGCCCGCGGGCACGATATAGGTATGGGAGAGCCGATAGCGCTGCTCATGCTCCACGCGCGGATGATAGTGGTGAGAATCGCCGATGTAGGCAGTAGCTTCGTTCAAATAGACGGTGTGCGAGCGAACGCGGTCCCGCTTGTATTTCGCTTCGCTGGGCGCGCTGCCGTCCAATTCCTCGACGGAAATAATGGTGCCGCTCCGATAAATGATCTTCAACGGACGGCCTTCCTCGTTGACCCGGTATTCCGGGCGATCCGAGTTGTACCACCGGTCGGGCTTCCAGACGAAGAGGGCGAACTCGGCGAAGCCACAACACCCGTAAAAGGCGACGAGGAACAGAGCGAGCCGGCCGAACCAAGGCCGCCCGCGCAGCCGATCACGACGATAGATGGCACCCCAGCCCGCGAGAGAAAGCACCAGCGTCATCCCCAACACCGCCCACGCGGCATCGCTAAAATCGTCCGCCCTCTGGACGAAGGACGTAAGATACACCGCGGCCAGCAACGGCAACACCCGCCAGGCGATCCGGCCACCCTGCAGCGCGATGAGGAGCGCGGCAAAATAATAAGCGAGCCCGGTGGCGGTGTCCGCGATTCCGGCGAGAGCGAGACCCGGGACGAAAGGGCTGGCGAAATGGCCGGGCGTAGCCGTCTGCCAGACGCATACGAGGAGCGGAATCACCGCCGCGATGATATAAAGAAGCACGCCGGCCACCGCCTTCGCCCAGAAAAGTGCGCCCCAGGAGATCGGCCGGTGCAAAAGGGCCGCCCAGCGATCGCGATTTAACTCCGGCAGAATCTGGAGGAAACCGAGAAGAAGACCGATGGCCGGCGGCCCGAAAGTGGTGAGAATGAGAAACGCAGCGTGGCAAAGCGTGATGCCGTTATTGAATGAGTAATCTGCATCGGCCTCCGTGTACAGCGCGAGGAGTTCCGCCGCGCCGAGAGCGAACATGGCGAGCAGCGCCCATTTGAAATTCTCCCGTAATTCTTTCCAGAGGAGCGTGCTCATTTGTGCTCGAGGTCGCGCATGAAGAAGGTTTTTTCGCCGCGTTCGCCAACGTAGCTGACGAAGGCGTCTTCGAGGGTCATCTGCACCGGCTCGATGTCGGCCGGCTGAAGCCGCGCGAGTTGCGCCTCGGTGTCGGAAGTGGCATTGGCGAAGGTCAGGGCGAGCTCGCGGTCGGTGCGGAAGCTTTCGAGCAGGCCGGGAATGGCTGGAGCGGGTGGGGGAGTATCGTCGAATTTCAGGACATAGTGTCGCAGGCTTTCGCGGAAGCGTTCGACGGTGCAATCGGCGCGCAAAGCGCCCCCATCGAGGACGGCAATGCGGTCCGCCACGCGTTCGACATCGGAGAGCAGATGCGACGAGAAAAGGATGGTGCGATTTGGCTGGCGCGTGACGTAGAGCATTGATTGCAGCAGGCTGCGCCGGGCCACGGGATCGAGACCGAGCGCGGGATCATCGAGAACGAGCAGCTCGGGCTCGGGCGCGAGGGTCATTGCGAGGCAGAGCCCGGCGCGCTGTCCACGCGAGAGATGACCGGCTTTCATTTTCGGCTCGAGGCGGAAGTGGGTGATGACGGCTTCGAAAATGTCCTGGTTCCACTTCGGAAAGAAGCTCGCCTGGAAGCGGCCGCATTCTTTGACTGTCATCCATCCATAGACATGGTGGCCTTCGGGCAGATAGCCAATCCGGGCGCGCGTCTCGGGCGAAAGTGACTGGGAATCCTGGCCGAAGACCCGGGTGCCGCCGCGGGTGGGATCCTCGAACCCAAGGAGGATGCGAATCGTCGTCGTCTTGCCCATGCCGTTGCGACCGAGAAAGCCATAGATGGTGCCGGCGGGCACTTTCAAGCTCAGGTCGCGAACGATTTCGCGGGTGCCGTAATACTTCGTGAGACGGTCGATTTCGATAACCGGTGACGTGTTCATGAGTGGGCTCCTTTGGCGTCGGGGGATTTCGCGGCGACGGCCTTCCTCAGGCCGGACCAGGTTTCGTCGAGGGTGGCGTGGATTTGGGAGAGATCGAAATCGAGGAGGATGGCCTCGTGGCAGAGCTGCTCGGTGGCCAGGCGCAGACGGCGTTCGCGTTCTGCGTCGGCGAAAACCTGACGTTTTTGCGACACGAAGACTCCGCGGCCCGAGCGGCTTTCGAGGACGCCATCGCGGATCATGTCCTGATACGCGCGGGCGACGGTATTGGGGTTGATGACCAGCGTTTCGGCAAGAACCCGGATGGCCGGAAGCTGGTCGCCTACCTGTAGCCGACCGAGGGCCACCGCCTGCTGCACCTGCTGAACGATTTGCCGAAAATGGGGATATCGCTGGCTGGAGCGATGGAAATTCCGAGCGACATGAGTGTATTAATTAACTAATACACACAGTATGGCAAGACGTCTTTTGCGAAATATTTTCAAAAACTGTAAAAAAGTACCAGCAAAAGGGACGCAGCCTGATTATCTACACCGAAGTCCACCTCCAGAATCCCACCACAATGTTTGGCAATAAACAGAAAAAGAAAGCCGCTTGGGTCCAGAGTGCCCTCGAACGTTACGAACGCCCGCTCTTGCAGTATGCGATGAGCATCGTGGGCGAGATCGAACGGGCGCGGGATGTGGTGCAGGAGACCTTCATGCGCCTGCACAACCAGGAGCAGGAGAATATCGAGGGGCATCTTTCGCAGTGGCTCTTCACGGTGTGCCGCAATTGCGCGCTGAAGTCGCTGAAGAAAGAGGATCGTTACATTTACGTCGAAGCGCAGGAGTTTGAGACCAAGCGCTGCGAAGGCCTGACGCCGCTGATGGAGCTCGAGCGCAAGGAACGCGTGGAGCGCCTCATGGAGCTGGTGAAAGAGCTGCCGAAGAACCAATACGAAGTCGTCCGTCTGCGGTTCCACCATCACCATTCCTACCAGGAGATCAGCGAGATCACCGGGTTGAGCGTGGGCAATGTGGGCTTCCTGCTGAACGCGGCCATGCGCAATCTGCGCGGGAAGATGGATCGCGACGACAAGGACGAGAAGATTATTTACCTGAAGAAAGGGGTGGCTTGATCGTGAGAGGAAAACTGTCAGACCAAGACCTGACGGATTACGCGCTGAATGAGCTCGGTCCTGAGGAGCGCTTGTATGTCGAATCGATGCTCGCCGTTTCGGAAGAGTGCCGGGAAGACGTTTACA
The DNA here is from genome assembly GCF_000173075.1 of Chthoniobacter flavus Ellin428. Classification (GTDB taxonomy): domain Bacteria; phylum Verrucomicrobiota; class Verrucomicrobiia; order Chthoniobacterales; family Chthoniobacteraceae; genus Chthoniobacter; species Chthoniobacter flavus. The sequence continues at coordinate 108,483 of NZ_ABVL01000002.1, forward strand.
AGACGATCGACCTTGGGCTGATGATCGAGGAAGCGTTTGAACGCAGAGAGGGCGACGTTCCGCTTTCCCTCACCGATGAGCAGCACGTCAAGTTGCTCGATGTCCACGTGCCGAATCGTTTTCTGCACCGCTCCGTGCGTGTGCTCGCGGCCGCCGCCGCGGTGGCGCTGGCTTTCGTGAGCAAGGATGTGTGGCTGCCGAAGGCGGCGGTGGATCATGTGACGCGCGTTTCCAGCCAGGTGAACACTTCGGTCATGCAAGCCACGGCCGAGGGCGAAGATTTTGTCAGTCAGTTGGCGAACTTCCGTAAGCTCACTGAGGATCCCGGCAAGTGGCTGCCCTCGCAGCCGCCCGCTGGCGCCGCGGTGTTTGGTCCGCCGGCTTCCTTCAACGTGGAAGCGCCTCACGCGGGTTTGGAATTCACGCCATAATTTGCCCGCGAGTGCATTTCCGCACGCCCTTCACGCCGTTCGTCGCATTTCTTGCCGAACGGCGTTTTAGTTTCTAGAAACACTCTCTCTTCTTCCCATGTCCACCCGAACGCCCTCCAGTGCCGAAAGGCCCGCACCCGCGGCTAGTGCTCCCATCGATGACAAAGCCGCTGCGACCATGCTCGTGGACGCATACAAAAAGATCGTCGACGAAATGGGGAAATTCATCGTCGGCCAGCAGGACGTCATCGAGCAACTCGTCATCGCGGTGCTCGCAGGCGGTCACTGCCTGCTCGAAGGCGTCCCCGGGCTGGCCAAGACGGCGATGATCCGCTCGCTGTCGCGGACGATGGATCTTTCCTTCCGCCGCATTCAGTTTACGCCCGATCTCATGCCGGCGGACATCACCGGCACGGACATCATCCAGGAAGATCCGGCCACCGGCCGCCGACAGTTTATTTTCCAACGCGGGCCCATCTTCACCCAGATGCTGCTCGCGGACGAAATCAACCGCACGCCACCGAAGACGCAAGCCGCGCTGCTCGAAGCGATGCAAGAGCACTCGGTGACGGTCGGCGGTCACACGCTGAAACTCGAGGAACCTTTCTTCGTGCTCGCGACGCAAAACCCGATCGAGCAGGAAGGGACCTATCCGTTGCCCGAGGCGCAGAAGGACCGCTTCATCTTCCTCGTGAAGGTTGACTATCCGGAGCGGGAGCATGAGCGGCAGATTATCGCACGGACTACGGGCACTTTCGAGGCGGACCTCCAGCCGGTCATTCACGGCCAGCAGATCCAGGAATTGCAGCGCGTGGTGCGCAAGGTGCCGGTGCCCGATCACGTCATGGATTTCGTGCTCGATCTCGTGCGTTTCACGCGGCCGAACAATCCCGATGCCCCGGCGTGGGTGAAGGATCTCGTCGATTGGGGGGCCGGCCCGCGGGCCTGCCAGAACATCGTCCTCGCGGCGAAAGTGCGCGCGGTGTTGCGCGGACGCTTCCACGTCACCGATGATGATATCGAGGCGCTCGCGCTGCCGGTGTTGCGACATCGCGTCGTGCCGACTTTCAACGCCGAAGCCGAGGGCATCAAGGTGGACGACATCATCTCGCGCATCGTCAAGGCGGTGCCGCGCGGCGAATCGAAACGCGTGCTCTAAACCGTATCCTCGGAACCAATGACCGCCGATTAGCTCTTAATCTTAATCCTAATCTTAATCGTAATCTGCTCCGGACGTCCGGGAGTAAGATTAAGATTAGGATTAAGATTAAGAAGCAGAGCCCGATGAGCCCCCCGCATGGCGCACGTCTCGGATTTTCTTACACCGGCTGATCTGCAAAAGATCAGCAACCTGCAGGTCGTCGCCCGGCAGGTCGTCGAAGGCTTTTGCTCGGGCATGCACCGCTCGCCGCACAAGGGCTTCAGTGTCGAGTTCAAGCAGCACCGGCAATATGTGCCCGGCGACGAAATCCGGCACATCGACTGGCGCGTCTTCGGTCGGTCAGATCGCTTTTACATTCGCGAATACGAGGAGGAGACGAACCTCCGCGCGACGATCCTGCTCGATATGAGCGGCTCGATGAATTATGGGCGCAACGGGCTTACCAAATACCATTACGCCACGCGACTGGCGGCTTCGCTGGCTTACCTGATGATCGGCCAGCAGGACAGCGTGGGCATGGTCACGTTCGACACGAAGATCCGGAAATACATTCCGCCGCGGTCGCGCGTCTCGCACCTACGGGTGCTCATCGACGAGTTGCAGCGCAGCGAACCGGGCGGCGAAACGGAACTCGGCGACGTCTTCCACGATCTCGTGCCGAAGCTGCACCGCCGCGGCTTGCTCGTGATCCTGTCCGATTGCTTCGGCGATGTGCCGTCGCTGCTCAAGGCGCTTGCCCACTTCCGCCACGCGCATCACGAGATCCTCATTTTCCAAATCTGGGATCGTGACGAACTTGAATTCCCGTTCAAGCAATGGACGCAATTCGAATCGCTCGAAACCGCGGGCGTGAAGCACTTGCTCGACCCAGTGCTGTTGCGCGAGGCGTACCTCGAGAACCTGGAAAAATTCCGCGCCGAACTGCTCCGCGGCTGCCGGCGACATAAGATCGATCTGGTGCCATTTGTCACGGACCAACCCTACGCGGAGGCTCTCGCGGCGTATATCAGCCGCCGGAGGACGCGGGGATGAGTCTGCCATTCGGCTTCATCAACGGCGCCTTGCTCGCCGGCGCCTTCGCGCTGGCGATTCCGATCATCATTCATCTCTTTCACAAGAGCCGTTTCCAGATCGTCAAATGGGGCGCGATGCATTTGCTGGAAGCGGTCATCCGCACCAATCAGCGGCGCATCAAGATCGAGCAGATCATCCTCCTGATCATCCGCGCGGCGATTCCGCTGATCCTCGCGCTCTGCATGGCGCGGCCGGTGTGGAAAGGGGTCCGCAAGTTGATGGGCGAAACGCGCACCTCGACGATCATCCTGCTCGATAACAGCTACTCCATGGCCGCCAGTCGCGCGGGAACTTCGAACATCTCGCTGGCCAAGGACGAGGCCGAGCGGATTCTGAACGAGGTGCCGCGCGGTTCGGATGCGCAGGTTGTCTTGATGGGCGAGGGCGGCGCGCCGTTGCTCGATGAACCAACCTATGACCTGGCCCGGCTTACCCAATCACTGAAGCCCCTCGAAGCCACCTACGGCACGGCGACCGTGCCGGCGGGTCTGGACTTCGCGGCGAATGTCTTCGGGCAGATGCACGAGTCGACGCGCAATCTGATCGTCATGACGGATTTTCAGCGGGTCAGCTTCGAGGCGACCGAAGACGCCGAAGTCGGACAAATGCTCGACCGTCTGCACAAGCTGACCATCCCGCCGGAAGTCACCTTTTTCGACGTGGGCACCGAGGTGAAAGACAACGTGGCCATCGAGTCGCTCGATTACTCGCGGCTCATGGTTGGCATCGGACAAAAAATCCAGATCCGCGCGAACCTGCGGAACTTCGGCGACGCACCGTATCAGGACCTGCGCGTGTATTTCAAAGCGGACGGAAAGGAGCGCTCGATGGCCCAGATCCGCCTCGGCCCGCACGAAAAAGGGCAGGTGCTTTTCACTCACGCCTTCGATACCGCCGGCTCGCACGTGGTCGAAATCGTCGCGGATGCCGATCCGCTCAAAGCGGACAACAGCTATCTGGCAAGTATTCCGGTGCGCGACAAAATCCCCGTGCTGCTGGTGAATGGCGACCCGAGCGCGGAACCGCTCAAAGGCGAGACCGATTTCGCCGAGATCGCGCTGCAGCCCTACAGCAGCACCGGCCGTGTGGCCTTGGCCGATCTCATTTCCACCAAAGTCATCCGCACAGAAAATCTCGATGCGAAGGATATCAACGCGTCCGCGGTGGTGATGCTGGCGAACGTGCGTCAGCTCGATGCGGGACAACTCAAGGCGCTGGAAGACTTCGTGCGCAATGGCGGCGGCCTGCTCATCTTCCCGGGAAATCGCGTGGATGCTTCGTGGGCGAATGCCTCACTGTTCAAGGATGGCAAGGGCCTGCTACCGCTGGGCTATGGCGCGCTGGCCGGCGATCTGAAAGAAGGTGCGCCTTCAGTGGGTATCGTCTCGCAGCGCTTCGACCATCCCGCGCTCGATCTCTTCAACGACCCGCGCAACGGGACCGTCTCGGACGCGGCGATCAAGATGTGGTACCGCATGAAGGAACCGGCGAGCGCGAGTGCGAATGCACCGACGATCATCGCCCGATTGACCAGCGGTGATCCCTTCCTCGTGGAGAAGCAATTCGGCGAAGGCCGCGTCATCCAATGCGCGATCCCGTGCGACGCCGATTGGAGCAACCTACCGATGCGCCCGTTTTATCTGCCGATGATGCAGCGCCTCTCGATCTACCTGGCTTCCACGGTTTTTCCACCGCGCAATCTCGAGGTGAGCAAGCCGCTCGTCGCCTTCCTGCCAGCCGGCGATGCCGGAAAGAAGGCGTCGCTCTCCCTGCCCGACGGCACGGCGCGCGAAGTACCGGTGGTCAAGAAAGGCGAGCGCGGTGTGATCGAGTACCCGAAGACGCAACAGCCCGGTCTCTACACGCTCACTTCGCCGAGCGGCACAGCCACCCATTTCGTGGTGACACCTCGCGACGCGAATCGGATTTGCAAAAGCTGAGCGACGCCGAGATCGCGGATTTCGCGAAATCGCACGGCGTGTCGGTGGTCCACTCCGGCGCGGAATACAAGCAAATGGATCACTCCCGGCGTTTCGGCAGTGAGTTCTGGCGTTCGCTGCTCTGGTTGTTGCTGGCGCTGATTTTCGCCGAGCTTTTCCTCCAGCAGCGCTTCTCGCGGGTGCGCCGCGTGACGACCAATGAGGGCCTGCCAAAAGGTGTGCCGAGCAGGCAGGGAGTGCGCACATGAGCCCGGAACACGTGCAGACATCGCTGCGTTTCGTCGGCGACTGGCCCTGGTATGTGGCCTTCGGTATCGCAATCCTGCTCGGCGCCGCGGCCTGGTTTCTCTACCGGCGCGAGATGCATGGGCGTTCGTGGTGGGTGCAATGGCTCCTGCCGCTGCTGCGCTCGCTGACCGTGCTGATGATCGTCGTCATGCTTTGCGGTCCAGTCCTGCATCACCGCAAAATCATCGGCCAGCTTTCCCGGTTGCTCCTCTTTGTCGATGGTTCGAAAAGCATGAGCCTCACCGATACCTCGATGAGCACCGGGCGGAAAATCCTTATCCTGCAGCGGCTCGGCCTGTGGCGTTCCGATGCGGTGAAGATGGATCTGCCGCAGGCCGGCGAAGCGCTGGCCGAAGCCCAATCACTCGCGACGAAAGGCCACGACAGCGGCGCTACCAACGCCGATGCCTGGAAGGCGCTGACTCACGATTTCGAAGCGAAGATCGGCGTAGCGCGCGATGCCCTCACCCGGGCCGGTTTCGATGCCGAACGACTGGACGCTTTTGTCCGCGAACTCGGCGTCGCGTCGCGGGAGTTGGCCAGCCGGGAGCTGAAGCAACTCGACGATCGCAATCGCGCCGCCCAGGACCTCGGGCACCTGGGTGAAGCGGCCGCCCGCTGGCAGCGGGAAGTGAACGCGCGCTTCGATCAGAATTTGCAGGCGATTGCGCCGGGCGAGAATTCGCCGCTGAAAACCGCGCTGTCGAAATTCGATGGCCTGCAGCGCATTCACCGGCTGCAATCGCTCCTCCTTGAAGGCGAGAAGGAAAAGCTGCTCGGCAAGTTGAGCGAGAAGTTCGATGTCCGCTTGATCGAGATCCTCAATGCCGAGGCCAGGAATCTCTGGCAGCCGACGAGCCGCGATTCGACGCTGCCCACCAGCCTGCCGCAGCCCGAGGGCGAGATCACCAATCTCGCGACCGCGCTCAAGAACTCCGCGAGCGGCGACACGAAAGAGCAACAGCGCGGCGCCGTGGTGCTCTTCAGCGACGGCCAGCATAATGAAGGCGAGTCGCCCCTGGAAGTAGCCAAGATTCTCGCTGCTCGCGGCCTGCCGATCTACACCGTGGGCTTCGGCAGCGACATCCGCCCGCGCGATCTCGCCGTGGTGAAGATCGACGCGCCCGACGCGGTGTTTTTCGAGGACCGCGTCCAGGGACAGATCACGATCAAGGACGACCTGCCCGTGGGCCTTCCTTTCACCGTCACGGTGCGGGATGGGGACAAGATCCTATGGCAGCAGCAGCTCGTTTCCGAAGGCAGCAACCTGCGCAAAATTCCATTCTCCGCGCCGCTCAGCGAAACCGTGCAGGAGCGATTGAAGAACAAATCGCCCGACATGCAGCTCACGTCGGTGCCGCTGGAGTTGAAGGCCAGCGTCTCGAATGTCGAGGGCGACAGCGAGCCGGGCAACAATACGATGAACCTGCGCGTGCGAGCGCTCACGCAGAAGCGGCGCATCTTGATTCTCGATGGACGTCCGCGCTGGGAGACACGTTACCTGCGCAATATGTTCGACCGCGACGAGCAGTGGCAGGTGAATAGCGTGATCGCGGGCACCACTGCCGGCGATCCTGGCTTTCCTCGCGGGGAAAAGGACGGGCAATTTCCGAATGATCCCGCGGTCCTGCAGCCCTACGACCTGATCGTTTTTGGCGAAGTGCCGCGGGCGCTTTTCAAGGACGAGGAGCTGAAATGGATTCGCGATTTCGTCGCGAATCGCGGGGGCGCGCTGGTCTTCATCGATGGACCGCGCGGGCGGCTGAAAGAATACGCGGGCACCGCACTGGCGCCGCTGTTTCCCGTGGAGTGGAAGAATGCTCCAGCGCGCGAGCCGGGCATGAAGCTTTCGCTCAGCGAGCGGGCCGCGACGATGGCGCCATTCTCGCTGGCGCCGGAGAAATCGCAGAACGCTGAAGTATGGGCAAACCTGCATCCGCCGCACTGGCTGTCGAACGCCACGGCGCTGCCCGGCGCAGAGACGCTGGTCGAGGCGAGTGTCAGCGGCAAGAAAGTGCCGGCAGTAGTGATGCGATCTTTCGGCGCGGGCAAGGTGTTGTATCAGGCCTTCGATGACTCCTGGCGCTGGCGCTATGATGTCGCCGACGAGTATCACGTCCGCTATTGGAACCAGATTGCCAATTACATGGCAGAATTGCCGTTCGCGGTGCGCGACAAACTCATCTCGCTGGATGCCGGCGCGTTGGTCTATCGGCCCGGCGATTCGGCCGATCTGCGGGTGCGCTTGCGGGACGGGCAGGGGCGGCCGGTGACAAATGCCGCCGTGGATGCCGTGCTCTACCGCGATGGCCGGCGTGTGGCGACGATTCGGCTTTCGCCCGAGGACAATGCCGGCGGCCTCTTGCGCGGACGCACCGCGGCGCTGGAGCCGGGCAGTTACGAGGTGGCGGTGGAGTCTCCGGCCATCGCCGAGCGCGATTCCAAAGCGCGGACGAGCTTCAAGGTCGAGCCGTTGGAGACCGGTGAATTGACCCAGCTGAACCTCAACGAAGAGCTGCTGCGGCAGATGTCGGCGTTGACCGGTGGCGAGTATTTGCGCGAGGAAAACATCGACCGGCTCGTGGACCTGCTGGCCCCGATGAGCCAGGGGCGGGTCGTCGAGAGCGACACCGTGCTCTGGCAGAGCTACTGGTGGTTCGTGCCCATCGTCCTACTGCTCACCGTGGAATGGATCATCCGCAAACGCGTGGGGATGCTGTGATGGCGCAGGCTCCTGAAATCGACAAATCCGTCGAACTGGGTAGGCTTCGGCTTCCCATGGATTTGGCCGACAAATTAACAGGGCTAATAGTGGAGAACATTCGCTCCGCGCTTGCGACGTGCCCAGCCAACTTCGGCCCGACAAAGAATTCCGTTGGAGAAGAGTTAAACCATTGGGAACATCTACCGTTCCTCTTGCGCCATGCCTGAACTACTGACCCCCGCCAGTACCAAGATTGACCCGCTCATTCTGCGGAAGCTGCAGGCCTTTGCCGACCGGCGCCGCAAACTCATCGTGCGCCGCGGCATCTATGCCGCCGTCGCCACGCTGCTCGTAGCCATGATGGTGGTGGCGGCGATCGATTACATTTTCGTCCTGCCGGATGCCTTGCGCTGGACGTTCAGCGGCGCCGCGTACCTGGCCATCATCATCGTCGAATGGCGCTCCTGCTGGCGGCTGCTTTTGAAAGCACCGGGGTCGCGGCAACTGGCCCGTCTTGTCGAGCACGCGGAACCGAAACTGCGCGAAGATCTGCTCTCCGCGGTGGAGCTCGGCGACGAGGGGCCGAACCAGGTTTTTGATTCCGAACAATTCCGCGCGCTGGTCCAGAGCGATGTGGCGGCCCGCGTGGAGAAGCTGGACATGGAGGAATTGCTCCCGGCCAAACTCCTGCGGCGCTATTCGATGATCGCCGCCGGCATCGGTGTGGCCTGTCTCGTGGCGTTTACCCTCACCGGCTTCCAGTTCGGCACGTTGATGATGCGCGCGTTGCTGCCCATGGCTAATTTCGCCCGGGTCTCGAAGGTGAAGGTCAAGATCGTCGAGCCCTTCCCGGCGGAGATGCGCGTCGCTCAGGGCGATACCTTGCCGCTGATCATCGAGCTTTCCGGCCAATCGATGAACAAGGCGACGCTGGAGACTTTTACCCCGAGCGGCGGCCGCGAAGTCGTGCCGATGACGCCGCTGGCCCGCGATCGCTTTTCCGCCACGATCCAGGTCGGCCGCGAAAATGTCTATTACCGCGTGCGGGCCGGCGATGCGCTGACTAAAAAGTATCTGCTCGAAGCGGTGGCCCGCCCGGCCGTGGTCGATTTCCAAAAGGCCTACACCTATCCCTCATACTCGAAGCTCGAGCCGAAGACGGTGACCGAGGAGAACGGCGACCTGTCTGCATTGGAGGGCTCGCAAGTCCTGCTCCGCCTGCACACCAACCAAAAGGTGAAGGACGCGGAATTGCGGATCGAACAGGGGAAGAAGAACACCGTCGTGCCGCTGGTCACGCAGGGCGATGCGCTGGTGGCGAAATTGCCGATCGATGCCTCGGGCATTTATCGCGTGCACCTCGTGGGCGCGGACAGTGGGTTCGAAAACAAATTCAGCCCCGAATACGAATTGCGCGCCGAGCCGGATCTCGTGCCGCAGGTCACGCTGGACCTGCCGAAGCAGGACCTCATCCTGCCCTCGAACGAAATCGTGGACGTGCAGGGTTCGGCCTCGGACGACTTCGCTCTGGCGAAGGTGTCGCAGATGGTCAAGATCAACGACGGCAACTGGAAGGAAACGGTGCTTTCCAAGGAACCGGGTGCGAAGACCCAGGTGGAGCGCCGCTGGGATTTATTCGACCAGGGCGTGAAACCCGGCGACCTGGTGACGACGAAGCTGGTCGCTGTCGACTTGAAGGGCAACCGCGCCGAATCGCGTCCGCTGCAGGTCACGATCACCGCCGCCGGTTTTGAAACCAAGCGGTTGCAGGCGCTGAACGCCTACAAGCAATTGCTCGAGGTGATCAAGGCTGCGGAAACAGCGTCGGCCGCGCTGGTCAAGCAGACCAATGATGCCCGGCAGCAGTTCGACCGCCTGGGCGAGGGTGATCCGCAGCGCAAGCAAGTGCTCATGCCGGTCTCGGCAAGCATCACCGATCTCCTGCAAAAAAATTCGGACGTGATGAAGCAACTGGCGACGGTCTTGCGCGACGCGACGCCGGGTCATGAAAGCGGCGACCTGGCCTTCATCGGGCGCGCTCTCTCGCGGGAGCAGACTTATGGCGTCGAAAAGGCGCGAGGCCTGGTGGAGGTGCTTTCGGCCAACCCTGCGTTGCCCACGGCGCACGATCTTCTTGGCGAAGCGCTGAACAGTATTGGCCGAACGGAGCAGATCCTGCGTCAGGCGACGGATAGTTGCCGGACGACGCTCAACGCGGAGGAGATCGATGTGCTCAACGAAAACCTTCAGGTGGTGGACGTCGAGCAGCAGCGTCTGCTGACGCTCGCGCACCAGAGCGGCACCAGCGCCGAAAAATGGGCGCCGGTGGCCAATCGATTGCGCGTGGTGCTGGCGGAATTACGCGGACTCGAGGAACTGTCGGGCGGCGCCGCGGATCATGGCATTCGGGCGGTGGCTGATCGGATGCGCAATATCCAGAAGCTGATCAATAAGCGGCGCACCGCGCTGGAGACGGCGCTCGGCGGCCCGCTGGGCGCGGAATTGCTGGGGCCAACGATGGAGCTCTCGCAGGCCGTCACGGACGTGAGCCATCAGGCGCTGGACATGGCGCGCGACATGCGCGGGCAGACGATGGCGATGCTGCGCGTGATGACCCGCGAAGTGGAGGCGACGCACAGCAGCTTCGAGCAACTGCGTGCGGAGAACGAACGATTGGTGCGCAACGATAAGCTGCCGGTAGAGGTCGCCAACGTGCTGCTCGATGGACGTTGGGCGGCGCATCTCGATGCCTGGAAGCTGCGTGGCGACATCGAGGAATGGCGGCCGGATGCGGACAGCTATTTTGTCAATGACATGCGGCTCACGACGCGGGTGCTCCAGGCGTTGCGCGATCGCGTGGCCGGGGAACGTTCGGAAAAGTGGGCGAAGGATTTGCACGATATCGAACTGAATTTCCGCGTGTTGGAATGCGGGCACTTGCTCACCGAACTCGTCGGGCAAGTGGAGCATCTGTCGACCGAGGAGCGCTGGGAGATTTACAATGCGAAGTCGCGGACAACGAGCCCGCATGATTGGGCGTGGCTCAGCGAGCGTCTGCGGACGACGCCGGAGGAAGTTGGCCGGGCGCTGGATTTTCCCGAACGCCGCCCCCTCGGGCAGGCGGTGCAGAAGATCCTGTGGGATGCCCAGAACCAGGAGTTCACGCATCAGCTCCAGCGGGAGATGGACGATCGCTTCAACATCAGCCGCATGCCGGTGACGGCGAAAGACCAGGCGGATCAATTGGCGGACTATTTGCGCCAGGCGCTCGATCTTCTCCGCGAGCCGATGGAGCAGTCGCGCGAGAGCCTCTCGAAGCTCACGCCGTCGCTGGCCCAGACGATGAAGCAACTCGCGAAGAAGACGGAAGAACTGCGGGACAAAACGTCGAACCAGGCGCAACAGGTGAGCGAGAAGCTGACGGATGAAGCGAAGGCCGATGCCCGCCAGGCGCTGGCCGATCAGCAGCGGTTGAATCAGCAGGTGGAGTCCCTCAAGGATGCGTTGCGCGCAGATGCGAACCAGCAGGACATTTTGAGCAAGGAAGGCCGCGAGCGGGCGCGCGATGCGGACGACGCCGTGGCCATGCTGCGCGAACCGCCACAGCGGGCGCAGGAAGATCTCGAACTGGCCGCGAAGAGCGACAAATCGCAGACGCAGGAACAGGCACTCAATCAAGCGGTCGAGCAGCAGCAGAAGTTGACGCAGGCGCTGCAGCAGATGTCGGAGCATTACGCCGCGCTGGACGCGGGCAAGCCGGAGGACACCCGGCAGGCCATGCGCGCCACCGAGCAGGCCAATGGTGTCAAGGATCAGCTCGACCAGGATTACGCCAAGGCCGAGCAGATGGCGAAGCTGGCGCAATCCACGCCGGAGGAAATGCTCAAGCAACTCGAGAAGGCCTTGCCACAGAATCCGCAGATGCAGAAGGAACTGAGCGGGATTTCGCAGAATGCGTTGAAGGGTGCGGCCGAGCAGCTCAAGCAGGCCAGCGCGCAGGAAAATAACGTCGCGCAGAGCGTGCAGAAGATGGCCAAGGACGAACAGGCCCAGGCGGAAGCCGCGGCGCTGGTGGCGAAGCAGAATGCGGCGCAAGCACAAGCGCAGGCTCAGGCCAATCCTGCGAACGCGCAGAGCAATCCGCCAAACAACGCGAACCCGGCGAATGCCCAGCAACCGAACGGGCAGCAGCAACAGGCCAACGCGCAATCGCCGCAGAATGGACAGCAGGGGAATCCGCAGCAACAGGCGCAGCAGCCGGGGCAAGCCAATCCACAGAATCAGCAGCCGAATCAAAATAATGCCGCGCTGGCGCAGGACGCGAAGGAGCAGACGCCGATTGGCAAAACGGCGGAGCAGGCGGCGGACGATGTGATGCGTGCTGGGCGCCACGAGATGCGACTGGAGAACAAAGTGGCCGGTGAGCAATTGGATCGGCTCGGAAAACAGATCGAAGCCAACGCCCAGCAGCAGGTGCCGAATGCCCAGCAGTCGTTGCAGAAGGCGCAGCAGGCCATGCAGGCTCAACCGGCGGTGAACGACGCCAATACCGGATTGCAGAAGTCGCTGCAGAAACTCAACGCGATGGCTAATCCCGCGCAGGCGGAAGCGGACGCCGCGGCCGAGGGCCAGCCCAATAAACCGGCTGCCGCACAGCAGGCCGATGCCGCTGGACAGCAAGCGCAGGCCGCTCAGATGCCGAATCAGGCGGCGCAGGCCGCGCCGCAAAGTGGCCAGCAGCAGGCGAATGCCCAGCAGGGGAATACCCCACAGGCCACGGGAAAACAGGCCCACATGGACCAGGCCAGCGGACAGGAGGCCATGCAGTCACAAACGGCGCAGACGGGGGCAAAGGGGCAACCGAAGGGTCCACAGGGGTCGGCCGCCGAAGCGCAGAATAGTCAGGCCGCTCAGAATGGCCAGACCCAGCAAGCTCCGCAGGAAGCCGAGCCCAACGCCATGACCGCGGCAACTCCGGCTTCACCGCAGGAACAAGTCTGGATGGCCCGCACCCTCGACGCGCTCGATGCCGCGCTGCATGCGCATGCCGGTGACGAGGAGCAGGAGGGCAAAAACGGTGGCCAGCAGCAGCAGGCCGGGCAAAACAATCAGGGCGCACAACAGGCGGCGAATCAGCAAGCACAGCAGCAACGTTCGCAAAACGCACAGCAAGCTTCCGCCGCCGGCGGGAAGCCTTCGCAGCAATCGAGCGCCGCGGCAAAAGCTCAGGCCGCGATGGCCCAGGCGGCCGCGAGTGCCGCGAAATCGGCGCGTTCGGAAACTGGATCGCCAAATCAATCCGGCGAGCCGCAGCAGGGTAGTTTGCAGGCCATGTCCAAAGGGGGGGCGCAAGCACAAGGCGCCAATGGCCCACACGGGACTTTGGGTGATGCGAAGCTCAAGGCGGGTGACTGGGGCAAGCTGCCGAAGCAGATGGCCGAGCAATTGACCCAGGGACAGCAGGAAGGCATCGCCGGTGAATATCGCAACCAGGTCGAAACCTACTATCGTGTGATCGCGGAGAAATCGAAGAAGCCTTAATGGAACTGCGAAATCACTTAGGAAGGATGAACTGGAAGACCATCGCCAGTCGGGTCGTAGCCACCGTGTTGGTTGGCCTTGTGCTGGTCCTATCGGTGACATCGGCGCAGGCCGAAGACAAAGTCGATGAGGCGATGGCCAGGGCGACGCAGTATCTCATGTCCGTGCAGGACCCCACGACGGGCGGCATTCACAACAAGATGCGACACGAGACAGCGATGACCTCGCTGGCCATCCTGGCCATGGCGGCCTGTGGGCATCAACCGGCCGATCCCACGCCGGAGGGACAAGCGATGCGCAAGGCGCTGGCCTTTGTGTTGCGGCCGGAAGCGCAGGAGCAGGACGGCTATTTCGGCCAGAACGACGGCTCGCGCATGTATGGGCACGGCATCACGACGCTGATGCTTTCGGAGATGCTCGGCATGGGCGGAGATGCGGCGCAGGACGAGGTGATCCGCAATAAATGCCGCCTGGCGATCGATCTCATTTTGCGGTCACAGAAGGTCTCGAAGAACGACAGCAACCGCGGTGGCTGGCGCTACTCGCCGGATTCGGGCGATTCGGATATGTCGGTGACGGTGTGGCAGACGATGGCGCTTCGTGCGGCGAAGAACGCCGGACTCGATGTACCGAGGGAGGCGATCGACAATGCGGTGAGTTACATCCGCCGGTTGTATCAGCCGGACAGCGAGGCTCGCGGTGTTTCCAAAATGGGCGGCTTCGGTTACCAGACCAAGGGCCGGGAAATTTCGACGACGGCCGAGGGTCTGCTGGCCATGCAGGTCTGCGGACAATACGATTCCGACGAAGTGAAAGGCGCCTCGGATCGGTTGCTCAAGGACGGTATCCGGCAGGGCGAACGCTGGTTTTTCTACACGACCTATTACTACGCGCAGGGGATGTATCAGCGCGGTGGCAAGCACGCGGATGAAGCCAAGCGGACGGTCGCGGACTTGCTGTTGCCGCTGCAGTCGCGCGAGGGTTGGTGGGAAGGCATCAACGGTGAAGAACGGCAGGGCGGAAAGGTCTATGCCACCGCAATGGCCGTACTGAGCCTCTCGGTGAAGAACCACTTCCTCCCGATCTATCAGCGGTAGGCGGCGTCGATTCCTGGAGTGCGTTTCCAAATTGGGGACTGAAGGGAAGCGCTCCGTCGCTCTTTGGTTGGAACGTCTTCCCCGGCACCGCCGGAGCGGCGCCCTCCGGTTCCGCTGCGAAAACGAGATCCTGGCTCAGCGCTTCTTTTGCAGCGGACGTCCTTCGTCGGCGTCGATGTAATCGAAGAAGGTCTGGACATCGTCGCGCTTCTCCAGACCGCTTTCGCGTTTGCGCATGAGCAGGCGTTCGGAAGACTCGTCGTTCCAACCGCGCTTGCGCATGAAGTCGTTCCAGATGTCAATTTCCTCCGCGCTCGGTTGATGGCCCTGCACAAATGCCCACTCGAGGATATCCTCATCCGTGCCGCCCTGCTTCACGCGTTCGACGAGAGCGGGATACTCGATCCAGAGAAAGCTCACGGTGCGGCCGTCGAAGCCGCCACCGAGGTTGGCGTGATAGTCCTGGGGCAATTTGCCGGCGGCATGCAGACGGATTTTGTCGAGCATGCGGGGGATGTAATAGATACCGCCGGTTTGAACATAAGGGCTGCGCAGATCGGGCACGTTCATGAGCGGGAAAGTAAAGGGTGGCTTTTCACCGGACAAGTCAGATGCCGCCCTGATTAAAAAGGAGACTCGACGAAACCCCGTATTTTCCCTTTCTCTAGCTTGCATATCCGCCACGAGGCGGGCATCCCTATCTCCACAACGCTGTAATCCTCCGGCATTCCCAGATGAAGACGATCCTTCTGATCGATGATGATGAGATTTGCCGCAAGCCGGCAGCGGAAGCACTGCGGCGATCGGACTGGCAGGTGATCGAAGCGGCGGACGGCGACGAGGGCGTGGAGCTCGCGGTCAAGCATCGGCCGGATGTGATCCTGTGCGATTTGCTGATGCCGAAGAGTAACGGTTACCACGTATGTCGCACGGTGCGGGAGAATCCCGAGCTCAAGGACACGCGCATCATCGTGATCAGTGGACGCGATTTTGCGTCGGATCGGCAGAGCGCGGCGGAAGCGGGAGCGGACGATTTTCTGGTCAAGCCGATCGAACTTGGGCAGTTGCACGAGGCATTGCAGCGGACGACTTCGATTCGCGGCGAAACCAAGGCGGCGCCGACGCCATCGACGGTGCCCAGCGCGAAGCCAACGTCCGATCAAAAGACCGTAGTGAAATTCTGGGGCGTGCGCGGCTCGATCCCGACGCCGGGACAGACGACGGTTTTCTTTGGTGGCAATACCTCCTGCGTGGAGGTTCGCGCGGATGGGGAGATCATCATTCTCGACGCGGGGTCAGGCATTCGGCCGCTGGGCGAGGCGTTGGCTGCCGAGTTCAATGGCAAGCCGATCGAGATCACGCTGCTCATCACGCACACCCACTGGGATCACATCCAGGGCTTCCCGTTTTTCCTGCCGGCCTACGACGCGCGCAACCGCGTGCACATCCTCGGTTACGAGGGGGCCCGCGATGGCCTGGCGGCGACGCTCGCCGGGCAGATGGAGAGCCCGTATTTCCCGATCGCGCTCAAACAGATGCCGGGGAATATCGTGATCGAGGACTGCGGGAGATGACGTTCACATCGGCAAGGTACGCGTGGAAGCGTGCTTCTCGAATCACCCGGGGGTGTGCGTCGGTTACAAGCTCTACACTTCCAGCGGAACGATCGTCTATCTGCCGGACAACGAGTCCTTCAACGAGAACACGAAGAAGGTGCACGGCGGAGCGTTGCCGCGGAATATCGAGGAGAACATCGCCGGGTTCATCCGCGAGGTGGACATGCTGATCCTCGATTCCCAATACAGCGTCGACGAATACAAGACGCACGTCGGCTGGGGGCATGGCTGCGTCGACGACGTTGTTCCGGCTCGCGCTCGACAACGGCGTGAAGCGGCTCTTTCTCTTCCACCACGACCCGGCGCACGACGATCGTTCCATCTCGAACATGCTCATGCATGCGCGCGAGGTCGCGCAGAAAGATGGCTCCAATCTGCGAGTGGATGCCGCCCGCGAAGGCGAGCAATTAGTGCTCGGTCCGCGGGCGATTAACGGGATGTGACCGATGGACGGAGAGACGCGCGCCTGCGCGCTTCCCAAAATTACCCTCCGCCCGGCCAAAGATGGGGAACATGCAGGAGCGTGTCCCTCCGTCGTCGCCGCCGCGCTCCGTCTAGTTCTTCTTCTTCTTGCTCGTCGTCACGTGGCACTGCGCGTCACCGGCGGAACACGTTGAGGCACTGCTCTTGGAAGCGCTGCAGCAGTCGGCTTTCTTCGGCGAATGAGCGCAGGCGGGGACGAGCATGGCTACGGCGGCGATGGCGAGAAGGCGGGGGAGAATTTGCATGGCAGGGAGAAAAGATGGAGCGATGGAATCGGTCGAGTGAAATCGATTCCGCCTATGACGCTGGGATCTGGTTCAGTGTGTAATAGGCGTCGGGATGCAGGATCGATTCGCCGCCGGCGGATTTCACGCCGGGCAGGTGAATCTCGTGCACGTGGCCTTCCATGAGGCCATCGATGACGAGCCGGGCGCTCATGCCGTCGGGCGACACGGTCACGCTTTTGATCGTTGGTGTAGTCTCGTCGACCTTCGGGCTGCCGTAGCTGGACTGGAAGATCGTGGTGTAAGTCTTGATCGTGTACGACGCGGGGTTGCCGGCGGTTTGCGGGTCGAGCGGCTTGGTGAAGGTGAATTCGAAGCCATCGGGCTTGGCGCGCATCTCGTGAATTTCGAAAGGCACCTTGCCGGTCCACACGAGCCGCTGGAGGGCGTAGGGATGTCCACCGCGGGCGCCCCAGCCACGATCGGTGCCGTAGACGAAGAGCGAGCCGTCGTCGCCCCATTCGACGCTGAGATTGCCGGAATCGAATCCCTGGCGGAAGGGGAAGCAGGCCCCCTGATAGCGATCGTTCACCTTCTCGAGAAAAACGCGCATGACCGTGCTGTGCGACTGGTCGCAGACGAAGAGTTGCTTTTGAAACGGCCCGAATTTTCCGCCGGTGGTGTCGGGGATGAAGCCGCTCGCCGATTGCCCCATCTCGGGATAGGGGAACATAATCGCTGGCGGCATGTATTCGGGAATCCGTTTCGCTTCCTTGTAAATGCGGCTGCCGCTCTCGGGTTCCTGCGGCTTCCTGAGGCCCGCCTTGGCGATGGCGTCCTTGGTCGCCGGATCGTCGAACCATTTCAGCCCCGCCGGATGCCCCATGAAGTAGCCGGGCCGCAATTCCTTGAGCCCGTCGGCGCCATTCCACGGCCCTTGGTTATCGGTGAAAAACATCACGCCATCCGCATTCGTGCCGATGCCGCCCGGCGAGCGAATACCGCTGCACGTGGGCACCCAGGAACCGTCCGGCTTGAGGCGGAAACACCAGCCGCGATACGGGCTGTTACTGTTGAAGGAACCGGTCAGGCAGAGCACGATCCACAGATCGCCGTTCTTGTCGAACTTCGAGCCGAAGGCGTACTCGTGATAGTCGCCGTTGATGCCCCAGGGATCGCCGACAGTCTCGAAGAGATCGGCGCGGCCGTCGCCGTCGAGATCCTTCATCCGCGTCTCTTCGGCGCGCTGGGTGGCGTAGATCCAACTGTCCTTTGTGGTGAGACCGAGCACCTCGTGCAATCCGCTGGCAAACTGCGTGAACTTCAAGTGCGTGGGCGGATCCTCGAGGGCGTTGTCGATGAAGTAGATGTCGCCCTGCCGCGTGGAGGCAGCGAGGCGGCCATTGCCCATCCACTGCAGCGCGCCGGCCTCGAGGGCAACGCCCTCGGGAATCGGCAGGGTGACGATGCGATAGTACTGCTTCTCCGCTTCCTTGAGCTCGGGGCTGGCCGTGTCATCGGCAAAAACAGCGGCGCTCCAAAAGAGGGCGGCGAGAGAGAGAATAGTGGTGAATTTCATGGTGTGAAGAAGGGCGAAATTACCAGGTCATTTCCTCGACGAATTTCGCTTCGCCACCTTGGAACGTGAGCGGCACGAGCAACTCGCTCTCGTTGTCGCTGTCGCGAATGATCGGCTTCGAGCCCGGGAATTTCAGCTTCAACGTTTCATCCACGGCAAATGTGCCGTCGGTTTCCTTGATCTTTTTACCAACCGCAGCGCGGAAGAAGAGGTGCTCGACCGGTTTCTCCGCATGCACCGTCACGGTGCGGTGGAAGCCGGCGTCGGGATCACCCGATACGGCGACCGGATAGTCTTCGATGCTCAGATCATTCCACGAATAGCGGAAGGTGGGCCGACGTTTGGCATCCAGCAAATAGCCGCGGAACTGCCAGCCTGCGGCCTGGCCGGTATCCTTCGGCCAGACGGCGCTCTCGCTATTCAGGATCGCGAAGGGTGGTCCGGGCGGTTCGTGAACGACGTTGGTGCCCAGCGGTTTTTCGAAGCCTTGTCCGCGACCGGTGCGATGGCGTGCCGCGTCAATGAACGCTCCCTGCCAGATCATCGCGAGGCGCATGTCATTTGCATCGAAAGCGAGATTGGCCTTTTCCGGATAGCCGACGCCGATTGCCCGCGAGCCACCGCCTTCGATGAAGTTGCGATAGATGATCGCTTCCTTGTCGGCGACGAGTTCCATCTTGCCCTGCACCAGCCCCGTCGGCAGGTCGGTGAAATTCTTGCGCGCGAGGTAAGCCCAGATGGCAGAGATCTGTTTCTCCGAGTCGCCGCCGAGGACGTCCTTGTTGGTCGCCACGCCATTGGGCCAAAAGGCCGGCATACGCGTGCCGGGGCGGAGTGATTGCGGATCGAGCAGGTAGCGGCGGAACCAATCGAACTTCAAGCGCTGTCCCGCCGTGGCGAGATCGAGCGCGGGCACGCCGAGCGATTTGTGGCCGTCGAACATATGGCACGCGATGCAGGTGAGCCCGCCGACGCCGATGAGTTTGCGGCCATATTTGTTCGCTTCATTGGCCACACCAGAGGCGGCCACATCCGGGTCCGGCGTCGCATCGGCCCGCGAGTCAGCCTTGCTGAAAAGGTCCGGGAGTTGGCCAACATTGGCGGCGCCAAATTGCGGCATGCGCGTGGCCATGTACGGACGCACCGCGCCACCTTCGGTGAGCACGGCCTTGATCCATTCCGGACGCAACTTGGCCCCGACGCCGTTCAGTTGTGGCGGCATTTTACCTTCGTCGCCCAGATCGACTTCGCCGACGTTGGCGAAATACTCGCGGTGCAAACCTTCCGGCCCGCCGCGGTGGTCGCGATTGTGGCAGGCGAAGCAATTCATCACGGTCATCGTCCGAATGATTTGTTGCTCGGGCGTGAGCTCCGCGGTGAGCGCGGCTTGCGCACCGAGTTGGCCGAGAATGACGACACGCTGGCGGTCGCTGATTTCGAAGCGCGGCAGGCCCGGCTTCACTTTCGGGCTCAGGCATCCCGCTGGCTGGCGGCCGTTGAGTCGGGCCAGCGGCCGGGCCACGGGTGCGGTCGCTGTGATCGGCCATTTGCTCGGGAGATCACCGTGGCAGCGGGCGCATTGCAGGGAGATGTAGTAGTTCGCGCCGGCGGCGGCCTTGGTGTCATCGACGGTAAATTCGAGGTTGCCGACCGGAAGCATGGCCTTGCCCTCATGCGAAAGGACTTTGCTCGGGATTTCGGTTTTGTTAATGCCCGGACCTTTCCACGAAACCTTCAGCGCCGTCTGCCCGCCGCCATCGAAATAAATGACGCGAACGGAGTGGCTGCCCGCGGTGAGCTTGATCTTTCCATTGCGCTCCTGGTCCGGATGAATGCCGCCGTTCTCAACAACTTGCTTGTCGTCGATGAAGAGACGCGAGCCGTCGTCGGACTTCGTATAGAATTGATATTCTCCGTCGGTCGGGATGGCGATGACGCCACGGAAACGAATCGCGAAGTCGTTCTTCCGCTGGGCGACCGCCAGGGTGAACGTGTCGACGTTCCCCGTGGTTTTGGGAGTCAGGCGATCAAACTCGGGCAGCTCGGGTAATTGCTCCTCGTAATACTCGTAACTCAGGCCGGACAAATGCGCTTCCTCGCCCTCGGGAGCTTGCGAGCGCAGAAGATACATGGCCACAGCGCGCGCCTCCGTGGGGTTGAGCTTTAACGAAGGCATGCGGCCACCGGGCCGGGACTTCAGCGGATCGCGGAGAAAGTCGGCCAGCTCGGCGACGGTGAATTTCTTCGCGAGGTCACCGAGCGGAATCGAGGTCCTGGCCATCCCGGGAAATTCGTTCTTGGGATCGGCTTTGCTCGGAGGAAGTTCCTGCGGGGCGTGGCACTGCACACAACCAACCGTGTGGTAGAGCGTGCGTCCCACGTTGATGGCCGCCGCGCTCTGGCCGATCGGCGTCGCTTTTTGTGCACCGCGCAGCGATACGAGGTAGTGAGTGAGCGCCTCGGCCATTTCGGCGCGTTTCGGTTCTTCCATCGCGGCCAGCATGTCCGGCATCAGCGTGCCGGGCGTCTCCGCCTGTGGGTTGAGCAGGAAAGCATGCAGCCACTGCGGCGTCACCTTTACGCCATGCGCAGCATCCAACCGCGGCGAGGGGCGCGAGGCCAGGCGTTGCTTGACCGGCCCGGCATCGTGACAGGCCGCGCAGTTCATCTCGCTGATCAGATATTCACCCGGATCGACGCCGGCGCGGGAGACGCCAGCCAGGCCGAGGAAAAGAGCGACGGAAGCCCCGGACAGCAAATGAGCGACAGGGCGGCGACGGAAGAAGAGATTGGGAAACATCAGGGAAGGAGCAGCGCCGTGAATAACCTCCTCAACACCGTGTTGCTAGAGGATTTTGCCCAGCGAGAACTGCTTGCTCTCGATACCCCCGGCTTCGATTCCCGTCATCTAGCGAGAATTCACTACACCGTCTCGCGTACGTGCGGGAAATGGACTTTCCGGCAATCCGGACAAATGCCGTGGCTGAATTTCGCCTCGCTACGGCTCTGGATGAATTCCTCGAGTTGATGCCAGTCGCCGCCTTCGTCGCGAATGTCTTTGCAATAGGCGCAGGTCGGAAGAATCCCGCGCAGGGTCTTCACCTCGTTCAGCGCCTTCTGGAGTTGTTCGATGAGGCTTTCCTTTTCGCGCTCCACTTTCTTGCGGCGCTCGATTTCCTGCTGGGCGAGGCTCAGCTCCAGGCGCACTTCGCCCACTTCCTTGAGAATCGCGAGCACGGGACGATGCTCGATAACCATGCCGAATTTTTTGTTCTGACGGTCGAGGTAGAGATAGAGGAATGGGTAGGCGAAAACCGAGATGATCAACCGGCTGACCAACGTGCCGGTCAAAATGTGCAGATAGTCGGGAGTGCCGAAGAAAGCGCCGGTGGAAAAGAGCAGCACGTCCAGCCACATGACCCCCAACAACGTGAAGAAGGAACGCAGCCACAAGGGCAGATTGATCCGCGGCTTGCCGAGGAATTCCCACGCGATGGCGAGGAAGATCAGATCCGCGATCGTGGTAATGACCGAAGCGCTGTTGATGCGCAGGCTGGGAATGGGGACGTGGCCCATCGGCGGAGAATCCGACAGCTTGATCTGCATATGCAGGATCAAGGCAATGATCGGCACGATGATGGAGACGCCGGCGATCGTGGAAATGGCGATGCGGGTAGCCCGGGGACCGTCGAAGACGTAGACCACAAAGACCCCCAAGAGCAACGCGGTGTAAAAGACCGTGGAGCCGACCATCAGTTCCACATGAGGAAGAAATACCTTCACGCCGGCATCGGTCACCCAGGACATGACTGCGGTGAGGCTGCCGATTAGCGCATAGAAATGGGCCAACCCGCACCGACTCCGCAGGGAGTGAGCCCAGAGCACGAGGAAATAGACCCCGATCGCTTCGCCGATGAGGATGAAAAGTTCGCCTTTCATCGAGCGTTAAGCAGGGACCGCAGGCGATTCGTGTGATGGGGTTGGAGATGGAAGAGGCTGGAAAACAAAGGAGGGATGGGCAGAGGTGAAGGGCAGGGGAAAGCCGATTATTTTAGCTTGGTTAAGCAGCAAGCCCGCCCGGCAAAAGGATTTTCGTCGAAATACGCAAAAAACTTGCGTAAAATCATGCGGATGTGTAATGCGTGTTAATACGAATAGTCGCCAGACGTGATTGTGAAGCGGATGCGGTGCAATGATGCTCAAAATGGAGCTGATCTACGCAAAATTGAGAAAATGGGATCATTTTGGGAAAATCGGCGATCTTTGGCTGGACCGCGGAGAGTATGGCACCGTTGAAAGAAGCAGGTAGTGGTTTCAATGAGGTAGGGGAACTATGTATTTTTCGCCTGAAAATTAGGAATGAGTTTCCTTCGGCGAAACCGGAGCTAAGTGTTTGAAAAGACCACGGTCTTTGAAGTAAATTTCTCTCTGTCCAATTCGCACCCATGGAAACTACGAAAGTATTGATCGCCGATGACCATCAAGTGATGCGCAGGGGCGTTCGTGCGGTAGTGGAGTTGCTCGAAGGATGGGAAGTCTGCGGTGAAGCGTCGACCGGGCGGGAAGCAGTGGAGATGGTCGAAAAGTTGCAGCCTCAGATCGTGGTCATGGACGTGACCATGCCCGAGCTGAACGGCCTCGAAGCGACGCGGCAGATTAAGAAGATCGCCCCAGCCACGGAAATTCTCATGTTCACCGGGTTGGAGACGGAAGAGCTCATCCGCCAGGTCTTCGAAGCCGGTGCGCGCAGTTACATTCTCAAGACCGACGGGCGCGAGCAACTGGAAGCCGCTCTCACCGCACTGGCCGCGCATAAACCGTATTTCACCACCCAGGTTGGGGAGATTCTTTTTGCCAAATTCCTGCATGGGAAACCCAAGGACGAAGAGCAGACCGTTGATGGAAGGCTGACCGACCGGGAACGCGAAATCGTGCAATTGCTCGCCGAGGGCGCGAGCAACAAGGAGGTGGCGGACTCACTGGGAATCAGTGTGAAGACGGTGGAAACGCACCGCGCGGCGATCATGAAGAAGTTGAAATTCAAGTCCTTCAGCGATCTCGTACGCTACGCGATCCGCAATCACATCATTTCCGCCTAAAAGACTTTCGCACGTCGCGAAAGCCTCGTCGGGGAATTCACGTAGAGCTGATACGTAGTTTCCCTTTTAAAGGGTGCACGCTGCCTGCTTGTGAATAACGGCATGGCTACAAGCAAAATCCTCGTTGTTGATGATGATCCGAAACTCTCGCGCCTGGTCGCGACGATCCTGAACCGAGTGGGGGGGTATGACGTCCTGGAAGAGAACCGCCCTTTTGCCGCGCTGGCGACCGCCCGCCAATTCCGCCCCGACCTGATCCTGCTGGACGTCGATATGCCCGGCAAGGATGGCGGCGCGATTTCGCGAGAACTGGGCGATGACGCCCTCCTGTCGCGAGTTCCCGTCATTTTCGTGACCTCGCTCATTTCCAAGAGCGAAGCCGGCGTGCACCACGGTGTGCGCTATCTGGCCAAGCCCGTCGATCCGCACCTTCTCCTGGATACGGTGCGCAGCCTCTGCCCGCGCTTTAAACCGGAACCGCAACTCGCCTAAGAGATTGTGGCTATAACCGAGGAATCTCTTCGCCAGGGGCGCATTCTTCTCGTGGACGATGAGGTTCGCAGCCTCTGTCTGCTGGAAAGCGTGCTGGATCGCCTGCGATTCAAGCATCTGCGCAAGTTGACGGACCCGACACGGATTCTCGAGGAGTTCGAGGCGTTCCAGCCCGACCTGATCATTACCGACATTGAGATGCCGGAGATGGACGGCATTCAGCTCGTCGAGCAGATCCGCAACTATCTGCCACGGGAAGCCTGCCTGCCCATCCTCGTGCTCACGGGAGCGCAGGATCCGCAGATCAAACGCCGCGCGCTCATCGCCGGGGCGACCGATATCCTCTTCAAGCCTTTCGATAGTTCCGAGATGCAGATGCGCGTGCGCAGCTTGTTGCAAACGCGCATGCAGTATCTCGAGATCGAAGCGCAGAATCGCGTGCTCGAGCAGAAAGTGACCGAGCGCACCGTCGAGTTGCAAAAGGCGCTCACGGAGTTGCAGACCAACCAGCGCCAGATGGTCCAGCAGGAACGCTTTCGCGCCTTCGGTGAAATGGCCGGCGGCGTCTGCCACGACTTCAACAACGCCCTCATGGCGATCATCGGTTACACCGAACTCCTGCTCCAGAATGCGGAACTGATCGATGATCGCGAACTACTTCGGGAATATCTCAAGACGATGAACATCGCCGGCCGCGACGCCTCTCACGTGGTTTCCCGGTTGCGCGATTTCTATCGTCCGCGTGAGGAAAACGATGTCTTCACCGCCGTGGACGTGAACGATCTCATCGAGGAGATCGTCCCGTTGACCAAACCGAAATGGCACGGTCAAGCGCTCGAGAGCGGTCGGACCATTCGCGTGGATTTGGAACTGCAAAAACTGCCGCCCGTCCTGGGCAACAGCTCGGAATTGCGCGAGACCTTGATGAATCTCGTGTTCAACGCCGTGGACGCGATGCCCAAGGGTGGAACCATCACGCTGCGCACTGTTCCGCTGGAAGACGCGATCCGCATCGAAGTGGCGGATACCGGCACCGGCATGACTGAGGAAGTGCGCCAGCGCTGTCTCGAGCCGTTCTTTTCCACAAAGGGCGACGATGGCACCGGGTTGGGCCTGGCCATGTCCTTCGGTATCGTCCGCCGTCACGAAGGCACCATGGATATTGAGACTGTGCTCGGGGAGGGGACGACATTTGTCATTACCCTGCCGTGCAATCATGCGCCGATCGTGGAGGAAGAAGAAGCCTGCCATGCCCTCGATCGCACGCTCCGCGTGCTCGTCGTGGACGATGAACCAAACACGCGCGAAGTGGTCTCGGGTTATCTCCGCGGAGATGGCCACCGGGTCATGACCGCCTCCAATGGCAACGACGCGGTGCGGCATTTCATGAGCGAAGATTTCGATATCGTCATCACAGATCACGGCATGCCTGGCATGAATGGACTGCAACTCGCCGAGATCGTGCACCGCATCAATCCCGCCAAGTCAGTAATCCTGTTGACTGGCTTTGCCTTCGGTCCTGAACAGCAACCCACGACCATCGATTGCGTGCTCAAGAAACCGTTGATCCGCGAGGAACTCCGTGCCGCTTTACGCAACGTCATGGAAGACCGGCACACTTCCGACCTCACGCTCCTTCCCGTCGCGTAACGGGACTCGAGAGCATTTTGAGAAAAAACGTCGCCTAAACTCTAATTTCCCGGTCGCAGAAGATCGCGTAATGCAACCAGCAGCGAGGATGCGGTGTAAGGCTTGGGCAGGAAGAGTTTCACGCCGGCGCCGGCTGCTTCCGCTTCGGCGCCCTTGGTCGCGAGGCCGCTGGCGGCGATGATCTTGATATTCGGATCCAGCCGCGAAAGGGCGCGGATGGTCGCGACGCCGTCCATCACGGGCATCATCATGTCGGTGATGACCGCGGCGATCTCGTTCATGTGCTGGGCGTACTTGGCTACGCCCTCCGCACCATCCACCGCGATGACCACCCGGTAGCCAAAGGCTTCCAACGTCTGGCTGGTGATGGAGCGGACCGAGGCCTCGTCGTCGATGACGAGAATGCACTCGCCCTGGCCGCGGGGAAAAACGTCACCACCTTCGCTGTGATTCGCTTCCACGTCGTCGAGTTCCGCGGGGAGATGCACGCGGAATTTGGTGCCCTTCCCGGGGTGGCTCTCCACCGTCACAAATCCATTGTGGCTGCGCACGATGGCAAGGGTGGTGGAAAGACCCAGCCCGGTGCCTTTACCGACTTCCTTGGTGGTGAAAAACGGCTCGAAGATTTTCTCGATCACGTCGGGCGTCATGCCAGTGCCGCTGTCGGCGACTTCCAGCACCACATGCGGACCTGGCCGCGCTTCGGGATGCATCGCGGCGAAGTGGTCATCGATGCGTTGATTGCAAGCATTCAGCGTGAGGCGGCCGCCTTGTGGCATGGCGTCGCGCGCATTGACGCAAAGATTGAGCAGGACCTGGTGGAGTTGCGTGGGATCGCCAAGCAAACTCCAGGTGTCCTCCGCGGTGGTGATATCGACCGAGATGAATTTCGGGAAGGTATCGCGGGCAATGCGCTGGACCTCCTTGAGCAGTTGCACCGGGCGAACCAGCGTGCGCTGCCCTTCGAGACCGCGGGCAAACGACAGCACCTGCTTCACCATATCCGCGCCGCGCCGCGCACTCACCGACACGGTTTCCAGCAACTCCAGGTCCTGCGGATCGGTCATCTTCAATCGGAAGAGATCCACGGCCATGATGATCGGCCCAAGGACGTTGTTGAGGTCGTGGGCGATGCCGCCGGCAAGGGTGCCGATGCTTTCCATGCGCTGCGCCCGGAGGAACTGCGACTCGAGCTTCTTCTTCGCCGTGATGTCGGTGTTGATCGAGAGGACGGATTTCGGATCGCCGAACTCGTCACGCACCAAGGTCCACCGCCCCTCGATCAGCACTTCCTTGTCGTCCCGGTTTTGCTGTTTGAGGTCTCCAGTCCAGGAACCAGTGCGCAACAGTTCGACCATGGCTTCGTCGAACGGCTCCGGCGTCGAATAGAGAATGTCCTGCACCCGGCGCCCGGTCACCTCGGCAGGAGTCCAGCCGAAGACGCGGCGGGCGCTCTTGTTCCAGTATTTGATCCGGCCCGCGAGGTCGTGGACGATGATCGCGTCCTGGGCGTGATCGAGCAGGGCGGCTTGCTCCTCGATCTTGCCTTGGGCGCGCTTCTGCTCGCGGAGGTCGGTGCAGACGATACTCGTGGTGATGATTCTGCCCGCACCGTCGAGAGCCGCGTTCACCCGCACGAAAAGCTGGATCGGCTTGTTGGACTTGCTCGCGAGATAGGCGTCGCCGGCCCAGGATCCCGATTGGGCGACGCTGGAAAAGATTTCATCGACGACTTGCTGATGCACGAAGAGCGCTCGCGGGCCACCCTCCACGGCATTCAATTCCTCCGGGGTGTAGCCGAGCAATTCCTCGAAGGCGCGGTTGTGATAAACCGAGATGCTGGCGTCATCCAGGATGGCGATTGCATCGGTGGAAAAATCGACCGCCATCTTGATTCGGGTGAGTTCCTTCTCGGCAACCTTTCGTTCCGTGATGTCGAGGGCCTGGGCGATGCGCGCCTTGGTCGTGCCGTATTTGATCGGCTGGGTGACGACTTCGACGAAGAAAATGGTCCCGTCCTTTTTGCGATGCCGCCACGTTCCGCGGGTGAGGGGATCATCGTTCCGATGATTGCTTCGGCTCTCCCCCAGAAGGATCGCATCCTCCCCGGGGCGCAGGTCGAGGACGGAAAGGGCCATGAACTCTTCCCGCGAATAGCCGTAGTGGGCAATGGCGGCTTCGTTGACCTGGAGAAAGCGCCAGGTCGTGCAATCGTAGACCCACATGGGGACAGGATTGCGCTCGAAGAGCACCCGGTAGCGCTCCTCCGACGCCCGCAGGGCTTCCTCCGCGAAATGCTTTTTCGCCTCGCTCAATTGCTGCCCCCGGCGTGCTTCGGACTCCCGCAATTCCCGCTCCACGGCGGGAACGAGCCGCCGAAGGTTGTTCTTCGGCAGGTAATCGTTGGCTCCTTGCCGCAGGGATTCGACAGCCACGTCCTCACCGACCGCACCGGAAACAATGATGATGGGTGCATCGCAACCGCATTCCCGCAGGACACGGATCGCACTGGGAGCGTTAAAGTTGGGCAGGTTGTAATCGCAGAAAACGATCTCCCATTCCCGGGAGCGCAGTGCGGCTCGCATGCCCTCTTCATCCACCACGCGCTTCCAATCAGGAGCAAACCCACCCCGGCTCAGGGCCTCGACCAAAAGCAAAGCGTCATCTTCCGAATCCTCCACCAGCAAGGCATACAAAGGCTGCGCTCTCCGGTTCATGCCTGCTTACCGGGATGATCGAACAGCGCACCGACACGTTGCGAAGCCGAGGTTCTCATGGGAAATGCCGCGGCGACATGCTGAGCGGATTTCTCTACTTTGGCAACCGTAACAGTGTGATTTTTACGTAATTTTTCCCGACTGTTTAGCGTAGAGAACGGTGTCGTATGGCGAGGCGTTAAAGGATTTGGTGGGGCTGAAAGCTGTCGTCTTTCGGCTACGCAGAAATCAGTAAATTCCCCTTCGTAATATCCGTATTTTCCATAATAATCATATGTATCGCTTCCTGCTTTTCTCCTCTGTATGCAATTTCCTTCTGTAGAAGACCCTGCAGTGCCTACCAATCGCAATCCCGCTAAAATTGCCCTCGCACTCGGACTGCGAATCTTGCCGGAGTCCTCCCGGGGCTGCGTTCTCTTTGTCGACGACGACACCATGCTTCGCGAAGTCGGTCTCTCGGTTCTACAGGAAGCGGGCTTCGAGGCCTTCGGCGTCGCTTCAGGTGAGGAGTGTCTCGCCGCGCTCCACCTCCGGTTGCCCGATCTGATCCTGCTCGATATCAACCTGCCCGACATCGACGGACGCGACCTCTGCCGGCAGTTGAAGGAAGATTCGCGGCTCGCGGGTATTCCCATCGTCCATCTCACGGGCGGTCGCATCTCCAGTGAGGAGCAGGCTGCCGGACTGGAAGCGGGTGCGGATGGCTATATCGTGCGCCCGCTCTCGAACCACGAACTCGTGGCTCGCGTGGACGCGATCCTGCGCGTGAAGCGCACCGAGGCGGAATTGCGGCGCGTGACCGCGGAGTTGCGCGCCTCCACCCGCCGGTTGGAGCAGAGCGAGCAGCGTTACCGTTCTCTCTTCGAGCATAATCCCGACGCCGTCTATTCGCTGGATCGCGAGGGGCGTTTCCTTTCGTTCAACGCGGCGGGCGAAGCTTTGACGGGATATCCCACCGACGAACTTCTTCTGCTGCCGTATCACCGCGTGCTGGCCCCGGAGGACCATGCGCGGGCGGCGCGCGATTTTGCCCGGGTGCTCAATGGCGAGACGACTTGCTCGGAGCTGAGCCTCGCTCGGGGTGATGACAAGCGCTGCCGGGCGAAAATCACCAGCCTGCCCATCATCGTCGATGGGAAGATCGTGGGCGCCTTTTGCATTGCCCAGGACGTGACGCAGAAGCGCGAAAGCGAAGAGCGATTCCAGCAGTTGGCGGAGAACGTGGACGATGCTTTCTGGATTCTCGATGTGGCCACGCAGCGTATGCTCTACACGAACCCGGCATTTCAGCGGCTTCAGGGCCGCGATGACGAACCGCTGAATCCCGACCCACATACCTACCTGGAATCGATCCACCCGCAGGATCGCGCCCGGGTGATCCGCACTTTCCAGCAAATGCCTTATGCGGTGAATGCGGAATATCGCATCGTGCAGCCGGACGGCACGGTCCGCTGGAACTGGGCGCGCACGTTCCCCATTCGCGATGGCCGCGGCGAAGTCTACCGCATCGCTGGCATTGCCCGCGATATTACCGAGCGGAAGGAAGCCGAGGACTTGATCGGCGAGCAGGCAGCGCTCCTCGATAATGCGCAGGAGGCCATCTACGTGCAGGGACTCGATGGCGTCATTAAATTTTGGAACCGGAGCGCCGAGCGGACCTACGGACGGCATGCGGCGGAGGTGATTGGCAGCCGTTTGCTCCCGCATGCCGCGCACGATTCCGACCGCCACAATACGGCCCGGCGGCAGGTGTTGGAGCAGGGGAAATGGATCGGCGAACTGGTCGAACAAATCGGGATCGGTCGCGAGATCACCGTGGAAGGCCACTGGACGCTGGTGCGCGACGCCGAGGGTGAACCGAAATCGATTCTCTGCATCAATACCGACATCACCGAGCGTCGGAAACTCGAGGCGCAATTTCTCCGCGCGCAGCGCATGGAAAGCATCGGCACGCTGGCCGGCGGCATCGCCCATGACCTCAATAACGTGCTCTCGCCGATCGTCATGTCTGTCGATCTGCTGAAGATGAAGACGGACGATCCCGCCTGTCTCGAAGTGCTCGAGACGGTCGAGACGAGTGCGCGGCGCGGTGCGGACATGGTGCAGCAAGTCCTTTCCTTCGCCCGCGGGGTGGAAGGACAGCGCATCATCGTGCAGCCCAAGCATCTCCTCAAGGAAGTGCAGAAGATCGTGGCCGATGCCTTTCCGAAGAATATCGAGCTCAAGCTCTCGCAGAAACCGGACCTCTGGAACGTGCTCGGCGATCCCACGCAGTTGCACCAGGTGCTGCTGAACCTGTGCGTGAATGCGCGCGATGCGATGCCCGAAGGCGGCCGCATCACCATCGCCGCAGAAAACATGACCGTCGACGAGCCGTATGCCTCGATGCATCACGACGCCAAGGCCGGCCCGCACGTCATCATTCAAGTGCAGGACAACGGCACGGGCATGCCGTCGGCGTTGATCGAGAAAATCTTCGATCCCTTCTTCACGACGAAAGAACTGGGGAAGGGGACCGGCCTCGGGCTCTCCACCTCACTGGCCATCGTCAAGAGCCACGGTGGCTTCATCCTCGTCAGTTCGGAGGTGGGCCGCGGTTCGACCTTCAAGATTCATTTGCCGGCTTATCAGGAGGAGTCGGAAGACCCGGTCGGCGTCAACCAGCCGGACCTGCCGCGCGGCAATGGCGAATTGATCATGGTCGTCGACGACGAATCCTCGATTCGCACCGTGACGCAGCAGACGCTGGAGGCGTTTGGCTACCGCGTGGTGCTGGCCTCGGACGGTGTGGATGCCGTGGCCGTCTACGCCCAGCGCCAGACGGAAATCGCCGCAGTCATTACCGACATGATGATGCCCATCATGGACGGACCGGCGACGATCCAGGTGCTCGTGAAGATCAATCCTCTGGTGAAGATCATCGCTGCGAGCGGCCTCAGCGGCCAGGCCCAGGTCGCCAAGGGCGGCTGCCTCGGCGTGCGCGAATTCCTGCCCAAGCCCTACACGACCGAAGCCATGCTGCACACGCTGGCCACCGTGCTGGCGACGCCATAACCGGTACACGGTCAACTCTTGTCGGAGGCGCACGCGTGATTTGCGCCTAAGCAAATTACGCGTGACCGCCTAGAGAGTGTTTGAAAGCTCTCCAGCCTCCTCCATGACCGCCCCTACTGTTTCCCGTCGTCGTTTCCTCAAGCAAACCGCTGGCCTCGCGGCCGCTACCGCCTTCGGCCCCAATCTGCTCCTGCGCGGTGCCGATTCAGCCAGCAAGCGGTTGAACATTGCCGTAATCGGCGCCAACGGAAAAGGCCAGGTTGACACCGGCATGGTGTGCCTGGACCACAACATCGTGGCGCTGGTGGATATCGATTCCGAACGCCTCGAAGGTGCGACCAAGGCTTGGGCGAAGAAGTTTACCACCGCGGGATTGCCCGTGCCGCAAGCGCCCAAGGGTTATGCGGACTTCCGGAAGATGTTCGACGAGATGGCGAAGAACATCGATGCGGTGATCGTTTCGACGCCGGATCACACGCACTACCCGGCCGCGATGTGGGCGCTGAAGCATGGCAAGCCAGTCTGCGTGCAAAAACCGCTTTGCAATACGATCTGGGAAATTCGCGATCTGCATCGCGCGGCCAAGGAAGCCGGCGTGTTGACGCAGATGGGCAACCAGGGGCGCACCATGGATGGCCAGCGCCTGGCCAAGGAATGGATCGACCAGGGCGCGATCGGCACGCTGAAGGAAATCCGCCTGTGGACGGATCGCCCGCTCTGGCCGCAAGGTCCGCTAACCAAGACGCACCCGGCCTGCCCACCCAATGTGAATTGGGACCTGTGGCTCTCCACGGAAGCCGACGAGCCCTATTTCGAATACGCGGTTCCGGAAAACGCCGCTGCCCAGACCAAGCTGGCCGCGGAGGAAGGCAAAAAGCGGAAGCGCAGCAGTGGGCCGCACCCGTGGAATTGGCGCGGCTGGTGGCAATACGGCTCGGGAGCGCTCGGCGACATGGGCTGCCACATCATGGATGCGAGCTTCAGCATTCTCGGTCAGCAGATTCCCGTGAAGATCGAGGTGGAAAGCTCGCCGGTCACCTTGCTGAATGCGCCGGTCTGGACCCGGCTGAAATATCATTTCGCGCCGACGGATAAGCATCCGGCGCTCATCGTGAGCTGGCACGACGGCACGCTCGACGACGGTACGCCGAACAAACCGGAGCGCGATCCGCGCCTGCCCAAGGAGGTCTTCGACAAGGCGCACAGCGGCATGATGTTCATCGGCACTGAGGGCATCGTTTTCGAGCCGGATGCCTACTGCAAGAATCCGGTGATCTATTCCGAAGAGCGCTTCGCCGATGTAAAAAAGGAGATGGAGAGCGGGAAGATCAAGAAGACGGAGACGCGCAGTGCATTCCCGGAAAATCCGCAGGGTGAGTGGGCGCATTGCATCACCAGCGGCGGCACGCCGAGTTCGAACTTCGACTACGCCGCGCCGCTGGCGGAATTCGTTTCGCTGGGCAACCTCGCGATCCGTTCCGGCCAGGCCATCGAGTGGGACGCCAAGGCGGCGAAGGTGACGAACGTCGAAGCGGCCAACCGTTTCGTGAAGCGCGCGGCGTATCGCAAAGGCTGGGTGTGAAAACGTAGTGAGTGCTTAGTGCTTAGTGCTTAGTGCTTAATAGCTACACGCCTCACCCACCAACGATTACTAAGAACTAAGCACTTCTCCCCATGAATCGCCGTCAGTTTCTCGCGACCAGCATCGCCGCTGGCGTCGCCGTGACCACGCGTGCGGCGGAAGCCGATCGCAAACCGCGCGTCGCCGTGATCGGGCACACCGGCAACGGTGACTACGGTCACGGTCTCGACGTGGTGTGGTTGCACATGCCGGAAGTGGAGCTCGTCGCCGTGGCCGATGCCCACGCGGACGGACTCGAGAAAGCCAGACAGAAGCTCAAGCTCGGACGCGGATTTGCCGATTACCGGCAGATGCTTGCCGAGGTGAAGCCGGACATTGTCGCGGTCGCGCCCCGACATGTGGACGAGCATCGTGATATGACGATGGCGGCCCATCGAGGCGGGTGCGCGGGGCATTTACATCGAGAAGCCGTTTTGCCGCACACCGGCAGAGGCGGATGAAATCATCGCCTCGGCGGACAAGGGCAAAGTCAAAATCGCCGTCGCGCATCGCAATCGCTACCAGCCGTCGTTGCCGGCCATTGAGCGGATGCTCAAGGAAAACGCCATCGGCCAGGTGCTGGAGATTCGCATGCGCGGCAAGGAAGACGCGCGCGGCGGTGCGCAGGATTTGTGGGTGCTCGGCGCGCATCTACTCAACCTCGCGACGTTCTTCGGCGGCGCACCGAAGGCCTGCACGGCCACGCTTTTTCAAGACGAACGCCCCGTCACCAAGGCCGATGTAAAAGAGGGTGCCGAAGGCATCGGCCCGATCGCCGGCAATGCCGTGCACGCGCGTTTCGAAATGGAGCGGGGGACGCCGGTGTTTTTCGATTCCATCGTGAATGCGGGCGCGAAAGGTTCGGGCTTCGGGCTGCAACTCATCGGCACCAAAGGAATCATCGATTTGCGTTTCGACACCGAGCCGCTGGCGCAACTGCTTCCCGGCAATCCTTTCCAGCCGGGGAAGGAACCGCGAGCGTGGATCCCAATCAGCTCCGCCGGTCCCGGACAGCCCGAGCCGATGGCGGACATCAAAGTGGCGGTCTCTTCGCATTTGCTGGCCGCCCGCGATCTCCTGGCCGCGATCCACGAAGACCGCGCTCCGCTTTGCAGCGCGGCGGATGGGCGGACGGTGATCGAAATGATCATGGCCGTTTTTGAATCGCATCGCCTTAACGGACAGCGCGTCGCCTGGCCGCTCACGAATCGTCAGAACCCGCTCGCCCAATGGACATGAGGAATGTGCTTTGTTTTGGCGCGGCGTTGCTGGCCGGCCTATCGGTGCATGCGGAGGACATCCAGCGCATCTGGCTCACTCATCGGACGAATGATCCTTCGAAGATCGTGGTGAATTGGCAGACATCGGAGGCGGCGAATTCCGTCGTGGAATTTGGCGATACGGAAGCGCTCGGGGAAACTGCGCGCCAGGAAGACGCGGTCACCTTGCATCATGTCGAGATTCCACTCGCGCATCGCGGCGGTGAATACCATTACCGCGTGCGTTCTGGCGCAAGTAACTCCACCATCTACGCTTTCCGAGGCTACCCGGCGGATGAACTGCGGGTCGCCGTCGTGGCCGACACTGGCTACGGCAAAGCGCCTTGGGGCGAAGCGGTGCTCCGGGAAAAGCCCCATCTGCTCCTCAGCGCCGGTGATCATGTGCCGGCATTACACAAAGGGCAACTCGTCGCCATCACGGATACCACGGCATTCAGCGAAATCGTCGACCGCAACCGGGAACTCTTTCATTCCACGCCGTGGATGCCATTGCTCGGCAATCACGATCGCGAGATCCGCCCACGCGGTCCGAAGCCGCCGACGGAGCCAGTCTACGATGTCGACGCGACTGCCTTTCGGCAATTTTTCGCGCTACCCGGAGAGGGCTGGAAATGGCATTTCGACATTCCGGATTTCGGCGTGCGCTTCGTGGCCCTCGATTTCAGCCACCTCAGTGACCAAGGCACCACGTGGCAGACCTGCCATTCGCCCAAGCGCGATGGCCCACAATTCGGCTGGTATCGCGACCTCATGGCCGCCAGCAAGCAGCCATTCCTCATCACGCTCAACAACGAACGCAACGCCACCGTGCGCGGCCAGGAGGGCGGGGAGTGGGGGAGGATGATGGCCCAAAACTCACTCAACATCACGGGCTTCGGCTACTTCGCCGAGCGTGCCGAGGTCGATGGCATCACCTATTACAACACCAGCGTGGGCGGCACCGGCACGCCGTATCCCGATCCCAAATCCGCAGTCCTCAAGAGCGAGGACAATTTCATCCTGCTAACCTTCCACCGCGAGCCGCGGGAATTGCGCTTGGATTTGAAAAACATGCGCGGCGAAGTGCTCGACAGCAAAACCTTCGCGCCCCGCGCACAGTCCACGACGCAATAATTCAACCGCCTACGCCACGTGCGACGCGTTGCGCCGCCGGGTGCACGCGAGTCCGGCCAAACCCACGGCCAGCATGGTAGCTGTCGCCGGTTCGGGGACCAAGGCCGGGGTCATGGCCAGCCCGCCCGCTTCCAGATTGTTAACCGGCACCAAATTCATATTCCCGGAAAGACTGAAGGACACCAGAGACGTGCCGGTCACGTTGCTGGAACTGGCCACGGCTGGGCTGGCGGTCGTGACCGAGAGCGGGGTATTGCTCGTCCGCAAACCCAGAACGTCGTAAACTTGGTGGGAAGAATTCGAACCGATCGGCGCGAGGTTCGTCAAAGTCAGCGTGCCGGAATAGACGGGCAACCCAGTATTCGCGGGAATCACCGAAATGCCGCCGGACGAAGCGCCAACGGCGTCATCGGAACCCCGACTGTCATTGACGGAGGCATGGCTGCCCTCTCCCGAGGGATTCCACCACCGGCCATAGCTGCCACCACCGGACGTTTGACCACTCGCGGAACCAACGACTTCTGCGTCTTGCGTCTTGAGCTTGCCACTGAAGAAATGGTTTACCACCGAGCCCATGGCATAAGTTCCCGCGAGCGCGACCCCCGTCCACACGGCGAAACGCTGTACGTGTGACAGCAATTTCGGCCAGCGGACGGACGCGCCAGATTTCGCTGGCTCGAGCGTGGCATCGGCAGTCGTGGGGGCGGCAGGAGTTTGGGAAATTCTGTCAGGCATGTGAAATAACGGAAACGGGGTCGAGAGCGGACCGTATTTCAACGTCTCCAACTTGACTGCAAATTTGAATGTAACATTCAGGTTACAGACCGGTGCAGCCCCCATCGCCTTGAAAAAGATGCTTGTTCGCCGGGGAGAGTTTTCGGCAGACAGTCCCACGCTTCACCCCCGATCATTCGCGACGGGACTGTATGCTGCCGCGCGGGGGCAGGCCCAACACCTCTGTATTCCCCATGAGTCACTCTCTCCCGAAACTGCACAACGCCATGTGGCCCGGTCTCGTCGGCAAGGGCGACGGTCCCGGCCAGGAACCGCCCATCAGCCTCGAGCACATGCTCGACCTTACCGCCGCCGCCAACGTGAACGGCCAGAAATTCGAGGGCATCGATTATTTCCTCTTCCTCCCGCACACGAATCCCGAGGCGAGCGACGACGAGCTCAAGAAGATCGCCGATCTCATCGCCAGCAAGGGCTTCGCCGTCGGTTCGCTGGTCGCCCCAGTGTGGCCCGGCACGGTGGGTGATTCCTCGATGGGCGACGACGCCCAGCAGGAGAAATTCCTCAGCGCGGTGAAGATGGCCTGCCGGATCGCCGGCATCTTCAACAAGCACGGCGTGCGCAAATACGGCGTCATCCGCATCGACTCCGCGGAATTCGGCGTGAACAAGTGGCGCGAGAATGCGCCGGCCAACACCGCGCGGATCGTCGACACCTTCAAGAAGGCCGCCAGGATTGCCAAGGATCACGGCGAACGTCTCGCCGCCGAAGGCGAAATCTGCTGGGCCGGCATGCACTCGTGGAAGGACATGCTCGACGTCCTCGAAGGCGTCGGCATGCCCGAAGCCCTCGGCTTCCAGGCCGACCTCGCCCACACCTATCTCTACACCCTCGGCTACAACGCCCCCGAGCATGCCCTGCTCCAGCCCGGCTACAGCGACGCCGAGTTCTGGGCCGCTTACGAGAAGATGACCGACAAGCTGCGCCCGTGGACCATCGACTTCCACGTTGCCCAAAACGACGGCGAAGTGCACGGCGCCGGCTCCCACGACAAGACCGGCAAACACTGCCCGGCCGATGATCCGAACGGCAAGCTCGATATCGTGAAGTGCTCCGGCTACTGGCTGAAGGACGCCGCCAAGCGTGGCGTCCAGCACATCTGCTGGGACGGCTGCATGTTCCCGAACGCCAAGCTCGAACAGCCGCAAACCTGGAACGCCATCCTCCAAAAGATGGTCGAAGTCCGCGACGCCCACGGCTGGTAACAAGCCACAGGCAGCAACGCCACATCTCTACACCCGCCCGGCGAAAGCTTGGCGGGTGTTTTTCTTTTGTGGAGCAGGAAAGGGAGTCTACAATCGCCGAGAGCATCGCATGCGGGAAAAACTTGAAATACCAATTGCCTACGATCCTGAAGGTCTGGAGATCGGAACGTTGACTATTGCTGAATGCGTTTGCTTGCGTCCGCGCCTGTATATTTCCGACGGTTCGTTGGCTGAAGTCCTCGCTCTTTTTGCCGGCTACGACATGGCTGGTAAAACGGGTGTAATTTTGAGAGACCAATCACCTTTGCGAGCGTTGCGCTGGCTCGCCGAAGTTTGCTCCCACGATGAATGCGAGTTGCCTGCCCTGCAGTGTGAAAGAATCATCCGGCACTTTGGAACTGAAACTAATGCGTTGAGTGCCATCGCGGGTTTCTTGAAGGCACAGCGCACCGGCATGGACCGGATCCATCATACAACGACCGAATGAAAATTACGGATTTCCTCATCATGAATGGAGATGGAGATGAGATTCCCGCTGACCCAATTGGTGATAGCGCCGCGTTTCTATGCGGAACGTGTGGGCATCCGGTTCTTGCTACTACATTGGACAATCAGCCAGGAAGCGACGAAGAGCACCCAAGCAAATGCCGAGGATGTGGACACCTTTACTTTTTGGATGTACGCCCACACATGGAGAAGCTCTACATCCACGAGTTAATCTAAGCCGCCCATCATGGATTTCGCGATCTTGCACGAGGGGAAAAGAATAGTTAATCTCACGTCATGATTCCGACACAGATCACCGAAAGTGTTCTGGCACTTCCCGAAGCTGACCGCCTCGAATTGGCTCGTCGGATCGTCGAAAGTGTCGCGGCTGAGCAGCAGGTAAACAGGTCGGTGGAAACGGGTGTACAGCGGATAGAGGAAGTTCTGAGTGGGCGAATCCAAGGGCTTTCGGAAGAAGAGTACATTCGCGCGGTCAAGTGAGGGTCCTTTATCACCCGGAGTTCGCTGAAGATGTTCGGCGATTTGCTGGGCATTACGGCGAAATCTCACTCAAGCTGAAGCAGCGCTTTCAGAATGAGATTGACATGGTTCTGGCTCAGATCAAGGAACGCCCGACCAGCGCTGGGCATATTTTGAACACCGGATCCGCGATCGCCGCGGACATCCGCAGAAAAAATCTCGATTCATTTCCCTATTTCGTCCTCTACGGTTTGCATGGTGATCTATTGGTCTTTGGTTCGATCATACCGACTGCCTCCGATCCGCTGATGTGGCTCAAGCGTTTCGGAAAAGATGCCTGATCCATTGCCCCTGGCTGAGCACAGTTGCCATCGCGCCGCTTCTTTGCTCGAATGCGCGCCCTTCTCAGAATCTCTCAACTCTCAACCCTCAACTCTCAGCACCTCCCAAATGGCAAAGAAACCCCTCAATATCGGCATCGTCGGCTATGGCTTCATGGGCCGCACGCATGCGAACGGTTACCACAACGCGGCGAAGTTTTTCGACACGCCGTACGTCCCTGTCCTCAAGGCCGCTTGCGGCCGTGATGCCGCGAGGCTCAAGGCTTACGCGGATAACTGGGGCTTTGAATCCATCGAGACCGACTGGAAAAAGCTGATCGAGCGCAAGGACATCGACGCGAAATCGACAATTCGTCACTCCGAATGATTCCCATGCCGAGATCGCCATCGCCGCCGCCCGCGCCGGCAAGATGGTCCTCTGCGAAAAGCCGCTCTCCCTCGACGGTCCGCAGGGCGAGGAGATGGTGAAGGAAATCGAGAAGGCCGGCGTGCCGAACACCGTGTGGTACCAACTACCGCCGCGTGCCCGCCGTGACGCTCGCCAAGCAGATCATCGACTCGGGCAAGCTCGGCCAGATCTTCCCACTACCGCGCGAACTTTCCTCCAGGATTGGACGATCAGCGCCGATCTCCCGCAGGGCGGCGCCGGCCTCTGGCGTCTCGATGCCAAGGCCGCCGGCAGCGGTGTGACGGGCGACCTGCTCGCGCACTGCATCGACACCGCGCTCTGGCTGAATGGCTCGATCACCGACGTCAGCGCCTTGACCGAGACCTTCATCAAGCAGCGCACACACACCCTCACCGGCAAGGTCGAGGAAGTGAAGATCGATGACGCCTGCACCTTCCACGGCCACTTCGCGAACGGTTCGCTGGCCCTCTTCGAATCCACGCGCTATGCCCGCGGCCACAAGGCGCTCTACACCTTCGAAATCAACGGCGCCAACGCCTCGATCAAGTGGGATCTGCATGACCTGCATCGCCTGCAATTCTTCGATTACAGTGACGAAGGCATCGTCCGCGGCTGGCGCTCGGTCCACGTCACCGATGGCGACCAACCCTACATGAAGAACTGGTGGGTGCCCGGCCTGCAGATCGGCTACGCCGAAAGCTTCACGCACCAGGTCGCCGACTTCCTCACCGCCGTGGGCGAAGGCAAACCCTGCCCGCCGACCTTCCGCGACGCGCTCGAGACCCAATACGTCTGCGACGCCGTCCTCGCTTCCGCCCGCGAGAAGCAGTGGAAGACGGTGAAGAAAGTGAGCTAAGCCCGTTTCGGCAATGACTGTACAAGGCCGCTCCGAACCGCATCGGAGCGGCCTTTTTCTTGGGCACACGCAGCCGATTCCTGCAACGTTAACCGCGATATACCTTTCGCATATTAGCTGCGAACGCTCGGCCGCATAGCGAGCTCTCTCAACTATGTTCGAGTTCCGACAATTCGTTGATTTCAATATTTTCGGCAGGCACCGCTTGGAGC
This sequence comes from Chthoniobacter flavus Ellin428, assembly GCF_000173075.1. GTDB lineage: Bacteria > Verrucomicrobiota > Verrucomicrobiia > Chthoniobacterales > Chthoniobacteraceae > Chthoniobacter > Chthoniobacter flavus. Next base: position 148,429 of record NZ_ABVL01000002.1, read on the forward strand.
AGGTGAGGATGCCTCCCCTTGGCTCCACGATCGATCAGGTAATCCGACTCTACGGCGAGCCAATCAAGACTGCGCCCTTTGAAGAAGCACCGGACATCACGGAATACGTCTTCTCGGCGAGCCCATATCACGAAGCGGTGATCTACGAATGGGAAGACAAAGTGCAGTCGATCACTTACTGGTCGGCGAAAGGCGAACCGACGCGGGATCTGAACTGCATGCTCGATCGCTATCGGGAGGACAGCGAATGGCAGGTTTTGCAGCCAGGATACCTTTACCAGCGTGCGGACGGGAAGTTTCGACTCTGGTGCAGCGCCATCTCCGCTATCGGGATCGCATACGTCGACTATCTGTCGGCTCAAGCCGACATGAAAACCGCTCATGAGTTAAAACAGCTAGATCATCTGTCCGACGTCACTTGGGTATCCAACAAGGTTGTCCACGAGTTGCAACGGCAGTTCGTCGAGGAGCGAAGCACACGATTGAAAGATCTCGCCAGCCGCTCAGATCGCATCGCGATTTCACCAGATGGAAAGGACGTCTTTATTGTAAGGCATCATCACGCCTACGAGGTGGAAGAGGGGTTAAGAGAATTGAATTCTCCGCCCAAGGCAGGGGAGGGATCTACACAGGTGATCAATTGTTTTTCTTGGAGCGAAGACGGTTCTTCGTGGGGAAAAGCTCCTCTCCCAAGGAATGCTCATGTGGAGTATCTCCGTTTTGAAGAAGGTCTATGGCACCTGCAAATTCGTCGCACCACGGACGACCGGATATTCCGTTTCAAAGGCCCGACGAAATTCATCCGCAGCCTCGGCCCGTTAAATCCATTTCGGGAAGCAGAGGTTTGGCGGGAGTTGGAGAAGGACGCCGAATCTTCCGCTCCGTCAACTGAGTGAGCGATCTTTCCTTCCAGGAGTACACTGTCGCCGCCAAACCGACTTTGTTTTGCCGGAGGCTCAATTTCGAGCATCGCCGTCACTTTTGCTCGGCGAGAGCCCACTTTCTCAGTCATCATTTTGTATGCCTCGGATTTGTGTTTATGCCGGTTCCAGTTTTGGTGCGGCGCCTGTTTACTCTGAGGCTGCTGGGGCTTTTGGAACGGCGTGCGCCAAGCGCGGGATGGGGATTGTGTATGGCGGCGGGAGCGTGGGGCTCATGGGCGTCCTGGCGGACGCGGCGCTGGCGGCGGGTGGGGAGGTAATCGGTGTGATCCCGCGCAAGATGGTCGCCGAGGAGCGCGGGCATCATGGCGTCACCGAACTCATTCCGGTCGATACCATGCACGAACGCAAAATGCGCATGGCGCAAATGGCGGATATGTTCGTTGCACTGCCGGGAGGAATAGGCACGCTGGAGGAAATCTTCGAAGCCTTCACTTGGTTGCAACTCGGCTTGCATCTCAAGCCGGTCGGATTGCTGAATGTCGATGGCTTCTACGACACGCTTTTGCAATTCCTTGATCAGACACGCGATCGCGGTTTCCTAACATCGACACATCGCGACATGCTGTCCGTCGAATCGGATCCCGATCGTCTCCTCGAACGGCTTGCCAATACCAGCCACGGTCACGTTCCCAAGCCCATCCATCGAACGCCTGGGGCGTAGAGAGTGCGGCTGCGGGGCGGCGATTTTCGCCGTCACGGGTAAAGGTATGGCGTCGCGTGTGGATCGGCAACAGCCAGGATGGCCGCCCTACAATCGCGACTTCTGCCAGCGACGCCGACGGACGATTCCGAATCCGTGCAATGTTTAGCGCGTCACTTCTCCGGCGGCATCTGGTGCGCACGTCGATAAGTTATCGGAGCCGTATTCATCACCTGACGAAAGGAATGCGCCAAATGCGCGTGGTCGTAAAAGCCGCACTCCAGCGCGATCGTCGTGACGGTATCGTTGCTTTCGGCCAGGCGACGGCAGGCGGCTTCGACCCGCGCCCGCAGCAGGTATTGCCGCGCGGAGGTGCCGAAGGTCGCGCGAAAACAGCGATCGAAGTGGCTGCCGGACAAGCCCACCATCCGCGCGAGTTGGGCCGTGCTGTGCTCGGCCTCGGGATGCTTGTGCATGGCCTCGACGACTTTGGCCAGACGCACCGCATTGGCGGAACGCTCGCGAAGCTGCTCCAGTGCGCGGCCAAATCCGACGACGCCGATGATTTTGCCTTTGGCGTCGCGCAACGGCAGTTTGGTCACGGAGACGAGATGCGGTGAGCCTTCGTGCTCTGGTGCGTTTTCCACGCGGTTGATGATCGCCCGGCCCGTGCGCATCACGGTGGCGTCGTCCTTCCGATATTTATCCGCGCGGGATTTGGGAAAAAATTCGCGGTCCGTCCGGCCGATCACTTCGTGCTCATACTGCGCCCCGCAGTACTCGCAGAACCGGCGATTCACGGCCATAAAGCGCCCATCGCGGTCCTTGATGAAAAAAGAGACTTCCGGCAGGAAGTCAAAAAGCAGAGCCAATTGCCGGGCATCGGTCTGTTGGAGAAAAGCCGCTTTCGTGAGCGAATGAGGCATGAGCGGATTTTACACAACTTCGTCATGGCCATACAAGCCGCGTTGTCGGAGCACGAGCTAACTTGCTCTCATGCGATGCTCCTCCCAGCTCCGCGAATTCCGGATCGTTCTTCCTAACGTCATTTAGAGCGAATCGTTTGATTACAACCAAAGCCCCCCTATGAAACAGATCGCTGCGCCGTCTTCATTCCGCTCTCGTGCTTATGTGTTATTTTTCCTCGTGATGATGGTGGGCACGTCGTGGTTACACGCACAGGTCACGGGAATGCAGGATGTTTTTACTTACACCACGGCAGATATCACCAACCACGCTCCGACGACCGGGAGCGGAAAATGGACGACGCTGTATCAGAGCGGATCCAATGGCAGCAGTGTTATCTCGGCGAACGGTTCGGCGGCCGTGCTCTCAGCCAATGCCGGCACCGTGGGTAGCGGAACTGCGACGGCCAACTATTCGTTTACCCCCGCGCCGAATACCATTTACACGCTGCAGACGACCTGGAGTTTTGTGAACCTGAATTCTTCCGGCGCCGATTGCTGGGTAGGCTCCGGCTTTTCGAACAGCAACGGTGGTGGCAATAAGTCCACGAACAACGGGCCATGGGTATTGGTCAGGCCTCAGGTTACTTCCGCCTCCAACGGCACGGCCGCGGGCGAAAAGGGATCGACCAATATAGGTTCGAGCACCATGGCCGCTTCCGCCTACTCTGCGCCCATTGTAGTCGTGGAAACGTGGAATACCGCTACGGGCGAACTGCAATATTCCGTCAATGGTGTCCTACAGTCCGCCTGGACGACGACGACCACACCACCCAGCGGGACCTATTACGCCTTCCTGCAGGCCTTCAAGACCGGCAACTTGGTAAACTGCCTGAATATGACGCTCTATGCGCAGGAGATCGCCGCCGTGCAGATGCAGGACAATTTCACCTACAATACCGGCGCCAGCAGCATTACCGGGCATGCTCCCACCACGACTCCGGGAGGATGGGGCACATGGGCGACCAATCTCAGTTCCGGCGGGAGTATCATTGCCAATGGAACCGAGGCGCTCTTGAATACCGGTTCTGTCGGCAGCGGTTCGGTCATCGCCAGTTATAACTTCGCTCCATTCGTCGACACTGTTTACACCGCGACCGCGACCTTCAATTTTACCGCCGTGGCGAATACCGATTGCTGGGCAGGGGTGGGCTTTTCCTCCTCGGGGACAAACCACGCGCCGTGGATGCTCATCCGGCCTCAAGCCAGCGCCGGGGCCAATGGAGTGGTCTCTGCTCAGAGCAACGGCGCCCCCTGGACGGGCAGCTCTGCGACCGTCCCCGCCGCGGATTATTCCGGGCCGATTACCGCGACGGTGGTTTGGAACACCAGCACGGGCATTGCCCAATTTTACGTCGATAATCTTTTAGTGCTGACCACCCCCGCCGGCTCAGCCTATGTGCCGACCGGTAACTGCAACATTTTCTTCCAAGGCTTTAAACTGGGAAGCATCGTCAACCTCCCGAACATCACACTCGTGAGCCAGGATGTGTCGGCTTCATCGAACTGGCTCTCCACGAAGACCAGTTTCAACGATTTTCCGAGTTTGTTCGTCTCGCCGAATACCCAGTGGCGGACGGCGCAGGGGCACATCCAAGTCATCCAGCTGGGGAACCTCGCGGATTATCAAATGTCGGCCGCGAACTTCAAGGGATCGCCAATTGAGCTGGCCTTGCGCAATGCGTTCACCTTCTGCCACAACAACAACATCAAAATAGCGATGTGTGCCTACGGGTTGCAAAAGAATGTAGGCATCAGCGGCTGCGGTGGAGGTGAGGGATACGATACCCTGGCCACTCAAGCGTTGGACCTGCAGAACATCACGACGGCGATTGCCGACAATGGCGGCATCGGTGGCGTGGACTACATTTTCTTCGACGGCCCTCTCTTCTTCGGGGTCGATGAACAACCTCTCGGGCAGGGATCTGGATACGGGTGCGGACTCACGATCGATCAGGCGGCTTCTGAAACCGCCTCCGTGATCGAATTGGTCCAGCAATATTTCCCTAACGCACAATTCATTGAGGACGACGGCGTGGGCACAGTGGCTCTCGATCTCGATTCGGAAAACACCTTCCAGCAGGCGGTGGCCAGCGATGTGAATACCTTCCATGGAACCAATGGCTTTTCCTTTGCCGGTTTCCAGACGGATATGGATTGGAGGACGGATCCCTTTACCGCTCTGGCTCCTCTGTTGCCGGTGCTGGCCCAGAATCACATCCCTTCCTTTGGGATCCTTTTCAATAGTGGAGGAGGATGGAATGCTCCGTTGCGGCCGCAGAACAATGCGCAAAACATGCTGGCGCTGGAGGAGAACATTCAGGAGTACAATGCCTCCGGTTTGCCCAACCCTCTGGGCACGGCCAATTTCGCTTCGTGGGATGTCGTGGCCGATGGAGGCATCGGTGAATACGATACCTCAGGAGGGACGATCAACGCCGCGCTGATTTCCGGCCTCACCGGCCCAACTGGCCTTGCGGTATCGGGGACGAATTTGTTCGTCATCGACGCGGTCAAAAATCAGATCGGGGAATACACCACTTCCGGCGCCACGGTGAGCACTGCCCTGATTTCCGGCGAGGGCTATTGGTCGACGGGCCTGGCGGTGTCGGGGACGAATCTATTCGTGGCGAATGGCCGACAGAACTCCGTCGGCGAATACACGACCTCAGGGACGACGATAAACGCTTCGCTGATCACGGGGCTGCACAATGCCACGGGTATTGTCGTCTCGGGATCAAACCTCTTTGTCCTCAACGGAGATACTGGCACCGTGGGCGAATACACCACCACCGGGGCGGTAGTGAATGCTTCGCTGATCACCGGTTTGAGTAATCCGGCGGGCATCGCCATCTCGGGATCGAATCTGTTCATTGCCAATACCGGCAGCGGCACGATCGGTGAATACACCACCGCGGGAGCGACGGTGAACGCCTCGCTGATTTCGGGATTCAGCTTCCTCCCGAATGTGCCGGTGGGCCTCACGGTATCCGGTTCGAATCTCTTTGCCTCCTGCGGCAGCAGCATCACCGGCGGCGGAGTGGTCGGCGAATACACCACTTCGGGGGCGACGGTGAATGCGACGCTGATTTCGGGATTGAACCAACCGGTCGGCCTGGTGGTATCGGGCTCGAATCTCTTTGTGGTCGGCAACAACAGCCGGGGTGATTTGCCAAGCAATCTGCTGCCGGAAACGACCTTTGGCACCTACACGAACGCGATCAATTTCTTCTTCGGTTCGCCGATGGCTTTTCAGCCGCCACCGAAGATCATCGACTGGATGTATAACCCGGTCACCAAGGCTAATTACTTCTCGACCAGCTACTCCGAAATAACCACTTTAGTGACCAACGGCTGGATCGATGAGGCGGCGGCCAACTGGAGCGGTGGCGTGGGGGGAATTGAACCGGCGCCCAGTTGCGCGCCCAATCTGGTGCCGCTTTACGAGTATACAAACCTCTCGAAGGGATTTACGCAGTACGCTTATTCGACCAGCACGGCGAGCGGCGCCGAAGGCGGCCAACTTGCCGCCCAAGGCTACGCGAATCCGGTGCTGAAGGGTTATGTTTTTGCGAACAACGATTCCGCAGATGGAGGAGTCGCGCTCTACGAATTCTATAACGCGACGCTCAATACTTACTATTACTCGACCGCGAGCACCTCGCCTCCGTCCGGCTATAGTTTGGTGACGACGTATCAGGCGCAGGGGATTAGTTGCTATGTGATGCCACGGTGGGTGCCTGCCCCTGGGTACATCTTTGAGTTGCCCGCAGGATGGCCCAACCCGAGCCCGGGTTTTGGAACGTATACCGGCGCGCAGACGGTAACGCTCACCAGCAGCACGCCGGGGGCGACGATTTACTACACGACCAACGGCTACATGCCGACCACCAGCTCCGCGTCAGTGCCGTCGGGCGGCACAGTGACGGTGGGCGCGAGTGAAACACTCAATGCCATCTCCGTGGCGCCCGGCTATAACAATAGCCAGATGCGGAGTGGAGCTTATACCATCCATTAGGACGGTCTAAATCGAGGCCAGCGTCTGCTCGAGGAACTCGCGGTTCTTGCGGGCGTTGGTGTTGGTCTCCTCGGGGGTCGCGCCGACGGCGATGCCCTCGACCATGATCGGGCCATTGAACCCGGCGGCTTTCAGCTTCTTGAAGACGCCGGCGAAATCGACCCGGCCCTGGCCAAACTGGATCATCACTTCCTGTTTCTCTCCCGCGCAGTCCTTGGCACAGAAGCCGGTGACGTGCTGGGCAATGGGCTCGAGTTCCGCGACCGGGTCCTTGCCGGTGTAGTAGACGATATTACCGGCGTCGTACCAGATTTTGAAATTCGGGTGATTGACCTTCTTCAACGCCGCCAGGATTTCCTCGGAGGAACCGCTGCTGCCACCGTGCGGTTTCATGACGAGTTTCACGCCGCGCTCCTGGGCATACGCCGCGGCGTCACTCATGGATTGGAAGAAGTTCTCGTATTCCGAGGGGTTGGCGACGCCGAAGGTGAGAGCAAACTCGAGGGAGAGCGTTTTGGCGTGGTCGATCTGCGCTCGGACATCCTTGATGACGTCGGCAACCGGCCCGCTGAACCGGTTGCGCAGGGCGCACATATTGACGCCCAAGCCACGGGTCGCGATCCGTTTGTGCAAGGCATCGAGGTATTCCGGCGTGGCTTCGGCTCCGGCGAATGCCTCCGTCTGGCCGGGTGTGGGGGTAGTGCTGCCCACGGGGTAGATCGGATGGCGACTGAGGAGACCGGTGAGCTTGTAACCGGCGGCCTTGATACCATCGAGCGCGACGTCGTAGGACCATTTCGTCCAAGCGCGATTGAAGCAACCGATCGGCCAGGAGACGCCTTTTGCGGCGCTCTCCGCGGCGGCAGATTGGAACAGGGGAGAAATCGCCGAGGCCGTGACGGCAGCGGCGGTGGTCTGGAGAAAAGTGCGACGGTTCATAGAGGAGGGAAGTTTCCGGTAGGTCATCCAAGTTCCGTCAGGGAGTCAATGTCATCCACAACCGATTGCCGCAGCAGGAATAAACCCGATTGGACCGTTACGCCAAAGGCAGGCCGCTCGTGGCCTTGGTCCGGGTGTCGTGTTCGTTGATCAACGAAGACATCGCCAGCGAAGGCGTCGCATTTCCGACGGTGGTAACGAACTGGCAGGTAGCGTGTTTCTCGCTGGCTTGCTGATAGCCGGCCAGCCACTGCTGCATCACAGATTCCTGCCGGGGATCGACATACGGGAAACGCACCGGCGGATTGTCGCAGCCGCAGCGCCATGGCTTCGGAGTGAGGCGGGCGCGGAAGCTTTTCTGGACCTTGCAGAGTTGCTGGTAGCGGGTATCGCAGCCGAGGGACCTGAGGACTTGGTGGGTGGGATCGGCGACGGGATCGTGCCAATCGGAGATGACCAGGCATCGCAGGCCGCTGTGAGTGCGGTACACACGGAAAGCCCAGCCGAGGTTATTGGTCTGCCATTGCCGGAGGCCAGCGAGCCGGGCATCAGATGGGCTCGCCGCCGGCTCCTTCGAGCCGCCCCCGAAGAGACGTGCGATCAGGGCGAGCAACCCGCCGCCCATTGTCGGCTTCGGCAGGTCGATATCGACGAACATGAGCCGGTCAGTGTTGAGCACTTCGCTGCCGTAGGCGGTGCGAGTGACCACGGCGGCGCACTCGCCATCGGCCTGACCGAGCGTGCGCAGCACCGGTTCACGCAGTGGACGGTCGGCGTAGAGATAACGGTCCGGTTGCCCGGACCGGGAACGGGCAGCGGATTCACCGAGACGCCGGGCCTTGGCGTCGGCGCGGTTCTGAGCGTCCGCCTGACTTTCGTCCGAGCAATCCCAAGCCAGTTGTCGCCAGTTTTCACCCGAAGACCGGGTGCCGGTCCATTCGCCGCGCGCCCAGTATTTCGGGAAGTGCATGGAGGAGGGGGTTAGTTGCCGGTCTTGACCTCCACGATGTCGTGGGGCGCGCTTTCGCGCTGACCGGCGGGACTGACCTGTATGTAACGGGCCTTTTCGCGCAAGGCGACGAGATTCGGCGCACCGAGATAGCCCATGCCGCTTTGGATGCCGCCGGCCAGTTGGGTAAGGACGACGTCGAGTGGGGGATTGACTTCCTTGAGGGCCTCGACCCCTTCGGCTGCGACCTTGCGGACGGAATCCTTGCTGGAGTGTCCGTAGCGAGCGGCACTGCCGGCTTGCATGGCAGCGAGACTGCCCATGCCGCGATACTGCTTGTAGACCTTGCCGTTGATTTCCAGGAGCTGGCCGGGGGCCTCGGGGCAACCGGCGAGCAACCCGCCGCAGATGACACCGTGAGCCAGGGTGAGGGCCTTGACGATGTCGCCGCTCTTGGTGATGCCGCCATCGGCCAAAATCCGGACGCCTTCCTGCTCGGCGGCCTTGGCGCAGACGTAGAGGGCGGTGAGTTGCGGGATGCCGACGCCGGCCACCACCCGGGTGGTGCAGATCGAGCCGGGGCCCTGGCCCACTTTAATTATGTTTGCACCGCACTTACTGAGGTAACTCACTCCTTCTCCGCTCGTTACGTTTCCAGCAATAATTGGGAGATCAGGGAAATGCTCGCGGATGAGTTTCACCGTATCGCCCACTCCTTTGGAAAAACCGTGTGCGGTGGAGACGGCGACCACATCCACGCCGCGCTCCACCAAATCGCCGATATGAGTCAGGATCCGATCGCGGTCCAGTTCACCGGTCGAGTTGCGAGTCGCGGTCACAGCAGCACCGCAGAGCAGGCGGAATTGATCATCTCGCGCCGGCTTCAGTTGACTGTGACGCTCCTGCATGATCCGCTCGATATCGCTAATCGTGAACAGGCCGCGCAATCGGTCGTCGTCATCGACCACCAGAAGCTTGTGGATGCCGATGTGCTCGTTGAAGAATTGATCTGCCTTGGCGATCGGGTTCTTGCCGAGCTCCTTCTCGGTAATGGTCTGGACTTGAGCCCGCGGAGTCATCGCCGCCGCCACCTTCGTCGAGGCGTAGCGGGGGCGCACCGTGTGACCGGGTAGCAATCCCAACAGGGTGTCATTTTCATCCACCACCGGAAAGGTGCGAAAGGCAAAACCACGTTCCTCAACTAACGTAAGAACATCGCCAATTGTCTGATCCGCAGAGACTTTGATTGGTTCCTGAATCAGGCCGTGGATGTTGTTTTTGACCCGGCTGACCTGGCTGAGTTGCTCTCGTTCCGGCAGGTTGCAATGGATCAGACCGAGCCCACCGTTGAGAGCCATGGCGATGGCCATCGGCGCTTCGGTGACCGTGTCCATGTCGGCGGAAATAACCGGGATGCGCAGCCGCAGCCGTTCGTGGAGTTCGGTCTCGAGATTGGTCTCGCGCGGAAGGATCTCGGAGTAGAGCGTCGCGAGGGTGACGTCGTCATAGGTCAGGGCCAGACCTGCGTGCTCGCGGAAGAAGTCGTCGGCGGCCTTATAGAAAGCGCTGTCGATCGAAGAGGGCGAAGAGTTTGCTGCCATGTCGTGGCATACACGAAGTGCTGGCAGCTTGTGAAGAGGGAAAATGGGGAAAGAGGAAAAACGCGGCCGCCGCCCCTCGATCAAAGTCGCGATGGGCGATAGCGTTCGTTCAGGCTTCCGCAGCGCGGGCAACGGGGCAGCAGGGTGCTGGTCTTGTCTTCGAATTCGAAGCCGCAAAGGGTGCAGCGCAGGACGTAGCGGAAGGCGGCCCGCTCCCGGCGTTGCCGACGCCATTCGTAAAAGAACCAGGCGATCAGGATTGGCCCCAGCATGATGCAGAGGTAGATGAGGACGAGATAGTTGAGGCTGACGGGGATCACGGGGCTTTCGATGCCGGGACATAGGCATCGCCTCCCCAGGAAAAGGTCGCGAACCCCCAGGCGACCGGCGCGGAGGCCGCTTCGAAGGTCACGTTCCGCAAGTGCTCGATGGCGAGTTCATCCAGCGCCGGGTCCCCGGAGGGGTGCTGAATCAGGGTATAGGTCACCTTGCCCTCGTTGCTCACTCCGATGAGCAGGGTTGTGGCCTCAACCGGCGCACTCGCGTGATAGGCAAAGATAATTCCAGGATTGCTGACCAAGGCGCGTCCGGCCAATCCATCGGCAAAGATGATGGAGGTGTTCTTCGCGGGAACGGTCGCGTTCGCCGCGGGAGCCGCTTTCGTGGAGTCGATCGGCGCGAGGCGATCTTCCGCTGGCGGAAAGCGAACGCCTTGCGTCTTCTCCACCGGCGGCCCCAAGGGGGCAGTGCGGGGAGAGGCGTAGGATGGCTCGTAGTGTGCGCTGACCAACCCGGGCGGGGCTGTCGGCTTGTCATTGGCCACGAGCGCGGGGTCCTCGGCCTCGATCCGGCGCAGGAGCGCGATGTTTTCCGGCGAGGACGGGGTCAACAGACTGACATGCGGCGCCGGCTGCGGGATGGTCACACGCTGGGGATAGACCACCTGGAAGAGGAAAAATGTGGCCGCGTGCGCTACGAGAGAGCCAAAGACGCAGAAGAAGAGGATATAGGGAAACCCCGAATCCTCCGGCGTCGCGAAGGTCAGATCCGACTGAGGCACTGACGTCTTCATTTCCGCTCCGAATCCGTCGCCAGAATCACCGAAAACCCGAGCTTCAAGGCTTCGTCGGTGATCTTCACGACCAAATCGTAAGGCGTGTTCTTGTCCGCCTTGATGATCAGCGATCGTTCCCGGACCTTCGTGTCGGCGAGGCGCTGCCGGAGTTCATCGAGGCTCACCCGTTGGTCGCGATGATAGATGACCGGGACCGGCGCAGCCGTGATGCTCACGATCTGGGCATCGACCCGCGGGCCGAGAGTGAAGGAGGACGCCGGAAGCGTCACGGCCAGACCCGGCTGCAGCACGAAACGCGAGCTCAACACGAAGAAGAGCACCACGAGAAAGATGACATTGATCAGCGGGATGACGCCGAACAACGCCGGATTGAACTTCAGCGAACGCGTGAGTTTCATCCGGGAAGACTGCTGCCGGTCAAAGCGCGACTACTCCGCACTCTGTCGCCGGGCCGGCTGGGGACCGAATTCGATGATGTCCGGAGCCGAATGGCGGTTCTCGGAAATCAGGTTCACAATCTCGATGCCGGCACGCTCCATGTCATGCATCAGGGCATTGACCCGCGAAGACAGGTAGCTGTAACCGACCGCGCAGGGGATCGCTACGACCAACCCGCCCGCCGTGGTGAGCAGGCTCTGGTAAATGCCGCTCGAGATATCCGTGGCACTGGCGAAACCGCTCTGCGATGTCACGTTGACGAAAGATTCGATGAGCCCGACGACCGTGCCCAGCAGCCCGATGAGGGGCGTGATGAAGGCCAGGGTCGCCAGGAGCCCGAGGCGGCGCTCCAGCCGGGGCATTTCGAGTTGGCCGGCTTCCTGGACGATATCCTTGAGTTCGCTCCGGTCCGATTGATGGCGGATGATTGCCGCATGGATCACCCGGGTAATCGGGCTGGGGGTGCTCGCGCACTCCATCTGGGCTTCGGCGAAACGCCGATCCTGGATGAGGTTGGTCAATCCACGCATGAATTCACCGACCCGGATCGAAATCCGGTGGAAATAGGTAACGCGCTCCAAAAACACCGCACCGGCCAGTACGCTGCAGAACAAAATTAGCCACATCAGCGGACCGCCTTTTTGCATGTAGTCGATCATGGGGAGAGTTTATATGGCCGGAACGCCACCGGTGGCAAGGCCCATGGTAGGCGGGGGCGATTTTACTCAGGAAAACGGCGCGAAACATGCTGTAAACGTCGCGTCCCTCCCATGATTTTCCTTTGACCGACTCCAATCGCTTCCGTTAAAAATAATACGCAGGTTATGAGGGACTCTTTGATAGCTGACAGCGACGATATTCAGTTCGCATGCACGCAGTGCGGACAGCGGATGGTAGTCGAAAAGTCGGCCGCTGGGCTGAGTACAGATTGCCCGACCTGCAGCACCCCGATGACCGTCCCGCCGGTCAGCCCGGTGGCGGAACCTGACAAAGTGGAGGCTTCGCCTGTGGAGCCGGCGGCCCCCACGACGGCGGAAGCGCAGGCCGAAACTCCCAACCCGATACCGGCATCGCCGCAGCAACTCGAGGCCGAACTGGCGGAAGCGCGGAGCGAAGTCGTCCGCCATCACACCCTTTTCAAAAAGGCGGTCGAGGAATGCGAGCGCCTGAATGCCAATGCCACTCACATCCAGGCCGAGCTGAAGACTTTCCAGGCGGATCGCCAGCAGCTCAAGACCGACCTCGCCCATTCCCGCCATGCGGTGGCGACGGCCGAAGCGCGCGTCTCGGAACTGGTCGATGCCTTTTCCGCCCTCCAGCAGGAACACGGCGCCTTTTAAGTATCAAGCCGAAGATCGATGTAAACGCCTTTGCACGAACGGGCTCACCGGGGCCGAAGCCCAGCTCGCCGCTCGTGAAGAGGAAATTCAGCGAGCTCCAGGCGACGCACACCGACGCGTTGCGTTCGCTGGCCCGGACCCGGGCCGAGTTCACGAAGGTAAACACCGAGGCCAGGGGTTTGCGCAGCGAGGTGGAGACACTGCGGAACGATTTCGAAGCCGCCACCCAGGAACTGGCGTCCACCAGCCAGCAGCTCCACGAAGCGCAAGCCACTCTCGAAACCCTCACCGAGGAACACCAGCAGGCCACCACGGAGCGCGACGATTGGCGGAAGCAGGCCGAAGGATACCACCACGATCTGGCGGCGCTCGATACCGGCCGCGATTTGCTCGACATTCGTGTCCAGCACGCGGAGTTGCAAAAGAAACACCAGAGCCTGGAGATCACTCTTGCCGAGCAGAGCGAGAACTCGAGGAAAGAACACGACGTGCTACGCGGGATCGTGGAGCGGCAGAACGCCACGCTCGACTCCCATCACCACGAGTTGCGCCGTTTGCGCCGGGGCCGGTTTGCCATGCGCCTCGTCTACGGGCTCTTTTCGCTGGGCATGCTGGCGTTGGGCTACCTGGCGTTTTACGTCGTCGCGCCGCAACAGGTCATGAAGGTGGTCAACCACGCGATGAATCAGGTGCTCGGGCACTGAGGGCGATTGGCGAAGCGGGCTTCGCACGACAAAATCGACAGCCGATGCGGAAGCGCCTAGCGTGGTGCGGATTTCATGCGCGTCCTTTCCATCGACCCCTCTCTTCGCGGCACCGGCTTTGCCATTCTGGATGGGGAGGGGAATAAGATTCGGGCGGTGACTTATGGCGTGGTCAAGAATGCGCCGGCATTGCTGCCCTCCGGATGCCTCGTGGCGATTCACGAGCGGATCACCGACCTCATCCGCGAACACCGGCCGGAATGCGCGGCTTTCGAGGGAATCATCTATGTGCAGAGTCATCGGGTGGCGATCACGCTGGGTGCGGCGCGAGGGGCGGCGTTGCTGGCGGCGGCGAGTCTCGGGTTGCCGATCTATGAGTATGCACCGAGGCGGGTGAAGCAGTCGGTGGTGGGACGGGGTGGGGCGGATAAGGGGCAGGTGGGATTTATGGTGCGAGCACTGCTCGGGTTGACCGAGACTCCCTCGCCGGATGCGGCGGATGCGCTGGCCATTGGCTTGACCCATCTCCAGACCGCGGCCTCTGCTGCTCGGGGTGCGGTGATGCTGGAGCGGATCTAAGGAAAGGATGAAGGATGAAGGATGAAGAAATGCGCCGCCAGGTTACGAGGTTTCAACTTCTCAAAACCGCGTAGCGCACTTCACTTCATCCTTCATCCCTCCGCCTTCATCCTTTTCCGGCCTTTGCCCTACGCAAACAGCGCCGTCAACTGCGCCACCTGCAATTCATCCAACCGGTGCACGACCACGTCCGCCATCGCCAATTCCTCCGGCGGATGCGTGGTGGCCACGCCGACGACTTTCATGCCGCCGGCCCGGGCGGCTTGAATGCCGACCAGCGCATCTTCGAAGACCACGCAACGCGTCGGCTCGGCGCCGAGCTTCGCCGCCGCAGTGAGGAACACATCGGGGTGCGGCTTCCCATGCTTCACGTCTTCGGACGTGACCATGGCGCTGAAATATTCGCCCAGGCCGATCATCCCCAGCGAGAGTTGGATATTGGCGAGATGGGTGGATGACCCGATGGCGCAGGGAATACCCGCCTCGCGCAACCGATCGAGCCAGGTACGCACGCCGGGCAACGGCTCGACGCCACGCTCGGCCACGACCTCGCGATACAGCGCTTCCTTGCGCAGCGAGAGCTCGCGGATCCTCGTCTCCTCCTTCGTCCAATCGAGAATCTCCGGAATGATGAACTCATTCTTCCGGCCGAAACTCATTTTGAAATGCCCCTCCGGAAGCGGCTTGGCAATCTCCCTGGCCAGGCGCTCCCAGCTCTCCTCGTGATGGGTGGACGAATCGATGATGACGCCGTCCCAATCGAACAGGGCGCCCCATTTGGCTGATGATGGATTACTCAACGCTTCAGTTCCTCGGTATCAATTCAGGTGCTGCAACTCCGGCAGACGATACTTCTTCTGGAAGCTCGCCGCCTCCGCTTCGACCTGCGCGGCGTCGAGGAAAATGATCTTCGGCTCGCCGTCGAACTCGATTTTGTGCAGCCCATTGATCGGGTGGGCGAGCGCCTTGGGCACATCGTCCAGCGATTGAATGGCCATGTCGTTGATCTTCGTGAGCACGAGCTGGCTCAATTCCTCGTAGCCCACCGTCATCTCCGACGGCAGCACGCGATTGAGGAAGACGATCTTCTTCGGCCCATTCTTGAAGAGCTCGTTCTGCTGGTGATCGAAGTAGACGAAATTCTCCGGCGCTTTCTTCTGCCAGTCATTGCCGTACTCCTTGAGATACTGCCGGGAAAGCTCCTGCAGCACGAGACCGCCGAGCACGTAAAACTTCGGCGCGCGGTCGATGATATACGGCTCGACCACATAGCTCTCCACCGGCCGGTGCTTGAGCGTCACGTTAAGCTCCTTCTTCTCGCCCTTGCGGAAGACGATGCACTTCACCTTGTCGCCGTCGAAATGCTTGGTCGAGAAAAGGTAAGCGAGGCCGACCTTGCCGTATTCCTGATCCCGGTAATTGCCATCCTGATCCACTGCCTGGCCGTCGATCTGCAGCAGGACATCGCCCTGCTCCATGCCACCTTGGGCGGCCGGGCCATCCTGCTGGACATCCGCGATATAAACCCCGCCGGAGGTGCTCGCATCGAGGCCGAGATACTTGCGGAACTGTGGATCGCGCGTTGGCGACGACGTAATGCCGATACGGGCGAAGCCCTCGTAGGGCGCCTTCTTCGCATCGAGCAGGAAGTGCTCGATGACCGGCGCCGGGAGGATTTCGGCATTGTTGGTCGTGTTGTCATAGCGCATCACGAGTCCGGCCAGCTTGCCGTCCTTGATCACGGGCAGCGTGAAGCTGCTGTCGCGGAATTGCAGTGGCGTGGTCATGCGATAGACGAGCAGCGCCGCGTCATCGATCGGGTAGCGGGTCACTTCCGCCGTCGTCATCGGGCCCTTCGTGACCAGCAGCGTGCCGGTATTCTCGAGCTGCCACACAGAGAGGGTATCGCCGATGTGGGCATGCGTGAGTTCCAGCGGTTTGAACGGCTTGAGAAACGCCACGTCGTCGGTCTTGAGGAGCGCGAGGTTCGCCTCGTAATCCACGACCTCCACCCGGGCCGGCACTTTCTGTCCACCCTCGGCTGTTTCCAGCTCCACGTAATTGGCATTCGCCACCAGTTCGGCGGTCACGAGCACCTGATTATCCGGCAGGATCGTGCCGATGGCCCGCCGCGAGTACGGCGGACGCTTGCCCCACGGGCGGCCGAAATCCCACGGTTGATTGGTCACATTCACGCGCACCACGGACTGGGGCGCTTCGGACTGCACTTCATCCGCCTGCACCGGGCAGGCGAGGGGGAGCAGGACAGAGGCAAAGAGAAAAGCGATGCGGCGCATTATCGGGAGGCGGAAGTGGCTTCGGTTTCGGAGAGGTTCTGCTCGGCGAGCACGTTGTAACGTTTACGGATCCGTTCGCGCGCGGCCTCGACCGCACTGCGCTCCAGCACCAGCGGCCGGGCGTAGCCAATGAATTTGATGACGTAAAACTCCGGCTTTTCCGCAAAGGCGTCGGCCGCATCCTTCAGCGTGCGGATCTTGTGATCGTTGATCTCATCCACGATCCCGTCGTGGAATTCGCTGAGGTAGGTATTGATCGGATCGGGCAGGATCTCGCTGAGCACGATGACCTCTGGGTGCTCCTTGTAGATCTCCTTGGTTACGAAGTTGTCGTAGAAGTAACTGATCCGGTCGTTTTGGAAACGATACGCCCCGAGCAAATTGCGCGAGAGCGGCTGGAAAAGCAGCCCGCCGAAGAGGATGTAAGTCGGCTGCGTATCGTAGGCATTGGCCTGCATGAGGTAAGGCCAGGCGTGGTCGAATTTGATCGTCACATCCAGCGGCTTCTTGTTCCGCAGGACGCCGAGCTTCACCGAGTCGCCGAGGAATTTGCGCTCGGCCACTTCGCTCATCAGCACGCGCTCGCCTTCGAGCTCCACCATGCCATCGCTGGCGATGTCGTGGCCATCGATCGAGAGAAGCACATCGCCCACCTCGAGCTTGCCCCCACAGACGCCGGCGCTCTGCACGCTGCTCACCATCACGCCGCGGTCATCGTCGCCGAGGCCCAGGCCCTTGCGCATCGCCGGGTTCTGCGTGTTGGCAATGCCGATGGAAAGATCCATGTAACGGTCGTAGTGCCCATCCTCGATGTCCTTGAGGAAGTGCCGGATCACCGGGGTGGGGATCATGTAGCCGACATTCTGCGCCACATCGCCGGAGAATCCCTGGAAAGCCACGCCCACGACATTGCCTTCCTGCAAGACGGGGCCGCCGCTGTTTCCGGGGTTGATCGCCGCATCGATCTGGATGGTGAGATGCGAGTCGAGCACCGAGTGGGTGTAAGTGCGGAAATCGATCCGCGAGACCACGCCCTGCGTCACGCTCAGGCGCTCACCGCCGATCGGGTAGCCGAAGACGGAGACCGTCGACTCGAGCTCCGGAATGCCGCCAAGAGCCAGGGGCTTGGTATTCTTGAAGAAAGCGGGGTCCTGCACCTTGAGAATCGCTAGGTCGCAGTCGTGGGCGATGTGTTCGACCGTGGCGATGTATTTCTTCGGGTCGTCTTCCTTTTCGACGGTGAGGAAGCGGGCATTGCTGACCACGTGGGCGTTGGTCAGGATGCGGTCGGCGCTGACCACCCAACCGGTGCCGCTGCCCCCGCCGAGTTGACCGGGCAACCATGGCACCCGGTAGTTGCCTTCCTGCATGGTGTTGTTGATGCGCGCCACGCTTTTGCGGATCTCATTGGGCTGCGCACGGAGAGGGGAAACGATAAGGCCCAGGGCGAGAACGACGGGCCAGAGGCGGAGGATCATGAGGTTCGGAAGATGGCCATGCCCTCGCGGCTTGTAAATAGGATTGTCGGGACGAGTTTTTCACTGGGAGGGGCGACTTTCCAGTCGCCCTGCGTCGCTTCACGACGCCCCGCAAGCCTGCGGTGATCGGAGCCAGTGCCCGCCACCAGATCCCTCGGTCGAAGTGGGGCGGATATGGTCGGATATGGTCGGATATGGTCGGTGTTCCAGAGTAAACCGCGCCAAGCGAGGAAGGGGATCCAGTGCGATCACCGAAAACCATTCCCGTGTCGCCGACAGTTCCGATTCGAAAGCACATACCGGAAGGAGTTTTGTCACGGATTGGGAAGAAGCCGTCACTCCTCTGTTTCATTGCTCGCGCTGCTGTGTCCAAATGAGAGCGTAATAGAATCCGAGTCCGATTCTTTTTTGAATCATAAATACATCATAGTCACGGCTACCGATAGTTCCTGTCGAAAGCTGTCGAAGGGAGGCAGCGGCTCCCTCGAATTGACCGATAGTCGCTTGTGGCACGCTGTGCTCGTTTGACGGATGCTGGAGTAACCCAATCGCCGCGTCCATTAAATCGGCGCACTTTACAAGTTTCGCCCGAAGGTCCGGAGAAATCGGGAATGACTGTCCGTCACGCAATCCGCTCGCGTTGCGCACCTCCGCATACTGAGGGAGGACGACTTGAAGGTCTTGCCAAGCCTTCGCGAGCGCATTGATGCCGGGCTGATACCGCGGTTCGAGCCCAGCGTCACGAAAGGCGGTTGGTAAGGACGGAGTCTTTAAAGTTGCGCCTGCCCGAAGCCGTTCCGGGACGGCAATGCCATTCAATTGTCCTACAAACCGGCTGAATTCCTGATGTCCATACGCCTCTGCCGCAACCGTGCGCAGATTTGAGCCGTGTTGGACAATGATCTCCGTTGAGGCAGGTGCTCGAATTTCGGTAATCTCGATTTTCGGCAAAGGAGGAGCGGCGAAAGACGCTGCTTGGAAACCGACAGAGATGACTAGCGGTAAGGCAGCGATCGTCAGGCGCATCCCGTCCATTGAAAAGCGACAACGATGCCAGTCAACAGCAAACTCCATCTCAAGAGTTGACCCCGCTCGCCCATTCTCGGTATGACACTTTTCGTCAGGTAAGCGCTGTTGTTTTGCTCGTGATTGTGTTCGGTCGAATTGCCTTTGTCTCGCCCTGCGCGATGCCTGTCTTTCGTCTCTGAAGACCTTACCGGGTTACCAACGTCATCCCATTCACGATCCTATGTCCTCTGTGATAACATCCCCGTCTCAATCGATGTTTTCCCGGCAGCGCTGCCTGAACTGGCTGAGCGCGTTCGTGCTCTCTGCATCGCTCTTCCTGGTCAGCGACGGCCAGAAATGCGCCGCTCAGGATAATGGCGCCCCCGTCGTCGACCGGCCGGAGGAAGAGATCAAGAGCTTCCGCCTCAAGGTGGTGAATCTTTTCAAAGCGAGCGATTTTCGCGGTCTCGAAGACATGGTGGCCGAAGTCCGCTCCGGTCCTCCGCTCTTCGCCACCGGGAACACGCGGCTGTATCGATTCTACACTGTGATGGAACCCGGCTCCAAAGAGGGAGAGGACGTCTGGCAACGAGACGAAGCTGCTTATCAGGCGTGGGAAAAGGCGTTCCCGAAGTCGATTACGGCCCGGATTGCGCACGCGAATTTCCTGACTTCTTACGCGTGGAAGGCGCGCGGCAGCGATTGGGGCAGTAACGTGACCGACGAGGGCTGGAAGGTCTTTGGCCAGCGCCTGGATGCTGCGGAGAAAATCCTCGCCGAGGCTCGCGAGATGCAGCCGCGGTGCCCCATGTGGTGGTACGTGGAAATGACTGTGGCCCTGGGTCAGGGCTGGAGTCGCTCGCAAGAAGCTCGACTGTTCGCGGAGGCCAAGAAGTTCTTCCCGCAATTCTATGGCTACGACATGGCGCACGCCCATTACTTGCTGCCCCGATGGTATGGCGAGGAAGGCGATTGGGAGAAATCCGCGGAGGAGGAAGCGCAGAAACCGGAAGGCCTGGGCGCCGAAGGCTATGCGCGCGTGGTCGGCTCTCTCACCGGTTACTACGGCAATATCTTCCGTGAATCGCACGCTTCCTGGCCCAAGACGCGGGAAGGCTACGAGCAAATCTGCAAGAAGTATCCGGATTCGTTGTCCAGCCGGGCCGTGTTCTTCCGCATGGCCTGCCTGGCGGGGGATCGCGGGCTCGCTCAGCAAACTCCTCAAGGAACTGAACGGCTATGTGGCGCCGGTCATGTCGCCCGACTTATACGAGTATTTCAAGAATTGGGCGCTCACCGGCGAACCAGCCGACGGCGTATCACTTTCCAGGCATCGATAAGTGGCACCGCTGTAACATCGAGGTCTGCCAGGAGCGATAACGCCCGAAGAGGCGTAACCTATTCCGAGAGGTTTGTAGGGCGGCGATCTTCGCCGCCGCGGGCTGACGAATAGCCTCGCTGTGGACGGACGGCGGCCAGGATGGCCGCCCTACAATTTTACAACGCGCGAACGTTACCCGGGGAAATGGCGTCACGCGCGTTGGATACGACGACGGGAAAGTCGCCGCTCCCCAGAGCACTTCGCGTTTTGCCATGCCTGGCATCTTCACTTGTAAACACGGCCTGTATCGGTCTTCGCAGGGAATTCATCTTCATTCCCGCGCGAAATTGCGGGCAAATAAACGGCGTGTGGCCGTCGAGTTGTTTAGTCTTTACAAAGTCTTTACAATTTTCTGCTTCCATAAACACAATTTCTTAACACAAATCGGTTTAAGTAAACACAATGTAATGCAGAAGTCCTTACGAGTCAGGTTCCCAGATTCCCCAACGGATATGAATCGAATCCTCACGCTGCTCATCCCGCTGGTCGCCCGGGTGTTGACCAGCCACGCGGTCTGGTCGGGCTAATCAGTCGCCCGACCGATACCAGCATCGTCCCCAGCCTCCCTCGAGGCCCAAAACCAACCAAAAAATACGACGGCGCTGCATCCTTGCAGAGCCAGGCGCTGGAAGCGTTTCCGCTCAACGGCGAGCGCTCCGTGCTGCCCCAAAACCAAAACCTCAACCCCATCTTGCGTCGCGGGATGCAAGGCCACTCCATCATGACAAAAATCAATCGTAAACTCATCGCGTTTCTCACCCTCTGCCTGGCCGGCCCCTTGGACCTGCAGGCCCAAGTTACAGACCTTACCAGCTTCAACGGCGCCAACGGACGAAATTCCTATTCCGGAGTGATATTAAGTCAGGACGGCACTACCTTCTACGGTACCACTTACTATGGAGGCGCCGCTGGTTACGGCGAAGTCTTCTCGGTCCCAGTGGGAGGCGGTACGCCTACGGTTCTGACCAGCTTCAACAACTCCAATGGAGCAAATCCCCAAGCCGGTTTGCTGCAGATCGGCAACACCCTCTATGGCACCACCTCGATCGGTGGCGCAAATGGAGACGGGGTCGTCTTCTCCCTGCCCGTGGGCGGCGGAGCAACCACGGTGCTTGCCAACTTCAACGGCACCAATGGTCAGGCGCCGATGGCTGGGCTGGTGGTGAGCGGCAATACTCTTTATGGCACGACCTTTGGCGGTGGCGCCAATGGACATGGGGAGGTCTTCTCTCTGCCGATCGGTGGTGGCACGCCGACCGTGCTCGCCAGCTTCAATGGCTCCAATGGGCAGGCTCCATCGGATGGCAGATTGCTGCTGAGCGGCAATACTCTCTACGGCACGACTTTGGGGGGAGGGGCCAGCGGGTCGGGCGCAGTCTACTCAGTGCCAATCGGCGGTGGCGGAGCGACGCTGCTCGGCAGCTTCAACGGTGCCAATGGAGAGGAGCCGACGACCGGCTTGGTCCTGAGTGGCAATACACTCTACGGAGCGACGATGAATGGCGGGGCCGGTAATGACGGGGTGGTCTTCTCGTTGCCAGTCAATGGCGGCACGCCCACCGTTCTCGCCAGCTTCAATGGCACCAACGGGCGGATACTCGCGGCTGGCTTGGTGCTGAGCGGGGACGGCAGCACCCTCTATGGCGGGTCTGATTACGGCGGCGACAATGACATCGGCGTGATCTATTCGGTGCCGGTCCAGGGCGGCACGCCGACGGTTCTCGCAAGCTTCACCGGCGCCAATGGCAGTGAACCTGTTGGAGAGTTCGTGCTGGATGGTAACATTCTCTACGGCACAACTGTTGCGGCCGGCGCCAGCCAAGTGGGTGGAGACACCTTTAGCGGCGACGGCGTCGTCTTCTCCGTACCGGTTCCTGCGCCTGAACCTGGCTGCGCAGGTTTGTTGCTCGCTGGCTCGCTAGCCATGCTGGTGCGCCGCCGTCGTGACCAGTCTATCTCGTAGTTTCGGCGAGAAACCGGCGGACATACGAGGTGGGTTTCGACTTTCTTACCCGTGGGTTCTCGATATCATGCAGTTCGTGAAACACGCGGCGCTTGTTCTGTTGCTCGTTCTGATAGCGATCGGCACCGTCGCAGGGGAAGTTAGGTTGGAAGACCTTGCTGCCGCGTCCGTCAACGGCGAGGTGATTGGCATCTCGCAATTGCTGGATGAGACGAAAGCTGAAAACGAGACGTTGCGCGAGACGCTCAAGGGTCAAGCCTTGGTCGATGCCATCGTGAAGCTTCGGAAAGCGCATTTGGAAATCATGATCGACCGGGTTTTGCTCCTGCAGGAGTTGAAGCACCGGGACTTTGTCCCTCCGCCTCACGCCACCGACGAGCAAATCGACCAAATCATCCAGGACCGCTTTCACGGCGATCGCCAGCAATGGCTGAAGCGCCTGCGGCGGAGCGCGTCCATCCGGATTTTCTGATTCCATCCCCGCGAATAGTTGCGCACCTCAGTTTCCAAACCGCGCGATCCGTTCCGGTCGAGGCTAATATTCCGACGAGATTTCCAGCGTATCGGCCCTCCGCCCAGAAGGCCGGAGCACCTCAACCTGAAACGTGTAAGATTCCAGAGACGCCAGTTTTGCCTCGCCGGGTAGCTTCAGCCAGAGTTTTGAATACTTCGATCCGACTTCGGCGCCACCTTTCCAATCGGTGGCCAAATTGATCTTTTGGTCGTATAGTTTCCGACCGTCAGGTCCGACCAAAGAAACGCGGAGTAAAGTGCTCCGCCACGGTTGGTCGTGGCTCGATTGAGTTAGATCCAGTTCGGCCTTTGGAATCCGCATTCGCAGACTCTTCGGAAAGAAGATCGTGGCGTCGCCTTTACACTTGGTAACATGGAATGAGAACGCCTTTCGCTCGCCCAAAGGGATTTTCGGGAATTCCAGATAATCCTCCATCATGAACAAAATCGACGCGGGGTGAACCCGGCGAGCATCCCCGCACCGAACAGAAGTCGTGCAGGCCGAAGCAACCAGGCCGATGGACACCACCGCCGCTGCTTTGGCGTACCTTAGATTGACGAACGGCATGAAATGAAAACGCGATGGCGAGCAAAACGACTATGGCTTCACGACGCCCGCGGAGATTTGGAAATGGTTCCGCCCCGAAATTGCGTGCCGGAAAACGAACTGCGATCATCGTCGAAATTGATCGTGGCGTTCAGGGTACCGGTCTTGAAGTGCATCGTGAAGGTGACCTGGTTCGGGCCAGTTACTTTCCAGTCCGTAGGCAACTTCCAGTAGTCGAGATGCAGTCTCCCGCCGCCTTGGAACTCCAAAATGTGCTGCTTGCTGCCTTCCCAGAACCATTTCGTGCCGGGCAGAAATTCCGCCAGCGGCGTGAATTTTTCGACCGGGGCGCGTGGCGATCTGGCAATGATTCCGCCTCGAAACTGGGTGCCGGAGAACGAACTGCGATCCTCGGTAAAGGTGGCGGTCGCGTTCAAATCTCCGGTGGGAAGGTGCATCGTGAAAATCACCTCGTTGTGCCCGCTCACTTTCCAGTCCGTGGGGTATTTCCAATAATCCAGATCCACCTTTCCATCCTTTTCAAACTCCAGGATGTGGCTCTTGCTACCCTCCCAATACCATCTCGTCCCAGCTAAAAACTCTCCCAGCGGTTCCGCCTCGTTCCCCGGGAAGCCGGAAGGTGGTCTGTCTTCTGCACGAGCAATCGTGCTCACTGCTATCAACACTAATACGAGTACCGACAATACCGACCAATGCGTTTTCATGAGCTTGGGGGAGACCCACGAAGACTAGCAATTTCGGGACGCGGAGCAATAGCGATGTCCCGCCAACGGCGACGTAACCACTCAGACGTCGAGCGCGTCACGGAGGGGAGGGAGCATCGAGATATTTTGAATATAACCGTGAATATAATCAGGGAACGACATCGAAGAGGGCGCCGGTTAGCGCAGGAACCCGCTTTTCGCGAGGTTCCACGCGTAAATAATGACGGCCACGGAGACGCCCCAGCCGACGACCACCCCAGGGAGTGCAATGGCGCCCACCGTTTGCATGTAGTGTCTGGCGACAATCTGATAAATGAGGAAGGCGAGACCAGCGAGAAGGCCGAAAGCGAAAAGATAGACGGCCGCGCGTCGCCGGAAAAACAGGGTCGTTGCAGCGACTAATTTGATCACCAGAATGAGAAACGTGCAGACGTAGTCCGATCCGGTTAGTGAGTTGAAGTAAGGTCGCTGCCCCGGAAGCAAAGGAATGAGACCGGAATACACGAGCCACAGCGAGACGACTGCAAAAATGGAACTGAACAGGTAATAGCCCGAGATGACCCAGACGAAAACGGGTCGGGCCGGTGGGGGCAGGGGAGGAGGCAGTGTCATGGCCTGAATCTGAAAAGCGACAACGCGACCGAATCTTTGAAAGTTTGATCCCTGCCGTTCCGTTTAATGCCGATGCGCCCTCCGATTCCGACATTCCGCTGAAACTGCGCCTGCATCCATGAAATCCGTTTCCGCCTACATTCTCCAGATGAGTGCCATCGGCTCTCTCTTAATTGCGCTCTCGTGCGCTGTTTGCCATGCGGTGGACCTCGATCCCGAATTAGCCAAATACACGACGGAATTCGATCCGGAGTTGGCCAATCACCCGGCATTAGCGCCGGAAGAGTGCGCAAAGCAATCGCCCGGGCAAATGTATCAACGACTGGTGGAGGCGAACGAGCGGCTTGGAGATCCGTTCCGGGTCAACGGAATTTCCTCGTTGGCCGGAGAAGATCAATTCTATCTCGCTTACCCACATGAGCTTCGGATCAAGACGGATCACGATTACCCACAGATCAAAGCGTTCCGCAAACCGTTGCTTAAATCCTTTCAATTCTGCATGCAGTATGTCGCCGAACTCTATCACTACACCTCGGTCAGACACGAGCACGCCCGAGTCCCTGGGCGCGTGGAATGGATCCTGTTTCAAGGCGGGCGCACCGATTTCCAATCCGTGGAAGAATCGGAATGGCAGCCATTCACGAACTACGAGCCGGCGCTGATCGAGCGAATCGGGGTAGCGATGGGGCGCGCCATGTTGAATCCAGAGGATCCAGATTACCCGTTTGATACCAAGACGCGCCCTTTCCTGACGAAGTGTCTGGCCAGCCTGGCGGAGGCAGAGTGCCAAATGACCGGTATCAGCTTGGTGGAGTTTTCCACCTTCGCCAAGCCCGGTTACACGTTGAACCGGAACTCCATCACGTCGCCGTCTTTCACGACGTATTCCTTGCCTTCGATGCGGAGCTTGCCGGCCTCGCGCGCCTTGGCGTGAGAGCCGAGGGAGATGAGGTCGTCGAAATGGACCGTCTCCGCCGCGATGAAGCCGCGCTCGAAATCGGTGTGGATAACGCCGGCCGCCGCGGGCGCCTTGTCGCCGGCGCGGATGGTCCACGCGCGCGTCTCCTGCTCACCGGTGGTGAGATAAGTGCGCAGGCCAAGCAGATGATACACCGCACGGATCAGCGCATCGACACCGCTGCTCGCCACACCGATACCGGCGAGATATTCCGCCGCTTCCTCCGCGGCGAGCGTCGCCAGTTCGCTCTCGATCTGCGCGCTGATGACCACCGCCTCGGTCCCGAAATGCGACCGCGCATAATCCTGGACCGCCTGTACGTAACGTGCCGTCGGCGTCAGCTCCACATTTTCACTCGGCTTCACGCCTTCGTTGTCCTTCGCCGCTTCGACGATCGCCACGACATTCGCCAGATCGGCCTCGGCCACGTTGCAGGCAAAGATCGTCGGCTTGCCCGAGAGCAGGAAAAATTCGCGCATGATCTTCGCTTCCTCATCGCTCAAGGGCAGGGTCGTCGCTGGCTTGCCGGCATCGAGATGCGGGATCAGTTTTTCGCACACCGCGATTTCCGCCTTTGCCGCCTTGTCACCGCTGCGCGCCGCCTTGGTCTGCCGGTCAGCGCGCTTCTGCACCGCCGCCAGGTCGGCGAGGATGAGCTCGGTATTGATGACCTCGATATCGCGCACCGGGTCCACGCTGCCCGCCACGTGATGAATGTCCGCGTCCTCAAAGCAGCGCACCACCTGTACGATGGCGTTCACTTCGCGGATGTGGCTGAGGAATTGGTTGCCCAGCCCTTCACCGGCGCTCGCGCCTTTCACTAGGCCTGCGATGTCCACGAACTCGATGGCCGCCGGCACGATCTTCTTCGAGTGCGAGAGATTGCTCAGCGCCTGCAGACGCGGGTCCGGCACGGTCACCACGCCCACGTTCGGGTCGATGGTGCAGAAGGGATAATTGGCCGCCTGCGCCTTCTGCGTCTTGGTGACGGCGTTGAAGAGCGTGGATTTGCCAACATTGGGAAGACCGACGATGCCTGCGGATAACATAAAAAGAGCGGTGAAAAAGTAGGGGTGTCGTAAGTACAGCGCACCCGGCCCGCCCGCACGAAAATTCGGGTGCCCGATGTGGAATAAATGCAGAAACGGGCAGGGGGAGGCCACGCGAGTCCCCGGCGTTTTTTACAGTCGAGTCCGCGATCCGGCGAAAGAAGACAATCAGGCCTGGAGACAATGGGACCACTCGCTCGAAGCGCCATCCCCGCTGGCCAATTGTCTCCCTGTCTCAGTGTCTTTCGCGGTCGGAGTCCCCGCGTTTTACAACCCTGTCGCCGCGCTCCCGTCAGGCCGTGGCCGCAGTGTGCGGCTTCAACCCACGGTCTTCGAGCCAGTAGACCTGCATCATGATGCCGACCCAATAGAGCGGCATCAGCAGCAGGCCCCAACCCGCGCTCGCGGCGCCGGCCAGAAAGCAGAAGGCAAACGCGAACAGGCTGCCGATGAAATAGAGCACCCCAGTCGTTTTATGGCCTTTATAGAAATGACCCAGGCCCGGCACGATGCTCAGGCAGACGGCGATCCGATCACGGATGCTGCCCGACTGATGGTGGTCCGGATGATTCGGCGACACCCAATCACATTTCGTGCAGGCGTCCGGATGTTCGGGATTCAGCGGCGCATCGCAGAGTGGGCAGTGAGCGACCGCAGTGTGTTGTGGAGGATTGGCTTCGATCGTTGGCATGTTAATTTCGGGTGAATTACTACTTAGCCCTACCTTTAGCCCTGTGGGAAAATTAGCCACAAACAGGCTATTTACACAATAGAAAAAGTTTCACTTATGCCACAACTTGCCGCCATCGTTGCTCATCTCGACCGCCATTTGCGCCACGCGGAGGTCAAGGATTTCTCCGGCGCCTGGAACGGTCTGCAGATCGAAAACTCGGGCGACATCCGGAAAATCGGTGCGGCCGTCGACGCGAGCAGCGCCACGATCCAGGCCGCTGTGGACAAGGGGATCCAACTGCTGCTCGTTCACCACGGCCTTTTCTGGTCCGGCGTGCAACCGGTCGTCGGCCCGACCCGGCGCCGGATCAAAGCCGCCCTCGATGGCGACCTCGCCGTCTACAGCTCGCACCTGCCGCTCGATCTGCACCCAACCCTCGGCAACAACGCGCTCCTGTGCCGCGCCCTCGGCTTCAAAAAGCTCGAGCCGTTTTTCCATGAAAAAGGCCAGTTCCTCGGATTCAAAACCAGGCTCGCCCTGACTCGCGAAGAACTCTCACGTCGCCTCGAAAAAGCGCTCGGCAAAAAGCCGCACCTCAGCCCCGGCGGCCCCGCGAAAACCGCGCGCATTGGCGTGGTCACCGGCGGCGCCGGCGCCGAAGTCGGCCTGGCGGCCGCGGAAGGCGTT
The DNA here is from genome assembly GCF_000173075.1 of Chthoniobacter flavus Ellin428. Taxonomy (GTDB): domain Bacteria; phylum Verrucomicrobiota; class Verrucomicrobiia; order Chthoniobacterales; family Chthoniobacteraceae; genus Chthoniobacter; species Chthoniobacter flavus. The sequence goes on from NZ_ABVL01000002.1 coordinate 176,512, forward strand.
GATACCTTCATTACCGGCGAAGGCCCGCAACATTCATACATCGCGGCCGAAGAACTCGGCGTGAATCTTTTCTACGGGGGCCATTACGCCACCGAAACATTCGGCGTCAAAGCCCTGGCCGCCTATGTCTCCAAACGCTTCCGCATCCCTTGGGAATTCATCGATCATCCGACCGGTCTGTAAGAATGGGAATGGCCGCAAAGAGGCACAAGAGACGCAAAAGAGCAGCGATCGACCGGTTAAAAATTCCATAAAATGAGCAGGGGACCAAAGGCTGGAATGCCCCACCCACCGCAAACCGAGCGCGCCCCAATCCCAATCGCCGCCTCGCAAAAGCTGCGGGCTCTTATCTGCCATTTGCCATTGGCGATCCGCAATCGGTCATAGAAATTCCGCGTTCCGCATTCCAAATTCCGCATTCTCCCTTGCTCCCACGAACCTTCTTCCAGCGCGATCCCATCACATGCGCCCGCGAACTCGTCGGCTGCGAACTCGTCTGGGACTCCTGCGCCGGTCTCATTGTCGAAACCGAGGCCTACACCGCCACCGGCGATGAAGCCGCGCACACCTTCGTGCGCCCATCCGCCCGCGCTTTCGTCGCCAAACACGAAGCCGGCACCGCCTACGTCTATTTCAATTACGGGATGTATTGGCTCTTCAACGTCCTGATCAAAGGCGGTCGCGAAGACGGCTTTGTCCTCATCCGTGCCTTGCAGCCGACCCGCGGCATTCCCGCCATGCGCCGCCGACGTTTTCCCGTAAAAAAGGCCGCTCCAAACGCCCGACCCAAGCCGCCCGAAGCCCTGTGCTCAGGTCCTGGCAAACTGACCATTGCGTTGGGCATCGGCGGCGAGCATCACGGCACCGATCTGTGCACGCGGCCGTCCAACGCGTTTCATGGACCGGCCGACCCGGCCATCCGGCGGCTGAGCGATCTGCGCATCGGCATCACCAAATCCGCGGATTATCCATGGCGTTTTCTGGCGGCGGAAAATCCGTTCGTCAGCGTCAAAGCATCGTCCAGCGCGGTCGCTTGCTGACGGGTTTACGGACCCCGCGGGTTTGCGTTTGCGAATCCCTTTGATCGATTTTCGCCGCCACGCATCCAGGCGCTTTAAGCCAACTCGGCAGGGCGGTTCCAACTTCAATCGGCGCCTCCGATCCGCATTCCATCGGTCGCGATTTCCAACCTGAAAACCCCTCCAAAACCGCCGTTTCTAAAAACCGCCCGGTGAATAACTCGGTCGGTTTCAACGGGTTCCGATAGGGCAGGAAACTTTCCCACAAGTTATTCACAGCTCCGCAAATTGTTCACCGCCATGCCCATATCAATAACATTATACAATATATGTCATATAAAATCGCTATAGGAGCCGCATGTCAGACAAGCTTTCACAGACAGTCCTCTGCCATCTGGCGGATTCGGATATCCAAGCGATCGACGAATATGCGGAAGAATTGACGCGTGCCAGTGGCGGCGCGGTCCTCGGCCTGAGCAAAGCGGCTCGGGTGCGTGCGTTGTTTCGTTTGGGTGTCGAGTGCTGGGTGCGGCGCGCTAACCAAACCAAAACACAAACAACGTAAAACATATGGCAGGTATCAATGCCTCGTGCCGAACATCGACGACAAATCCGGCAACAAAAACGGCAACCGGTGGCGCATCGTCACGCTGATGCTGATCGAAAAAGCAAAGGAGCGGCCCAAATGCAAAACCCCGCTCTACATGCGACTCGGTGAGGACGAAGACCCTGCCCAGCCGCCCGCGAGGAAGAGGCCCCAACCTGAAAAGAAGGGCTAGGGCAAATGCTTGGGCGGTCGCCGGCTGACGACGACGCCTTTCGATTTCGTTGAGAAGTCATTGAGATCATTGAAATCGAGAGCGTTCAATGGAAGGTCGAGCCGGGCAGGCCGTGAAGATATAAGTTATAATGCGTATGATTCGGCTCCCTCCGTGACCCCGCGGCACTCTGAAGGAATTATAAATTGCCCAAGGGACGAGGCTTTTCGAGGCGGCGGGCACGCTACTTTCTTCACCTATGTGAAACATGACCGCGACCGATAGCTATCCCGACCTGGTCGACTCGCAGGAGGGCGTTGCCTCTCACGAGGGGCAGCGTGTTTTTGAACGGTACGTGCTGGAAGAGATGGTCGGGCGTGGAAGCATGGGGATTGTGTGGAAGGCGCACGACCAGACGCTGGATCGAATCGTGGCCCTGGAGTTTTTACCCGACCGCATCTATCGGGATGCCGTGGCGCGGGACGACTTGAAACGGGAGACGCGGCGGTGTCTCGAACTCACGCATCCGAACATCTTGCGCATTCACGATTTCCTCGAGGATGGGGACAGGGCGGCGATCGCCCTGGAATATTTGGATGGGCTGAATCTTTCGGAGTTGCTGATGGAACGCCCGAGCCGGTGTTTCCAACCGGAAGAGTTGAGTGTGTGGGTGACCGATTTGTGCGCGGCGATCGACTATGCCCACGAGGCGGGGCGTTGCATGCACCGCGAACTCCGGCCGACCAGTCTCGTGGTAAATTCCCACGGAGCGGTGAAAATTACCGGCTTTGGCTTCGCTCTCAGCACCGGGTCGAGTTCTGGCGGCACCATTGGTTACATGAGCCCGCAGCGGGTCGTGGGAGAGCTACCCTCGCCGAGCGACGACATCTATTCGGTGGGGGCCACGCTTTACGAGTTGCTCACCGGCAAGCCGCCCTTTGAGGGCAGCGACTTGAGCGCGCAGATCCAGGACGTGATCCCGGAGAGTATGGCCGAACGCCGCCGGAGTTTTGGCCTGCCCGAGTCGGCCATTCCTCCTGCTTGGGAGGAGACGATCGCCGCGTGCCTGGCCAAAGACCCGGATCAACGGCCAGCCTCCGGCCGTGAAATCGCGCGCCGTCTGGGACTCGCGATGCAGCCGCTCGAGGAGTCCGCGAACGCTTCCGTGAAAATGGCGGCGCTGGATCTTTGGAGCCGCGCGAAGCCCGCCCTCGTGGCGACGGTATCGCGCGTGCATCAGCAACTTTGCTCCTGGATGGGGCCGATCCAGCAACACCGCTGGCAGATCATGACCGGCGTGGCGACTCTCTGCGCGATTCTGCCCTGGTTCATGAGATCGCTCCCTCAGCCGCCGCCCGCTCCGCGCGTGGCTCCTGCGGTGGCCTCGGCGCCGGTTTCGCCTGCTGCGGCAGTTGCGCCAGTTGCTCCAGCCGCGCCGGCGGTTACGCCTCCCGCATCTCCCATATCGGAATCACCAGCGATTCCCAGTGGACCGCCGCTTACGGCGGATCAGCGGGTGCTGGCGGAGCCGATGGCCGCGCCCGAGGCCGCTGTGCCGGTGCGGATCGAGACCATTCCTGCGAGCATCCCCTTTCAAGTCCTGCCTGACAAGGTGGAGGGTTCCAATGCCGAGTTCCAGGGCTCCGGTGTGTCGCCGGCAACGCTCAATCTGCCCCAGGGCGCGTATCGTATCGTCTATTCACCGCCGGGCAAGGCACTGCGTGTGACCAGCGTCCAGGTGCCGGCCGCGGGCACCGCTCTCTTCCAGCAGGAGTTCCCGCATGGCGTGGTGAAAGTACACTGTCAACCCGGGCGCGCCGAGGTGATTTGCGATGGTCGATCCGTCGGCGCTGCCCCAGTCGATTTGTTGCTGTCGCCGGGCCGCCACGAAATCGGCGCACGCTGGGATGGCCGTGCAGCACGGACGAAAACGATCCAGTTGGCGGATGCCAGTGAGCAGTCGCTCGCTTTTGAATTTCACGCCAGGTCGTCGTCGACGCGGTCTCATCACGCGAGGAAAAAGGAGAACAATTCCGTCTTCGCGAAGATCGGACGGACATTCAAGAACCTCTTCGAAAACTGATCGGCCGGGCCGGCCGCATTCGTCGCTACCGGCGGTCGTCAGGCATTTTCTGGCCGGGGCGAGTCGAAGTAGTGGATCTGGCCAGCGCGGCCGTGAGTTGGCGAAGCGCTTGGAAATACGACGTTCGGCTCGAAACTTCGTTTTCATCCCCGGAATTCTGCTAGCAAGGACTAATGGCTGACTCCAGTTCTCCACCGCCTCTGCCTCCTCCGGCGCCAACGATCCTGCCGCCACCGCCACCTTCCGTCGCGACACTACCCAAGCAGACCTCCGGATTGGCTATAGCCAGCATGGTCATGGGCATCGCCGGTTTGCTCTTTCAATTACTCGCCATTCCCGCGGTCGTCTGCGGTCACCTGGCGCTTTCCGCCATCAAGCGCTCCCAAGCGCGGCTCACAGGGTCGGGATTTGCGGTCGCGGGGTTGGTGCTTGGTTACCTCGAGGTCGTCCTGGTCGTGGCGGCGGTTGTCTTCTTCGTCTCCCATTTCGACACGAAGCCCAGGCCGGCAAACACGGTGGATACATCCACGTCCAACTTCGACCTCTCACGCGTCGCATTGCCGAACTTTCCCGAATTGCCGGATTCGGTGTTTCAGACGCTGTCAAAGTCCGGGGTGCGCGTGGCCCAAGTCGACTTCCGGACGGCCAACCCCGGGACCGATGTGCTGCCGGGAAGCAGGATGAAAATCCGCATCTATCTGCCGCCAGGCGAGCACGCGCCGCACTCTCTGACTTGTGTACTCGTAGCACCGGCGGGGACGAACATGCTCGTGGGTAATAATCTCGACGATTTGGACGGCGACGCTTACCACGCCGAGGCGTTGCCCTACGCGCAGGCAGGAATGGTGGCGATCTGGGTACTCTCTCGACGGCGCTCACGGCGAAGAGCCCAAAGGGATAACCAAAGGTTGGTCTCTCGCCTATGAGAGCTTCCGCGCCGCTGGCGCGGGAACGGTCAATGGGCGCAATGCGCTGGAATTTGCGCTGCGGCGACTACCGGCGGTCGATCCCGCACGGATTTTTTCCGCGGGGCACAGTTCGGCAGGCACAGCGTCCCTCTTGCTCGGCGCCTACGAACCACGGTTGCGAGGTAGCATCGCCTACGCTCCAGGGACGGATTTGGAAAAGTTCCACGAGAAGATTCTCGCAACTTCGATGAGCGACATGCTTTTTCCTGGACTCCGCGACTTTGAGCGCAAGGCGTCGCCGAAGAATCAAGTGGCCCGCATGCACCAGCCTCTCTTTCTCTTCCAGGCTAAAGACGACTCGAAAGTTCCCCTGGCAACTACGGAGCGATTTGTCGAATTGCTCCGGGAGACGAATCCGAGGGTGACCTTTCAGACGGTCGAAACCGGCGATCATTACGATGCGATGATCGAACAGGGAATTCCGGCGGGAATTCGTTGGATCAAAGAGACGATGGATTCGAATTGAAGGTCGGGACGGTTACCGAGAAATGTAACCCGGCAAACTGCTCATTACACCGCCGGGGCTGGTTATCTCTAACCCGGTCTGCTTCCGTGACTCTTGGCGTATCCAGTCAGAATGCTCTTGGGCGGGAAGGAAGATTCCGTCATCATTCACGCTGTGAGTTCCCCCGATCGGTTCCCCTCTCCGGCTGGCTTGCCACATCGTCTTCGCGCTTCCGGTGGTACAAGGGAGAAGCCGCTCCCTTGTGAAGAGATACGGATTATTCGACGCGTGTAGCGACAACCCTCTGCCCCCGGTTGTTTTTTCCTTCAAACCTTTTCCCTTCCGCTGCAAGCACGAAAGTGTCGACCGCGGCGTTCGCTACCCAATCTATCTCATACTTCCGTTCGACCGCGGCGCTAGGCACCGTTTTCCATTTTCCCGCTCCCCACGGCGAAGCAACGCTGCCATCCGCGTGAACCTCCACGCGGTGTTTATTGTTCCATCGCCAATTCCCGATCAAGGGATCGGCGTCCCCTGCGTATCCGCAAACGGCGATGAAAAGAACAAGCACAGAAATCGCGTTTTTCGCGTTCTTGAATTCCAGCCCTCACTCGATACCGTGGCCGCGCTGCCGCAAGTGAAGGACCCTTGCGGTCATCTCCCGTGCCTCCACATCCCGTCGCAAACGCCACCTATGAACAAACACCTTGCTCTAATTCCGCTTCTCCTTCTGCCCTTCGCCCCATGCTCCGCTGACACTCCAGGCGAGCCAACCGAATACATCACCCAAGTCGCTCAACAGGGCACCGTTCAACCTGACGGAAGCGTCGTGATCGATGCCAACAAGACAATCAGCACCCCAAAAACATTCAAACCACCTGTTGAGATCATGATCGAAGCAAAGACAGATTTGAACAGTCTCCGGCTCGGCTACGCGGCCGACCAGATCATTTTCAATTGGGAAAACAACAAAAGTGAGTTTCGGATCGACGGCGGCCCCGCAGGCGGGAAACACAAGCCGGGGATGGGTGCGATTCCCCCGAAAAAATTTGTCAAAATCCGGTGGGTCGTCACTCCGAGACGGCAGTCAATCTACGTGGACGGTCAACTTCGCTTTTCCGATGACAGCGACTACTCCGATATCAACAACCCGGTGAAGGTGATGTCGGTGAACGCGAAAATCACGGTAAAATCGATCAAAGTAAGAGAATTGCCATCCGCCGCACACTAGGTGTGTGTCGACTTTAGATAACATATAAAATAGCGAGGTAATGGGTCAGACGGACTTGCCCACTACCAATCGCCTGGTATTGGTGCCGTTTCGGTATGGAGATTCTAAACTCCCTGCTGAGCGGAGGTCGCGATGATCGCTGAATTTCACTCTCTCCTTGGCGCAATTGGGTAGCCTTCAATCGTATATTTCGGCGTTGCCTTTGGCGTCTCTGGTTTTCGAAGTTCCTCAAGGCTGCGTTTCTTCGCCTGCACACGCTGGAACACGGGCAGTCCCACGACGGCGAGACTGAGGAAGATCACGCAGACGACAATCAGTTCCAGCGGATTTTGCGTCATCGCGAAAGAGCTCAGCAGGAGCGACACGGCGACAATCAGAGCCATGCCACCAAGCGACCAGAGTGGATCAACGCGCGATATAGAGGCTATATCGATGCTCATGAGTTTGCCCTATTCAGGAGCGTTGGCGCTGTCGCCGACGTGCCGCAAACGGTCTGCGGTTTCGGAATTTGCTTCCAACTTTCTGGTGCCAATGAATGGCGAACGGCCATGATCATTTAGTTGAGGTAATTCCTAAACAGCCCATGCTCCCACAACGAATTCCCGTCCCCCCGGATTGACACCAACTTCCCATGAAAATTCAATTCTGCGTCGTCGTTCTCGCCATTGCGTTGATTTTCGGAATAAGGACATCGGCGGCGGACGCGCCGAAAGTCCTATTCGAGGATAAATTCTCCGACCATCTCGATGCCGGCTGGCGATGGATCCGCGAGCGGTCCGACGCCTGGCGCTTCGTGAACGGAGCCCTCGTCATCGACACCCTTCCCGGCTCGTACTGGGAGAAACAGAATAACTCGCAGAACACCCTCGTCCGTCCGGCTCCGGTGTCGCTGAAAGACGGATTCATCGTCGAAGTCCTCCTCGAGAATGCGCCCAAGGGACAATATGAACACGCTGGCCTTATTTGTTATTTCGATGGCCTGAACACGATCTGTTACAACAAGGAATTCGTCGACGGCAAACCGTACGTCTGCATGGCTGCCGAACAGGATGGCAAGCCCGTCTACAACGGCCCTTATAAGGAATCCCCGGAGGGCGAAGTCTGGCTGAGGTTGATTATCCGCGGAAGCAAGGTTACCGGCCAGTTCCGGTCCTCCGAAAGCGTCCCGTGGCAAACCGTCGGCGAACGCACTCTCCCGACGTCCACCAAGGAACTCCTCGTCGGTATTCACTCCGGCTACGGGTTGGAAAAGCCTCAACGCCAGGCCCGATTCCGAAACTTCCGCATCCTGTCGGCGAGTGAGTGAGCCGGGCGGGCGGAACGGCATCGACGGTGATGCGTCTCCCCTAACCCACCCCTGCCCGGCGCGGAAAGAACCGCCGCCAGCTCAAGGCAAAGCCCGTGTAGACGAGCACCAAACCCACGAGGCACGCCATGAACGCCAGCCATTGCCCCCACAGGCCGACAATCTCGCCGGTGTGACCCAGGCGGGCGATGGCGCGGGCACGGTTGCCGCCGATATCATTCTCCCACGCACTGGTCTTGACGATGGTGTTGGCGGCTACGTCGACAGTTACGGTGTGCACCAGGGCCCGCTGGCCGAACGAGCCGGTGCCTACCATAATATTGATGTGACCGCCCCGCAGTGAGTTGCTGGTCATCATCCAGCGCCAACCAGGATACTGTTGCTGCACCAAGGCCATCACGCCATTCCAACCGGACGATGCGCCGTTCGCGGCCGGAGCCGGAGCCGGCGGTTTGACTTCGGCAAGTAGATGCTTTCCGCCAAAGTCGCGCCACCACAAGTCCACCGGCTTGAATGAAAGGACGAGGCCGGACGCGGCAATGATCAAAAGCGGGAGAAGAAACCAGAAGCCGAGGGCATTGTGCCAGTTCCAGTCACGGGCTTTGCCACCAGCGTCGAAACGGATGGCAAGGGAACTGCGCAGCGCCTTCCATCGCCACTGGCGGGGCCACCAGATCCATAGGCCGGAGAGGGTCAGAAAAACGAAAGCGGCATTCGCCGCATCGACCACCCATTTGCCGGTGCGCGACATCGTGAGATTGACGTGTACTTCCGTGCTGCCGCGAAAAAACGCGCGCAGTGATACGGCGCCGCGCCCCAGCGCCTCACCGGTCCAGCTATTGAAAAGCGCCACTGACCGATCCTCGAAATAAACGCGCACCGGCATCTTCGGGTCCGCGAACCACTCCAGGTTGGTCACCCTGCTTGCGCTCAGCTTCGCGGCGCCGGCCACGAGCGTGGCGGGAGACACACGTTCCGCGCCGCTCGATGGCGGCAAGGCACGGGCATCGCGTTCGGCCCAATTCAGGATTTGTCTGTCGAAGGTGATGAGAGCACCGGTGAGGCAGAGGGTAAACACCACGAACCCGGTCACGAGACCGGCCGCGAGGTGAGTCCAGAAAACGAGTTTGCGAATCATGGGGGCGGGGAGCGGGCGACGATCCTGACCGGCTCGGCGTCTTTTCACAAGTCCGCGAATGCCGCACGACCGACGCCATCTCTTCAACCCTGGCATTCTCTTCAGCCCGGATGAAGCACGCGGTCCGGGGGCCACAAACAACGCAGGCATTGCGTAAACAACCCGTTTCTTAGTACAGGAAACGGATGACCGCCAAAGCCGACGGAATCGTATGACCATCTTCGGAAACATCTGCGTCGGGCTGCTGGGCCTGGGCGCTTTCGTAATGTTGCGCTTTGTGTCCAACTCCGTCTCCCAGTACGACTACATCGCGGCCATCCTCTTTTCGCTCTTCTTGCTGATCCCACTCTTTGCCGTCTTCGCCACCATCACCGCGAACGGCAAGATGGATTTCCTCGGCTGGCCACGACTGCTGCAATACGGCGGCGTGGCGATCGCCTCCCTCAGTCTCACCGTGCTGATGGGTGTTTCGGCTGCCGTGCACGGATCAGGAGGCCGGGAGTTTCCCTGGTCGATTCGCCCCTTCTGCCCTTGGGCCGCTTATATGGTGCCGCTCGGCATGGCGCTCATCGCATTCTTCTGGCTGAACTCGAGCCGGTTCGCCTTGCCTGAATACTTGCTGCGCACCGCTTTTGGCGTCGTGACCGCCATCGCTCTCCTCTCCAATATCACGCTGGGCGTGGAAATCCGGCGTAATCTCCAGCAGCGGGCCGAGGAACAAGCCCGCGAGGATCTGTTGGTTGTCCAGCAGGCCGACGCGGAAAAGGACTTCAGCCGCCTGCTCCACTACACCAACCGGTTCGAACGCCCAGCGACGCGGCAATTGGCGCTCCAAAAGGTTCTTGCCACTGGCCCCCGATTCAATGCTCTCATGACCGAATGCCTGAGGAACCCCGTCTTCCAGGAGGGCCTAACTTACTTTCGCGACAATGACCCTCCTGGCGACGCCGCTCCCCTCGCCGAGCCCGCTCGGGATGCCCTCTTTCTATCAGCCAAACGCCTTCGCGAGGAGTTCGCCACCGGCAGAACCATGGCGGCCGGTGACATCGAATCCGGCGTCGACACCGTCCTCACCGTCGCCGACAAATTCTCGAAATACGGCGTCGACCTGCTCCCCGCCGTGCGCGACTACCGGGCCGCTCTTGACGCTCCGAAGTATGGGAAGGTGCCGCTGGCGGGCACGAAGAGAATGGATGCCTGGCTCTCGGCCAAAGGCAAGTAATCAGCGGACGGGCGGAACTGAAAGAGACCAGGCGCCCCCCATTTTAAGTGGGCGCCACGCAGGCTGACCGGCCTTCCATTCGCTAAACAATTATGAATTTCAAAATCCGAACATGCTGGCCGTTGGTGACCTCCCTGTTCATCTATTGGGCGGCGGTGGCTATCCTGGTGTTTCTCGCGACCGGAATGAATGGCGGCCATTTTGTTTATCCGCTGGATGATACTTATATCCACATGTCCATCGCCAAAAGCACGGCGACCTCGGGCATTTGGGGGGTGACTCCTTACGCATTCACCTCTTCCACGTCGTCGCCCTTCTGGACGTTTTTATTGGCGGTGACTTACCTCGTATTCGGAATCCATGACAGCGCGGCGCTCATTCTCGCCCTGATCTGCGGCTCTCTCCTGATCGGTGCGATCTATGTTACCCTGGCAAGGTACCTCAAAAGTCCGGGGAGAATCTTCCTCTCCCTTTTGATCCTGATCTTTGTCACTCCGCTGCCGTCTTTGACTTTTACCGGCATGGAGCACGTTCTTCATATTCTGCTCTTCACTGTCTTTCTCTTTCTGGCAATCCCCCTGCTGTTGGCCAGGAACAAGCCAACTTTCAAAGAGGCCCAGTCGACACTCATCGTGGCGCCGTTCCTGGTGGTCACGCGTTACGAGAGTCTGTTCCTGGCGTTCGTGATTTGCGCCATTCTCTTTTTCCAGCGGAAAATCCTCCTGTCCGTGATCCTCGGCGCGGTATCACTGTTTCCCGCGGTCATCTACGGCGCGTGGTCGGCGGCGAACGGTTGGTACTGGCTGCCCAATTCCGTCCTGCTCAAAGGACATCGACCGCACCTAAGCCTGAGTGTCAGCAGCATCCTGAACCAATTCGGAGGCGGTGCCTTGGATGTCATTGAGGCGAACCCGCACATCTTGTTGCTGGTGATTTTTTCTTTGCTGGTGATCTTACGCTATCCTCCGCGGGAGAACCGCGGACAAAACGACATCCGGTGGGCGCACATCGTCTTTCTCGGGTGCGTGTTACTTCACATGCAATTCGCCGGAATGGGATGGTTTTTCCGCTACGATGCCTATCTTGTTTTCATGGGACTGGCGCTGGTGGCGATCTCCGTAAACGAGCTTCTGCCGGAAAGTTGGATTGGTATCTTGAAAGAAAAAGGGTTGCTCGCGGCGGGTGTGTTGACTCTCTTTGTCGTGGTGGTGGGTATCCCCTTTTACAACCGGGCGTCCGTGGCGCTCGAAATCACGCCGTGGGCGTCGAAGAATATCTACGAGCAGCAGTATCAAATGGCGAGTTTTCTTCGACGCTATTACCCCGACGGCCGGGTTGCGGCCAATGACATCGGCGCGATTACTTACTTTACTAATATCCGGTTGGTGGACTTGGTGGGCTTGGGAACCATGGAGACCGCTAAGTGGCGGCTGAATCAGTCGCTAACGACGCAACGTGTCGACCTCCTCACGCAGCGGCGTGGTGTTTCCCTGGCGCTGGTCTACGATAGCTGGTTCACGGCGCCTAACGGACGGAGCTCTCTGCCTCCCTCGTGGGTCAAGGTGGCCGAATGGAAAATCACGCATAACGTGGTGTGTGGAGGAGACACCGTGTCGATTTTCGCGACCTCGGCACAGGGTGTGGAAGCGTTGAAAGGTAATCTGCGGAAATTCGCGTCAGAAATGCCGTCGGACGTCCAGCAAGCCGGCCCCTATCTCCAGGCGCCAAATCAATAGCTATGGAGATTATAGACGCGCACTTTCGCTTTGCCGCGCGAATGGCGTCTTGTGAATCGCATCTCCAACATGCCCGTGGAAAAGCTGAGAGAACGCGCTCGTATCCTGATGGAGGAATCCGAACGGATCATTGCGCGCGCCAGCCAGATCGAGGCCGAAACGCGTGCGCTAGTGAATCCCGACACGGTGCGCATCCGCCCCGATGCCTCCGCCGCAGAATCGCACCTAATCCCAGTGCGCTGACGTTACCCCGACGATACCTCCGATTGAGGTTGATTCGTCGGCGTGCCGTGGATCAACGCATAGGCACCTTCCGTAAACCGACGTAGATCCCCTGCTCTTTGGCAGATGGATCGTCACGGGAGGCGATACCGCGCTGGCGAAAAGAGAGCGACACCATCGGCCATCCGGTCAGTTTATCCTTGCGTATTAAGATCACGATCCTAAAAACGCGCCCATGAGTGTGTCGTCATGTTTGCGTGGGCTGTTCACGGCCTTGGGTGGAAGCGACGGACCGGTAAATTGAAACAATCAACCCCCATGAAAATTCTCGCCCTCTGTTCCTTTCTCTTCCTTAGTTCGCTCTCTGGTGCATGGTCGCAGACATCGTCTTTGCCAAACCGGACGACGGCGCCGGCAGCGGCCTTAACTTCGAAAGATATTCATGTTTATCCATTCGCCGAGGAGCACAAAGACATGCTCTTCAAGGCAACAGATCGGAGCATTCCCAACGAGCTGATTGTGACCACCACGGATCACATTCACATGTACGGCAAAAAGAAGAGCCATGTCGTCCAGGTGCTGGGTGTTCCGACGGGGCATGTCGGCAAGCTGGTCATGCTTCCGCCCGGCGATCGCAGCGGCACTTTGACGATCAAGAAAAGCTTTGGAACGACGTTGTTCTTCAATTGCTTCGAGCTGACCGGAGGCAAACTCGACTCGCAGGAAATGAAATTGAGCGAGGGCGTCGCCTATAATTGGTCGGTTAAAAACGACGGCACCAATACCACGTTCCGCATGACCTCTCCGGAAAACAAAGAGCTCGCCCATCATACCATCGAGAGTGCCAATGTGCAGGGCATCGGGTTCGCTGGAACGGTACGCAACGAGGGTAACGAAATCGATCTTACGATCACCTTCGACCACTAATATTTCGTCACCGCGAAAAGTGACGGTTCGGTGATTATTGCTCGCTTATTGGGGTGCGACGACCCCGCCTACGCCGAAGGCGTTGAATCATTCAGCCCAGTTTTCTCGAGTTGACACTGCGTTTTCGGAGGTGCAACATTCTCTCATGCCCGAACTAACGTCACCGCTGGCGTTCGAACTTTGCGAGCATGGCAGATGCGCGGATGTGAGCGTCAATGAAGAAGCCAAAGGCACCGACAAATTCAAGGTAGGCTCCTGCAAACAGGACCAGGATAAATGCGGCGGCAAAGGCTGCTACTGCCAGCTCTTTCGCCGAAAGAAAGGAAGCAAGGATGGCGTCACTTGGGATGTCGTCCGACTGAACGAAGAGCACAAGGATACCGATTACGACGGCGACAAATACGAATACCAGTGCTTCTGCGTCACCCCCATTTTGGAGACCGCCGCCACCATCGATGGCTTCTCTTACACGGTGCGGTTCATCCCCTGCGATAAGTCCGGCTTGTGCGCCCTGAACAAAGACGTAGTACCGGGACTCACCGGCCAGACCGTGCTGCTCAAGTGCGAGGGCAAATGCGATGGTGACTGCAAATGCACGCTGTTCCGTCTGAAGGTCAAAAAGACGGCAAAGGAAAAGGCCGACAAAGTGAAGTGGAGCGAAAAGGACGCGAAATGGGAATACGTTGCGCCGACCGGCAAGGAAATCGCACTCGGTGACGACGTTTATTACTACCGCTGCTTCTGCGTGAAGCCAGGTTGACAGCCTGCAGGCGTATTACTTCTGCGCCACCCTGTTTCCGGTGCTCTTCCAAACCGCGTTCCCAAGGTCCAGGTCCTGTTTCGAATTGTAGTATTCGATGTGCAATTGGTCGGTCGCCGGAAGATAGACGATCTTCTCCATCGCGGTCCCCTTCACAATCATCCGATAGGAACCATCGTCCGCAGGTTGCATGTGGCTATCTTTCTCTTTCCGCGTACCGCCGAGGATTCTCACCGTGTGCCCGGGAGAGATCTCGTAAACGCGATTGAATCCGGGACCGGATACCTGCCAATTGCCGACGACTTTTGCATCGTCCTCGGGCGCCGGTTTCGCCGCAAATGCGGGAAGCGTGAACAGTACGAAAGCAACCAAAGTTTGGAAAACCCGGACAAACGGAGAGAGCGCTCGGACCGGGACGGCATCAGCAAGTGGAGGGACCATGGTGCGGACTATGTGCAACAAAATGAGGCGCTGCACGAGAACAAAAACTTTCATTTTTTCTCACATTTGCCGGCGCAGCCGCGGTGTTTGGCATTTGGTTAAATTAGCGGGCCGCTCATGCGAATTCGTTAGTCATGTTGTTTGGATAGTTGGCATTCGCGCTTGCAAATTAACCGTGCAGAAAGAGACTCACCGACCGAGATGCGACTAGTTTTCAAGAGTGTCGGCGGCAGGGACCCTTCGTGGCGGAATCGCGTCTTTCGCTTTGGCATAAGGATGCTAGCTGACACGCGCTGGTTTCAAAATCCTCCCCAAAATCATCATGAACTTACGTCTCCTCACATTCTGTGCCCTGACTCTCACTGCAGCTTCCGTCTCCACCGTGGCCGCAGCAGATGAAGTCGCTCCCGCGACCGGGTTTGCGGGCTTTTCGAAAGGAGGGAGCGAGAGGAACTTACTCGCCAATGCAAATTTCGAAAAGGGAACAGCCGGCTGGGAACTCCTGAACTGGGGTAGAAGCTCGAAGATGGAACTGGATCCGAACGAGCGCCACGAAGGCAAAGCAGCGCTGCGAGTCGACAATCTGGATGGCTGTCATTCGTTTGTGCGGCAGTTGCTCACTGTAAAGCCTCATACCCGCTACCGGCTCTCCGGTTACATCAAGACGAGGGACGTCGAACCAGCCAAAAAGGGACAGAGATCGGGAGCCATCCTCATGGTCGGCCGGATGAGTGTCTACACGCCCTTGCTCACGGGGACGACCCCGTGGACGAAGGTGACGGTGGATTTTACCACGAAGGATGACGCCCAGATTCACGTCGGCCCGAGCGTGGGAACCGACGCGACCTTTGCCAGGGGCTCGGCTTGGTACTCCGAATTGCGCCTCACGGAGCTCAGTGGCGACGAACGGAAATGAAATCGCCGGCATCTCAGATGGGTGCCATTTCGTTAGTCGCTGCGAGCCTCCAGCGGATTACCATATCGTAGCGGAAAGTCTGATATTTAAGGCATCCGGTAGCGTGTGGAACACGAATCATCGGGAAATGACCGAGGAACTGGAGCCGCCGCTTTTTGATCCGGAAACGTTGCGTACGAATGCGATCGAATTGATTCGGCGAGCCGAGCATTTGCGGGATCGTGCAGACGAGATGATGCGGCGCGCAGATGAACTGCTCCGCCAGGCGGAGGAGTATCAACCAAAGCCAGAGTAACAACCTGCGTATTTCTCCCGGGTGGAGGCGGGTATTCTCCCGTAGAGGGCTATCGGCAATAAGGCATCGGGATTTCCTGCCCACTGGCTTATCGGGTAAAAACTTTGCACATCCGCCGGCGCCAGCGGCCACGATAACGCGCCTGTTATCACGCCGCCGTGTTCCAGAAACCAAACCCGCCATCCGCACGCGCTTCTGCCGCTCATCGCCTTCTGATCCTGAAGGCGGAAATGGAGCGCATCGCGGACGCGATTCGAGAACTCTCTGAGCGGATTGCCCATACGCAGAGCCGCGTTCGCAATCTTGACCCGAACCGCTCTTCCTCCGCTGAATCGCCGCCACCGCGTTTGCCGACAGACCAGCCCGACCCTCAAAACTAGAGGCCGTCATTAGAAGTTCACTTCGGGCCTGTTCGATGTTATTCGTCGGCAGGATATGGATACAAATCTGGCCATCATTTGCGGGCTGACGTTTGTCATTCACCTCATTGGCACCCTGGCGTATGCGGCGCGCATCGCGGGCGTTCGGACCGGGCACATCGCGACCGCTCTCACGCTGTTTAACTTGCTCATCCTCGTCTCGCGCACCTCGAATTCTTTCCAGGCGCCCTTTCTCGCCAAGCGAATCGAAACGAACCTCTCTGCCGCGCACACCCCACTTCTTGCCGATTTCCAATGGATCCTGGGTTCGGCGGCGGCGGCCACTGCCTGTGGCGCGCTGCTCGTGCCCACTGCGCAACGCGCTCTATCACGTGCGGTGGTCCTTCTCCAGACCCATCGCTCGCTCTTCCGTCTTTTGCTGCACGGCGTCCACCCGCAGCGATTGCTCTTGATGCGCCGGTATGTGGCCATCCCGGCGCCGACCAATCTCCGCAGCCTGACGACGCGCGGCGGGCTTTCGTGGGGTTTTCTCGGGCTGAATACTTTTGCGGTCGCGCTATGGACCGTGGGGGTCTTTGCCTCGCTCTACGCCGGGGCACTCGAGCCCTCCTTGCGCGTCACGTGCAGCAATCTTTCCTCCATCATCAATGGCGCGGCGACCATTGTCATGTTCCTCCTCCTCGACCCGCAGCTTTCGCTTCTCACGGACGACGTCGTGCATCACCGCACGAGTCAGAATACGTTTCGTTCCGCGGTGGCCTCGCTGGTCGGAGCCCGGCTCGTCGGCGTCGTGCTGGCGCAATTTCTTCTGTTCCCCTCCGCGCTCCTCATCGCCTCCGTCGCGCGGCATATCTAGGAAGGATCGCAACTAAGGCGCGGTCTGAATGCGCGTAATCCCGGCGACGCGTTCATTCGTCACCGATAACTCGTAACATATCGCTTCACGATCGTTCCGAACCAGGAGATAGCGTCCCGCGAGCGTGGGATGGTTCCACGTCTTGCTGCTCAGCGCATCAATGCGGCCCAACTCTTCATAACCTGCCGGCTTGGCCACCGCGAGATAGACGGGGCCGGATTCGCTTTGCACGATCACGAGATCATCCACGAGTAACGACTGGCCGGAGCCGAAGCTGCCCTCTTTCCAAAGGCGCTCGCCGGTTTCCATGTTGAGGCATTCCAGGTGGCCGTCATCGAGTCCGTAAGCATGACCTTCGCGGATCGCCGGCGTGTTGAATTGCGTTTTCATCCGCAAGTTATGCCAGAGTTCCGCGGCGCTGAGCTTGCCATCGGCGTCTGCCGTGATCTGAAAAAGATGCGAACCGTAGCCGTAGCCGGCCGAGACAAATACCCGGTCTTTTCCGACGACCACCGGTTGCGAGGCCTTCGGCCACTTGTCCCCTCCCCACGCGCAATCCAGGAGCATCGCGCCGGTGGCCGGATCACTGGCGCTGAAACCGTGTGCGTTGTTGCTCAAAATCACGCGCCTGCCCGCGAGGGTCGTCGCGATTGGCGAGGCGTAGCTGGCCCGGTCGTCGCCCGATTTCCACAGCGGCGCGCCGGTGTCGTGCTGATAGGCAAAAAGCGTCGGCCCCTGCGCGTTGCCACCGGTCACGATGACCTTGCCGTCCACGAGCAGCGGTGAGGCGCTAATCCCCCACTCGTTGTTGGCCAGATTGTTTTCGACCAGCACCGAGTGCTGCCAGATCGACTGCCCCGTTGCTGCGTCCAGGCAATTCAGTATGCCTGTCCCGCCGTAGCTGTAAACCCGGCCATCCGCAACCGTCGGCGTCGCGTGAGGCCCGATGCCGCTCTGCCACTGGGTGAAACAGGTCTTGTCGGCGTGGGCCCAGATCAGCTTGCCGGTGAAAAGATCATAACAAGTGACCATTTCCTCGTCCCCGCGCTGCTCCTGGGTGTAAGCCCGGCCATCCACCACGGCAAAGGCCGACCAACCGGCGCCGATGGGTTGCCGCCAGAGTTCCTTTGGCGGCGCCGTCTTCCAATCCCGGGCGAGATTCGCTCCAATGATGACCCCATCGCGATTGGGTCCGAAAAACTGCGGCACGTTCGCCGCCTGGGCGAGTTGTTTCCTGTCCACCACGCTGGCCGCGTTCGTTGCCAGGACCGGTTGACCAGCCAGCGCCGGCAAAGAAGACGCCGACCATTTCCATACCAACCGCGGCAGACCCGTGCCATTCACGGTGCCGTCGACCCGCAGCGCCTGCTTGATCCCAAACACGACGAGCAGCACGACTCCCAGGCCGATGAGTCGCGTTTTCCAGGCAAAGCGCGGCGTGAAGAAGAACCACAGTAAATTGAGCAACACCGCCAGCAAAACCGCGGGCATCGAATAGAACATCTTCATGTTCTGCTCCGTCTCCGCTCGCGACTGGACGAGGATGACCGCCACTACGGCCAGGGCGATGACGACGATGGGAAACCACGGCAGGCGGCGCCGCTTTGCGAGGGAAACGGGGAGAGAGTCGGAATTCACGCTGATTCCAACGCATAGTGGAAAATGGCGCGATTGCAACGGTCCGCGCGCCTCGCGGGAACCGGATCCATCGGAAGTCTCCGCCGGCCCAGCCCATCCTGCTTCCCGGCGGAGCCCTGACCCGAGGCTTCCCCTCGGCAACTTCAATTGGTCGCCGCGACGCAGTTCCAATTTCCTACGATGCAAGGACCGTCATTCAGCGCCGCGAGAGGATCCTCGCCGCTGCTCATCGTGCATACCGGTTCAGGCAACACCACGCGGTTTTGATAACCAAATGGAAAACGGAACCCGGCGTCCTCGACGACCCAGAGATGATATTGATGCGCTGTATCCACCAGTCGGCTCTCTGCCGGAAAGAGTTCCACGCCCTCGCACTCCGGTCCGACCAGCTCATTCTTGATCTGCTGTAGATCACGCCAGCAGGTGATCGGCTGCCCATCGTGCCGCGACAGATCGAGATGCACGAGCGGCGGACACTTGCGCATCTTGACCCGATAGATGTCGTTGACGAAAACGCGCGGCGCCATGGTCGCCTGGATGGTCTTCTCCACCAGATGCATCTTCTCGATCGGGTTCGGAACAAAGCCGTAGTATTTTTCGAAGAACTCCGCGGGTTGGGCCAACAAGGTCTTGCGATAAATCTGGTTTTCCCGGACATCGCGCTTCATTTCGACGAAGGGACTCATTTGCGCGCTACCTCCTTTTCGTGGGCTGGCTGGTTCTGCAGATTTGGTCGATTTGGGGGCAACTGACGTATTTGCATATCGCTAGTGATTCAAACGCGATGACGCCGATCCCACAAAACTCTTGAGGCGTAGCCATAAACACCCACGTGCGTGGACATATCCGCTACAGGATGAGGCGAACACCGTTTCACCGCGTCGTCCTCCCAGCTCACGGAGAAGGTCGGGGCGCAACCTGATGTTCAACTAACACCGCTGAATACGTATTCCACGGAGTGTGTCGCCGTCGTCTTCGCCCAAAATCGGGAACTCACCCCCAGCGATCCACGCTTCGAAAGATACATCCATTCGACGCGCACTCAATGCGAACCGCAGCTTCGCTTTTCATCATCTTCCGAGCAGATTACTCGTAGACGTAACCCAAATAAAAAGTGATCCGCCCATCCGGCAGGCGGCGGATATTGGTGATGTAGATTGGTTTGCCGCCGCCGAGTTGGGAGCGGCTCGAGGGCACGGTGTAGGGAGTAAAGGAATCGTTTGCGTCGCTGGGATACGGCACGTTTTTGAGGAAGACCAACGGACCCGCCGGGCCGCCGACGCCGTGCGATTCCTCGACCATCGGGTGGTGGCCCACCACGTGCCAGATCATGAGTCCCTGGCCAGGCAGGCGCACGTCGAAACCCTGACGATGACGATTCTCCAGGAGCAGATACTCGCTGCCGTCGGCGCGCATGGGGATCTTGAAGCATTGATTATTCGTTCCCTCCACGGGCGAGAGAATGAGTTTCTGCTTCACCGAGGGATCAAGCACCGCCGGTTTCAACCAACCGAGCTGTTCCTTGCACCACGCGCACATGTGCTGCGGTTGGCCACCACCGGTCTGCTGCGACATCAACGACCACGCGCCCACACCTTCCGAGCCCGGATTTTCCGGCCGCGCGTAGAGATCGGGCAGGCCGAGCAGATGACCGAATTCGTGGCAGAACACGCTGATATTAGCCATGACCTTCCCGCCCTCCGGGCAGATGAGATAAGGCCACGATTTGCCCTTATAGGTGAAGGAAGAACGATGCGGCCAGAAGACGCTTCCGCGATTCGTGGTGCGGAAGCGATCCCCGGCATAGATGAAGATGAGGCCATCGACTCCCGCGAGGCAGTTGTCCCCTTCCCGTTTGAGCAGAAGGTCCAGCGCCTCGGTGAAGAGCGCCTTTTTCGGGTTGGTCGGCAATTGCGGATACTCCGGCCGATTTTTGCCCACGGGCAGCCAGTCGAAGACTTTCCCGGAAACGTCGAGCGCGCCCATCGATACTTCCTGATAGTAGTCGTGCAGACTGCCATAGACGGGCTGGCCGGTGATGTTCTTCTTGTTCGTGTAGGTGCCGTTGCTGAACAGCATCTCCTGCCATGCATCCGTGGGAATCGCCTCGTTGTGCTTCACGTCGGGAAACTCCAGCGGGATGACGGCGAGCCGGTAGGCATTCTTCTTCCACAACGGAAGCGGCGGCGGCGCATTGCTGCGGGTGTCTTCGGCGGCACTCGCCGCGAGTTTGATCTGGACCTGCGACTCCACTCCATCGCGGCGGTAGGTGAGATTGACGGTGTCGCCTGGTTCTTTGTCCGCCAGGGCATCGCTGACCGCCAGCGCGATACCGAGGCTGGCATCGTTGACTCTGACGAGGACATCGCCGGCTCGCAGACCTGCCGTCGCCGCAGGTGAATTCGGCTGAACGGAACGGATGGCGATACCTTCTTCGCTTTCCGTCGGCGACATGCTTAGTCCCAGAATTGCGCGGTGCTCGGCGAGCTTCTTCGGCCGGCTCGGTGCGGAAAGGGTGGCCTCGATTTTGACCGGGGCGCCGTCGCGCTCGACTTCGATGGCGACGGTTTCCCCAGGAACATGAGCCAGCAACGCGGTGCGAAAATCGTCCGCTGTCGCGACGGACTTTCCATCGACTGAACGCAAGCGGTCGCCTCGCTTGAGGCCAGCCGTTTGCGCCGGCGAGCTTTCCGCAACCTCAGCGACGGAAAGCATCCCAGCCGGGTTCGATTCCACCTCCACTCCCAGGTAGCCGCTCAAGCCCACCGCGCCCTCTACTTCGGGCTTCAAAGTCATCGTCTGCGCGGTCTCCACGGTCTTGAATTCCGCGAGATCCGCCGGCGGGTCGTCCGCGAAAATGGTGCCTTGAGTTCCCAACACGAGGAGCGCGGCCAGACCGGCGATCCACCTACGGAGAATACGTTTGCGAGGTTCGGGAGAGGAACTTGGCATGGGAATGAAGAAAACGCTCAAACCCCGATCGTGAAACGAGGTTGCGGACACAATCTCGCGGCGCGCCGAAAATCCACTTGCCACTAATGGGCGCTCGCTGAGGATGTCGACCACCCATGATACCGCTTGTGCGTCCTGGCCCCCCACTCCGCACGGTCTTTCGTCGACACGTCCTCTGGCTGGCCGTCGCCCTGCTCTGCGCTCCCTTGCTCCACGCCGCGACGCTCGAAGAGGCGCAGGCGCTTTTGCTGCATGGGGACTATGCCGGGGCCATCACCGCGGCGGCCACCGGTGCGCACGATCAACCCGAGGAAGACGCCTGGCCGCTGCTCCAGGCAAAAGCATTGAATGCCGTCGGGCGCTATCAGGAGGCTCGCGCCATCCTCGATCCCGCGATCGAGCACTCGCCGAATTCCCTGCAGTTGCGACTCCTCTCCTACGAAACCCTCCGTCGACTCGGCGCGACCGAGGAAGCCGCGAAGCAACTGGCTGAACTCGACCGTCTCGGCGGCTCTCGCGAATGGGCCTATCGTTCGCCGGGAGACCGCGTGGCGCTCGCCCGCTCCGCGCTGCTCATTGGCACGGATCCGAAGAAGGTGCTCGATGTCATCCTCGACCCGTTGCGCAAGTCGCAGCCGGATTTCCGCGACACCTACCTGGTGAGCGGCGAACTCGCGCTCAGCAAAAGCGATTTCGCGCTGGCTGGCCGGATTTTTGGCACTGCAGTGAAGAAGTTTGGCGAAGATCCGGACATCTGGTTCGGACTCGCCCGCGCCTATGTCTCCAGCGATACCGAGGCTGCGGAGAATGCGCTCGAGCAGACGTTGAAGTTTAACCCGAATCACCTGCCGGCCCGATTGCTCATGGCCGATCAATTCATCGACGGTGAAAACTACGACGTAGCGGCCCGGGAGATAGCGAAGGTACTGGCGATCAATCCTCACCTCGCCGAAGCGCACGCCTACCGGGCGGTGCTGGCCAATTTGCAGGCCGATCCAAAAACTGAAGAAGCCGCCCGTGCCGAGGCGCTCCAACTCTGGCCGACGAACCCGGAAATTCCGCACCTCATCGGCAAAAAGCTTTCGCAGAAGTATCGGTTTGCCGAGGGTGCGGCTCTGCAACGCGAGGCCCTGAAATGGGATCCCAGCTATCTTCCGGCCAAGGCGCAACTCGCCAACGATCTGCTCCGCCTGGGCGGCCACGACGACGAAGCCTGGCAACTGGCCGAAGAGGTGCAGAAGGCCGATCCTTACGACGTGGTGGCCTACAATCTCACCGAGCTGCACGATGCCATCGCCCATTTCGAGACGCTGAGCAGCGCGCACTTCAGCGTGAAGATGGACCCGCACGAGGCGCAGATCTATGGACCGAGTGTGCTGGCGTTGCTGGAGCGGGCGCACGACACCCTCACGAAGAAATACGGCCTGCAGCTCCACGATAAGACGATCGTCGAGATTTTTCCCGACCAGAAAGATTTTGCGATCCGCACCTTCGGTTTGCCGGGCGGCGCGGGTTATCTGGGTGTGTGTTTCGGTCGTGTCATCACCGCCAACAGCCCGGCCTCGCGCCCCAATTCGCCGAATTCATGGGAGGCGGTGCTGTGGCACGAGTTCTGTCACGTAGTGACGCTGACCCTGACCAAAAACAAGATGCCGCGCTGGCTCAGCGAAGGCATCAGCGTCTACGAGGAACGCCAGGCGCGGGGCAACTGGGGCGAGCAAATGAAGCCGCGCTATCGGGCGATGATTCTCGGTGAAGACCTCACGCCGGTGAGCCAGCTGAGCGCGGCCTTTCTCAAGCCGAAGTCGCCGGCGCATCTCGGCTTCGCCTATTACGAATCCTCGTTGGTTGTCGAATGGCTCGTCGAGCATTGGGGTCTCGAGAAGGTGCAAGCGCTGCTCGCCGATCTGGCTCAAGGCGTGGAGATCAATACGGCCCTCGCCAATCGCTTCGCCCCGATCGAGAAACTCGATGCGGATTTCGCCGCGCACGCCATCGAACTGGCGAAGAACACCGGGCCGAAGCTCGACTGGACACCACCGGGAAGCGGCGATTTCGCCAATGGCAAACAACTGAGTGATTTCATCACAAAGAATCCCGACAACTTCACCGCGCTCACCGAACAGGCGAAGCAATTGATCGAAGAAAAGAAATGGGCGGAGGCGAAGGCCCCGCTGCAAAAGCTGATCGAGCTTTACCCTAATCAACACGATGCCGACAGCGCCTACGCGATGCTCGCGCAAGTGCATCGGATACTGCAGGAGCGCGACCAGGAAATCGCCATGCTCAACAAGCTCATCGAACTGAACAGCGATGCCGTCGACGCCTTCGAACGGCTCATGCAGATCGACGCCGAGCACAAAGATTGGCACGGCGTGCTGGCCAACGCCGCGCGCTACAGTGCGGTCAATCCGTTGAGCCCGATTCCGCATCAGTTCGCCGCCGATGCGCACGAGGAACTCGGGGAAAAGCTGGGAGCCATTGCCGAATATCGCACCCTGCTGCAGATCGGTCCCGGCGATCCGGCAGAGGTTCATTACCGGCTGGCTCGTTTGCTCCATTCCGTCGGCGATTCCGCGGCCAGGCGCGAGGTGCTTCTCGCCCTGGAAGACGCGCCACGTTTCCGTGCCGCGCTGCAGCTTCTACTCGAGATCGATGAACCCGGCGGCAAACCGGCGCACCCGGGATCCGCCGAAGGTCTTAAATAGCCATGCCCCGCCGTCGCCTCCTCATTTTGCTCCTCCTGCTCGTGGTGCTTTCCGCGAGCATCGGCTACGCGCAGCGGCGCCGCCGCAATATGGACGGCCCGATTTTTTACACCGAAGGCGGTGACGCCGTGGACGTGCGCACCGTCACGACCGCTCGCGAGATCGCTTCCCACAGCACCGGCACGCCCGAGTGGAAAAATCCGCCGGAATTCTCGCACGACGTCTTTACCTTCGTCCGCATCATCCGCGATCGCGATCCCTACGGCTCTCCGAGCGCGGGCAGTTGGATCACCGATTTTCCCGACAGCGACCTGAACCTCTCGTTCCGGCTCCAGCAGATGACGTCGATCAAGGTCGATCCGAATGGACGCATCCTGCGACTGACCGACCCCGAGCTGTTTCGCTATCCGTTCATCTACATGGTCGAACCGGGCGCGTTGATGTTGCGTGATGAGGAGGTGCCGATCCTGCGGCGCTATTTGCTGAACGGCGGCTTCCTCATGGTCGACGATTTCTGGGGTGAATGGCAGTGGGAAGGCATGGCGGAACAGATCAAGCGTGTCTTCCCGGACCGCGACTTCGTCGAACTGCCGATGAGCCACGAGATTTTCCACTGCGTCTTCGATCTCGGCACGGAGAAGAACAAGCTGCAGACCCCGAATGAACGTCTCGGTGCGCAAAGCAAATACACCGGCGTGACTTGGGAGACGCACGTCCAAAAAGATGGCACCCGCGAGGCATGCACCGAAATGCACGTACGCGCCCTGTTCGATGACAAAGGTCGCATCATGATCCTCGCCACGCATAACTGCGACAACGGCGACGCCTGGGAACGCGAGGGCGAGGACGATTATTTCTTCCACGAGTTTTCGGAGAAGCGCGGCTTCCCGTTGGGCATCAACATCATCTTCTACGTGATGACCCACTAAGCTCTTCACCTTTCACTTTTCCACCCATGACCCAGCAACCCCCTCCCGTTCCGGTTTCCGATCCTGACGCCAAGACCTTCGAGCAACTGCAGAGCGCGCGGCCGCGCATTCTCGCGGAGCTCGGTAAAGCGATCGTCGGTCAGCAGGACGTCATCGAACAAATCCTCATCGCGCTGCTCGCGGGCGGTCATTGCCTCATCACGGGCGCGCCCGGTCTGGCGAAGACGTTGCTCGTCAAAAGCATCGCGCAAATCTTCCATCTCGAGTTCCGCCGTATCCAGTTCACGCCCGATCTCATGCCCACCGACATCACCGGCGTGGAGATCCTGCAGGACACCGCGGAGGGCCGGCAACTGTCGTTCGTTAAAGGCCCCATCTTCGGCAGCATGATCCTCGCGGATGAAATCAACCGCACGCCACCCAAGACTCAGGCCGCGCTCCTCGAAGCGATGCAGGAGCATCAGGTCACGGCGAGCGGGCGCCGCTATGCTCTGCCGGAGCCGTTCTTCGTCCTCGCCACGCAGAACCCGATCGAAATGGAAGGCACCTATCCTCTTCCCGAAGCCCAGCTCGATCGCTTCATGTTCAATGTAGTCATCGACTACCTCCCCGAGAACGACGAAGTCGCGGTCGTTCAACGGACCACCTCTGCCAGCGAGGAAAAGATCGAGACCCTTTTCACCGGCGAAGACGTCCTCGCTTTCCACGCACTGGTCCGCAAGGTGCCGATTGCCGAGGATCTCGTCCGCTTCGCGGTGCGACTGGCCGCAGCGACTCGTCCGCGCCAGGCGGAGGCACCGCCCTTCGTGAATGACTGGGTCAGTTGGGGCGCCGGGACACGGGCCGCGCAATTCCTCACCCTCGGCGCGAAAGCCCGGGCGCTCTTGCATGGCCGGGCTCATGTCACACGCGAAGACCTCGTCGCCCTGGCGGGGCCGGTATTGCGTCACCGCGTGCTCGTCAATTATCGCGCCGAGGCCGAGGGCATCAGCGTCGCCCGGATTATTGAGCGCGTGTTGGAGAGCGTGAAGTAACCGCTTATGTCCGAGTCGACGCCCCGCGCATCTTCAAGCCTGCTTGACCCGGCGGCGCTAATGTCGATCCGTAACCTCGAGTTGCGGGCTCGCACGGTGGTGGAGGGATTTTGGCACGGGTTGCATCGCTCGCCGTATCACGGCTTTTCGGTCGAGTTCACTGAATACCGTCCTTACACGCCGGGAGATGATCCGCGCTATCTCGACTGGAAACTGGCGGGTCGGACGGATCGCTATTTCATCAAGAAATTCGAAGACGAAACGAATCTCCGTTGTCACCTCCTGGTCGATCTCAGCCGCTCGATGACCTTCGGTTCGACCGGCTATTCGAAGGCGGATTATTCGCGCACTCTGGCCGCCACGCTCGCCTGGTTTCTCGCTCAACAGGGCGATGCCACGGGCTTGCTGACCTTCGATGGCGCCATGCGCGAATATCTGCCGGCACGCCATCGACCGGGTCACTTGCGACAGCTCATGCTCGCGCTGGAAAAACCGGCCGAGGGTCGCAGCACCGACCTCACGGCGCCGTTGCGGCGGATCGTAGAACTCGTCCGCAAACGTGGGATGATCGTGCTGATCAGCGATCTCCTCGCACCGATCGATCGCCTGGCGAGTGCACTGGGATTGCTCACCGCCAGCGGCCACGAAGTCATCATTTTCCAGGTGCTCGATCCCGCGGAATTGAACTTCGATTTTCAAACCGCCGCACGGTTCGAAGATCTCGAAACCGGCCGCGATGTCTTTCTCGAACCGGCACAGGCTCGGGCCAATTATGTGCGCCGCTTCTCCGCTCATCTGGAGGCATTGCGTGAGACTTGCCAGGGGCTCGGCATCTTGCATGTGCAGGTTTCCAGTACGCATCCGCTGGAAACCGTCCTCTTCGACTTTCTCAAAGCACGCGCCGACCGCGGCAAGGTGATCCGCCGCCGGGCGGCCATGACGTAAAAACGATTTCCTCCCATGAACTCCCGTTTCATTCTCCTTGCGGCCTTCCTCGCGCCGCTGGTCGGTTTCGCGGAAGATTTGCCGGTCATCACCGGCGTGGAACCGCAGCCGCTGACCGCGCAGGTTCACCGACTGACGGATGCACTCGCCCTCCTCGGTTCTCCGTTGACCAAGGACGAAATGGACGCGCTCACCGTAGCAGCTGCCGTCGCCGATCCCGAAAGCGCGAATGCGAAGATTCAAGCGGTGCTCGATCCTCATTGCCTGTTCGGCGTAGACATCAATCCGGAAATGCGGGTGAAAGTCGTTCCCGGTCGTGCTCAGCCGATCCTGGTGGAGCGAGGCTGGGCGACATTTCTCGTCAAAGTCGCCAATGAATCCGGCGCGACTTCGGCGCTGAACGTCTATAGTCCTCAAGCCGAATCGGTCTACAGTGGCGGCTTCGTGCGCAACGCCTCCGACCTGAAATTGCGCCCACGCAATGGCAACGCAGAGCCGATCAAGGCAGCGGATCTTTGGCTGGATCTCCAGACGTTCGACAAGCCGCCGCTCAAGGCCACGCTGAGTGGCCTGCGTTTGGAATATCGGCTCGTCTCGCTGTATTCGCGCGATGCAGGCCAACGCGAGGCCACCCTCTCGGTCGACGTCGGCCAAGGGACGCAGGACCTGGGCTTCCGCAGCGAGATGCCGGTGCTCTTTACCGCGAAGCCAGCTCGGGAAATCGAGCTGCGCGTGCACGATGAGCACGGCGTACCAACGACCGGCAGCTTCCTCATCCACGACCAGGCGCAGCGGGTTTATCCTTCGACGGCCAAGCGTCTCGCACCGGACTTCGGCTTTCAGCCGCAAATCTATCGCGCCGACGGCGACAAGATTCGCCTTCCGGACGGGAACTACACGATCGAGTTTTCCCGTGGACCGGAATCGATACCCGAAACGCGTCCCGTCCATGTCGATGCGGGGACTTCCGAACTCGCTTTCCAGGTCCGCCGCTGGATCGACCTGGCGCAACTGGGTTGGTGGTCCGGCGATCATCATATTCACGCCGCCGGTTGTGCACATTACACCAATCCCACCGAGGGCGTCCTGGCGCAGGACATGATGCGGCACTGTCTCGGTGAAGACTTGAAAGTCGGGTGCAATCTGACCTGGGGTCCGTGCTTCGATTATCAAAAGCAATTCTTCACCGGGCACGAGGACAAGGTTTCGCAGTTTCCCTACCTGCTTCGCTACGACATCGAGGTCAGCGGCTTTGGATCACATCGCTCCGGGCATCTCTGCCTGCTGCGGCTGCGCGATCAGATTTACCCCGGCGGCGATTCCAAGAACCACTGGCCCACACTCGGCCTGAATACGCTGCGCTGGGCAAAAGCCCAAGGGGCGCTGGTCGGGCCGGCGCACTCCGGCTGGGGCCTGCAACCCATTCCCGAGGACGACCCGCAGCGCCTCAGTCCGAAAAATCCAACGCGAACCACGACGGAGCTTCCAAATTATATCATCCCACCGTTCTCGGGCATCGGGGCCAACGAGTACATCGTGGACGTCACCCATAAACTGCCGGGCCCGGATGGAAAGCCGACGCCCGCAGTCGATTTCATGTCGATGGTCGATACGCCTTACCCGTGGGAACTGAATATCTGGTATCACACGCTCAACGTCGGCTTCCGTACTCGCATCAGCGGTGAGACGGACTTCCCGTGCATCTATGGCGAACGCGTGGGACTGGGCCGCTCCTATGTGAAGCTGCCGCCAAAGTGGAGCTATGAGGACTGGTGCGAAGGCATTCGGGCCGGGCGCAATTACGTGAGCGACGGATTCAGTCACTTGCTCGATTTTCGCGTGAACGGAGCCCAGATGGGCGAAGAGGGCAGCGAGCTGCGACTGCCCGCTCCGGCGCAGGTACACGTCACCGCCCGTGTCGCCGGCCACCTGAATCCCGCTCCGAACGAAGAGATTCGCCAGGCGCCGGTGGGACAAAAGCCTTACTGGAACATCGAACGTGCGCGCATCGCGGATAGCCAGACTGTGCCGGTCGAAGTCATCGTGAATGGGCAGTCCTTAGGCACGCAACGCATCGCCGCCAACGGGACGTTGCAGGATGTGGTCTTTGACGTCCCGATCGAGGGCAGCAGCTGGGTCGCTCTCCGCATCCTGCCTTCCTCACACACGAATCCGATCTTCGTGCTGGTGGATGGCCAGCCCATCCGCGCCTCGAAACGGAGCGCGGAATGGTGCCGCAAATGTGTCGATCAATGCTGGTCACAGAAGGAACGCACTTACGCCGCCGCCGAATTGCCCGATGCCCGCGCGGCCTACGATCACGCCCGCGAAGTGTACGATCGCCTGATCACCGAATGCACCGCCAACTGAGCCCCGCATGAGTTTTCTAGCCCCACTCTTTGCCCTCGGGGCGCTCGCGGTCGTCGGGCCGATTCTCTTTCATCTCATCCGTCGCACGACGCGGGAAAAGACGCCGTTCAGCACGCTCATGTTTCTCGAGCCGTCGCCGCCCCGTGTGACCAAGCGTAGCCGACTCGAGAACGTGGGCCTGCTCCTGCTGCGTTGCCTCGTCCTCGCGCTGCTCGCGCTGGCCTTTGCCCGGCCATTTCTCGAGCGCGTCCTGCCCGGGCCACCGCCGGGTACCGGCCAGCGCATCGTGATCCTCGCGGATACCAGCGCGAGCATGCGGCGGGAAACCCTGTGGGCCGATGCCCGGGCGAAAATAGAGGCACGGTTGGGCGCGGCGAATCCCCAGGACGAAATCGCGCTGCTGGCCTTCGACCGCGAAGTCCGCACGGTGATGAGTTTCGAGGAATGGAAGAAGACGCCACCGAACGAACGCGCTTCGGCCGCCGTGCAACGACTGGCGTCAGTCACCCCGAGCTGGAATGCGACTCGTCTCGACGCCGCACTCTTGCAGAGTATCGAGGCTCTCGACCAGGCCGACGAATCGCTGCAGGACAAGCGCGAGATCGTGCTCGTGAGCGACATGCAGGAAGGAGCGCAGCTTGACGGGCTGCAGGGCTATCAGTGGCCCCGGGGCATCAGCGTGAGCGTCGATCCAGTATCCGCCAAGGCGCGCGAAAACGCCGCCATGCAATGGCTTTCGGAAAGCGAAGAAAACGACAAACCGGGCGAGGAAGTCCCGCTGCGCGTGCGGGTCACGAATGCGGCTGAATCCAAGCGCGAACAATTCCAGCTTCGCTGGCAGGGCGCTCCCGCAGGCACGCCGGCGATCGAAGCTTACGTGCCGGCCGGCCAGGCGCGCATCGTTCGCATCACCAAGCCACCAACGGGTGCCACGGCCCTGACCTTGAGTGGCGACGACACTCCATTCGACAACACGCTTTACATCCTGCCTCCCCAACCCGCTCAACTCCCCGTGCTTTTCATCGGCGCGGATGCGGATGAAGACACCCACGCCTCGCTTTACTATCTGCGCCGCGCGTTTCCCAAGACGGCACATCAGAATGTCGAAATGCTGGTTCACCGTGGCGAAGGCGCCGTTCCTGCGTATCAGCTCCAGCAGGCGCAGCTCGTGGTTTTAGGCGATGGATCCGCGGATGCCCCGGTGGCCTCCGCCCGCCAGTTTGCCCGCGACGGGAAGATCGTCGTCGTGCCTTTGACCTCCGCCGCCAGTGGCAATGTCCTCGGCAAACTCCTGGAACTTCCTTCGCTCGCCACTCCCGAAGCCACGGTCAAGGATTACGCTTTGCTTGCGCAGATCGATTTTCGCCATCCGTTGTTTGCTCCATTTGCCGATCCGCGCTTCAGCGACTTTGCCAAGATACATTGGTGGAAATATCGCCGCCTTGACACCGCGGCACTCGCGGGCTCGCAGACGCTCGCGCAATTCGACAGCGGCGATCCCGCAGTCGTCCAGGTGCCGTTGGGCAAAGGCAGCGTGATCGTTTTCACCAGCAGTTGGCGGCCAGTCGATAGTCAACTGGCGCTCTCGTCGAAATTCGTTCCACTGCTGCAAGCGCTGCTCGAACAGAGCAGCAATCTGCCGCCTCAAAAGGCGCAATATTTTGTCGGCGACGAAGTTCCCCTGCCCCGCAGTTCCCAGCCGCTGGCAGTGACAAAACCCGATCATCGGGAAGTTCCCATCGCAACGGATGCGAAGTTTTCCGACGCCGATCAACCGGGCATCTATACGGTGTCGCCCGGCACCCAACGCTTCGTCGTCAATCTCTCGCCGGAGGAAAGCCGTCTGGCGCCATTCTCCGCCGAGCGCTTGCTCGCGCTCGCTGTTCCTCTCCGCACGACACACGAAACACCCGTGGAAACCGCCCGCCGCGAGGGCCGGGCGCAAGCCGTGGAGATCGAAAACCAACAGAAGCTCTGGCGATGGCTCATCGTGGCCGCGCTCGCTGTATTGTTGCTAGAAACCCTTTTTGCCGGGAAACTCTCCCGCACAGTCAGCGGTTCAACCACAGCATCCACATGATCACGCCGTTGCTCCAAACTGCCCTCGAGCCGGTCATTACCCGGCATCGCCAACTCCGCGCTCTGCGCTGGCTGGTGCTCGGGCTCGCGTTGCTGACCCTCGGGGTTGCGGTAGTAATCACCCGCGGCACGGCAATTCCGGCAAAGGCTCTGCTGGCCACACTGTGCGGCGCCGTCATCTTTTTGATCGCCCGCGTGCTCGGTCGCCTGTGGCAGCCGGATTTCCGCAACATCGCGCGGCGCATCGAGGAGCAGCATCCGGAACTGCATGCGTTGCTGATCACCCGCAGTCGAGCAGAAGCCCGATCCCAAAACCGGCAGGTTCAATTTCCTCCAGCAGCAAGTCGTGCAGCAGGTCGCTGCGGAAAGCCGCAAATCGAACTGGCTGGATGCGGTGCCGGGCTGGCGTCTGTGGAGTCTTCGCCTGACCGCCTGCCGCTCTGCCCATCGCCGCGCTCGGGTTGAGTTTTTCGCACAGCGACGCCGGCCAGGGCGCACAGTGCGAAGGCTTCGACAGACGGCGGCCGTGACGATCAATCCCGGCGACACGACGATAGAGCGCGGCTCCGGATTGGTAGTGCTGGCGGATTTTCACAGCCGTCCGCCAGGAGAAGCGACGTTGGTCATTCAGCCTCTCAATCAGCCGGCCCAACGCATCCCATTGGTGAAAAATCTGGATGACCCGGTCTTCGGCGGCGGATTGCCGGAGGTCGATACCGATCTCACTTATCATGTCGAATACTCGGGTCAATCGACTCGGGATTACGCGGTGAAAATCTTCGAGCATCCCCGTCTCGATCGCGCGGATGCGACGCTCCGCTATCCCGATTACACAAAACTGCCGGACAAGAAAGTGCCGGATACCCACCGCGTGAGCGCAGTGGAGGGCACGAAACTCGACGTCGCCTTTCAACTCAACAAGCCGGTGAAATCGGCGACGCTCGTCGCCAAGGACGGCTCCAAGGTGGAACTTGCGGTCAGTGCAGACAAACCGGTCGCCGAGTTACGGGACTTTCCATTCAAAACGAGCCAGACCTATGAAGTGAAACTCGTGGATGTGAACGGACGGGCGAACAAGTTACCGGCGCAATTCATTGTCGAAGCGCTGCCCAATCGCCGGCCGGGAGTTGAAACTCATTACTCCGAAAGGCGATCCGCGCCTCTCCCCCACTCGAGGAAGTCGCCTTTCAAGCCCAGGTCTGGGACGATTTCGGCCTCTCCCACTACGGGCTCACCGTCAACGTCGCCCGCCCAGGGAGAAAAGGTGATCGAACTGGGGCACGATACCCCGTGCCGACGAGAAGAAAGAGGCGACCTATCTTTTGAAGTTGGAAGAACTGGGCGTGAAGCCGGATGAGCTGATTTCCTGGTTCCTGTGGGCGGATGATGTCGGACCGAATGGCGAGACGCGCCGCACCGCCACCGACATGTATTTCGCGGAGGTGCGACCGTTCGAAGAAATCTTCCGTCCTGATAACAGCGGTGGTGACGATCAACAAGGCGGCGGTGGCGGCGGGGACAACGAGGCGACCAAGCTGGCGGAGATGCAAAAGCAGATCGTCAGCGCGACGTGGAATTTGAAACGCGCCGAAGACGATCCCGAAAAGCCGAGCGCCAAATATCTCAAGGACGAACCGGTCGTCCGCGATTCGCAGGACGAAGCGTTGAAGAAAGCCAACGAGTTGGTCTCCAAAAGCGAAGATCCGAAAGTCCATGCGTTCGCGGAAAATGCCGCGCAGCAGATGAAAACGGCGCTCGATCGCCTGACCAAGGCCGCGACGACCACCGCGCCGTTGCCCGACGCCTTGACCGCTCAGCAATCCGCCTATGATGCGCTGCTCAAGCTGGCGGCACATGAGTTCCGCGTGCGCCGGAGCAAGAGTCAGCAAGGCAAAGGCATGGCCCAGCAACGCCAGCGGCGGCAGCTTGATCAATTGGAGATGAAGGATGAGAAGAAGCGCTACGAGACCAACAAGGAGGCAAAACCGCAGGAAAACGAGCAGCAGCGCGAACAACTGGCCATTCTCAATCGGCTCAAGGAACTCGCGCAACGCCAGCAGGACATCAATGAACGGCTGAAGGAATTGCAGACGGCATTGCAGGCCGCGAAGACCGAGGAGCAAAAGGAAGAGATTCGCCGGCAACTCAAGCGACTGCAGGAAGAGGAAAAGCAGATGCTCTCGGACATCGATGAAGCGAAGCAGAAGATGGAGCAGGCCCAGCAACAGGCGCAATTGGCCGACGAACGCCAGCAACTCGACAAGATCCGCGGTGAGGCGCAACAGGCCGCCGAATCGATGGAAAAAGGCGCGACTTCCCAAGCGCTCGCCAATGGCACCCGCGCCCAGCGGGATCTCCAGCAGATGCACGATGAATTTCGCAAGAAAACCAGTGGCCAATTCAACGAGGAGATGCGGCAAATGCGGAGCGACGCGCGGGAACTGGCGCAGAACCAGGAAGAGCTCGCGGAGAAGCTGCAACCTCAGCCCGCCAAACAGGAACGGCCAACGCTCGACGGCAATAGTGAACGCGAGCAATTGACCGAGAAATTTGCGAAGCAGGAAGGCGACCTGAAGAAGCTGACCGAGAAGATGAAAGACATCAGCGAACAGGCGGAAACCGCGGAGCCCTTGCTCGCCAAGGAGCTTTACGATTCGTTGCGCAAGACAACCCAGGCGGGAACGGATCAGACCCTGGAGAAGACCCAGGAACTCGCCCAGCGCGGCTACGCCAACGAGGCACGACAGTTCGAGCAAAAGGCCCACCAGGAAATAGACGACCTCAAGTCCGGCGTAGAACGGGCGGCCGAAAGCGTGCTCGGCAATGAGGCCGATGCTTTGCGGGCGGCGCGAGCGGAAGTCGATCAACTGAAGAAGGATTTGGATCGCGAGATCGCCCGCGCTCGTCCCGATCTTGCCCAGAATTCTGAAAAGCAGCCGGGAAACCAACCGGGTGAGCCGAATTCGAAAGAAGGCCAGCAGCCGACCGGCAAAGATGGGCAGCAAGGGAAGGCAGGCCAGCAAGGATCGCCGCAATCCGCAGACCGCGAGCAGAAGACTGCCGATAGCCAAAAGGCCGGGGGCCAGCAAAAAGGCGAGGGTCAACAGAAAGGCGAAGGCGAAGGGAAAGAGGAAGGGCAGCAAAAGGGCGAGGGCTCGTCTGAAAATCAGACCGCCGACGCGAAAGGGCAGGGCAAAGGCCAGGGAAAGGGCGGGCAGAATGGCCAGGCCTCCGGCGAGCAAGCCGGTGGTGCGCCTCCACAGGAAGCCTCCGCGCCGGAGCAATTCGCTGGACGCGAAAATCCCAGCGCCCAGCAGGCCGGCAATGGAGGCAAAAGTGGTTCCCCGTCTGCCCGCAACGCCAATGGCGGCGGTCCGCGAACGGCGAGTCGGTTGCTGCAGTTGGCCAGCCAGGCGGGCGAGAATTCCTCGAATAACAATGGAGGTGGCAATGGCGGCGGTGGCGCCGATACAACCTTTGATGGTCCTCTCACCGGCGATCGTTTCGTCGATTGGTCCGATCGTCTGCGCAACGTCGAGGAAATGGGTCGACGATCCCAATCTCCGCGCCGAAATCGCGCGCATCCGTGAAACCGCCAAAGGCGTGCGTATCGACTACAAGCGCAACGGTGCGGAACCGAAGTGGGACATGGTGAAAACGAAGATCGGCAACCCGCTGGCGGAATTGCACGATCGACTCACGGAGGAACTCGCCCGGCGCGAGTCGAAGGAAAGCCTGGTGCCGCTGGACCGCGATCCAGTGCCACCCAAATACGTGGAGCGCGTGCGGCGTTATTACGAGGAACTCGGACATTGATGCTGCAGGTCGCCGCGCTTTATCTGGCTGGTCGGGAATGGCTCTGGCCGGCAGTGGCCGTGGGCGCCGTGGCGCTCTGCTGTGTCGTGTGGTCTTATCTGCGTACGCCGGCATCCCATTTGTTGCGCATCGCTTGCGCCGCGCTGAAGCTCGTCGGCACAGCTATTTTGCTCGTCTGTCTGCTCGATCCCATGTGGTCCTCGGAACGGGCCAAACCGGGCGCCAATGTCATCGCGGTGGTCGCCGATAACTCGCTCAGCATGACATTGCACGATCGCAATGCCGCCGAGTCGCGTGGCGATGCGCTGCGCCGTGTCCTGACCGGTGATCGCAATCTCTGGCTCACCCGCCTTGGCGAAGACTTCGAAGTGCGCGACTACCTGGCGGACACGCGCCTGCTGCCATCGCAGAACTTCCGCGAACTCTCCTTCGATGGCCGCGGGACGGCGCTCGGACATACCCTGGAACAACTGATCGAGCATCATCACGGGCAGCCCCTGGCAGGCGTCATCCTTCTCACCGACGGCATTGCTGCCGACCCAGCCAACATGGAAAAGCTGCGGCAACTTCCCCCGCTCTATCCGGTTATTTTTTCCCGCAGTGCTCCATCGCGAGACCTCGCCATTACCAACTCCACCGTCACGCAGACTTCGTTTGAGGACGCGCCCGTCACGATTCAGGCCGACATCGCAGCCATCGGATTTAGCGGTGAAGAAATCGTCGGCCAATTGATCCCCATCGAAGCTGGCAAAAAGGAAGCTGACGAGAAGCCCATCGCAACGGAAACCGCCATCGTTCCCGCCAATAGCGAGAAGATCGCCCTGCACTTCCAGATTCGTCCGGCGAAACCGGGTGTCCTGTTTTATCGGCTCAAGATTGCGCCCAAGCGGCCGGCGGCGCCGGAGATCACGCTGGCCAATAACGAAAGCGTGATCACCGTGGATCGCGGTTCCGGACCGTACCGCGTGCTCTACGCCAGCGGTCGGCCGAATTGGGAATATAAGTTCCTGCACCGTGCCGTGGAGAGTGATGACCAGACGCAACTCGTCGGCCTGATCCGCATCGCCAATCGCGAGCCAAAATTCACCTTCCGGGGCCGTGAAGGCGAGTCCAGCAACCCACTCTTCCGTGGCTTCGGAAATCAGTCGAAGGAAGATATCGAACGCTACGATCAACCGGTATTCACGCGGCTCAATACGGTCGATGAATTCGAATTGCGCGGCGGATTCCCCAAGACGCCGGAGGAGTTGTTCAGGTATCGGGCGATCATTCTCGATGACCTGGAAGCGGAGTTCTTTACCCAGGACCAGATGAGTCTACTGCAACGGTTCGTCAGCGAGCGCGGCGGCGGGTTGCTAATGCTCGGCGGCATGGAGGCCTTCCGCGACGGAAAATACAGTCGCACGGCCATCGGCGATATGTTGCCCGTCTATCTCGATACCAAGCCCGAAAACATTCCCGAGGGGCGAGTGCACCTCTCGCTTACTCGTGAGGGGTGGCTGCAACCCTGGGCGCGGTTGCGCGCCAACGAAGCCGACGAGCGTCAGCGTCTTGCTGCGCTGCCTGAGTTTGCCGTTCTCAATCGCGTCGGCACGGCCAAGCCGGCCGCCACCGTCGTGGCCACGGTGAGCGACGGCCATCACGACCATCCGGCCCTCGTCACGCAACGCTTCGGCCGTGGCCCGCACCGCCGCCATGCTCATCGGTGATTTCTGGGTGTCCGGCCCTCGGCGATGAAAAGCGGCAGACCGACCTGCTGAAGGGGGTGGCGGCAAATCGTGCGCTGGCTGGTGGCGGACATTTCCGGATCCGATTGAAGTGCGGGCCGAGCCGCAGCCGGATGGCTCCAGCGTCCAACTTCTGGTACGGGCGCGCGATGCCAAATTCCAGCCTCTGGATAACGCCTCGGTAACGCTCAAGGTCTCGCGCCCGGAGGCTCCTGCGGGCGAAGCTCCGCTGATCCTGCACGCCGAACCCTCGGCGAGTGAACCCGGCCTTTACGAGGCCAGCTTCATTCCTCGTGAAAGTGGTGGCTACCGCGTCGACGCAACGGTGGCCATCGAAACGGGCGCGGCAGCGGGGCAAAGCGCCACCGGATGGACCAGCGATCTGGCGGCAGCGGAGTTCCGCGATCTCAAACCGAATCGACCGCTCATGGAAAGGCTCGCGAAGCAAACCGGCGGACGCGTTCTATCGCCCGAAGATCTCACTTCGTTCGCCCGCGAACTACCCTCGCAGCACGCGCCCGTCACCGAAACGTGGACGCGTCCCATCTGGCACACGCCGCTGGTCTTTCTCCTCGCGCTGGCTTGCTTGGTTGGCGAGTGGGGACTTCGTCGGTGGAAAGGACTCGCATGAGAAAATTGCTTTGGCCCCTTGCCGTTCTCGCCTTTGCCGCGCCGTGGCTCATCGCGGATGAATCGACACCTTCAGCCTCGCTGGTCATCGTCGTCGGCACGGGCGGCGAGCTCCCCTATACCGATGCCTTTTCGCAATGGGCGGCCAATTGGCGCAAGGCGGGCAAAGCGGCCGGCGCCCACGTTAGTGCGATCGACAAGAATCAGACCGATTCGCTGGTCCAACTGGAGAAGGCGCTGGAATCGGAAGCGAAAGATGGGCCTGCCGAGCTTTGGCTCGTGTTGCTCGGTCACGGCACCTTCGACGGCCACGAGGCGAAGTTCAATCTTACCGGAAATGACCTCTCTGCATCGGGGTTGGCTACTCTGCTGAAGCCATTCCATCGTCCGGTCATCGTCGTTTGCGGCTTCTCGGCGAGCGGCGCGTTCCTCAAACCGCTTTCCGCTCCTGGCCGTGTCGTCATCACCGCGACGAAGAGCGGCTCGGAAAACAACTTTGCCCGCTTTGGCGGGTATCTTTCGCAAACCATCGCCGATCCCTCGGCGGATCTCGATAAGGATGGGCAAACCTCCCTGCTCGAAGCCTGGCTGGCCGCGGCGCAACGGACGGCGGCTTATTACAAGGACGAAGGCCGACTCGCGACCGAGCACTCGCTGCTCGACGACAATGGCGACGGTCTGGGCACGCCGCCGGACTGGTTCAAAGGTGTGCGCGCCGTGAAGAAAGCTCTCGGCCACCAGGCACCGGATGGATTGCGCGCCCACCAAATCCATCTCGTCCCGAACGCGGCGGAGCGAGCCCTATCCCCTGCCCTGCGCGCCGAGCGCGATGCCATCGAGAAGGAATTGGCCCAACTTCGCGATGGAAAGAACTCCATGCCGGAAGACGCCTATTTCACCCAACTTGAAGCTCTGCTACTCAAGCTCGCTCACCTTTACCAAAATCCGGCAACCCCATCTCCAACGGCTCCTCAATGACAATCCCGCGGAAAGGTCTCTGGCTCGAATGGCTGCTGGTGGTCGTCATCTTCCTCGCTTCGAATCTCAACTCCGGCCTGCGGCAGAAGCAGAACACGCTGAATGGCGGCACGGCTTGGGAGACACCCTATTACAAGCTCGCCCAGCAGTTCGTCCTTCATCAGCCCCGTGAAGGAGAAGCACCCTACGCTTTTCGCCTCGGCACTCCGTGGCTCGTATCGCTTATTTCCAGGCACGATTCGATGCGCGCGATGCGGGCCGCTCACCTCGCCGGATTCGCGGCCACTACGCCGATGGCAGGACCTTACCTTTATTCAGTCGGCGGCCCGTGGCTGACGTCTTTCGTCGCGCCACCCGATCTCTTCCGTGGCTTTCGGATCGTCAACATCACCGGTGGCGCCATCGCCACACTCCTGCTGATCCTTTGGTTACGCGGCTACGTGGGTGATTGGCGGGTCCGGGTGCTGCTGGTCACGCTCTTCCTCATCCAGTGGGATGCGCCACCGCGGCTCGTCTATCACTCACCGGTTCACGTGGATGCCTGGCTCTTCGTCTTCATCCTCGCGGGATTGCTCGTCCTCCGGCGCTATGTCGCTCATCCTTCGGCTGGCACTCTCGCCGCGCTCAGCGTGTTGGCCGTCGGTGGCGCCTATTTCCGTGACGCCACTTTGTTCGTTCCGCTTTCCGCCATCGCGGCTCATCGCCCCTGGGTGAAAGAGAACGGTCGCTGGAAATGGTGTCGCCCTCCGTGGTCGGTCTGCGTTCCGTTCTTCCTCGGCTTCCTCGCCTTCTTATCCACGCGCCATTTTGCCCATCAGACGGACGCCTATTCCTTTTGGCAAACGATCTACCGCTTTCTCTACGACAAGCCGGTGCTCACCTATGTGCATGCCTGGTTCCTCGCCTTTGGACCGGTCCTCTTCATCCTCCTCTTCGACTGGAAGAACGCCCGCGATTTCCTGCTGCGGGAGCAATGGCTGGCTCTTTTTCTTATCGCCGGGATGGGCTTCGGCTTCGTCGGTGGCACCGACACCGAACGCCTCCAGTATTGGTCGATGTCCTGCGTCTACGTCCTCTTGGGCCGCGCCATCGAACGGCTCCGCCCCGTGCTCGCCAGTTGGGCACTCATCGGCTTCCTCGCCATCGGCCAAATCCTCAGCTCACGCATCCTGTGGACCACACCGGACTACCCGACGAACTTCCCGCACACCTTCCCCCTGCTCCAGCAGTTCGGTAGCAACGTCCAGCTCCTCGACCTCTTCTCCTTCCACGGCTATCGGCCCAAGGAATCCCTCTCCCTCGTCGAATACCTGATCTTTGGCGCCATCGTCCTCTACTGGATGTCCCGGCGGGCCAAGCGTCTCGATCCCCTTTCCACGACCACTTTGTAAGGTTGCCGCTCTTTTTTGAAGACAAGCGCGGTCGATTTCGCCCATATTGCCCCTCCCTCGCGTCGGCCTGCCGTGTCCCCGCACCAGTGTGCCGATTCGACCCACGTTAAACCATCAGCTCTTACCATCTACCATCGAAATGAAGTACGGTTTGAATATCCGTGAAAATGGTGCGCTGGACTTCCTGTCCCTCGGCGCGCTCGTCCACCGCCTCGATCCCGGCCCCATCCCTTTCCGCAAAGCCACGCACTGCGACATCCACGTCAGCGGCGGCGAATTCAACTGCGCGGCGAACCTCGCCGACTGCTTCAATCTCAACACCGGCGTTGCCACCGCGATGGTCGACTATCCGGTCGGTCACCTGATCGCTGAACGCGTGAAGGCCATGGGCGTGAAGCCGTTCTACAAGCACTTCAAGCATGACGGCGTCCGCGGCCCGAACATGGCCACCGTCTACAGCGACCGCGGCCACGGCGTGCGCGCCCCCGTCGTCTTCTACAACCGCTGCAACGAAGCGGCCGGCCAGCTCAAGCCCGGCGACTTCGACTGGAACGCCATCTTCGGTCAGGGCGTCCGCTGGTTTCATAGCGGTGGCATCTTTGCCGCGCTCTCCGAAACCACCGGCGAACTCATCGTCGAAGCCATGAAGGCCGCCAAGGCCGCCGGCGCGGTGACCTCGTTCGACCTCAACTACCGCCAGAAGCTGTGGGACATCTGGGGCGGCCACGCCAAGGCCGTCGAAGTGCTGGCCCGCATCGTCGAAAACGTCGACGTGATCGTCGGTAACGAAGAAGACCTGCAGAAGGGTCTCGGCATCGAAGGCCAGGACGTGGAATCCAAGTCGAAGCTCGATCCGAGCGCTTTCTTCGCCATCATCGAGAAGGCCGTGAAGAAGTTCCCGAAGGTGAAGGTCGTCGCGACCACCCTGCGGGAAGTGCACTCGACCAACCGCCACACTTGGGGCGCGGTCGCGTGGATCGACGGCAAGACCTACCAGTCGCCGATGTGCGAGCTCGACGTCATCGACCGCGTGGGCGGTGGCGACGGCTATGCTGCCGGCTTCATCTACGGCCTGCTCAGCGGCGCGTCGGAAGAAGAAGCGGTCAAGCTCGGCTGGGCTCACGGTGCGTTGCTCACCACCTTCCCCGGCGACACCACGATGGCCACGGTCGATCAGGTCAAGGCCTTCGCCAAGGGCG
Organism: Chthoniobacter flavus Ellin428; assembly: GCF_000173075.1. GTDB lineage: Bacteria > Verrucomicrobiota > Verrucomicrobiia > Chthoniobacterales > Chthoniobacteraceae > Chthoniobacter > Chthoniobacter flavus. Next base: position 217,611 of record NZ_ABVL01000002.1, read on the forward strand.
GCTCGGCGCGCATCCAGCGCTAAGCAGCGACCAAAGTCAGTCTCATTTCAAAAGGGCGCGGAGCAATCCGCGCCCTTTTTTTGTTGTCTGTTCCGTCCGCGACGGTAGCGGGCGGTGCCTTGCGCGTTGCTTCCAAGTATTTGAAGAAACGCACCATTCAAAAAATGAGCGTAATTCAAAGGGCAGGTGTCGAGTTTAGAGATCGCGGAGCGATCCAACGCCTGTAGCCGGGGCTTTCAAGCCCCGCTACCGCCGCGAATGCGGCCGTCGCGGAGCGACGTTTGCCATTAGTCCCATAAGTATCGCTCGTCGTAATCGATCCCATGCCGATTTAAAAGCGCAACAAACTCCTCTTTAAACGTCTTTTTCCGATGATGTTTACGTTGATTGGCGATGTAAGTCGTGAGCGCAGGAAGATTGGATTTGCTCACAGAAAACGCGCCATAACCGTCTTGCCACGCGAACCCTTTCATTTCTGGGAATGCCTCTCTCATCCATTTTGAGGAGCCACCCTTGATTTGCTGAATCGCCTTACTGATGGCCATGGTCGGATGTCCACCAACTGCCATGTGGATATGATCAGGCATGCCGCCGACGAGAATTGGGGCCATCCCAACCTCGCGGGCAAAACCACCAAGAAACCTCCAGACACGATCCTCGATTTCGTGATGGATCCATGGTTTGCGCAATTTCGTGCTGAAAACGAAATGGTACTGCAACGATGCGTAGGTGTTGCCCATGTCTCGTTGATAACGAACCGCGCCACCAATGGCAAACGTCGCTCCGCGACGACCGCGTTCGGTGCGGTCACCGGGGCTTGAAAGCCCCGGCTACAGGCGTTGGGTCGCTCCGCGACCTCTCTATTTCATTCCCGATCTCTTGAAACGAGCACCAATCCCATCAAGACCGCGCTCTCAGAGGTATCCCAAACAATTTCCGGCCAACAAAAAGGGCGCGGATTGCTCCGCGCCCTTTTGTTGAATTCTGCGATTTGAAACTTCGCGCCTTTTACACCGTATAGGTGCTCGATGCCGTGGTGCCGCCGCGGCCGGTCCAGTTCGTGTGGAAGAACTCGCCGCGAGCCTTGTCGGTGCGCTCGTAGGTGTGCGCGCCGAAGTAGTCGCGCTGGGCCTGGAGCAGGTTCGCCGGGAGGCGCTCGCTGCGGAAGCCGTCGAAGAACGCCAGCGCCGTGCTGAAGGCCGGCACCGGAATGCCCTTCTTCACCGCCGTGCTGACCACCTTGCGCCAGCTACGCTGCGCGCTCTTGATCGCCTTCTTGAAGAACGGCGCGAGGAGCAGATTCGAGAGCTTCTTGTTCTTGTCGAACGCGTCCTTGATATCGCCGAGGAACGCGCTGCGGATGATGCAACCGCCGCGCCACATGAGGGCGATGCCGCCGTAGTTCAGGTTCCAGCCGTTTTGCTCGGCCGCCGCACGCATGAGCATATAGCCCTGCGCATAGCTCACGATCTTCGAAGCATACAGCGCCTGGGCGAGATCCTTGGTCCACTGCTTGCGGTCGCCGGTAATCTTCGGGTTGCCCGGCTTGAAGGCCTTCGAAGCCTCCACGCGCAGATCCTTCATCGAGGAAACGCAGCGGCTGTAGACCGCCTCCGCCATGAGCGTGATCGGAATGCCGAGGTCGGCGGACGAAATGACCGTCCACTTGCCCGTGCCCTTCTGGCCGGCGGTGTCGAGGATCTTGTCCACGAGCGGCGAACCGTCTTCGTCCTTCTTGGCGAGAATGTCGCGGGTGATCTCGATGAGATACGAGTCGAGCTCAGCCTTGTTCCATTCGGCGAATTCTTCGCTCATTTCGTCGGGCGTCATGCCCAGGCCGTCCTTCATGAACTGGTAAGCCTCGCAAATGAGCTGCATGTCACCGTATTCGATGCCGTTGTGGACCATCTTCACGTAGTGACCGGCGCCGCCTTCGCCCACCCAGTCGCAGCACGGCGAACCGTCGGCGACCTTGGCGGCGATCGATTGGAAAATGTCCTTCACGTGCGGCCACGCGGCCGGCGAACCGCCAGGCATGATCGACGGGCCCTTGCGCGCGCCTTCTTCACCACCGGAAACGCCGGTGCCGATGTAAAGCAGGCCCTTGCTCTCCACGTATTTCACGCGGCGGGCGGTGTCCTCGTAGAGCGAGTTGCCACCATCGATGATGATGTCGCCCGCTTCGAGGTACGGCAGGATGTGATCGATGAATTCGTCCACCGGCTTACCAGCCTTGACCATGAGCATCACGCGGCGCGGACGCTTCAGGTTCTTCACCATTTCTTCCACGGAGTGCACGCCGATCACCTTGCTACCCTTGGCTTCGTTGGCCAAAAACTCGTCCACCTTGGCAGTGGTGCGGTTGTAGGCGACCACGGTAAAACCATGGTCGTTCATGTTCATAATCAGGTTCTGGCCCATGACGGCCAGACCAATGACGGCAATATCAGCAGTAGGTTCCATATTGAGAAAGGGCGTGGAGTTTACTAGCCGCACGGAGGCGTGCGAGAAGTTTTTCGGCTTCTTTCGACAATCAACTGCAACTCTTCAGGCAAACAACTGTTCCAACGCCACACTAACGCCAGGAACGCTGCGGCAAGGGAGTTCCCTTCCGGACAGAATCGTCGCCTTTTCTTGATATACTCCATTCACCGGACGGCGATAAACCTCCACCGCGCAGTCGTTGCCGAGCACGATCCAGTATTCCTCCACGCCCGCTTCGGCATAGACAAGAGCCAACTCACGATCGAGCTCAACACTGGTAACGGCCACTTCCACGACCAACGCGGCCGTGGTCGGATGCGACCTGGCAAAGTCTGCGTCCGATCCTTTCACGATGGCAATGTCGGGCTCAGGTTCCGAGTCGCGCAATGTCAGAGGTTCTTCTTTCCGAGCAGTATAACCCTCGGGCACGAGCGGGAGGAGCAGCTTGAAAAGTCGCGACGCAATCGTAGCGTGAAGGGGCGATTTGCTCATTTTTTCGATGACGATGCCGCGGATGAGCTCCGTACGTTTGCCGTTCTCATTGAATTCACCCAGCCGATGGTAATCCTCAACCGTGAGAGGCGATACTCTCTGGCGCACTTCAGGCAGATCGAGAATCGCAATCATGTCGATAGAGTAGCGTTAAAGCCCTGCCCCGTCGAGGCTACATCTCCCGCGCCCATTCGGGGCGGTTTTTCAGATGGTAGAGCATTTCGCCGGCTTTCGGGACGAGGAGCACGCCTTCGTCTTCGCGGTTGGCGTAGTCGTCGGGATTGATCGAGGCCGGGTCGCGGTAGCCGAGATTGATCTCCTTGCAGACAGACTCCGGAATCGACGTAGCCAGCGTGACCTGCACACGGCATTGCTCCACACCGTTCTCGTATTTGCCGATGCCGCGGACGTGGGTGCTGTGCGCGATCGTGCCCCAAGGTAGGTGCTTGAACTTGTCCCACTGCTTGAGGAAGTAGTCGCGGCAGTGGTAGCCGATCTGCTTGATGAGATGGCCGTGCGTGAGGCTGATCTCGTGGACGTGCGGCGCGTAGATGATGAGCTCCCCGCCATCCGCCACCACCGGTTCGAGCTTGTACATGCATTTCCCGGCCACCCAGATCTCGTCATACATCTTCGGCGCGCAACTGAGCACCGTGTGAAACGGCCGGTCCTTGTAGGTGATATGCAGCTTCTTCGAGAGCTCCGACGCCTCGTCCCAAGCCCCTTCCGGCGACCCGATGAAAAGCCCGGCAAGCTGCGCCTTCTCCACCACCATGCACAGGCAGAGCTTCGGCACGTTGACCATGCCGCCCACGCGATCCACCACCTTGCGAACGGGCGTCCACTTGTTGCCGATCGTCATGGGGTTCGTCACCACTGCGCCCAGCCAGTGGAAGAAATTCAGCACTTCAGGCCCGCTGACGCCGGGGAAAAGATACTTGTTGCCGCCGCTGAAGCCCACGACCTCATGCGGGAATACCGGGCCGCAGATGATGATCTGGTCGTAGTCGTAAAGCTTCGCATTGATCTTTACCGGCACTTCCATTTCGAAGAGTCCGTCGGTCAGTGCCCGGGTGTCTTCCAGTGTCAGGTCACCAATTTTGCGCAAGGCCGCTTCGTTGTCCCATTCGTGATTGAAGAACCGCACCGGCGCGTATTTCGCGCGACGCTCCTCCAGCGAAATCTCCAGCCGCTCGCAGATCGCCTCTTCGCTCATCGGCTGATGCGTTCCGAGGGCGATCATCACGTCGAAATGCTTCGTCGCCCCGCCGATCTGGTCAAATAGCCCCGCGAAAAGAATCCCCAGAGGGCAGGTCCGCGTCGCATCCGGCACGATGAGCAGCACCTTCTTGTCCTTGTAATCCTTGGGCCGGGGCAGGCTTGGGCAATGAGTTCGCGGGCCTGCTCGGCGGAAAGATACGAACCGGGGGAAGCGATTTGGGAAAGAGTCGGCATAAAGAGTATTTAAAACATACCTTAAATCGTCTGGCTCAGGAAGCCCGCCATCGACGCGGATGTCCGTGCCGGTGATAAAGCTGCTGGCACCCGGCGCGGCGAGGAAGACGGCGGCGCCGATCAATTCCTGCGATTCGCCGAAGCGGTTCATGGGCGTGTGGCCCCAGATGGATTTCGTGCGCGCGGTGGGCGTGCCATCTTCGTTGAAGAGCAGCTTGCGGTTTTGTTCCGCCGGGAAGAAGCCAGGGGTTGATGGTATTGACCCGCACGCCTTTGGTCGCCCATTCCCGGGCGAGGAATTGCGAGAGGCTGATGACCGCGGCCTTGCTCGAGGAGTAAGCGACCACGCGCGAGAGCGGCAGGTGCGCGGAGACGCTGGCGATATTGATAATGCTCCCCTTCCCGCGCTGAGCCATGGCCGGGCCGAATTCCTGGCACGGCAGCAGGACGCCACCGACGAGGTTCATCTCGAAATTCGTCCGCCAATCGTCGAGGTTGATGCTCTCGAAGGGGCGCTCGGGAGTGACGGTGACCTTCGGGTCGTTGCCGCCAGCGGCATTGACGAGCACGGTGGGCGCGCCGAGCTCGCGGGTGATGACTTCGTGGGCCTTGGCCAGCGAAGCGCGGTCGAGCGCGTCCGCGGCGAAATACTGTCCGATCCCGCCCGCTTTGCGGATGGCTTGGGCACGGGCCTCGCCGCGTTCGGCATTGCGGCCGAGCACGGCCACCTTGGCGCCGGCGGCGGCGAGTCCATCGGCGAGAGCTCCACCGAGCACACCAGTGGCTCCGATGATGACGGCGACTTCTTGGGAGAGATCAAACAGGTTCGACATAAAAATTGCGGGCTAAAAGAAACGAGTGAGCCCGCCAGAACAAAGCAAAGCTGTCCACTTGGCAAGAGTGCGTGCGGGAGTATATTCGGCCATGATCTCCCGGATCCATGTCTGGCTGTGGGAAGCAATCGCCATCTCCGGCATCCTGCTGCTCTTCCTCGCCCAAGCGGAGTGAGGGCGGTGTTTGAGCACTTGGAACCGGTGATTTTCCAATCGCCGGTGAGATGCTGCCGTGGTGTTTGGGAATTTTAAAACGCAGAGACGCAAAGACGCAGAGGAAAAGGCATTCCCGGGACAAGCGTTTAATTGAAGGAGCAAATTTTCGCGATCAAACGTCGCTTCACTTAGACGCTTGTTTCCTAGTGGCCCCTCTCTGCGTCTCTGCGTCTCTGCGTTTTAAAATTCTTCCCCCTCAATGCCAGAGCGCGGCGATGAAAAACCAACCGATCATCACCAGGCCGATGAAGACATTGGCGATGATGCCGGCGGTGGTGCCGACCACCGTGCCCCAAGTGGATTTCCCGGCGCGGACGAGTTCCTGGCCGGCAATCAATTCTCCCGCCAGCACGCCAATGACCGGCCCGAGCAATAATCCCAACGGAAAAAAGAACATGCCCACGATGGTGCCAATAAGCCCACCGAGCGCGCCCCAGCGGGTGGCGCCAAATTTCTTCGCCCCCAGCGAGCTGCTGGTGAAATCGAGCACGTGGGAGATGATGGTGAGCACGAGCAAGCCGCCCAAAGTCCACCAGCCGACGCTATGCTCCTCGCCCAGAGCCACGCGGTGAATCACCGCAGCGGCGAAGATGATGGTCGTCCCCGGCAGCAATGGAATGACGATGCCGATCATGCCAATGATGAACAGGAAGATTGTGAGCGACCACCAGAGGACAGGCATGAGGAAGTGAGTGGATCCGACTTGAAGTCAGTCTGGAATCGGACGCAACACACTTTCGGTGAAAATACCCACGAGGTCGATTCCACATTCCGTGACGTGGCCCAGATCGTAGAAGATTCATGCATGGAGCCGATTGAATGGGTGGCCAAGCACCGCGCCCGAATCCAGGTCCGCGGCAGCGAGTCAGCGACAAAACGAACCGCGGATTGACTTGCAGCGGCGTTACTGGGTTCATTGGCGTTTCGCGCCGCGGGCTCGCCATCACTGAAGAGTGCGCGCCCTGCGTTCGCTGAAATCCAACACCCAAATCCCAAACCCTCACATCCCATGGCTCTCTCCGTCGGTACCAAAGCTCCCGATTTCACCCTCAAGTCCAAAGGCCCGGATGGCCTGCGCGACGTCGCCCTCAGCGCCAACCTCGGCAAGAAGAACACCGTGGTTCTTTTCTTTCCCCTCGCTTTCACCGGCGTCTGCACGCAGGAGATGTGCGACGTGACCGCGGGGCTGAAGGGTTATTCCGACCTGAATGCGGACGTCATCGCCATCAGCGTCGACAGTCCCTTCGCCCAGGAAGCGTGGGCGCAGAAGAATAGCATCAGTATCACCATCGCCAGCGATCTGAACAAGACGACGGCGAAGAATTACGAGGTTTTGCTCGATGATCTCATCGGTCTCGGCAGCGTGTCCGCGCGTGCCGCCTTCGTCATCGATAAAGCCGGTGTCATCCAATATGCCGAGCAGACGCCGACGCCGAAGGAATTACCCAACTTCGAGGCCATCAAGGCCAAGCTCACCAGTTTGAACTAACTAACAAAACGCGCCTTCGTGTTGAGCGAAGGCTCGTGGCTGCAGCGGTCCCGTTTCGGCGGGATCGCTGCAGCCGGTTAAAACCTAGGCGATTGGTCCGCGGCGTCCACCAATCAAGGAGATGATGAACAGGACGAGGAAGATGACGAAGAGGATCTTGGCAATATAAGCCGCCGTGCCCGCCACGCCGACGAATCCGAGGAGGCCGGCCACGAGCGCGATGATTAGGAAAACAATAGCGTAGTGAAGCATAGGAGTGATCTTTCTATCTATTGCATCGCTGACCCCGGGGGCGGCGCGCGTATGGGGGCCGTAGGAAGGCCTTCGGCCTAAACATCCAACGGCGAAAGGCAGAACACCCAACACCCAACGTCCAATGGCGCAAGCGACGTGCGGCTGTGCCTCTCCCATTGGACGTTCGATGTTGGATGTTCTGCATTTAAACTTTCCGTTAACACAAATTTCCTGAAAGAAGCCGTGCGTTTCGCCGTATTCCTCAAAAGCCGATGTCATCACCATCCGCCCATCCAATCGTCGAACGCCCACGCGAAGCGCTGCCCTCGCGCGGCGCGGCGCTGTTATTTCGCCTGAAAGCGACCTGCTTTCAGGCCTGGCGCGGCTGGAGTGATCTCACGGGTGATGGGCCGCGGCGACATCCGAAGGGCGAGCAACTCGCGCGGACGCCGATCGTCGGCACGCAATCCGGCGACATTTGGTTTGAGACCACTGTGGCGTCGGAGAAGCGCCTGCAGTTTGGCAAAGTGCAGAATCTACGTGTTTCGGCGGCAACCTTTCACGGAACGGAAGTGCCGGCCAATCGCGTGTGGAGTTTCTGGCGGCAACTCGGCCGCACCACAGCGCGCAAGGGTTTCGCCGTCGGCCGCGAGTTGCGCGAAGGCTGTCTCATTCCCACGCTGGGCGGCGGCCTGTGCCAGCTCTCCGGCGCGATTTACAATGCGGCGCTGGAGGCCGGTCTCGAGATCGTGGAGCGTCATGCGCACAGTCATCCGGGCGTGGGCAATCTCGCCGCGGTCGGACGCGATGCGACGGTTTTCTGGAACTATGTGGACTTGCGCTTGCGCGCGCCCTTTCCGTGGCGTCTGGAGGTGGAACTCAGCAGCACGCGGCTCACGGTGCGCATTCGCAGCACGAAGAAGGAAGTGCCCGACCGCCTCGCGCCGACCCGCGGCGGACGCGCCTCGCTGACGACGGCGGCGCAGCCGGGCAGTTGTGCCAGTTGCGGAGTAGCGGCGTGCTTTCGCCATCTCAAGCCGGACACGGACGACAATCCCGGTCGGACCGCGTGGGTGGTCGATGAATGGTGGCCCGAATGGGCCTCGCACCTGGCGCAGCTCGAGTCCCCCGCCGATCTCTTGCTGCGCCCGCTCGATGGCTATCGCTGGCGCAAGCCGAACTACGCGTGGGACGTCGCGGCGTTCAGATCCGCCCAGAGCGCGACGCTGCTCACGTTGCGACGCGCCTGGTCCACGCGGCGGCTGCGTGAGCAGGGCGCCGAGCGGCAACGGGCGTTGCTGGCCTGGGATGAACGTTTGGCTCGGCATTATGCGCGGCAATTGCAGCCTGAGCATACGCACCTCGTCGTGGCGCAGAATCTCCTGCCCTTCCTCTGGCATGAAGGTGTGCTCGGCGGGCGCACGTTTGATGTCCTCATGGTGCGCATGCCGATTCAAGAATTGCAGGCGCAACTCGATCTCGCGGCGCGGTTGCACCCGGATTCGACCACTTGCGCTGACTTTCGCGCGCCGAAGTGGCTGGGCGACGCGGAAGCGCAAGCGCTGGCCGCGGCCGAGCATTGGATCACGCCGCATCGGGCGATTGCCGATCTTTCGAGTCAGCGTGCCATTGCGCTTCCATGGAAGATGCCGGCGGCTTCGAAAGCGGAAAGTGGGAATGCAAAACGCGTCGTCTTCCCCGCCTCCACGCTCGGTCGCAAAGGGGCTTACGAATTGCGCGAGGCTGCGCGTGCCCTCGACCTCGAACTCGTCTGCCTCGGCGGAATCATCGAGCGCCCCGATTTTTGGAGTGGCATCAAACTGGGTGTCGCATCCTCCGCATCATGGTTCGACGGTGCAGCGGCGGTGGTGCTGCCCGCGTTCGTCGAGCATCGCCCGAGGCGATTGCTCACCGCGATCAGTGCTGGCGTGCCGGTCATCGCGACACCGCAATGTGGCCTCGGCTCCATGCCCGGCGTAACCGAAGTCCCCGCGGGAGATGCCGCCGCGCTCGCGGAAGCATTGAGAAACATCCTGAGCAGGAGCCAGCACGAAGCAGCGGCGCGATAATCGGAGGGATGCGCTCCTGCGCGTTCCCCATTTAGGTTGGATTCGCGAACTACCTTTGGCGAGGCACGGCGCGGCAGCGTTTTGGAGTGAACGCAAGCGTCAATGGCTCACTTTTCCGAATTCGGAAACTCAACCTTAAAATGGGGAACGCGCAGGAGCGCATCCCTCCGATGGTCGCTCTCGCGCGTTTACCTATTTCCCGTCGCTCTTGCTCGCTTCGTCCGGCGATTCCTGCGGCGTAGCGGCCTCTGGCTTGCGGTCAAACATCGCGGAAATGATGAACAGCCCAGTAGCGATGCAAATGCAGCTATCGGCAACATTGAACGCCGGCCACGGATCCGCATAACGCACGTGCAGATTGAAGAGCAAAAAATCGACGACGTGGCCGTGGACGATCCGGTCAGTGAGATTTCCGAGGATGCCGGCGCAGAGCAAGGCTGAAGCCCAGCGTGACGGCCGATCCTTGAAGGCACCCTTTTTGTAGAACACCAGCAGCGCGACCAATGCGACGATGGAAATCAGGATGAAGAAGGTGTTTTTCCCGGTGAGCGCGCTGAAAGCCGCGCCGGTGTTCGAGTAGTAGACGAGATCGAAGAAATTCGAGATCACCGTCCGCTGTTCGTGCAGCTCGAAGTGATTCACGATCCACAGCTTGGTGGCCTGATCGAGCGCGTAGAGCGGCAGAGCGATGGAAGCGAGGAATTTCACGAGACCACCGTCTTTTTGGCGACGTCTTCCACCACGTCCGCGCAGCGTTCGCACAACTCGGGATGCGCCGGCCTGGCACCGACGTCTTTCCGATGCCGCCAGCAACGCGCACACTTCTGTCGCGTGGTGCGGATGACTCGGGCGCTATTTTCGCCGCCCACGGCGATGGTGAGGTCACTGAGGATGAAGAGTTCTTCGAGTTCGGCTTCACGGCCGTTGAGTTGATCGTAGAGCGACTGGTCGGCGATCTGCAGGGTGACGGCGCCTTCGAGGGCGTTGCCGATCAATTTCTCCGCGCGAGCGCCTTCCACCGCCTGGCCGATCTTGCCGCGCAGGCCGAGCAACTGCTCCATCTGCGCTTCGAGCGCGGTGTCGCGCAGCACCGCATCCGGCTCGGGGAATTGCTCCAGATGCACGGAGGTTTTCCGGCCCGCAAATTGCCAGGCCTCATCCGCGGTGAAGACGAGGATCGGCGCGAGGAGGCGCGCAAGGCTATCGAGCACACGAGCCATCACCGTCTGCGTGACGCGGCGGCGTGGGCTGTTCGCGGCGTCGCAGTAAAGGCGGTCCTTGGTGATGTCGACATAGAGCGCGCTGATGTCGACAGTCACGAATTGATTCAACGTCTGGAAAACCTTGCGGAAATCGTATTCCGCATACGCCTTGCGGCAGGTCTCGGTGACTTCCTGCAAGCGTGAGAGCACCCAACGGTCGATGATCGTGCCGCGGATGGCTTCGCCGGAAGGGCCGCGCGTCCATGCCGCCACACCGCCGGTCTCGCCGAGTGGACGAAACTCCACGGCATGCTGCGCGGAGTCGAAGTCGAAGAGATTCGCCAGAAGGATGCGTAGGATGTTGCGGAAGCTGCGATAGGCATCGGTGAGTCCCTTGAAACTCTCTTCGGAGAACGGCACCTCGTTCTGGTAGTCGACGCTCGATGCCCAGAGGCGGACAATGTCGGCGCCGTATTTACCGACGAAATGCTCGGCATTCATCGGCTTCGCATAGGTGCCCTGCTCGGACTTCGAGACCTTCTTGCGCGAGTCCTTGTCGACCACGAAGCCGTGCGTGATCACAGACTTGTACGGCGCCTGGCCGTAAAGCGCGATGCTCGTCATGAGCGACGACTGGAACCAGCCGCGATGCTGGTCGGTCGCTTCGATGTAGACGTCCGCGATCGGCGAACCGCCGAGTTCAGGACGCTTCGCCGTGACGGCGGTATGCGAGACGCCGGAATCGATCCACACGTCGAGCGTGTCGCTGCGGCGCGTGGTGCCGGCCGGCAGACCGAGCATCTGCGCCCATTCGGCGTCGTTCTTCTCAAACCAAAGGTTTGTCCCGTGTTGATCAACGAGGTCAGCCACCTTGCGGGCGAGCGCGGCGTCGAGGATCGGCTGGCCGCTGGCGTCGTAAAAGACCGGAAGCGGCACACCCCAAGTGCGCTGGCGCGAGATGCACCAGTCCGGGCGCGACTCGACGGTGCCGTAGATGCGGTTGCGGCCCCAATGCGGAAGCCACGTCACGCCATCGATGGCCTTGAGCGCATCGGCGCGCAGCGCGTCGATCTTGATGAAGAATTGTTCCACCGCACGGAAGACGACGGGCGTCTTCGAGCGCCAGCAATGGGGATAGCTGTGCAGGTATTTCTGTTCGCCGAGCAGTGCCTTGATCGAGCGCAGGTGCGCGACGACGTCAGCATTCGCGTCGAAGACGTATTTGCCGGTCCATGCGGGCATGCCGGCTTCTTCGGTCAGCTTGCCCGCATCGTCCACGGGCGAAAGGATCGGCAGGCCGTGCTGCTTGCCCGCGATGTAGTCGTCCGCGCCGTGACCGGGCGCCACGTGCACCTGGCCAGTGCCGCTATCCATGGTCACGAAATCGGCGGTGATGATGCGCGACTTGCGATCGAGGAAAGGATGCTGCGCTTCGAGCCCGGCGAGTTGCTCGCCGGTGACGGTGGCGACTTCGCCGTAAACTTGCAGTTCCGCCTCTCTGGTGAAGCTTTCGAGCAACGGACGCGCCACGAAGAAGTCCTCCGCCCAGCCATCGCGGCCGAGCGTCACGAGCACGTATTCCTGCTTCGCGGAGACGGCAATGGCGACATTGGCCGGGAGCGTCCAGGGCGTCGTCGTCCAGATCACCATGTTCGCTTTGCCGGCGAGGTCGCCGGTGACGAGCGGGAACTTGACGTAGATCGCCGGGTCCGTGCGGTCGGCGTATTCCACCTCCGCTTCGGCGAGCGCGGTCTGCGCACCGGTGCTCCAGTAGACGGGTTTCTTCGATTGATAGACGAGGCCCTTCTCCACGAACTTCGCAAAGGCGCGGATGATCTCGGCCTCATAGCCGTGCGCGAGCGTGAGATACGGGTCGGCCCAGGTGCCGAAGACGCCGAGACGCTTGAATTGGCCGCGCTGGATGTCGATGAATTTACGGGCGTATTCCTCGCTCTTGCGGCGCACTTCTACGGGTGAAAGACCGCGCGATTCCTTCACCACCTTGAATTCGATCGGCAAGCCGTGGCAGTCCCAGCCCGGCACAAACGGTGCACGGAAGCCGGCCATGGTCTTCGATTTTACGATGAGGTCCTTGAGCACTTTGTTCAACGCCGTGCCCATGTGGACATCGCCGTTGGCAAAGGGCGGACCGTCGTGCAAGACGAACAGCGGTGCGTCTTTACGTGTGTCCTGAATCTGCCCGTAGAGCCCCTGCTCTTCCCAAATTTTCAGCCGCTCCGGCTCGCGGGTGACGAGGTCTGCCTTCATCGGGAAATCCGTCTTCGGCAGGTGGAGGGTATCTTTGTAATTCATTGGCGGCGGTAGAAAAGGGCGGCGAGCCTACGCGTGCGCGGCGTGGCGGTCAATGGGCGTGGTGGCACACTGGCGTAGAACCCGAAAATTCCCCCCGGAACGCCACTGAATCATCCTATTGTGGCTGAATTCGCCGCAATTCCGGTTGTTTTGGAGCCAATATTGGATTTGATTGTGTGGAACAATTTTTTGTCTGCATGGAACAAAAACTACCGACACCAGGCCCCTTTATTTCCATCGATTCCACGGTCGAGATTGAAGCTCCGATCGGGGAAGTCTTTGAGCGGTGGTGTCGCGTAGAGGAATTTCCCTCTTTCATGGAAGGCGTGCGGGAGATTCGTTGGCTGGACGAGAAGAAATTCAGCCTGAAATCCGAAAACGACGGAGAATTTTACCACTCGCTGTGCGAGCTGACGTTGCGCATTCCGGAGCGCCGCATGGCTTGGCGGACCATTGATGGTCCGGACTGTTCAGGCGTGGCGTGTTTCCAATTGGCTGCTGCCGGGCGGACAGAAGTGACTCTGAAAATGCGCTACAACCCAGAAACGGGCTGGCACAACCAGAAGCAGGTCCGGGAGCGGCTGCAGCGGAATATGGAGCGCTTCAAGGCGCTGGTGGAAGCAGGCAAGACGATCAAGGCCAACTAACCACGGTGCCACGGGCGGCGCTTACCACACCCCTTCTTTGGAGTAGGGCCGAGTCCAAAGGGCGACAGTGAGCAGGACCGCCTTGGTCCACGCGCGGTGCATTTTCTCGATTTGCGCGCCGGAATGGCCGCGCTTGCCGAGGAAATCCCGGGTCGTAGTTACGACCGGCGCCACGAATCCCACGAGATAACGCAGCGGAACCACGGGCGGTGTTTCCGCATGATCGGTCTGGTTTTTTTTTCTCGGGCAGATGCCGCAGGGCGATCTCTTCCTGGTAATCCAGCCACGCCTGATCGAAGGGCCGCGTGCAGAGGTCAACGACCCACTGCACGAAACGTCGCTTCACCGCTGCCTTGTAGCGATCATCGGGCTTTCCATCGGGACCGAAAAATACTCGGGCGAGATATTCCTGTGCCCCGATTCGCTCGCGCCAGACGTTGACCATCGCCTCCGCCTGATCGGACAGCACTTCACCAGCCATCTTCAGGTAGCGCTCATCCTCCTCGGTGAAATCCGCCGTCGCTTTTAACTGAGCGAATTCCTCCATGCTTACGGGCGAAACGGCCACACGGTGGGTGCCATAGTCGTATCCCGGGATGTCTGCTGCGGTGCGCTGTTTCATGATCTACCGGCTTCGTTCTTCTCTGCGCCTCCGGTTGCATGATTGTACCGTTGCGTTTGCGTCGCGACGAGTGGTGAGGCAGAGTCGCCGCCCGCATGAGCGCCATCGAGACCAAGGAACTGACGAAAGTTTATCGCACCTACAAGAAGGCGCCGGGGCTATGGGGCGCCGTAAAGGGGCTCGGCAAGCGTGACTACCAGGAAGTGCGCGCGGCGGATGGGGTGACGTTTTCCATCGAGGAAGGAGAATTTGTCGGCTTTCTCGGCCCGAATGGCGCGGGCAAGACCACCGTGCTGAAGATGCTCTCCGGGCTGCTCAATCCCACCTCGGGCACGGCCCAGGTGCTGGGTTTCACCCCTTGGGAGCGCAAGGACGCGATGAAGCGCCAATTCTCCCTGCTCATGGGCCAGAAGAATGCGCTCTGGTGGGATCTACCGGCGCGGGAATCGCTGGAGCTGAACCGCGCCATCTACGGCATCGAACGGGGGAGCTTTACGAAGATCGTCGGCGAACTTACGGAGTTGCTCGATTGCGCCGACAAGCTCGACGTGATGGTCCGCGAACTTTCGCTCGGCGAGCGCATGAAGATGGAGCTCATCGCTGCGCTGCTGCACTCGCCGCGTGTCCTTTTCCTCGATGAGCCGACCATCGGCCTCGACGTAACTTCGCAGAAAAAGGTTCGCGAATTCCTCCGCCACTACAATGGAGATCGAAAGATCGTGACGATGCTCACGAGCCACTACATGCAGGACATCGAGGAACTGTGCGCCCGCGTCATCATCATCGACAACGGCCGCATTTTCTTCGATGGCCCGCTGAGCGCTATCATCGACCGTTTCGCCACGCACAAGATCGTCGGCCTCTCCTTCGCCAACGGCGTGGACTGCGACTTCGCCGGCCTCGGCGAAATCGTCGAGCGCACTCCGGGCAGCATCCGGCTCAAGGTCCCGCGCGGCAAGGTCGCGGAGACCTGCCGCGAGGTGCTTGGCGCGTGCAAGGTGACCGACCTCAATGTTGAGGAACCGCCGGTCGAAGAAGTGATCCGGCAACTCTTCCACGAACAGGAAGGCGTTACTGCGGGAAAAATATCCCAGGGGAAAACATCCAACACTCAACATCCAACACCCAACATCCAATGAGCAGACCTGCCGCCGCCGCTCGCTGGCATCATGGGATGTTCGATGTTGGGCGTTGGATGTTGGATGTTCTGCCATTTTCCTAGCTTGCCCACCCCCGCCCGCATCCCTTTTCCTCTTGCCCCTTATGCTCCGCATCAAAGCTTTCCAAGGCCTCCGTCCTACTCCGCCCCTCGTCGCCGAAGTCGCCTGCGTCCCGTACGACGTCGTCGACCGGGAGGAATCCGCTGCGCTGGCCGCTGGCCATCCGCAGAGCCTGCTGCACGTGGATCGCGCGGAGATCGATCTGCCGCCGGAGACCGATCCGTATTCCGCCGCAGTCTATGAAAAGGCGCGGCAAAATTTCCTCGGACTGCAGGACGAAGGCGCGCTGATCCGCGAGACGGAGCCGTGCATCTATCTTTACCAGCAGCGCATGGGCAAGCATGTGCAAGTCGGCGTGGCCACCGTGTGCCATATCGAGGATTACGAGAACGACATCATCAAGAAGCACGAAAAAACGCGTCGCGATAAGGAAGACGATCGCACGCGGCTCATCGGCACCCTGAGTGCGGATACCGGTCCGGTGTTCCTCACCTATCGCGATTCCGCGGCGATCGATCAGCTCGTGGCCGCCGTGCAAAAGGACGCGCCGCTTTATGATTTCACCGCACCGGATGGCATCCAGCACACCGTATGGCGCGTGCCGGGGGCGAAGGCTTTCGTCGATGCCTTCGCGCAGGTGCCGGTGTCCTATGTCGCGGATGGCCATCACCGCACGGCCAGCGCCGTCCGGGTGGGCCGCGAACGGCGGGAGGCGAATCCCGCGCACACGGGCAATGAGGAATACAACTGGTTCCTCGCCGTGCTCTTCCCCGCGAGCCAGCTCCAGATTCTGCCCTACAACCGGGCGGTGAAGGACCTGAACGGCCATTCCAAGGAAGCGTTCCTCGAAGCCGTCGGCCCGCACCTTCAAGCTCGTGCCGAATGGCTCCCCCACTCCGTTGCGTCCCGGCGAAGTCCGCATGTATCTCGACCAGCAGTGGTACGATCTCGCCTGGCAGCCGGCGGCTGATGCCGATCCCATTTCGCAACTCGACGTCACCGGCCTGCAGGATCGCCTGCTCGCGCCGCTGCTCGGCATCGATGACCCGCGCACGAGCAAGCGCATCGACTTCATCGGTGGTATCCGCGGCACGGATGAACTCGTGAAGCTGGTTGATTCAGGCAAAGCCGCCGTGGCCTTCTCCATGTATCCGACAACCGTCGAGCAACTCATGGCCATCGCCGACGCGAATCAAATCATGCCACCCAAGAGCACGTGGTTTGAGCCCAAGCTTCGCTCGGGGCTATTCATCCACACGTTTTAGGCAAGCTGACTTTCTACCGCGAAATAATCGGCATTGGCGGCGCTCCTGGCGCAATAAATACCGTCTCCCGCGTCTGTGGGTTGAAGAGCAGACGTCCATCCGGAAAATCAGTCACATATTTTCCATCGTGGTTGCGATTGAAGCCGTGCAGCGGGACCGTTTGTGCGTCAAGAATCGCGTCCACTCTGGTCAAGTATTCGGGAATTTTCGCGACCGCTGCCACGTAGAGCCGGCCTTTGCCCACACGGTAAGCCCGCACCGCGGGTAGCGCGTCTTTCATCGTTTCTTCCTGCGCAACCCAGCCGCTCACCGCACTCGCCTGCCCAGCGGGTGTCTGCCACTTCGGTTCACCGCGGGTAATGAGAATTCCACCGGCTTCCAGCCATTTCGAAATCGCCGCGAGCGTCGACTCTGGGAGCACCTTTCCACTCGTGTGGACGAGCACCTTGTAGTTTTTGAGCAACCCCCACTCGACCATGTTCTCGTCGACCAGATCGTAATCGAAAAACTCCCGCCCCTCGGCGCAGAATTGCCACTGCCCCTCCGGTGCGGGGCTCATGTCGAGGATCATCTGCGTCGTCGGATACAGCACACCGATATCCACCAGCGATCGTTCCTGCGGCCGTAGGATTCGTTTGTAATCACCGACGACATTGGGACGGCGGTGATAGTTCTGGAAGTAGTGGAAGATGAAATTCGCGCCCGCGCTGGCGTCTTCGAAATACTGGCGCAACAATTCCTCCGTGGTGAGATTTCCGCCTGGCGGCTCCGTGCCGAAACCAATGCCGTAATCGTGGCAGACAGGCGCCATCCGCTTGTAGAACCAATAAGCCCGCGGAATGCGCTCGCGATTGACGCTGCCGTGGGTCGATCGAACATTGATCGGCTTGAACTCGGCCGCGGCCCGGCAGATCGCCGTGCGATCGCAGGCATCACTCGGCAGGTCGCTGCCGAACCCAAGAGGAATATCGAGCAAGGTCTCCGGGAAATGCTTCCGAATGACCCGCAACAGCTTCACCATGTTGCGCGTCTGGCTCTCGCGCAGCCACGTGATGAAATCCAACCATCGGATGGTCGAGTCGGCGCGATGATCCGGATCGGGAAACTCAATGGCATCCGTCGAAGCAAATTGCGTTTTCCAGGCCGCGTTCAGTTTCTCCAGGCTCCCGCCATACTTGCTCAACATCCGCTCCCGGAAATCCGCCCGCGCCGCCGGATCACCACACCAATACCCGCGCTTCCAGTTCTCCGGATCCTGCGGAATACGCTCGGCAAAATTCCCGCCGGGCAGAAATGCCTTGCTGCCCACCGTCAGGCCGACTTCCCCAAAATCCGAGCCCGGATAGCCGAGCTTGATGATGCCGATCTGGCTTTTGTAGCGCTTCGCCAGTTCAGCATAAAAGTGGTCGAAGGCGACCAGTGTTCCGGGCGCCCACGGTGACAGCATGTCGACGGAATGCCCGGTCTTCATTTCCACCAAGGGTTGGAAATCCGCGGTTTTCTTGAACCACTCCGGCGCATACATCACCCACGGCAGAACCAGCATCTTCAGATCCCGCGACTGGCAGAGCGCCAGCATCTCCTCGAGTTCGCGGCCATTCCACTGGTTCTTTTCCGGCTCGAGATAGCGCCAGTAGAGATACGCCTCCATATGCGTGATCCCAGGAACCGTTTGCTGGGTGATCGTGCCCCGGTTGTTCGTATTCGTGAACGACGGGATATTCAACCCGCCGTTGATGAACGGAACTTCGTCAATCATCCGCGCGATCCACGTCGTCACCCACGACTTTTCCGGCTCCGCGGCCCATCCCGTTGCCGCGGTCAGCAATGCGAGCGTGGTCAGCCAACGGAAGCGCGCGATCCTTGTCATCTTTATTCGGAAACTCGGTTCAATCCCGATCCGAACTCACTTGATCTGGTCGCACTTCTCCATGCGGACGACGTCGTCAAACCCATCGCAACGGCCGCGGACATCCACGGTCTGCCCCTTCTGGAGCCGCGCGATGGTATCCCCTTCCCGGTTCAGCATCACGAGCGTGAGCGCGCCAAACGCGCCCTTTTCCTCGCGAAAATGAAACTCCGGCGCGGAGAACGCACACACCACCCAACCATTGCCAGTGCTGCCCGAGAGATAGACCTGGTAGGTCTTCGCATCCGCCGGATCCGGGCGATAGCCGCCCACCACGCCATGCACGATGAACTTCTGGCCCTTGTAGATCTTGTCGGCCCGCGCCCGGTCACCGCCGTAGGCGAGGAGCAGCGTCTCGACCGGCACCGCCGTGCTGGCGTCGGCCTTGGTCGTCGGCAGATGTGAATTTTGCAGGCGTTCGATGGCCGTGCGGACGTTCACCGCTTCATCGAGTTTGCCCGCCATGGTCAGTTGCTTCTTGAACTCGACGAGCCGCGGCATGGTCTCCTGAATGAGTTGCGAGACGAGATCGTGCACCCGCGTGATCGTCTGCGATTGCAGAGCGCGCAGCGCCTTCGGTTCGGAGACGAGGCTGGCTTCGCTGAGATCCTGCTCCGCGGCCAGGCGCTGGCGCTCGGCCCGCACCGCCAGCGCGCCCTCGAGGTCGGCGGCCTTTTCCATGTTGATCAGAAGCTCGCCCAACTGATCGTCGTATTTGCCGAAGATATCGCGGCGCACACTGGCGATCCGATCCTCGCACTTCTGCGCTTCGGCCTCCGCGGGAGTCAAGGTGACCTGGGCCATGAGGCAGACCTGGCTCAAGAAGAGGATGGAAAGAATGGCGAGGAGACGGGAGGGAAACATGAGAGGGATTGAACTTGTGCCTGATTATTTTTTGCCAGTCACGACATTGCGCACGCCGTCGGCATAGCCTTCGGCGAAGCCGCGCTCCCAGCGGTCTGACTGGCCGGCCGCTTGCTGGCGGGCGACGTCGGCGCTCTGCTCGTCGGTCGGGAGGGGATCATGCTTCCTGGCATGCTCCCTGCCGTAATCGTAGCCGGCTTTGTAGCCGTCTTCGAAGGGGTGCGTTTCGACCGGGGGAGCATGAACGACGGGGTGGCCGTTTTTCATTTCCCCGGCGGGTGTCTCCGCGCCAGAGTCGGCCGGCTTCTCGCATCCGGCGAGGGTAAAACCGAGGACGATCAGGGAAAGAGTCAAAGGCAGTGCTCGCTTCATGGCGCGGTCTCCTGGGGGGGGCCGCCGTTCCATTCACGGCCCTTCGCGTCGTACTGCATGTAAACGACCCACGTCACCGTGCGCACCTGACCGGTATGCTCCACGACTTCTCCCTGCAATCGCACGGCGGCCATCTGCGGCAACTGCAAGTCGACATGGGAGTCTCCGAAATCGCTGAAGTCCACCACGGCGGCCGGCGGCAGCGCTTCATTGCGCACGATGCCGCGTGCCCGCCAGTAAGCCGCTTGAGCGGTGTATTCATGCTGGCTGGCCTCCCGCCAGCCCATCATGGCAACGGAGCCGAAGAACTGAATCAGGAAACCGAGCACCAGCAGGAAGCCGAGGATGATGACCCGCTTGAGCCACGGGTTGGCGCGCCGGCGCAGTTTTACGAGGCTCGTCACGGGCTGCCACTGCTCGAGCCCTTCACGCCAATAGAGAGTCTCCTCGGCGATCAGGCCGGAATTCAGCAAATGGTCGATCTGCGGAATCGTGTAAGGACCGCGCTGTTCGCCATGGATGTGCAAATAGAAAATCTCGGGTGAGATCATCAAACAAAAAGACCGTTCACTATGAGGGAGAATTTCCGACCGGGCTACCGGAAATCGCGTAAGTCGGCAACCCTCTCGTGATTTCGGGCGAAATTTTTACCGCTTTCCGTTGCCCAGCCAGATCCAGCGGACGCCACCGACGGCCCCGTAGCCTCTTCAGGCCCTCGGCGCCTTTGATGGTGGCCGGCGCATTCGTGGCCTGGCGTTCCGAGGGGCGGAAGCCGGGGTCGATTTAGCCTAGTGCTTGCTGAAGAGCACCGCGGTGAGCCCGATCACGATCAGCAGGAGGATGAAGCCAAGCAATATCCACACGATGATCGAAGTGCGGTAGCGGACGTGCGGCGTCTTCGCAATGGCGGCGTGGTATTCGGGCGTGAAGAGCATCGCGCCCTTCTTCGAAAAGACGAGATAGAGGATGTAGGCGTTGATGAGCGTGCCAACGGGAAAGCCGAGGAGGCCGAGGCCCGAGACGATCCCAACGACAACACGCGACCAAGGACGCAACCGGCGAATGCCTGTGCCGCCGATGAACTCCAAGACCGACATGATGATGAACACCACGCCGAGAACCAGCCCCGTTGGCTGGCCCTTGCCGCTCAGGACAGTCAATATCTGGGTCAATCCCAGGAGGGCGAGAGCCACGCCGCCGATATAGTAGAGCAGGCCGATGGATTTCACCGAGGCCTCGTGCTTGATGTGCGCCTTGCGCAATTCCTCGGCATCGCCGGCGGGAAGGGCCTGGCCTTCGATGACGCGCTGCATGACCTGCGGCTTGCAGCCTGCACAATACGTCAGTCCGCTGAGCGTGAAGCTTTCGGCATCGGACACCGTGCGGCCGCAGGCGGCGCAGACGACGCTGCCCGCCGCCGTGGGAATGGTGGCCACGGCAACGTCGCGGTGCGGTTGCCAACCAGCCATGCCATCGCGCCACACGAGGGTGTCGCCCCGAACGACATTCTGTTGCGAGAGACGCTGAAGCTCCGCGTCATCCACGGGTCCCAGGCGATCTTTTCCGTTCACGTAATACCAGTTCATACTTTGGCTCCAGAACGCGGGAGAGTTTCGTTCCGCCCGCCGAATAGCAAGCGCTGTTTCGCGCGAGCGGCAAAAGAGTCGGGCTTTACTTCGTGAGTTGCGCACTCGGTCCCGGCGGCAGCGGGACCTGGGTCGGGCTGCGCAGATAGGACACGAGGTCACGGATGTCGTGATCGCTCCATGGTGTGAGCAGTCCCTCGGGCATCATCGAAGTCTCCAGGGTGTTGATACTCTTGATCTCATCGCGCGGGATGGTGAGCGATTCGTTGGGCATCACGATGCTGACGACTTTCGGATCCTGCTGATTGGCGATGCCGACGAGCGTGCGGCCGTCTTTCAACTCCATGACCGTGGTGCGATAAGCGTTCGGGATTTCCGCGTTCGGATCGATGATGTTGTGCAGCAGGTAATCGAGATCGGCGCGGTTCGAGCCGGTGAGATCGGGGCCGATCTTCCCGCCGCTGCCGAAGAGCGTGTGGCACACGCCGCAAGTCTGGGTGAAGATCGTGCGGCCGTGACCGGGATCGGGTGCGGGCAGGTTTTTGTTTTCGATCAGCGCCTTGTATTTGGCCTGCGCGGCGAGTTTGTCCGCAGGAGTCTCGCGCGAGGTGCCCCAGACCTTTTCCAGTTCCTGCGTGAGGTCTGGCTGATTCAGGCCGCGGATCTGCCGGGCAATATCCGCGGAGATATCCCTGGCTGAGAGGCGATTGTCGGCGATGGCCGTGAGGAGCGCTTTGGCAAAGGTCGCCCGCGAGACCAGCGTGAGCAGGATGTCCCGCTTCTCGGCGACCGGAAGATTCGGATAGATCCCGAGGAGCGCTTCGGGTGTCTTGGGATCGGCATAGGCGGCGAGCCCACGGATGGCCGGTGCCCGCAGCGCTTCGTCCTTCAAGAGCTCGAACAACACGGGCGGCAGTTCCTTGTCCTTGACGCCCAATAGCGCGTCGAGCGCGCGGTGGCGGTCGCTTTCGCTGGCGCTCGGATTGACCACAATCTTGCGTGTGGCGTCCAAGGCTCGCGTGCTGCCGAACGTGAGTGACAAGGCATCGGTAAGCCCGCGCACCTCGGTATTTTTGCTCTGGCTAAATTTCGCCTCGACCGCTGGCCAACCGGCGGGCAGAGGGACGGTGCGCTGGCCCTTCAGCGCGGCGGTGATGCCATTGAGCACCGCGAGCTGGCGCGATTCCTCATCGAGCTTCGGCAGCAATTCCGCCAGGGCGCCAAGCGCTTCCGGCGTGCCGATCGTGGCGATACGGCGGGCGGTAAATTCCAGCGTGCGCGGGAGTTTGGATTCCACACCGATCTCCAAGGCGCGATGCAAATCGGCCGTGGCCATGGGTTCGAGCGCGTACCACGCCATGAGCGGCAGATTGTGGTCCCCGGCGTCTTCGCCGTGCTGATGGATCGCGGCCACGATATCCCAGCGCTGCGCGGGCGCGATGCGCTGCGCGGCGCCGTCGAGAGAGAGACGGACGATCGGCGAGGGATCCTTGTGCGCGAGATCGCCAAAGGCCTGCACGATCTTGTCCGAAGGCTGGCCCTTCTCGCAGGCGAGCTGAATCGCCCACGAGCGAACGTATTGATCCTCGCTCTTGAGCAGCTTGAGCGTGTCCTCGTCCTTCAATCCATCGACGACGTGCAACGCCCAAAGCAACCGGAGTTGTCCCTCGGTGCTGGAGACGCCGTGATACCCGCCCTTCAGCTTCATGACCAGCATCTTGCCGTCGAGTCCGAGCAGATCGCGCAGTTTTTGGCGGGCCGCCGGGGTGAGCTTTCCAGCTGCGGCGCGCTCCTCGAGAATGCGCCGCGCGTGACGGCTCATCCATTCGTGGTCGTCGAGCAATGCCATCACCAGCTCGTCGTCGGTCTTCTTCTTCATGTCCACCTTGGTCGTTTTCGTATCGCCATAGGTGATCTTGAAGATGCGGCCGTTGCT
Organism: Chthoniobacter flavus Ellin428; assembly: GCF_000173075.1. GTDB lineage: Bacteria > Verrucomicrobiota > Verrucomicrobiia > Chthoniobacterales > Chthoniobacteraceae > Chthoniobacter > Chthoniobacter flavus. Next base: position 240,819 of record NZ_ABVL01000002.1, read on the forward strand.
GCGGTCGTGGACGTCGGGGTTGGCGTTATGGCACTGCTGTTTGTCGTACCAGTCGATCATGAAGCAGGAGCCGTCCTGGTCGTACTGCAGGTTCACGATCTGCGACCACGAGTCATTGAAGAGGATGAAGTCCGGCGCGTGATGGCCGATGTAGCCGCTGCCGCTTTTCTCCAGCGTATCCTCGTTGATGCGCGCACCGTGAATGTTGTTCATGAACGTCTGGCCGTAGTATTTTTCCGGCCAGCTTCCGCCCTGGTAGACCATCATCCCGGCGTGAGCGTGTCCGCCACCCGCGGCGTCACTTTTGCCGTTGCCGGCGTGCGGCGTCTTGCTCGCGTAATGCACGTGATCGGCGATGGTCTTGATATCGTCGTAGAGGTTCGGGTTGAAGTGCTGGCCGGCCTGTCGCATGAAGTGGCCGCCCGGGAAAAGATTCCACAAATGCGGGATGACGCAGGCCTCGGTGATGCAATGGCCGTACTGGTTGAAATCGATGCCCCACGGATTGCTCGTCCCCTCAGCGAAGACCTCGAACTGATGCCGCACCGGATGATAACGCCACACGCCTGCGTTGATGCGCGTGCGGTCATTCTCTTCGGTGCCCGGCTTGCCCACCACGCTCTGCGTGAAGACGCCGTGGCAGCCATACAACCAGCCATCAGGGCCCCAGTTGAAGGTATTGAGCGTCTCGTGGGTGTCGCCGTAGCCCCAGCCGTCGAGCAGGATTTGCGGGGGACCAGCCGCCTTCGGCGTGTCGCCATCCTGCAGCGGGATATACATGAAATACGGCGAGGCACCGACCCAGACGCCGCCAAAGCCAACTTCGAGCCCGCTGACCAGGTTGAGCCCCTCGGCGAAGACCGTGCGTTTGTCGAACTTGCCGTCCCCGTTTGTGTCCTCGAAGCACAGGATGCGGTCGTGGCCGCCGAAAATGTCTTTGAGCTGCGTCTCGGTCGGCTTGGTGCGATCGGTGCCCGGTGCGTGATCATCCTTCGGCGGCGTGCCGATACGGCGCGGATAGGTGTAGCCTTCCGCAACCCAGATGCGGCCGCGGTCATCGATGGCAAAGGCGATCGGTTGCATCACATCGGGTTCGCCGGCGAAAAGGGTCGCCTTGAAGCCCGGCGGCAGCGTCATCTCCTTCGGGGCCTGCTCCGGTGGGAGGCCGGCGAATTTGTAGATATCCTTCGGAAGGCCCGGCGCTTCGGTCGTCGCATTGACGAGCGCCGCGTAATTTCCGAAATCCGGCTTCTCCTTGTAGAAACGGAAATCGTCGAAATTCACGTGGCCCCAGCCGCCGCTTTCCTCATCGACGATGCGAATGAAGATCTCCTTGTCCTTCAGCGACTGAAGGTCGACGACCACCGGGAGCATCGTCTCGGAATCCTGTCCGCGCGCGGTGAAGAAGACTTCGTTGGTCTCCGCTTTCACCAATTCCACACGCGTGCCCGGCAGATTGCCGCCACCAAGGCGGAACGCCGCCCACGAATGCGTGACCTTGAATGGCACGGAGGTCAGCGTGCCGTGCGGTTTGTCGAGCAACTTCTCGTAACCGCCGATCCAATAGTCGCCCTGCGGGCTGGCGTGTTTGCCGTTGCCATTGATCCGGTGTTGGTCGATTTCGCCTTTGATCGGTTGGTAATTGAAGGCTTCGCCGGTGGCGGTCCAATCCTTCAGCGTGCCGGTCTCGAAATCGGTATTCAACGGCTTGCCGTCCTTGCCCAGCGGCAGTTCACCCTGCGGCATCGCGGCGTTGGAGGAGGCAGTCACCTTCGCGGGAGCCGGCGCCGGCGCTCGCGCAACACTCACATTCTCCACGAAGGCCGGGTTGGCCTTCGGCTGCGCCTTTTCATATTCCTCGGCGCTGACGGATTTCTTCTCCTGGAGGTGGACGAAGGTGCCCTTCTTGTTGCCGACGACGATGTCCGGCAAGCCGTCGCCATTGACATCGCCGACCACAACCTGCGTGCCGACCCCGGAGTCGTCATCGATCAGATGTGGGACGAAATCGACATCCTTGCCGTGGCGGACGAGTTGGAACCAATACAGCACCGCGGGCGCATTCGGCTCGGGATCGCCGTGGTTGCCGTGCGCCCAAAAGCGTTTGCCGACGACGATGTCCTTGAGACCGTCGCCATCGATGTCCGCCACCTCCAGCGCGTGCAGCTGGGAGAAATGCACGCCATAGCGATTCTCTTCCGGCTTCTCCCCCATGATGAGATGTTTTCGGAAGCTGATCTCGCCATTGTTCCGCACCTGCTCCCACCAGGCGAGGCCGTAGCCGTGCGCCGCTGTGCTGCCGACGATATCCGGGAGGCCGTCGCCGTTCACATCGTAGACGTAGAACTGAGCTCCGGGGCCGAAATTCACCGCGTGATGCTTCCACACCGGATCGCCCGCCAGCGACGCTGGCTGCTCCCACCAACCGCCGGCTTCGATGATGTCCATCTTGCCATCGCCATTCACGTCGCCCACGCCGAGTCCGTGGGTGAAGCGGCCCCAATTGCCCTTCGGCGAAATGGGATGGAACGTCCACGGCTTGGTCGGATCGCTCCAGTCCGCCTTGGCGTAGCCGAAGTAACCGCCGCTGTTGCAAATGATCTCCGGTTTCCCGTCGCCATCGATGTCCGCGAAGGTCGGCGACTCGTTGTCCACCGTTTCGAAGATCGTGTGCTTTTTCCACGGGCCTTCCTTGCCCTGTGGATTCTCATACCACGAGGCGTCCTTGCCGGGGAAACCGTAGATGAGAATGTCCGGCCAGCCGTCGCCGTTGAAGTCGTAGACGAAAGCGAAGAAGTTATCTGAGTAGACATTCTTCGTGCCGAGCCCGCCTTCGAAGCCCGGGATGGTCTCCTCCTTGCCGTCGGCGTCGGTGCGCTTGAAGGTCTGCGCCGCCGGATAGAACTCGTGGCGCACTTTGAAGTCGGGGCCTTCGTACCAGTAGGGGCCGGAGACGATGTCCATCTTGCCGTCGCGATTGAAGTCGCCGAAGGCAGCGCCTTCGCACCAGAAATGGTTATCGAGCTGGTGCTTTTTGAACGTGTGCAGGACAGGATCGGCGGCCACGGCCACGGACGCGAAGAGGCCAAGAATGGCAAGAGCGCAGGGGAACGCTTTCATAGGGATAGGAGAGTGAAACGACTGGGAACAATTTCCTGACTGGGGAAAATTTCCGAATAGAGATGAAACTCCGATGGTGCCCAACTCGCTAGATTCTTTCCGACAAAATTCAGTGCAAATGCGACACGGGGGGAGAAAGACAGAACATCCAACATCGAACACCCAACGCCCAACATCCAATGGCGCAAGCGCGCGGCGAAGGCGCCTTCTTCATTGGATGTTGGATGTTCGAGGTTGGGTGTTGGATGTTCTGCCTTTGCTAATTTCCTCTCCCCTCGCCGCTTGAATTCAGCAACTCTCCCGACCGCATGAACTCCCCCACCCACGCCGTCTCCCGTCGTCAGGCCCTCAAGCAAACCTTCTTTTTCAGCGCCGCCCTCGCCTTGGGCGCACGGACCACGTTTGTTCGCGCGGAGAATATTGCCGCCGGCGGTCACCAGTTTCTCATGGTCGGTGACTTCGGGACGGGCGGGAAAGACCAGATCGCGGTCGCGAAGGCGATGCAGGGCTACGCCGCCGGGCTCCATCTCAAGCCGGATGGCCTGTTCCTCATGGGCGACAATTTTTACGGCTCTTTCCCCGAGGGCCTCGATTCGCCGCGCTGGAAGACGCAATTTGAGGACATGTATCCCGCCTCGGCATTTCCTGGGCCGTGCTGGGCGATCCTCGGCAATCATGACTACGACAACGAACCCGTCATCAAAGTCGCGGCCGAACTGGCCTACCAAAAGGCACGGCCCGGCACGCGGTGGACCATGCCGGCGAAATGGTATCGCGTCGAATGGCCGGCGGAAAATCCGGTGATGACCTGCCTGATGCTCGATAGCAATTACAAGAACGCCATCTCGCAATTGACGCCCGAGGAAATCGCCCGGCAACGCGTGTGGCTCAAAACCGAACTCGCCAGGCCACGCACCACGCGGTGGCTGGTCGTGATGGGCCACCACCCGCTTTACAACAACGGCCACCACGGCAATACCGAGGCGCTCATCAAAGACTGGGGCGGCCTTTTCCAGAAGCACGGTGTCGACTTCTATTTCTGCGGCCATGATCACGACCTGCAACACATGGAGTTCGAGGGAATGCGCACCTCGTTCGTTCTCTCCGGCGGCGGCGGCCAGAGCCTGCACGATGTGAAGCCCGCGGATCACGCCTTCGGCATGAAGGTGCACGGCTTCACGCATCTCCAGGTCACGAAGGAGAAATTCACCGTGCGGCACCTCGACGCGGATCGGAAGCAAGTCCATGCCTTCAGCAAGACGCCGGACGGGAAGATTGAGTTCCTGAGCTAGACCATCTCCGCTCATGTCTCCTCTCCCACGTCGCGATTTCGTTCGCCTCTCCACGCTCACCAGCCTCGGCATCGTCACCTCGACCCGGGCGCAAAATGCGCAACCGGCCAGGATTCGCATCGGCCAGATCGGCACCGGCCATGCGCATGCCTCGGGCAAGATGGGCACCATCCGCAAATCGGAAGATTTCGAAGTGGTCGGCATCGTCGAACCTCACGCAGAGCTGCGCGCCAAGGCCGAGAAGAGCGCGACCTATCAAGGCGTGCCGTGGATGACCGAGGAGCAACTGCTCAACACGCCGGGCCTGCAGGCCGTGGCGGTCGAGACGCAGGTCAAAGACCTCGTGCCCACCGCCACGCGTTGCATCGCCGCGGGCAAACACATCCATCTCGACAAACCGGGTGGCGAATCGCTGCCCGCGTTCAAGGCAATGCGGGATGACGCCACACGCCGAAAGCTCACCGTGCAGATGGGCTATATGTTCCGCTACAATCCCGCCTTCGTGCTCTGCTTCCGGTTGCTCCACGAAGGCGCGCTCGGCGAGGTGTTTTCCATCGACGCCCAGATGAGCAAGCTCATCGGCGCCAACGAGCGCAAAGGACTGCTGCCGTATCGCGGCGGAAGCATGTTCGAGCTCGGCTGCCACGTCATCGATGCCGTGATTACGGTGCTCGGCCGTCCCGACAAGGTCACACCGCACAACCGCAGCGTCTCCGCACTTGGCGATGGCTGGAGCGACAACGATCTCGCGGTATTCGATTATCCGCGCGCCACCGCCACCGTGCGTAGCGCAATGGTCGAGGTGGAGGGTGGCAGCCGCCGCAATTTCATCGTCTGCGGCACCAAGGGCACCTTCCAGATTCAACCGCTCGAACCACCCGCCGCCCGTCTTGCCCTCGACGCCTCGCACGGCGAATTCAAGAAGGGGTATCAGGACGTCCAATTTCCGAAAGCGGGTGGCCGCTACGACGCTGACTTCGCCGACTTCGCCAAAGTCATCCGCGGGGAAAAGGCTCTGGAGTTCACGCCCGAGCACGATCTCGCTGTGCAGGAGACCTTGCTCCTGGCCTGCGGCCTGCCTCTGACGTAACGTCGATCGATTTCGGCTTGCCTTTTCCTGGGGGCAGGTCGCCGCGAGTCAACCGCGGGTGCCGTATTTTTACGGAAAATAGCACTTGCCAGCAAAATGTCTGGGGGGTTTAAATTTCCGTTGCTGGAGGTCCCTATGACCGGAAAATCTCTTTCCACGGATCGCGTGGACCCTACGATACCCACATGTGACGGTGGAAATGTAGACGATAGGCAGCGCGCTCAAACTTCCGCTCTCCAAAAGGCCAGCATCGGTTGGCTCTACTGCCGAGCGTTCACCGCGTCTGCCTCAACAGGGCAGCGGATCACCAAGGCATGTAGCTTCGCGACTGCAGTAATCGCCGTGATGACCTTGTTCGGTTGGATCACCGGGTTGGAGTCGCTGGCCAGCTTGCGAGCGTATTACATCCCCATGGCGCCGAGCACGGCCGTCGCCTTCACCGTATTGAGTTTTGCCGTCGTCGTTTACGCGCGGACTAATGGGCTGGGCAAAGTCGCGGCCATCTGCGCCGGCTTCGTTGGCTTGGTGGCGGTGTCGAAGCTCCTGGAATCCGCGACCGGCCACAGCTTCGGCATCGATGAATTTTTCGTCTCGCACCCCGGTCAGTTCGGCATGGTCAGCAAGGGTCACATGGCGCCGCTCACTGCGCTGAACTTCCTCCTCGCAGCCTCCGCGCTGTTTTGTTTGTTGCACCCGAAGTTGCGCCCGGCGGCGGGTGCGGTGGCGGCCAGCGTCACGGCAATCAGCGTCGTGGTCTTGCTCGGCTATCTGCACGGCACGCCTTTTCTGTATGGTGGCACCATCATCCCGGTCGCGCTTTCCACCGCTGTGGCATTCTTCTTCCTTGGATGCTCGCTCATTGCGGCGGCCGGACCGGAATGCTGGCCGCTGCGCTCCATGAACGGCCCCTCGGCAGGCTCGCTACTCCTGCGCTGGTTCCTTCCTTTCGTCATCGCGGGAACCCTCCTGCACGATTACCTGGAGACCAAGGTGCTGCAGGGCTTGCAATTCAACCCCGCGCTCGTCTCCGCCATCGCCACGCTGGCCTTCGCATTGGTTATCACCGCGATCATCAGCCAGCTCGCCCACATCGTCGGTGGGCGCATCGATCGCGCGGAGGCGGAACGGAACGCCGCCCAGGCAGCCACGAAGGTCTTGAACGCCGATCTCGAGCGGCGTATCGCCGAACGGACCATCGAACTCAGCACTCGAAACGAGGAAATGCACGGGCTGCTCGCCGATCTCACACGCTCGCACGAAGAATTGAAGCGGGCCCAATTGCAACTCATCCAGGCGGAGAAGATGCAATCCGTGGGCAATCTGGCCGCGGGCATCGCGCATGAGGTGAAGAATCCGCTGGCCATCATCGAAATGGGTCTGGGGTGTCTGGAGAGGCAGCCCAGCTTCGATGCGGAGACATTGCAAGAGGTGCATCGCGAAATGAAAGAAGCCGTGAACCGGGCGAATACGGTCATCAGTGGACTGCTCGACTATTCCTCCTCGAAGGAACTGGACATTCGCCCGTGCTGCATGGCCACGGTGCTGGAGCACGCGCTGCATCTCATGCGGCACGAATTCATCAATCGGAAGATCGTTGTCATCCGTCGGCTGGCTCCTTATCTGCCGCTTTGTCAGGTCGATTCCCAGAAGATCGAACAGGTCTTCATCAACCTTTTCACCAACGCCTGCCACGCCACGCCAAAAGGCGGCACGATCACCGTGACGACTTCCTTGAAATCGCTCTCGGCCGATGATGTGCATTGGGCGGCTGGAGATCGCTCGGGACACCGCTTCCGCCGCGAAGAAACGGTCGCCATGGTGCAAGTGCACGATACCGGATCGGGCATCGGCGAGGATCAATTGGACAAAGTTTTCGATCCTTTCTTCACCACGAAACCTACCGGCCAGGGCACCGGTCTTGGGCTCACCGTTTCGCGCAAGATCGTCGACCTGCACGGCGGCAGACTTGAACTCACCAATGCGCCGGAAGGCGGTGCGGTCGCCACGGTTCTCTTTCCCCTCAGATAAACTCCCAACAACCATGAAAAAGATACGTATCCTGGTAGTAGACGACGAGCCGGGTTTTACCCGGCTGCTCAAGCTGGTGCTTCACCGCTATGAAATTCGGGAGGAAAACGATTCCACCCGTGCTTACGAAACGGCGCTCTCCTTCCGCCCAGACCTGATCCTGATGGATGTCATCATGCCAGGAATGGATGGAGGAAATCTGGCCGCCACCTGTCGGGCCGATGGGTTGCTGCGAAACGTCCCCATCGTCTTCCTGACCGCGGTAGTCTCCCCGCGCGAAGCGTCCGCGGGAACCAAACAAATCGGCGGTTTCCCGTTTCTGGCCAAGCCAATCAGCCCCGAGATGCTGGAGCGATGCATCGAAGAACATCTCGCTGCGTAGGACGCAAACATACGACGTGATTCCGGTTGGATATTCACACCGGCGTTGCGGAGCGGTCCAACTGGCTTCGCCCGCATTGTTTACCGGACCTTCATCAGAAGCGAAGTGATATCTGCGCCGCCTCCCGAGGATAACTCGCTGGATCGAGTCGCCAGAACAGGATCTCGGAACTCTGCTCCGTAAGCTCTCCAGGCCGATGCCGGTGGACGGAGAGAAACGTGTGCGGATCGATCGGCTGGAAAAACGAAAGGTCGGAACCGAGGCTGCTATCCGAGAGAACTGACATCCATCGTATTTCCCATCTGACGTCGACAAAACCTCGCCCGTTTGGCCGTCGAGCAAGAGCAACGCCTGATCCGTCGCCACGGCCACGCACTCTCGCGCGGGATCGATCGACACCTCATTTACCGATGGCGTCTTAAGCGGCCGACGCTCCTTGGTATCCTGCGAAATCAACTCACCCACGCCGGATCGATTAAGCGCGACGATCTCTTTTCCACCCGCCGCAGCCGCGACAAACGTGGGGTAATACGAAAGCGAAATGGCAGTAAGCGGCGTGACCGATATCACGCCCTCCGTCTGCAACAACCGGCCCTGGTTGGCCAGCTATTTCCCGACCCGTCTAAAACTTCGGCTCGCCGAGGTGCTTCTTGAAAAAGGCGGAGGCGATGTCGACCACTTCGTCGCACCACGGCTGGCTCATCCAGAACGGATGCGGCGCGTCTTTCAAGGTGTGCAATTCGGTCTCGATGCCGAGGGCACCGAGCTTCTCCTGCATCTCGGCGCGGCCGATCTTCAAAGTGTCCCGCTCACCCTCGATGAAAATGGTCGGCGGCGCGCCGGCACGGACATGCTGCAGCGGCGAAGCTTGCTCATAGATTTCCGGCTTTTCCTGGTAGGTCGCGCCAAAAAACGCCACGGCGCCCGGGTTGCTCTTGTCCTTGTTGGCGGCCACGAGATCCTGCGACCCCGCCATCACGATCGCCGCTTTCACCGCGCTGGATTGTTCGCGATTCGGACCATCTCCTTCGTATTCCGGCAGGCCGTTAGTCATCGCCATGAGACCGGTCAAATGTCCACCGGCGGAACCACCCATAATGCCGATGCGCTCCGGGTCGATCTTCAATTCCTCGGCATGGGCGCGCAGGTAGCGCACGGCGGCTTTGCAGTCATTGATCGCCGCCGGGTATTTGGCCTCTCCGGAAAGCCGATACGCGACGATGCCGGTCACGAATCCGTGCGTAGCGAGACGCTCCATCATTGGTTTGTCCTGCTCCACCTGTCGGTCCTTCCAGCCTCCACCATGGATATCCATCACGGCCGGATACTTGCCTGCCTTCTCCGGCACATAGAGGGTGAGCGTCACCGTGTGCTCGGGATAAACGGCCACATCCTTGGTCACCAGCGTGAAGCCCGCGGGCGTCGAGGGCATGATGCGCTTCCACGGCACTTTCGGCTTTGCCGGGGTGGCGGCAGGCGTGGCCGGCGCTTGCGCCGAGAGCGGAGCCGTGAAGGCGCAGACCAAAGTCGCGGTGGCAAGTGAAGTGAACAGGAGGGATTTCATACAATTCCATCAAGCGCTCCGACGCAGAGGCCTTAGGAACATCGCTCGAAAACAAGAGGCCCCGCGACTCACGGGAAAGACACAAATGGAATTGGGGTCCATCTGTGCCCAACCGGCGTGCTTCGCGAGGCCGAAGTTGCCAGCCCAAAGGCTGCTGGGGAGTTTTCTTAGTTGAACTTGTTCTTCCGATACGCGCCCATCGCCGGGGCGTCCGGATTCACTTCGGGGCCGAAGTAGCGCAGGATCACGAGCGGCTCGGTCTCGCTGGTGTTCTCGAAAGTCACACCGGCCTTCGCGCCGTCTTCGGTGACGAAATATTCGTCCTCGGTCAGTTCGTGGAAGCGGATGAGCTTCGGCGAATTCAGCGCCTCGCCGTTGATCTTGCCGAGGCCCTGCACGCAGATGAGACCGTAGGCGCCCTTGTCGGTGAGCGTGGCCTTGGCGCCCGGATCGACCGTCAGTTCCTTCGCGGTGAAGAGCTGTTCGCCGTCGACCTTGCCGTAAACGATCCAGCGATCGACAAAGCCTTCCTTGCGGGTATCCGCCACCGGGACCGGCTCGAGGTAGTGGTGATCCTTGAACTTCGGATCCACGTTCTTGTCCCAGTCGAGCTGCTCGACGATGAAATCGAGATCCTTGTGATGCTTCTTCGGCATGTCCTTCACGAGGAGCGACCACGGCACTTCGCGGCCTTCGACCAGGCTCTGATACATACCAAACACGTCGCTGCCCCACTGCGGCTCGTAAGTGCAGAGCGAACCCGGCGCGTGGAGGATGCACGGATCGATGAGCCAGCCGGTGCCGACCTTCAGGCGGTACGCCTTCGAGAGGTCGAGGATGCCGTTGTCACCCTTGTTCCAATTCTCCAGGCACTTGCGGACCTGCGCCTTGGTCGTGCCAGGCTCGAAGCCCATGAAGGTATAGGGGAAATTGTTCCCGACGTTGTTGTGCTGCGGCGGGAAGTAGTAGGACTCCGGCTTGCCTTCCTGGCCCACGAGCGCGGCCTGCCTGGCCGACTGGTGCATATGGTGCGGGATCGGTCCCATGTTATCGAAGAACTTCGAATACACCGGCCACTTCTTGTATTTGCCCCAGATCTTCGAGCCGATGAGCGTCGCGCCGCATTCCGCCACCGCCTGCTGGAGGGTGAAGCGCTGCTTGCCGACTACGACGTAGCTGAGGCCTTCGTCCGGCACGCGGCCTTCATTCGCCGCCGGCGTCGTGCTGGCGAACCAGCGCTCATCGATGCCGCCGCGATTCAAGCCGTAGGCGTAGAGGTCGTCCGGGTGCAGCTTGAGGCGCTTGCCCGGCTGCAGGAAGCTGCGGGGCACCCAGCACGGGGCGAGACGCAGCAGACCACCGGTGCGCTGCAGCTCGGCTTCCACGGTTTTGGCGACTTTGTTTTTGACGGTTTTAAGGTTGAGAACGGAGTTCATGCGATGGGGTTGAAAACGGCGATGGGGAAAATGCGGGTTGCTCTTTTTTCAAACCCTCGGCATCGGGTCAAGGCCCAAGGCCTCAAGAGGCGTAGAGGAATGCGCCACGTGCAGAATTATTTGCGCTGGCCGTCAAGCACCGCTACGTATCCCGCCCCTTCGCGTCCGCGCGTCGGCTTCGACATGCCTTTTGCCATTTTTCGTTCACCTCGCCTTCCCGTTTTCGCCAGCGCTCTCTTGTTTGCGACCATTGGCTCTGCTCACGCCGGCACCGTCCTAAGCATCGATCTGGGAACGGCTGCCCAAAGCCCTTTCACACTCTGGAACGTCGGCGGAGATGGGACCGGCATGCGCAGCACGACTTTCTCGATCAGCGACCTGGTCTCCGTTCCCGGCGGCACCCTTACCGCCGAGATTGGCGGCGGCAGCGATGCGACGAATATCGCCAACGACACCGGCGCCATCAATACACGCCCGCGGGCCAACGCGCCGGCGAATAACGGTAGCTTCACGCAGTCGAACTTGCTCACTGACCGCGTCGTCACGACGGCCGGCGCCGGGACCGGCTTGTTTCTGCAGCTTTCCGGGTTCGCACCGGACACGACATTTTCCATCCAGGTGTGGGGCTACGATACCCAGACCGCGCCGTCGTTTGGCGCAAAACCTGGCAACTTCAGCCTCTACGATCGCACCAACGGCGCCGATACCCTGCTCGGCAGCTTCACCAGCGTTGCTGGCTCCCTGCCTACGGACAACAATTCGTTCAGTGTGACGGGCAACGTCACCTCCGACGCCAACGGCGTGATCATGGTCGAATCGCTCAGCAACATCGATGGCAGCGGCATCATGAATGGCTTTGTCGTTTCTACCGTGCCGGAGCCAATGAGCGCTTTCCTGCTCCTCGGCGGACTGGGCATCGTAACTCTTCGTCGCCGCCGTACGGCCCTCTAGGCTGCCACTCGGGCACGTCGGTTCGGCCGCGGCATGTTGCCCGGCGGTCTTGCGAATTGCTTGTGCCCGACCGGGGAGCATGGCTCTAATCCGCGCGGCATGCCCTCGCTCCACAAGCCGCACTTCCGGCTAGCCAAAAAATTCCTGTTGCTGGCGAAGGCTTTCTTCACCGGCGGGAGCAAGCGACCGGCGCGGCTGTGGTTTGCGCTCATTCTCGCGCTCTGCATCGCCGTTGGCGGGGTGCAGTATTTCATCAGCTTTGCCATGCGCGACTTCGTGACCGCACTCTCGCAACGCGATCAGACAGCGTGGATTCATGGCCTCTGGAAGTTCGTCGGCCTGTGCTTCATCTCCGTTCCGGTCGGCGTTTTCTACCGTTACTCACAGGAGCGCCTCTCGCTCGTCTGGCGGCGCTGGATGACGCAACACCTCATCAAGCGCTACTTTTACAACCGGGCCTACTACCGCATCCGCGCCTCGGAAAGCGTGGACAACCCCGACCAGCGTATTTCCGAAGACGTGCGGACGTTCACCACCGGGGTGCTCAATTTCTTCCTGGTGATCGTGAACTCGATCGTGACGCTCATCACCTTTGTCGGCGTACTTTGGTCGATCTCCGGGCAACTCGTCGCCGTACTGGTGCTCTATGCCACGGTCGGCACGATCGTTTCCATGCTCTTCGGCAAGCGGCTCGTCGGCCTGTATTTCAATCAATACCAGCGCGAGGCGAATTTCCGTTACGGCCTCGTGCGCGTCCGCGAGAATGCCGAATCCATTGCCTTTTACCGCGGCGAAAAGCGCGAGCACCGCGACCTGATCGAACGGTTCAACGATGTGCTGGAGAATACGCTCTGGATCATCGGTTGGACGCGGAATCTTGGGTTCTTCTCCAATAGCTACAACTATCTCGCGCTCATCGTTCCAAGCCTCATCGTCGGGCCGATGTACATCCATGGCCGGGTGGAATTCGGCGTGGTGACGCAGGCGGAAAGCGCCTTCGCGCAGGTCCTCGCTGCGGTCTCGATCATCATCGCGCAAATCGAAAACCTGAGTTCTTTCTCCGCCGGCGTCCGCCGTCTGGGCGATCTCTGGGACAATCTCGATACCTTCGACGAGGAAGACGCCCGCGAGGCCGAGGAAGCGCAGATCGAAATTAACGAAGAAGCGCTGCATCTCAAGCTGGACGACGTGACGGTGCAAACGCCGGGCGGCGAAAAAGTGCTGGCCCGGGATCTTAGCTTTCAACTCCCACGCCGTGGCAGCTTGCTCATCATGGGCGAAAGCGGTTCGGGTAAAAGCTCGCTGCTGCGGACGATCGCCGGCCTCTGGCAATCCGGCACGGGCGCCATTGACCGACCGGCGCACAAGCGGCTCATGTTCCTTCCGCAGAAGCCGTACATGGTGCCGGGCAATCTGCGGGCGCAGCTCATGTATCCGCTCAGCGAAGAGGACGCCGACGACGAAGCCATCACCAAGGCGATCGAGAAGGTGAATCTCGATGACATCTACGCGCGCGTCGACGGCGACCTGAACAAGGTCGTGGATTGGACCAATGTCCTTTCTCTCGGAGAGCAACAACGCGTCGCCTTCGCCCGGTTGTTTTTGAAAAAGCCTTCGATCGCGTTCCTCGACGAGGCGACCAGCGCGCTCGACGAAGACAACGAACGCCTGCTTTACGAGCGCTTGGGCGGTTCCGGGATCGCGTATGTCAGCGTCGGCCACCGCTCCACGCTCAAGGAGTTTCACGACACGTTGCTGGTGTTGTCCAAAGACGGCAGCAGCGAGATGAGCAGCTTGAAGAACGGGAAGAAGAAAGAGAAAGAGGCGCGAAAGAGTTAAGGCACCGCACGGAGCGCCGGAGGGCGCTGCTCTGTCCTAAGCATTACCCACATCTTTGCTCGGTGTTTGGACGTCGAAGGAGAAGGCGTCACTGGGAGCGGCGACTTCCTAGTCGCTGACCGAAAAACCGATGCGCGCAGCGCCTCTCTTTGAGGGCGACTAGGAAGTCGCCCCTCCCAGTGAGCTACGGCCGAATTACCCCTGGTCTAAATCCGAGAAAAGATGTGGGTAATGCTCAGGCTCTATCAGCGCCCAAATATTCTCCGCGTGGAGCGCCGTCTGCCCACGCTCACGTCACCTTTTTAGAAAGTGGGCGGCGACGGAGCGCCGGCCCTCCAGTTACGCGTTCATCGCATTCGCGATGCTGTCGTACCACGCGGTGCGCAGTTCGGCGATGGACCAGCCGACATGCGCGCCGTTGGCGGTGACCTTGAACATGTCGCCACCGACCGTGCCGATGCGGTGCGCCGGGATGCCACGCATCTCGAGCAACAGCAGGATCGGACCAACGTCTGTCGGCTTTGCGGTAATCACGATCCGCCCCTGCGTTTCGTTGAAAAGGAGCTGATCGACGCGCAGGCCGGGTGCGTTGATTTCGATGGTCGCGCCGAGCGGCTGCGGCGGCGGGTTCGGATGCGCGAGAGTCGATTCCGCGAGTGCGACCGCCAGGCCGCCTTCGCTGAGATCGTGGGCGCTCTTGACGAAGCGCGACTTGATGAGGGCGCGCAGGGCGTCGTGCGTGGCGCGCTCCCTGGCGAAGTCGAGCTTCGGCACTGGACCGATCTTTTGCCCATGCACGACCTTGAGGTAGTGCGAGGCGCCGAGTTCGTCACCGAAACCGCCGATGAGGATGATCGCATCGCCCGCCGCCTTGAAATAGGACGACGTCACGTGTCGCTCTTCCTCGATGATGCCGACCATGCCGACCGTCGGCGTGGGATCGATTGCCCCGGCCGGGCTCTCGTTATACAGGCTCACATTGCCACCCGTCACCGGCACGTCGAACGCACGGCAGCCTTCGGCGAGGCCTTCCACGCTCTCACGAAGCTGCCAGAAATTCTCCGGCTTGTGCGGGTTACCGAAATTGAGGTTGTCCGTGACGGCGAGCGGCATTGCGCCGGCGCAAGCGAGATTGCGCGCGCCTTCGGCGATGGCAATGCGGGCGCCCTGGCGCGGATCGAGCGCGCAGTAGAGACCGTTGCAATCGCTGGTCGCGGCGAGGAGTTTGTTGGCCTCGCGGACAAGGAAGACGGCGGAATCGGAACCAGGTACCACGACGGTGCCGGCGCGAACGGTATGATCGTATTGACGATACACCCAATTCTTCGAGGCGATGCTCGGATGCGCGAGGAGCGAGAGCAGCGCGGCGTGATTGTCACCCTCGGCCAGCTTTGCCAGGTCGAGTTGCGGAGGCGTGGCCCCGGCCTTCGCTTCGCGATCGTAAAGCGGCGCTTCGTCGGCGAGCTGGCGGGCGGGAATCTCCGCGACCACCTGACCGTGATTGAGCACGCGCATCATGCCGTCATCTTTCACCACGCCGACTTCGGCGTAAGGCAGATCCCACTTGGCGAAGATATCGCACACCGTCTTCTCGTGGCCCTTCTTGACGATGATGAGCATACGCTCCTGCGACTCGCTGAGCATCGTCTCGTAAGGCGTCATACCCGTCTCGCGCTGCGGAACCTTGGCGAGATCGATCTCCACACCGGTGCCGCCGCGGCTGGCCGTTTCGCACGTCGAGCACGTGAGGCCCGCCGCGCCCATGTCCTGGATGCCGGCCACCGCATCGGTGGCGAGCAGTTCGAGGCAGGCTTCCAGCAGCAGCTTCTCGCGGAAAGGATCACCGACCTGCACGGCCGGGCGATCTTCCTTCGATTCCTCGGTGAGATCACGCGAGGCGAACGCGGCGCCAGCGAGGCCATCACGGCCTGTCTCGGCGCCGACATAAAAGACCGGGTTGCCGACACCCTTGGCCGCGCCACGCGCGATCTGCTCATGCTTGAGGATGCCAAGGTTGAAGACGTTGACCAGCGGGTTGCCATCGTAGCTCTCGTCGAAATAGACCTCGCCGCCAATGGTCGGGATGCCGATGCAATTGCCGTAATGCGAGATGCCGGACACCACGCCCGCAAAGAGGCGGCGGTTGGTCTTCACATTTGGGCTATCGCCGGTGATCGGCCCGAAGCGCAGCGAATTCAGCGAAAACACCGGGCGCGCGCCCATGGTGAAGATATCGCGAATGATGCCGCCCACCCCTGTCGCCGCGCCTTGGAAAGGCTCCACGGCGCTCGGGTGATTGTGGCTCTCCATCTTGAAGGCGATGGCCCAGCCGTCGCCGATATCGATGACGCCCGCATTTTCCTCACCAGCCTTCACCAGCACGCGATCGCCCGTCGTGGGGAACTTGCGCAGTTCCTTGCGCGAGTTCTTGTACGAGCAGTGCTCGCTCCACATCACGGAGAAGATGCCGAGTTCGGTAAAATTCGGCTCCCGCTTCAGGATCGATTTGATGCGCTCGTATTCGTCCGGCGTGAGGCCGTGTTTGGCGACGAGTTCGGGTGTGATCTTGGGTTCAACGGTCATTGAAAGGGATTTCGGAAAAAAGTTTTGGGTAAAGAGGCCAGCGAGATTTAGGTAAGCGACCGGGACGTCGTGGGTGCCGCCGCGTCTTCGTCCAGGCTGATCGCACCGAGCGAGGCGAGGATCGATTCGAAAATGATGCGGCCATCGTCACTGCCGAGCCGTCGGTCGCAGGCGCGTTCCGGATGGGGCATGAGGCCGAAGACATTGCGCCCTTCATTGATGATCCCTGCGATGCTCTCCACGGAGCCGTTCGGGTTCGCCAGGTCAATCGCCGCGCCGTTGTTATTCACATAGCGCAGCAGGATGCGATTTTGCCGCTCCAGTTGAAGGAGCGTCGCGGCATCCGCCGAGTAGCTCCCCTCCCCGTGGGCGATCGGGATGCGCAGGCGGGCCCCAGTGCGGCAAAGATGCAGGAAGGGATTCGAGATATCCTCCACACGCACATTCTGGTGCTGGCAGACGAAGTGCAGCGAGCGATTACGAATCAGCGCCCCGGGAAGCAGGCCCGCTTCGCAGAGAATCTGGAAGCCGTTGCAAATGCCGAGCAACAGATTACCCGCCGCAGCGTACTCCTTCACCGCTTTCATGATCGGCGAAAAGCGCGCAATGGCCCCGCAGCGCAGGTAATCGCCATAGGAGAATCCCCCGGGGAGGACGACGAGATCGTAGCCGGCCACGGAGGTGTCCTTGTGCCAGACGTAGTCGGTTTTGACGCCGAGTTCAGAGAGGGCGAGGACACAGTCCTGGTCGCAGTTGGAGCCGGGGAAGCGGATGACGGCAGCTTTCAAAATGAAGAAGTGGAGAGTTGAGGGTTGAGAGTGGAGAGCCGTGGCGGATTTGCGAGGAGCCTTGGCCGAAGAAGATGTAGCTTACTGTCGAAGATCGTGGGCGATTTTGCGGATGCGCTGTTCGTTCTTGTAGTCGCTCACCACGAAGAACGCGTGGATCATTCCGCCAATCCAAAAACCGAAAATGGTGAGCAGGATACTGAGGAAAAAGCTGCCGATGCGCCCAGTGAGCAGCACCGCCAGGGGCGGAAGCAGGACACAGAGGAAAAAGAGCATGGCGGCCCAGTGCGGGTTAGCCTTCGACCACCAGCTTGTAATCCTCAATCACCGGATTGCTGAGCAGATCGCGGCAGACTTCGTGGAGTTGCGCTTCGGTCTGCGAGCCATCGAGCTCGAGTTCAATGAACTTGCCGACCCGCGCCGCTTTGACCGCCGGCAGGCCGTGATGATGGATGGCATCGCGTACCGCCACACCTTGGGGATCGAGAACACTTTGCTTGGGCAACACGATGACTTTGGCTTTCATAAATAGGAGGGGCACACTACGGGAGGCCACACGTCCCTGCCAACGGGAAATTTTTCGGATGTATTCCAGAAAATTGCCGGGTGACAATCACTGCGCGCTTTGCTTATCGTGCCTTATGTTTTGGAAACTTCGCCCGCTCGCGGGCAGTCTCGCATTCGTCTGTTTATGCGTCTCCGCAGTTGCCGTCGATGCGACTCCGCTCACCCCCGAAGAAATGGCTGGCGCCGCGCGCACCGATGGGCTCTCGATGCCCATGCCCGGCGAATTCATGGCCTCGCTGAACAAGCTGGGCAAGATCGACTGGTCCTCCAAGTTTCGCATTCCCATCGGCACGAATTACACCAGCCGCCCGCAGATGGCGCTGAATCTCGGCGGGTTGATTGCTGATGGCTACATCGCCATCGAGGCTCAGGATCAGCAGCAGGTGAAGAATATCGGGCGTGACATCCTGACCCTCGCCAAGTCGCTCGGCGTGAGCAAGGACGTGCTCGAACGCAGCGGCAGCATCACGGCTTTTGCGGAAAAGAACCAGTGGGACCAGCTCAAGGAAGAGCTCGAGGCCACGCAAAATGAAGTGAAACAATCCATGGCCGAAGCCAAGGATCAGGACTTGGTCACCCTCGTTACTGTCGGCGGCTGGCTGCGTGGGATGGAGGTAGTCAGCGGCCAGATCGCGGCCCATTATACCCCGACTGGGGGCAAGCTCATCCGCCAACCAGGAGTCGTCACCTTTCTCAACGAGCGCCTCGACAAGCTGCCGGATAAGATCAAGGACGACTCCAGCGTGAAGTCCGTCCGCAAAAAGATGGGCGATCTGCAACATCTCATCGCCTTCCCGCTCGACAAGGCACCCACGGCCGAGGAGGTGCAGCAGGTGAACAAGCTCGCCGCGGATACTTTGAAGGATATTTCCAAGAGACAAAAATGAAACGCCTGTTCCTGACTCTCCTCTGCGCCTCGCTGACCGCGACCACGGCCTTGTGCGCAGCCACCGACGGCGAAGTCGCGGCACGCCGCACCGCCCTCGATATCGCCGGCGCGTTTACCAACGACGGCTTCAAGCTTCGCGATGGCTATTGGGCCGGCAGCTTCGAACCCGGCAAGGCGAAGCTTCTCCAGGTAAATCTTTACGCGGGAAACCAGTATTACTTCACCCTCGGCGCGACTCCCGCCGCCAAAAAGGTGCGGGTGACTGTCTACGACGAAACGGGCAAGCCCGTCGCCACGGAAGACTATCAGGACACCTCGGTGGCCTCCGTCGGGTTCTCCCCCGATAACAGCGGCGTCTTTTTCGTGAAAGTAGAAGTGGTCGACGGTGCTGCGTCGGACTACTGTCTCGTCTACAGTTACAAGTAGTAGATGATGTCATCCGGATCCCAACCTACGGCGGAGGGCCTCAGCGGCCCCCGCGTCACGCAGTTTTCCATCTTCCTCTCCAACCGCGTCGGCGCCCTGCTCGACGTGGTGAAGGTGCTCAACGAACGCAATATCCACGTCCTCGCCATCAGCGTGCAGGACTCGGCGGATACGGCGATCGTGCGCATCGTGGTCAGCGACCCCGAGAGCGTGCAGCAGATTTTCCTGGAGCACGCCATCCCCTTCTCCATCTGCGACCTCGTCGTGGTGGAGCTCAAGGAAGGCGCCACGGAACTCGGCCGCCTGCTCGCCGCGCTGCTCGCCGCGGAGTGCAATATCTTCGGCAGCTACGCCCTCATCACACGTCCGCGTGGCCGTCCGGCGCTGGCGCTGCACGTCGAGGACAATGAGTGCGCCGTTTCGGTGCTCCGCTCGCAGCAGTTCACCATTCTGAGCCAGTCGGATATTTCGCGTTAGGCGGCGTATGGCGCATGAAGCGGTGGTACGTCGTTCTCTGCTTCGGGCTACTCTTCCCGGTTCTCCTCTTTTTAAGCCGCAGAATATTTTTCGAAGGTAGCATTCGCGACTTCGCTGCGTCGCATTACGTCCACCATCTCCAAGACGTGGACGAAATCGAAATTTGCGCCTTGGGCCGAGAAGCCCCTCCGAACAGCGCCGATCTATTCGAATACGCCGACGCTTACGGTGTGGCAGGCCGCCAGACCGTCCGCGGAACCACCGCCGCTGAGATTGCATCTCTTTGGCGCAGCCTTCCGACGGGTGAGCATCGGTCCATGTGCCTCGACCCTGCCTATGGCTTACGCTTTCGGAGCAGAGGCCGCGAGATTCTGAAAACTTCCGTATGCTGGGAATGTGAGGGATTGGTCGTCCCAGCATTCGGAGGTGGTTCGGTCATTTGTGGTTTCGACGCTTATTCCGCACCTGCTCAAAAGCTGCTCGAATCATTGCAAAAACAGGTTCCATTGTCCCCTTCTCACCGACCCCACCCCTAATCGCTTCCGGTCGAGGAGCGCGACGAGAGATGAAAGGCGGCCGCGAACTCCAGCCCGAAGAGCCGGCCAATCAATCTTTGAATAGATCGCTAACCAGGAGCACCAAGCCTGGAAAAATCGGCGATGTCAGAGAGCTGCCGAAACCAATTACGGCTACAGGTTCATTGGGATTTTCCGGGAATCGGTAAATCTCCACGGCACTCGTTTTGGGAGAAACAACCCACATTTCTTTCACGCCGGATTCCGCATAGACCTCCCGCTTGCGGCCTAAATCCAACTTCGCCGTGCTCGGTAAGAGAACTTCTACCACAAGGTCGGGGGCGCCTTCAGCCCCCTGATCTGTCAATATCCCCATCCGTTCTCGGCTGACGTAATAGATGTCTGGATTGAGAATCGTATCCTCGGTGAAAATCACATCACTGGGGGCCACATAGATTTCACCGAGAAGGGTGCGGTCGAGGTAGGTCTGCAACAGGACAGCAAGACGAAGAATGAGTTTCTGATGGTAGCGACGCGGACTCGGGGACACATAAAGGTCGCCGTCGAGTAACTGGAAATAAGGCGGCCCTTCCGGCAGCAAAAAAAATTCCGCTGCCGTCATTTTGCAAGCGGTGGCGCTGCTCGATTGCACAACGACATCCTATGATCGAAAGGAGGCCCTGGCAAGAACCTCAGAGCGCACCGAATGAGATGACACCTACGTCATCCCCTTCCCTTCTCATGGTCAAATGTCTCGGACATCCAAGCCAGCGAGTTGCTGGAGCAGTGCCTCGTGCCGGTCGTAGTGGTAATGGTGCGCATTGAAGCCGAGCGAACGCGCGGTTTCGATATTCGGCAGTAGGTCGTCGATGAAGAATGTGCTCGCCGGTTCAATGCCGAGTTGGCGTTGGGCGATCTCGTAAATCTCCCGTCCAGGCTTCGACGCCTTCGCCTCATAGCTATACGTGCCCGCCGTGAATCGGTGGAAAAACGGATAACGCCGGAAGACGTATTCGCGGTGGATGTCGCTCGTGTTGCTGAGCAAAAACAATGGGAAACGCCCGTGCAGCTTTTCCACCAGCGCGACCATGGGTTCATTGGCCGTGAAGATATCTTCCCACGCCGCGACAAATTCTTCCTCCGTGCCGCGATAGCGGAGAACATCGAACGCCCCCCGCAGGAACGCCGCGCGATCCACCTGCCCGTCCTCATAGCCCAGCTTGATCTGGTCGATCCGGGCCATCACTTCCACCGGGTCATGCACCTCCCCCTGCTGCGCGAGCTTCCGCAGGGCAATGGAAAAGTCGAACTTGAGCAACACGTTACCGATATCGAAAAGAAAAGCGCGGATCATGGCGGGGGCGTTGTGTCGGGTGTCCGGCTGAGAGTGTCAAGTCGCGAGGCGCAGAACGTAAGGCCACTGTTCGATTGAGACGCCGCTGAACTCTCAGGCCGTCGTTAGTCGGCGACACTCAAGCATTAACAAGAATTCACATCTTCACCGACCACGCGCGCCTCGACAACAGGGTAAAAGGGCGCTAGACGACGCCCATGACTCCCTCCACGAACTCCCCCGAGCCGTCTCCCGTTGTCCATCGCGGCTGGTCGGTTACTTTCGCCGGCCTCGGCATCAATCTCGCGCTCGGCGTGCTCTACACGTGGAGCATGTTCAAGGAGGCCATCAAGAGCGAGTTCGTCAACGGCCAATCCGGCTGGAAAGCCGATCAACTCAACGATCCCTACGCGCTGTGCTGCCTCGTCTTTGCCTTCGCGATGATCATCGCGGGACGCTGCCAGGACAAGCTCGGGCCCCGTCTCACCGCTTTGATCGGTGGCTTGCTCGTCGGCGCGGGTATGGTCTGCATTTCGTTCACCAGCAGCTACACCGTATGGTTGCTTGGCTTCGGCCTGCTCGTCGGACTCGGGCTGGGCTTCGGCTATTCATCAGCCACACCGCCGGCCCTCAAGTGGTTCCCGCCCTCGAAGACAGGAATGATCGCCGGCCTCGTAGTATCCGGATTTGGTCTCGCGCCGGTGTATCTGGCTCCCCTTTCGAAATACCTGCTCACCCATTACAAACTGCAGGGCTCGATGCTCATCTTCGGTATCGCCTTCACCGTGATTGTCTGCGGACTGGCGCAATTCCTCGTCAATCCGCCCGCGGGATACTCGGCGGCTCCGGCGAGTGGTGCGGCATCGGCCAACAAGCCGGCCGCTGCCAATGCCTCACCGATGGATCTGTTCCGCAGCCCGCTATTCTACTTGCTGTGGTTCATCTACTTCATCGGATCGGGTGCCGGTTTGATGGTCATCAGTAGCATCAGCGGCATGGCCAAGAAGAGCATGGGCGAAATGGCCTTCCTGGCCGTCGCCATCATGGCCGTGGGCAATGCGGGTGGCCGCATCACCGCCGGGACACTCTCCGACAAGATCGGCCGACGCTGGACGCTCTTCATCGTCCTCGCGTTTCAGGCGGCGCTCATGTTCGCCGCGATCCCCATCACCGCGTCGAAGAGCTCTCCCGCCGCGGTCATCGTGATTCTGGCCGCGCTCGTCGGCGCCAACTACGGCGCCAACCTTTCCCTCTTTCCGTCGATGACGAAGGATCTCTGGGGCCTGAAGAGCTTCGGCATCAATTACGGCATTCTCTTCACCGCTTGGGGCGTGGGTGGGTTTATCCTGAGCCGAGTGCAACAGATGCTCACCGCATCGAGCGCTGGCAGCTATCAGTCGTCATTCATCACCGCCGGTGTGCTGCTGCTGATCGGCGGCGGATTGACGTTCCTGATCGGGCCGACGCACCGCACGCACCATGTCACCGCGGCCAGCGAGGTGCCAGTCGCCGTCGATCCTGCGATGGACTAATCGCGCGCCACGAAGCTGTGTCAGCCGGCTTGTCGCCAAATAACGGCGTCCAGGGTTTCCCTTCGCGCCTTCATGGTTATATTGCCGCGCTGTGTCCGCCATCCGGCATCTTTACTTCCATATCCCGTTTTGTCCGAAGCTGTGTCCGTACTGCTGCTTCTACGTTGAGACGGGTACGGAAAACAAAACCACCCGTTTCCTCGATGCTCTGCTCCGTGAAGTAGAAGCAGTCGGCATAAATATGAACTCCGTCCCGAGACGATCTATTTCGGCGGTGGCACACCCAGTGCGCTAACCCGTGAGCAACTCGAGTATCTGCTCGGTGGCCTGCGTGCCCGATTGGACCTTCGAGAGTTGCGCGAATGGACCTTTGAAGTGAACCCGGCCACGGTTCGAGCGGACAAAGGCGCGTGTTTTGCGGGAAGCGGGAGTTTCACGGATCAGCCTCGGCGTGCAATCCTGGGACGATGGTCTCTTGAAAACGCTGGGTCGCGTTCACGATGCCGCGCAGGCGGAGAAGACGTTTGGCCTCCTGCGCGAGGCGGGGTTTTCCAACATCAACATCGACCTGATGTTTGCCGTGCCCGGCCAGACGCTCGCGCAATGGCAGGCCACCCTCGATCGCACCGTCGCGTTGCGACCGGAACACGTTTCTTCCTATTGCCTCACCTACGAGGAAGACACCGAATATTTTCGCCAGCTCCAGCTGGGCACCTTCCGGCAGGATGACGAGCGCGACGCCGCCCTGTTCGAGACCACGATCGATACCCTCACCGGCGCCGGTTTCGATCACTACGAGATTTCCAATTACGCGAAGCCCGGCTTCGAGTCGGCTCACAATTTCGCCTACTGGCGCGGCGCCGATTATCTCGGGTTTGGGCCGAGCGCATTTTCCACCGTCGGCCTGCAGCGCTGGCAGAATGTGCCGGATTCCGCGGCCTACATGCAGCGTGTGTTCGCGGGAGAAAGTACGACCGGTTTTTCGGAAGAGCTCACCCCGGCGATGCGCACTGGGGAGATCGCTGCATTTGCCGTGCGCACGCGCGAAGGCATTGCCACCGATGCGCTTCACCGCTGGAGCAAGGAAATGCGGGAGTTCCGCGAACTCGGTTTTCTCGAGCAGCGCGGAGATCGCACCGTACTGACGCGCCGCGGCAAGCTCATGGCGGATTCCGTGGCCGAGGCTTTCGTCTAAATCGCGGCACATGGAATACGACGTCGCCATCATCGGCGCCGGCCCGGCGGGCTCCACTTGCGCGGCACATTGCGCACAAGCCGGTTGGCGCACGCTGGTCATCGAGAAGGCGCGCTTTCCGCGCGACAAGGTTTGCGGCGATTGCGTGAATCCAGCGTGCTGGCCGATCCTGGATCGACTCGGCGTCACGGACCGGCTGCATGCCCAACCTCATTCCCGACTCAAGGAAGTCGCCTTTGTCAGTCCGCAAGGGCGGACCCTGCGTCTACCCTTGCCGGATTCCGACCGTGGAGAAATCGCGATTCCCCGACGACTGTTCGATGCGGTCCTGCTCGACCGCGCTCGTGAACTGGGCGCGGAAGTGCATGAAGACGCGCCGCTTACTGCTCTCGAGAGCGGCTGGAAATTGCAAACCACCCGCGGCTCATTTTCCGCCCGTTACTTGATTGCCGCGGATGGCCGAAACTCCACGGTCGCCCGCTTGCTCGGACTTCTACCGGCAGCCGCAAAGGATCGGATCGGGCTGCAGGCGCACCTCCCAATCCCGTCCGGCATGCATGAGCGGGTGGCCATGCATTTTCTGCCATTCGGATATTGCGGGATGAACGATATTGGCAACGAACAATTCAACCTCTGCCTGGTCGCTCGACCCGAGCGTTTGGCGGATTTGAAAGCCTGGGCCGCGGCTCGATTCGACATTGCGCCCGAGACCGCCTGGCGAACGATCACACCGCTCAGCCGCGCTCCGATTGGGACCGTCCACGAACGTCTTCTAGCCATCGGCGACGCCGCGCGGATCGTCGAACCCTTCACTGGCGAAGGCATCTACTACGCTCTCGCTTCCGGTGAACTGGCGGCCCGCCATTTGCTGGCGAATGACCTCCCTGGCTTCGCCGCCGCGCACGCCCGGTTGTATCGCGGCCGGCTTTGGGTCAACGAACTCGCCCGTGCCGCCGTGCTCCGTCCCTGGCTCGCGACGGGCATCCTGGAATTCGCCCACCTCTTTCCCCGAGCGTTGCAGTTTTTGACGAGCAAGGTCGTGGCGCCCGCCACCTCCGGTGAAGCGTCAGCCTCGACCGCTTAGCGCTGCACCAGCGCCAAAAGGTGCGGCCCAAAAACGAGCAGGCCGATCACCGCTGCCGTGAGCGCCGAGAGTAACACTGCCCCCGCTGCTACATCCTTGGCCTTTTCGGCAAGCGGATGCAGCTCCGGCGAGGCCAGGTCCACCACGAATTCAATCGCGGTATTGAGTCCCTCCACGGAGAAGACGAGGCCAATCGCCGCAACGACCGCACACCATTCGCCCCGGGTAATGCCCAGGACAAATCCGGCGACGATCGCGCATCCGGCAGCGACCGCATGAATGCGGGCATTCGCCTGCGTGCGCAAGAGAACGACGACACCCCGCCGGGCCCATCCAAAACTCCGGCACAAGCGCCGCCACGCGGATCCGTTCGCAGGCGGGGGCGTATTCATAGCCGGGATCGGCTACTTGTTTTCCGGGAAAAACTTCGGAGCTTCACCCGGCTTCGGCAGAGGAGTCGCCGCTGCCGCTTCCGGCTTGGCCGCTGCCGCCGGCTCAGCTGCGGGTTTGGCTTCCGCTTTTTCCTCACCGCCCTTTTCGTATTTACCAAATTCCTTGGCTTCTTCCCCGGGCGAATCGCTCGTCGGGTGCATTTCGCAGGCATTGAAAACAAACGCGAGGGCAAGGACGGAAATAATGGAAAGCCATTTCATAATTAGCAGGGGCCGGAGGCTACCTGCACTTTACGATGATACCAGCGAAAAAGATTCTCCGTGCGCTGTCCGCGGCACTACGCCGCAGGTGATTCGCGAATAACGCCACTCCCGCGAAAAATCCTGTTCATCTGCCGAATCTTGTTAATCCTGTCCCTCCCTTTTCAAGCCATGCCCAATCGAATTGACCAGAAATTTGCCGATCTTCGCGCCACGGGAAAGAAAGCGCTCATCGCTTACATCTCCGCGGGCGACCCCAATCTCGACGCGACGCGCGAACTTGCCTGGGCGTTTGAAAAGGCCGGCGTCGATCTTCTCGAACTGGGCGTCCCCTTCTCCGATCCGCTGGCCGACGGCGTCGTCAATCAGCTCGCCGCCAGCCGCGCTCTCGAAGCCGGCACCACCGTCCCCGGTGTGCTCAAGACGGTGCGGGAGATTCGCGAGCGTTCGCAGCTTCCCATCGTGCTCTATACCTACATGAACCCGATCTATCGCTACGGGTTCGAGGCCTTTCACCGCGACGCCGAGGCAGCCGGCGTGGACGGACTGCTCATCCTCGATCTGCCGCCCGATGAAGACGCGCAGAACGCCGAGCTTTCCCAGCAGACCAGCCTCAAGCGGATTCGCCTTATCGCCCCAACCACCCCGGAGAAGCGCATCGCCCAGCTCACCAACGGCGCCAGCGGCTTCATCTACTACGTCTCGCGGGAAGGCGTGACCGGCGAACGCACCGAGATCGCCAGCTCCCTGCCCGAACGCGTAGCGGCCATTCGGGCCACCACCTCGCTGCCCATCGCCGTCGGCTTCGGCATCTCCAATCCCGATCACGTCCGCCAGGTCGCGCAGCACGCCGACGCGGTGGTCGTCGGTAGCGCCATCGTCAAGCAGATCGGCGAGTTCGGCAAAGACCCGACGCTGGTCCCGAAGCTCGCTGCTTTCGTCCAGCCTCTGGCCGAAGCGGCTCACGCTTGAGCGTGGCACCGCGTCACGCGGAGCCGTTAACCTCGATGTAGACCCGGAGCTACTTCCGCGCCCAGACGGTGACCGTCCGGCCGTCTTTGAGCTTCCAGTCCATCCGCACCACCGTGGTCTCGCCTTCCTTGGGCAGAAAGAAAAGCTGCCCCTCGATGGTCTTGAACAAATAGTAATTCCCCGTGCCCGCGCCGTGGAATTGCGCGTCCAGCAGCTTTCTGTCCGCTTCGTTCCAAGCCGGTCCATCCACGGACAGGCGCGGCCGCAGATAGTGCAGCCCGGTAATGGGTTCACCGACCTCAATCCCACCCTGAGCGATCATGGTCGCTTCCGAGCCGTCGAAATGCTCTTCCCTGGTGCCACTTTGGAAGATGAAAAACTCGGGCTGCTTCAGATCAGTGACCATGATTCCCTCATGCTTGACCACGGAAACAGCGCCCTCCGGTTGCGCCTGCATCAGAGGCGCCGGAAGCAGCAAAGCGCCGAGGAGAAAAGCGAAGCGACTCATTCTTGGGGACGACATTCCTCTCCCATAGCACAGTCCACCGAAATTCCCAGCTATCACGGCAGAAAATCGCCGACGCGAAGCGTCAGATCGGGAAATGAAAGCGGCGCGACTTTTTCGTCAGCACTTAAAACCAGGCTCTCGCGATAGCCATCCACGCCAGGCGAACGGAAAACTTCGAGTGCGTTATCGGCCAGATTGAGCAGCCAGTATTCGCCCACGTGATTGCGAGCGTAAGCCGGTCCTTTGTCCTTGCGGTCGTAGGCCACCGTGCTGTCGGAAACCTCGATCACGAGGAAGATTTGCTCCGGGCCCGCATGATGACCTTGAGTGTCGATCGCCGTATCTGCCAGACACAGATCCGGCTGCGGTTCCGAGCATTCATCGAGAATGAAGGGGTTTCCCGGCGTAACGATGAATCGCTCGTTTGCTCGCTGGACGAAAAACTTCGTCAACCGATTCATCGCCGTCGCATGCCGATAACCGAGGGGCGCCTTAACGACGATCTTTCCGTTCAGCAACTCGACACGAACACGCTCGTTGAGAATACCGGCGCGCCCGACTTCCTCGTATTTTCCCACTGTCAAGCGATAGGTAGGCGCATGGAGCACGCTCATGCGACCGAGATTGCCATAAGCTTACCCCATCGGCAAGCGGCGACGGCGGTCGAGGCTCACGACCGCCGGTTCGCGAGCAAGCTGGCGTATAGATCGCGCACCTGCTGGGCGATGGCTTTCCAACCAAAGAGCGCTTCGGCGCGGGCGCGGCCGGCTTTGCCAAACTTTTCGCGCATCTCCGGGTTGGCCATGAGCTCATTGATACGCTCAGCGAGATCGCGGGAGAAAGTCTCTGGATGCAGCGCTTCGAACGGCGTCTCGCTCATCTGCGCCAGCGGTACGAGCCAGCCGGTTTCGCCGGGCAGGACGACTTCCTTGATGCCGCCCACGGCGCTGGCGACCACGGGCGTTTCGCAGGCCATGGCTTCGAGATTGATGATGCCAAAGGGCTCATAGATCGACGGGCAGCAGAAGACCGCCGCATGGCTGTAGAGCTCGACTTTTTCGGGGACGCTGACCATCTGCTCAATCCAGATCACGCCCGGCCGTTTCGCCTGCGCTTCGGCGACCGCCGCTTTCATTTCCGCGGCGATCTCCGGAGTATCCGGGGCGCCCGCGCAAAGGACGACCTGGAAGCCGGGCGCGAAATGCTGGATGGCTCGCACGAGGTGGATGATGCCTTTCTGCCGCGTGATACGGCCGACGAAAAGCACATAGGGCTGATGGGGATCCACACCATATTTCTCCAGCGCCGCGGTGGTCTCGACCTTGTGATATTCATCGAGGTCGATGCCGTTGTAGATGGTGTGAATGCGATCCTCGCGAACGTTAAAGAAACGCAGGATGTCCGCCTTGGTCTCCGCGGAAACGGCAATGACCGCATCCGCCATTTCCAGCGCTGTCTTTTCCACCCAGCAGGAGAAATCGTAACCGCCGCCGAGCTGCTCGCGCTTCCACGGGCGCAGCGGCTCGAGCGAATGCACCGTGAGCACCATCGGGATACCGTAGTTCAGCTTCGCCATGATGCCTGCCATGTGGGTGTACCACGTGTGCAGGTGCACGATGTCGGCATCGATGTTCATCGTGTTCCAATCGAGCCCGCGCTGGACGGCGCCGAAGACCGAATGGAGCTGTTTCGGCGCGGTGTAATGCGAGGCATCGAGACCGAAGCCGGTGGCCTTCAGCGAAGGTGTGTCGATGCGCGCCTCGCGGTGCTCTTTGCCATAACAGCGCACCTCCACCTCCATGAGCCTGGCCAGCTCGCGGGAGAGATATTCGACATGCACCCCCGCGCCTCCGTAGATGGTGGGCGGATATTCGTTGGTCAGGAAAAGCGTCTTCATGGAGCAGGAATGCGCCACGGGTGCGGCGCTTTAAAAAAGGATCGGGATAATGAGGATCGCGACGATATTGACAACCTTGATCATCGGATTAATCGCCGGACCGCTCGTATCCTTGTAGGGATCACCCACAGTATCGCCGGTCACGCTGGCTTTGTGAGCCTCACTGCCTTTACCGCCGTGGTGGCCTTCCTCGATGTATTTCTTCGCGTTGTCCCAGGCTCCGCCGGAGCTGGTCATGGAAATACCCATGAACAAACCCGTGACGATGGAACCGACAAGCACCCCGCCGAGCACCACCATGCCGAGCGCGGGAATCGCCGCGACCAGCACCACCACAAGCACTGGCAAGAGCGCGGGAATGATCATCTCGCGCAACGCTGCCTTGGTCACGATATCCACGCAGGCTCCGTATTCCGGTGTGTCTTCGCCTTTCAAAATGCCTGGACGCGCGGCCAACTGACGGCGCACCTCGGTGACGACTGCACCCGCGGCGCGGCCCACGGCATTCATCGAAAACGCCGAGAAAAGATACGGCAGCAAACCGCCGATGAAGAGCCCGATAATGACCTTCGGATCCTTGAGCGAAAACTCGAGCATGGTATTCAAGTCGGTCTCCGCGATATGCCGCACCTCGATGAGGTGATGCTTGAGATCCACGAAGTAGGAGCCGAACAGCACGATCGCCGCCAGACCGGCGCTGGCGATGGCATAGCCCTTGGTCACAGCCTTCATCGTGTTGCCGACGGCGTCGAGTTCATCGGTGATCGCGCGCACTTCCTTCGGCAAGCCGCTCATCACGGCAATGCCACCGGCGTTGTCGGTAATCGGCCCGAAAGCATCGAGCGAGATGATGATCCCCGCCATGGCCAACATGGCCATGACCGCGACCGCGATCCCGTAGAGACCCGCAAAGTGGTAGCTCAGCCAGATCGAAGCACCGATGCAGAGCACCGGCAACGCCGTGGCCTGCTGGCCCACCGCGAGGCCGGCGATGATATTCGTCGCGTGACCGGTGATGCTGGCTTCCGCGATCTTCCGCACGGGCTGGTATTCGGTGGACGTGTAGTAGTTGGTGATCAACACCGCCGCACCGGTCATCACCAGGCCGACGATGGCCGCGAGATAAATGCCGAGCGCCGAATAGCTCATCTCCAGGCCGCTCATGACATCGCGCACGTGCAAGCCCTCGCCGAACATCGACTGCGTCACCGGCCAGAACGCCACCGCCGAAACCACCGCGCTCAGGAGCACGCCACGCATCAGCGCCGCTGCCGGTTTGGCGGTGGTCATGTTCACGTAAACGATCCCGATAATCGAAGCGATGATCGCCAGACCGCCGAGGACAAACGGATAAATCACCGGCGCTCCCATGCCCACGGTCAGCGCCCCCACGAGCACCGCGCCAATGAGCGACACGGCATAGGTCTCGAACACGTCCGCAGCCATGCCCGCGCAGTCACCGACGTTATCGCCCACGTTGTCCGCGATTGTCGCCGGGTTGCGCGGATCGTCTTCGTCGAGATTCGATTCCACCTTGCCCACGAGGTCCGCACCGACATCCGCCGCCTTGGTGTAAATGCCGCCGCCGAGCCGCGCGAAGACCGAGATCAGCGAAGCACCGAGCGCCACGCCGACCAGCGAGGACAATGCCTTGCCCGGGTTGATCTTGTTCATCACCAGCCAGAAAATTCCCACTGAGAGCAGCGCCAGGCCGACTACGAGAAGCCCGGTCACCGCACCGCCGTTGAAGGCCGCCTGCAGCGCCTTTTTGCGGCTCTCCGTTGCGCCTTGCGCGGTGCGCACATTGGCCATCACCGCGATACGCATGCCGATGAAGCCCGCAGTCAGCGAACAGACCGCGCCGAGCAGGAACCCCACGGCGGTCGGCAGATCTTTGAAGATCGCCAGCAGGATGACCAACACCACGGCGATCATCGCGATCGAGCGTACCTGACGGCCGAGATAAGCCTTCGCGCCCTCCTCGATCGCAGCGGCGATCTGCTTCATCCGGTCATTGCCGGCGGAAGACGACAGGATCGTCCTGATTAGGAAAAACGCGAAGCCGAGCCCAAGGACCGCACACACCAAGGACAAGGTCAGACCGGAATCAACGAAAAAGCTGGCGACAACGGCAGACATAAAACTCTCTGTAAGGGGGAAAAGAGCGCGGAGTGTATGGCCTTTCTCCTATCTGGCAACGCCTAATTGTGGCAATCCCGTATCGTTGTCGGTACACCGTTTTTCTTGTGCCCGGGGCGGCTTTCCGGCTCATTCCGCGACATGAGCAAGAAGTCCACGCAATCCTGGATGGTGAAATCCGAGCCGACCGCCTACGGTTGGTCCACTTTCGTGGACGATGGCCGCACGGCCTGGACCGGCGTGCGCAACTTCACCGCCCGGCTCAACCTGCGCGCCATGCGCAAGGGCGACCGCGTGCTCTTTTACCACAGCGTCGAGGGCAAGGAGATCGTGGGCCTGGCCGAGGTCGCGGCGGAAGCGTATCCCGACCCGACGGCCAAGGAAGGCGACTGGTCCTGTGTGGATCTGGTGCCGGTGAAGCCGCTCCCCCGCCCCGTGACTTTGGCGGAGATCAAGGAGAACCCGAAGCTGCAGGAGATGAAGCTGTTGCGCCAATCCCGCCTGTCGGTCATGCCGATCACGCCAGCCGAGTTCGCTGAGATCGAGCGGATGAGCAAAACGAAGTCGAAATAGCAGCGCGCCAGGCTTCGCCTCGGACTTCCACTGGCAAAATCTCTTTTTGCCAAAATTCGAAAGACAAAAAGACGGCCCGCCGGCGTTAAGAAACATTTAGCCCCGGCTGAATATCCTTGACCATCACCGCCCTAATTTGGGCAAATACGGCAACTATGAGAGAAATGGTGGCGTTGCTTCTTGGGGTCGTGCTGATCGCGACCGGCTGGGAAAAGTCCTATAGGGACCACTGCATTTTTATCGCCGCGACGATTTCGCGAGGAGGCGGTTTCTTTACTTCTCAACCAGCAGCGAATGGTCCGGCCGTGCCGGCCACCGTTCATAGCGATCCATCCTGGATGCAGCAAAAGAGCGTCTTGGACAGCACCAAGCAATCGGGCGTGGATCGCTCTGGCGTCCACACCAACGAACCCCTGCTCCATCAAACCCGCTAACGAATATGGGTAAGCTCATCGGCTGGATGCTCTATTTTGGATTCCTGGCAGCGATCGTCATGATCGGCTGGCAACAACCGCTCAAAGTTCAATTTGGACTGAAGCCCACTCCGTCCACGTCGGCGCCGACGTTCTCCAGTGCGCAACCCCAGGGGACGCCGCCTTCGTGGATGAGCGACCAACGCCGCTGGGACACGACCAATCACGCCACTTCGGCCCCCGCCACCCCGCCCGCGGATTCGCAGTCAGTGCCGTAAAAGGACGCGTCGGACGCGCAGGCCAATCCCGCTGCGCTTTCCGCGCGACAAGGCTTGCCTCCGAATACTCGGAGCCGATTTGCTAGCGGGATGTTCGCCCCGTTGACCCCGCAAATCTTTACCCGTGCCCGCTGGATTTTTGCCCGGGCCTTGGGGGCGATTTTCTTTTGTGCCTTTGCTTCGCTCGGGGTGCAGATTCGCGGCCTGGCGGGCGAGAACGGCATCTCCCCCGCGCAAAAATTCCTCGACGCCGTGTGGAATCAACTCGGTGCTCAGGCGCTGGTCGAAGTGCTGACCCTCTGCTGGATCAATGCCGGCGACACCATGCTGGTCACGCTCTGCGTCGTGGGCGCGCTGCTCTCCATCGTCATGATCTGCGGGCGCTGCCCCGGCCTGTGCTCGCTGCTCCTGTGGGCGCTGTACCTTTCGCTGTGCTGGATCGCCACTCCATTCACGAATTTCCAATGGGACGCGCTCCTCCTCGAAACCGCCCTCCCCGCCGCGTTGCTGCTGCCTTGGAAATGGCGCGCGGACTGGCTTCGCTGGCGGCCTTCGCAACAGGCCGGGCTGTGGCTGCTCTGGTGGTTGCTCTTCCGTCTCATGTTCGAATCCGGCGCGGTCAAGCTCAGCGCCGGCGATTCCAATTGGTGGTCCCTCGCGGCCCTGGATTACCACTTCGAGACGCAACCGCTCCCGCTCTGGACCGCCTGGTACGCCAACCAGATCCCCGATGGCATCCTGTCCATGGTGACGCTCATCATGTTCATCATCGAACTGGGTGCCCCGTTTCTCATCCTCGCGCCGGGACGCTGGCGGCACGGCGGAGCCTGGGCGCTCATCGCCTTGCAGGTGGGCATTCTCGCCACCGGCAACTACACGTTCTTCAATTGGCTTACCATCGCACTGTGTCTGCTGCTTTTCGATGACACCGCATGGCCCCTGCGCCTCACGCGGATGAAGGCGTCCGGGCCCCAGCCCGAACCGTGGTCGATCCTCGCGCGACTCGGTCTCTGGTCGCTGATCGCCGTGGACGTTTCGGTCACGATCGGGCCGCTCCTCTCCTCGCCGGTGCCCATGCGGATCTGGAATCCGCGTCCGTGGCTTCTCTCCCGGGTGCTTGCCCCCACCATGAGCTTCAACGGCTACGGCCTCTTTCGCGTGATGACCACCTCGCGCCACGAGATCAGCGTGGAAGGCAGCGACGACGGCGAGCACTGGCGCGCCTACGAATTCCGCTGGAAGCCCGGCGACGTCAACGCCCGCCCGGGTCTCGTCGCACCCCACCAGCCACGACTCGACTGGCAGATGTGGTTCGCTGCGTTGAGCAATCTGCAGGACAACCCATGGTTCGTGAATTTCCTCGTCCGCCTGCTCCAGGGCTCCCCCGAGGTGCTCGGCCTCCTGAAAGACAATCCCTTCCCCGATCACCCACCCCGCTACCTCCGCGCGGTGGTCTACGACTACCATTTCACGCGCTACGGCGACGGGCATCCCGGCTGGTGGAAGCGGGAGCCGCTCGGCCTCTATTGCCCACCCATCACGCTCAAGGACGGCCGGCCTACGCTGGTTGAACCCGCGGGAAAATGAATGGCCTCTTGCCAGCCAGCGTAAATGCGGCAGATTTCCTTTGAAGACAACGGCCCGGTCTTCCGTCTCATGTCCAGAACCTCTATTCCATGAACAATCTCGCTCGCATCTCCAGTCTGGTCGCCGCCCTTTGCCTGGCCATTCCGGCGACGGGATTCAGCCATGACCACGGAGACCACGGAGACCACGGAGACCACGGAGGCCATGGAGGGAGCAACGGCAACTGGCACGGCGGTGGCGGAAGCTGGCACGGAGGTGGTCACGGCTATTACTCCCACGGCCACTCCTACGGCTACGGTTCTCACGTGCATTTCTACGGCTACGGTGGCTATTCCCCCTTCTACTCCTACTATCCGTACTACTCCGCGCCCTACTATGATGGTGGCTACGCTGCGGACGCGTATTACGACGGCGATGCTCCCGACGCTCCCGCCCCGACCTACCGGGGCGCACGCGTGGAAGACCATGGCGACAACCTGGCCGTGGACGTGCAGCGCGCGCTCCGCCACGATGGCTATTATCACGGCGGCATCGATGGCGACATCGGCGCCGGCACCCGCGCGGCCATCCGCCAGTATCAGTACGATCACAGCCTGGAAGTGACCGGCCGGATCGACAGGGCGCTGCTCCGCTCGATGGGCCTCGACTAACCAGTGCGCTTCGCTAGCGGCGGCGCATTGACACAACGGACAGTGGCCGCATATTCGCGGGCTGTGTCCCTTCCCTTTCAGCTCGCGGCCCTCGCCGTTCTCTGCTCCCTGCCGCTTTTCGCGGCGGATCCCGCGAGCCCTCCTGCTGCACCACCTCCACTGCCTCCTACCTCCACGATCTACGTCTCACAGGACGCCACCTCGCTGACGCAACTGGAGGAGAATACCGCGGTCAGCCGTCGCATGGTGGACCGCGTGGTGCGCGCGGCCACGGGTCAGAACGACACCGCCAGGGCCTGGCGTTCGCTGGTGGCGCCGACCGATCACGTCGGCATCAAGATCTCCGCGGTCGGCGGCCGTTACTTCGCTTCTCATCACGGCATCGTGGAGGCGATCCTGGAGGGTCTCGAACAAGCGGGCATCCCGCGCAATCGCGTGATCGTGTGGGACCGCGAAGCCGAGGAACTCCAATCGGCCGGTTATACCCCCGCCAAGGGCGGCTACCAGCTCTTGAGCATTCCGCCCGCCCGCGGCTTCGACCGCTCGGCCCAGTTCTCCGCGCCCATCCTCGGCAAGCTCATCTGGGGAGATCTCCTTTTCGCGGAAAAGCAGGGCAAGCTCGGCAAAAATCCCGAGCCCGCCGATCAGCTCAGCTCCTCGAGCTACCTCGCCACCGTGCTCAGCAAGCAGGTCAACAAAGTCATCAACGTACCCGTGCTCTCCGATGAAGCCGGCTGCGGCGTGGCCGGCGCGATCTACAACATGACCGTGCCGAATCTCGATAACTGGCGACGCTTCGTCCAGACCGACAGCGATGCCGCCTCGAGCTTGCTGGACGTTTACGCCGACGAACGAGTCGGCGGCAAAGTCGTCCTCACCATCATGGACGGGCTCCTCGCCCAATACGCCAGCGGTCCGCATTTCAATCCGAACTACGCCTTTCCGAATCACACCATCTACGCCAGCAAGGACGCCCTCGCGCTCGACGCCAACGCCTTCCGGCTCATCGAAACGTGGCGCAAGCAATCCAAGCTCCCCTCCATCGCCTCGCGGGCAGAGTGGCTGCAAATGGGCGAGCAAATGGGCCTCGGCCATTTCGCCGAGAACAAGATCATCCTGCAGAACGTCGATCCGCAGTAGGGATTGCTACTCTCTTCCGCGCTTCTCGAAGAACACCACTTGGCCATCCGTGAAAATGAAGTTCTTCGAAGTCAGCAAAATGATCGTGTACTTCGTCATATCGGCCCCGGCGCCGTCGAAGTATTGGTTCCCTGCGATCTTCCATTTTCCGTGCGTCGCGCCGGGCTCGACCGGTGTCATCGACCACGTTCCGTCCTTGCGATAGACATAACCGTGGCGCGGTGAGGTCCACTCACCGACGCGCAATTTCGTGTAAGCCGCGGAGTTCGCATTCTTCGGCGCCGGATGCTTGCGCAATTCCGCATCCACCGCCTGCCAATTACCATTGCGCTTCGCCAGCGTGGCGCGCAGGTCGGCAAGCATCCGCACGTAATTGACACGCGCCGCTTCATCGGGATGCGCGTTCTGCGCGTATTCCTTTTTCAGCGTGGCCAGG
This sequence comes from Chthoniobacter flavus Ellin428, assembly GCF_000173075.1. Taxonomy (GTDB): domain Bacteria; phylum Verrucomicrobiota; class Verrucomicrobiia; order Chthoniobacterales; family Chthoniobacteraceae; genus Chthoniobacter; species Chthoniobacter flavus. The sequence goes on from NZ_ABVL01000002.1 coordinate 277,156, forward strand.
CCCTTCGGCTCCGCCGCCCCCAGACTGGTTGCCAAAGCCGCGATGCAAAACGCCGCCAAATGGATCGTCTTCATAGGATAGGTCCATGGCTTAACAAGCCGCGCAACAATCGCAAGCGAGGAATATCCGGTGGTTCAGGCAATCCGGACACTAAGAACTCTCGCCCATGGACGCTCCTTCTCCGTGGTCCCCAGCCTCGTTTCACCCCCATGAACCGTTTCCTCTCCCATCTTTTCTGTGTGCTCATCGCCGGCACGGCACTCACCGTCCAAGCCCAGAATTTCAAGGTCGGCGTCAGCCGCGCGGACATCACTCCCATGGAGCCCGTCCGCCTCGGTGGCTATGCCTCGCGCCTCAAGCCCACGGCAAATGTGGACACGCATATCTTCGCCAAGGCCCTGGCCATTCAGGACTCCACCGGCGCGACCATGCTCATCATCACCGCCGACACCATCGGCACGCCACGCGCGTTCAACGACGAACTCGCCACGCGCCTTGAGCAGGAGCTGAAGATCGATCGCGCCCATTTCCTCTTCTGCTGTTCGCATAGCCACTCGACACCGGTCATCGATGGCGGCCTCACGGACATGTATGGCCTCAGCGATGATGAGGCCAAGGCGACCAAGCGCTACACGCGCTATTTCCTCGATCAAGCCGTCGTCGCCGCCAAGGCCGCGGTGAAAGACCTCGAACCGGCGGCGTTGTCGTTCGGCCGTAGCGAAGCTTTCTTTGCCGGCAATCGCCGCCAATTTGGCCCCAAGGGCGTCGGCTTCGGCGTCAATCCCAATGGCCTCGTCGATCGCGACGTGCCGGTGCTGCGCGCCGTGCGCGAAGATCGTTCCACCAAGGCCATCCTCTTCGGTTATGCGTGCCATTGCACCACGCCTGGGCCGAATGATGAAGTGAGCCCCGACTGGGCAGGTTACGCGGAGGAGGAACTCGAGCATACTTACACCGGCGCCACCGCGCTTTTCATCACCGGCTGCGGCGCCGATGCGAATCCCAACCCTCGGGGCAGCCTCGCGCTCGCCCACGCGCATGGCCTGCAGATGGCCGGCGCGGTGGCGCGCGCCTTGAGCGAACCGATGCTCGCCGTGGATGGCCCGATCGCCACAGCCTTCGATCGCGTGGACCTGCCGATCGGCCAAACGCCCGACAAGGCTTACTACGAGGCCAAGCTCCAGGAAAAAGCGCTCGCGACGCAACGTTACGCCCAGCGTTTCCTCGATCGTATCGCCCGCGGCGAACCTCTTGCCACGAGTTATCCTGCGCCGGTGCAGGTCCTGCGCTTCGGCAATTCCCTCACCCTCATCGCCCTGAGTGGCGAAGTGGTCGTCGACTATGACTATCGCCTCAAGCGCGAGTTACCGAATGAACGCCTCTGGAACGCGGCCTATTGCAACGATGTCTTCGCCTATGTGCCCTCCATGCGCATTCTCACCGAAGGCGGTTACGAAGCCGACGCCAGTATCATCTACTACGGCCTCCCAACCCGCTTTGCTCCCGCAGTCGAAGATACGCTGATCAACAAAGTCCTGGAACTCGTGAAGCGCACCGGCGGCACCGTGCCTCCACCGCCGGCCAAAAAGTAGACCGACCGCAGTGCACTGGAGGGCACCGCGCGGTCGGTGCTTTGCACGCCGACATGGAAGCATGGCGCGCTTCCCTTCAGCTTCGATTCGGAAACGAATTCCGAGAAACGCCCTAATGCCGCGCGAGCAGGCTCAGGATCGCTTTCTGCGCGTGGAGACGGTTTTCCGCCTGAGTGAAGATCGTATTGGCGTGGGCCTCGAGCACTTCGTCGGTGATCTCCTTGCCGCGATAGGCGGGCAGACAGTGCATGACCAACGCACCGGGCTTGGCCCGGGAAACGAGTTCGGAATTGATCTGGTAATTGCCGAGTTGGGCCATGCGGTAGGCCGCTTCCTCTTCCTTGCCCATACTCACCCACACATCGGTGTAAAGTACGTCGGCGCCTTCCGCCGCGGCACTGAGGTCCTCGGTGACGGTGACGTTCCGCGTGTTCAACTTCGCCAGCAGCGCAGCATCCGGCTGGTACGGCTTCGGCGCGGCGATGCGCAATTGGAAATCGAGTTTCGCGGCGGCCCACATCCAGGACACCGGCACATTGCACGCGCCATCGCCGATGAAGGTCACGACCTTGCCATCGATCTTGCCGAGCTTTTCGCGGATCGTCTGGAGGTCGGCGAGGATCTGGCAGGGATGCTCCTCGTCGGTCAGCGCATTGATCGTCGGCAGGCCGGAGTAATTGGCGAAGTCCACTACGTCCTGCTGGGCGTAGGTACGGATGACCGCGCCATGGATCATGCGCCCGAGCACGCGCGCCGTGTCCTTGATCGGTTCGCCACGGCCGAGCTGGATGTCGTTCGCGTTGAGGAAAAGCACGTCGCCCCCGAGTTCGCGGATGCCGACCTCGAAGCTCACGCGGGTGCGCGTCGAGCTCTTGGTAAAAATCAGCGCCCAGCAACGATGCTTCAGCGGGTGCGCATCGAGACACCCCCGCATGGTCTTCATCTTCGCGGCGAGTTCGAGGATGGCCTCAATGTTGTCGCGCGTCAGCGATTCGATGGAGAGGAGGTGTTTCATGTCAGGCGGAAAAAACGTCGGTTGTCCACCCGAGACGCCGGGAAATCAAGTCTTCTTCCGCTCGTTTTGCGCAAAGATTCCATGACGGATTTTCGGCGTAGATCGTGGACACGGCCCCGACACCGGCCAGCCCGGTTCTTAAAACTTCGCGAGGACCTGGCGCAGGATGTCCGCGGCCTCGTCGATCTCCGCGCGGGAGACATTGAGCGGCGGGAGCCAGCGCACGGCGTGCGTGCCGCTGGGGACATTGAGCAAGCCGGCTTCGTGCAAGGCGTCGACGACCAGCAGGCTCGGCGCGCGTTTGGCCGCGGCGGGCACACGCTCGACGAAATCCGGCACGAGTTCGAAAGCGAGCATGAGACCGACGCCGCGCACTTCCTTGATCAACGGAGACTGGATTGCCTGGATGGCCGCCACAGCGTGTGCGCCCATGGTGCGGGCGTTTTCAAGCATGCCTTCTTCTTCGATCACGCTGAGCACTTCATTCGCGCCCGAGCTGACCAACGGCGTGCCACCGAAGGTCGTGCCATGCGTGCCCGGCCCGAGCAGGTCACAGAGCGGGTTTGGTCTCGCCCGTCTTGAGCGTGACCATCCGGTCGCTGACCCAGATGGCACCGAGCGGGAATCCGCCGGCGATGCCCTTGGCCCAGCTAATCGCGTCGGGCATGAGGTCCGGCCCGGCGAGCGTCTTCCATCCGCACCAGTCACCGGTGCGCCCGAGGCCGCACTGCACTTCATCGAACATGAGCAGCAGGCCGTGACGGTCGCACAGGTCCCGCGCCATTTGGAGAAAAATCGGCTGTGGCCGGGTTCACTCCGATCTCGCCCTGAATCGGCTCGAGCAACACGGCGACGGTACCGGGCTCCTGCACAGCGGCGAGCAACGCGGGGCCATCATTGAAGGGCACGTGGGAGAAACCTTGCACCGGCGGCTCAAAGCCTTTCTTTACCTTCTCCTGGCCCGTGGCCGCGATGCCCGCGAGGGTCCGGCCGTGGAAGGAGCCGATCATGGTGACGATCTCGTGCCGGTAGGAATTCACCCCGACAGTCTCGCCGACATTGTGCTTCGGTGCGGGAGGCGCGCCGTCGTTGCCAAATTTCCGGGCCAGTTTGTAAAGCGCTTCGTTCGCTTCCGCGCCGCTGTTGCAGAAAAAGACTTTGCCGCGCGGCGGCGCCGGCGTGCAGGTCAGGCGCACAAGCCGCTCCGCGAGCAGGGCTTGCGGGCGCGTGTAGTAAAGATTCGAGGTATGGACCAGCGTGGCGATCTGCTGCTGCATGGCAGCGATGACCCGCGGATGCGCGTGGCCGATGGAGGTGACGGCGATGCCCGCGCCGAAGTCCAGATAGCGTTTGCCGTCTTCATCCCAGACTTCGGTCCCCCGCCCTCGCGCCAAGCGCAAATCAAAACGCGCATACGTCGGGATGACGTATTGGTCGTAGAGTTCGCGAGTCGTAGGAGTAGGCATGGGCATGGATGGAAAAGGGGGCGAGATTACTCCTCTGCATCCGCTTTGCACCGGAAAAATGCATCGGATTGAGGTTAAAGTTCAGCGGAAGTTTGCAGGCCGCTACTGGGTTGAGGCAATATAGCCCCCGACGCGTTTTTCCTGACACCACTTCATGCGAGAGTTCCTCAACCACTACGGACTCTGGGCAGCCTTTCTCCTCGCCTTGCTGGAGAACGACGTGTCGTTCATTGCCATCGGGGTCGTGGCCCGGCTGGGAGATGGCGATCCTGGGACATCGGATGACTTCAATGTTTTCACGGCCCTGGGGGCCGCCATCGTCGGTGCGCTCATTCACGATACGTTCTGGTTCGTCATCGGGCACCACCACTCGGAGTGGTTCAAGTCGAGCCGGGTTTATCAACGCATCGGCCCGACGATCGAGCGGCTGGCCAATCGCTTCGGCCCGTGGGAAATTTTCTTCGCGCGGTTTGTTTACGGCACGCGCAATCCGACTTCGGTTTTCTGGGGCATCCATCATTTGCGCTACGCAACTTTTGCGGGGATCGAACTCCTGGCGCTGACGCTCTGGGGCGGCATGCTCGTCACGGTGGGGTTTAACTTCACCAGCCTCGCCTTGAAGATCATCGGCCGGGTTGAGCGGCACCATCACGCGCACCTCTTGTTCATCTCGCTCGCCATCGCCTTGGTCGGCATCTACCTGCTGCGTTGGTTCAATCGCCGACGGATTTATAAACGCCAACTCGCCCGGGCAGCTCTAGCGGAGAAGGCCGAGGAGGACGCCCCTGAAGATGCGGCGCAGCGGTAGCGGCGTTGCGGGGAAGCGCAAATCCTCGGAGGGACGCGCTCCTGAGCGTTCCCCATTTTCGGGCAAGCGGCGGGAAGAGCGGGAACGCGCAGGAGCGCATCCCTCCGGCTTTCGCCTCCGCTCACCCCAGACGAATGATCGATGCCTCGGCCTCGGCGGGCAGCCAGTCGAGGTGCGTCGTGGTGATGATCTTCTGCGCGCTGGCGGGCAGCGCGGCAAGCAGAGCGGCCCGACGGTCGAGGTCGAGTTCGCCGAAGATATCGTCGAGCAAGAGCACCGGGGCGCTTTCAAAGCGCTGCTCCAGCAGTCGCGCGGCGCCGAGCTTCAAGGCCAGCACCAGGGTGCGTTGCTGGCCTTCGCTGGCAAAGCTGGACGATTGGCCGTTCAGCATGAAGCGCACGTCGTCGCGATGCGGGCCGGCGCTGGTCTGGCGCAACCGCGCGTCTTCATTGTGTGCAGCGGCCAGCGTCGCGGGAAAATCTTCGCCGCCACCGGGCACGTATTCGAGTTGCAATTGCTCCCGGGCGCCGCTGATCCCGCGATGCGCTTTCTCCGCCTCGGGCTGCAATTCTTCGATCAATTTCGCCCGCGCGGCGGCGACACGTTGTCCGGCGCTCAACAATGGCTCGTCAAATGCCGCGATCTCCCGCCAGCGCGGCGATGACGACTTGAGCAGCAGATTCCGCGACCGCAGCGCACGCTCGTAGTCGCGCAAGGCCTGGCGATAAGTCCCATCACGCTGGGTGGCCACGAAATCGAGGAAACGACGACGCCCATCCCCGGAGCCACGGACGAGCTCGATGTCGCTATTGGCAAAATAGACGACGCGTCCGATTTCCAGGTATTCGCGGGCGCTCTTCTGCTCGACTTCGTCCAGGGCCAGCTTCTTGCGTTCACGGCTGAAGTAGAATTGCAGATGCCGCACGCCGAAATAGCCGTCCACGACAAACCCCCGGCGCTCGTGTTGGATCACGTGGGCCAGCCGGGTAATGCGCGGCGATTGCAGCCGCAGAAGAATGCACGCAGCCTCCAGCAACGACGTCTTCCCGTGCGCATTCGGCCCGACGATGAAGTTCAACCCCGGGGCAAACTCCACCTCCCGCGCATCGAAGCAGCGGAAATGGCGGACTTTCAGCCCGCGCAGAAGTTGAGAGTTGAGAGTTGAGGGTTGAAAGTCCACCGCGCGGGTGAGGAAAAGTTGATGGTTGAGAGTTGATAGTTGATAGTCCTCCTCTTTGCCACTTTCATGCGGCGCTCCGCGCCAAAAGGGATTTTGCCTCGTCGCGGACCGACGTTGCCGCAGAAAGGCCGCCGACTCTCAACTCTCATCACTCCACTCTCAACTTTCCCAAATCCAGTGCAAACCCTGCCCGGCTTCCGTGACTTTTATCCCGACGACTGCGCGCGGAGGAATTACATCCTCACCAAATGGCGCGAAGTCGCGCGGCGCTATGGCTTTGTCGAGTACGATGGGCCGGTCGTCGAATCCATGGCTCTCTACGAGAAGAAGAGCGGTGGCGAACTCGTCGGGCAGATGTTCACGGTCGGCGCTACGGCGGATCCCGGCTCGCTGAAAGGGGTGTTGCGCCCGGAAATGACGCCGACCCTGGCTCGCATGGTCACAGCTCGTGAGCGCGATTTCAAAAAGCCGATGAAGTGGTTCTGCGTGCCGAATTTCTTTCGGCACGAGCGTCAGGGCCGCGGCCGGCTTCGAGAGTTCTACCAACTCAACTGTGACATCGTCGGCGAGCCTACTCCTGCCGCAGATGCCGAACTGATCGCCATCTTGATCGACATGCTTCGCGCCTTTGGACTGACAGAAGCGGATTTTGCCGTTCGCCTGAGCAGTCGTACAGCGTGGCAACAATTCTTCATCCAGTCCGGTGGCAAGCCGGAGGACGAATACGAATTTTTCCAGATCGTCGACAAGGCCGAGCGCAACCCGCCGGAGAAAACCGATGAGTTGCTGCGCAAATTCAATCTCACTGCCCAAGCCGTGCTCGACTTCATGCGCCAAGCAAGACGCCGACCGCGGAACTGGTGCCCGTGGTCGAAGGCCTGAACGCCCGCGGCCTCGGCGGCTTCATTGACATCGACTACGCGATCGTCCGCGGTCTGGCCTATTACACCGGCGTGGTCTTCGAAGTCTTCGACCGCAGCAAGAATGAACGCGCGCTGGCCGGAGGCGGCCGCTACGACAAGCTGCTCAGCCTGATGAGCGACGGCAAGGTCGACCTGCCGGCGCTCGGCTTCGGCATGGGCGATGTCGTGCTGGCCAATCTCATCGACGATGTTCCGGCGGCCGCGGCGCAACGCGATGCGTGGCTCAAGCAGGAGCGCGCTTGCGATATCTACGTCGTCGTGGCGAAGGAAGAGCGCCGGTCTGATGCGCTGGCTCTCGTGCAGCAGTTGCGCGATGCCGGACAGCGGGTGGACTTTCCTCTCACTGCGGCCAAGGTCGGGAAGCAATTCCAGACCGCCGAGCTACTCGGGGCTACGCGGGCCGTGCTCGTGGGCGACGAGTGGCCACAGGTGAAGGTGAAGACGCTGGCGACCCGCGAGGAAATCCTCGTGCCGATCGGCGAGATCAAGACTGCGCTGGGGCAATAGCCCTGGCGGCTTTTAAAGGCTGAAAAAGAGGCGCTTCGCGCACAGGGTTTGGGTCGACGACCTGGAGATCGCCGCTCCCAGGGCGCTTATTGCGCCATGGCGCGGGCGACGAGGTCGGTATCCTCAACGGTCAACCACGCGCCGCCACCCTGATATTCGACGGCAATCTTGCCGTCCTTGATGCCCTTTACGTTCGCCTCGGCGCCGACCGGGGCGATGAGTGAGCCGACGACCTTGCCACTGACCACCGCCGGGAACGTTGTCGCTTTCTTCAACGCCACTTTCCGCGGCCAATGCGCCGGATCGTGCGCCAGCTCCTGAAGATTGAAAACCTTGGGCGTGGCCACCGGCTTCGTGCCCGGACCAGAGTTCGGCTGGTTGGCCAGCGAGGCATACGGATCCTCCGGCTTTTCCGGGGCAGGCACCTTTTCCACGATGACCGTATCGTGAACGAATCGACCGAAAAGCTGATGTCCAAGCGACGTGTGATCGTCGATCAGCTTCCGCGCCGACGGGATCTTGATGTAATAGGCACCCGCGAGGATCACCAAGGACGCCGGGAAGGCAAACAACCAAAACTTGCTCGTTTTATGACTCATGAAATTCTTTAGGTTTGGACGCTTGTTCCGGGGAGGAAACGCGGCAAACGCACTGCTTCTTTCTCAAAAATCCACCGGCGATCGATGATGCTTCACTGGTTCCTGGAAAAGACGGTTTAGTAACCCAAAACTTAGACGCGGCAAGTGGAATATCAGTGCGGACGCAACAGTAAATCCACGGCATCCCCCGCGCGACCGTTCCGCGCCAGGATCCAGGCGGCCTTGTTGACGAACCACGGCGGCGGGTTTTCGCTGCTGGCTACCGTGACGATGATATCGTCGCTGGCCGACTTCTCTCCCGCCTGCAGGAGGACCTGGGCCAGTTGCTGGGCATTGACGACATTTTCGGGCCGCGTGCGCCACGTGTTTTCGAGCACCGCGCGCGGTGTCGTAGGTTCTCCCGGTGGGAACGCGGGCTCGCTCTGCTTGATGGAGAGGAGCTGCCAGGCATGATCGTCATCGCCCCAGACGTGATACAGCCCCGCCCATTGCTGGTAATCGCGCGCGCCGATCGCCGCATGGCGCTTGGCCCAGGCGTCGAAGTCATCCCGATTTCCCCAGCGCGCCACGAGGGCGTAGAAGCTCTTCAATTCATCCGCCGTGAGATCATCAGCATCGGCGCGCAGCTTCCACCAACGTCCATAGTAATACGCGCCGAATGTCTCTGGCACGACCTGCGCGTAGGCGAGGAGTAGTTGCGGATGCGCCTCCACGTAACTCCCCCAGGCCGATTGCGCCATCGGCGATTTCGCCGTCTCCTGCACCGCCATGCCGAGAATTTCATCGCGATGGATGCCACCGCGGTCGATCGCCTGCTCCCAGTAGCCAAAGGCCAGCCCGGGCACCACCCGTTCGCAGGCCCGCGCCTGGGCGATGGGCATTTCCCAGTTGCTCGGCTGCAACCGCGACGCCACGCCGAAATGCCGCTGCCAGGAAGTCGTGATCGGCACCGCCATCGGACTGGGAGACGTCTTCGGAACTGATACCGTCCTGGCCGCGCCCGCCGGAGCCGCGTCCCCGGCCTTCGTCGCGCTAATCGCGTGAATGGCCAGCGGCTGAGCCACCGCAGGCTTTTTGCTTTCGATCACCGCCGGCAACACCGACTTGGGCAGCGCATTCTCGGGACCCGCCATCCGCAATTCGCGCAGACCGACCGCTTGATGCAGGTCCGCATTGAGCGGGAAATAGTGCAGCGTGTTTTGCAATACCGCGAGCGGCATGAGACTGGGCGCGTGCGCGTTAAGCTCAATGAGCCGGTTCAAACAAAGCGGCGACCAGGCGGGCACGTTCCAGTAAATGGGCAAAAGCCAGAATGCGCCCACCGCCAGCGGAACGAGCGCGGCCTTGCGCGGTTCCTGCGTGCGGCGACTCTCCGCGCGCATGGGACAGGCCAGGGCCAGCGCAGCCAGCGCAAATCCCGCTGTGCCCCAGCGATGCGCCGGCACGTCGAAGATCGCGTGAATTAGCAACACTCCGAACGCCGCGAATCCTCCTGCGTGCAGGAAAAAGCTGCGCTGCCGATCGAAGATTTCGCCGATATGCCGCCCCAAAAACAATACGACCGCCGCCGCGGCGATGAGCACCGGAATGAGTCCCAGTTCGGTCAGCCATTGCAGCCAACTGCTCTCCGGGTGGATTACGATCTGATTCTCCAACTGAATCTTTTGGTAAAACGGGAAAATGCCGGCGAAGGAATCCAATCCGTGGCCGAGCAACGGCGCGTCGTGCCACATGCCGATGGCGTCATGCCACACGCCGATGCGCGTGAGATTCGAAACCTCACCCGCTTCGTGGGAATGAAAGCGCGCGACCACCTGGTTTCCGAAGACAAAGAGGATCGCGGCAAAGAACAGCCCCGCCCCCAGCGCGGCGCCGATCGCCCGACGCGTGCGCACTTTGCACAGACAGAGCAAGAGATAGATGGCGAGCCCGGCGCCCAGCGCGATCAAGCCGCCCCGCGACGCCGTGGTGAGCAAGGCGATGACGACGAGCGCAAGCAGCGCGAGGCCGCCGCAGAAGGTCAACCAGTTCTTGCGCGAGGCCGACCACGTGACGCAACCGCAGCCGAGCACCGCCGCCATCGCGAAATAATCCGCGGAGTGGTTGCGATTCGGAAATGGGCCAAAGCCGCTCCAGCCGGGCGTCCAGCGGGCCAGCGGTGTACCGTCATAGATGGCACTGGAGCCGGGATGCGTGGTGGCAAACGACACGATGGCGACGACCGCCGCCGCGGCAAAGAGCGTCCACGCGAGGAAAGCGCGATGACTGCGCTCTCCGGCCAGCCTGCGCACCCAGAGAAACCACACCACGCCGACGGCTCCCGCGAGCAGCGCATCCAGGGCACGCGCCGGTTCCGGATGATGGGTAAAGAGCAGCGGCAGCGAATAGTCGCGGGTCAGCGTCGTGCGCCAGACGGTATCGCCAAACCAATTCGCGGGCGCGAATTCCTTGAAGAGCAGCAACGCGACAAAAGCCAGCGCCAGGCGATTTCCCCAGCGGCTGAGCGGGATGATCGCCGGCGGCTGCAGAAGGATACCCACACCGAGCAAGGCGAGCAGCCCGATCTGCGGCAAACGATCCACCGCACCGAAGAGCAGCGGTCCAGCCAGGACAATAACCGCGAAGATCCCCAACGCAGCCATCTCCTTCGTAAAAGGTACGGACTCCTTGCGCCGCTCCGGTTGCGCCCGCTTCTCGCTCCGCCGACTGCTCATGCCCGCCACTTCGATTTCGCCTTGGCGTAGACGGGCCGGAAGCACTCCGCGAGGCGCTGCCATTCCGGCTCCGTTCCCTTGTGTTGCGGAGCGTGCAGCGTCCAGGGAGTGCTGCCGTTGTATTTAATATGGATTGCGTATTCGGCGTCGGACTCACCCTTATCCACAAAGCCTACGCGCCGCATGGTCGTTTCGAAAATGGCCCAAAATTCCTGCGCCGACTTGCATCGATCCGCCTCCAACTCGAGCACCTGGGCCTGCAGCAGCGCGTATTGCACCACCCGGCGGCGGCGCACCACGCGGTTGAGCTTGCGCCGCACGTCATCCCACGATTTCAGGAAGTGGAAATAGCGCGCCGCGAGCAGGGCGAGGAGACAGAGCACGCCAATGCCGATCGGCAGTGTGCCTCCCTGGCTCCACAGAATACTGAGCCCGAACAGGCTGAGCACGAGACAGATGCCGTAGAGGCCAAAAAGGGATGCGCGTCTTCGAGAAGCCAAGACTTTTGCAGGCGATGGTGGAAGTGCTCGTCGTCCGCGTGGAAAAGCGGATAGCCACGCAATCCGCGCCGCAGCATGGCAAAGGTCGTATCGAGAATCGGGACGCCGAGCGCGATCATCGTCACGAAAAGCACCTTCGCCACCGAGCCTTTGTTCGAACTGGTGAGCGACAGCGCCGCGATGGTGAAGCCGATGAGATAGGCGCCGCCATCCCCGAGATAGATCTTGGCCGGCGGAAAATTGAAGACGAGGAAACCGAGCAGCGCGCCCGCGAGGGTGAAGGCGTAACAGGCCACTGGCACCTGGTCGTTGTGCAATCCCACAATGCCCAATGTGACCGACATGCACAGCCCGAGACCGCCGGCGAGGCCATCGAAACCATCGATCAGGTTCACGATATTCGGCACGGCGATGAGCCAGAAGACCGTCACCGGCATGCTCCACTCGCCGAGATCGATGCTGCCCGTGGAGCCCGGATAGGAGAATTTCTCGATGTTCAGCCCGAGATTGTAGACGAGCAGCGCGGTGATGATCTGTCCGGCGAGCTTCTTCTTCGCCCCGAGCGGCTGCAAATCGTCCCACAGGCCGAGGCCATACATCATGAGACTGCCGAGCAGCACGGGAAACCAGTTGGTCGCATTTTGCGGACGCAACGCGAAGATGATCAACAGCCCGACCGAAACGGCCAGCATGAGCGGCATGCCACCAAGCCGCGGGACCGGCACTTCCTGCTTTTTGCGCGACTCGTGGGCAAAATCGAGACCGATACCGCGCTGCGAAAGCCGAATGACCCACGGCGTCGTAAACACCGAGATGACAAACCCGAGCACGAAAAACAAAAGGGTGTAGATCACGGCGTGCAGCCTCCTTCCCGTTCACGGTAGGAGTCGCTCGGCCTGTGGCTCGATATGTTCAACCGTGGTTCCTCGTAAATCATCGCGTGCGTGTGAGCACCTAAAATGCCACCAATTTCACGGGCGGCAAGAACAGCGCAAACGCCATTTCGGTGCTTGAACGTATTCAATCGTGAATCCTCGTAAATTATTGGGTGCCTTGGCGCACTCAATGGTGGAATTTCACCTGACCTCCATATCAGACTGCGGGAGCGAAATACACCTTAAAACGGCGACCTTCACTCACTCCTCAACGGACTGGTACGTGTGTGTACGGAAAATTCCGCCGGAGTGTTGGTGCGGGCACTACGTAGAAAATTTGGGCGTCTTATTCATTCCGTGATTGTCCGTAAACGAGTTGGTTCGTGTTGGTGCGCAGCGTTCGGTCGCGAAAAGCGCACGTCACAGGCATTTCTCCAACAAGCGTTCCCACGCCCTAAGCATGGCTTCGCGATGCTCGCGCGGATCGATGCCCGGCTGCGCGGTTTCTCCCGGCGTATTCTTCAGCGCAAACAGCCAATCGGCCACTTGCTCCGCTTGCCCGGGCGCAAAGACACCGGCGTGCGGGAGCGAGCCGAGCTTCCGCGCGATCGCGCCATCGATCGGCCCGACCCATAGAATCGGCCGCGGCAGACTGAGGATCAGCCCCAGTTTGCTCGGCCAGAGCATGCCTTGCGCGGCGGGCAATTGCGTGACCGCCAGCACCTGGCCGCGACGCAACGCATCAGGCAACTCCGCCTCATCCACGTAGCCTTTCCATTCGCACTGCTGCAGGCCGATTTCCGCGGCACGCGCTTCCGCCGCTGGTCGCGATGGTCCTCCGCCTTGAAACAACAGCCGAATACCCGCCCCGCGCTTTTCGAGGATCTCCTGTGCGGCGAGCAGGGTCTCCCACTCGTGCGCCCGACCCAGATTGCCGGAATAAATCCACGTCCACGGCTCCATGGGTTCCGCCGTCGCGCGTTGCGCCTGGGCGATGACCGGCGCGAAAACCCAAACGCCGATGACCTCCGGGCTCACGCCATACCGGCGCACGCGGTCGGCCATGTCTTCATCCAATACGACCACGGCCCGGGCCCGGCGATACGCCCAGCCCATCGCCTTGCCGATCATCTTCGCCAGCAATCCTTCGCGAATCTCACCCAGCGACACCGCGATCTCCGGATACAGATCCATGATCCAGTGCACCGATTTCGCCCGATGCCAGAACGCCACCAATGTAGCCACCAGCAGCAGGCACGGCGGTGAACTGGCCGAAATGACGACATCCGGGCGCGGCCGGCGAATCCCATCGAGTAACATGCGTCCGAGCGCCTTCGCCTCGCGCAACATCCGCCCGCCTTTGCGTTGCCCGGCCCGGTAATCCTGCCGCGCCGCGACGAAGTCGACGGCATGCCCGGCGGCCTGCAGGCGGTCCGCCAATTCGCGGAGCAGAACTCCGGTCGGGGCCGGGTCGGGTGGAAAGTATTGATTCAGGAATAGAATGCGCACGAGTGATCTCCGCGAAAATTCCTTACCGGGTGGATGCTTGTGCCTCAAACCGTTTCGCCATCACCACCGGATTTCCCCACTCCAAAGCTCCGGCAGCAGGATGGAGAGAGAGATGTCCGTTACCACAAAGTTTTTTCCCACTCGCTCAAAACTTTGCGTGGCCCGGCCACACAAAACACAAGGTTTGCCCTATATACATGGGCAAAACCTTGTGTTTTTGTGGCACAAGGTCTTGGGGCTAACACAAGGGTTTTAGCACAAGGTTTCAAACGTTGTGATGAATCTATTTTCATCTTTTCGTTTCTGTTCTTCCCCGTCGCCACGGGAAAGTGATCTTCCCATTCGACCGAATGAACCAGCCGGTCTCCCATTTTGGCTCCAGAAATCCGCAATAATGCGATACGTAGGGCCCACAGCCATGGAACCGGGTTGAGGAAAGACAATCATTTTACGCCCTCCACAGGGCTTCAAACCACCGAGGACGTCCCCTCTGAAAGCTTCCGGTGTTATAATTGCGCGATTGCATGATTTACGTAGCCCTCTTCTGAGGGCGGTGGCATATCTGGTGCTATCTCAAAGTCAAAAAAATCGGCGGAGCGATAGCTTTTTGATTTGAAACATTGAATTTACTGATCCGTTTTTCAGATCGCAGCAGTCGAGTGATCGGCGGCGGCGTTCACCTAACCCACTCTCTCTCAATCTCATGCGCCTGACCGCGGAACAAATCGCTTCTTTTCACGAGGACGGGTTCCTCGTCCTGCAGGATTGGTTCACTCCGGACGAAGTCGACCTGCTTCGGACCGAGACTTATCACGAGTTCGGCAACGACCAACCCGGTCGCATCCTGGAAAAAAATGGCGCCGTCCGGACCGTCTTCGCCGCGCACAAGAGCAACGACGTCTTTTCCCGGCTCACCCGCCTGCAAAAAATGGCCGAGCCTGCCGCCCAATTGCTCGGCGACGAGGTCTACGTGCACCAGTTCAAGATCAACGCCAAGCTTGGCCTCGACGGCGACCAGTGGGAGTGGCATCAGGACTATCTCTATTGGCTGAAAGAAGACGCCATGCCGACGCCGAATGTGCTCAGCGCCGTGGTCTTCCTCAATACCGTCGACGATTTCAACGGACCGCTGTTGCTCATTCCCGGCTCGCAGAAGATGGGCACCATCGATCTCGACGTGGAAAAGAAATACCAGCAACTCGACGTCGCGGAATCATGGAAGCCCACCCTCACCGCCGATCTGAAATACAAGATCAGCAAACGCACGCTCATCCGCGCGCTGGAAAATAGCCGCATCGTCGCCGCCAAGGGCACGCCCGGCTTTGTCGTCTTTTTCCACGGCAATACGCTCCACGCCTCCGCCGGCAATCTCTCGCCGGTCGATCGCCTGAGCGTCTTCATTTCCTACAACACCGTGGCCAACGCTCTCCAGCCCATCGCCAATCCGCGCCCGACTTTCATCTCCGAGCGCGATTTTACCCCGATCGCCGCCCTGCCCGACGACGCCCTGCTGGCGCCGCGGAATGGTCACTCTTCGCCGCAACGCGAACAACTCGCATCACTCGCCGGCTGACGCCCTGCCGCCCATGATTTCCACGACGAGTGTTCGCGCCGATGGCCCTCTCTCGCTCGCGCAGCAACGCCTTTGGTTTCTCGAGCGATTCGAGCGCGACGCCCAGGTGCACCAGAGCACCTGGCAGATCCATCTCGGCCATTTGGATGTCGACCGCTTTCGCGCCGCGCTGGAGACGGTCGTCGCCCGGCACGAAATTCTGCGCACGACTTTTCCCGAGGTAGACGGCCAACCGGTCGCCCGCATCCATCCGCCGCGTGCGGTGGAATGCCCGGTGATCGAAGCCGGGAGCCACAACCCGGCGGAGCGTCCGCATTTCAATCTCAGCACCGGCCCGCTTTTCATGGCGCGCCTGCTCGCGTCCGGGGAGAACGACTACACGCTGCTCTGGGATGCGCATCACATCATCTTCGATCGCGAATCGATCCTCGTCCTCATTCACCATCTCGACGGCGCCTATCGCGAGGAATTCCCGGAGGTGACTTTTCGCTTCGCGGATTTCGTGCAGCACGAGCAGGAGCTTTTGCAGAGCCCTGAAGCCGAAACACGGCTCGCCTTTTGGAAAGACAAGCTGGCCGCCCCGCAAGCCACGCTCCAGTTGCCGCTGGAGCGTCCGCGCCCGGCGGTGCAGACCTTCGTGAGTGGCGAGCGCCAGCTCGAGATGCGCCACGCCGTGGAGCCGGTGGAAGCTTTTGCCCGCGAACGCGGAGTCAGCCCCGTGGTCGTGCTGCTGACGGCGTATCTCGTTTTGCTGCATCGGCACACCCACCAGACGGACCTCACGATCGGCCTGCCGAATGCCAACCGCTACGACCGTGAGACGATGAACCTCATCGGCCCGATCGATATCGCGGAAGCCTTTCGCGCCGATCTCAGCGGAGAAATCACCGCCGCGCAGTTGCTCGATCGCGTGGTCGCCGGACTCGGCGCCGTGCAGGAGCAGAGCGGGTTGCCCTTCGAGCGCATTCTCGAGGCCGTCCAACCGGAGCGCAATCTCAGCTATCACCCGCTCTTCCAGACGAGCTTCGAAGTCTATCAGCGCTCCGACTGGTGGATCGATTTTCAGGACGCGCGCAACTGTCTATTCACGCCGAAGCACGGCACGGTCGCGCAGGATCTTTCCCTGCTCATCCAGGTCGAGCCCGAGCGTTTCGAGTGCACGCTCCATTATAATAGCGACCTCTTCACCCCGGCGGTGATCGAGCGCATGCTGGAGCACTATCAGCAGTTGCTGGCCGGCATGGTGAATAGCCCGGACTCGTCGATCGCCACGCTGCCGATGCTCAACGTGCTGGAGCGCGAGCAACTACTTACCGAATGGAACGCGACCGATTTCAAACACGACACCAGCACCTTCCTGCATCGGCGTTTCGAGCTCTGGGCCCAGGGGGCGCCGGACGAAACGGCGGTGATTTTCGGCGAGGAATCGCTGACCTACGACGCGCTGAACCGCCGCGCCAATCAGCTCGCGCATCATCTGCGCGCCGCGGGCGTCGGTCCGGAAATGCGCGTGGGGATCAGCATGCATCGCTCATTCGAGATGCTCGTCGCCGTGCTCGGTGTCCTGAAGACCGGCGCCGGTTACGTGCCGCTCGATCCCGCGGTGCCTGCCGAACGGCTGCATTACATGATCGAGGATGCGCAGCTGGCCTCGATCTTGACGCAGGAACGCTTTGTCGAGACGCTCACTCCGCACGGCATCCTCCTGCTCGCGGTGGATACTGATTGGGGAAAAATCGCCACGCAACCGGAGACCAATCTCGATGCGCCGGACTTCAAGGATTCGCCGGTCTACATCACCTACACCTCCGGTTCCACGGGCAAGCCCAAGGGCATCCTCATGACGCAGCGTCCGCTGCTCAATCTGCTCGGCTGGATGCTGCGCACCACGAAGCTGCCGCCCCTGGCGCGCACGCTGCAGTTTGCCTCGTTGTCCTTCGACGTTTCCTTTCAGGATATCTTCTCCACCTGGCTGAGCGGCGGCACGCTCGTGCTCATCACTGAAGCCCAGCGGCAGGACCTCGCCGGGCTCGCGGGACTGCTCGATCGTTACGGGGTGCATCGGCTTTTCCTTCCCGCGGTCGCGTTGCAACAGCTCGCCGAGGGTTTCTGCAACAGCAATCTCGCCTGCGCGAATCTCCGCAAGGTCATCTCGGGCTCGGAGCAATTGCTCATCACCGATTCCGTGCGGCAGATGTTTACCCGGCTCAAGGAGTGCCGCTTGCACAATGAGTATGGTCCCTCGGAAGCGCACGTCGTCACCGAGTTGAAGATGCCGGATGATCCCGCGACGTGGGTGGTGCGGCCGGCGGTCGGCAAGCCGATCGACAACACGCAAATGTACATCCTCGATCGCACCGGCCAACCCGTGCCGATCGGGGTGATCGGCGAGTTGCACATTGGCGGCGTCTGCCTCGCCCGCGGCTATCTCGGACGCGAGGAACTGACCGCGGAAAAGTTCATCCACAATCCCTTCAGCATGCAGTGCAACATGCGCATGTATCGCACCGGGGATCAGGCCCGCTGGCTGGCCAATGGCGACATCGAATTCGTCGGGCGCGTGGATCACCAAATCAAGATTCGCGGCTACCGCGTGGAGCCGAATGACGTCGAAGCCGCGCTGGAAAAGCACGAGCAGGTGCGCGAGGCCTTCGTCATGGCCCGCGAATTCGGCCCCGGCGACAAGCGGCTCGTCGCCTATCTCGGCACCGATCCGGCGAATGCACCGGGCGTGAGCGAACTGCGCGCCTTCCTTGCCACCAAGCTGCCGGAATACATGATCCCGAGCGCCTTCGTGTTGCTCGAGAAGCTGCCCCTCAATGCCAACGGCAAGGTCGACCGCAAGGCCCTGCCCGCGCCGGACAGCGCGCGGCCCGAGCTGGCCACGGCTTTCATCGCGCCGCAGGGGGCACTGGAAGAATTCATCGGCACGCAGTGGCGGGATTTGCTGCGCCTGAATCGTGTCGGTTCGCGTGACAATTTTTTTGATCTCGGCGGCAACTCCGTGATGATCGTGCAAATTCATCATCGCCTGAAACAGCATCTTCACCGAGACATTCCTCTCATCGCCCTTTTCCAATATCCCACCATCGACACGCTCGCGCAGTTCCTCGGCGCGCAGGACACGCGCGCGACCGCGCAGCAGCAGGGCGTCCTCGATCGTGCCGCCCGGCAACGCGCCGCATTCGCGCAACGCCGCGCCCCCGCCACTCACCGATGAGCGACGCTGACGCCCCCCCCAACCTGGAAGGAATTGCCCTGATCGGCCTGGCCGGCCGTTTCCCGGGCGCCCGCAATGCGCGGGAACTATGGAAGAATCTTGCCGGAGGCCTGGAATCCGTCGCGCACTTTTCCGAAAAGGAATTGCGCGCTTCCGGCATTCCCGAAGACCTCACCCGCAATGCGGACTATGTGCCCACGCGGGCCACGCTGGATGACGCGGATAAATTCGACGCCTCATTCTTCGGCTTCACTCCGCGCGATGCGGAGCTGACCGATCCGCAGCATCGCGTCTTCCTCGAGTGCTCGTGGCACGCGCTGGAGGATGCGGCCATCGATCCCGAGCGTTACAAGGGCAGCATCGGCGTCTTCGCCGGCGCGAGCCTCAATACCTACTTGCTCGACAACATCGCCTCGCATCGCGAGCAGCTCGCCGATTTCGTCGCGCAGTTTCAGGCCGATGGCTACCCGCTGCTCATCGGCAGCGACAAGGATTACCTCACCACGCGGGTGAGCTATAAGCTCGACCTGCGCGGCCCGAGCGTGACGGTCCAGACCGCGTGCAGCACTTCGCTCGTCGCGGTGGTGCAGGCAGTGAATGCGCTGCTCAGCTATCAATGCGACGCCGCGCTGGCCGGCGGCGTATCGATCACCTTCCCGCAAGCGCGCGGCCATCTTTTCCAGGATGGCGCGATCCTCAGCAAGGACGGGCATTGCCGCGCCTTCGACGCGGATGCGACGGGCACCGTTTTCGGTCACGGCTGCGGCGTGGTCGTCTTGAAGCGGCTCGCCGATGCTGTTGCCGATCACGATCACATTTACGCGGTCATCAAAGGCGCGGCGCTGAACAACGACGGCGCGGGCAAGGTCAGCTACATGGCGCCGAGCGTGGATGGGCAGGCCGAGGTCATCTCGCTGGCCCACGCGCTGGCGGGCGTCAGCGCGGAGACCATCGATTACGTCGAAGCTCACGGCACCGCCACGCCGCTCGGCGATCCGATCGAAGTCGCCGCGCTCACCCAAGCTTTCCGCGCGACGACCGACAAACGCGGCTTCTGCCATCTCGGCACGGTGAAGAGTAACTTCGGCCATCTCGAAGCGGCTGCCGGTGTCACGGGTCTCATCAAGACAGCATTGGCCATCGAGAACGCGCAGATTCCGGCCAGCCTCCATTTCCAGCATCCGAATCCGCAGATCGATTTCGTCAACAGCCCCTTCGAGGTCGTCACCCGGCTGACAACATGGGAGCGCAAGGAGCATCCGCGCCGCGCGGGGGTGAGTTCGTTCGGCGTCGGCGGCACGAATGCGCACGTCGTCGTCGAAGAAGCGCCTTCCGCACCCTCGGATGAAATCGTCTCCGATGGGCCGCAACTCCTCGTTCTCTCCGCGAAGACGCGTTACGCGTTGGAGGAAGCCACCACCCAGCTCGGCCAGTATCTAAAAGCGCATCCGCAGGTCGCGCTCGCGGATGTCGCCTTCACCTTGCAGATGGGCCGTCGCGCTTTCGAGCATCGGCGCTTTGTCATCGCGAATAAAACCGCCGAGGCCTCGAAGCTCCTGCTGCGCCGCGATCGGCAGGCTCTCTACACCAGCCCGCTGCCCGGCAAACCCGCCGACCTTGCGCCGGCGGAAGTCTCCACCAACAAGCTCGCCGCCATCGGCTGGAAATGGCTCCACGGTGAGCCCGTCGATTTCGCCGCCTTGCATGAAGGCACTTCCACGCGCCGCATTTCGCTGCCCGGCTACGTCTTCGAAAAGAAACGTTTTTGGATCGAGCCAGATCGCTCGACACCGGCAGCACCCGTCGCCGCTCCCGTCGCGACGGCGCAACCGGCAGCGGCTGCCGCCGCCGTGGAGGAACCGGTCGCTCCCGTCATCCTGTCTCCGCTGGACGACCTGAAGGCCTTCCTCAAGGACCAATCGGGCATCGATCTCGCCGCCGCCACACCGACGACCAGCCTGCTCGAACTGGGTTTCGATTCCCTTTTCCTCACGCAGATCGCCATCGCGCTCCAGCGCCGCTATGGCCTGCGCATCACGCTGCGCCAATTGCTCGGCGAACTCGCCGATCTCGGTCCCCTCGCCGCTTACCTCGAAGCCAATCGCAGCAAGACACCAACCGCCACCCCGGAAGCTCCTGCCGCGGCCGCCGCGCTCACTTCGGGAATGCCCAGTGCACCCGCGCAGCACGGCCCTTTCCGGCCGCTGCAAAAAGGATCTCGGGCGGGGGTGCTTTCCAAAACTCAGCAGACCTGGCTGGAACGATTTCATCCGCCGCTACAACGCGCGCACCGGCTTCTCCAAAAAGCACACGCAGGAGCATCGTGCCCACTTCGCCGACCCGCGCGCAGTCGCCGGCTTCAAGCAGGTCTGGAAGGAGATGGTCTATCCCATTGTCGTCAATCGCTCCCAAGGCGCGCACCTCTGGGACGTCGACGGCAACGATTACGTCGACACCACGCAAGGCTTCGGTCTCGCCCTCTTCGGCCACCAACCGGCGTTTGCCACGCAGGCCATCGCCGAGCAGATGAAGCACGGCATGGAAATCGGCCCGAGCCACCCGCTCGCTGGCGAGGTCGCCGCGCTGCTCTGCGAAATCACCGGACACGAACGGGCGACCTTCTGCAACACGGGTTCGGAAGCGGTGCTCGGCGCGATTCGTATCGCCCGCACGGTCACCGGCCGTAATAAGATCGCCCTCTTCGCCGGTGCTTATCACGGCATCAACGATGAAGCGCTCGTTCGTCCACTGGTCGTAAACGGCGAATGGCGCACCGCACCGATTGCTCCCGGCATCATCCAGGATGCCGTCGAAAACGTTCTCGTCCTCGACTATGGCAATCCGGAGTCGCTCGACATCCTCCGCCGCCACGCGGACGACCTCGCCGCCGTGCTCGTGGAGCCCGTGCAGAGCCGCCGTCCCGACCTGCAACCGCGCGAGTTCCTCCATCAACTGCGTGCGCTGACCACGGAGTGCGGCATCGCCATGATCATGGACGAAGTCATCACCGGCTTCCGCTGCCATCCCGGCGGCGCGCAGGCGCTCTTCGGGGTGAAAGGCGACATCGCCACTTACGGCAAGATCATCGGTGGCGGTCTGCCCATCGGCGCGATCACCGGTCGCGCGGAGTATATGGACGCCTTCGACGGCGGTAGCTGGCAGTTCGGCGACGATTCCTATCCCACCGCGGGTGTCACCTTCTTCGCCGGCACTTTCGTGCGCCATCCGCTGACCCTCGCCGCGGCCAAGGCGGTGCTGTTGCATCTCAAGGAGCACGGGGTCGCCCTGCAAAACGAACTCGCCGAGCGCACCGCGGGCATGATCCGCGAGATCGCGCCATCACTCGAGGGCACGCCTTTTGAGCTGCCGAATTTCGCGTCGGTCTTTTTCGTCCGCGCCCACGACTTCAAGTATTCCGGTCTCCTCTACGCGCTGCTCCGCTATCGCGGCATCCACATCTGGGAAGGCCGCCCGTGCTTCCTCGGCACCGCCCATACCGACGAGGACGTAGCGAAGATCGTCACCGCGTTCAAGGAAAGCCTCGCCGAGCTGAAATCCGCCGGCTTCTTCGGCGCGACGGCTGCGGCCGCGGCCGACGAAATGCTGCCGATCACCGATGCGCAGCGGGAAATCTGGATCGCCTCGCAGCTCAGCCCGGAAGCCAGCGCTTCGTTCAACGAAACCTGCGCGCTGCATCTCCACGGCAAACTCGATTTCGCCGCCATGCGCCGCGCGATCGATGAAGTCATTCGCCGGCACGACGCGCTGCGCTCCAGCTTCCGTCTCTCCGATGGCGCGCAGAAATTCGCCGCTTCGCTGCAGCTTTCCGTCCCGCTGATCGATCTCTCTTCGCTTCCTGAAGATCAGCGCCGCGCCAAAGTCGAAGCCCTGCGCTTCGCCGAGGGCGCCCGCCAGTTCGATCTCGTGCACGGCCCGCTGGTCGCCTGGCAGATCATCAAGCTCGCCCCCGAGGAGTCGCTCCTCATCTTCACCGCGCATCACATCGCCTGCGACGGCTGGTCCTACGACATCATCCTTCGCGAGCTCTCCCATATCTATACGAACTCGGCGCACACCCTGCCGCCCGCGCGACAGTTTGCCGATTACGTGCGCACCGAGGCCATTGCCGCGCCGGGCGCCGACCGCCTCGCTGCCGAGGCCTACTGGCGCAAACTCTACAGCACTGTCCCACCGGTGCTCGATCTTCCCGTCACCTATACACGTGTCGCACGCCGCACGTGGTCGGGAGCCCGGCATGAAATCACGCTCCCGCCGGAGACAAAGCGTGAGCTGTCGAAATTCGGCGCGCAGCATGGCGCCACGCTTTTTGCCGTCCTGCTCGCGGCTTTCAATGCGCTGCTCTATCGCCTGAGCGGCGCCACGGACCTCGTCGTGGGCATTCCCGCTGCGGGACAAAACAACGTCGAGGGCGGCACCGATCTCGTCGGCCACTGCGCGAATCTCCTGCCGTTGCGCACGCGGGTCGACGGCTCGAAACCGTTCGCCGAATTGCTCGGCGACGTGCGCCTCAGCGTCCTCGATGCGTTCGAGCACCAGCAATTCACCTTCGGCCGTCTCCTCGCCGAACTCCCCATCCCGCGCGACCCGAGCCGTGTCCCGCTCGTGCCGGTCATCTTCAATCTCGATCCGCAGCTCAGCGACATCCATTTCACCGGCCTGACGCACGACATCGAGCTCAACCCGCGCCGCCACTACCAGTTCGACCTCGGCTTCAACCTCGTCGACGAACCCGCCGGCATCCGCGTGGAGTGCGATTACAATTCCGACCTCTTCGACGACGCCACCATCCTCCGGTGGCTGAACGAATACGCCGTGCTGTTGCGTTCGCTGCCGCAGGAAACGAGCACGCCGCTTTCCAACATCGAGCTCCTCAACAAGGACGCTCGCACGCAGGTGCTCGCCTGGGGGCGCGGTGCGCAGACGCCCTACCCGGCGCACCTCACCGTCCACGTTCTCTTCGAACGCCGCGCGGCGGAAACGCCCAAGGCGATTGCCCTGGTCGATGGCGATCACCAAATCACCTACGGCGAACTCGAGGCCTGCGCGAACCAGTATGCCAACTACCTGCGCAAACAAGGTCTTGGCGAAGGCGCGTATGTTGGGCTCTTTGCCAATCGCTACTGGCAGTTCGTCGCCGCCACGCTCGGCATCCTGAAAATCGGTGCGGCCTTCGTGCCGCTCGACCCTCGCGATCCGCCTGCCCGCACCGCTGCGTTGCGCAAGCATCTCGACGGTATGATCGAGGACAAACTCGACGTCTCCGCCGAATCGAAGGAGCGCGGCTCCGAAGCCGGCAAGCCGACTGGCCCGGCGTATGTCATGTTCACCTCGGGTTCAACCGGCGAACCCAAGGGCGTGGTCATTCCGCACCAGGGCGTCACGCGCCTGGTCTGCGCGACTGATCACGCGACCTTCGACAACAAAACGGTGATGATGCAGGGCTCTAACCTCTGCTTCGATGCCTCGACCTTCGAGCTGTGGGGCTCGTTGCTCCATGGCGGCAAGCTCGTCTTCACCCGCACCGACACGCTGCTCGATCACGACGATCTCGCCGCGCACATCGCCCGAAACGGGATCAACACGCTCTTCCTCACCACCTCGCTCTTCAATCAGCACGCACGGCAGGCGCCCGGCATGTTCGCCGGCCTGCGTTGCGTGGTCTTCGGTGGCGAGGCCGCGGATCCCTCGATGATCAATCGCGTGCTCGAGCACGGCCGCCCGCTGCAACTGGTCAATGGCTACGGCCCGACGGAGACAACCACCTTCGCCGTCTGCCATCAGATCAAGAATCCCGCGCCGAGCGTGCCGATCGGCCGTCCGATCTCGAATACCGACGTCTTCATCCTCGACGAGCAGCGCCAGCCCGTGCCGCCCGGGGTGACCGGGGAGATCTACATCGGCGGTCCCGGCGTTGCCATCGGCTATCTGCATCGCCCGGAATTCACGGCCGAGCGTTTCATCGAAACGGAGTTCGGACGGCTCTATCGCACGGGTGATTACGGTCGCTGGCTGAGCAACGGGACCATCGATTACCAAGGCCGCATCGATCAGCAGTTCAAGCTGCGCGGCTTCCGCATCGAGCCCGCGGAAATCGAAGCGCAATTGCGCCTGCATCCCGCCGTCGCGCAGTGCGCCGTGGTGCCGAAACCCAGCCCATCTGGGGAAAAGGTGCCCGTCGCTTATCTCGTCCGCCGCCCGGAAAGCGCGGCGATTCCCGATGCCGATTTCCGCCAGTATCTCGTCCAGAATCTACCGCCGCCATTCGTCCCGTATCAATGGTTCTGGATGGATTCCCTGCCGCTGACTTCCAACGGCAAGCTCGACCAACGCGCGCTCCCCGAGCCCACGGTCGAGGCCAAGCCGATGCGCCAGTACGTGCCGCCGCAAAACAGCGTGCACGCCCATCTCATCGAGATCTGGGAGGAAGTGCTCAACCGCAAGCCCATCGGCATCCGCGATGATTTCTTCGATCTCGGCGGGCACTCGCTGCTCGCGGCAAAGATCATTGCGCTCATCCAGGAGCGCCTTGGCCATCGCCTGAGCTTCGGCGAATTCTTCAGCAACCCGACCATCGAGAAGCACGCGCTCGGCCTTATCGGCACGCAGAGTCCGGCGCGGCAGACCCACTCCGTGGTCATCAATCCCGAGGGAAAGAAGACGCCGGTCTTTTTCTTCCACGGCGATTTTGTCGGCGGTGGCTTCTTCTGCAAGACGCTGGCCAGCGTCATCGGCGCGGACCGTCCCTTCTACGCGCTGCACCCACATGGTCTGCAAGGCGATGAAGTGCCTCTGACTATCGAGGCCATGGCCGCGGATCGTGTAAAACTGATCCGCGAAATTCAGCCACACGGCCCCTACATTCTCGGCGGCTATTGCAATGGCTCACTCACCGCTTATCACGCCGCCCGCCTGCTCCGCGCCGCCGGCGAACCGGTCTCCGTGTTGCTCATGCTGAACTCGGATGGCAGCAACGTCCGCTTCCGCTGGCTGAAACGCCTCACCGGCGTCACCAGTGCCCTTCGCGGCGAAGACGAGGCCACGACGCTGCAGCGCTTCCTCCATACGCGTCGCCGTCTGCGCGACCGCGAGGACATGGGGCGTTTCTACCTCCATGCCGCAGCGGATCTGATCAAGCATCCGTCCCGGGAAAAGGCCGCGCCCTTCGTCCGCCGTGCGGGGCGTCTCATCGGCATCAAATCTGAAAAGTTACCGCTCGGAAACAATGGCCACTCCACCCCCGACATCGGTGCGGCCATTCCGCGTGGACCATTGAGCAAGCCCTACGCGGACGCTTGCCGCACCTTCATCCCCGCGGAATACGATTCCCCGGTCGTCCTGCTCTGGCCGAAGGACGAAAAGCCACGCACCGACCGTGGCCCCGTCGCCGGCTGGGAGAAAATTTGCACCAAAGTGCAGGTCGTCGAGGTTCCCGGCCACCACCACAGCTGCATTTCGCAGAACTCGAATGTCGTGATGGTGGGTGAGGCCATGAAAAAAGCCATTCAACAGTCCGAAAGTCTGCTTAAGTGAAATTGCTGTCATGATTTTAACGACAAATGCTGATTGGAAAGCCGCTCACGCGCACCCTTCTCTCCGCCCGGGGGAAGTGCACGTGTGGCGCGCGCAGCTTTCCGAAAGTCGTCCCGAAGACTTGCGGCGCCTGCTCTCGCCCGCCGAGAGCATCCGCGCCGAACGCTTTCATTTCGAACGCGACCGTGCCCGCTTCATTTGCGGGCGTGGCCTTTTGCGCACCATTCTCGGGCGTTATCTCGCCACCGACCCTCGCGAACTCCGTTTCGCCGAGGGCCCGCACGGCAAACCGGAGCTGACCGGTTCGGCCAGTTCGCTGCGCTTCAATCTTAGCCACTCGGATGACCTGATGCTGCTCGCGGTAACGCACACCCGCGCCGTGGGCATCGACCTGGAAATGATTCGCGACAATGTCCCGGTGGAAACGCTCGCCGATTACTATTTCGAACCGGAGGATGCCTGGCATCTCCGCCTGCTTCCGCCCCCGCAACGAGTGTGGAAGTTTTACGAACTGTGGACGCGGACCGAAGCCCAGCTCAAAGCCGACGGCACCGGTATCGCCCACGGACTCAAAGTATTGGAACCGGATCGCTGGTCGCTGCTCAAGCTGCAGCCGGCGGAAGGTTATGCCGCGGCCCTGGCCGTGGAAGGTAATGATTTTCAAGTAGAGTGCTGGTCATGGCAGAAATAGCCGCCAAGCCGCCGCAGAATTTCGAGATCCTCATCCAGCCCTCCCGTGGCTGGCTGAATATTCCCTGGGCGGAAATCTGGGAATATCGCGACCTGTTGCTCGTGCTCGTGCAGCGCGATTTCATCTCACGTTACAAGCAGACCATCCTCGGCCCGCTCTGGCATTTGCTTCAACCGGTCATCACCGCGGCCGTCTTCGTCGTCGTCTTCGGCGGCATCGCCGGCATTCCCACGGATGGCATTCCGAAGTTGCTCTTCTATCTCTGCGGCCTGCTGGGCTGGAGTTACTTCTCGCAGAATATCACCAATGGCGGTGCGACGTTCATCAACAACGCCCACCTCTTCGGCAAGGTCTACTTCCCGCGCCTCATCGTGCCGATCTCGGTGATCGTCTCGAACCTCATCGCCTTTGCGCTGCAGTTGATCCCCTTCGTCATCTGCCTGATCTTCTACAAGTTCTTCACCCATCAGGGCGGCAGCATTGCCTTCACCTGGCGCCTGCTGCTCGCGCCGCTGCCCTTGCTGCACGTCGCCGTGCTGAGCTTCGGCGTGAGCCTGTGGATGTCCGCCTCCACCGCGAAGTATCGCGACCTCATTCACCTCAACCAATACATCATCCAGATCTGGATGTTTGCCACACCCATCTTCTATCCCCTTTCCCAAGTCTCGAAAAAGCTGACCTGGGCCATCTGGGCCAACCCGCTCTCCGTGCCGATCGAATCCTTCCGCATCTGCCTGCTCGGGCACGGCACGCTCGGCGCCTCGGAAATCGTCATTTCCGTGGCCACCAGCATTCTTCTCACTGCTACCGGCCTGATCGCGTTTCAGCGGGTCGAACGCACAGTCGTCGACTCCGTATGAAGCCCGTCGTCGAAGTCGAAAATCTTTCCAAACTCTACCGGCTCGGCGCGATTGGCGCTTCGAGTTTGCGGGAAACCGTCGAGCGCGTTTTCGGCAAGAAGAAGCAAGTGGCCCCGGCGCAGTTCACCAAGGACAAGCCGATCGCCGATGACCGCCGCGGCCCCGAGCCCAACTCCTTCTGGGCGCTGAAGGATGTTTCCTTCTCCATCCAGCCGGGAGAAGTCGTCGGCATCCTCGGCCGGAACGGCGCGGGCAAATCCACGCTGCTCAAGATCCTCTCGCGCATCACGGAGCCGACCAGCGGGCGCGCCACCTTGCGCGGGCGCGTGGTCTCCCTGCTCGAAGTCGGCACCGGCTTCCACCCCGAACTCACCGGCCGGGAGAATATCTTCCTCAACGGCGCGATCATGGGCATGAAGCGCACGGAGATTGCCGCGAAGTTCGATGAAATCGTCGAGTTTGCCGAGGTCGGCAAATTTCTCGATACCCCGGTGAAGCGCTACTCCAGCGGCATGTATGTGCGCCTCGCTTTCGCCGTGGCCGCGCACCTCGAGCCGGAAATCCTGCTCATCGACGAAGTGCTCGCCGTGGGCGACGCCGGCTTTCAGAAAAAGTGTCTCGGTAAAATGGACGAGGTCGCCACGAAGCACGGCCGCACGGTCTTCTTCGTTAGCCACAACATGGGTGCCGTCCGCTCGCTCTGCGAGCACGCCATCCTCTTCGAGGGCGGCCGCCTCGTCATGACGGGCAATCCGGGCGACGTCATTAGCCGCTATCTCTCCGCCACCAGCCCGCAGGACAGCGATGTCGAAGGCCAGATTATTTGGAACGGCAAGGATGCGCCCACCTCGCATGACCTGAAGTTGCGCAGCATCCGCCTGCTCAATGGCCTCGGTGTGCCGCAGACAACGTTCGAGTCGGACAAGCCGATCACCGTCGAGGTGGAATACGAAGTCCTCGAGCGGATCCGCGGGGCGCGCTTTTGTCTGCTGCTGCTCACGCAGGAAGGCGAAGTCGCCTTCAGCGCGACCGACCACATGTTCCAGCAGGAGACGCAAAATCCCGGCGTCTACAAGACCGCGTGCCTCCTGCCCGGTGGCCTCCTGAATCGCCGGCAATACATCGTGCACCTGCAGTGCGATATCCCCGGCGAACGTTACGTGTTGCCCGCGGCGGAGTATCTCAGCTTCACCGTCTCCGGCATCGGCAACCAATCCTCGACCTTTCCCGAGCCCTGGCCCGGCGTCGTCTGTCCGCGAGTCTCGTGGAAGGTGGAAGAGCTCAAGTCGTGAGTGCCGCCAATCTCGGGCCGCTGGTCCTCGCTGTGCCGGTTTTCAATGGCGAACGTTTCCTGGCCGAGACTCTCGCTTCACTCAACGAGCAGGGCGACGACGTCCGCTGGTGGATGCAGGATGGTGCCTCGAAGGATGGCACCGTCGAGATTGCCCGCCGCTTCGTGCGCCCGTGCGACAAGATCGTCAGCGAACCGGACAGCGGCCAACCCGACGCCCTCAATCGCGCTTTCCAGCAAATGGGCGGCGAGATCATCGGCTTCCTCAATGCCGACGACACACTGCTCCCTGGCACCGCCCGCAAAGTGCTCGACTACTTCGCCGCCCATCCGGATGTGGATCTCGTCTGCGGCGAAATCGAGTGGATAGACGAGCACAGCAATGTCACCGGCCGGCATGCAGGGCGGATCCATTCGCTGGCCGAAGTACTCGATATCTACGGAGTGTGGTGGGCAAATCGCCAATGGGTCCAGCCTGAGGTCTTCTTCCGCCGCTCACTTTGGGAAAAGGCCGGCCTGTTCGACCCGAAGTGGAATCTCGTCTTCGACTACGAATTCTGGATACGCTGCTTCCGCGCCGGTGCCCGCGTCGCCCATCTGTCCGAGCCCCTCACGCGCTTTCGCATCCACGGGGCGCAGAAATCCGCCGCGGCGACCAACGCCGCCGACGAAATCCGCGCCGTGGTGCGCAAGCATCTCGATGACGGCGCTCCCCTGCCCGCCGTGCGCCGCTGGAAACTGGAAGCGGAGCTCAGCTACGACCTCTACCAAGGCGGCAAGAACGGCACGGCCCGCGGCTCCTTTCCCGCCGAAGTCCTGCGCCACCCGCAGTGGCTGCTCTCCTCGCCGGCGCGGGCGCGTTTGTGGGCGGCTTGCACGCGGCGCCTGAAACAGGGATAAGCACCGCGTGACTTCGCCCGGAAGACTTTGGTGGCTCCTGCGCCGTGATCTCAAGCGCGGTTGGGAAGCCTCCCACCATGAATACAAAGTGCTGCCCCGCATCGCGGATTGGTCGTGGCCGTTTTGGAACGACCCACCGCAAAGCGTGCCCATCCACCTGCTCACCGGCAAAAACGACTGGCGCCTCTCCGCCTGGATGCTGGCGAGCTGGCACCACTTCAGCGAACGCACCTGGCCCATCTTCATTCACGACGACGGTACGCTGCCCGAGGAAGCACGGGAATTGCTCAAAAAACTCTTCCCAAAAGCCCGCATCATCGAGCGGAGCGAGGCCGACGCCGCCATGGAGCCGGTCCTGCGCCCGTTCCCCTTCTGTGCGGACTATCGCAAGATGCACCCCCTCGCGCTCAAGCTCTTCGATGTGCCCCACTTCACCAGTGGCGAGCGCTTCATGCTCTTCGACAGCGACCTCCTTTTCTTCAACTACCCGCGCGAAATCCTCGACTGGGTCGATAGCGACGCGAGCGATTGCTGGTTCAACGAAGACGTGAAGGAAGGCGCGCTCATCACCGCCGCGGAAGCCCGCGCCGAGCTGAACATCAAGATCTGGTCCCGGGTAAACAGCGGTCTCTGCCTGCTGCCGAAAGCCGCCATCGACTTCGACCTGTGCGACCGCGCGCTCGCCCAGACCTCCATTCTCAGCGGCCACGTCTGGCGCGTCGAGCAGACCCTGCTCATGCTCTGCGCCACGCGGCACAACCGCGGTGGCCTGCTGCCGCACACCTACGAAGTCTCGCTCGGCAAGCGCTCCGCCGAGAATGCCATCTCGCGCCATTACGTCGGGGCCGTGCGCGACCGCTTTTATGCCGAGGGATTGAAGCGGCTCAACGCCATCTTCTTCCCGGTGGAACAGAAGGAATCATGAACGTCCTTTTCGCACCCGATTGGCGCAGCGGCGTGCCCTATCAACGGCTGCTCGCCGAGGCCCTCGAGGCGCATGGTGTCCGGGTCAGTTTTCTCCAGCACTACAAGCGGCTCATGCCGCTCACCCGGCTGCTGAGGATCAACCCCACGGAGCTCTTCCATTTGCATTGGCCCGAGGCCTATTACCCGCGCCTGCGCGATCGCTGGGACAAAATCCGCCGCGCCCGTTTCTCGGTCGATCTCATTCTCGCCACACGCAACAAGCCTTTCGTCCTCACCGCGCATAATCTCTGCGAGCACAACTTGCAGCATCTCCCCTTCGCGCAGGTGAATTACGCCACCGCTTACCGCCGCGCGAATCTCATCTTCGCGCACTCCGCCGCGGCCAAGGTGAAGCTCGCCCGCACTTACGGCGTGGATGAACGAAAAGTCCGCGTCGTGCCGCACGGCGATCTCTCAGTGGTGATGCCGCCGCCCATCCCGCGCGATGAAGCGCGCGCCAAGCTTGGCCTGCCGGAGGGGCCGCTCTGCCTCATGTTCGGCGCGGTCGAACCATATAAAGGCCAGGAGGAAGTGCTCGCCTATTGGAAGGAAGCACGCCCCGCGGCGCACCTGGTCATCGTCGGCAAACCCGACTCGCCCGAGTATGGCCAGACGATCCGCCAATTCGCCGCGGACATCCCCAATGTCACCCTGCATTTTCAGTGGCTCTCGGATGCGGAACTCGCGGATTTCCTCTGCGCGGCGGACTGTGCGCTCTTCAACTACCGCACCATCTTCACCTCCGGCGCGGCCTCGCTCGCGCGTTCTTGGGGGCTGCCCATTCTGATGCCGTCACGGCTCGAGACCGTCGATCTCGGCGAACCCGATCCGCGAGTGTTTCGTTTCGAAGCGTTCGACGCGCAATTCCCGCAGAAGCTCGCCGCCGCGCTCGCGATCGCGCCCGATTATCAAGCCGCTGCCGGATGGCGCGACCAGATATCCTGGCCACGGGTCGCGGAGCTCACGGTCGCCGGCTATCGCGAAGTGCTCGCGAAATAAGTTGCCGGCCGGCGCCATTCGCGCGTCCGTCAGCACCACGTTTTCCCATGTATATCCCGCCTGCGTTTCGTATTGAGGACAAAGCCCGACTGGCGTCGTTTCTGCGCGAATACAGCTTCGCCACGTTCATCACCAATGACGATGCCACGCCATTCGCCAGCCACCTGCCCATGCTCTTCCGTCCCGATCTCGGCGAGCATGGCACCCTCATCGCCCACCTGGCCCGGGCCAATCCGCAGTGGCGGCATTTCGCCGAAGGTCGCGAAGCCCTCGCCATCTTTCACGGCCCGCATGCGTACATCTCACCCACATGGTATGAAACCGCGCCGGCCGTTCCGACTTGGAACTATGCCGTGGTCCACGCCTACGGCATTCCGAAGATCTTCGAGAACCGCGATCGCATCGCGGCGCTCTTGCAGGAGACGATCTCCGTCTACGAGTCTTCCTTCGCGCAGCCATGGTCCGGGCAACTTCCCGTCGAGTATCTCGACAAAATGATCCATGGCGTCGTCGCCTTCGAAATTCCGATCACGCGACTCGAGGGGAAATTCAAGCTGGGCCAGAATCGTTCGCCTGAGGATGTGCAAGGCGTCTTCCGCGCGCTGTCGCAATCCGCGAGCAGCAACGACCGCGCCCTCGCCCAATTCATGGCCGCCGAGGGTCACGTCAAGGCAGCCAGTTAGGCTAGTAAACTCGGACGAGCGCGAAATCGACATCTGCGTTCCTGGATTTCGGTGAAGCAGCAGGTTATCCCGAAGGGATAAAGGACCGTAGCCGGGGGTAAGCGAGCTTGCGAGCGCCACCCCCGGATACTTGTCCTCTATGGATCCCATCCCGGAGGGATGGCGGAATGTAGGTAATGCTGAGGGGGCTCCGTCGTCTTCGAGAGTTGGCCCAAAAGCGTCAGAGGACTCTAGGCATTACCCACATCTTTTTTGAAGGTCCCGCGGAGAGAAGAAGTGCCTGCGAATCACGCAAATCACACGAATAAAATCCTCCTCATTCGCGTTATCTGCGTGATTCGCGGGCCCTATCCGCAGTCTTTTTGAGATGTGGGTATGCTTAGAGAGGACTGGCGCACTCCCAAAACGCTGTCGCGACGAATCACACCAACTACGGAAACACCGCGAACTTTCCATTCCCCAGCACCACCGCCGCGGCACCGCTCCCGCGACTCGGCACTGAACCCGGCT
The DNA here is from genome assembly GCF_000173075.1 of Chthoniobacter flavus Ellin428. Lineage (GTDB taxonomy): Bacteria > Verrucomicrobiota > Verrucomicrobiia > Chthoniobacterales > Chthoniobacteraceae > Chthoniobacter > Chthoniobacter flavus. The sequence goes on from NZ_ABVL01000002.1 coordinate 310,088, forward strand.
TCCCCAGCGGCGCTCCAGCCACATCGTAAAGTTGCCACCCGAGCACATCCTGACTCTTCCACACCACCAGCGAGACACCATCCGGCGCGCTGAGCGCGACCACCCCGGTCCGCATCCCACTTCTTCCCGGGGTCGGAATCTCGCCCGGCGGCAATACCGTTCCATCCTTATCGAGCCGCGCGAAGTAGATCTGTCCCTTGGTCGGCCACGCCGTGACAAAGCCTGTCGGCGTCCCGCGAATCGTGAAATAAGTCATCGGACAGGCCTGCAGTTGCCATGATGTGGCACTGATGCGCGTGCGCTTCTGTTGCCCGTTGCGATCAGCCAGGACCAGATAGATATCCCGCTCATTATTCGTCTCCTCGCGATAGATCAACGCGAGCCGTCCATCCGGTCCATAGGTCGTGCTCGTCGTGCAGCACTTGCAGGGATCGATCAACGGATTCACCTCCGCATAGGGCGAAAAATTCTCCCCGCCATCACGCGAAGCCATCGTGTAGACTTTGCCGGAAAGAAAACTCGCCGTCACCGCACCGCTCCCACTCGCGGCGAGCGAATACCCTTCGCTCGGTTTGTGATTCAAATTCCGCACGGGAGTGAACGTCTTCGCTCCCGCTGCGAGCGTCGCGTACTGCATGCCCCACTGCTCCTGCGGCAGCTTGAGCTTCCAGGCGTTCGTCCCCATCACCACATGCACCCGTCCATCCTGGCCGATCGCCATGTCCCAGGTCGCGTACTCGAGCCCCGGCTTTCGCGCCGCCTCATCCACCACCGAAAGCGGCGCGCTGAAGGTCGCCCCGCCATCGGTCGACCTCACATAATTCGGCCCACCATTCGCGTCGAAGAGCAGATGAATCGTCCCGTCGGTCCCACGCTCCGCCTTCATCACATTCGCCGCACCCGGGACATGAACCACTTTCACTCGATCGGCCGTCTCCGCAGCACGTGCGCCGGCTAAAGAGAAGAACAATGCCCCGAGAAGGCACAGGCCTCGTGTCCGAGGGAGAAAAGCAATGAAGGTGTTCATGGGGAAAGTGCTACGGATCATCAACAAAAGAGGCGTCTTTGAAAAGAAGTGAACGGCTGGGAACCCGAAGGAGCCATCCCTTCGCGGTCATGTTTACCCCGACACGGCTCATCTCTCTCCACTCTCTCGATTGCAGCCTTGCCCAAGTGGTGCTAAATGGCACGTCCCTATGTTGACTTTTACCAAGATGAATGGTGCCGGGAATGACTTCGTGATGCTCGATAATCGCGACGGGAAGCTGACGCTCGACAAGGCGCAGATTGCCCGTTTGTGCGACCGGCATCGCGGTGTCGGCGCGGACGGTGTGCTCGTGGTTGAACCGGCGCAGAGTGGCGCGAACTTTCGCATGCGCTACTACAATGCCGATGGCGGCGAGGCCGAGATGTGCGGCAATGGCGCCCGCTGCTTCGGGCGTTTTGCCCAGCGCGTGAGCGGCCAGGCGGGTGATATCTCCTTTGAAACCATGGCTGGAAAGATCACGGCGCAGTTCATCGACAACAATGTGCGCATCCAGATGAGCGAGCCCCATTCGCTGCGCCTGAATGAGTCGCTCGACTCCGGCGGCGAAGTGCTGACCGTGCACTCGGTGAATACCGGTGTACCGCACGCCGTGGTCTTCGTCGACGATCTCGAGCAGGTGGACGTCCGGCGCTTCGGCGCGGGTCTGCGCTATCACTCCCACTTCGCGCCGAAGGGCACGAATGCCAATTTCGTCCAGCAGCTCGGGCCGCAGACCATCGCCATCCGCACCTACGAGCGCGGCGTCGAAGACGAGACGCTGGCTTGCGGCACCGGCATGGTCGCCTGCGCGCTCATTTTCCACGAACTGACCGGCGCCGCCTCGCCCGTGGCCGTGAAGGTGCGCGGCGGTGAAACGCTGGAGATCGCCTTCCGCCAGGACGGCAAGGTCTACCGCGACGTCACGCTCACTGGTCCGGCGGATTTCGTCTTCGACGGTCAGGCCGCTTTGTGATATAAGCAGATGCGTGTCAATCTTCCATGAATCCTGCCCCTGCCCAGTTCGGCGCTCACTCCCATTGATTTCCCTATGAAGAAGAATGGAAAAAAGACCGCCGGCAAGCGTGGTCGCCGCCCGGTACACACCAAGCGGGACCTGGAGATCGTTCGCATGCACATCCAGGGAGTCGTGCATCCGCAGATCGCCGAGCAGTACGGCATCACCCGGGAGCGGGTCCGCCAGATCGTGGCCAACCACGACCAGGAGCCACGCCGTATTTTCCAGCGGCGCCGACGGGCGGAGAACGACGCGCAGCAGGCCGTGGAGTCGCGCCAGCGCAAGCAGAAGCGAGAGGCTCGGCTGCAAGCCCTCTCGGCCGCGTGGAAGCGCGGCGCCTCGATTTCGGAGATTGCGGAGGAATTTGGCATCAGCACGCCCAATGCGGCCAATGCCCTGATCTCCTATCGTCGTAAACGCCACCCGTCCCTTTTCCCTCTGCGGAAACCGTGGGTGAGCGCCCATCGCACGCCCAAGTCCAGGACGAAATCCAAAACAGGCAAAGCCATCTGAGATTCGCGGGTGGCAAATTTTCTTAATCGTAATCTTAATCTCATTCGAGCGCAGAGGCGGAAAGAGAAGAGTAAGATTAAGATTAAGAACCCTTCGCTCGTCCTGGCCCCGTTGCATCGCGCCGCGGGTTTTGCTATCCAACCCCTTCTTTCTCGCTTAGAACCGCACGCTCTATGTTTGCAGGCACCTACACGGCGCTCGTCACGCCATTTCAAAATGACCGGGTCGATGAAGCGGCTTTTGCCCGCCTCATCGAAGGCCAGATCGCCGGCGGCATCACTGGTATCGTCCCCGTGGGGACGACCGGCGAATCCGCCACCCTCGACCACGCGGAACACAACCGCGTCATCGAACTCGGCGTCAAAGCCGCCGCGGGTCGCTGCAAAGTCATCGGCGGCACCGGTTCGAACTCCACCGCGGAAGCGATTTCGCTGACCGTGGAAGCGGAGAAACTGGGCTGCGACGGTGCGCTCCTCGTGGCGCCATATTACAACAAGCCTTCGCAGGAAGGTCTCTACCGCCACTTCGCGAAGATCGCGGAGGCGACGAAGCTGCCGATCATTCTCTACTCGATCCCCGCCCGTTGCGGCATCGAGATCAGCGTGGAAGTGACCGTGCGTCTCGCCAAGGCGTTCCCGAACATCGTGGCGATCAAGGAAGCGGGTGGTTCTGTGGAGCGCGTGAGCGCCCTGCGTGCCGTCCTGCCGCCGGAGTTTACGATCCTTTCCGGGGACGACTCGCTGACCCTGCCTTTCGTTGCCGCCGGCGCGCAGGGCGTGATCAGCGTCGCTTCCAACATCATCCCGGCCGATGTCGTCGCGCTCGTCAACGCGGCGGTCTCCGGCGACATGAAGAAGGCGCGCGAGATTCACTTCCGTCTCTATCCTCTCTTCAAGGATCTCTTCATCGAACCCAATCCCGTGCCCGCCAAACAAGCGCTCGCCCTCCGCGGCGAGATGCAGCCCGACGTGCGGTTGCCGTTGTGCGAAATGGGCGAATCCACGCGCGCGAAGCTCGAAGCCACGCTGCGCCAACTCCATATCATCCCTTGAGCAAGCCACTCGAAATTATCATTAATGGCGCCCGCGGCCGCATGGGCCAGATGCTGGTCACCTGCGCCACTGGCGACCCGGATCTGCATGTCTTTGCCGCGGTCGATACCGGCGACGACTTCGCCTCGACCGTGCCCGGCGCGGACGCGATCATCGACTTCAGCCACCACTCGGCCATCGAGCCAGTGCTGGCCCGCTGCATGGAACACCAGAAAACGCTGGTCATCGGCACGACCGGTCACACCGACGCGCAGATCGCGGCGATCAAGCACGCTTCGGGGCAGATTCCGATCGTCTTCGCGCCGAACTACAGCATCGGCGTGAACACGCTCTTCTGGCTGACCCGCAAGGCTGCGGAAATCCTCGGGCCCGGCTTCGACCTCGAAGTCGTGGAGATGCATCATCGTTTCAAGAAGGATGCACCGAGCGGAACGGCCAAGCGTCTCGTCGAGATCCTCGCCGAGGTGCGCGAGCTTTCCTACAACAAGGACGCGCGCCACGGTCGTCAGGGCATCGTCGGCGAACGCACGAATGCGGAGATCGGCGTGCATGCCATCCGCGGCGGCGACGTCGTGGGAGATCACACCGTCATCTATGCCGCGCAAGGCGAACGCGTGGAACTCACCCACAAGGCCTCGAGCCGCGAAACCTTTGCCCGCGGAGCTTTGCGGGCCGCGCTCTGGGCGCACGACAAACCTGCGGGTCTCTATGACATGCAGGACGTTCTCGGCCTGAAGTAAACCCATGCGTGCCGGGATCGCTCTCGGTTCCAATCTCGGTGATCGCCTGGCGAACTTGCGCCGTGCCCGCGCGCTCGTCCTCGCCATGCCGGGCGTTTCCGCGCCAGTCATCGATTCGCGCGTCTACGAAACCGAGCCCGTGCAAAGCGGGCCGGATGCCGGCGCGTATCTGAACACGGTGATCGAGGTGGAATACGAAGGCCAGCCGATCACGCTGCTCGATGGCTTGCAGCATATCGAAGCCGAGTTGGGCCGTCCATCGAAGCGCCCGCGCAATGCGCCGCGGACGATCGATCTCGATATCCTTTACGCGGGCAATCTGGTACTCTCCAATGAGGAAGTCGTGATCCCACACCCACGTCTGCACCAGCGCCGTTTCGTCCTGACACCGCTCGCGGATATTCGTCCCGATTTAATTCTACCCGGCCAGCAATTGCCGGTCTCCACCCTGCTATCCGCCCTGATTGATCCATCCGGGGTGGAGCTATATTCCGAAAACTGGATATGAGCCACGAACCGACCACCTCCGATTCATCGCCCATGACTCCCGACCGCCTGAAGGAAATGAAGGTCCAGGGAGAAAAAATCGCCGTCCTCACCGCCTACGACTACCCCACCGCGCGTCTCTTCGACGAAAGCGGGATTGATGTGATCCTCGTTGGCGATTCGCTCGGTATGGTCGTGCTCGGCTATCCCGACACAACGCACGTGACGATCGACGAAATGGTGCACCACGTCGGCGCCGCGGCGCGCGGCGTGAAGCGCGCGCTGGTGGTCGGGGATCTACCGTTCGCTTCTTACACCATGCCGAAGCAGGCGGTCGTCAATGCCCGTCGCCTGATGGATGCCGGTGCCCATGCGGTGAAACTGGAAGGCGGCCGCGACCAGTGCGACCAGATCGAGGAGATCATCGCCGACGGCATTCCCGTGATGGCGCACCTCGGCATGCTGCCGCAGAGCGTGAAGATGGAGGGCGGCTACAAGATCAAAGGCAAGACGCCGCCGGAAGTGGAGAAGCTGCTCGACGATGCCAGGGCTGTGCAGGAAGCCGGCGCCTTCGCCGTCGTGCTCGAATTGGTGAAGAGCGAAGCCTCCGCCCAGATCAGCACCGCACTTTCCATCCCGACGATCGGCATTGGCTCAGGCCTGAACTGCGACGGACAGGTGCTCGTCTCCCACGATCTCATCGGGCTCTTCCCGTGGTTCACCCCGAAGTTCGTCAAGCCCCACGGCCACGTCGCCGAACAAATTCGCGCCTCCGCGGCCGCGTTCATCGCGGATACCAAGCAGGCGGGCAGGTAGGCGCATAGGCTGTCCGACAACTTTGGATAGGTGCGATAGGAATCATAGGAGGAATAGGATCTCCTATCACTCCCATTCCTCCTCTACTTCCTATTTCTCCTATTCGGCAGCTCAGATATCTCCTGCAAACTCGCCCACCCGCCGGAACTTCGCGTAGCGCTGCGCGAGCAGATCATCCGTCGGAATCTTGCTCAACTCGTCGAGCTGCCCCAACACCGCCTTCTTCAGATTCGCAATCGCCGCCGCGTGATCCTGATGCGCCCCACCGAGCGGCTCCGGAATAATCCCGTCGATCAGCTTGAGATCGAGCAGATCACGCGCCGTCAGCTTCAGCGCCGCCGCCGCCTCCGGTGCATGCTTGCGATGCTTCCACAAAATCGCCGCGCACCCCTCCGGTGAAATCACCGAATAGTAGGCGTTCTCGAGCATCATTACGCGATCCGCGACCCCAATCCCCAGTGCTCCACCGCTGCCACCTTCGCCAATAACCACGGCCACGGTCGGCGTCCGCAACACCATCATCTCGCGCAGATTCACCGCGATGGCCTCGGAAATATGTCGCTCTTCCGCGCCCACGCCGGGATACGCCCCGGGGGTGTCGATCAACGACACGAAGGGCCGCCCAAACTTTTGCGCCATCTGCATCAAGCGCAGCGCCTTGCGATAGCCCTCGGGATTCGCGCAGCCGAAATTGCGCCGGATGTTCTCCTTCAACTCGCGGCCTTTCTGATGGCCGATCACCGCGCACTTGTGGCTCCCGATCGTCGCGAAACCACCAGGCATCGAGCGATCCTCGGCGTACAGCCGATCACCATGCAATTCGATGAAGTTCGAAAACGAAAGCTGAAGGTAATCGAGCGAATAGGGGCGGGCCGTGTGCCGCGCAATCTGCACGCGCTGCCAGGCCGTGAGGTTCTCGTAAATGGCACGTTTCGTCTCTTCGATCTTGCCCTCCATGCGGCGCACTTCGTGATCGAAATTGATGTCATTCGCACGCGAATGCTTCTTCAGATCCGCGAGCTTTTCCTCGAGCTCGGCGATAGGCTTTTCAAAATCAAGAGGCGGGAGTTTCATGAGAGTCATTGTTCGAGAGTTACGGCGTCACCTTTGGAGAGCATGGCGTCGAGTTCGTCGAGCGCATCGGGCGTCAGACGAATGCCGCCGCCGGTTGGCTTTTGGCCACCTTCCTCGGCGACGGAATGCAACGTGCATTCCTTGATGTTGATTTGAATCCAGTGCGTGGAGCTCAGGTAGCCTTTGTCATTGAAAGTCACGCGCTGGCCATTCAGCCAGGAAATCTTATCGGTCACCTTGCCCATCTTTTTCTCCATCGGGAGGACCTTGCCCCCGGGCCCTTCCTTCCGGGCTGTCTTGGCGTACAAGGGCGGCCATTCCAGGACCGCGTATTGCTTGAAGAATTTCCCCTTGTTCAGGACGGTGACCTTGTCGCGCTTGCGGCTGATGACGAGCGAGAAATCGACCTGCGTCGCCGATATCTTCTGGTTGATGTAGAGCATCGACCTCGGCAGGTTGTTCGCCCGCATGATGAGCTCGGGCGTGGTCTTCATGCGGTTGGCCACGCGGCTGATGACGTCGCCCTTTTGCACCGTGTAGCTTTCCTTTTCGGGCGCCGCGATGGTCGAGAGAAGGATGTCGGTATTGATCTCGCCGAGCAGGTTCTTCGCGTCCTCGATCTTCGTCGATTCCGGATAGCGCTCGATAAAACCGTAAAAGGCATCGCGCGCTTCGATCACCTTGCCCCCCTTGCGAATGGCCACGCACTTGTTGAATTCCGGCAATGTCGGATCCGGCGGGGGTGGCGGTGGCGGCTGCGCTTGTTCCTTCTTCAGCGCGATCTGCGGCTGCAGGAATACTTTGTAGCCGACGAGCGCCGCCCCGCCAAAAATCACGACGGTAAGGAAGATAATGATAAGTGCTTTCACGAATGGCGGTACATCGGTCGCCTACTGACTTAACGAATTACACGACGAATGGGAAGCGTAACACCCAACGTCCATTACAGCAGGCCGCGCTTGCGAAAATCACCCAGGTTTCCACCCGATGACTCCTGGATCATGTCGGCCGCGAATTTCAGCAGGCAGATTTCCCATCCTTCATCGACTCCGTGAATGACCGCGCTCAGCGGATCGTTGGAAGCTGCCACCTGATCACGCAACCGGCCGACCACCTCTTCCATGCGATCGTGCACAATTTCATTCGAGATATCCGTCTTACGGAACTGGAAGCCGTACTTGAGGACGGCCAGTTGCGGCGCATTCTCGCGCAGCCAATCGGCAAAATCCTCGGCGTTCTCACCGAAGCCCTCGACCAACATGCGCTGAATGTGGCCGGGGGTGATGATCTGCGGACGCTCGGCATGCAAGCGGCCATCGCGGACCCGCACCTGGTTCACGTTATCCATCAATTCCGTGATCAGATAAAAACGAAAGCTGGTATCGCCAAACGTCGCGATCCGGCGCTGCGGCGCCACAATGACCTGCGTATTTTCGATCGCGTACTGGATCGTGTCCTCGTTAAGCATAAAAGATCAAAAACTTACGGCGAGTGGAATGCTGTGCAACGGTTTCTTTTGCCCCGCTCAGCCCCTCACCTTTACAACTTCGCTCACTACCGCATAAATTCAACGTCCTTGGATACTCCGAAAACACTCGCGATCATCGCCGGAAACGGCGTTTACCCGCAGGCCATGGCGCGAGCCGCTCGAGCCGCCGGGGTGTCCCGCCTCGCAGTGGCCGCTTTTCAAAATGAGACCGACCCGGCGCTGACCGCCCTCGTGGACCAAGTGGAATGGATGCGCGTTGGCCAACTTGGGAAGATGCTCAATTTTCTGCAGAAATCGGGCGCCAGCCACGCCGTGATGTCCGGTCAGATCCACCCGAAGAATCTTTTCGACCTGCGCCCGGATATCAAGGCGCTCATCGTCCTGGCCAGGCTCAAGAGGCGCAACGCAGAATCGATCTTCGGCGCGATTGCCGATGAAATGAAGAGCGTGGGCGTAGAACTGCTCCCTGCGACGACTTACATGGAGGAGCACCTGGCGCCCGCCGGGCTGATCGCCGGCCCGAAATTGAAAACGCGCGACGAAGAAGATCTGCACTATGGGTTTCACATCGCCAAGGAATCCAGTCGGCTGGATATCGGCCAGACCGTGGTGGTGAAAAACGGCACCGTCCTCGCCGTGGAGGCCTTTGAGGGCACGAACGCGGCCATCAAGCGCGGCGGCGAACTCGGTCGCAAAGACGCCATGATGGTGAAGGTCTCCAAGCCCAACCAGGATTTCCGCTTCGACGTTCCGGTGATCGGCCCCCTCACCCTCGAAGCGGCACGCGAAGCCCGCCTGCGGGCCATCGGCGTGGAAGCCGGCTACACCTTGCTCCTCGAAAAAGAAAAGCTCGCCGCGCTTGCCCAGGAACATCGCATCTCCATCTTCGGGTTGAAGGAATGACCACGGATTTCACGGATTTCGCGGATTAAGGATGAAACACGAGAATCTCACTCACTCGATCATCGGTGCCGCCATGAAGGTCCATTCGAAGCTGAAACCTGGCCTCGATGAATCATTCTACGAGAAAGCTCTCGTGATCGAGCTGGCTCGCATGGGCCTGAAGATCGAAAACCAGCGAGAGTTCCCTATTTTTTACGAGGGTCACTTCCTTGGAAATTTGATCCCCGATTTGATTGTCGAAAACGCAGTAATCGCAGATCCGAAGGTCACGACCGCCTTCAACGAAGCTCATGTCGCTCAAATGTTGGGCTACCTTAACGCCACGGGCCTTGAAGTCGCTTTGCTCCTGAATTTCAAACACGCCAGCCTCGAATGGAAGCGTGTGGTTGTCGGAAACGGCCCGGCACACCAGGCCGATTTGTCTGCTTAATCCGTGAAATCCGCGAAATCCGTGGTCAAAATCCCTCATCAAAAACTACATCTCAGCCCTCGTCGATGAACGACACTCCTTCTCAAAAATCGCAATCCACCCTTCGCGTTGGCGTTGTCGGCGCGGGCAGCATGGGCAAGAATCACGCCCGCATTTTCGGTGAATTGCCGGACTGCCAGTTTTCCGCCGTGCTCGATGAACGGGCGGATGTCGCACGGGATATCGCGGGCAAATACCATGCGCGGGCGGTCGCGGATCTCGATGAGTTTACGAACTCGGTGGACGCCGCGACCATCGCCACGCCGACGGTTACGCACTTTGCCATCGCCAAACACCTCCTCGAACACGGCAAGCACGTGCTCGTCGAGAAACCCTTCGTCGAGACGCCGAATCAGGCGCACGAGCTGTGCGATCTGGCGCAGAAGAAAGGCCTCGTGCTTCAAGTCGGCCACATCGAACGGTTCAACCCGGTGCTGTCCGCTCTCGAGGAGCGCCTCACTCATCCGCGGTTTATCGAGGCGACGCGCCTGTCCCCCTACCCTGGCCGCAGCCTGGATGTCGGCGTCGTGCTGGATGTGATGATCCATGACCTCGAAATCATCCTTCATCTCGTCGGCTCGCCGTGGGTCCAGGTGGATGCCGTGGGCGTGCCGATCCTCAGCAAGCGCGAGGACATCGCCAATGTCCGCATCCGCTTTGAAAACGGGTGCGTGGCCAATATCACCGCCAGCCGCATCAGCCAGGACAAGCTCCGCAAGATCCGCGTCTTCCAGCAGGACGCCTATCTCTCGCTCGATTACCAAAACCAGAGTGGTTACCTGCTCCGCCTCGCTCGCGAAGATGAAAGGGAAAGCTCCCTGCTCGGCAAAATCCTCGGCGTCGCCGCGGATGCGACGATCGTTACGGAATTCGCCGGCAAACGGATCGTCCGCGAGCCCGTGGAGGTGGAAAAAATGGAGCCGCTGAAACGCGAGCTCGCCGATTTCGTCGCCTGCGCCCGGGCCGGCGCACAGCCCAAGGTCAGCGGACACGAAGCGACGGCAGCTCTCGAGCTCGCCCTCGAAATCACCCGCCAGATCGAACAAAACAAAGCCACCGCTGTTCCGTGAAACTCTACCTCGTCGCCGGCGAAGCCAGCGGAGATGCCCGGGGCGCTGAGTTGATTCGCGCGCTGCGCGAACGGGATGCGTCGATCGAGTTCTTCGGCGCGGGCGGCCGCGAAATGCGCGCGCTCGTCGGCGAGCATTTCGTCGATTGGGCGGACGAAGCGGTCGTCGGCCTGTGGGACGTGCTGAAGAAATACGGCTACTTCAAAGACCAGTTCGATCGCATGCTCAAGGAGCTGGCGACGATTCAGCCCGATGCCCTCGTGCTCATCGACTATCCCGGTTTCAATCTCCGTCTCGCTCGCGAAGCGCACCAGCGTTTCCGCAAGCTCAAGATCATCGATTACATCAGCCCGCAGGTCTGGGCGTGGAATCGCGGCCGCATTCCGAAGATGGCGCGCTATCTCGATCTTATGCTCTGCATTTTCCCGTTCGAAAAGCCGCTCTATGAGGAGAGCGGTTTGCACACGGTTTTCGTCGGGCACCCGATACTGGACTCCCTCGCGGCCAAAAAGACGGGTGTCGCGCGCGATCCACATCTCGTCGGCCTCTTCCCCGGCAGCCGGGAGAAGGAAGTACGCCGTATCTTTCCCGTGATGGCGCAAGCCGCCATTCGCATGAAGAGCACGCATCCTGAACTGCGCTTCGAAGCCTCCGCCGCCTCGCATCAGCTGGCCGATCGCATGATGAGCACGCTGGAGCAACTGGGCCAGGGCGAGGACTTTTGCGCGGTCACGGTCCGCGCCTCGCACGACCTCATGCAGCGCGCCATCGCCGGCATGGTCTGCTCCGGCACCGCGACGCTCGAAGCCGCCTTCTTCGGTCTGCCGCTTTGCGTCGTCTACAAGGTCGCATGGCTCACCTGGATCGTCGGCAAGCAACTCGTCCGTGTGCCTTTCCTCGGGATGCCCAACGTGCTCGCCGGCCGCGAGATCGCCCGCGAATTGCTGCAAGGCGATGCTACGGCCGACGCCCTCGCGCATGAGACTCTGCGCTTGGTCACCAATGCCGAGCATCGCGAGGCGCTACAGGCCGATCTTCGCGCGGTCATCGTGGGTCTCGGAGAAAGCGGAGCGGCCACCCGGGCGGCCGATGCGATTCTGGAAGAGTTGCATACCCCGGCCCGCTCCTGATCGACTCTCCTCTCATGGACCCGAACGAACTTTCCGCCCTGTGGTCACCCTGGCGCGTGGAATACTTCAAGGCCGGCGCCACTCCCGATTTTCTTCTCGAAGCGGCCCGCGCCACCGACGATGCCGCGCATCTCGTCGTCGCCCGCCGCGCGCATACCTTCCTCATCATGAACCGCTACCCCTATGCGGTCGGGCATTTGATGGCGGTCCCGAATCGCAAGGTCAGCGAGATCGCCGCCCTGACGAACGAGGAAAAACTGGAGCTCTGGGAACTCGCCGAACACGCCCAGACGCTGCTGCGCGAAGCCATCCGGGCCCAGGGTTTCAACGTCGGCTTGAATCTCGGCAAATGCGCCGGCGCCGGCGTAGTGGATCACCTGCATCTGCACATCGTGCCGCGCTGGGAAGGCGACAATAATTTCATGCCGGTCCTCGCCGATACGCGTGTCCTGCCCGAGGCGCTCGATTCCCTATATCGAAAGCTCATCGCCACGCGTGACAAGCTGGCCAAGTAATGGACGAGCAAGCGTTACATGACCGCATCGAGAGCCTGCGCACCGGAAGCGGCTGCGCGGCGATCGGCGTGCAGGTTTTCGACTACGAGACCGACCGCACCTTTTCCCATGAGGGAGACCGCTGGTTTCACGCCGCCAGCACGATGAAGGTCGCCGTGCTGCTTGCGCTTTTCCATGCGGTGGATACTGGGCGCGTGCGATTGGAAGATCGCCTGCACGTGCGCAATCGCTTCCGGAGCATCGTCGACCGCTCCATCTTTCGCGTGCAGCGCGACCGCGACGCCGACTCCGCCGTGCATCGCCGCGTCGGCCGTTCGATGAAATTGATCGAACTCGCCGAACCGATGATCACGCGAAGTAGCAATCTTGCAACGAACCTGCTGCTCGAATTCCTGACACCGGATTATATTCAATCCACTTTGACGGCAGCGAAAGTCGATGGTGTGCGGGTCCTGCGAGGGGTGGAAGATTCCGTAGCTTTCGATCGCGGGCTGAACAATACCGTCACGCCGAGCGGGCTCGTTGCCCTCTTTCGCCTGTTGCGCGAAAACCGTCTCCTTCCAGAATCCGCCCGCAATCGTATGCTCGCCATCCTGCTGGCCCAGGAATTCAACAGCATGATTCCCGCACTGTTGCCCGATTCCGCGCAGGTCGCGCACAAGACGGGCGAGATCTCGACCTGCACCCACGATGCCGGCCTCGTGCTACTGCCCGGTCGCCGTCCGTACGCCGTGGCCATTCTCACCGAACATCCGCCCGGCCTCGACGATACCCAGAAGCTCGTGGCGAAGGTCTCGCGGTTGGTTTACGAGTTCCTCACCTCATGAAAGTCGTCGACGGCCTCACTCTTCCTGCCGAACACCGGGCTCTGTTGCGGCCAGGTGAAGTGCTGGAGTGTGATGGCCATGAAGCGCATCGCTTGCCGCGCTTCTTTTACGAAATCGATTCGTGGGCTCATGCCAAGGAGACGCAACTCACGCCGCACTTCACGCTCTCGGAACTGATCACCGTCGATTGTCGCGAGGCCGATCTGCTGCTGCACAGCTTTCCGCACTACGTGCCATGCGCCGTCATCGTCCTGGCGCGGTATCTCGAGGATTTCCGTCAGCGCGTGGACGCGCCGGTCTGCATCGCCGTGAATGGCGGTTACCGCTCGCCCGCGCATCGTCTCGCCGGACGGCCCAATCCACACATCTGGGCTGCGGCGGCGAATATCTATCGTGTCGGCGACACCTGGCTCGATTCGCAGAAATCAATCGAGCGTTACGCGCGGATCGCCGAATCGCTCGGCCCCGAAGTTTTTGTCCGCCCCTTCGGCTTCAATCCGGGCGAGACCGACGACCATCTCCACGTCGACCTTGGCTATTTGCTTTCCACGCCGCGCGGTTACAGTGAACTCCAGTGATTGCTGCCCATGGGTGCCCCGCGCAAACTTCCCAGCATCTCCCGCCGCCAGGTTCTGCGGCGCACCGGCCCGGGACCGGTGCCGGTCATCGGACTCGAGGCGGAATTCACGCTCTACGTCGATGACGTAAAGCGGCGGCCCGAGGAAGTCTTCGGCAACGCCCAAAAATTCGTGCGGCAGAAGATGCTCCCACGCAAGGGACGTTCGTTTCAATTGCCGGTCGGTGGCGCGGTCTATTTCGACACCGGGGTGATCGAAGTCGCCACTCCGATCATCGAGATCGAATCCGGTTGCGCCGTGCGCGCTGGCCGGACGCTTTGGGAGCAACTCGAGTTCGTGCGGGGCGAACTGGATGCCTGGGAGACAGATCACGGCCAGAAGCTGCGACTCGAAGGTTTTAGCACCCATTACAACGTCTCGGTGCCGGTCGGGCGTTCGCTCTCCTCTGTCCGCTTGCAGCAAGCGGCGCGTATGCTGACCTATCTGCTGCACCCGCCGGTGATGTTGCTGGCGGCGAATAAACTCAGCACCGGTATCGGGGTACGTCCGCGCGGCGATCGCCTGGAAGTCACCGCCGACTTCACGCCCGACCCGGACTTGATGATCGCCACGACCTCACTGGTCACTGGCATCATTCTCGCCGTGCTCGAATGGCCAGTGCACACCCTCGCCGAAATGAAGCGGCGCGGACTGCCGATCATCGCTGGTTTCTCGCCGTGCAAACACACTTCGCGAAAGGGATTTCTCGCCCGGCATTTCTGTTTTCCACGCAATCCTTTCGCGGCCGATGTCAATGAACCGGACTGGCGGTTGGTTGATGGCCGGCATCGCAGCCTGCGACAGATCGCCCTCGAAATTGCGCTGCCGTTTCGGGAGGCGATCGGTGCTGTCACCGATACCGACGCGCTCACTCACGTCTTCGAAGTGCTCTCCGGCCGCGCCCGTTCGCTGCTCGACTTCCCGACCCGTCCGACGCGCTACGAAGACGCCGGCCGCCGCATCGAGTGGAACCGCCGCAACCATCGCACGCTCCCTCGCTCGCGTTACGAGCAGATCATCCATCGCGTCCTCACCCATCGTCCCATTCGTATCGGCTCCGCGCTCTACGATCCGGAGCGGATGATCGGCTGGCATGCCATCGCCTTCCGCAACCGCCGCAACGGCCGCCGCCGCACCTTCACGCTCGACGAACTCGCAGCGCAAGGGTTGACCAATACCTAAAAACCGACTACGGACGCTCGTTCTGGATCGCGGCGATGCGTTCCATCACACGCTCGCTGAGACGCTGGTAGAGCTCACGCCCTTCGCCGACCATGTCGTCCTTGGTGAAGTACATCGGCTCGCCGACTACGATTGTCACGGGAGTGAAAGGCTTCGGCTTGCCATCCATGGGAAAGGCCTCGAATGCACCGAAGATGCGCATCGGCACCA
Organism: Chthoniobacter flavus Ellin428; assembly: GCF_000173075.1. GTDB lineage: Bacteria > Verrucomicrobiota > Verrucomicrobiia > Chthoniobacterales > Chthoniobacteraceae > Chthoniobacter > Chthoniobacter flavus. The sequence goes on from NZ_ABVL01000002.1 coordinate 325,223, forward strand.
CGGGGGCGAGCGTCTTGGCGATGACCAATCCCAGTCCCGGCTGCGCGGGTTGCAGTTTACCATCGGGCGTCCGACCGCCCTCGGGGAAAATGACCGTGGCGTTTCCCGCGCGGACTCGTTTGATGACCGTCTTCAGGGCGCTCATGTCCGCACGATCCTGATCCACTGGGATCACGTTCATGTGCGGCAGAATGGGGCCAAGGATGGGCCACTTCAGCAATGTCTTGCGCGCGAGATAAAAGAGCTCGCGATGACAGGCGATGCCGGCCAGCGGCGGATCGAGGTAACTCTCGTGATTCATCGCGAGGATGCAGCCACCCTCCTCGATGATGCGCTCACGATGCACCACCTTGAACGAGAAGAGCAGCTTCCCGAGAATCTGTGAGGTGATATAACCGAAACGGTACCAGCCACCCATCGCTACAGTTCGCCGAGCGGCAACCCTTTCTGTTTCAAGCGCCCGAAAATCTCGCCGACCACACCTTCCACCGTAAGATTCGAGCTATCGATGACATGCGCGTCCTCGGCAATGACCAGGGGCGAAGTGCGGCGCGAAGAATCCACCTTGTCGCGCGCGGCAATCGAATCCTGCAACCCCTGCCTGGCTCGACGCAACGCACGTATTTCCGGCGAAGCATCGACGTAGAATTTGTAAGGCGTTTCGGGAAACACCGCCGAGCCGATGTCGCGACCTTCCATGACCACGTCATAGTCGTAAGCAAACGCACGCTGCTTCTCGGTCAACAACCGGCGCACGTCGGGCAAGGTCGCAATGGCGGAAACATTGGCATTCACCGCCTCATCGACGAGATGCGGCGTCGGGTCGACGTCATCGAGCAAAATCGTCGACTGCCCATCCTCCACACCGCATTCCACCTTGGTGAAATGCAGCAACTGCTGCACGCGCCCTGCATCCACCACCGGTACGCCTTTATCCACGGCCAGCCAGGTCACGGCGCGATACATCGCGCCGGTATTCACATAGACGTAGCGCAGCTTGCGCGCCAGGGCGCGAGCCACGCTGCTCTTTCCGGACGCGGCCGGGCCATCGATGGCAATGACGATATGAGGATGGTCCTTGGCCGCGGGGTCAGGCATTGGGGAGCGAGGTGATGACCGGGGTTTGCTGGCCCGGCGGTTCGTGCAGAATGCGTTCCAATGTCTGGTAGAAGCCCGGGTAGGAAGTGTTCACGCAGTCCGTATTGGTGATGATCGTCTCGCCCTCGGCAAACATGCCGGCGATAGCGAAAGCCATGGCAATGCGATGATCGCCGTAGCTGTCGAGTCGCGCCCCGTGCAGCGGAATGCCGCCAGTGATGACCATACCATCCTCGGTCTCCTGCACCTGCGCGCCCATGGCCCGCAAGTTCGTCGCGACCGCGGCCAGGCGATCGGTTTCCTTCACCCGCAGTTCGCCGGCGTCCTTGATGACGGTGGTGCCATTGGCCAGCGCCGCAGCCACAGCGAGGATCGGCAATTCATCGATGACATTCGGAATTTCTTTGCCACCGATCTCGGTGCCCTTGAGGCGCGCGCCGCGCACTTCGATCACACCGAGCGGTTCGGCCTCTTCGTTCTCGACGATCTCGCGCACATGCGCACCCATTCGCACGAGCACGGCGAGGACGCCGGTGCGGGTCTCGTTGAGGCCAACATTCTTGATGAGCAGATGCGAGCGCGGTTGCGCGGCCGCGGCCACGAGCCAGAAGGCCGCGCTGGAGATATCGCCCGGCACCTGGAAGTCACGCGACTCCGGCGTGAGCCCGCCGTGCAGCGAAACGGTGAGGTCATTCTTCTGCGGGCGAATGAGAAAATACTCGAGCATGCGCTCGGTGTGATTGCGGCTCTGCGTAGGCTCCGTCACGCTCGTGCGGCCCTTGGCAAACATGCCGGCGAGCAGCACCGCGCTCTTCACCTGCGCGCTGGCCACCGGGCTCACATAGTCGATCGGCTGAAGATTGCCGCCTTCGATGACGAGCGGCGGACGGCCATCCTTGCCCTCGGCGGTAATCTTCGCGCCCATCTGCGTCAGCGGTTCCATCACCCGGCGCATCGGACGCTTGGAGAGCGACGGATCGCCGATCAAGCGGCTGCGGAAAGGCTGACCAGCCAGAAGGCCCGACATGAGGCGCATGGTGGTGCCGGAGTTGCCGCAATCGATATCATGCGTGGGTGCGGCGAAGACGCGGCGCTTGCCCTGCACGATGAGCGTCGTCTCATCCGCGCTCTCGATCGGGACGCCCAGCGCCCGTATGGCGGCCACGGTGCAAAGGCAATCTTCACTCGGCAAAAATCCGCGAATGACACATGTGCCATTGCTCATGGACGCGAGCATCACCGCACGGTGCGAAATGCTCTTATCACCGGGGACTTCGAGTTCGGTTTGGATCGTGTTGGCGCGGCGAATTTTCCAGTCAGGCATGCGAATGTTTCGGGAAGCGCAGCTGGTCGCGCTGCGTTTTGGCTTGGGTGAGAAGGGCGGTCATGGAGGCGTCGTGGTCGAGCAGTGTTGCGATTTCACGCAGCTTTTCAATCATGGCTTCCACGGATGCGCGAACAGCGGTGTGATTGCTGCGTAGAATCTCGGTCCACATTTCCGGCGGACCGCTCGCCACGCGGGTGGTGTCGCGGAAGCCGGGCCCCGCGAATTCCAGGGCCGTGGCGTTTTTTTCGGCGACGAGATTGACGAGCGCCGCAGCGAGCAAATGCGGAAAGTGGCTGACCATGGCCACGATCTCATCGTGCTCCGCCGGGGAAAGTTCCAGCACACGCCCGCCCAGCGTCTGCCAGAAATTGTGAATGGTGGTCACCGCTTCCGCATCGGTCCGGGAGTCGGGTGTGACGATGCAGGCCGCGCCATCGAAAAGGCCAGCGCGGGCCGCTTCCAGGCCGGTCCGCTCGGAGCCAGCCATCGGATGGCTGCCCACAAAGCGGCCGCGCTGGGCAAAGATGGGGCTCAATTCCTCGACGACCGGTCCCTTGCAACTGCCGACATCGGTGATGATGGCCCGCGACGGGACGAGCGATGCGATCTGCCGGGCCAGCGAGCCCATGATGCCGATCGGCACCGCAAGCACCACGATATCCGCATCGTGCACCACCTCCGCGAGATCCGTCGAAGCCACTTCCGCCAGCGCCCGCTTTTGCAACTCAGCGACCGCTTCCGCACGACGCGCCCACACCGCCACATGAAAACCAGCGGCCCGCCGCGCTGCGAGCGCGATGGAACCGCCGAGCAATCCGGGTCCGATGATGGCGAGTCGTGTCATGAAAAATGGGAAAAAAAGCCCGGCCTGCGGCGCGGAGCCGGCGGGCCGGGCTGAAGACTTTGGAAAGTCGCGCGCTAGGGAACGAGGAAACTCTTGCCGGAATAGGGATCCTTCACCTCCGTGCCGGGCGGGAAGCCACGTACGTCGATGTAGCCCTTGTATTGATCGTACGGACTGAAGACGAAGCCCGGTTTGCCGGGCACCGGCTTGGCGTAAGGAATTTCGCCAGTGGAGGGCGACTTGGCCTCCGGCACCGGTGATGGCGGCTTGCCACTGGTCGTGGCGTCCGGAGCTGGCTTGGTATTGTCCGTCGTGGGAGGCGCGGTGTTCGTCGGGCTCTGCGAGTCATCAGGCGGAGCCGTGGTCGTCATCGTATCGGTCGCCGTGTGACCGGGTTTGTTGTGCTTTCTAGGAGCATCATCCTGGCAAGCGCTGAAGAGGGCAACGGTCAACGCGAGAGCAGCCGGAACAGTGAATCGCTTCATAAAGGTAGTGTGGCTATTAACTGAAGCTACGCGGGGGTGACAATGGAAATTTCCCATGTGTGCCATTCGGGGCAAGGTTGTTTCACGATGCTTTCAGAACCCGGAGATCGGCTCGCAGTTGCTCGTCCAGTGCCGCGACGACGGCTTCCGGGGCTTCCAGGGCGGCCATAATACCCCCGTGGGCAATCATCGTGAGCGGGCAGGCCGGCACGAGTCGCTGCACCTGCAGGGCACTCCCTTCCGGCTCCGGAGAGCGAATCTCGCTCCAGAGCAGCGCCATGGGCCGCAGGAGCATGCGCAGGCGCGCGTCGAGATCGAAGCTCAAGCTACCGCTGAGCCAGGCCAGCGTCGCGTGTTCAGCGGCCGGCTGCTGTGCGCAGGTGGAAATGACATCGATCATCTCCTCGGTCACCGCGGAGGGATCGGTAAAGACTGCCTTGCGCAGCCAGTTCGCCACGGAGGATTTGGTGGAAAGATGATTACGGTAGAGAAAGCGGGCGAGGAGCGGGATGCGGTAGAGCCATCGCGAAAAGAACGACAGCGTATGGCCGCCGATTTCGCCGGTGCCATTTGGCATGTGCAGAACGAGCCGCGAGACGAGTTCGGGATGCTGCGTAGCCAGGTAAACGCAGAGCCCGGCCGACCAACCACTCGCCACGAGCACCGGCGGCTGTTCCCATTCAAAGCTACGCAGGAAATCGGCCAGCGTCCGGACGCAATCCGCCGCGGTAAGCCGCAGCGCCGGTCGCTCGGATTCGCCGAACCCGAGCAAATCGAGCGCGATGACCCGATGCCGGGAAGCAAATTCCGGATAGACCTTCGACCACTCGTAGGAGGAGGCGCCGAAGCCCACATTGTGCACGAAGACGAGCGGACGCCCGCTGCCGGACTCGTGATAGACCACCTGCCCGAGACTCGTGTGCCGCACCTTGGTGGAGAATACCGGCGCCGAAATCGCATCAGGCACACGCCGCCTGGTCGGTGGCCGCAAGGCATACTTCAGTGCGACGAGGATGGCAGTGACGATCCCCGCGCTGATGCCCACGCGCCAGGCGTGTTTGGGTTTGAGCTGGAGCTTCTTCGAATCCAAGGAGTGGTCTTCTATAATAATGATAATTCAGCAGCGCCGCTTGTCTTGGAAATCAGCTGGCGGACACATGTGTTCATAAGCACACAACACTCCCCACGCGTCAACACGAGAATGAAGGTGAATTCCTTTTCTTCGCCATCTCGGTCCTCCGTCCTCCGCCCCCCCTATTTGAGATTGCGCATGCGCAGGAGGAACCCCTCCCGCTCGTAGCGCACGAAGGTATCCAGAATGACCCCGCAAGTCAGGCTCAACGCGGCGAGCACCGCCAACCCGGTGGCCAGAATCGCCAGCGGCACCCGGTAAACGTATTGATAGCGAATATAGTCCAGGATCGGAAACGTCCCCGCCACCAGGCATCCGAAGAAAAAGATCCCCGCCACCGAAGAGAAGAACAGGAGCGGTTTGAAGTCCTTGCACACCTTCACCATGGTGAAGAAAACGCGCAGGCCGTCCTTCACAGTGCTCAGCTTGGAAAACGACCCCTCCGGGCGCGAGCGGAAGGCAACCGCCACCTCGTGTTGCACGAATCCCTTGTCGATCGTCTGCACGGCAATCTCCGTCTCGATTTCAAAGCCCGTCGCGAGCAGCGGCACGTTGCGATAAAAGTGGCGGCTAAAGAGGCGATAACCAGAGAAGAGATCACCCACGGGGGTGCGGAAGATAGTTCCGAGGAGCCTGGCCAGCGCGTTGTTTGCCCAGGTGTGCGTGGTCTTGAACGCGTTCTGGTCGTCGCTGACCCGGCGCCCGACCACGGTGTCGCCTCCCCGCTCCTCGATCGCCGCGAGGAGTTTCTTCCCCTCCTCCGCCGGGTAGGTGTCGTCGCCATCCACCATCAGCAGGTAGTCGCTATCCGCCACGCGAAAGAGCGTCTGCACCGCATATCCTTTGCCCGGGCGCGGCTCGTAAATGACCTCGGCGCCGTGGGCGCGGGCGATTTTCGCCGTATCATCGGTGCTGCGGTTATCGATGACTAGAATCCGGGCGGAAGGAAATTCACGGCGAAAATCGTCGGCGACCTTGCCCACGGTCAGGGCCTCATTGAGGCAGGGAATGCCGATGGTCAGGGTGTAGTTCATAGTTCCCGGGTGCGTCGGGAGCCCTTGATCTACACGGGAGGGTGAAGCCTGTCCATGAACCGTCCTTTCGCCATATTCCGCCGGACGCGCCGCCGCCGGCATCGGCGCGGATACACTGTTGATATCAGATGTTACTTTGTTGTCGGTCGGCATGGTCCGTTCTTCCATGCCATTCTGAATAGAGACTGAATAACACCAGACTACTCCGGATCGCTGCTATTCACGGACATATGAACCCAAACCCACCGGCCGACTGGGGCAGCCATCAATGCTGCACCTGCAGCACGATGATGATCTGCCCTTTCCCGTAGAGCGGGCCGCGGATGAAGAGCGGGCTGTTCGGGGCGAGCTTCACCTCGGAGGTACACACCTGCCGATTCTGCTGGAAGATCTTGAGATTCAACAGATATCCCCCGCGCGCTTCCTTGGAAGTGGCCCGCCGGGCGGTCACGCTCAGGGGGAAGATCGGGCTGGGCAGAAGCCAGTTTTCGGTAAGCTCATCGATCTCCTCCGTGGCGCTGCCGGCGAGTTCGAATTGCGTGTAGCCAAACATCCGCTTGAGCCGCGGCGCGAACTCGCGGAGTTCGACCGGCGGCTCTTTGGGAGCATCAGGATTGGTTGCCAGGATCACCGCACTCCAGATGCGGTCGTTCTTGGGCATCGCCGTCGCCGTTCGGCTGACATCCTTCGGAATTGAAAGCGTCATGGCTCCGTCCTTGTCCACGCCAAACGCCAGGCCCGCGAGGCCCAGCAGCAGCAAAATGGCAGGCCAGATTCGCATCTATTTGTTCAGCGCGTAGGTCGCCGGAATGTAATCAAGGCCATCCAGCCACACGACGGTCATTTGATCCTTCGGGTCGTAGACTGTCGAAGCGGTGACATTGGGGTCCGTGGACCAATTCTCGACGACCTGGGCGAAATAAGTCGACGTCTCGAGGTGCTTCGGCCCGCCGGGAATCATGGTCGCGAACAACGCTCCCGCAACGATCAGGCAGGACGCCCCTGCCCAAGCCAGGCCCGGGATGGACCAGAAAGACCATTGCTTCTTCTCCACGACCCGCGGTTTCGGCGTCTCCGCCTCGATCCGCTGCAGGAGTTGATGATTGAAGAAATCCGGGTTCGGCATCTCCAACACCGGCGGGTGCGCCCGCAGGAGACGGCCCAGCTTCAGGGCATCGTCCCGGTCCGCCGCCGCATCCGGATGTTCCGCCAGTTGCTTTTCGAACTCCGCCAGTTCGGCGTCGGTCAGCTTGCCGTCCACCCATGCGGTAAATTGCTCTTCAAATGGTTTCATAGACATCTTTCAGCAGGGCTTGGAGTTTCTTGCGGGCGTAAAAAAGGCGGGACATGACGGTGCCGAGCGAACAGCCCATCTGCTCGGCGATTTCCGTGTATTCGAGTCCATCGATTTCGCGCATGACGATGGCCGTGCGATGTTCGGGCGAAAGCTTGGCGATGGCCTCATCGATGCGCTGGCGGATCTCTTTGTCGGAAATACGCTCCGCCGGCTCCATCTCGCTCTTCGGCGCCGTCGCGGCGCCCGGGGCGATATTATGAAGGCCGATCTGGTCATCAAACTCCTGGCCGCCTTCGATCTGCTTCTTGCGCAGCGAATCAATGGCGACGTTCATGAGGATCCGATAGAGCCACGTGTAAAAAGAGGATTGTCCGCGAAACCGGTTGATCGATTTCCACGCCTTCAGGAAGCCGTCCTGGGCGAGATCCCAAGCGTCCTGTTCGTTGCGGACCATATTGTAAATCATGGCGTAGGCTCGATTGCGGTAGCGGATGACGAGTTCATTGAAGGCCGAGGTGTCGCCGGCTTGCGACCGGGCGACCAGTTCGAGGTCGTCCGGTCCGGCGGCGGCATCCGGGGTCTCCGTGGGCACGGTGTTGGACGGGTCCGGCCTCAATTCATTCACCCCTTTCTCCAGAATTTATTGGAATTCGCTTCCAAGTCTATTCTGCTTCAAAACGTCGGCGCCACTCTGTGCGGTATTCGCCCATCAACTGAATGACGCCGTCGCGAATCTGGAAGAGCCGTTGGTTGAGCGTGCCGAAACGGTCGGAATCGATGGCGCCATCCTTGCGCAGCTGCATAGCCCCGTCGATGGCGGTCATGATCGCCTTTAGGGCCCGTTTTAAGTAGGCAATCGTCATCCCGATCTCATCCACGTCGTCGTCACTGAGCGCCGCGGCCAGCTTGGCGCTGGCAATCGCCACATGGGTGGAGAGCTTTACGGCCGCCGGCTGGTTTTGGAGATCCTTCACCTCTTCGAAAAGCTGGTCAATCCACACCGTCAGGGCAAAGGAAGCCTGATACAGAGGGTGCACCTCGAATCCATCCTCGGATTCGTCTTCGCCTTCGTCACCCTCGGCGTCGGTGATGAGTTCCTCGTCAAAGAGCGAGTCGACGGTCTTTTCCCAGTCGCGACCTTCTTTGTCCAAAAGGTGGTTCCAGCCCATTTCGCGGGCGATGATCTGGTCGCGGTTCGGGTCGTCGATGTAGCGCTCCAGCAGTTCCATGTACTTCTCAGTCTTGCGGTCCTGCTGTTGGAGAAAGCGTTCCCAGTCGTATTCGTCCCAAATTCGATCTGGCTCGTCGGATTCGGCCATATGCCGTTGATTGATTATCGTGCCGCGCGGCGCTCTGCAAAGGGATTTTTGCCAGAATATGAAGGCGCCACGCGGACACAGACCTCCGCCATGTCCCCGGCGGTGACCACCGCGCTCGTGACGCGAAAGGCCCGGCAGGAAAGAATCCGCGAAACGGCTCGGTGCCAGAACCGGATCGAGACAATCGCCAGGACCGATGCCAGGATGGCCAGGGGCACGGTGGGCAGGCCAGTCTGCTCGAGAAGGAGAGTGATGCCAAAATAGACGGCGGAGTTCAGCAGGAAGCGAAGCTGCAACCGCAGGCCACAACGGATGCGGAGGCCGAAGACGCCGATGGGGAGCGACACTACCCCGCATAGAAACCAAAAGAGCGGCTGGGCAATGACCGCCGGAAGAGTCTCCTGATCAAGCCCCCGATCGATCCATAATCGTACCGGTAAAAGCAGCAGGAGCAAGCTGAAGTAGAGGATATCCAGGCGCAGAGTGTACACGCTGCTTTTGCGGCGATTCATAAGTCCGGATGGCTGGGTTGGGGTTCGTGGGGGACCGCCACCGGGATGTCGACGGTCTGCAGTCAGACGCAGCGACCATCGAATGAATTCACATCTTTCTATAAAAATCTTTGGGCGCCAAAGAAGCGAAGCTGGAAGCCCACGCCAGCGATTATACAAATCGCGTAATCACAATCTTAACCACCTAATTAATATCTACTTACGATTTTATATATCTCACTACTTTTCCGCCGACGCCGGCATCGTCTGCCGACGCAACTGACCACACGCCGCCGCGATGTCGTGCCCCTTTTCCCGGCGAATCGTCGCCGGAATTCGACCCGCTTCCAATACCGCCATAAAGGCATCCTGTCGGGCCTCGCTCGGACGGGTCCAATCGAGCCCCTCGACCTTGTTATAAGGAATGCAATTCACCTTGGCCTTCACCTGCCGCGCCACCTTCACCAAGGCCGCCGCATCCTCCGGCCGATCATTCACCTCTTCGATCAAAATGTATTCAAAAGTCAGCCACTGCTTCTTGCGTTGGGTGTAGTAGGCGCAGGCCTCGAGCAGGACCTCGAGGGGGTATTTCCGGTTCACCGGCATGATCTGCTCCCGCACCTCATTCGTCGCGCCATGCAGTGAAATAGCCAACCGCACCTGCAGCGGTTGATCGGCCAGCAGTTTGATCTGCGGCGCCAGCCCGCTGGTCGAAATGGTGATATGCCGCGCCCCCAGCCCGATCCCCCACGGCGCATTGATGATCGTGATCGCCTTCATCAGGTTCGTGAAGTTCGCCATCGGCTCCCCCATCCCCATGAAGACGATGTTATTGATCTTCTCCCCGCTCAGCTCCTCCACCCGCAAAACCTGGTCCACGATCTCCCCCGGCTGCAGATTCCGGCTCCAGCCATCCAATCCGCTCGCGCAGAACTTGCACCCATAAGCACACCCCACTTGGGTCGAAATGCAGATCGTCCGCCGATCGCTGGCCTCTCCATAAAGCGCCGGCGATGCCGGGATGAGCACCGACTCGATCAGCGCCCCATCATCCAGCCGGAACAGATACTTCAGCGTCGTGTCCTTCGACCCTAGAGTCCGCACCGGCTCCAACCCCGAAAAAGACAACTCCGCCGCCAACTGCTGCCGCAGCCCCGCCGGCAGATCGCTCATCTCGGCAAAGGACTTCACCCGCTTCCCATAAATCCATTGGACAACCTGCTTGGCCCGATACCCCGGCTGGCCAAGCGTACGCAACCGCTCGCTCACTTCATCAAGGGTGAGCGATTTGATCAGCGGTTGGACGGTTGCGGTGGACATGGAAGGTCAACATCGCCCAGCAAACGGCTCCCGCCAAGCAGGGAACATCATTGGATGTTTCTTCTGAAGAAAAGGCAGAACACCCAACGTCCAACACCCAACATCCAATCGGCCTGCCGCAAAGTCCCAACTCCCCCCTTGCATCCCCCTGCCGTCCCCCTACTCTCTGCCACCCCGATTTTATGCCGAAGCCTTACGAAATTTTCGCCGCCCTGCCGCCCGCCGTCTCCGACCAGCTCTTCGCCTTCCTCTTTGAGCGCGAGAAGCCGCTCTACAAGGCGACTATCGATACCCTGGCCAAGCAGCGGAAACTCCGTCCCGTCTTCGTCGAGCGGAAGCCGCGCGCCGAGCGTCACACCTGGATGAAGGAAGCCCTCGGCCGCAAGGTGAACGAAGCCGTCGCCGCCCACCTGCTGCAAATCTGGCTCGTTGGCGCCCACACCAAATTGCTCTGCGATTTCCTCGACGGCCTCGGCATCGAGCACGATGAAAACGGCACCATCGAAGCGCTGCCCCCGGCCCCGGCCAAGGAAGCGCTGGTGAAGGCCATCGATCCCCTTTTCGAAAAGCACGACCCGGCGGTCGTCGCCGTCTACCTGCACGCCTTCCAGGCCCTCGACGACACCGGCTGGCCGACGCTCGGCGAGTTGCTCACCGAAGATCCGCGCCTCCAGTTGGCGACGCCTGCGGCAACGTAGGAGGTCGCTGGAAGCGTACCGGCTTCAATCCAGAGAGGCGCGACCAGGTTCGGCTTTCTGGACGCTCGCGCATTCGTCCCCCTAGAAAAATTGAAACCCGCGCTTTCCGCCTCACTCCTCTTCTGCGTACTCCTGCCCAGCGTTGCGCCCGCGGCTGACGCCCCACCCAACGACGAACGTCTCGTCTTCCAGACACTCGCTCCGTGGATGCCTCGCACGCATCTCGAAGCGGATGCCGCCATCGCCTATGGCATTGACGAAACGCTGCCCTCCCGTCTCGCCTCGTGGCAGGCGCGCGGCTTTATCCCGCACGTGATGACGGGTGTCTCCTGGGGCGCGTATCTCGACTACCTCCAAGGCCGCTATGACGGCCAAAAGCATGACGATGAGGCACAGATGGATCGGGATGGGAAAGTCGTCATTCACCATGGCGACATCCCCTACATGTCCCCAAGCGAAACGTATGGCCGCTTCCTCACCCGCGGCGTGCAACGGGCGCTGGATGCCGGCGCCGTGGCCATCCATCTCGAGGAACCGGAATTCTGGGTGCGAAGCGGCTACGAACCGAATTTTTGCCGCCAGTGGCAGACCTACTTTGGTGAACCCTGGCAACCGCCACACTCTTCGCCCGATGCACAGTACCGCGCCTCGAAGCTGAAATACGCGCTCTATCGCCGGGCGCTCTCGCAGGTTTTTTCCTTCGTTCGCGATTATTCCAAAAAAGCGGGTCGCGAGATTCGCTGCTACGTGCCGACTCATTCGCTGATCAATTACGCTCACTGGCGGATCGTGAGCCCGGAGTCCTCGTTGCTCGAGGTCGGCTGCGACGGCTACATCGCGCAGGTTTGGACCGGCACGGCGCGCACCCCAAATGTCTACGAGGGGGTGGAAAAATCGCGCACGTTCGAGACGGCCTTTCTCGAATACGGCGCGATGCAAAACCTCGTGCGCGCGTCCGGACGCCGGGTGTGGTACTTGAACGATCCGATCGAGGACAATCTCACGCGATCGTGGGATGATTACCGCGCCAACTGGGAAAGCACGCTCACCGCCTCGCTGCTCCAACCGGAAGTGTGGCGTTACGAAATCATGCCGTGGCCGGAGCGCGTCTTCCTCGGAAAGGACTTCATGACTGGCGTAGAGGTCCGTGACAAAGGACGACGGACACCGATTCCGGCGGCCTACGAAACGGAATTGCAGGCCGTGATCCACGCGCTCGGCGAAATGAAGCAACCCGACGCGCATTGGGAACAGTGTGGCACCCGAGGTGTCGGCGTCCTGGTGTCGGACACGATGATGTTCCAGCGCGGCGAACCGAGCTCTTCGGATGCGCATCTCGGCTCGTTCTACGGACTCGCGTTGCCCCTGCTCAAACACGGCGTCCCTGTCGAGCCGGTGCAGATCGAAAGCGCGACACAGCCGAAGTTCCTCGATGCCTATCGAGTGCTCCTGCTCACCTACGAAGGGCAAAAGCCACCCACGCCGGCATTTCACGAAGCGCTGGCCGCCTGGGTCAAACGCGGCGGCGTGCTCGTGGTCGTCGATGACGATACCGATCCTTTTAATGGGGTGCGCGAGTGGTGGAACACCGCGCCAAACGCTTTTCACACACCGCGCGAACATCTTTTCCAAGCACTCGGCGTCGACGCGGATGCGCACGGGTTGCAACGCGTCGGCGATGGCCTGCTGGTGCGGGAAGCCGTTTCCCCAGCCGGTTTGACCTATCAAAAAGACGGTGCCACTCAGTTGCGCGCCCTGGTGCGGCAAGCGGCGGAGACCGCGAAAATTGCCTGGAGCGAAACCAATGTCCTCGTGCTGCGCCGCGGGCCATTTCTGATTGGGGCCGGCCTCGATGAATCGCTGCCCGGACCCGCGCCCGTTCTGTCCGGACACTTCGTCGATTTGTTCGAGGCGCAGCTTCCGATCGTGCTCGAAGTGAAGCTCACCCCAGGGCGGCGCGCTCTGCTGCTTGATCTCGATGCGGTGAAAAAGTCTGTTCCCGGTCCCCGCGTGATCGCGGCCGCCGGACGGATTCGCGAGGAAGGCGCGACCCCGACTGCTTTTCGCTTTCATGTCGAGGGTGTCGCGGAGACCGGCGGTGTCGCCCTGCTCCTCTGCAAGCGTGCGCCCAAGTCCGTGCGACTGAATGGCACGGCCGCTACGGAAAGCGCGTTCGAATTCAATGACGACATACTGCGGATTCGCTTTCCGAATTCCCCGGAGGGCACGCAGGTCGAAGTGAATTTCCAAGATTGAGTCATTGCTCGACGGAGCTCCCCAGCCAAGTCATACAACCATCGCACCGTTCCCGATTCATGGCTTCCTCCAAGGCAAAGAAACTCCAACACAAAAGCACCGTGATCCAGGGCGAGATGCTCGAGGAACTCAGTGGATTGGTCAAAGGCATCGAGCGCGCGGAGACGCTGCTCGCGGAACTCAAGAACGAGACCGAGGAAATGAACGCCACGCACCAGCAGCGCCGGACCACGCGCGAGGACATCGCCTACCTCGAAGATCTCCTGAAGTGCGCGAAGAAAAAACTCGCGTGGGAAAAGCAGATGGAAACCGTCGCGAAGCGCACACCCGAAGTGCTGGCCAAGGTCTCCACCGCGATGAACGACACGACGAATCCTCCCGAACCGGAACTCCGGATCAAAGTGCTCGACCTGCTGCAGACCGTCCAGGCCGCCATGTCCCGCCTCGACGCGGCTAAGTCGGCGGATTGATCGCAGGTCGATGGGGATTACCTGAAGCGTCTTCGCGCCGCGTGTTGCATCGAGAAAGTCTGATTTAGGTTTACCCCTTCGCGTGGAGCCGGCGTGGCGACTTCGGGAAAAGGATGATTTTGCGCGGTGACTTTCTCGCGCGCCCGCGCCGCCGCCATGTGGCGAAAACTCGCTACATGCCAGGAATCCGAAGTTGCGACAGGCTTGGCTTTTTGCCTGCTCCCGCCCAGCGTAAGTTTTTCAATACCGCGCCCTTCGCTCCCGCTTCACACTAATTGCCCCCGGCGTTGCCTGCTTAAGACTATGAAATTGCGTCTTTTTATCGTCCTCAATTTGCTACTGGTCTCAATTTCTCTCAGCCGGGCAGCCGATCACCCAAATATTCTGTGGCTGGTGTGTGAGGATGCGACTTCGACTTGGATCGGCTGTTACGGCAATTCCGAGACGAAGACACCCAACATCGACGCCTTTGCCCGACAGGGGTTTCGCTACACACATGCGTTCGCCAGTGCACCGGTTTGCGCGCCTTCCCGCAGTGGCTGGATCACGGGCATCAATGCACTTTCGCTCGGGACGTTGCCGATGCGCAGTCGATATTCGATACCGCACAACCTGATCAAATACTACCCGGATTACCTGCGGCAGGCGGGCTACTACACATCCAATCATACCAAAACCGATTACAATATCGGCGGCCGGCCGGATGAGGAGTGCTGGGACGACAAGGTCGCCGATGGTTGGAGAAAACGGAAGCCGGGCCAGCCATTCTTTCAAGTGATCAACTTCAATGAATCCCACGAGTCCAGGGCGTTTGGGGATTGCCTCAACACTCGCCACTCACCCGGCGAGGTGACCTTGTTTAAATATCACCCGGACGAAATGGGCATTCGCATGAATTACGCGAAATACTACGATGCGGTGGAAAACATGGATACCCAAGTGGGGAAGGCGTTGGAGGCCCTCGACAAGGCTGGCTTGGCGGAGGACACGATCGTGATTTTTAATTCCGACCACGGCGGCGTGATGCCGGGCAGCAAGCGTTTTCTCTTCGACGCTGGCATACACGCGCCGCTGATCGTCCGAATTCCGGAGAAATTCAAGCATCTCTGGCCGGCCGCGTCTCCAGGCTCCACGGTGGATCGTCTCGTGAGCTTTGTCGACATGCCGAAGACCTGGTTGAGCCTGGCCGGAGCCGAGATTCCCGCGGTTATGCAAGGCCACATCTTCCTCGGGCCTAACACGGAACCGGAACCGCCCTACGCCTTCAGCTTCCGGGAGCGGATGGACGAGCGTTTCGACAACGAACGTTCCGTCCGGGATAAGCACTACGCCTACATCAAGAATTACATGCCGTATATCATCTGGGGGCAACATCTGGATTACTTGTGGAAACTTCTCGCCATGCGGACATGGGAGGACGCCTATAAGAACCACCGAACCGACGCGGTAACCGGGCGCTTCTTCACGACGAAACCGGTTGAAGAACTCTATGATATGGACGCGGACCCGGATAATGTCGTGAACCTCGCCGACAAGCCCGAATGCCGAAAGACGCTCGAAACGATGCGCGCCAAGCTCCGCGAGTGGCAGTTGAGCATCCATGACTCCGCAATGCTGCCCGAGGCGGAACGCCTGCGTCGCGCGGAGGAAAACAAATTGACGGTCTATGAGATGGTGCGCGATCCGAAGCTCTATGATTTGCCCTCCTATCTTGATGCCGCGGATCTCGCACTCGCCAAAGACCCCGCTAACAAACCGCGCTTGCTTCAGTGCTTGCAGAGCCCGGATTCGGGACTCCGCTATTGGGGCACCGTGGGGCTGTTGATGCTGGGACAAGCCGATGCAAAAGTACAGGCTGCGGTGAAGCCTCTGCTCGATGATCCCTGCGGCGAGGTCGCCGCGATGTCTGCGTGGATATTGATCCAGTCCGGCGACACGGCCGAGGCCACGAAGGCGCTGGCGGATCGATTGCAAAAGCATCCATTGTCGACCCTGTTCATCCTGAATGTCCTCGACTGGTCGCACACCGATCTTGGCCCCTACGTCAGCGCGCTTGACTCGCTTCCTTCTGTCGGCAGCAACGATGATATGTTTAACGACGAGAAGATCATGAATGCCTATTTGCGTGAGTCCAATGGACTCCCTGTTCCTCCGGGCCTGAAAGAAGTCAGTGAAAAGCAGAAAGAGCAGAATGCGGTGAAGGACAAGTGACCGGAAAACCTGGAGGAAAACCTTCCGACTCGGAGCCTGGCATCGCGGTTTCGAATAAGCCTGCTGTAGGACGGACTTGTGAACCGCCCCGAACCATGACGAGACGGGCAACACCTCACGGATATTCTCTGTCAGATTTGTTGACTGCCCTCTATTGCCCCGGCTTCCGCCAAGGGAGCGCTGGTAAGAGCTACCTCGAAGATCTCCTGAAATGCACGAAAAAAACGCCCTCCAGTTGCCACCAAATTCCGGCTCGAGAAAAGATGGCCGCGAAAGTAAGTTGGCGTTTGGAGAGAAGGATTGCATCTTCCGGCTCCCGCGTAGCGCTCCCTATTCATGACCGAAGTCCACCCCGTTATCCTCTTCTACAAGTACGTCACCATTGCGGATCCGGAGGATTTCCGGGTGGAGCAGCGAGCGCTCTGTGAAACGCTGGGTTTGAAGGGGCGGGTGCTGATTGGCTCCGAAGGGATCAACGGGACGCTCGCCGGGCCGGCGGCGGCGGTGGAGGAGTATGTGACGGCGTTGCGAGGAGATGAACGCTTTGCCGACATTGAGATCAAAACCAGCGAAGGAGATGCGCAGACCTTTCCGAAGTTGATGGTCAAGGTGCGTCCCGAGATCGTCACCCTGGGCGCGGGGCCATTGGCACCGGACCTGGATAATCACCTCAGCCCGGCGGAATGGAAGCGCACGCTGGAGGAAGATCCCGAGGTGGTGGTCGTCGATGTGCGCAATCGCTACGAATCGGCAGCGGGGAAGTTTGCCGGAGCCATCGCCTGCGACATCGCGCATTTCCGTGAACTGCCGCCCTACGTGGAGCAACTCGCGGAGTTCAAGGACCGTAAGGTCCTGATGTATTGCACCGGCGGGATTCGCTGTGAGAAGGCTTCCGCGTTGTTTCGCAGCAAAGGGTTCAAGAATGTCTTCCAACTGCACGGAGGGATCGTGACTTACCAGGAGCAATTTGGAAACGAGCACTGGCTGGGCGAATGTTTCGTTTTCGACCGGCGCATGACCGTGCGGGTGGACGAAGCGCTGGTGCCGCTGGGACGCTGCGCACATACCGATCGCCCCACCAGTCGTTTTGTGAACTGCCTGCACGATCCATGTCATGTCCTCTTCCTCCTCGCGGAGGAGACGGAGCGGGAAAACACCGACACGCGACTCTGCCCGGAATGCCTGGCCAGCGGCTTGACTTCGGCGACGGCGGACTACAAGGGAAGCCCGGCGCGGGGCGGCGGGCGGACGGAAGGGTGAATGCCAACGCACCTGTTCGCATTCCTTCTGTCACTATGTGTTGACTACTCGGTATCCCTTGCTTTCCGATCTCAGCCTTAAGCCCCCAGGTGAAGTGGCGATCAATCGATTCAACAAGGCGAGAGCTTCTTCATTACCGCGCTCGAGAAAATCAAGTCGATACCTCGAACAAAGCCCACCTCGCAACTTTTGCGAGTGTTATGGCGGACGCAAGCACTGCTATCCCGTCTTCGGCGTCACCGCACAGGCGTCACCATTGCATCCCCTCACCTCCCGGTCGACGTAGCGGCGAAATGCCGGGATCTTCAGCAGCGGCCGGAGCAGCATGAAGAGCGGGATGTTTCGATAGATCAATTCGACACCTTCCACGCCGCGATGAATTTTCCCGGTGGCATAGTCTTCGATCACGATTTCGCCCATACGCAATGAATGACCGTCAGGCGGAATGGCGGTGGATTCATCGACCCGGCCGAGCCAGTCGAGGAAATGATTGGCCCTGGCAAACTTTGCGCATCGCGCGCAGTCTGGATTTCGGTAAACACGAATCTTTTTCATACGATACCTTTCTGGCCGGCGTCCGCCGGCGGAGCGTTTCGGCCACCAGTACGGTAGGCCCATCGGATGCGGTGTCAAAAAGGGGCGTCGCGTTCGGTGATTTCTCT
Organism: Chthoniobacter flavus Ellin428; assembly: GCF_000173075.1. Classification (GTDB taxonomy): domain Bacteria; phylum Verrucomicrobiota; class Verrucomicrobiia; order Chthoniobacterales; family Chthoniobacteraceae; genus Chthoniobacter; species Chthoniobacter flavus. The sequence continues at coordinate 343,127 of NZ_ABVL01000002.1, forward strand.
GTGGACGGCCTGCCCAGTGGCATGCCGCGTGCATCTCCTTCATGGGCGATGAATCCGTTCCGCTACTTCCAGTTGGCCGCTGTGGCCTGTGCCCTGGCGCCCGCGCTGGCTTCGGCCGTGCCGCAAACCAACATCCCAGATGCTTTGGGCGAGGTCGACAATCTCCAGGAAGCGAAACAGCTCTGGTTGGTTCAGGACGTCCAGAAGGAGACGAAACCCGAGTTCTTCACCCGATTGGAAAAGGACGCCGCGGCCGGCAACGTGAAGGCCCAAGCGACTCTCGGCCTCTGCTATTATCAGGGCTACGGCGTGAAGAAGGACCTGGCCAAGGCGGTCGAATTGTATCAGCAAGCCGCGAAAGCAGGCCACGCGGGGGCGCAAAACAATCTCGGCCTGATGTATGAATACGGCACGGGATTACCGGTGGATCACGCCAAAGCCCACGAGCTTTACGTAGCGGCGGCAAAACAAAAACTGCGCGACGCCGAGTACAATCTGGGCGTGGAATACGACCAGGGAATCAGTGTTCCGCAGAGCTGGACAGAAGCCCGGAGCTGGTATGAAAAGGCGGCGGCTCAAGGCCACACCGCCGCTCTGACCAATCTCGGCAATCTTTACCTCAACGGCCATGGCGTGCCGGTGAATCTCGAAACCGCGAAGAAGTATCTGCAAACACCCGCCGATGTCGGCAACCCCACCGCGCAGTACAACCTCGCGACGTGCTACTTCCTGCAACACAACGCCACGGAAGGCACCACCTATCTTCGCCGAGCCGCCGAGGGCGGATCTTCCAACGCCCAACTCGAATGGGGCCGCTATCTCTACAACAGCGCACCTCCCCGACGGGATGTGACGAAGGCGATCTACTGGACGCGCCTCGCCTTGCAAACGCTTACGGCGAACAATTCCAAGCTGCTCCCGAAAGCGCAGGCGCAACTGGCCTTTATGCTCATGGCACAGCACGGCGAAACCGATGCGGCCGAGGCTTTCCGCGCCGCGGTGGCATCCGCGCAAACCGGCTATCCAGACGGCGAATTCGCCCTGGGGCTTTGTTACGTGAACGGCACGGGGGTGGCCAGCGATCGCGCCGCCGGCTTCAAGTGGTTTCAAGCGGCTGCCGCGCAGAAGCAAGTGCGGGCCGCGGCGATGCTTGCCTACTTCTATGAGGATGGCGGGACGGTGCCGCGGGATTACAAGGAAGCGGTCAAATGGCTGCGCATCGCGGCCGAGGGTGGCGAACACCAGGCGCAATTCCATCTCGGCCGTTGTTACCGCGATGGCACCGGCGTGGATATCGACCAAAAGGAAGCGCTGAAGTGGTTTCGCCTCTCTGTCCAAGGGCCGAACCCCTCGGAAGATGGCAAGAAAGCCCTGGCGCAACTCAGCGGACAACTGAACCACACCGATGCCGAGGCGGCCTTCCAGAAGGGCGTGGCGCTCGGCCAGGCGGCGCGGCGCGATCATAGTTCGATGGTCGAGGCCATCCTCGCACTCACGGAAGCCTCGGATCTCGGCCATCCGCTTGCCACGACTGCTCTCGCTCGCATGTATCGCATGGGAGATGGTGTGCCGAAGGATGACGAAAAGGCCGAGGAACTGATCGCCCGCATCGCCGAAACGACCAACCCCAGCGTGCTCTGCCAGATCGGCTTCACCTATCTGCCGACAGGGAACCAGCCGCCCAATGAAAAATACGTCGACGAAGCACTCGGCTACCTAGAGCGCGCCGCACAGCACGGTTATGGCCCCGCACAGGGGCCGTTGGGCTTCTGCTACATGACGGCTTCGCCAGCGCATCAAGATTTCGTGGCCGCCTTCGTCTGGCTGTCTCTCGCCGCTTCGCAGGGCGATGAAAGTTCGCGCGCCTATCTCGAGCGTCTCCGCACCAGGCTCAGCAACGCGCAGACTGCCGAGGCCACACGCCGGTTGAGTGAGTTGCAGGCCCGCATCCCGACGCGATCACCTGGGCAGCAGCCTGCTCAATAGAATGGTTCAATTCCTAAAGCGCTTCTGCTCGCTGGAGAGCGCTGCTTCTTGTCCCAACAGTGGCTCGCGCCACCCCATTCACTTCGATTTCTTCTGCCCCGCCGCTTCGGTCTCGATTTCCAGCCGAAGTTGATGCGCCTCTTTCACCTTGGGCGCGTTGGCTCCCATGAATTGCGCCAACTGCGTCTCGGAGGTGCGCGTCAGATCAAGCGCCTCCTTGTATTTCTTCTCCACGCGCAAGGTCGCGGCGAGGTTGAGCGCGGCGAGCGCGACTTCCGGGTGCTGCGGCCCGACGATCTGCTGCAGCGAAGTGAGGATGGTGCGCTGTTCCTTCTCCGCTTCCGCAAAACGTCCTAGCGCAATGAGCGTTTTGACGAGGTTTGTGCGATTGAGCAGCACGGCCGGGTCGCGCGGCGAAAGCTTCTTGTCGAGGATGGGCTGAGCGGCCCGCAGGAGTTGCTCGGCTTCGCGATATTCGCCGATGTCGTTGAGCGTGCTGCCGAGATTGCTGCGGGCCCGCGCCGTGGTGGCGTCGTCGAGACCGAAGACCCGCTCGCGCAGGGCGAGGATTTTACGAAATTCACGCACCGCCTCGGTATTGCGCCCTTCCCGCGCGAGGGTGCTGGCGAAAAGCTCGCGGAACTCGATGACGTCCTTGTTTTCCGGCCCGAGGACCCCGCTCTCGAGATCGATGCCCTCCTGGAGCACGTTTTCCGCGCCGATGTAATCGCCTTCCACTCCCATGATGATGGCCAGATTCTTCCGGTCTTGCAGCGTGTCGGGATGGTCGAGACCGTGGGCCTTTTCATCCTCGGCCAGCAGCGCCCGAAACGCCGCTTCCGCTTCCTTGAACTTGTTTTCCTGAAAGAACTGCATCGCCTGCTGGACCTTGATGGCATGGCCATCATCCGCCTTCGCGGGCTTTTCCGCCTTCTCGGCGGCAACGACGTGTGCGGAACCAATGGTGCACACGCAACCGAAGGACAGGACGAAGAAGCGTTTTTTCCAGAAACGTAACATGGCGCCTCCCCTGTAGCGTCATCGCGCGGCGCTGGCTACTGCGGATTTGGCGGAACCGGTTGGGGGCGCCTAGTCGCGGAAAACGATGGCCCGCTGGCCGTGCAGCAGCACGCGGTCATCAAGATGCCAGCGGACGCTGCGGGCGAGGGCCAGCCGTTCGCAATCGCGGCCGAGGCGCATCAGATCCTCGGGCGTATGGAAGTGCTCCACGCGAATGACTTCCTGGTCGACGATGGGACCGGCATCGAGCTCGGAGGTAACGTAGTGGCAGGTAGCGCCGATCAATTTCACCCCGCGCTGCCAGGCCCGCTGGTAGGGATTCGCCCCCACGAAACTCGGCAGGAAGGAATGATGGATATTGAGGACTCTTCCGGAGAATTCCGCGCAGACCTCGGCGGGAAGAATCTGCATGTAACGGGCGAGGACGATGAGGTCCGGTTGCACGAAGCGAAAGATCTCGGCGATTTTGGCAAAGGCGGCCGGCTTGTCGTGCGGATCGACCGGGACGTGGCAGAACTCCAGGCCCTCGCGCTCGACCATGGGGCGGAAGTCTTCGTGATTGGAAATGACGGCGGCGATTTCGATATCGAGTTCGCCCGAGTGCCAGCGCCACAACAGGTCGGCGAGGCAGTGGCCAAATTTGCTGACCATGACGATGACCTTCCTCTTCGCCTCGGCAGTGCGAATCGTCCATTCCGCGCCGAGCTCCGTCGCCACCGGCGTGAACTCCTCCCGCAATTTGGGCAGGTCGACCTTGAGGGTGCGCGTGTCGATCTCCATGCGCGTGAAGAACCAGCCCGCCGCCGCGTCGGTATATTGGTGGACTTCGATGAGATTGCCGCCGTGTTGCGCGATGAAATTCGAGATGAGCGCGAGCAATCCCACGCGATCGGGACAGGACAGACGGAGGAGAGTGCTCATCAGGGGGAATTTCAGAGTTGGGATTTCGGATTGCGGAAGTCACTCTACTGCCAAGCTCAACGCCCCAGCGGAAGCCCAAATCCTTAATCACTCCTCTTCCAACTCCGATTTTCTTTATGGCCGTCTCCTCCACCATGCTCGAACTCGGCACCCCGGCACCGGACTTTTCCTTGCCCGATGTGGCCACTGGCCAGACCGTGCAACTCGCCGACTTCGCCGACCAAAAGGCGCTGCTCGTGATGTTCGTCTGCGCCCACTGCCCCTATGTGGTGCACGTGCAACCGGAACTAACGCGCGTCGCCCGCGACTACGCCGGCCGGAGCGTCGGCTTCGTGGCCATCACGGCCAATGACGTCGCGCAATACCCGCAGGATGCGCCCGATGCCAGCGCCGCCATGGCCCGCGCCGCCGGCTGGACCTTTCCCTTCCTCTACGACGAATCGCAAGCCGTGGCGAAAGCCTACACCGCCGCGTGCACGCCCGACTTCTTCCTCTTCGACGCCGCCCGAAAGCTCGTCTATCGCGGCCAACTCGACAGCTCCCGCCCGGGTCGCGGTCCGGATCGCCCCGGCCACGGCGTGCTCAACGGCGCCGACCTCCGCGCCGCGCTCGACGCCGTGCTCTCGGATCAACCGGTAAACCCACGGCAAATGCCGAGCATCGGCTGCAACATCAAGTGGAAGCCGGGGTAGAGGGAAGTTGAGGGTTGAGGGTTGAGAGTTGAGAGTCAACCGCCTCTCCGCCGAAGTGACCGCTCCGCGTCTATGGGTTCAAACCCATCCTGGCGAGGAGCGCCGCCAAAAAGTGGCAACGGGGCGGACTCTCAACTCTCAACTCTCAACTCTCAACTTTTCCCATTTAAGCACTGGCGCGGTCTCGAAATATATGTTCTCTTGAACACATATGTTTCAGCCAAAGACCGTCGCACCGGGCGGGCGTGGCTCGGCCACAAATCCGCACAACCGTTTCGAAAAACTCGCCATCGAGTTCGAGCCCGAAGCTCTGGTCGATGAAGACGGCGAACGCATCCTGCCGCGCACCCAATTCCTGCGCGACGATTCGCAGTCGATCATCAGTCTCAACGATTCGCCGGACATCCCCTTCACCGCCGGCGTGAATCCCTACCGCGGCTGCGAGCACGGCTGCGCTTATTGCTTCGCGCGGCCTTACCACGAGTATCTCGGGTTCTCCGCCGGACTCGATTTTGAGTCGAAGATCATCGTGAAGGAAAATGCGCCCGAACTACTGCGCGCCGAACTTTCGCGCAAGAAATGGGTGCCGCAACCCGTCACGATGAGCGCGATCAGCGATGCCTATCAGCCCGTGGAGCGCCGGTTGCAATTGACCCGCCGTTGTCTCGGTGTGCTGGCGGAGTTTCGTAATCCGGTGGGCATCATCACGAAAAATCATCTCGTCACGCGCGACATCGATTATCTCTCCGAACTCGCACGCTTTCACGCGGCCACCGTCTCGATCTCCCTGACCTCGCTCGACCCGGAACTCGCCAAGACCCTGGAGCCGCGCGCTTCCCCACCCAACCGGCGTCTCGCGGCGATCGAGGAACTCAGCGCCGCCGGCATTCCCGTGAATGTCATGACCGCCCCGATCATTCCCGGACTGAACGATCACGAATTGCCCGAACTACTCGCCTCGGCGGCCAAGGCGGGCGCCCGTTCCGCCGGCTTCACCGTGCTGCGCCTGCCCTTCGCGGTCGCACCACTCTTCGTCGAATGGCTGGAGCGCCACGCACCCGGCCATAAGGACAAGGTCTTAAGCCGCATTCGCTCCATGCGCGGCGGCAAGCTCTACGATTCAAAGTGGGGCACGCGCATGAAGGGCGAAGGCTTCTTCGCCGAGCAAATCAAAGCGCTCTTCCAGCTCGGCTATCGCAAAGCCGGCTTCCGCGGCGACACCCCGCCGTACGACGTCTCGCACTTCCGCGTGCCGTCGGATCAGCTGTCGCTGTTTGGGGAAGAAAGTTGATAGTTGAGGGTTGATAGTTGATAGTCCGCCGCGTTTCCACAAGAAAGGCCCGCTCCGCGGCGACGGTTGATTTTACCCTGACGCGGAGCGTCACATAAAAGCGGTCAAGTGGTAGTATATCAACTATCAACCCTCAACTATCAACTTTCCTCCCCAGCGCATCCAGTAATGAACAAAGCGTCGCGTGGGCCATCGGCAAATCCGACGGCGTCTCCGTCAGTTGCGCGGCGCTTTGCACGAAGCGTCCGGGTGTCAGGTCTTCCGCGGCGACGGTGGCGAGATCGGCCACGTTGACTGCGCCCATCTCGAGGTGAAATTGCAACCCGACCACGCGATCGCCCCAGACAAAAGCCTGGTGCGCGCAGCCAGTGCTATCGGCGATGAGGCGCGCATTTGGCGGCAGGCTGAAGGTGTCCCCATGCCAGTGCATCACATTCATCGTCTCGGGAAATTGCGCGAAGAGACCGGTGCGCTCGCGAAAGCTCACCGGAAACCAGCCGATCTCCTTCTCCGCGTTTTGATACACCTTGCCGCCGAGCACGTCGGCGAGTAACTGCGCCCCGAGACAAATGCCGAGGATTGGTTTCCCGGCATCGATCGCGCGCCGCAGAAATTCCTTTTCCGTCACCAGCCACGGATGGTCGCGGTGCTGATAGATATTCATTCCGCCGCCCATGATGACGAGCAGGTCGAAGGCCTCGAGCGACGGCGGCGCCTCAGCGGCGTAGAGCGCGGTGCGGTTCAAGGTGTGCCCGCGAGCGGCGGCCCAGTCGGCGATCTTCGCGGGACCTTCCTCGGGCTGATGTTCGAGCGAGTGAATGCGCATGGAAATGTGGTGTTTAAGCGCCTTTTCGGGCGCATGCAAAAAGAACCGAAGCCGAACACCGCGGTAACAATTCCATAACACCGGGCAGCGATGATTTGCGCATCGGCCGAGGCATCCCGCAGCGGCCACCCAATCCAAACCAGAAAGACCCCCATCATGAACAAATCGACTCTTCGGAAGGCATTCACCTTGATCGAGTTGCTGACCGTTATCTCCATCATCGCCATCCTGGCAGGTGTCGCCGTCCCAGCCCTGCAACACGCGGTAAAGGTCGGAAAAATGACCAGCGCGATGAACAGCGCCCGGCAGATCGGCATGTCGCTGAAAATGTATTCCGGGGACAACGACGGCAATTACCCGATCAAACAAAACAGCTACGGCGAAGACATCGTCACCTCCAACGACGCCTTCCGCAGTCTCATCCCGTCCTATCTCGACACCGAGAAGATCTTCACTGTCCCGGGTTCGAAGGCGGGTCCTTCCGCCGATGAACAGATCGACGATGCCGCACACATTTTGCAACCGGGCGAGAATCATTGGGCATTCGTCTCCGGGTTGAATTCGACGTCCAAATCGAACTGGCCGCTCATCGCGGATCACACGGATGGCTCGGGCAATTACACCACGCAGGAAGGCGCTTACGGCGGGACGTGGGGCGGCACGAACGCGGTGGTCGTCTACGCCGACATCAGCGCGCACATCCTGCCGCTCTCGGGCACCGGCAATCAACGCTACCTCCCGCGCCCGGACGACAAGACGAAGAACGCCCTCTCGGTGAACGAATACATGGGTGACAGCGTGCAACTCCTTGAACCGGCGCACTAAAAAAGCAGTGGAAGGTGAAAGTGAAAGTGAACGCCGATGTGGACCGCTTACTCACTTTCCACTTTCACCTTCCACTTTGGCCCCCATCTTCGGGCTTCGCGCGGCACCGATTCTGCGGCAAAAAGAGGCAGCCCCCCAAATGACGATTCACGAGATCAGCCCCAAGCAACTGCGCGCGCTTCTCCTGCTGCTGGTCCTCGTGCCGTTCATCCCGCTGGTCCTCATGCTGCGTTTCATGACCGATGCACTTCAGGGCGAACGCGATGCCGCCCGCGAGCGGCTTTCCAGCGACACCCAGCGCACGCTCAGCAGTGCCACGATCTCCGTCGACAGACACCTCACCACGTTTGTTGGACCGGTCTCCCCGGAGGAAATGCGCCGGCTGTGCCTCGAAGCCTTCGATCCCACCATCGATATCTCCATTTCCGATGCCGGCGGCGGCCTCGTGGCCGGACCGGCGAAACCGCCCGGCCGTCTGGTCGCGCAGAGCTCGATCAAGTATCTCGACAAGCCCTGGACGACCCGCGCCTGGCTCGTCGATGAAAGGCCGCTGCAGGAGGAAGTGCGCGATCAATTCAAAGTCTACGCGTGGACCGGCCTGATCGCCGCCGTGGCCATCTGCACCATCGCCGCCGCCGCCGGTCTCACCGTGAACCAACAACTCCGCTTGCACGAACTCAAGAACACCTCGGTCGCCACGGTCGCGCACGAATTGCGGACACCCCTCGCCACAATGCGAGTCCTCGTCGACACGCTGCGCGAGGGTCGTTATCGCAACGAGGAACAGCTCCGCGAATATCTCGACCTGCTGCATTCGGAGAATCTCCGCCTGAGCCGGTTGACCGAGCATTTCCTCACCCATTCGCGACTCGCCCGCGGGCAGTATCAGTTCACCTTCGCGCCCGTCCGTGCGGACTCGATCGCCAACCACGCACTGAATTCCTTACAGCCGAAACTCTCCGCACCCGGCTGCTCGTTCACTCTCGACGTCGAGAAATCACTACCGCCCGTCATGGCCGATCGCGACAGCCTTGTAACCGTGCTCATCAACCTCCTCGAAAATGCGCTGAAATATACCGGGGACGAAAAGCGCATCACCCTCCGCGCCCGCCGCGACGACGACACGCTCGTTTTCATCGTCGAGGACAACGGTGTCGGCCTCACCGCCACCCAGCGCAAACAGATCTTCGAGCCGTTCTATCAGGCGGATCAAAAGCTCTCACGCTCGCGCTCCGGCGTGGGACTGGGCCTAAGCATTGTGCGCGCGATCGTTAGCGCGCATCGCGGCCGCATCGAGATCGCCAGCGAACCCAATCGCGGGGCGGCGTTCTCCGTTCACATTCCCCTCGCCCAAGCCTGATGATTCACGCGGAAACCATCCTGATCATCGAAGACGACCCGGTAATGCTGCGCGGGCTCAAGGATAACTTCGAGTTCGAAGGCTACCATGTGCAGACGGCAAATGATGGCGACGCCGGGCTCAAGCTTGCCCTCGCCATCCAACCCGCACTCATCGTCCTCGATCTCATGTTACCAAAGGTGAACGGCTATGAGATCTGCCGCTTCCTGCGCGAGGAGAAGCTCGAGATGCCGATCATCATGCTCACCGCCAAGGGCCAGGAATCGGACATCGTGCTCGGCCTCAAGCTCGGCGCCGACGATTACGTCACGAAGCCTTTCAGCATCAAGGAACTCCTCGCCCGCGTGGAGGCTTTCCTCCGCCGGCAGCGGAAGCAGACCGGCACGGTCTACACCTTCGGCGATTGTCGCTTCGATACCACCGCCCGCACGCTGGTCCGTAATGGCCAGGACGTACCGCTCTCGCCCAAGGAATTCGATCTGCTCACCTTTCTCGTCACCAACGCCGGCCGCGCCCTCAGCCGCGATCGCATCATGAGCACCGTCTGGGGGTACGACTCCCGTGTCACTCCCCGTAGCATCGACCGCTTCGTCAACGCGCTCCGCAACAAGATCGAGCCCGACCCGGCGGAACCGCGCATCCTGAAAACCGTGCGCGAGTTCGGGTACAAATTCGAGCTACCGATGTAGCCGGCAAACTCACTTCACCTGCTCCAACCAGGCCAGATTGAAGACATAATAATTCCGGCTGGAGATGAGATGAATGCGACCGTCAGGCCCCTGGCAACTGGCCAGATAGCCATTGAGTTCGGCGTGAGTCGCATCGAGGGAGATCGAGCCGCCATCGGTGCTTTGCGCGGGCAACGCTTTCTCCCCGGGCGCGACAGGCGTGACCAGGCGCCGCACCGGCCACGTGGCACCGTCATCGTAGGAAAGCGCGGCCAATAAACCGTAGCCGGTTTTCATCGTCCCGTCTGGCTGCCGAAAAGCCATTCCTTTCAATTCATCCGGCTTCTTCGCACCGGTCACTTTTCCCGAGGCATCGCGATGCGCCAGGTCGTCGGTAAAGGTGCACAGCAAAAGCGGACCTTCCTTCAACCGTTTGAGCGTGAGTCGCTGCCCCGAGGTAATGCCCGGAAACTCACTCACACCATAAGTCCACGTCTTACCCCCATCGGCGGAAACACTCGTCGGCAATTTGTGATCGAACAACGCCGCGACATTCTGCCGGTCGATGCGCCCGAGCGCCCAGAGCGTGCCGTCTTTACGCTCGATTAAACCCACATGAATGCCGGCGATACACGAGCCAGTTTTGCCCGGTACATAGACGGAACGCGTAGTTTCGTCGGAAAGCTTGGTCCATGTCTGGCCGTTATCGGCACTCATCGTCACCGTTCCCGCATTGTCGAACCGGCTGTCGCAGGTCTCCAGAATGCGGCCGTCCTGCGTTTGGATATTCGCTTCGCTCGGCTGAATGTCGTCGTTGAGTGGGCGCCCGTGACTCCAGGTCTGTCCGTTGTCGGTCGAAGTGCGAACGATGGAACCCGGCATTGCCCGATTGCCATTGAAATGGAAAATCGTGCCCTGCCGATCGACGAAAAGCGCGGGCGCGTGATTGTTGGCATCGGCGCATTGGTAAAAGAGGACCGGCGGAGTAAAGGCCGATGCACCCGCCGGCAACCGCGTCGCAGCAACGGCCAATTCGTGACCGAACTCCGTGTCGCAGGTGTAATGCAAAATGAAGACGTCGCCGTTGGGGAAAACGGTGATCGCCGGGTCGTGATTATGCGTCGAAAACAGCGGACCTTCCGAACCTGGGGGGATGTTCACATAGCGAGCCGGCCCCGCGAAGAACGGCTTCGCCATATCGACCTTGTCGTTTAGCGGCGCCGGCGCCGGCGGATTCGCGGAAGGTGGAACCGGCACGGCATTCGCCGTAGGCGCCGGTGGCGCATCGGCTTGGACGACGCGAAAACCAATGATGAGATTGCGCGCCCACGGTTCCATGGAAAGACGGTTCGCCGAGCGCAGCAGGCGGGCGAGTTGCCAGTTCGCTCCGCCTCGCACGACGCGAAATTCTCCATCGACCGGTCCGACCGGATCCACCATTTGCGAAGGGTCGTAGGGCGCATACCAATCCAGGCACCATTCTTCAGCGTTGCCGTGCATGCCGTAGAGGCCCCAGGCGTTTGCCGGCCCACGGCCGACCTTCAGCGGCGCCTTTTTCATCAACTGATAGTAGGCTGGCAGCGCCGACGACGCTGGCGACGGAGGCGTCGCCGAGTTGGCCACATCGATCTTGTTCGTCGCGATGGAGTTGGCCGACGGGAAAAATTGCGCAAAGCCCTCCACCTGTCCCGCCGGCTGGTAGCCATCCGGCAATGTATCGCCGGTATTGAAAAGCGTCGTCGTCCCGGCGCGGCAGGCATACTCCCATTCCGCCTCAGTCGGCAGGCGGTATGGCTTGCCCTCTTTTTGCGAAAGCCATTGGCAAAAAGCATCGGCGTCCTCCCAGTTGACATTGACCACGGCGTCATCGTCCGCGGATTCCTTCCCGCGCGCCCGCAATTTGCGATGTTGCGGATCGAACTGCTCGTACTGCGCGTTGGTCACCTCCGTGGCTTCCATGAAAAAGGGATGGGTGATTTTCACCTGCCGGACGGGCGATTCATCCCAATCCGCTCCGGTATCCTTCTCCATGCTCCACGGACTTTTATAAGATTTCTCCCGCTCCGCCTGTCCCATCTTGAATGAACCGGCGGGAATCGGGCTCATCGTCATACCGACGGAATTCTGATAACTTCCGTTCGTGAAGGCAGTGGTCTGCGCTGCGGCGGGCAAGGTCGCGACGAGCAACAAGACGATCAAATAAGGAGGCAGCGGATTACTCATATGGCGGTCAGAAATGGCTGTTGCGCGTGATCGCGGGAAAATCATCTGTGCGGAACGGCGCGGCGGGCAGTCCGGCGCCGTTGTATAAATTGCCGGTCGGGTTATCCGCCCACGCATAGCGCACCGCGACGGGCCGCGGCACTTTGTCCGACCAGACGAGCACGGTGTCACCGTCGATCTTCGCTTCGGCCCAGACCCACTTGTGATCGTCCCCGCAGATGGCAAATCCTTCCAATTCACTCTGCGGACTATTGCGAACCAGCGGTGCGGTCTCGCCCGTCAAAGTTTTCACATTGTAGGTGGCGGGCAATGGCCGCGCGACGAGCCGTCCATCCGTGCTACGAAATCGGATGCGCCCCCGTCCCTCGTCGATCGCCATGGAATCATAGACCGGGCCGGAACAGGAGACCTCCTCGCCGTAGTGCTTCGCCGCGGCAATGAGAAAGAGCCGGTGACCGACCGTCTTCTTGTCGCGCGAATGCAAATCCCCCGCTTCGCCCACATCGATCGTTACGGCCTCGCCGGTATTCGGCAAAGCGAGAGCCAGCGATTGCGATTCGCGCAATTCCGCCCACGCGGATTCACCGGGCGATGTCACCTTCGCGTAGTTATTCGTGAGCTGGCAGAAATAGAATGGCAGGTCAGACTGCTGCCACTTTTCTCTCCAGCCTTTGATCAGCGTGGAAAAGGCGATGCGATATTCGCAGGCCCGTTTGGCGTTGCTCTCGCCCTGATACCAGAGCACACCCGCGAGCTTGTAGGGCACGAGTGGGTGGATCATCGCATTGTAGAGCGTGCCGGGCAGCGACTCGGGCAGTTGAAAGTTCATCCGCGGTGCCGAGGCTAATTGCTCAGGCGGGAGTTCGGGGAAGGCCCGCTCGACTTTGGCCAGCCACTTTCCATTGAGATCGATCGGCCCAGCCCACAGCGACGGCGCTGGAATCTCCAGCGGCGCCGCGGGCGAATAGATCCGAATGGCGAGCGTGTTGCGACCGGCACGAATCTGCTCCGGCGTCACCGCGAAATAACAGGGAAAATTGCTCCCCGGCAGCCGCGCGTAAGTCATCTCGTCGATCTTCCGGTCATTCCAGTAGACCTGCCAGTCGCCATGGAGTGGGCCGATCATGATCTTGAAACCCTGTTGCGCCACGAGCGGCGAAACATCGATGTCGCGCCGGATCCAGAATACTCCGCTGGATGGAAAACCTGGCGCCGTAACCTTGCCCGGCAAGTTCACGGACGCCCAACCGCTGGTGGAAACATTCTCACCGGCATACGAATCTGGATTGGCCCGAGGTTCATCTTCTCGCGCGTGCTGCTTGAGCCACGCTGAAAAGTCGGCGGTGAATTTCGCTCTCTCCTTCGGATACTCCTCGGCTTTCTGACGCGCCGCCGCCGCGGATACTCGGAAGGCTTCCACTTGATCGAAGGCATCCGCCGGCGTCCATGGTTCAATATAGGTCCCACCGTGCGAAGAATGGATAATGCCGACAGGGCGCTTGCGGTCCTGTTGTAGTTCCTTTCCGAAGTAGTAGCCGACCGCGGTGAACTCTCCCGATGTCTCCGGTCCGGCGACCGTCCAGTGTCCTTCGCAATCCGATGCCGGCGCCTTGGCTGCCGCCTTTTTGACCAGAAACTGGCGGAGGAATGGGTTCGCCGATCGGGCGATCTCGGCATTCGCACCGGTGGTCACTCGCAGCGGAAGTTCCATGTTCGATTGACCGGAAGCGAGCCACACCTCGCCAACCACCACGTCCTGAATTTGAATGCGGTTCTTCCCTTCGACGGCCATTTCAAAAGGTCCCGGCGCGAATTCCTTGAGATTCAGCGACACCTTCCAATGTCCCGCAGTATCGGCATCGGTTTCCGCCGTCTTCCCTTCGATCGCCACGCGAATGTGCTCGCCTGGGTCCGCCTGGCCCCACACCGGAACCGCCTCCGCCTTTTCCAGCACCATGTGATCCGAGAAGATCGAGGGCAATCGAACTTCCGCGTGCAGCACATGCGGCAAAAGCAGGAGGAAGCCCGCGAAAAGGGATGCGAGGGTGGTTGAATTCGGAGGGGAGAACGCTCTCACTTCCAATTTGCATACGCTTGGATGCTATTGCATGCAAAGAGGAATTTTAGAAAGCGTCGCTGCAGCCCGGAGGAGGGCAACGCTCCGTTCAGTTTGGGCGCTGACGGCGCCTGATCTTTACCCACATCTTGTCGGACGCATCCGTGTCGTTGTGGTGAAGAGGCAGGCTGTCCCGGAGGGACAAAGGAATTTAGCCGGGGGTAGAGCGAGCTTGCGAGCGACACCCCCGGAACACACCCCTCAGATGGATGCGCCCCGGAGGCGGCGCGGGAATCGTTCGCCAGCGGGAGATTCCTCCGCCCCTTCAGGGCGGGCCCGTGGAGGGCTGGATATCCGGTGGCTGCGCCTGTTCGCCTGAAGCTCACAGGCTTGCCACCGGCTAAATTCCGTTGTCCCTCCGGGACAGTCTGCCGCTTCGCCAACTCAACTCGATCGACGCCAACTGAGATGGGGGTAAAGATCAGGACGGCGCAGCGTCCTACACGATCCAGTTCCGCAGCGCGAAATCCCGGCCGAGCAACTGGAACTGAATCGGGGCGGATTCCGGATAGCATTCGAGTTCGATGCCGTCCTGGACTATCTTGACTTGAAAGGCCAGTGTCGCTTCGCCCGTGAGGCCAAGTTCGGCCAGGGGCACACCGATGTGAACGAAGGATTTCTTCACGCCGGCCAGCGAGATTTTCACCTGCTGCTCCGCGGGTTGATGAAACTGCACGATCAATTCCGCTGCTGCCCGCTTGCGCAGGTCTACCCGGATGAAGAACATCTTCTCGTTGTTCCCGAACTGGATGCGGCTGATCAATCGTTCGGCGCGATACATGGCCCCTTGCTCGCTGCCCGGCGTGTAACCGCCAGCGCCAAGCCAGTCGAAGAACGATTCGCCGCCATCGAGGGAAGGCGAAATGAGCCGCTCCGGCACGGTGTAAAGCGGTTCGGTGCTGCGGGTGGAAATGGGCACATCCAGGGCCGCGGGCGCTACCGCGCCGCACAGCGTGTAGACGTTGCGCAGATGCTGCCGGAAGAGCGAATCGAAGAGCGCGTCGTTTTCGGTCGAAAAATCGGGACCATACCACCAGAACCAGTCGCTCCCTTCCGCGGCATAGATCTCACGCATCGCCGTCGCATGCTGCGTGGGTGTGAGCGTGCCCGTGTTGATTTTTTCCTGCAGAAAGGTGCGCGTCCTGCCCAGTAAATTCCAGGCACGGTTCTCCTCTTCCTCGCCGATCCAGATATCGAAATTGCTTCCGATCCACGAACCGGTGTGCAGGGTCGTGAGCTGCTTTTGCGGCGGGTGATGGCGTAGGTAATCCTCGATTGTGCAGCTATGCAATCGGCCGCTGTCGCTCTCGATGCCACCATACACGGCGCGCAGAAATCCTGCGCCGCCGTCGGCAAAAGTTTCCCAGGCGTTTTCTCCGTCGAGGATGAGCGGAATCACGCCAGTTTCCTTCGGCACGAGTTCGGCGATATGGCGAAGGTGAAAGAGCAGATGCGTGGCGGCCGCCTGCGGGCTGTTCCTGGCGGCCATGAAGCCGATGAAGTCGGACAACGGCTTTTCGCGAAAGAGCGCATTCACCGACGCGCCGTCGTGAGCCACGCGCCAGCCTTGGAAAAGCTCGAGATGATCGACCGCGCGGCTCTGATAAGCCGGGTCGCGCTTCAGCGAGTTAAATAGATTCTCCTCGTCGCTGCAGAAATACTCGATCCCGCTGCGCTGCATGAGCGGGATGAGCTCCGGCGCAATCGAACCTTCGCTTGGCCACAGTCCGCGGGGTGCTTTGCCGAAGAGTCCGGCGTGTTGCTCCACCGCAAGCGTCAGTTGCGCCGCAGCGTCTTCCGGCCAACTGAAGCGCTCGGGAAATTTTCTGCCCGGCAGGCTGCGGGCCGCGAAGGAGGAGTCGTAGACCAGCGGCAGGATCGGGTGGAAAAACGGCGTGGTCGTGAGCTCCACCTGCCCGCGCTCTTCGGCCGCCCGGTATTTGCTGATCAGTGAGCCGAGAATCTCCATGTGGATATCGAGGACCCGCTGCTTTTCCTCCTCGGTGAAATTTCGGCCCTTGCGCTTCAACTCCGTGAGTTCCGGGTAAAGCCGCTCGGCGGTATAACCGCACCACGCCAGGTTGAACCACGTTTGCAGATCGAGAAATTCCTGCGTGGAGAAGTAGCGCAGACCGCGACGCACGTCGTCGCGATAGAAAGTGAGGCCGCGCTTATTGAGCAATTCCCAATACCGCGGAAAGGGTTTTACGAGATTGTCCCAATGGATTTTAAAGAAATTTTCCAGCAGGGCGAATTTCGTTTCCTCATCGAGCGCGACGGCGGGCATGCGTGACCAGTCGAGCCACAGGTCGCGGATTTTGCCTTCGTTCAATTCCTTGATCTGCAGGAGCAGGACGGGCGTGAGGTTGAAATTGGCACGGACCCGCGGGAATTCCTCGATCACCGAGATCATGTCCAGATAGCCCTTCACCGCATGCAGACGCACCCACGGCATCGTCGCCACCCGCGCCGCGGGATCGACGTAGTACGGCTGGTGCATATGCCAGAGGAAAACAACGTTGGCCATGAAGCGAAGTTGCCTTTGGCGAAAGCGAGTCGCCAGCTATTTCAAAACACTGCGCCGGCTTCGCGTGCGAAAGCCCGCAGTAGCCAGGGCGATTGCTAGTGGTGGTAGGTCGGCGGCCGCTGATCGAGGGCGCTGCCCTTCAGCCCAGGAAGCTGAACGGAAGGCGCCACCGTCCCTCCCACCCAACCAACCGGCCGCGCATTGAGCGAGCTGGTCGACATCTCGGTGGGCCGCGGGGTGGGCGTGACCGCCCCCACGCCCAAGTCGAGCGCGGTGTGCTCGGCCAACTGCATCGGCCAATCCGCTTGGGTGAGCAGATAGGGATCCGTATTCTTCGCCGCATTGTAGAGCTGGACGAAGTGCATGTTGAACTGGGAATTCGGAACCGCCAACTGCGGATATCGTTGCCGAGCCAACGCAATAGAGTCCGTGGCCGGATGGGGCGTCGCCGCCGCGCCTTCGGGAGTCGAAGGCGCGATAATCGATCCGGCCTTGTGTCCTAAATAGGCAGAAATTTTGTCACGGTTAATCACGCCAGCCACAGCCAGCCCGATCAAGATTAAGATCAAAGTCCATTTGTTCATAGCGAGGAGGAACCCGTAATTCCGTTAAACCGCAGTACCACGCACCTGTCAACAGCGGACTCGGGCACAAGTCCGCGTCTTCCCATTTCTCGATCTCTCATTAAGGTGAATCCTCTTCATGCCCGTTTTCCTGCACACCTCCGCCCTCGCCTCCATGGCGCACGAGACGGTTTTCATTCCCTGGCTCGAAAAGGCAGCCGCGCAGGCTCCCACGTCCGGGCGGGTAACGGCGATTCTCGTTCCTCACCGGGCGGATGCTTATTACCTGAAATCGCTCGCTCTGGCCCGGCGCATCGGTCTCTGGAATCTCCGTTTTCTCACGCCGAGCGATTTGCGCGATCACCTTGCGGAACATCTGCCACCGGCAGCGAAATCTCCGTTGCGCGAGCATTCGCGCCTCCTTCTGGCCACAGCTGCCGAACGATTGGCAAATTCCCTCACCACAGAATCCGCCGCCTCCGTCGCCGCGGCGCCGGATCAATTGCTCAAAGCGATCGACATGATCGGCCAGGCGGGCTGGGATTTTTCCTCCGCGGGTCCGCGCCACTTGCAACCCATCGTCGCGGAATTTCGAAGGCTGCTGGCCGCCGCTGGATTCCAAATGAGCCACGACACGGACCGCGCGACACTCGTGGCCGCGCGCCACGCCGAGCCTCTCTTTCGCGAATTATTCGTCATCGGCTTTCACGCGCTGCACTGGCCCCTCTGGCCATTGCTCGAGGCCGCCGTGCGCCTTGCGGAAACTTCCGTGGTCTGCCTCACCGAACCACGGATGGAGGCGGGCGATCTCGATGCCGCCTGGGTCGGCACATGGGAGGACACCTTCGAACCTGCGCAGCCGATTCCCGCCGACCCGCCATCGTCGCCTCTATCCGAGGCGCTGCAGTTGCCAGATTCTCCCGTCACTCGTTTTCAGCGGGAAGCCGCTCCGACAAATGAGGTGGCGTTTCTCGTGGGCCTCGACACCGCCGAACATGCGCGGGCCATCGCCACCCGTGCCTTGCAATATCTCGCGGATCGGAAATGTGACCGGCTCGGAATCCTCTTTCCCTCCGCCGGCGCGCTGTCGCGCCGGGTTGCGGCGCTGCTCGCCGAGGCTGGGGTCGCGCACGACGATGGCCTGGCTTATCAATCACCCGGCCCCCTCGAGAAGGATACTGCCTGGGAGGCGTGGCTGACTCTGCAGGAAAATCCGCGCGCACCGGTGTTGCTTCGCTACGTGCGGAGTCGTGGTGAGACGCCCCTCGCCGGCCTAAAGGCGGACGACGCTTGCTACGAATTGGAACGCGCTTTCCAGGAATTGCTCATCGATGATCTCGGGGTTCTCGCGGAATTTTTGGCCCGGCATCCGCGGGAACAATCGCGTGCCCTGGCCGCCGCGCTGCACACCCTGCCGCTACTGCCCGAGCGCGCCACACTCGGCGAGTTCATCCAGCGAACCCACGAGATCTTTGAGGCCAGTGCGTGGACCGAGCGCGCGGCCGCCTTGCAACACTTTGCCCGGGATTGGAACCAGAGCCGCGATCTCCTCATTTCGCGGCGCACCTGGCTGCGCTGGCTGCAAGAGACGCTTGTCTCCTGGCAGGCTCGCCGCGCGGAAAAGGGCAGCCATCCCTATAGCCGCGTGCACTTGCTGCCCTACGCCCAGGCCGATTCCCAGGCGTGGACGCATCTCATCGTCGCCGGACTCAACGAAGGCCAATGGCCACCCCCGTTCGACGAGGCGGGCTTTCTCGGCGAAGACGAGATCGCCGCGCTCAATCGACAGGTGCGCACGCTGAATACACGCGCCTCGGTGCAAGGCAGCCAGGGCGAAGGTCATGTGACGGTCCAGGCCGGTCGCGCCCTCTGCCTCGGCCCGGTGGAAAAGCGCACAATCGTCGAGCGGCAGTTTTTCAACACGCTGGAATCCACCACACTCGCGATCACGGCGACGATGCAACTGCACGACGAAGCCGCCCCCGAGCGCCCGCTCAATCCCAGCGAATTCTTCACGCGACTGCATTTCTGCGCGCGCGGCCGGGCGGTGTCGCAGCAAACGCTGACAAATCTGCATGGTGAGACCGTGCGCTGGCACGGCACCGCTGCTGTTTTGCTGGTTCCAATCTCGGAGCCTGCGGCGGCGCAGCAGACTCGAATCGCCTTCGATGCGCGGCGTGTCGCGAGCTATCCTTTCGGCGAATACGAGTTCGCCCTGCGCGGTGCGCCGCCGCGCCCTTTGCGTCTTGCTGCGACCAGTTGGGAGACCGCGCTGGCCGCTCCGACACAGATCTTCCTTTCCGCTGTTCTCGGCGTCAGCGCCACCAATACGGAGGAAGAGACGCCGTGGACGCTGGCGCACGGAAGTTGGGTACACCGCTGGCTCAGCGTGATCACCGGCAGTATCGCTCCGGGCACTTTTGCTCCCCTGCCCCCTCCCGCTGAATTGCAGGACCGTGTGCGCAAGGCCGCCGAATCCTTCCACGATCGGGTGGCCGCGGCGCTCACCGCCCGACGCCGGCCGATGCCCGACTGGTGGCAATCCGCCTGGCAACAAGCATGGAGCACGGCCATGCAACTGGCGGTAAATATCTCGACGGTCCAAGGCCGCACACATGCGGCGACGGAATGGAAAATCGGCGACACGGCGCTCCCCGTGGAGGACGACTCGCTCTATGTGCGCGGCCGCATCGACTTGCTGCTCAGCACCTCGGAGGCATTGCAGGATGTGTGGCTCGTCGATTACAAAACCGGCCACCGCGATCCGCTGACGGCGGACGATATCGCGAAGGGCGACGGCCTGCAGCTGGGCCTCTACGCACTCGCTTTGCGCGCCACCGGTGCGCAGGAAGTGGGCGTCAGTCTTCTGACTTCCGATATCGCGCTGGATACGCCACAGGTGCAGCTCGCCCAACTCGAGCAACTCACTGACCTCTGGCGCGGGTTGCTGCAGATGCAAAAAAGCGGCGTGTTTGGCATGCGCGGCGCGCTGCGCCGGGAGTTCGGCATCAGTCAGGATTATCCCCTGGCCACGCTGCCCGTCGATGAAACGATCCTGGCTCAGAAGTGGATGATGTCGCATCCCCATCTCGCCCCCGAGGAGGAGGAAGCGTGAACACACCGCACGATCAATCGCAGCGCGATCGGTTTATCCACGAGCTGGAGCGCAATTTTTCCGTCGTAGCCTCGGCAGGCAGTGGAAAGACCCGCGCCATCACCGATCGCATCGTGGCGCTCGCGCAACACCCACGCGCGGCCGAATGGCTGCCCTCGCTCGTCGTCGTCACCTACACGAATCGGGCGGCCGCGGAGATGCAGCAACGCGCCCGGCAGAGCATTCTGGAAGCCGGCGTAAAGCTGGAAGTCATCAACGCTTTCAACCGCGCCTTCTTCGGCACCATCCACAGCCTGTGTCTCAAGCTCCTCCGACAGCACGGCCATTACCTCGGCCTGCCGGCGCAGCTCGAGCATCTCAACGAAGATGACGACGCCGCGCTGTGGACCGAGTTTGTGCAAAGCTCCACGGCCATCGGCGCCGGGCTCGATCCGGAGCAGCGACGCGCCTTGCTGCGGCTGACGCCTGCCCGGCGGCTGCTCGATCTGGGCCGGCGTGGGCACATCACCGAAGCGGTCCCAGCGCCCGGACCGTTTCCCAAATTCGATTTCGAACCGATTTACGCCTTCGTGCCGAAAAAGGTTTCGCAAGTCACGGCCGCGCGAGTGCAGGAGGCGATGCGCCGCTGGGAAACAGCGTGGGAGGGCGATGACTTCGTCGGCGCACTGCCCGGGTGCAAATGCGCCCCGCTCAAGCCGATCTGGGAAGCGGCCATCGTCCCGATCGTGGAATGGCGACGCTGTGCTGCCCTCCACGTGGCTGCGGAGATTTCACAGGCTTATCGTGAATTTCGTCTCGGTCGCGGGGTCATGACGTTCAGTGACCAGATTGCCCTCGCCGCCGAACTGCTGCGCCACCCGGAGGCCGCCCAGCGCATTCGCGCCAAACAGTATCGCGTGATCCTCGATGAAGCGCAGGACACCGATCCCACGCAATTCGACGTGCTCCTCGAAGTTGCCCGCCCCGTGGAAGCGACCGGGCCCTGGCCGAGCGAGGAAACGCACCCTCCACTTCCGGGTCACTTCTGCATGGTCGGTGACTTCCAGCAATCGATCTACGGCGCTCGTGCCGATCTCGCGCACTATCGGCGCGTACATCAGGCTTTTTTACGCACCGGTGCGGGAGAAGAGGTCATCTTCTCCGTCACCTTCCGGTTGGATCGTGCGGGCATCGAGTTTGCCAACGCCGTTTTCCCCATTGTCCTGCACGGTCTCGAGCGACAGGTGCCGTACGTTGCGTTGTATCCGCGCCCCACTGCATTTCCGGGGCAGATCGTGCGCTTTGACCCGAAGGCCGGGCCGGAAATCATCGCCGAGCGAGCTCTCAAAAACAAAGAGTATTGGGAGGCGAACAACCTGGCCCACTGGCTGCGCGAGGTCGGGTTGGAAAAGCTGCGTGCGTCTTCGTGGCGTGAGGTTGCTCTATTGTGTCCTCGTACCCGCTGGCTGCCGCCTCTGCGCGCCGCGCTCCGATCCGTGGGTCTCAAAGCGCAGGTCCAATCCGAGCGTTCCATCAACGGCGACAGCCCGGCCTACGCCTGGTTTACCGCGCTGGCCACCGTCCTGGCCGAGCCGCGCAATGGTTTTGAAATCGTCGGTGTGCTTCGCGAGATATTCGGTCTCTCCGATCACGACCTCGCGGCGTTCTCCGAGGGATACGGCGTTCGCTTTCATCTCACCGCTCCGACTGGCCGCGGTGGACCGGTCGCGGAGAAAATCAATCTGCTCGTCGCGTTGCGCGAACAAGCCCGCTCGCTTCCGCTTTTCTCCGCCATGGAGGAAATGGTGCGCGTTACCCAACTGCGCGACCGGCTGCTGTCACTTCCGGCCGATGAATACGAGGGCCTGGGTTTCGAACTCGAGGAACTACTCACCAAAGCCGCCACGGCGGAAGCGGCCAAGGGCACGCTCGAAAACTTCGCCGCGGAATTGCAGTCCGAATTTCACGCGGCCCGCAATGTGCGCGGAGCTTTGCCCGACGCGATCCAGATCATCTCGGGACATAAGTCGAAGGGTTCCGAATGGGAAGCCGTCATCATTCCCTTTTTCGCCCGTGGCGCCAAGACGCAGAGCCCCGTCTATCCTCGTCTCTTGCGCGACCCGCGGAGCGCCGCGACGATCGCTGCCATGGAAAGCAGTGATGTCGACGGCGATCTCAAGACGGCCGTGGCTCTGCAGGAACAACAGGAATTGGAGCGCCTGCTGTATGTGGCCCTAACGCGGGCCAAGCACACGCTCGTCCTGGTGGATGATCGCGCTCTCTTTACCGGAAAGAAGGGCTTGCCGGAGCGTTCGCAGGCGAGCCGTCTGCGCTGTGGCCAGGGAGAGGAAAACGCGGCCGCCTTTGAGCGTCTGCCAACGAAGCTGAGCGCCTGCACCGAAACTGCGGAGCATCACGCGCAAAAGGCCATCGTTCGTTCGCAGGAGATGATTTTGCCACTGCCGACGCTGCCAGCCAAAGCGCTGAAGGCTTCCCGCGAGCGCGCCGCCGTTTTCCTCAAGCGCAATCCCAGCGCGCTCGCGGAAGCCGCCCTCGCGGAGGCCGATCCAGCGGCGTATGTGGCTGCGGCACGACAGGCGTCGAGTGCGCCCAATGCCGGCCAGCGCTATGGCACTTGGTGGCACAACTTCGTCGAAGTGCTCGATTGGTCGGCGCCGGTGGCGAGTTGGGACCGGACATTCGAAACGCATCTCGCTGGCTCTCCCGATCCCGACCGCTCCCATCACGACTGGGCGCTGCTCCGCACGCAATTGACGAGCGACTCCGATCTCACCCGGCTCCTTGCCGGCCCCGGCACGCTGGCCCACGCCGAAATGCCCTTCCTCTGGGCGATGAGCGAAAGGGAGTGTCTCGACGGCATCATCGACCTCGCCGTTTACGATCGACAGGCTCATCGCTGGACCATCCTCGACTGGAAGACCAATCGCGTCCCTCCGTCGCGATCTCATTACCTGCCGCAGCTTAGCGCGTATTGGAAAGCCGCTTCCGAAATGCTGCACACACCGGTCGCGGCCGGTCTTTATATTACCGCTACGGGCCAATGGCTGCCTTACGAGGAATCCGAGCTCGCCGGGGCTTGGGACGCTCTGTCCAGGAACTCCGCCGCCCTCACCGAGGCACTTGAAGACGACCGCGGCGACTGATACCGCAACGCCATCTACGGAGAGACATTGCCAAACGCCCCGTCCTCGCGTTCCATTCGCGCCATGACAGATGAAATGATCCTGGTCGTGCGCCGTGCGCTCTTCGATGAACTCGGGGCCTTCCAAGGGCTGAATTTTGAAATCGACCGTTACCTCCCGGCGTTGCTCGCCCGGGAGAACAACTTTTTCACCCCGCGCCCCCCGGCGGAGACCGATCCGTCGCTGAAGCAGATCATTCCCTACGTGCTGCTCGTCCACGAAGGCCGTGTCCTGCATTATGTCCGCGGAAAAAAAGCCGGCGAACAGCGACTCGTGGCCAAGGGCAGCATCGGCATCGGCGGTCACATGAACGACCACGACGAAGGACTCTTCGCGCTCGATCGCGCCGCTTATGATGCCGCCGTCCAGCGCGAAGTCGGCGAGGAACTGAAGCTTGGCGCCCGCTACCAGAATCGCGCCGTCGCCCTGCTCAACGACGATTCGAACGACGTCGGTCGCGTGCATCTCGGCGTGGTCCACATCTTCCAGCTCGAAACACCGGACGTGCAAAAGGGCGAGGCCATGATCACCGAACTGCAATTCCTCGACCGCGCCCAACTCGCCGCGCGGCGCGACTCCATGGAGACGTGGTCGCAGATTTGCTTCGATCACCTCGACGAACTGCTCGCCGCCGCCGCACGCTGATCCGCGTTTTCGTTCCCCTCTATGGAAATCTTCTCCCGCATCCTGCAAGGCGCTGTGCAAGCCGGCGCGTCCGATGTCCATCTCAAGGTCGAGAGCCCGGTCATCTTCCGCATTACCGGTGATCTCGTGCCGGTGGAGGCCCCACTGCCCACCGCCGAATGGTTCACCGGCGTGCTGGCGAAGATCGTTCCCGACTATCTGCGCGTGAGACTCGAGCAGGATCACGAGGTGGATTTTGCTTACAGTCTGCCGGGAGTCGGCCGCTTTCGTATCAACGTCTACCAGCAGCGCAGCGGCTACGTCATGGCGCTACGCGTGGTGAAGGCAAAGGTGCGTCTCTTCGAGGAACTGCACCTCCCGCCGGTCATTCCGAAGATCGCCGAGGCGACCCACGGCATCGTCTTGATCACCGGCGCCACCGGTTCTGGCAAGTCGACCACGCTGGCCGCGATGATCGAGCACATCAATATCACCGCGAAGAAGCACATCATCACACTCGAGGATCCGATCGAGTTCATCTTCGAGGACAAGCAGTCGGTCATCGAACAGCGCGAAGTCGGTATCGATACAGGGACCTTCACCACGGGGCTGAAAAACGTGCTCCGGCAGGATCCCGACGTCATCGTCATTGGCGAAATGCGCGACAGCTCCAGCGTGACCGCGGCGATCAGCGCGGCCAACATCGGTCACCTCGTTGTCGCCACGCTGCACACCGTGGATGCGGCGAAATCGATCCAGCGCATTCTCGAATTCTTCCCCGGTCCGGATCGGGAGCCGACCCGCCAGCAACTTGCGACCACACTTCACTCCGTGGTTTGCCAACGTCTGGTGCGGACGCCGCAGAACGTGATCGTCCCAGCGGTGGAAGTACTGCTCAACACCGCCGCCGTCGCGAAGCTCATCCACGGCGGCAACCTCGACAAGATCATCGGCGCCATCGAACTGGGCACCGGCGACGGGATGCAGACCTTCGACCAGGCGCTCTACAACATGGCCAAGGCCGGCATCATCACTCCGGATGAAGCCATGGCCAATTCGCCCACCCCCGAGGCCCTCAAGATGCGCTTCCAAGGCGTGATTCTCAGCGAGAGCCGGCGGATTCTCAGCGCCCGCGGTTAGCAGTCTCTTAAGCCACCGCCCGGTCGCTTCCGGGCATCGACTTCCAGTCCGCCGAAAAGTCCACGTCCATTCCGTGGGCACGCAACGCGGCGAGGCAGATCGCCACCGGGGCGGACTTGGAACTTGATTCAGGCAGAGATCCAAAGCAAGCGTACCAGATCCCGCTCACGCACCGAATGTGCAACGGCTCCGAGTGTGGGCTGATCCGTTCCACCACTTCCCAAGCGAGCGCAAGGTCCGAAGAATAAGCACGAAACTCCTGCACCTCTTTCAACGCCGTGTTGGCCCGCGCATCCTCGGGAATGAACAACTGGAAATAGGGATCACGCATGGCCTCGAGCGCTTCTTCGATCGACTCGAAGCGCAGGCACGCGTGTTCCTCCTCCCAGAAAACCTGGGGGGCTTCCTTGGTCAAATACTTCCCGACCAAGGCATCCAATTCCTTCAAGCTCGCTACGCGTAGCTTGACATGGGCTTCATCGTTCCTCATGGGCAGAGTTCCGTTTGGCTTTTCCATCGCTATCCTGCCCAAGTCAATTTTTCAAAAGAAAAATTTAGGTGAACGTATTTTTTCTTAGCGCCGGCTCATTCGATAGAAGAGCCAGCCGCCGAAAACGACGCACAAAATGTTAGGCACCCACACGAGCTCTGCCGGGTGCCACTGCGGTTTTTCACGTACCGTATTCGCGATGATGATGAAGAAGTAATAGACCAGCGCCACGCAAAGACTGATGAGGAAGCCGATGGAGGTTTCCTTGCGGTGCGCGGTGATGGCCAGCGGCACGCCGACGAGCGCAAAGCAAATCGCGGCGAGGGAAAACGAATAGCGTTTATTGATTTCCGTGATCGTCGCCGAGTGCTGCTCGATGCGCTCCTTTTCAGTCATGGTCGACTCCGTCTTTTCGCTCAAATGATCGAGCAGGGCGCCGGTCGTCATGCTGGGCAGACCGCCCTTATGATATTTCTTATGCAGCTCCTCGAGGGAAATAGGGAGCGTGGCTTCCCGCATCGTGATCCCCTGCTTGATCTTGAGCAGATTCTCCACGTCGTCGTCATCGCGCGCCTCGTAGGTCGCATCGTAAATGTGCAACAACAACTGCTTCTTCTCCCCATCCGTCTCGATCAAGCCGCGGCGTGCGAAGATGACCTTCAGCAGCAGATTGTCGTCGTTCGATTCGTAGACCAGCAGGTTATGAAGCTCAGGCCCGTTGCTGCTCTCGAGGTAGATCTTTTTGTTAGGAAACGAATCGATCACCAGGTCCGCGCCGAACATGGCGAGCGGGTTGGTCACGGCGACGTTATAAAGCGCTTCCTTCATCTTCCCTTGGGCGCGGGGAGCGACGTCGATATTGATCCAGAAGCAGGTCGCCACGCAAGCCGCCGCGAGCAAAAACACGGTGTAACACAGCCGCGGAATGCTGACGCCGCTGGCCCGGAAGGCCACGAGTTCATGCTCGGCGGACAGGCGGCCAAAGACCAGCAGCACCGCAGTCAGGAATGCCCACGGGATGGTGAACGACAGCGAGAACGGCAGGATATACGAAAGGAAGCTCACGACCACTTCCAACGGCGTGTCGTTCTTCACCAGCAGATCGAGCAACTGCTTGAAGATATTGCCCAGCACGAGCACCACGCTCAGCACCGATACAGCCAGCGAGAATGTAACCAGCAGTTGCCCGCCGACGTAACGATCAATTAATTTCACAGACGGCCCATTCTTTGCCGCGCTTCATTACGATAGCAAGCAGTTTGCCCCACGAACGTGGCACCCTTGCTAGGATTCAGTCCTCGCCGGGGGCCCCGGGTGTCGTGCGCTTCAGCCGGCCTCAGCGAAACCGGTTCGGAGTCAATGCCCCCGGCGGCAATCGCGCGCCCGGCCCTCGACAGATCTCGCATCAAACCAATCCCGGCACACTCGTCGCCGTGCTGCTGCCAAATTGATCCGCTTCGACGTGCATCTTCTGCAGCATCTGCACGAAGAGATTGGAGAGCGGGGTGTTCTCCTTGGCGTCATAAGCGATGTGCTGGCCGTGCTTGAACCCACCCCCAGCGAGGAGGATCGGCAGGTTGTGCCAATCGTGGCTATTGGCGTTGCCGAGGTTGCTGCCGAAAAGTACCATGGTGTTGTCCATCAGCGGAGTGCCCGCCTCGGTCTTCTGCTTCAGGGCGTTGAAGAGCTTGTTCAGCGCGCCCATCTCGGCGGTCTCGATCAATTCCAGCTGCCGGATCTTTTCCGGGTCCTGGCCGTGATGGGAAAGATTGTGGTGATCCATCGAGACACCCTCGATCGGCGGAACGTCGCCGCGCCCTTGCACAAGAATGGTGATGAGCCGGGTGCTATCCGTCTGCACGGCCAGCGGCACGAGCTCGAAGATCAATTGCATGCGGCCGATGAGGTCCGCCTCGTTCTTGATATCCTCCGGTGGCTTCGCATCCACCTTCGGCTTGGGCTTCTTCGCCCAATCCTCAGTCTTCACGAGGCGCTGCTCCATCTCACGCACCGAGGTAAAATATTCGTCCAGCTTGTCGCGGTCTGCCGCGCCGACCCGCGCGCTGAAGCGCTTCGCCTCGTCGCTCACCGCGTCCATGATGCTCTGCCCTTCCCGCAGCTTGTGCATCTGCTGCTCCACCTCCCACGCGGAGCCTTCGATGAAGAGCTTCGCGAAAATCTTCGACGGAGACGAGTCGGCCGGAATCATCACGCCGCTGCGCGTGTAGCTCTGGCTGACGCCGCTCGTGCCCATGGTCAGCGACGGAAAACGCGTCTCGACGCCGATCTTTTCCGCCACAAACTGGTCAAGCGACATCGTATTGCGGAAGCCTCCGAGCCCGGGATGCCGCGCCGAGGTCAGCCACGTCATTTCCGAGGAGTGCCCATCCGCCCCCGCCTGGTCGGGATGGCAGAGCCCGGAGAAGACCGTGAACTCGTTCCGATGCTCCTTGAGGATATCGAGGTACTGCGTGGACGCGTAATCGCGCCCCGTTTCCTTTGGGAACAGCGCCGGGCCGTAAATGCCCAGGCTGGTGCATACCGCCACCAGACGCTTCGGAATCGCCGTCTCCGTCGCCCCCGCCCGCTGCGGCCACATGGCATCGAGAAACGGCAGTGCAAGCGCCACCCCGGTCCCACGGAGAAATGCCCGGCGGGAAATCGGCGCGGCAGGAACAGAAGAGAGGATCGGTTTCATTTGTTCAGGAAAAGAGGGCTTTCGGTAATTTGATGGATCAAGGTGCGCAGACCGCCACCCTCTTTCTGGGTGTTGGCCGCGATCTCCTCGACCGTGAAGCGGTCGGCAAATCCGATGCCCGCACCGGTCGAGTAAGTAACAAGATTACCGGCGAGCGCCTCGACAATTTGGTTCGGATTTTCCAGCAGCAGTTTTTTGAAGTCCTGGATATTGGCGAAAGGACGCCCATCCGCGAGTTCGCCATCGCACTGCACGGGCAGACCCACGTGCGCATAGAGACGGGGATCCGGACTGTCTTTCAAGGTGATCAGTTGCCCCTTGTCCTGCTGACGATACTTCTCGCGAAAGCCGCCGATGACATCGAAGGACTCCAGGGCGAAGCCGGGCGGATCGATGTGGCTGTGGCAGGCGGCGCACGTTTCGGAATTGCGATGCTTGGCCAACTGCTCGCGCACGGTCGTAGCGCCACGCGTGTCCGGTTCGATCGCGCCGATCCCTGGAGGTGGTGGCGGCGGCGGATCGCCGAGCAGCTTTTTCATGACCCATGCGCCGCGGCGGACGGGTGAAGTCGTCGTCCCATTGGCCGTGACCTTCAGCACGCTGGCCTGGGTCAGCAGACCGCCGCGCACGCTATCGGGCGGCAATGTCACCTTGCGAATCTCTTCTCCCTGGACGCCCGGTATGTCGTAGTGGGCGGCGAGGCGGCTGTTGAGCATGGCAAAGTTCGACTGCACGAAATTCGTGATCGGCAGATTCTCCTTCAGGATGTCGGCGAAAAAGCTCTCCGTCTCATCGACCATGGAATGGATGAGCAACTCATCCGCCTCGGGATAAAGCCGCTTGTCCGGAGTGGTGGCGTCGATGTTGCGCAGGTCGAGCCACTGGCCGGTGAAATCGTGGACGAAAGCCTGCGAACGCGGGTCGTTGAGCAGGCGCTCGACTTGCGCGTGGATCACGGAAGGTTGCGACAGCGTGTGATTGGCCGCGTGATTCAGCAGTTCCTCATCCGGCAAGGTGCTCCACAGGAAATAAGAAAGTCGCGAAGCCAGCGCGTAATCGTCCAACTTGCCCGCGCGTTCCTCGAAGAACAGGAACTGCGGCGCGGTGAGAATCGCCCGCAAGCCCACGCGCAAGGCGGGCACAAATTTGGCGCCACCGTCGAGTTCCGCATCGGTGAGCTGCTCGAAGCGGTCGATTTCGCCCGGATCGATCGGCCGGCGGAAGGCCCGCGCGGCAAAGGTCTCCAGCGCCTTGTGCGCTTCAGCCTTCGGATCCTCCGGCGCGATTTCATAGGCCACGTTCTTATTCTTGTTCTTGTGCTCGTCGAGCTTGGTCACTGGCGTATCGCCGACAACTTTGCCCACACTGCGTGGCGGCCATTCCGGTTCCAGCGGCCCTTCCATCTCCGCCCACTGCAGGGCCAGTCCCGGGGCCTTCAGCTCCTTCGGGCCGATGTTATACACGCCCTGCCCTTTTTCATCGACGCCGGTATAGGTTGGCTCGATCCGGATGTGCTGGTTCGCCGGAAGCTGCGCGACGATCTCGATCACACGCGGCTTGTCCGCCGAGATTTCATACCAGCCGATCAATTGCTTCTCCCGGTAGTTGTCCCGGTAGACTCGCATGGCAATCGTGTGCCCCACGCTCTGGTAGCCGTAGGCGCTGATGCGAATCTTGAACAACCCCGCCGGGTGCGAGCCCGTGCCCGCGACCGTAGCCGAAGGGTAACCGCGATCGAAATAGACCACCGCATCGGGCAGTTCGAGAAAGAGCACATGGTGGCCGCTCTTTGGATCCTTGGGATTCGAAAGCGTCCCCGGCGGCGTATCCAGGTTCTTGCGCACCTCCTTGTCCTCCTTGGGATTCCAGTGGACCTCCTTCGCAGCGGGCGCCGGGCCGAGCACGATGGCGGCGTCGAGCGCCACATCGGCGGCCTCGAGATACTTTTCCATCTGCAGCATCGAGAGGCGCAGGCCATCGGCCACGGTATCGAAGCCGTGCGCCGGCGTATCCGCCGGCAAAATATCGGCCAGCGGCGTATGGATGCCCAAAAGATCCTGCACCGTGCGCTCGTATTCCACGCGGTTCAGCCGGCGCAAGACCGTGCGGCCGCGCGACGCCTCACGCGCGAAATCGAAGCCGCGCAGATCGCCCCCGAGGCTGGCGAGAAAGGCCTTCGCCTCCTCCGGCTTCGGCTGCTCCTTCTTCTTTGGCGGCATCTCGCCGCGCGTCACGCGACGGTAGACCTTGGCCCATTCGTCAAAATTACCGGGCTGATCGAGGTGCCACGCCAACGCATCGAAATTCAAGCCGCCCTTCTTGCTCTCTGCGTCATGACAATCGGCGCAGTAATTCTCGAGAAACTCACTGCGCGCGGTGGCGGCATGAACGGAGCCGGCAGCGAGCAGAAGCAGGGCAAGGAGGGAAAGGCGCTTCATTCTGGAAAGCGGTCATACTAAACGCTTTCGGCCTTGGCCTCAACCGGTCTTGTGGACCCGGTATTGGGGACCGGCTCGTTCATTTTCGTCGTCCGGTTGCCGCCAAACCAGCTCCGCCAGCCTTCCGTCAATTCCAGCAGGAGCCATTGCGCCACGGTAGCAGCAATCCGCGGGAGATCCCTCGGACTGATCGAAAAGCTCTGAAACAGAAACTGCTGCCGCGAATTGCCTCGTCCCCACACGCGGCGTTCCCGGCGTTTCCGCGCCATAGCGGCAAAGCGCGCATTGTAGAAGCGCATGAAGTGATACACCGGCGTGGAGACCGGCACCGAAAAGGGTGGCAGTGAGAGGATGCTTGCGCCGTATTTGAACGGTTGCGAGACGATGCCGAGGTAATACAGCCCCAGATCCATCCGGAAGGCCAGGTGCATGAGGTCGTATTCGCCGAGGTATTCGTACTTGTCCTTGTAGATCGCTTCGAACCAGCGCCGATAACTCTGCGTAAACCTGGCATTGTGCTGCTCGAGCAGCGGCGCCAGCGCCTCCCCTCGCTGCTGCGCGGCGATCAGTGCCGCCGTGGCGGTGGAGGTGAAGGAAATGACATCCATCCCCGGGCTGTAGAGTGGGTCGAGGAACGCCGCGGCATCGCCGACCAGCGCGAAGCCATCGCCGGCAAAAGTGCGGCTATGGTAGGCGAGATTTTTCCGCCAATGCACATCGCCCTCGATCCATTCCGCCTCGCTGAGCATCTCCCGGGCGACCGGGTGCTGCGCAAGGAATTCATGGATGCGATCGCCCAGCTTTTTGGCCTCGCTCTGGGGGAATTTCACCAGGCGCTGATCGAAAACCACGCCGACGCTCACGTCCCCGCCCTTCAGCGGAATCCACCAACTCCACCAGCCATCGCCCACGATATGATTCGTCGCCGTATTGCGCGAGCCGAGGCAACGCTGGGCCCACATGGGAAAACGCTCCGAAAGATCGCGCCCATCCCAATCCTTCACGCCCCGCCAGCGCGCCCAGGCGGCCGCGGTTGGGTGCTCGGTATTCGGCACCAGCCAGCCTTCCTGCCGGGCCAGCATGGCGGCCGCGCCGGAAGCATCCACCACCCAGCGGCAGCGGATCGTCTCGATCCCGTCGGCCGTTTTCACATCGACTTCCTGTTCGCCACCGGGCGAAAGACGCACCGCGGTCACTTGGGCCGGACGCCGCAGTTCCACCCCGCCGGCCACCGCGCGCTGCAAAAGCTCTTCATCCACCACCGAACGGTCGAGCTGCCAGGAAGGCAGGCGCACATGGTATTTCGGGCCGATCTCGCTGGAATCCTCCAGGGATTGGGTCTGCCCATTGGCAAACCAGAAGCGCATGCCCTGCTTGATGAGGTGCTCGTTGTTCAGATGGCTGGCCAAGCCCATGACCCGCCCCAGAAAGTAACCACTGATCTCGACCGTCGCCTCCCCTACCCGGCGGGTAAAATGCGCCGCCCGCTCAATGATGAGGATGCGCAGGTTCGGGGATTCGCGGCGCAAAAGGGTCGCGGTGGCGGCCCCAGAGAGCGAGCCGCCGATGATGACGACGTCATAAGACATGATGATGGGCGAATTTGCGCCGCCTGGCGTATTCCGCCAATGCAAATTATCGGGGTTCACAGAGATACGAGGGGAGTGCTCCGGCGGTGAGGTGGGCGGAGCACGGAGCCGAAGAAGCCGGCCGCGGCTGAAAATAATTATTCGATTGCACCGGCAGGGCTTCCCGTCCGAACCTCCGCGCTCCCATTTTCATGCGTTCGTTGCTCCCCTTCCTTTGCCTGTTTTGCGCCTGGCCTGCCCTGGCCGCCGAACCGCTCGATATGACCCCGGTCAAGAAGTGGCTCGCCAAGCAGGAGGACCTTCACTCCGTCCAGGCCGATTTCACCCAGACCCGCGCCCTGCGCGCCCTGCGCAGCCCCATCGCCACGCCGGGCCACATGTGGTTCGGGATGCCCGATTCCCTCCGCTGGGAGCTCGGCGAGCCCGCCAAGACCATCGTCATCCGCAAGGGCGACACCTATTACCTCATCCAACCCGCCAGGAAGAGGGCCGAGCGCTACAAAGCCGACTCCATCGCCAAAAAAGGGGGCGCGATGGGCTTCGCGATGATCAATTTCCCGATCGCCAAGGATTTCGCCGATTTCAACCGCCAATTCGAAACGCTCTCGGTGACCGTGACGGACGACCATTGCCATCTCGAGATCCTCCCGCGCGATGCCCAGGCGAAAAAAATGCTCCAGGCGATCAAGTTCGATTTCGATACCACCACCGGGCATCTCCTCTCCTTCGAGATGGCCACGCGTGACGGCTCCTCCATGCGCAGCGATTTCACCAACGTGCGCATGAACCAAAAGATCGACCGGCACGTGTTCGATTACGATTTCACGGGTTACGAGGTGGTCGATGGAAAAAACTAAGCCTCGCTGGATCGCCATCATCATCGCGCTGCTCGTCTTCACCGGCGCCGGGCTTTCGCGCATCAGTTTCAACGTCGACATCCTCAAGCTGCTGCCCACGCATCTGCCGCAGGTCAAAGGGCTCTCGCTTTTTCTCAAACATTTCTCCCAGCCAAAGGAACTGATCGTCACTGTCGAGGCGCCCACTTCGGAACTCGCCGAGTCGACGGCGGACGCGCTCGCCGACGCCTTCTCGAAACATCCCGATCTCGTCCAGCGCGCGGTCGCCCGGGCGCCTTGGGAGAAACGCCCCGCCGATCTCTCCGAACTCCTCGCCTTCCTCGTCCTCAACCAGCCGCCGGAGAAAATCCGCGCGCTGGTCAACAGCCTGTCGCCCGAACAAGCCGACGCCACGCTCAAGTCCAGCGTGGAGAAACTCGGCGAATCCATCTCCCCGCAGGAAGTGGCGCTGCTCAGTTACGATCCCTACAATGTCGCCGGCGCGCTTGGCGACCTCGGTTCCTTCGCCGGCACCGCGCAGCAATCGGAATTCTCTTCCGCTGACGGCACCTTCCGCGTGCTTTACGTCGTCTCGGCGCACAATTTCCCGAACTACAAGGCGGCCATCGCGTGGGTGAACCAGATCAAGCAAATCGCCCACGCCACGGTCACCGATTCCGCGATCCACCTCGGCTTCACTGGCGAACCCGCGTTCGTGGCCGATATCTCCGGCAGCATGGAATGGGACATGACCTCCTCCGGCTTCGTCACCCTGCTCGTCATCGCGCTCATCTTCTATCTCTGCTACCGGCGCGCGCGGCCGCTCATGGAGCTGCAGGCGATGCTCGTGCTCATCTTCACGCTCTCGCTCGCCGCCGCGGGACTCTTCCTCAGCCAGCTCACCGTCATCGGCGTGGGTTGCGCGGCGATCATGATCGGGCTGAGCGTGGACTACGGTTACTTCGTTTATCAACGCTCGCTCCATCACCGCGGCACCGTCGGCGAATTGCAGCGGCAATGCGTGCAAAACATCGCGTGGACCTCGGGCACGACCGCGGCGGTTTTCTTCGCGCTCAATTTCAGCAGCCTCCCCGGGCTGTCGCAGCTCGGCAATCTCGTGGGTATCGGTGTCGTCTTCGGCGCGATCGTCATGCTCACGATCTATGCGCGACTTACCATGCGCTTTCATCGCAGTCAGGAAGGTCGCCCGCCCTCGATCATCGAGCGTCTCTTCGTCACGCCGGGTTTTTGGCGCAAGGGCGCGATTCTCACCGCGGTGATCGTTTTCTTCCTGCTCGGCGTGCTGGCCGTGAAAGGTCTGCCGCAGCCCGATTTCTCCGCGCGCACGTTGCGCCCGCGCAAAAGCGAAGCCTATGTCGCGCTCGATCGCCTCTACGCGCGGCTCACCGACGATCGCGACATGCTCAGTCTCGTGGTCGCCGGCAAGGACGAAGCCGAAGTGCTCAAACGCCTGCGCCTGGCCGAGAACAGCCTCTCCGCCGCCGAGGCACGCGGCGAGGTGAAGAGCTTCCGCACCGCGCTCCCGCTTTGGCCAGCCGTTGGAAATCAGCGCGCCAATCTTCCGCTGCTCGCGCCGCTGGCCAAAGAAATTCCGCGCCTGCGCGAACGCGCCGTGGCGGCGGGTTTCAAGGACGAGGCGTTCGTCCTCGATGAAGCGATCTTCCAGCAATGGGCCGCGTGGGCGAATGTGCCGACGCCGCTCTGGCCGACGAATGACACCAGCCGCTGGATCTTCCGCCGTGTGGCCAGCCACGAAGGCGATCAACTGCTCGCGCTCGGCATGGTCACACCCATGCCCGGCCACGAGGACGCATTAACCGCGGCGGTACAGAGTGAGGGCACGTGGCTCGTGAGTTGGAATCAGCTCGGGCGCGAATTGCGGCACGTCATCCCGTGCGAGTTTGGACACGTGATCATGGCGCTCAGCGCGATCGTCATCTTGCTGCTCATCATCGCCTTTCGCAGCATTCGCGCGGTCGCGCTCTTTGTCCTCACCACAGCGCTCGTCCTGGCCTGCCTGGCCGGCGCGATGTCGCTCCTCGGCATGGGCTGGAATTTCTTCAACCTCGCCGCGCTGCTCCTGCTCCTCGGCACCGGCACCGATTACAGCATCCTTCTGCTCCTCGCCATGAAGCGCAACGGCGGCGACGCCCCCGCCGCACAACGCGAACTCGGCCTGGTCATTTGTCTCTGCGCCTTCTCCGCCTCCGCGGGCTTCGGCACGATCAGTTGGGCCAATCACATCGGCCTCGCCAGCCTCGGCCAGACCTGCGCGCTGGGCCTCGTGCTCGATGCGCTCATTTCGCTTTTCCTGCTGCCGCGGGTGTGGGCCTGGATTCACCCGCATGCGCGCGCGGTGGAAGAGATGCCGCGGTAGTTCCCGAAAACGCAGAGCCGATATTCGCGCTGCGCACACGGCACGATGCGCGAAGCGCCCCCAAAAAAGGCCGTCATCCTGAGCGGAGCGGGGAAGCACGGGCGGAGTCGAAGGACCTCCAATTTCTGCGGGTTTTCGAGCGGACTGCTTGCGAGATTCGGGACACCCATGCTTCGCAAATTATGGCGCGACGAGCGATGACGGGCGCGTAAATGCCCGCCAAGCCGTATGGCTCCGCACGAAAACCCTCGGAAGTCAGAGGTCCTTCGACTCCGCCCATGCTTCCCCGCTTCGCTCAGGATGACCGCTTTTTTTGGGGCGCTGCGCGCAGCCACGCCGAGCGCTCCGGGATGACATCGCGTGATTACCCCGGCGCGCGGAAGACGAAGAAATGGCTATTAAATGGCGTGCGGCCCCAGAGCGGATAGGTCTCGCAGGTAAACCCGCGTTCCCGGAATGGCGCGGCGATCTCCTCACCTGTCGCGTAATGCCGCACGCTCGATTTCATCCACGAACTCGCGCGCAGCAAAAACTCCTGCACCTGCGTAACGCGAAACCGCCAATTCGTATCCCGTGGCGTGGCGCGGATGAGGCAGAGCGCACCCGGCGCGACGTGGCCGATCAGACGCTTCAGCAACTCCGTCTGCCGTTCGGCCGGCAGATAATGCAGCACATCGAAAAGCACGACGTGCCCGCGAAAATCTCCGGTCGAAAGCACGTCGCCTACTTTGAATTGAATATCCGCATACGCCCGCCCAGCGATGTGCTGCGCCTTGGCGATTTTCCCCGCATCGAAATCGACACCCAAGAGCGGCGGCCGAAAGCCACGCTCGCGCGCGTAGAATTCAAACAACCCAATCCCGCAACCGACATCCAACACCGGCAGCGGCGAATCCTTCAGCAGATCAAACGCCGCCGCGAAGACCGGATCGCGGCGCAACTTGCCCCGCGCGTAGCCTTGCAGCCACCGCCCTTCGAAGTGTTCGGCGATGCGTTCGGCGATCACACCTCAACGAATGGCCAATTCCACCGGATTCGATTTCCGGATGCCGTGGCGCGCCATGAATTTGATGAAGCCACGCGAAAAAACCGACGTGGTCGTCGCCCCCGCGGCCATGGAAGCGATGAGGCGGTTGACGTGATACTTGATCGTGTCGCTTATTTTGCCCGGATACGTCCGTTCGAAATACGCGCCGGTGTGATACATCGCGAACATCCGCCCGTCGTAGAAGTATTGGACGAGATCCATCCACGCCTTGATGAGCTTGCGCATCTCGCGCGTGTAAGCAGGCAGATTGTCGAGATTCTCGGTGAGCACTTCGGCGGAACGCAGCGCCAGCCACATTCCCGGCGAAAGCATCGGGTCGACGAAGCCAAACGCGTCTCCCGTCATCACCCAACCGGGCCCATGGCCGCGCTCGGAGACAAGCTGGTAGTTCGTATAAACGGCCACTTCGCTGATGCGCCGGCGATTTTTGCCCGCGTCGGAAAGCTGCGAATCGCGATCGATCGCCGCCTCGAGCCGTTCCTCCGGCGTGGCGCCAAGTTGCGCGGCGTCATCCTTGTTCAGGACGATGCCCACCGACATGCAATCGCGCAGCGGAATGCGCCAGCTCCAGCCCGCGTGATCCATGCGGCCGATGACCACCTGCCCCTCGATAGGGTGCGCGGCGACACCCTCGTAGTGCGCAAAATAAGCAACGTCCCTGCGCGGGCCGACCTCGGCGGGAATCTCCAGCGTGCGCGCGAAGAGCCGCGCGCGCCCCGTGGAATCGACGAGCAGATCGGGCTGCCGGCCATTCAGCCACGGCGCCGCTGCGAGCGTTTCGTCGGCGAGCTTGAGGCCATCCTGGCCCACACGCTCGACCTTGGCGCGCACCCTGGCGCGCTTCGCGCCGAGCTCATCCGCGCGCTCGTCGAAAAGCCGGTCGAGCGCGGGCCGCGGTGAATTGTAGGAATACGTCGGGAGAACGCCCTCCACGGAATCGAAACAAAAATCGATCGCCTGGTCGCGGCCGAAGGTAAAGGTGACGCCGGGCTTGTGCTGGCAGATCGCCGCCACGCGTTCCTCCAAGCCCAACTTGCGCATCACCGGAATGATGGAAGGGATGAGCGATTCGCCGACGATGAGATCGGGCCGGCGGCCGTCGTCGAAAATGGTCACGTCCACGCCCTTCAGCGCAAGGAGCGACGCGAGGGTCGCACCCGAGGGGCCACTGCCGACGATACCGACGGTTTTGATTTGCTGCTTCATCTTTGGATTTTGCCGCTGGGCGTGAGCGGCACGCTCTCGACCAGCTTGAATTCGACGGGCACTTTATACCGCGCCAGGGCACCCCGGCAATAGGACGCCAGGGCGGAAATCTTCGGCGGATTCGCCGGGTCGCGCGGGACGATTTCCGCCACCGGCACGGCGCCGAAACGTGGGTTCGGTTTGCCGGTGACGCGGGCGCGTTTCACTTCGGGGACTTCGCACAAGATCGCCTCGATTTCCTCGGGAAAACATTTTAGTCCCGCGACATTGATCACCGAATGGCTGCGTCCGAGGAGATGGATGTCGCCGTCTTCATCGATGCGCGCGAGATCACCGGTGCGGAACCAGCCCTGTTCGAGCACCTCCACGCGTGGACGCCACGGATGCAGATAGGCGTCGAACATGCCCGGACCGCGCAGAAAAAGTTCCCCCTCCCCGCGCACTTCCGCGCGATAGTCGGGCAACGGGCAACCGACCGAAGTCGGCTTTTCGCGCGGGCGCTGGAGATTCAACAGAGGCAGACCAACCTCGATGATCCCCAGTCCCTGGCAGAGCGGCAGCCCGAAGCGCTGGGCAAACACTTCCGCAGTGCCCGGGGGCAGCGCCGCGGCGGTAGAGACGGCGAGGCGCAGCGTCGGCCACGCGCGACCGGAGCCTTCCGAGGCGAGCAGCGCGTGATGAAACGGCGCGCCGTAAAGCACCGTGCCGCCATGCCGCGTAGCCGCGGTCAGCACGTCCTCCGCGAGGTGCGAATTTTCGATGATCGTCGTCGCGCCGTGCAGCAGATAAAGCATGATCGACACGGCAAAGTGATGGGCCATCGGCAGAATCCACACGATGCGATCCGCCGGGCCGATCCCCAGTCCGCGGTTCGCCGCCGTCACCCGCGCGAGGAGGCTTTCGTGCGAGAGCACCACGCCTTTGCTCGTGCCCGTAGTGCCGGAACTGAAGCGAATGAAAGCGGGATTCAGCGCCGCAAGCGCTGCTTGATCGAAGCCGAGATCCGGCGCGACCGGCACCTCGCGAATCTCTCCATTCCCATCGACAATCGCCCCGACACCGGTCTCACGAACCACCCGCTCACGCTCCCGGGCCGACAGCTCGCCAGCAATCGGCACCAGGCATTTCCCTGTGCGGACGATCGCGAGGGCGAGCACCACGTGAGCGATGCCATTCGGGCAATCGAGCCCCACGCGCATGGCACGCGAGGTGGCGATGCGTTGCGCCGCGGCATCGGTCATTTCGATGAGGCGGCCGTAGGTCACTTCCTGCCCTTCGCCGATCAGCGCGATGGCCTTTCGATCGGCGTCCCGAAAAATCCGTTCAACTATGTTCATGAGCAATCTTCTCGCGGGCTGCGTTCACCGCCGCCGCGTCACATGCACCGTGGAGAACTTTCAACGCAGCGGCAAGTCCCGCAGCTTCGCCCGTGGCCAGACACGTGCCGATGACCCGCACGGAAGCCTGCGCTTCGTGGCTGCAGGAAATGCAACGGCCCGCCATGAGGAGCGCATCGTCATCGCGCGCTTGCAGCGCCCGCAATGGAATGCCGCACGGTTCTTCGCCGGTCGGAAAGCGCAGGCGCGGGCCGGTCGCGGTCTCGCGCAATTCCATCGGCCAGGCGGCGAAAGCCACGGCGTCCTCGAATTGCGCACCGGTCTCGATGTCCACCGCTTCGAGCCGGTAACGTCCGACAATACGCCGGCTTTCCCGCACTCCGGGCGCGAGCGGGCCAGGTCGCGATGTAGCTTTTCTCCAATCCATCGACCGCCTTTAGAAATGCCGCCAATTGCCGGGCCACCGCGCGACCTTCGCTTTCCAGGCGCGAGAGACAGCCCGCTTCCAGCGGATTGAAATCCGGCCCACCTTCGAGATCGATCGTCACGAATACTTCTCCCACCTGTGGACTCTCGCGCAAATGCGCGCCCAGCGCGGCATTCGGAAGCGCCCCCGCCTTCACGGCTTGGGAAATCTGCCGCGCGATCCGCAACCGCGCATCGTCGCCGAGCTGGCCAGCTTCAACTCCACCGAGCGCGAAAATATAGGCGGGCCGTTGCAATCGCGCGGTCTCCATCTCGCACGGCGCACCGCGCAAAGCCGCGAGCACGGCATCGCCCGTGGCATCGACAAAAAGCTTCGCCCCGATCCTTTCCGCACAACCGCGCCAGGCCAGCGTGATCGAATCTCCATCCGCCGCCACGATCTCCGATTGCAGACGCACTTCCAAATTCGGCGTCTCGCGCGCAATGGCATCGCACAGGGCGGCAAACACCACTGGTCGCTGCAGCAGCACCTCTACGCGCCCCATGCGCACCGGATCACTGGCGCCGCCCTCCGCTACCAAACGCCGCGCAAATTCCGCGGCAAAGCCGGCATTCGCCAGCACCGGTGCGCTGTCACCTTTCGGCAATCGGTAAAGCCCGCAAATCGAGTGCACTAGTGCCGCCGATGCCATCCCCCCCAACAGCCCATTCCGCTCCACGAGCAAGGTCTTCACGCCCAACCGCGCC
This sequence comes from Chthoniobacter flavus Ellin428, assembly GCF_000173075.1. Lineage (GTDB taxonomy): Bacteria > Verrucomicrobiota > Verrucomicrobiia > Chthoniobacterales > Chthoniobacteraceae > Chthoniobacter > Chthoniobacter flavus. The sequence goes on from NZ_ABVL01000002.1 coordinate 383,419, forward strand.
GCTGCCACCGCGGCTGCCAGTCCCGCACTTCCACCGCCGGCCACGACGACGTCGAAGTTCATGGGATGAGGTCCGGTCGCGGTTCGCCGAAGAGATCCTCCATCGTCTGCTCCAGCATCAACCGGCGTTCTTCATCCGACAAACAGCCTTCGCGCCACGTCAGTGTGATATTCACCTGTCCTTCTCGCTCGCAGAAAAACAGCCCTGTGCCGGGCGGCGTCGCCAGGCACGGCAGGTGATAGGCATTGGTGATCTTCGCCCCCGCGAACTCGATCATCTCCGGCGCAAACGCGCCGGTGTGAGAATGGAAAAACGAGCACATCTCGCCCTTAAACTGCCACCGGACGACCTTCATGAACATCCAGGAAGGCAGCCGCATCATCATTTCCAGCACCACAAGAAACGACTCGTCCAACCGGCCACGGGTCATCTCGGCGAATTGCTGCTTCATCGCCGCGGTCGCCGCCTCGATCGTCCCCAGCGCCTCGCGCACCGCGCTGAAAAAGAAGATCGAGACCTGATTGTGAAACAGCGGCCCGCGCGCCCCGCGCTTCCGTGTCTGCACCGGCACGCTGACCACATAGCCCTTGTGCTGCTTCCCGCGATGCTGGAACACGCGATCGTGCGCCCGCGCGGCGCAGGCGACGTAAAAAGTCATGGGAAACAGTGCCCCGGCCATCCCTTCGACGCGCGCATTCAGCTTCGCCGAATCCTCTGCGCTGAGGGTGATCACCTGGTAGTGTCCCCGCCCCCGGCGCGGTCGCGGTCCCGCCAGCGAAGGCGCGCCGATCTTGGCCAAATCTTCCAGCCGATAGACCGCTGCCTTGGTCTTCTTGATCTTCTCCTGGAAGGTCATCTCCGGCCTCACCGGCTCCTTCACATCACACGGTTCGTCCACACCGTCGCAAAGCCGGCCGATTTCCGCGAGGAGCAACTCCGCGCCCTTGCCATCGATGAGCAAATGCGACCACGACAGCGCCGCACAACAACCCCCATCCCGGCCTTCCACGATGTCGAGCCGGGCCTTGAAGTGAATCCCCTCCACCTCCAGCGGTTGGGTCATGATGTCCTGCAGCAGTTCCATCGTCTTCGCCACTTCCGTAGCCTCGGTCAGAACGCCCGCCGAACCACGTTCGCGCCAAAGCCCGAGTGGCAGGCCACGATCCGGAGCCGTGGGCACTTCCCAATACGGCAGCCACGTCTTCCAATCGCGCCGCAGCCGCCCGACAAGTAGCGGGTGCTTCTTCACTAGCCGAGCCAGAGCCGGGCGCAACCGCGCCACATCGGGCAAGCGGTCGAGCTCAATGATCGACTGGGTGATGTGCCGTCCCTGACGGGTCCGGCGCATAAAATCGTCGTGCGCGAGAAGAAAGCAATCCGCCACGCGGACGGGCACCCGCGTCACGCCACTGTCGGCGGTAGCCATTCGCCCTAGGCTGAGGGCGATATCCGGGCCCGGACGAGACCGGCCACGCTCCGCACAGTGCTGAAATTCTGCCGGGTCAATTCGCCTTCGGGCAACGCCACCCCGTATTCTTCCTCGATCAGGATGAGAAATTGCATGATGGCCATGGAATCCAGCCCCGAGTCGTAGAGATTGCTGTCCGCATTGAAGCCCGGTTGGGTCTCAAGGAGGCGTTCGCTGACGAGTTGGACGAGTTGTTGTTCCAGGGTTCCCTGTTGTGGAATGGGTTGCGTGGCCATCAGTTGCGCGCGGTGCTTAATGGATGACTCCGGGGCCGTCAAGACGCCAGTTGACTTAAGGCCGCCCGATTTTGTTCCACAGTGGCCGCACCCACCTCTACGCAACCGGCCCCAACCTTGGCCGGGTTCCACAAGGTTGGGCGTGGGGAAAATGTACGTAATATCACTATCTTTTTCCCAGCACGACGCGCCAGATCGCTTTTCAGGCGAAAAAGTTCATCACAAATGATCTGGTGCGACAGATTGACGGCGTGGGACATGCGCCGGGGCCGGCCGCCCTGACGTACCGCGAGTTCCTCCGGATTGGCCACGATGTGCACGAGAATGGTGTCGATTTCCGGATCGTCGACCCAGTGGTCGAACGGCAGGGCATTGGCCACCCCGCCGTCCCAGAACCAGTGATCCTCCACCGGACGGGTGGCGAAGACCCCGGGAAAGGCGCCGCTGGCGAGGATGAGTTCGGCCAGGGGGCCGGAGGTCACGGCCTCGCTGCGACCGGCGGAGAGATTGGTGACCGAGAGGGCCAGCTTGGGCGCCTGGCACTCCTCGATGCGCCGGGTGCCCAACTTCTCACGCAACAGGGCAGCGGCCCGTTCGCCGCGCAGGGCGCCGGTGTGACCGGGCAGATTCAAGATGGTGGCAAAGCCGCGCAAAGGCGCGCCAGGTTCGCGGAAGACCTTGCGTAGTTCCGGCGAGGCGAAGATCTGGAGCATCTCGTCGGGAGAAATGCCCGCGGCGAACAGTCCAGCGACAAGCGCCCCAGCTGAAGCCCCGCTCACCGCCACCGGGCGGACTCCCAAATTCAGCAACGCCCGCAAAAATCCCGCATGGGCAAAGTAACCCAGAAAGGAGGAATTCAGGCACAACGCCACGCGGTGCCCGCCGATCGATTTCGCTTCCCCGCTCATCGCGCCGCCCCCTCCCCGATGTCATCCTGAGCGGAGTGCCCCGGCGGCAAGGTGGCGGGGCACGCAGTCGAAGGACCCGGCCGCTTTACTGGCGAGCAGCGCCGGGTATTTCTTCGCTTTGTCGGTGACGATCGCAGGCCACTCCACCCCATTTCCAGCGCGAATCGCTGGTAAAGCGGCCGGATCCTTCGACTACGCGCTCCCTCCGCTGGCCCACGAGCGCTTCGCTCAGGATGACAGCCGTTTGTATGTTTCATCTGTGCCCTATGCATATCCTATCACCTCCAAGCGCAATGCCCGCAACGCCTGCGTAATCTCCTCGGCCATTGCCACCCGCGCGGCGGCGCGATCTGGGTCCATGCGCGGCGGAATTAGCTCTCCAAAGGCGACCGTCCAGGGTGTGTGCGCGCCAGGCAGCCAATTCGTCCATCGCCGGAATTGCTCCCCGCCCAGCACCACACACGGCAACACCGCCACCCCGGCCAATTGCGCCAGCTTACATACTCCGGAATCGATCCCGCCCGATGCGAGCACCGAGTCTTCATCGAAGCGCATGCCCCCTTCGGGAAAAATGCCCACGACCTCTCCGGCTTTGAGCAGCCGCGCCAGCTTGCGCACCGTCGTCGTGTCGACCTTGCTGCGATCCAGTGGCAGCGCGCCAAATGCGGTCAGAAACCAGCGCGCCAGCGGGTGGCGGAATATTTCCACGATGCTCAGCCAATGAATCATGCGAGGGGTCGCCGCGATGAGCAGCGGTGCATCGTAAGCGCAGGTGTGATTCGCCGCCAGCAGGCAAGCCCCGGTCGCCGGCACGCGCTCCGCGTGCAAAATGCGCGGCGTCGAAGCCAGGCGAAAGATGGCGGTCCCGAAGGCGCGCACCGCGCGGTAAAAAAGCTCACTACTCATTATGGCAGAATCGAGTCCTCGAGTCCGTAATCGCGCCGCAGGCGCGCGTAAAGCTCCACCATCGCTTTCTCGATGCGAGCCGCCATTTCCGCCCGGGCGGCGTGTTTGTCCGGGCCTTGCACCGGTTCGATGAAATCGCCGCACGCCAGCCACAGCCGCCCGCGCTTCGCCGGCAGCCAGGGGCCGACCGCGTTCAGCTTGTCGGTCCCGAGGATCACGCACGGCAGCACCGGACAATTCGCCCGCGTCGAGAGGAGGCAAACGCCGCGTTTGATCTTCGCGCCGCGCAACACCGATTCCTCGCCTGCCTTGATTTCCCCCTCGGGGAAGACGCCCACAACTTCTCCCTGCTTCAATCGCTCCAGCGCGGTTTTGATCGCCTTTACCGGCACGCCCTGCCGATTCACCGGAAAAGCGTGCATCACGTCGAGCAGGGCACGCGTCCAGCCACGCCGATAGAATTCGATCCGCGCCATCCAGCTCACCCGGCGGGGCAATTGCGAACCGACGCAGAACGGATCCAGGTGGCTCACATGACTGCAGGCCAGCAGCCAGCCACCGGGGCGTCGCGCCGCTTCGAGCCCGAAGGCCCGAATACGCATGGTGCAGAAAGCAATGCAGCGCAGTTTGAACCGCGCGATCCAATAGAACACGGCTTCAGACCAGTTGCTCGTCCGCGGGAATCACGAACGAATATCCCCGCTCCCGCAATTCATCGATCACCCGGAGAATGGCTTCATTACTGCGTTCGCGGCCCTCGTGCAGGAGCACGATCGCCCCGGGCGACACATTCGAGCGCACACGGCGGGCGACATCATCGGGATTGCAGGTCACCCCATCCTTCCCACGCACGCTCCAGCCCACGTAACGCATGCCGCGCCGCAACAGGGTCGGTTCAAGGAAGATATTCTTCAGCCCCACCGGCGAGCGGAACCAGCGGATGACCGATACGCCCGCGCTGCGGAGCGCTTCGTTGCAGGCGTCGATCTCATGGCGCAGCGGCCCCGGGCGTAACCACCAAAACAGATGCGCCGGGTGCGTCTGGGTGTGATTGGCCAGCGAATGCCCGGCCGCTACCAGCGCAGCGCCCACTTCCGGCTGCCGTTGCAGATTCCGGCCCTTCACGAAAAACGTCGCCTGCACTCCGCGGCGCGACATCTCCTCGCTCAGTCGCAGGCTGGCCTCGCCGTCGGGCCCGTCATCGATCGTCAACCACACCTCGCTGCCCTTGGGCCGGAAGCGCGTGGCCACCGCTACGAGCCATCCGCACGAGGGCGCGACGATCGCGTAGAAAAAGCAGGCATGCACGATCACGGCCGTCGCGACCAGCCACGGATACCGAAAGTGCGTGCCGAAGAGCACCAACGGCGCGGCAAAATTCGCTGTAAGCAGACACGGGCGAATCCAGGATGTGGGTGTGACAGGGGCGGGCACGGAGCGCGGAGCATAGACAACGTTTGAGCAACGCGAAAACTCTTAATCGTAATCTTACTCTTAATCTTAATCCCTCCGCGGACTTCGGAATCAGATTAAGATTACGATTAAGAGTAAGATTAAGAACAGAAGTAACGACTTCCGCCACCGCACGTTCCCATTGAGCAATGTCGCTCACCGTGTACTCTGCATCTCTCTCATGAACGAAATCTACGATGTCGCGATCATCGGTGGCGGCCCAGCGGGCAGCACAGCCGCCTGCCTGCTCGCCAGGGCCGGACGCCGCGTCGTGGTGCTCGAGCGCGAGAAATTCCCCCGCTTTCACATCGGCGAATCCCTTCTCCCCTACAGCATGCCGGTCTTCGATCGCCTCGGCATCCGCGAAGAGCTTGATCGCACCGCCCAGCCCAAGCACGGTGCCGAGCTCATCACCGCCTGCGGCACAAGCCACGTCATCTTCCACTTTCGCGACGGTTTCCGCCTCGCGCACCACCGCTCCTATCAGGTCGAGCGCGCTGGGTTTGACAAGCTGCTCCTCGACAATGCCGCGAAAAGCGGCGCCGAAATCCGCGAGGAAGTCGCCGTGCAGGGAGTCGATTTCGACGATGACGGCGCGACCGTCCGCCTCGCCGGGCCGGACGCCCCCACCCTGCGCACCCGTTATGTCATCGATGCCAGCGGCCGGCACACCGTCATCGGTGCGCAACAGGGGCTCAAGAAGAGCTACGCCCATCTCAATAAATTCGCCGTCTTCGCCCATTACGAAAACGTCCGCCGCCCACCCGGCGAGGATGGCTGCACATTGACGCGCATGGTCCGCGCCCGGGACCGGTGGTTCTGGGTCATCCCGCTCAGCGATACAAAGACCAGCATCGGAATGGTCACCGACACCACGAATTTCAAGCAGTGGAAGATGTCACCCGAGGACGCGCTGGAACTCGGCTTCCGCGAGCAACCGCATTTCACCGATATCCTCGCCTCTGCGAAGCGTGTGACCCCGGTCTATACCACCGGCGACTACAGCTACCGCAGCACGCGCCTCGTCGGCCCGCGCTGGATGCTGGCCGGCGATGCCGCCGGCTTCATCGATCCTGTCTTCAGCACCGGCGTCTTCCTGGCCATCGCCTCGGGTGAACAGGCGGCGGATGCCATCCACATTTCGCTCGATCGTCCGGGAAAAAGGGCGGGCCTTTTCGCGGTCTACGAGAAGCGCTTGAACCGCGTGATGGATCTCTATCTACGGTTCGTGAATTCCTGGTATCAGCACGAGTTCATCGAAGTCATCAGCTCGCCGACCCGGCACTTTCAGCTTCCAGAAGCCGTCAACGCCGTGCTCGCCGGCAATATCAATGGCGGCTTCGCCGTATGGTGGCGCATGCAGCTTTTCTATCTCGTCGTTTTCCTGCAGCGTTTCGCCACGCTCGTGCCCCGCCTCAGCCTCATTCCCACACCCACGACTTCGACCTCCACCGCCCCAACCGCCTCGACATGCGTTCCCTGATTTTCACCGGCCTCCTTGCGCTGGCTGTGCTGCTCACCGGCTGCCAGACGCCGCATTCCTTTTCGAAGCCCGATGCCTCGTGGAAGGCGCATATCGGCCAGTTGAAATTCTCCAATCGCAAGCGCACGCTCATCGGCGACGTGGTGGTGCAACAACGCGGCAAGGATGAGTTCCAGCTCGATTTTATCAAGGGCGGCGGGCTGCCGCTGATGTCCGTGCGCCAGGATGCCGCGACTTCGCGCGCCGAGGGCATCCTCGTCCACGGCTCCTGGCAGGGCGCGCCCGGCTCGGCTCCACTCCCCCTGCGCCCGTGGCTCAAACTGCGCGATTCCTTCGCCCAGCCGAATGCGCCGCACACCCAGGCGAAATACAGCGGCGGCCAGCTCGGCATGTTGTTCGTGGATTTTCCGAACGACAATCAGCGCTTCGTCTTTCAGTTCAGCCGCTAGGGCGCACTCGGTTTGCGCATGAGTTTGGATCGCACGTTCGCCCGCATCGTCACGCACCATCGCCTCGCCCTCGGCCTTGCCGTGGTCGCGATGCTCATTGCCGCGCTGCTCACCATTCGTTTCCGCGTCCATTTCGCCTCGGACGTGCTCGATCTGCTGCCGCAGCAATTCGAGGCGGTGAAAGCGTTCAAAGTCTTTGACCGCGAATTCAGCCAGGCGCGTGAGCTCACCATCGGCCTGCTCGACGAGACCGGCCAGGTGGATCTCGACGCGTTCTCCGAGCATTTTTCCGAGAAGCTTCGTGAGGAACCATGGATCGCCCGCGTGATGGATCGCTCGCCGCTGGAATCGCCCGGCGGACTCGAAGCCGCGCGTGCGCTCGCCCTGCCGCTGCTGCTCAATCTCGACACGCCGGATTTCGACCAGGCTCTGCACGCCGTGGCCCCGGACGAAATCGCCGCGCGCTTGAAAAAGTTGCACGGGGAATTGGAGGCCGGCTCGCCCAAGGCGGAGTTTCAGTTGGATTTCGATCCGCTCGGTCTCGTCGCCCCTGCGCTCAAGCCGCTCGGCAGTTCCTTTTCCATCGAGCAAACGCGCCCGCTCGCCTCGCCCGATGGCACGCTGCGCATCGTGCTCGCGAAAACGAAGCAGACCGATCTCGGCGCGAAGACCTGCCAGGAGATCATGGACAAGGTCGAGGATTTCAAAAAGCGCGTGCTGGCCGATTGGAGCGGGCCCGCGCCGAAGATTCTCGTCACCGGCCGCACACCTTACGTCGGTGAACTCTCCCGCACCATGGGCAGTGATGTCATCTCGACGGTGGTTGGTTCCGTGGTGCTGGTCACCGCGGTGTTCCTCCTCGGTTTTCGCCGCATTCGCCCGCTCTTTTCCATCATGGTTGTGCTCGCGCTTTGCTGCGTCATCGCCGTGGCACTCGGCGCGCTCGTCTTCCGCGAGCTGAACATGATCACCATCGGCCTATGCTCGATCCTCATCGGTCTCGGGGTCGACTTCGGCATGATGCTCTACGCCGTCTACGAGCGCGAACGCGAGACCGGTGGGGACCATGAGGCAGCCATCGCCGCCGCCATTCGCAGCCAGGGCAAGGGCGTCTTCTTCGGTTCGCTCACCACTGCGGCCGCCTTCCTCTGCTTCCTGCGCAGCCAGTCCACCGGCTTCGAGCAACTCGGCGTCCTCATCGCTTTTGGCATCCTCTGCGCCGGGCTTTTCATGGCCACGGTTTTCTTCGGCTTCATCGGCGGGAAATTTCGCGTAAAAGGGGCTGACTGGCTCTGGACCGGTGGCGCCCATTTCGTCCGCTTCGTGCATCGTTCGCCGCGGGCCTTTTTCCTCTGCTTCGCCGCGCTGCTCTGCGGGTGCGCGGTCTTCGCCTTCCTGCCGATCGGCCGGGTGCAATTCGATGCGAATCCCAGGTCGCTGGAGCCGAAGGACAGCCGCGCGGGCATCGCCTTGCGAACGATTCAATCGAAGATGCCCATCGCCGCCGAACCCGTCATCGTCCTGCTCCGCAGCGCCAATGCGGAGCAGTTCCATGACGGCTGGGCAAAACTGCAGGCCTCGTGGACGAATCTGGTCGCGGAGAAAAAGATCCGCTCGGCCGCCTCGCCCGCCGCGCTCGCCATCTCCCCGGCGCGTCTGTCGGCAAATGCCGCGCGGCTTCAGTCGATCGACTTTGCCGCCTCGCGCACGGCCCTGACCAACACCATCACCGCCGAGGGACTGAGCGCCGATGCCTTCAAGCCGGCCTTCGCCACGCTCGACTCCCTCAAGGCCATCGCCCACGGTGACCGGCAGCGCGCTCGATTGGGCGCCAGGCGCTGCCCGAGGGATTCCACCTGGTGGTTTCGTGCTCGATCGCTTCTTTTCGCGCGATCCAAATCTCGGCGCCCGCTTACATCACACCAAATCACACGCTCTCCTCCTTCGCGGAAAAGGAGCAGCTTCGGAAAGAGATCGAGTCCGCGCCAGGTGCCGGTGCTGATTTCCGGGCTGGAGCTACACCCTGCAGGACCTCGTGCCGTTGTTCGAAGGGCAAGCTCACCGAGCTCTCCATCATCATGGTGGTCTTCAATGTCCTTCTCCTGCTTTTCCTTTATCGTCGCGCTTTCCCGCTTTTCATTCTCATGCTTAGCCTCGCGCTTTCCATCGCTGCGCTCGTGACGACGCTTGAAGCTTTTTGCCATCCCTCTCAATATGTTCAATGTTCTCGCCTTCCCCCTCGTGCTCGGCGTGGGCGTGGACTACGGCATCTACATCGTCATCGCCATGCGGCAGGAGGGGCAGCAGGAGAGCAATCTCGCCACCGTGGTGAAGCCCGTGCTGCTCAGCGGACTCTGCACCACTTGCGGTTTCGGTTCCCTCGCCTTCGCCGCCAATCCCGCCCTGCGCAGCCTCGGCTCCGTGTGTGCCATCGGCGTCGCGTGGTGTCTCTTTGCAACGCTGTGCTTCGTCCTGCCGGCCTATGCCTGGCGGGGGGCCAAATAGCCCGGCATGCGCGACTCGCTTTACACCATCGGCGGTTTCAAGCTGGCCTTCATCCTGGCGCGCCTGCTTCCGCGCTCGGTCAACCGGCGCCTCGCCGGGCGCATCGGCCTCGCGGCTTACGCGCGGAGCCCGGAGGCCCAATCGGCGCTGCATTCCAATCTTCATCTCGTCACCGGTCAGAATGGCGAAACGCTCGACGCGCTCTGCGCAAAGAACGTCGTCAACTTCAGCCGCATGCTCGCGGATTACTTCATCTGCGCCGGCTCGGATGCCGCGAAGGAAGCGGCCGCGCTGTTGCGTCACGATAACGGTGAGCAACATCTCACCGCGGCGCGCGCCCCGGGCAAAGGCGTGATCGTGGTCACCGGTCATCTCGGCCATTGGGAGCTCGGCGGACTCATGCTGGCGCTGCTCGGCTTACCGCTGACCGTCGTCACGCTCGAGGAGCCGAGCTCCGAACTGACCCGCTGGCGCGAAGCCTGCCGCCGCCAACTCGGCATCAAGACCATCACCGTCGGTCCCACCTATCCCTTCGCCTTCGTGGAAATGATGCAGACCCTGCGGCGCAATGAGCTCATCGCCATGCTGGTCGACCGTCCGTACGAAGGCAGCGGCGCCTGCGTGGAACTCTTTGGCCACAAGACGGAATTCTCCACCGCCCCCGCCCTGCTCGCCCACCACACCGGCGCCAGCATCCTTCCCGCCTTTGTCGTCCTCGATGAAGACGGCGGCTACAGCACCATGGCCGAGCCGCCGATCCCGATGGAGACCGAGGGCGATCCGCACCAGACGCTCCTCAGCAACACCCAACGCATTGCGACTGTCTTCGAAGGCATCATCCGCCGCTACCCGGACCAGTGGTTTAACTATGTCCCGATCTGGAAGGGACAACAAGCTTCCGAAACCACACCGGCCGTGCCAGATGAGTCGCGCATAGCACCCTCGCCTCCTTAACGCCGCGTAGAATTTTTGGCCCGCGAATCACGCAAATAACACGAATGAGGGCAGATCATTCGCGTCATTCGGGTGATTCGCGGGTCACTTTCCCTTCCCTGTCTTTTCGCATGTTCGTGGCTCCCCTTTTGGTGGCGGCTCCGCCGCGCTGGGCCCTCGGTGTTTAAATGAGCCCTGATCCCGGATTTCGGCCTCGTCCATACAAACGTCAATCAGGCCGCACACGAATCTTCGGCACTGATTTTCACCTTTTCCACCTTGCTCTCGCGCGTTCTCTCCCGCCCAATGCACGCTCTTCCGCCTCCGCCCACCTTCATGCGCACCGCCCTCGCCCTTTGTTTTCTGCTGCTCACGCTTTCCCTCCGGGCCGCTGACCTCACCGCTCCCGAAACGCAGGCGTTGCTGAAAAATCTGCAGGAGCATCGCGCCAAATACCCATCGCTCTCCGCGGATTTCGTCGAGGAACGCACCTCCCATCTGCTCAACAAGCCGATCAGCAGCGAGGGTAACATCGCCTTCCAGGTTCCGAATAAATTCCGCCGCGAAGTGATCGGCAAAAGCCCGAGCATCACGGTGAGCAACGGCCAGAAACTCTGGATCTATTATCCGAATTTCAAGGAAGCCGAGCTCTACACTCTCGGGCAGAAGGCCTTCTTCGACGATTCCATCGCCGCCCTTACCGCCGGTCTCAATTTCCAGCGTGTGGATCAATACTACAGCGTGAAAGCCGCGCACGAAGACCACGGTTACCGTCTTTTCCTCACCCCGCGTGGAAGTGGTCTGCGGCGCATGGTCAAGGAACTCACCGTCTGGGTCGACGATGAATACAAGATCGATCGCAGTGAGACCATTCTCCCGAAGGGCGACCGCATCGTAACGATCTACAAAAACCAGCGTCCGACCCCGCTCTCCCCAGGCACCTTCGATTTTACCCCTCCTGCTGACGCGCACATCTCGCAGCCGCTCGGAAAGTAAGCGGAGGCTCGGAGGCGATATTCGGAGGGAGGCGCTCCTGCGCGATCCCACTCTGTCTTCCACCTCTGGACCACGAAAATGGGGACGCGCAGGAGCGCATCCCTCCGACGATTTCGCCCTCCTGCTTCGTCCTCACCGATTTGCGCCGTAGGCATCGCGCAAGACCTGCATCGTGTGCCGGATGCGGATCGGAGAACCCAGCTTCGCGAGATGCACCCGCAGTTGGGTGAGACAACCGATGTTGCCCGAGACGACGACATCGGCGCGGGTCGCGATCACAGCTTGGGCTTTCTTCTTACCGAGCGAAGCCGCGATCTCTGGTTGGTCGATATTGTAGGTACCCGCGCTGCCGCAGCAGATCTGCGCATCGTGCAATTCGCAAAGCTCCACGCCGGGGATGGCGCGCAACAACTGGCGCGGCTCGCGGCGGACGCCTTGGGCATTGGCGAGATGACAGGCGTCGTGATAGGCGATCTTCAAAGAGTCAGCATGGTTCGCGGGAAATTCGCGTAATCCCAAGCGCTGCAGAAACACGCTCACATCGAGCACGCGTTTACGGAACTCCTCAGCCCGCGCTTCCTCCGGGGTGCCGCGCAGGATGAGATGATATTCGTGCATCGCTGAACCACACCCGGCCGCGTTGGTCAGGATCGCATCCACATTGGATGGAAACGCCGCCAGATTGCGCCGCGCAAAAGCCTGCGCCGAACGCAGATCGCCCGTGTGCCACGCCAGCCCACCGCAGCATCCCTGCCCCGCGGGCACGACGACTTCCACTCCATTGCGCGCCAGCACTTCGATCGTCGCGGTGTTGATATCGGGCTCGAGCACCTGCTGCGCGCAACCGGCCAGCAACGCCACCCGCGCCCGCCGTTCGCCCTGCGCCGGCGTGACCACCGGCCAATGCTGCGCCGGCGGCAGTTCCTCTGGAACCAAATCCAGCATTGATCGGAACGGCGCGGGCAGCACTCCGACTATTCCTCCCATCTTTCCTATCCTTCCCATCCACGCCGCGAAACGGAACCGCTCCGGAAACGGAATCGTCTGACCGACGATAAATCGCCGCAGCTTTTCGCCCCACGAGCGCCGCATTCCTGCCTGCATCTGCGCGCGAAACGGCGAGATGAGATCGCGGTAGGGCACGCCACTCGGGCAAGCGGGTTCGCAAGCGAGGCATCCCAGGCAGCGATCCACATGCGGCTGCGCGGCTTCGAGCGGCAGCGTGCCTTCGAGCACTTCCTTCATCAGCACGATACGCCCTCGCGGCGTGTCCATTTCCTGTCCCAGTTCGCGATAGGTCGGGCACGCGGCGAGGCAGAAGCCGCAATGCACGCACGTCTCCACCGCGTGGGTCATCGGGGCGCCGAGCGGGCCGAGCTTTTCGGTTGGAATCTGGTGCAGCATCAGTCGTCGAGGGGGGGAAAACGATTCACGGGATCGAGCGCTTGCTTGACCGCTTGCGCGATAGCTGGCCGCGAACGCACACCGAGCCAGAGGGGCGCCTCGCCGCGGAGCGTGACCCCGGAGAGACCGGCCTTGCACAATCGTTCGTCCAACTCGCCGGCCTCCCCCGAAACGAAGGCGAAATTTCCGCCGGCGCTCAGATGACAACGCAGGCCCTCCAGTGTCGCGATCTTTGCCGGTGACACAGCGACTTTAATCAGCGATGCACCGGGATTCACCCAACGAAATTCACGCAGCGCCGTCCACGGATCCTCCGACACGATCTCGCCTGGCCAGCGGGCGAAGATTTCCCGGCTGAGCGTTTTCAACGCTGCCTCGGGGCCACACAAACGCGCCAACATGTCCGTTTCTCCCGGAGCAATGTCGAGCGCATCGAATTCGAAACGTGAATTCGCCGTCTCGCTCAGGATCTGTGAACCGCCGCGCAGTCTGAGCGTGAGCGCGGTTGGCGGACGCGGAAACACCTTGAACGTCATTTCTGCGAGCACGCCAAAACGCCCCAGGCTGCCGACGAAGAATTTCGGCAAATCGAATCCGGCGGCATTTTTCACCACCTTTCCACCCATGCGCAGGAGACGTCCGGTACCATCGACAAAGCGGACACCCAAAACGAAATCGCGCAGGCCGCCGTAGCGAAAGCGTCCCGGTCCGCTCACCCCGGCAGCCACCGTCCCGCCCAGAGTCGCGCCAGCATCGACCAGCATCGGATCGAAGGGCAAATATTGCCCACGCTCGGCCAATGCGTCCGCGATTTCTCCAAGCGGAGTGCCCGCCGCCGCGGTGAAGGTGAATTCGCTCGGATCGTATTCCTTGATTCCTCGCAAACCCGCCATGGAGATTCGCACCGCCTCCACCTGCGATAGCCGGGGCTTCGTGCCCGCGCCGACGGCAATCACGCGCGGGGTGGATCGAACAGCTTCAACGAGTTCCTCAGCGGAAGTGGGCGTGAGGACCGTATTCATTCGCGCGAAATGACGCCGGCCTTTTCCAGCGGATGCAGTCCGTGATGTTGCAACGACGGCGCTTCGGCGCTGGGAAACATCTTGCCCGGATTGGCGATGCCGAGTGGATCGAAGGCGGCTCGCAGCCGGCGCATGCAGTCGATCTCGTCCGGGGAAAACATCGCCGGCAGATAGTCGCGTTTTTCCATGCCCACACCGTGCTCGCCAGTAATCGAGCCGCCCATCTCCACACACATCTTCAGGATTTCGCCCGCCAACGCTTCGGCCTGTTGTAACTCGCCGGGCACGCGCCCGTTGAAAAGAATCAGCGGATGCAGATTGCCGTCGCCCGCGTGAAAAACATTCGCCACGCGCAATCCCGACTTGCGGGCCAGATCGCCAATGCGCCGCAAAGCTTCTCCCAAGCGGCGTCGCGGGACGACCCCATCCTGCACGATGAAATCCGGTGACAAGCGCCCCACCGCGCTGAAGGCGCTCTTGCGTCCCTTCCAAATCGCCATGCGCTCCTCCGCGTCACGCGCCGGCCGCGCCTCCACTGGTTGGCTGGCGGCGATGATTTGGTCGAGCCGCTCACGATCGGCCGCGACTACCTCGCGCGGACCTTCGAGTTCCACAATGAGCACCGCCTCGCATCCCGGCGGATACTCCGCGTGCACGGCGGCCACCGCCGCTTCCAGCGCGAGCGCGTCCATGATTTCAATCGCGCCCGGCAACAACCCGCTGGCGATCACCGCTGACACTGCATCGCCCGCCTGCTCCAGGGTGCGATATCCCGCGAGCACCGTGTGATAGCATTCCGCACGCGGTAGCAATTGCAGCGTGATCTCCAGCGCGATACCGAAGAGCCCTTCGTTGCCGGTGAAAAGTCCGCACCAATCCGGCCCCACCGTTTCGCGGCTCGGCCCACCCCACTCCACGACTTCGCCCGTAGCCAGTACTGCCTTGATGCCCAGCACATGATTGGCCGTCATTCCGTACTTCAGGCAATGCGCGCCGCCGGAGTTGAACGCCACATTACCTCCGACGGTGCAGATCGACTGGCTGGACGGATCAGGCGCGTAATGCAATCCGTGGACCATCGCCGTGGCGGTGACATCCAGGTTCACCACCCCGGGTTCCACCACCGCGAGGCGCTGCGCGGGATCGAGCCTCAAAATGCGATTCAGCCGATTCAGCGCGACCACGATCCCACCCTCCACCGGCAGCGAACCACCCGACAGACTCGTCCCGCTGCCTCGCGCGACGAACGGCAACTTTTCGGCATGGCAAAAGCGCACGAGCGCGATCACTTCCTCCGCCGTCTCGGGAATGACGACGGCGGAAGGACGAACGCGAAAAGCGGTGAGCCCATCGCTCTCATAGGCGGCAAGCTGCTCCGGCCGCTCGAGGAATCGCCCCGGCGGCATCATCGCCGCAAGGCGCTGAAGCACGGCCGCAGTCATGCAGCAAAGCTAGCGCAGGATTTCTTTCAACGCAGCCAGCAAGAGATCCACGTTGCGCAGCGTGGCGCCGTGGCCCATCAGGCCGATGCGCCAGGCCTTGCCGGCCATGACGCCCAAGCCCGAGCCGATCTCAATACCATACTCCTCGAGCAACCGTTTGCGCGCCGCCGCGTCGTCCTTACCGTCGGGAATGTAGACGCAATTCAACGTGTGCAGCGAACGCTTCGGCACGTAGGAAATGCCCATCGCCTCGAGTCCGGCCCGCAGCCGTTTATGCATCTGCTCATGCCGGGCAATGCGGTTCTCCAGGCCTTCCTCCAGCACGATCCCCAGCGCTTCGTGCAGCGCGTAGGTCATATTCACCGGCGCGGTGTGATGATACACGCGACCACCACCACCACCGCCGCCGCCCAGATAGTATTTCCGCAGCATCGAGACATCGAGATACCAGGATTGCACCTTCGTCTTGCGCGCATCCATGCGCGCCAGCGCGCGTTCGCCGAAGCTCACCGGCGCCAGGCCCGGCGGGCAACTCAGGCACTTTTGCGTGCCGCTGAAAATCGCATCGATCCCCCAGTCATCCACGCGCACATCGTGTCCGCCGAGGCTCGTCACCGCATCGACCACGAGCAGCGCGCCCTGCGCATGCACCGCATCGGCAAAACCCTCCAGCGACTGATGCACACCGGTGCTCGTCTCCGCATGCACGATGGTTACGACCTTCGCCTTCGGGTGCTCGGCCAGCGCCGCCTTCACCTGCTCGAGCGAGATCACTTCGCCCCACGGCGCCTCCACCACATGCACCGTCGCACCGCAGCGCTCGATCACATCCTTCATGCGCGCGCCGAAGACGCCGTTGATGCAGACGATCGCTTCATCTCCCGGCTCGATGAGATTCGTCGCGATGCACTCCATGCCCGCCATCCCCGTCCCGCTCACCGGAAAGGTCAGCGCATTCTTCGTCCGAAAGACCTCGCGCAACCGCGCGCAAGTCTCATCCATGATCGCGAGATATTGCGGATCGAGATGCCCGAGCGTCGGCGCCCCGAGCGCCCGCAATACGCGTTGCGGCACCGGACTGGGGCCAGGCCCGAGGAGAAGACGTTCAGCAGGAAAAGCAGTGGAGGGAGAGGAAGTCATAGAGGGAATCGCCCCGGCGTTTCGCGAGGCGAACCAATCCAATGCCGGAACTTCCCAGCGCAAACAAGCCCGGGATGAAGAACCTTGGCGTGAACGACCTCCTCCGCCCTCGCCTAGGCGATGCGCGAGGTCAGGCCGCCGTCGATCGTGATGGTGTCGCCGGTGATGTAGTCGTTCTTCACCAGCATCAGGATCGCGTCGCCCACTTGCTCGGAAGTGCCTTCGCGATGCAGCGGGATCCGATGTTCGAGGTTCAGCTTCTTCTGCTCGGCACTCATGTGTTCGTGGAATTTCGTGCGGATGACACCGGGAGCGATGCAGTTTACGCGGATGTTGTCATTCGCCAGTTCGCGGGCCAGCGCACGCGTCATCTGCGGCAGCGCGCCCTTCACTGTCTGGTAGGCGAGGCTGCCCATCACGCCGAGTTTCCCGGCGGTGGAAGAGATGAGAATGATCGCACCTTCCCTGCCCTTGCGCATGTGGGGCACGGCGACGCGAGACAGATGATAGACGGCGTGCACGTGCACGTCGAAGGCGGCATTCCAGGCTTCCGGCGTCACTTCCGACAGGCCGCCCGGCACCGCTCCACCAGCGGCGTGGACGAGCACGTCCAGTCCACCCAGCGCGTTGGCCGCCTGGGTGACCATGCGTTCGCAATCCGCAGCCTGGCCGCAATCTCCCACGATCACTTCGCAACGCACGCCGAGCTTTTCGATCTCGCGCTTGGTGCACTCGGCATCTTCATCGGCATGACGTGAAGAGATGGCGACGTTCGCCCCTTCACGGGCGAGAGCAATGGCCGTGGCGGCGCCGATGCCGCGACTACCGCCAGTGACGAGAGCTGTTTTGTTTTTAAGTTGCATGGGGATGAATGGGGTAAGAAACGGCCGCAGCGGATCTCACTCCGCGCGCCAGTCGTCGAAACAACCCGGAAGCAGGAATCCTGACAAGCGGAATACCGCCGCGTGCCCGGCACTCACCCTCCAACTCACGAACGAAGCGCTTGGGCAGCCTCCGCGACCCGCAGTAGCTCCGCTTGCAGACGTGGAAGAACGTCGAGCGCCTCCGGAACACGATTCTCTTGCGCCAGCTTTTCCACCTGCACGCAGAACTCGATCAACCGGTGCGCACCGAAATTACCGGCTGCCCCACGCAGCCGATGCGCGCTCTGCAAAAGCTGGCTCGCGCTCTTTTCGCTCGCCGCGGTCTTCAGTTCATTCTCCGCTCGCTCCAGGTCCTCATGGAAATACTCGACGTATTGCGGGAAGAAATCCTTTCCACCGTGTCGCGCTTCGACCCGAAGCCGGGCCACGACATCGCCATCGATCGGCTCCGGTTCTGTCGATTTGTTGGGAGAAGCATCCATGGAAATGTCACGACGCGCCCACGCGCTCGGCGATCTCTCGAATGCTCCGGGTCACCGGCACGCGCTGGCCATTCGATAACACAGCGCAATCGCCGCCACCCGGCGATGTTTCGAGCGCTTTGATGCGAGTCAGATTGACGATTGCCGACCGACTCATGCGCATGAATCGCTCCGGCGGAAGCTGGGCTTCGAGCGCGCTCATGGTTTCGCGAATCATGTGATTCTTCCCGCCAACGTGAAAGATCGCGTAGTTGCCCGCCGCCTCCACCCAGTCAATTTGCCCGGCATCGACGAAGGCCACCCGGCCGCCGCTGCGCACGACGAAACGCGGGCTTTCCGACAGCGCGGCGCTCTCCGTTGCCCGATGCGGCGATTCCGACTCCAGTTCGCGAGCGTTCATTCGTTCGCGCACGCGCAGGAGCGCTTTCGCCAGTCGTTCAGGCGAGAACGGCTTCAGCAAATAATCGAGCGCGCAGGCCTCGAAGGCCCGCACGGCATGGTCATCGTAAGCCGTCACGAAAACGACCAGCGGTTCGGGTTTCTGCTCGAGGCGATCCAGTAACTCAAACCCATCCATCCCCGGCATATTGATATCAAGAAAAAGGACATCCGCCGGCTGGGCCTGCAAAAATGCCAGAGCCTCGAGTCCGTCGGCACATTCGCCGATGACTTTCATATCCGGCTCTCGTTCCAATAGCTGCCGAAGACGATGACGACCGATGCGTTCATCGTCGACGAGGAGGACACGGATTTGTTTCATTCGCAGGAAAGCTTCGCATTACCTCCAGACGAAAGGCGAGTAGGTGCGAAGTAAATTGCTAAGAATTTCATGTCTGCACGATAAAAGTGAAGAGGCGCAGAGAAAATTAGTATCACTCTCGGTGTTTTTCCCCAAGTTTTTGCAGCGAAAATCGCCAGTGATCTGTCGCGAAATTATCCAGAGATTCGGGACGAATCCACTCATTTCCGGGACGAGGTAAAGGTCGATAAAAACTCGTCCCAAATTGGCGGTAACTCGTCCCAATTCGGATGCGTGAAACTGAGTGCATGGCGTTACTCCCATGACCCTCATTCTGGTTTTTCACGATGCCGCGCACAGCACTCCCTCCCAAACTTTCGTCCCGCACCACCAAAGCCAAAAAATTGTGCTCTCGATTGCCCCTCTACGGTTGCGTGGTGGCGGGAATTTTGGCCGCTGGTAATTGGGCGGCGCACGCTGCCGTGACCCTCGTCTGGGACGCATCGACCTCCAATCCCACTGATGGTCCGCAGGACGGCAACGGCACTTGGGACAGCACCACCGCGAATTGGTGGAATAGCGCCATCCCTGGCGATCAGGCCTGGACGGATTCCACCATCGCTAATCCGGTCTTCGCCCAATTCGGCGCGGGAACGGCGGCCGCGACTCGCCAGGTCACGGTCTCCGGCACGTTCCACGTCGCAGGGCTGAATTTCGCCGCTATCCCGGGGACGATCAGCACTTCGAACGCAGCCTACAATCTCGTGGGCACCGGGACCATCGATCTCGGCGCCAACGGGACGATCAACATCGCGGACGGCACCTCTTCGTCCTCATCTCTCCTTACCATCGGCACCACGCTGACCGGGTCGGATGTGACTATTCAAAAGAGCGGCGGGACCGCGGAGCAGTTCCTTTCCCTCACCGGAACTAACCAGTGGACTGGAACCCTGACGATCGCCAACAACGGCCACGGCTCGCTTTTCGTCCGCTCGACGGGAACGGGAGACCTGAACACTCTGGATACTGTCGTCGTGCAGTCGGGCGACACATTGAACCTGCAGGTGCAGGGCGCCAACACCACCTATACCTCCAACTATGTGGTCGCCGGCCCGGGCAGTCCGACCACCAATTCGCGCGGCGCGATTCGGTTTGAATCGAACATGACGCTCTCCGGCAACGTGACCCTGGCCGGCAACACCGTGCTGAATTTCCAAAGCGCCACGCCCACTGCGGCGAATGTCACGTTCCAGAAAGGCATTGGCGAACAGGGCGGCTCGTGGTCCTTCACCAAGACGGGCTTGGGCCAGCTTATCCTGCAGGGCGCCAGCACTTATTCCGGCTCGACGATCATCGCCCCGGCCGGCAGCGGTATCGACCCCGGCAGCATCCTGCTCGATTTCCTGAACGTCAAGGACTCCACTACCGACAACCTACTCTACAACGGCGTCACGCCCGGCGCTTTGGTTCTGACCGGCAATCCTACGCGCGCCAACACTTCGTCCACGGCGACGCTCGCGATCCAGGGCTCGACGGATTTCGACAACTCGCAAAGCTTCAGCAGCCTCACGGTCAGCGGTCCGACCGCCCTGACTTTCACCTCCAGTGGCAATGCGATTAATGTTTCCCTCGGAAGCATCACCCGCACCGGCGTGGGGACGACGCTCGCCATCACGGCCGCTTCTTCAGGCGCTGTTACCACCACCACCAATGTCGGCACCCTGCTCGGCACCTGGGCCACCTACACCGATCCCACGAATCAGATGGCCTGGGCGGGCAGCGACGATACTGGGACGCTCACCTTTTTCGGCGGCGATCTGTTGTACACCACCGGCACCAATATCGGCGCTCTGCCCGGTTACAGCGCAAACTCCAATCTCGCGATCACCAACCTCTCCAGCGGCCCAGTGACCCCAAGGCTCGGGTACGACCACGCTCAACACGATCACCATGGAAGCCGTCAATAACGACCGCGTGGTCACCGTCGGCGCCGGCAATACGCTCGCGCTCGGTCAGACAGGCGGCATCCAGCTCATCACCGGCTCTCGCAGCCTGACCATCGGCGCGCCGGGAAATGCCGGCACGCTCACCGCGGGTACCGCGGCAAATGCCGAGCTGTTTCTGTCGAATTTCGATTCGCTGAACACCATCACCATCAACTCGGTCATCGCCAACAATTCCGTCGGCGCGGTGAACGTCGTGGTAAACGGCCTTGGCACCACCATTCTCACTGTCGCCAATACCTATACCGGCACCACCACCATTTCCTCCGGCTTGCTCGAGATCGAAAACGCCTCGGGACTGGGGACCGGCAGCACTGCGATCAGCGTCGGCCCTGGGGGGGCGCTTGCCTTGGGCAACGGCATCACCCTCTCGAGAAACATCTCCCTTACGGGTACCGGCGTGGGCAACTTGGGCGCTTTGCGCAGCATGAGCGGCGACAATACTTACAATGGCGTCATCACGGTCACCGGAGCAACCAGCATCACTGCCGACGCCGGGAGCACACTCACCCTCTTCCACACCTCCCCGACGACCAGCGTCATTTCCGAAAACCTGACTCCGGCCCAAAATGTCACCTTCGGCGGCGCGGGCACCATTTTCGTCAACAGCCAGATCGGGATCTCAGGTGCCGGGATCGTGAAAACGGATAGTGGCACCCTCGTTCTCTCCGTCTCCAATCCGTATACTGGCAGCACGACAATCACTGGCGGCATTCTCCGCATCACCAATGCGGGCGCCTTGGGCGGCACGGGGTCGGGCACGACGGTCAACTCCGGCGGCACGCTCGAGCTCACCAATAACCTTATTGTCGGCGCGGAGGCACTCGGCCTCAATGGAACGGGAGCCAATAACATCGGCGCCTTACACAGCGTAGGAAACAATAGCTACGCCGGCAAAATTACCTTGGGAAGTGCCGCGCGGATCAATTCCGACTCCGGCACCCTCACCTTGAACAGCACGACGGGAATCTCCGGTGCTTTCGGACTCACCTTCGGCGGCACAGGCGATATCGTGGTCACGCAGCCGATCGCCACAGGCACCGGCTCCCTGACCAAAGACGACACGGGCACGCTCACCCTCGCGACCGGCAACACTTACACGGGAGGCACGACCATGTCCGGCGGCACCATCGCCATGACCGGCAGCGATACCTTTGCCGACTCCGGCGCTCTCACGCTCGATGGCGGCGTGCTCGCCATGGGTGCGTTCAACGACACCGTCGGCGCCGTCACCTTGCGCAGCGGGGCGATTACCGGCACCGGCACGCTCACCAGTTCGAGCACCTCCACCTCGGCTTTCTCCGTGCAGGATGGCAGCATCAGCGTAAATCTCACAGATGCGACGGCTACCGCCGGCCTGGTCAAGTCGAGCAGCAATACCGTGGTCCTGAGCGGAACCAATACCTATACCGGCACGACTACGATCAACTCGGGACGCCTCGTGCTCGACTACAGTGGAGGCGCGACGGTCCTGCCCACGACCGACGCAGTCAACCTCAGCGGCGGCGGCCTCGAAGTACTCGGCGGCAGCAGCCCCAAGGCAATCACCTTGGGAGTATTGCAAACCACGGCTAACTCGGGTCTGGACACGCTCACCGTCGATGCCAATACCGCACTGACCATGGCCTCGTTCACTCGTGGATCCGGCACGGCCTTGCTCATCGACCTGTCCGCGCCGGGCAGCTCGCTGGCCTTCACCACCGCCGCGGGTGGCGTCAATGGTGTGATCACCGGCGCCGCCGGCGGTGGCAACGCCGCGGTGACCGTAAAAGACAGCAGCGGGCGCTATGACTTCGCCGCACCGGGAGCGGGTAATACGATAACGAGCCTGAAGGCAACCACCTCTCTCCCTGCTTCGGGCTCCAGTAGTGCGGCCAACTACATTCTGCCAGCCAACGGCAATACGCTTGCGTTGAGCGCAAGCGAAACGGTCGGTACATTGCGCATCGATACCACCGCAGCCGGCGGCACACTGGACCTGAACGGCAAGACGCTCTCCTTCAATCTGCTCGGCTTCCTGATGGATGGCAGCAATGACTTCACCATCACCAATACCGGCACGGGTGGCGGCTTAACCGGACTCAACGGGGTTTTCATCTATCAATACGGCACCGGCAAGCTGACGCTCAATGCGCCGGTGACCGGTCCGCAAACCTTCTTCATGGGAACCGGCCTGATCGATTGGACCGGGGCAGCGGGCAATGCCGGCGCCAATTGGCTCCTGGGTCTCACCCTGCGCCTGGATGGGACCGGCATGACTTCGAACAATAGCGTGCCGAATGGCAACGGCACCGGCGTTTTAAACCTCGGAAACAACGGTATCCTCGAGTTGACCTCCAGCGATTTCACCCGCGCCGTTGGCTCTGGAAACAACTTGGTCACTTTCCTCGCAGGCGGAGGTGGCTTCAGCGCCTTCGGCGCGGATCGCGCGGTCAATCTCGGCGGGGCCGGCGCCGCTCTCACTTGGGGCAGCGGCGGCTTTCTCGCCTCGGGCAACAAACTCATCCTCGGTTCGCCCTATGCGAATGCGACGGTCGATTTCCAGAACCCGCTCAATCTCAATGGCGGCAATCAAACCGTGGAGGTGCAAAGCCCGAACATCACCGGCGTCGGTGGCAAGATCAGCGGCGCCATCACCGGCACCGGCGGCAGCCTGAGCAAGACCGGCCAGGGCATTCTCAACCTCTCCGGCGCCAATACCTACACCGGGCAGACTTTTGTCAAGGCCGGCACTTTATTGGTTAGCGGTTCCATCAGTGGCAGCAGCGCGGTGAATGTCAGTTCCGGAGCGGAACTCAAGTTGACCGGCGCGGGCACCGTGACAGCGGGCACGCTCGGCTTGTCGGATTCCTCGAAGCTGAGCCTCGAAGTCGGCTCGCTCACCGCGACGACGATCTCCTTGACCGGCAACGCCAGCCTCTCGGGCACCATCACCCTGGCGCTCACCCTTACGAACGATCCCGTGGATGGCACGCTCTTCACGCTCATCGATGGCGCCAGTCCGCTCACCGGCTATGATTCCGGCGGACGTTTTGCCGCCAATGGCACGCCACTCAACGACGGTGCGACGTTCAACGTGACCTCCGGCGCCTTCAGCCAGAACTTCATTATCAGCTACGATGGCGGCGCAGATGGCAATGACGTGACGATTCTTGCCGTACCGGAACCCAGTTCCTTGCTTACCTTGACGGCAGCGCTCGGCTTTACCCTGGGCCTCACTCGCCTCCGCCGGCGCAGCCGTCCCCACCTTACCGCTGTCGCATGAAACAGCTTTGCTCACCGCATCGCCGCGGCTTCGCCGCCGGCTTTTCGTTGGTCGAGTTGCTCGTTGTCATCATGATCATTGGCATTCTCCTCGGCCTCGTCGTCCCCGCGGTCAATGGCATCGGGCGCTCTTCGGGGCTCACTACCGGCGGCAACACCGTCGTCGACCTGGTCAATTATGCCCGTGAGGAAGCGATGACCAAAAACACCATGACCGCCCTGGTGGTTCTGGGACAGCAGCCCACCCAAACCGTCCAGGACGTCGACAACAGTTATCGGGCGCTGACCGTCCTGGAGTTCGATCCGGTGACCGGCTGGAGTCAGATCCGGGAGTGGGAAATCCTGCCGACCGGAATCGTGATCGACTGCAACGACCCGGTAAACTGCAGCTTTCTCACCCATTCACCGCAGCCCTTCCCCTTCCTCTCCCGCATTTCGGGAACGGTCAATCCACCGGTGAAATATCGGGGTCAGCAAGTGCTCGATGGCGCCGGTTACGCCGCCCGCATTTTCCTGTCCAATGGCTCGCTGCAAAATCCCGAGCAACCCGCGCAGTTGCGATTGGTCGAGGGCTTCTTCCAGGGAAACCGGGTCGTCTACACCAATCACCACAGCGGCGGCATCGCGGCCAACTTTTATGATATCGCGATCCTGGGGATGACTGGCACCACGAAAATCAACCGGCCATGAAATCGCTCCGCTCTTCCCTCACCCGTGGTTTCACCCTGGTCGAAGTCGTGCTCGCTCTCGGTATCGCCACCATCGGACTCGTTTCCATCCTCGGTCTGCTGAATGCCGCCACGGATGCGGATGGCGACGCCGGACGTGACACCACGGTCGTCGCCATGTCCGACTACGTCCTGAACGAATTGCACACCGTGCCCTTCGACGCGCTTTGGTTTCGAGATCCCACCCAGAATTGGAGCGCCGCGCCGTCGATGACCACCCAGATTGACGATACCCTCTACTATTTCACCAATGAAGGTTCGCCCATCCCCGCGAGCAGCGTCGCGAGCAATCCGGATTTTGTCTACAAATGCGTGGTCCGGAAGATACCCGATTCCACCTCCCAAAATCTGCTTACGGGCTATTACAACCTGATGAAGGTGCAGCTCGACTTTTACTGGCCGGCAACCGTCGGCGATGAGGCACTCAATAATAACCCCGTCGGGAACAAGCAATCCAGTAAGATAGCCAAAAAGACACTGCATGTTACCATTGCCCGCCACTAGCTCGCGGTTACGTGCCTTCACTCTCGTCGAGTTGATGGTCGCCGCCTCGGTGCTATCCATCCTTGTCTTGATGTTCAGCAGCATTTTCAGCTCCGCGAGCCGGGCCTGGATCGTGGGTAGCGGCAACGTTGAGCGACGCCGCAATGTTCGCGCGCTCACCGATTTTATCGGCAACGAACTCAAGGCGGCGATGTTACCCGTGCAGACGGTCAGCGGTTCCACGACTGGCAATTTGCAATTCCTTGTCGACCCTTCGAATACTCAGGTACCAGCGGCCTACCAGAATTCCGATTGCGTCTTCTGGCAGGCTCCACTGGCCACGGAATCAACCTATGGGGACATTGCTGAAATCGGCTATTTCGTGAAGTGGCAGGATGATGGCAAAGGAAATTCGGTTCCCACCCTTTGCCGTTTTTTCGTCAACCCTTCGGTCAGGGCCTCGGATGGCTCCCTGGGAGTCAATCCGGACTATCTGATCTTTGATCCGGATAAGAACCGCTGGCTCAGTCCTCCGGTCATCGATGACGTGGCTCCGGCCACAGCAGCGACCGGATACCGGGGAGTCTTCGGAGAAAATGTGGTGGGCCTTTGGATCCGCTGTTACGGACTCGACGGCACGGAGTTGCCGCGGAGTTTCGATTCACGCGTCGGCTACAGCTGCAAAATGCAGCAACCCGACGCCAACGGCAACCCCCAGACGTGGCAGGAGACGCGTTATCTCCCCGCCAAAATCGAAGTCTCGATCGTCCAGGTGGATTCACATTACGCCCCTCGTCTGGCCGCGGCAGGTCCGGCCATTCGCACGCTGACCAGTACCAACTCGATCCGCGACGCCGAACAATTCCTCGAAGCTTACCGCACACAGGCCCTCGGAAGCACACCCCTCAAAGCGTTGCTGCCGGGGCTGCGGATTTATTCCACCGAAGTCCTGCTGACCAACGCCCAATGAAGTCTCATCTCTCCCCTTCTCCGCGGGCGCGCGACACGGGCGTCGCCCTCATCATCACCCTCTTTTTCCTCGTCCTGGTTTCGGTCGTCGTCGTCGGCTTTCTCAGCACGGTGCGCGTGGACCGCGTCGCTGCCGGGAGCCATTTTGAGCGCATGCGCGCGCAAACTCTGGCCGGCGAAGGGATCGAAAGGGTGAAGTCGGTCTTGCAGCAGAATATCTGCGACCCACCGGTCGATCCGAGCGTCTCCACTTCCATTCCCCGCAACTGGGTCAGCAGCCCCGGCATGCTCGTGGTACCCACCACCAAGCTGATTGGCGCAACCAATCGCACACGTCTGACTACAAACATCCCCCTCTCCTCCGGAGCGGCGGTCGACTCCGCTGGGAACCCACTCTACTCCACCAACGATCTGGTCTTCCGTGCGCCGGACTTGAATACGGAATTGCTCGTCGACCAAAGTCCGCCGACGCACTTGCTCAACGACCAAATCGATCCCAAGACCAATGCGGCAGTGAAAATGCAGGTCGCCTGGATCTATGTCCGCAAAGATGGAACTTACGATACGGACACCGGCAGTTTGAATACCACAAACACCACGAACCCGATTGTCGGCCGCTTTGCCTATTGGGCCGATGATGAGAGTTCGAAGGTCAACTACAACCTCGCCTGGATGCGGGATCCCGCCGTGAACGCCAACCCACCGGGCGATCCTACCAAGATAGACTTGCCGGCACTGCCGCAATTCACCCCCGCCATCGCCAATGCCGTGCACGGGTTCATCACCACGAATAACTATACCACGATCAACCGCTTCTTTAACAGCCCCTTCGATGCGCGGCTGCAAGCCGACCCCACCACTCGACAGGTGCTCGATCTCAATAAATTCACCCTAACTCATTACAATAGCGATCCGGATACCACTTACTACGGCCAACCGCGCATGATGCTCACCACGCAGTTGAGCAACGCCGTCGTGCGGGACGCCGCCGGGAGCGTCATCATGGTTGGCGGCAAACCCTTGACTCGGCCGTTTCTTGATATCCTCAAGAATCCGAGCAATAGCATGGCTTACATCGACCCGGGCATTACCGGCGTTGTCAGCGCTTCTGCACCGGGGGGATCCAATGGCAACGTCGATGCCACCAAGCTGAATACCGTGGTCAACACCTTGATCACAAATTACCTCGAACGCACGGACTGGCCCATGGTGGACGGCGCCCATTCCATCCAGGAGAAATACTACGCCCTTTATCCCACGGCTCAGCGTAATCAGCGACTGGCCCAACTCGCGCTCAATATCATCGATTACGTCCGCTCCGCGGAAAGCAAGCTGATGGTTGCACAGCCGATCCGGGCTAAATGGATCGGGAATGTCTTCACACCCGACTTCGTCAACCAGAGCATTCAAGGCACGGATGACACGTTCAAGGGCCTGACCCGGCAGCTTCACATTACCGAGATGAGCATGTGGGTTTCGCCCACTCCTGAGACCTCCGGAAGCAATGTGGGTAGATATCGGAGTGTTGCGCTGGTGGAAGTATATCTTCCTCCCAATTACGGTCTCAATAGCCTCGATTTGTCCAATACCGATGGCTCAAACGTAGGATGGCGGTTGTATTTCGACGAAATGAACAAGAAAGATCCGACCGATCCTGCAGGCAAAGCCCCCCTCTATTATAGGGCAGACGGCAAAACCGCCGCCTTGAATGAAGCGAAAATCGTCATCCCGAAAAACCCGGCCAGTTCCCAAGCTTTTCTCTGGGAAGCACAAACGACAGCAACGAAAAATAATGGCGTGATGGGGCCAGGCCAATACCGCATCTTCGCCATGGAAGTCTGGCGCACCCAGCCTCGCGACAAGTATCCGAATGTCACCTTGCGCGCGGCCATTACAGTTGATCGCGCAGACGGTCCTCGTATTGACGTCGCTCCGCTCGCCACGCCATTGAATTTTACGCTGGATCCAGGCGCGGGCGCGGAGATGGATGTCACTTCTTTCGAAACCGTGGACCCGCGAGTCAATGGAGTAACGAAGGATTGGATTAAAGATACGAAAAACTCCTTCGAGGCTCCAGACCAAGCCATGCTCAGTTCGCTGGGTGCCTCTCCCCTTACTGCAATCAACGGCAAAGCCATCACCGTTTCCCAGGACGTCGATACGAATGGAAAAGTCACCTCGGCGAGCATGCGCATGCCTCCTCCCTATTCTACGAGCAATCCGGCCACTGGACGAGTTCGTTCCGCCGGAGAACTCGGCTTAATCCATGCGGGCATCGAAGGCAGCAATAGTGCCCCTACGCCGGGCATCCCGTTTCGCTCCCTGCACCTCCAACCGAGCAAGCAGAACACCTCTACCGTTCCAGACTGGGCATTCATGGATCTTTTCACCGTTCCCGCCCCTGTCCCCATCCTCGCCTCGGGAATCTTCACTCCCCATAGCAATTCCGCGGGCGGCCGCGTCAACGTCAACGCCAAACCGGACCCCTTCGACATCCAGCGCACCGATCCTCTGACCGCCGTCATTTCCGGCGCGCTGAGCACCACGACCGCGACTACCCCGATCTCCCTGGCCACTGCCCAACAGATTGCGAAAAACATCTACAACCACAACCTGGCCGGCCCCCAAGCCGCGCCACCGGAATCCTCCTCCCTTCCCCCCGGCAAGCTTTATCCCCTCCCACCCCCACTCGTTCCCCCAAGCACTACTCCTCTGAACGTTTACGAGTCTCCCGGCGAAATCTGTGAAATCGCAGGTGTCGCGGACGGCGGCGAGGAAAGCGAAGAACTCATCCGGGAAATCGGCAACCTCATCACCGCCCGTGGCAATGTCTTCTCCATCTACACCGTCGGCCAGGCCCTCAAGCAAACGCCCGCCGGCAAATTGGTCGTCACCGCCGAGCAACGCCAGCAAGCCATGATCGAGCGCTATCAAATCAATAAAGGCACGGCGACCTTGAGTGACGACAGCATCGGCCTGCGGACGCTCTACTTCCGCGATCTGACGCCGTAAGCGGAAGTCACTTTCCGGACGAGATCTTTCACCAAGGCACGCCCGGGGCTACCGTCGCGACATAGGGGCGAGACTTCGATCTCCCAGTCCTGGGAGCTCATTTTGTCCGGTTTTGTCCGGTTGCCACTTTGCGACCCTTCCCACACTGGCTGCCTCACTAGGATTCGAACCTAGACAAAGTGATTCAGAGTCACTTGTGCTACCATTACACTATGAGGCAATGTGCGCGTGGGGACGGGGAAGGTATGTAACCACGCCGCGTTGTAAATCACTTTTTGCGAGAATACGCATTCTCCAACGTGTCGCCGGCCCACGCCGCGCAGAATAGCGCCTTCAATCTGGCGGATTCGGTGGTTATTCTTCATGCCAACTCGCAATTATCCCCTCTCCCACGATGAAACTACCGAGCCGTCTCCTCCTGACTCTTTCTCTCACGATCGCCTGTTCCCTCAGCTTGGGCCGCATGGACCTGCGAGCGGCGGATGACAAGGCCGACCCGGGACCGACACCGACTCCCGAGGAGACCAAGGCGATCGACGAACTGGCCAAGCATGGCGCCCGCGCGGACCAGATCGCCAACGGCGTCAACTGGCGCTACGTCAATTTCCGCGGTGTGGACAAGCCGGACTCCGCTCTGTACGGGCAGCTCAAGTCCATCCCGAGCATCGTGGAGCTGAATCTCGCCGGTAAACAATTCACGGCCGCCGATCTCGCCAACATCGAAAGTCTCAAGAACCTGACGACGTTGAGCCTCGCGCAGAGCAATGTGACCGACGACGGCCTGGCGGCAGTGGAGAAACTGGACAAGCTCAATTCGCTCAACCTCTTCTCGACTGGGATCACCGATGCCGGCCTGACGCACCTGGCTCATCTCAAGAATCTTCATCGGCTGTACCTCGCCGAGACGAAAGTAACCGACGCCGGCGTGGAAACGCTCAAGAAGGCGTTGCCCGAGGTGAAGGTCAATCGCGGTGCGGAACTGCCGCCGCCCCCACCGGCCGCCACTCCAGCGCCGAAGCCTGCAGCCGAGAAGCCCGCGGCAACTGCCCCGAAACCTGCACCGGAAAAGCCCGCCGCGCCGGCTCCCAAGCCGGAGGAAAAGAAACCAGACGCCACAACTCCTCCCAAAACTCCGGAGGCAAAGCCTTCTTCTGCGACGCCATCGACTCCCGCAACGCCGAAGCCGGACGCCGCCCCCAAACCGGACGAGAAGAAACCCGACGCAGCGAAGTAGAACAGAGTGGAAGCGGCTCCTGCCGTTTGGCGAACATGGATCAGCGGCAGGATGCCGCTTCCACTCTATGTTCACACCGATTCCCCTTGGCTGCCCAGTCGCGCCAGCACTTCTCTCAGCGCTTCCGCGGAGACGGGTTTGACGAGGTGTTCGTTAAACCCGGCCGCCTGCGTGCGAGCGAGATCGCTCTCCATTCCATAGCCGCTCATCGCCACGGCTGGAATGGTCGAGATCTTGCGCAGTTTGGCGACGACGTCGAAACCGGAACCGTCGGGCAAGCCGATATCACTCAGCACAAGATCGAATTTCTCCGCGTCCAGAGCCTGGCACGCTTCGGCCACGCTGATGGCGACGGTGAGAGTGTGGCCCCAGAACGAAATCAGGCGTGTCAGGATGCGACGCGTATCTTCGTGATCCTCGACGAGTAGGACATGCAGCGTTCGCACCATCGCCGCAGGATTGCTCGTGGAAGGCGTCGCCTCGGCATGCACCGCATCCGGTGACAGCACGGGCAACTCGACCGTGAAGACCGCGCCCTGACCGGGCCCATCGCTGTACGCCCGGATCGTCCCGCCATGCGCTTCGACCAATCCCTTGGCGATGCTCAAGCCGAGACCGAGTCCGCCAAAGCGCCGCGCTTTGGCCGCCTCTCCTTGCCGGAAGGGTTCGAAAATGTGCGGCAGCACCTCTCCAGAAATGCCGATGCCCGTGTCCTTCACCATCACGCGCACCATCGATCCGACGACCTCACTGCGAAGGGTCACCTGGCCGCTCTCCGGCGTGAATTTGGCCGCGTTGGTCAGGAGATTGGAAAAGACCTGGGCGAGGCGCGCTGCATCGCCGTGAATGGCCGGACCTTCGGCCATTAAATCGGCCACCGTGGCGATTTCCTTTTCGCGCAGGACCGGCGCGGCCATGCTCAATGCATCGCGCAGGATCGAATGAAGGTCCACCGTCGTTGGTTGGATGCGCAGCTTGTCACGGTTGATGCGGGTCACGTCGAGCAGGTCGTCGACGAGGCGGGCCTCGAGTTCGATGTTCCGACGAATGACCGCCAGGAATTCCCGCAGCACCTCCGGATCGCTCGGCGGCGCGCTGATCAGAGCGGAAGTGGCCGCCAACGCCGGCGTGAGCGGTGTCCGCAATTCGTGGCTCAGGACGGCGAGGAAGCTGTCCTTGGCCGAGTTTGCCGATTCCGCGACGGACCGCGCCCGGGCCAGTTCGCTCACCATCGCCGCGAGATCCTGCGACCGCGTATCGAGGGTGCGCTGCAAGACATCGCGCGCCCGCTTGGTCTGCAGTTGATTGCGCACTCGCGCCCGCAACTCAGCGACCGAAAAAGGCTTCATCACATAATCCTGCGCTCCATCCTGGAGGAGGTTGAACTTGAGATCGTCATCGGCCTTGGCAGTGAGCATGACCACCGGCACATCGCGCAACCGTTCACTGCTGCGCAACTCGGTCAGCAATTCATCCCCCGTCATTTCGGGCATCATCATGTCGGTGAGCACCAGGTCGGGTATTCGTTCGGTCATTGCTTCGAGCGCGACGCGACCATTTTCCACCGCGCGCGTTTCCGCATCGGGTTCCAGGACCCGGCAGATGAAATCGCGCATGTCCCGGTTATCCTCCACCACCAGAATGTCCGCACGCAGACCATCCTGAATTCCAGCGGACCTGGGCGTTTCCGCGGTTCTCTCGACGACCGGTGTATGCGCCAGCCGCTGAATGACAGTATCCGCTTCCGACCACGGCGAACTACCGACCTCAGTCCCACTCGGCGCATGACGCGGCAATTGCACGCGAAAGAGCGCACCACCCAGCGAACTCTCTCCGGCCACGATCGAGCCCCTGTGCATCTCCACGAATTCCTTCACAATCGAAAGCCCCAGACCGGTCCCGCCGTAGCGCCGCTGCGTCTCGCGATCGCCCTGCTGGAAACGCTCGAAAATTTCCTTCCGCAAATCCACCGGCACACCCGGGCCCGCATCCTCGACGGTCAGCGTGAGATGATCGTCGTCCCCGGTGAGGGTCAGCCGCACCGTGCTGCCATCCGGCGCATATTTGAAGGCGTTGGAAAGCAGGTTCATGAACACGCGCTGCAACTTGTCGCCATCCACTTCCGCCATGGCTTCGCCCGTCGCCTTCACGGCCACGGCGATTCCCCGCTCGCTCACCATCGATTCAAACATCCCGGCGACGGTGCGCGCCATCGTGGCCACGTCCAGCCGCGAATAGTGCAGCTCCATCTTGCCGACCTCGAGTTTGGAGACATCGAGCAGGTCGTTCACATATTTGTGCAGCAACAACGCGTTGCGCCGCACTACGGCCAGCTCCCGCCTGGCGCCTTCGTCGCGGATTTCGGCGAGCAGTCGTTCGATCGGGCCGAAGATCAAGGCCAGCGGGGTGCGCAGCTCATGGCTGACATTGGCGAAGAAGTTCGTCTTGAGTTGATCGAGTTGCTTGACGCGTGCATGGGCGAAGTTGAGCTCGGCGTAAGCGCGCTGCAGTTTGTCGCCGTGCTCCGCCGACCGGCGCGCGGCGGTGAGCATCTCCAGCACCCGCGGAATGAGCGGCGGCAGCACCACGGCCGTGGTCACCGACGCGACAGCCGTGATCAACTTCACCCACCCCGCCAGCCAATACATCGGGTGCGGCGCGGTCAGCGTCCAGAGCTCCATGAAATGCGTCGCCCCGCAAGCC
Source organism: Chthoniobacter flavus Ellin428 (assembly GCF_000173075.1). Lineage (GTDB taxonomy): Bacteria > Verrucomicrobiota > Verrucomicrobiia > Chthoniobacterales > Chthoniobacteraceae > Chthoniobacter > Chthoniobacter flavus. Next base: position 416,264 of record NZ_ABVL01000002.1, read on the forward strand.
ACGATGAAGATCGCGAAGGCGATCATGATCCAGTGAAACGGCAATTCCTTGCGCGCCCGGACGACCAGCCAGATCAACCCCGCCGAGATGGCCACATAGGAAAGGCCGATCGCCAAATCCGAACCGCCATGCAGCAGCATGAGATGGTGATTGAAGAGATAACAATGCGCGTGCGGCATGAAGAACTCGCCCCCGGTGGGATTCCACGAGAGGTAGAGGCCGGCGGACAGAAAGATGGCCAGCATCGCAGCCAGGACAAAGCGATTTGCAGAACGGTTCATGGTCGAAATCAAAAGGGGGGAAAACGAGCGAACGGCGGCGGAAGAGCGGCGCCGAAAATAGAGCTGAAATCAGGCCGTTACTCTATAAATCCGCGGCTTTTGCCCGCACATTTACGCACCGCTACGTGTTGTTACGTCCATTCCCGGACGCGGGTCGAATTGCTCGCCGCGAGTTTCACGACAGGCCAAAAATGGAGAATCGGCGAAACAGCCGAAATGATTTTGCCTAACCATCGCGAACATCCGTGAATTGAATCGACGTGAAAGTCCCCCTCCTCGTCTCCCTCCTCTTCCTGTTGCCACTGGTCAACTTGCCCGCGGCCGATTCCCCTAGCCCTGCGGAGAATGCACTCCCCAAGACGCTGATGACGATTCGCGGGAAACCATTGGCTACGGAAGACTTCGACAAGCCACTCGCGCCGCTGACCGGCAAGCCCATCGGCTTTGCCAGCGGCTTCGGCGGCTGGCGCTACAATCCCGGCCCGACCACCGGCAAGGGCGGGATGTGGCAAGTGGCCGATGGCCTCTTCACCGGCATTGAAAGTCCCGACGCGCATCATCCGGCGACGGCTTCGTTTGGCATTCAGTTCAAGGACGCGATCATCCAGTGCGAATTCCGGCTGAACGACGCTCCCGCGAATGGCCGCCTCTACCGCTCCATCTTCGTGAAAGCGACGGACGCGAAGGACTACGTCTGCGCGCTCTTCGTCGGTCCAGGCGGGCTCAATGCGCTGGCCTATGACGATACGCGCATCGACCCAAAGACGAAGCAGCGCGATAAATTCCCGGCGGTGCACGCGAATGCGCCGGTCAAGCTCGGCGAGTGGCACACGGCGGTCCTCGAAATCAAAGGCGAGGAACTGGTCGCCACGATGGATGGGAAAAGCCTCACGCTCAGCAGTCCACTGGTCGGCGTGGATAAACACAGCGTCATGCTGGGCGTCGGTACCGAGGCGAGCTTCCGCCATTTCCGCATGTGGGAAGCACTCCCGAATCCCGATTGGCCGAAAAACAAGGAGGCGCTCACCAGCAATCCGCCGCCGAAATAGCCGACGCCGGGCCAGCCTGCGCCCGCTCGCTTACCCGATGATCCTGCGCTAGGTTCCTTGAGAATCGCATGTCCAAGCCCACCCGCATCCGTTGCCCGATCTGCCAGAGAGAAAACGACTTCTTCGCGGAGCCGGTGGGTCCCTTCTGCTCGAATCGTTGCAAGATGGTCGATCTCGGCAAATGGCTCGGCGAGGAATACCGGGTGAGCGAACCCTTGCGACCGGATCATTTCGCCGGCTACGAGGACATGCCGGACGCCGATCTCGACCGCCCCGAATGATAGCAGTGCGCGTCGCCGCGTCCCGCTACCTCGGTGATTGCATTTCCTCTCTTCCCCACGCCACCATCCTTCCACCATGTCCACCCCCGACGCATCACTCCCGCGCCGCCGCTTTCTGCAAACTCTCGCCGCCGCCAGCGCGGTGAATCTGCTTCCCCATCCCATGCCTGCCGCTGACTCCGCTTCCTCCCCTGCCCCGCGCAAACTCAAGCTCGGCTTCGACAACTTCTCCATCCGCGGCTTCCGCTGGAAGGCGCCGCGCCAGATCGATTACGCCGCCACGCTGAAGATCGACGTGCTCTTCATTTCCGACCTCGATTCTTACGAGACCCTCGAGGACGGCTACCTGCGCGACCAGGCAAAAAGGGCGCACGACCAGGGTCTCGAAATTTACGCCGGCGGCTGGAGCATTTGCCCTACTTCGAAAAACTTTCGCAACAAATGGGGTACGGCCGAAGAACATCTCGCCACCGGCATTCGCGTGGCCAAGGCAGTCGGCTCGCCGGTTTTCCGCTGCATTCTCGGCAAGGCTGACGATCGCAAAACCGAAGGCGGCATCGACGCGCGCATCGAGGACACCGTGAAGGTGCTCAAGTCGCAACGCAGCCGCGCCATGGATGCCGGGGTGAAGATCGCCATCGAGAATCACGCGGGCGATATGCAGGCGTGGGAACTCGTCCGGCTCATCGAGGAAGCCGGCCCCGAGTATGTCGGCGCCACGATGGATTCCGGCAATTCGACCTGGACGGTGGAAGACCCGCGCCAGGCGCTCGAACTCCTCGGCCCGCACGCGCTGGTCTGCGGCCTGCGCGATTCGATGATCTGGGAAAACGGCGACGGCGCGGTCGTCCAATGGACCGCTCCCGGAGACGGCCTCATCGACTGGCAGGAATACGCGAAACGCTTCAGCGAACTGTGCCCGAATACGCCGTTCACCGTGGAGATCATCTCGGGCTTCGCACGGCCTTTTCCCTATCTGCATCACGATTTCTGGGACGTGTATCCGAAGGCCCGTGCCTCGGATTTTGCGGCCTTCCTCGCCCTCGCCAAGCGCGGTCATCCCATCGAACCCTTCAAGGCTCCGCCCGGGGACGACTCCATCATCGCCGAGCAGCAATATCAAAAGGCGCAACTCGAACGCGCGATCACCTATCTACGCGAGAAAATCGGCCTCGGCCTGAAAGCGTGAGCATCGACTGGCCGGCGCTGTGGAAAAGAGCTACTGAATGCTCCGCGCACAGCGGAAGCCAAGATCGCACGACGCATAACCCGGCGGCACCTTCCGCCGCGCGCTCGGACGGTAGCCCGCCCCGTTGTTCTCGCTGCTGAGATAGGAACCACCGCGCGCCACGCGTTTCGGCACGGAAGGCTCGTCCGGATCATCGCTTTTTTCCGGACCGGGCGGATTGGCGTGCGGGCTCCGGTTGTAATACGTCGCATCGTACCAATCGGCGCACCATTCCCACGCGTTGCCCGCCATGTCCGCGAGACCGTAATCATTCGTGCGGAATGTGCCCACCGGCGCCAGACCCGCGAAGCCGTCTTCCGCCTTGTCCTCCACCGGAAAGCGTCCCTGCCAGATATTGGCATCCCAACGTCCACCCGGTTTCATTTCTTTCCCCCAGACGTAGGGATTGTGCATCGCACCGCCACGCGCGGCGTATTCCCATTCGGCCTCGGTCGGCAGACGCTTCCCTGCCCAACTCGCGAACGCGATCGCGTCGTCCCAGCAGACCTGCACCACGGGATATTTCTCGCGTCCATCGATATTCGATTGTGGACCTTCCGGATGCCGCCAATTCGCCCCGGGCACATAGCGCCAGATGTCACCCGCCGCGTCCGGCGTCTTCGGCGGCGTGAAGACCCAGCCGCCTGGCTCGCGTTGTTCCGCGCGCACGGTCCGTCCGTCGGGAATCACCGGCTTGCGCTCCGCCTGGGTGATGTAACCCGTCTCCTTCACGAACCGCGCGAACTGCTCGTTGGTCACTTCGGTCTTGTCCATCCAGAAGCCACGGACTTTCACATCGTGCATCTTCAACTCATCCGGCGCCCCATCCACCGCTCCCATCGTCATCTTGCCTTCCGGAAGCCACACCATCTCCCCACCGGAGGTCCGGCTGTTGACCGCTTTCGTCTGATCGCGTTCGCGCCGGATCCGCTGCGCTTCGTGCAAGACGCCAAACACCGCGAGCAAAATGAAGGTGAAAAACAAACCGCCGATGATGAAGGCCGAACGGGCCGCAGGCGAAATGGGCAAGGCCGAATGGATTTTGAGATTCAGACACGGAGGCGAACGGTGCGCGTGCTCGCCGAAGGATGCAAGCATCGCCTGTGAAAGCATAAATCCGCTCTCAGACAGGGCCACGGATTTCACGGATGACACGGATTCCAGAAGAAACGGCGGCCCGTATTCTTCCATCCGTGAACCGAGCGGAGCGAGATAGCCGACCGAAGGTCGCCCGAAGGGCCGAGGCGGCGGAGGGGAATAGCGGAGGGTGGGTAACGGGCGAGCAGCGCCGGAGGGCGCTGGCAAATCCGCGCAATCCATGGTCAAAAATTCCGGCCCAATCCGCAGGCAACACCGCTCGTCATTTCGAAAACGCCGGCGAGTTCTCGTTGCCCCCGCTTTGCAGGTAAGCGATGAGGTCGAGGATCTCGGTTTCGTTGAGCGTGGCGAGCATGCCGGGCGGCATGAGCGAGACCGGCGATTTCTCACGGCTCACGACGTTGCCTTTTGGAATGTTCTCCTTCGTGCCGTTGAAGGGATCGATGACCAGCGTGATGAGGTAGTGATTTTCGTCCGCCACCTGGCCGCTATGGATGCTGCCATCCTTCATCGTGAAGATGAAACTCGCGTACTGGTCGCTGATGCTCTTCGAGGGATCGAGAATCTTGTTCACGATATCGCGCGCGGAATAACGGCTGCCGACCGCGGTCAGATCCGGACCCACCGCGCCGCCCTTGGCGAGGCCACCACCTCCGGCGAAGAGATGGCACTGCGCGCAGAGCATCTCGTTGAAGACCTTTTTACCATGGGCGAAATCACGCCCCTTGTTCACCTTGCCGAGCAGCGGTTCGAGATCGGCAAACGTCCAGTTTTTCACGAACGGACGCGCGGGCATGACAAACGCCGGCTTCGGTTTATCCGACGGCTTCTCCGCCAGCGCGAGGAGCGCGGGGCGTTCGGCCTCCGGCACTTTTTCCAATGCCAGGTCGCGGATACGCAGGAGAAACTTTTTGGCGGAATTACCGCCGGGATAGTCCTGCATCTTGGAATACCACGCGAAGTAATGTTCACGCTGGGCGGGCGTCCAGTTGGTCGCCTCACGCAGGCAGAGCGCATACCAGATCTGCTCCGCCGGCTCCTTCGTCTTATCCATCAGGGCAAGTGACTTCCCCACGACATCCGGCGCACCGAGATAGACGAGCAGTTCGCACAGTTCGTGATTCTCCGCGAAACTCGGCGCGGGATATTGCTTGTCAAATTCGGCGACCTCCGCCTGCACGAGATCGGAGTTCGGACGCCCCTGGCGGGCCAGCGCGACTTCGACCACGCGCAACTTCTGGAGCTTCAAGTCATCGCTTAGCGAATCGAGTGGCATTTTGGCCAAGGCCTTGAGCACCGCTTCCTGGTCATCCTTGTTGCCCACTCGCGCGAGGGCGAGCAGTGCGGTGAGCGAAATCTGCGGATCCTTCTGCTCGAGCGCCTGCCGGCGCCATTGGTCCACCGGTTGATTTTCCACCGCGACCCGCGCGGCGGTGCGCACCGCCACACTGCGTTTGTCCATGCAGTTCCAGATGCTCTGTCCATCGAACTCCTTCGGATTCCAAATCGCCGGATCCACTTTCGTCTGGAAGGCTTCGATTTTGCGGCGAACGGCATTCGCCTCGCGAACGATACTCGGCATGGAAGCATGATCTCCCTCGCGGGAGCCGACGTAACTCACGCGATAGAGTCCCGCCTGCGTGTTGCGTCCGCCCGTGGTGAAATACATCGCGCCATCCTTGCCAAACTCCAGTGCAGTCACCGGCATGGCTTTCCCTTTCAGGAATTCTTCCACGTCCTCGCTCCTGGCCGGCCCGGTGAGATGATAGGGCGACGGCAGCGTGTTGGTCGCGCCGTACTCCCAGTCCTTGCTGAAGTGCACCGCGAGGATGCGCCCGAAAGTCCAGTCGAGCACGAAGAACGCGTTCTGATACTTCAGCGGGAAATTCGACTGCGTGCCGAACATGACACCCGTCGGACATCCCAGTCCGATATTGACCGCCGCCGGCATCGAATCCGGATAGTATTCCGGCCACTTGGCGCTGCCTTCGCGGAAGCCATATTCCCCACCGGGGATGATGTGCAGGATCCGCGTGGGCCGATACCACGGCAGACCCACGTCCCACTCCATGTCCGCGTCGTAGGTGAAGAGTTCGCCATCGGCATTGAAGGCGATGCAGTAAGGATTGCGCAAGCCGCCGGCGATGAGGTGCCACTTCGTGCCATTCTCGTCCGTCTTGAGGATGTAGCCGTAAGGGCTGTGGACCTTGTCGAAGAAGGTCGCCACCGGGTCTTTCACCTTCGGCAGCAAATCGTCTTCCGCGTAGTGCTTGAATGGCGAATCAGGCGCGGTGCCTTCGATGAGCGGCGTCGCGTTGCCGTGGACGATGTAAATCGATTTGCCATCCGGCCCGAGCACCAGGGCGTGCGCGCCGTGCTCGCCGGCGCCGCCGGGCACCTTCTTGAAAAGCGTCCACGAATCGAGCGTATCCGCGCCCTTGGAATCCTTGAGCCGATAGATGCCGCGCCCCTCGGGGCCGTCCCCGCTGACATACAGCGAATCAAACGCCCAAAGCATGCCCATGCCATCGCCCACCGGCACCGGCACCTTGTCCCATTGCGCGATGTGGCCTTGGGCATCGAGCGTCGCCCGCCAGAGACCGCCCCACGTGTCTTCCTTCTTCAGGCCCGCGCCGGGCGGCTTGCCCTGCGGCGAAATGTAGAGACGGCCCTTGCTGTCGATCGCCATGCAAATCCACGAACCCTCGTCCTTGCTCGCGGACTTCAGCAGTTCCGCCTTGAAGCCGGGCGGGACGGTCAACTCTTCACCCGGAGTGGAGGCGGGCGGCGTTTCCGCGAGAGCGAGAATCGGACACAGCAGAAGTGCGGAGAGAATTGGGAGGCGCATGGGAGAAAAAAGGGAGGGCGCATATGCAAGCCCTGTTGCGCGCCAACATCAAGCGCTACGTCGCGCACGAATCGCCACCGGAATCAGATCGGGTGCGAATTGCCGCGGCAGCTTTTTGGTGCGCCGGTGCTCGCTAAGCATTACCCACATCTTCGGCAGTAACGACAAAGCCGTGGCGGTGAAGCGGTAGGCTATCCCGAAGGGATAAAGGATCTTAGCCGGGGGGTAAGCGAGCTTGGCGAGCGACACCCCCGGATATCCACCCCACGGGTCCCACCCCGGCAGGGGTGGAGGAATCGCCAGTCAGCGAGAAAATCCGGCACCACCTCCGGGATGCATCCCTTTGGGGACGGTTTCCGCGGGCAAAGTTCGCAGACTCGCTCCCCCCCGGCTAAGATCCTTTATCCCTTCGGGATAGGGGCATCGCACGTCAAAAGATGTGGGTAATGCTCAGAGTCCTCTGCCGCTTTGGGAATCGAGGCTAATGGTCTGATGGGCGAGCAGGCTAGATTCCATGGTCCCTCCGGGACCTCCTCCCGCTTCGCCGCAACGATTTCGTCCGCGCAGCTTACTTCGGCTGCACCCCCGGTGCCGGCTCCATCTTCTCGTCGCGCTGCACGTACTCCTTCAACACGTCATCCAACAAGGACCGCATCTTCGGAATCGACGACACGTCGTTCACCGTCTGGATGGTCAGGACATGCTCCTTCAGCGTCACGAAATGCTCGTGCATCGTGGTCTTTTGGCCCTCGATGAGGACGACATTCAAGCCACGACTGAGCCGCCCTCGGCTTTGCTCATCGCGCGTCACGTCGTGGATCGCCTCGGTGACCACTTTGCACACCGCCGGCACAATCGGAGATCCCTCCATCTCTGGCGTGACGTGAATGCTCACCGAATTGCCGAGAATCTTGCTGAGTTCCGCAGCCGTCGCCGTGAGCGTCGGACCGCGACCAGGAAAACCAAAGGCAGGAGTGAAATCCGCGGTCGCACAGAGCATCGCGCCGGCGAGGGTTGCCACAACCGTAAAACGACGGAGAGAGGTGGTCGGAGGCATGCAAGCTATTCGACCCACGGATGGGTTCTGGTCGCATTTATCGAGGAGGCGCAAAGGCAATCCACCATTGCATCGCCATCCGAATTCCTTTCGAAAAGCCAGTTCTATGGAGGCCCAAGCTACCACTCCCTTCGACCAGCGATGGATCGAAACCCACGTGCCCGCGCGGCTGGACCGACTGCCCTTCAGCCGATGGCACTGGCTGGTCGTCATCGCCCTCGGCGTCACCTGGATTCTCGACGGCCTGGAAGTGACGCTGGCCGGCGCCCTCGCGGCGACCTTGAAGAACCCCGTGGCGCTGGGCCTCACCGATACCGAAGTAGGCGCGACCGCCACCGCCTACCTCACGGGCGCAGTGATCGGCGCGCTCTTCTTCGGCTATCTCACCGATCGCCTCGGGCGGAAGCGTCTGTTCTTCATCACCCTCGGCGTCTATCTCACCGCCACGGCCCTCTCCGGCGTCGCCTGGAATTTTTGGAGCTTCGCCCTCTTCCGGGCAATCACCGGCGCGGGCATCGGGGGCGAGTATGCGGCGATCAATTCCGCGATCGATGAACTGATCCCCGCGCGATTGCGCGGCCAGGTGGATCTCGCGATCAACGCCACCTACTGGATCGGCGCCGCGCTCGGATCGGTGCTGACGATTTACTTTCTCGATCCGCACTTTTTTCCGGCATGGCTGGGCTGGCGGCTGGTCTTCGGGGTCGGCGCGGCGCTGGGACTGGTCATTCTCATTTTCCGCTATTGGGTGCCGGAGAGTCCGCGCTGGCTCATGGTCCACGGGCATCCGGAGGACGCAGAGAAAATCGTCGGCGAGATCGAGAAGACCGTCGCCGCGCACGCTGGCCCGCTGCCCAAGCCGGAAGGCGACGTCACGCGCCTTCGCGTGCGGCATCACACCCCATGGCACGAGATCTGGCACACCGTGGTGCACGCACATCGCCGGCGATCGATTCTCGGATTCGTGCTCATGGCCTCGCAGGCGTTTTTCTACAACGCCATCCTCTTCAGCTATGCGCTCGTCCTCACCAAATTTTACGACGCGCCACCGGAAGGCGTGGGTTCCTATCTCTTGCCGATCGCCTTGGGAAATGCCGTCGGGCCGATTCTCATCGGGCGGCTCTTCGATATCGTCGGTCGCAAGCCGATGATCGTGGCGACCTATGCGTTGAGCGGCGCTTTGCTGGTCGTCTGCGGCTGGTGTTTTCAGGCAGGGCTGCTGACCCTGCACGGGCAGGTGGTCTTTTGGAGCGTCATCTTTTTCATCGCCTCCGCGGCGGCAAGTTCCGCCTATCTCACGGTGAGCGAAATCTTCCCCCTGGAAATCCGCGGCATGGCGATCTCGATCTTCTATTCCGTCGGCACCCTGGTCGGCGGCGTGGCTGCGCCGACTCTTTTCGGCCACCTCATCGGCACCGGCTCACGCACCGCGCTGTTCGCCGGATACGCGGCCGGGGGCATTCTCATGATCCTCGGCGCCGTGGCGGAAGCGTGGCTCGGGGTGAAGGCGGAACGCCAATCGCTGGAAAACATCGCACGTCCCCTTTCGGCCGGGTAGGCTGAATCGACATTCAGCAAAGGTATACGACAGGTCTTTTCAATCGCGGAGCGATATTTGCCTGTAGCCGTGGACTTCAGTCCACGGAAACCTTTTCCCGGCGGCCTCCTTTTGCTGTTCCGTCGTTGCCGAAAACGTCGCTCCGCGACGGGCCACTATGAACTCCTTTCCGTGGACTGAAAGTCCACGGCTACAGGCAAGGATCGCTCCGCGATGAGAAGAATCGTCAACGCAACGCTTCCGGTGAATGTCGATTCCGCCTGGAGCTTGGACTCAATGGAATAAAAGGGGCAGCGGCATCCTCTGCTCGATGCCCACCGGATTCAGTGAATCCAGCCACCGCGCTATTCCCCCAACGTCCGCAGAAGATTGACCGCCTCCTGGTAGCTCGGCTCGATCTTCAAGGCCCGACGCGCGGCGTCCGCTGCTTCGTGCGCGCGCTGGAGCCGAAGGAGAATCGTCGCCGCCGCGTAAGGCGCCTGTGGGTTTTGCGGATCGAGCGCCTCGGCGCGGGCGAGCGCTTCCAGCGCCTGATCCGGCTGCCCGGCGGCATTGCGCGCCAGGCCGAGATTGTACCACGCGCGGCCAAATTGCGGATCGAGCTGCACGGCCTGCTCCAATTGCGTCCGCGCCTCGGCCGCTCGATTCACTTCATTGAGCGCCAGCGCGTAGGTGTAGCGGAGCTGGGCTTCGCGCGGCGCCAGTCGCACCGCTTCGGCGAGTTGCTTCACCGCTTCCTCCGATTGCCCAGAGAGGCTCAAGGCGATGGCGTAATTACTCCGCAGCGGCGCCGAGCCATGATCCCAATCCACCGCCAGCTTGAATTCATCCAGCGCGCCCTTTTCATCGCCGCGATCCTCCAGATACGTCGCCCATTGCGTGAGCCCGGTGGGTTGATCACGATTGAAATTCAGCGAATACAGCAGCTCGCTGCCCGCGCGCGAATTCGGATCGACCGTCCGTCGCAAGCCCCACGCCGCATCGATCCGCACCGAGCGCGAAGGATCGTCGAGCAAAGCGGTCAGTGCGCCCGTCTCCGCCTCGCTGCCCGCCTGTAGATTCGCCCCCAGCGACCGCGCTGCCATGCTGCGCACGAGTTCGCTCGGATCCTTGGCCGCGGCTTGCAATGCCTCGACCACGCCCGCTTCGTGCACTGAAATGCGCAGGAGATTCGCCGCCACCGCACGCCAGAAAGGATCCTTCTCCTCGCGCAACATCTTCAGCAGATTCTTGTGCGCGCCCGGCGCGAAAGTCCGCGCCTGCGCAATCCATTCCGCGCGCGTGCGCGTCGGGCGGTTCATCTTCTCGCCATACCATTTGTTGCAGTTATCGATGGCCCACTCGACCGGCTTGTCCGCATGACAGCGCCCACAAGCGTTCGGAATGTTGTGCTCCTTCGTCAGCACCGGATCGGGAATGGTGAACCCGTGATCGCGCCGCGCGTGGCGCTGCATGTAAGTCGTCTCCGGCATGTGACAATCCACACACCGGCTGCCCGCCGTGCCCGCCTTGTGAAAGCTGTGATCGGGATCGACGATCTGCGGCGCCACCGCCACGCCCTGGATGACCGGCGCCGGCGAACCGTGACAGCGCATGCACAGCGCATTTCCCTCTACCGGGTTCTTGCTCGTGTGCGGATCGTGGCAATCCATGCAGCGCACGCCCGCCGCGTGCATCTTGCTGCCGAGGAAAGAGGTGAACTCGTAGTCTTCGTCGTGCACCTGGCCATCCGGATAAAACAGCTCGCTGTCATCCGGAATGCTCAGCGCGAAGTGATCGAAGAACTTGTCGCCGGGCACGAAGTCGCCCGTCAGTTCCACGCGACGCGCGTGGCACATGCCACACGTGTCGAGCATCTGGTCGCGCGAAAGTTTCGCCAGGTTCGGATCACCCTTCTGCTTCGGATACGCCTTCTGCCAATCCGCGTGCGCCTTCATCGGCCCATGACACGCCTCACAGCCGACCGTCATCTCCGCCATCGCCGTATGATAGCTATCGTCCTTCGGCTCGTAATTTTTCCGCACGCGCGTGTTGTGGCACGAGGCGCACATCTGATTCCACGTCATCCCCCGCCCCGTCCAGTGGCCCCACTCGCCCGGCTGGCGATCTTCGTTGCCGTAAACGTCGAACCACTCCTGCTTGTGCGGATCCCAGGCGAGTTCCATCGTCTGAAAGCGTCCGCCCGGCGCCGCCACGAGGAATTGCCGCAACGGATCGACGCCAATCACCCGCTCCGGCATGAACGTCTCGTGCGGCGACTTCAGCCCCGCCGTAGTCAGCGCAAACTTGCCATCGACCACATGCGCTTCCGAGATCTGCGTTCCCGCCTTGATCTCCTTCGGCGGCTCAAACGCCACCGCATCGAGCTTCGCCTCCACCTTGCGCTCGGCCAACCCATGATGCGATCCCTGCCACTTCTCAAACTCCGCCGCATGGCATTCGCGGCACGACTCCGATCCCGCGTAATGCGGCATCACCTTCGCCTCCGGCTCGATGGAAAATTTTCCCGCCGGCGCGGTCGCCACCTTCGTCCCCAGCGCGGACGGATGCGAATTCCGGCTCAAAAACCATCCGCCCAATCCCACCGCACCCAGGCAACACACCGCCAGCCAGATCCCGAGCGCACGCTCCCAAAAAGTCATCGTGTTCTCCTTGGGGCTGCTACTGGAGGGCGGGGAATTCTTCTTCTTGCGACGGCTCATGTGCGCGCAGTGTGCCAGAGCACGCAAGCCCCGTCACCGACGGAACGCTTTCCGTGATTGATAACGACGCTCCTTCGGTTCATTGCCACTCGCGCGAGACCCGTTGCCCTCGTGCGAGACCATAACGCTATAGCCCGGGTTCATTGCCCCCGTGCTCACCGAACCTGGCTACCGCCGCGCGCCTCAGCGCGTTGTAGCCGCCCCGTTCCGCCCGGGGCGCCGGAAGACGCACCCGCTGAACAGCAGTCATACCTCGGATCAACCCTGCCCTAAAAAGGAAAGGGAAACCCACGGATTACGGATTGCACGGATGAGACGAGCCGACGCGGATTTCTGTAATCCGTGCAATCCGCGCAATCCGTGGTCAAAACGCCTTTGGAAAACCACCAGGAACTGCCTCAACGCGTGATGATCAAATGATACGTCACCGCACCGGGATTGCCCTGATTCTCGCTGTTCTTGTTGATCCTCAGCACCAGATCGTCCCGATCCTCCGGCACCGTGAACTTGAACGGTGTGCGCGCCGTCAGCGGCGGCACCAGGGCGATCACCGAACTGGCGTGTCCGCTGGTCGAGCGCCGGGCAATCACCAGCCGGCTTTCATTTTGATGTCCGCGCTCTTCCTGGACGACGTCGGGATTATCGCTCGCCACGTGACCATGCGCCTTCCAAAGCCCGGAGACGTACTGCAGCGAAATCACATCCCCGCGCCGCAAAGCGCCCAGCGGATAACCATCCGGCGTATTGGCCGGCACCTTCACCTCCGAATCCGTCACCGCCTTTCGCTGATCGCCGGAAGCAGTTGGGTTCTGGGCAAAGGCCGGGAAAGCCAGGGCCAGCAGCGCACCAGTGAGAAGCAATTTTTTCATCGGGGGGGAAAACGTCCTTTCTCGGTTCTCGAGAACGCGCCGCCACCGTCGCCGGAACCGGCCGCTCGAATCGCCGGGATGCTGTCGCAGGCGATTCGGAGAGTCCAGCCTGCGTTTCTATTGAAAAGCTGCTTGCCGTCGGGCGATTTTTCGGTAGTTTCCGCGTCCTCCTTTCAAGCCAGTGTAGCTCAGTGGTAGAGCAGCTGTTTCGTAAACAGCAGGTCGCGGGTTCGATCCCCGCCACTGGCTCCATCTGAATTCCTCATATTCAGTGGTTTGGCCACCTTAGCGGGACGAAGCTCGCTTGAGAATTTGGCTCACGTTTGCCGCGCTGCGCATGCCCAGACGTTCGGCGATCCAACCCATTCGCACCGTCGTCTCCATCCGAATCCTCCGGGCGATCCGCACCTTGCGCACGTCGTTGCCGGGCAGTGCCGCCAATTCTTTTTCCGGCAAGCCTTCCGCACTCAGGCCGGTCCGAAGGATCTCCTCGGCCCTCTTCTCATCATGCGCCCGCTGCGCCGCCGCGCCACGATACGAACGCCCCTTGGGTTTCGCCACGTCCATCTTCGAGATCATTTGCAGCAATTTTTCCCCAAAGACCTGGCTGCCCCAATACCAACCCCGACGCAGGTGACTCATCCGCCGGTCTCCATCCACCGGCGGTTCCGCCACCCCGCACCTGGCCTTCGCCTCTTCCGCGGCTCGCCGATCCAGCCGCGCGACAAATCGCCGCCGCCCGCTGGTATCATCGCGCAACCCGAAGGCCTCCAGTCCCATGACACATTCCAGCCAGGGCGCACGGCGGCCGGCCGGCAGCGCATAGCCGCTCGCCACACTGCTCCAGGGATAATCCTGTACGCTCTGCCCTCGACCAGGGACGATCAGCCCCGCCCGCACCGGATTGAGGTGCAGATAATCGAGCATTGCACAGTAATACTCCCCCGCCCTCCCCTCGGTCACGATGGCCTTGTAGCGATCTCCAAAGACCCGCCCCCAGAGCCGATGCCGGGTATTGAAGCGCCGCGTGTAAGTATTTTGCAGCCACTGCATTCCGGCCACCAGATTCGCCTCCGGTGTTTCCAGGAAGAAATGGTAATGATTGCTCATCAGCACCCAGGCATGCACCCGCCAACCCGTCATCTGGCAGGCTTCACTCAAGGCCTGAAGAAAAAACCGCCGGTCCGTCTCGTCGCGATAAATGCGCTCCCGCCGATTCCCCCGGGCCATCACATGATAAAACGCGCCGGGATATTCGAGTCGAATGCTGCGGGCCATAGTCTCTCCATCTCAGTTCACACCCGCTCTCCTGTCAAGATTTGTTGACTGACCCCTTCCTTCCCGAAAACCAAACAGCCTAAATCGCTCTTATCTTAGTGCCATTCTCGCCTGACCCCTATTCCCTATTTTCCTTCTCCTAGCAACTCCCCCAATGACTTCGCCGCTTTTACAATAGCCTCACTCCTATAGTCGAAAAACTTTACCCCTTCCACAGTATTCATCTCGTTTAAAACAGAAGCTGGAACTATTTCTCCATATTGCGACAATTCAGTCCTAATTTCTGAAAACAAAGCCACTAAAGCCTCGATTTCGGAGGTTGAATGCATCAATTTGTCCAATTCAAGATCGATCGCTCCAGGAGCATATTCTGAAAGAGTTCTCTTCCACTGTTCAGCTAAATGCGCCAAAAGATTACCCTCTGGCATTTTGGGGACAAGTCGTAGAGCAAAGGCCATTACCGCAATAATATCCAAGTCGTTTACTATCAGGCTTTTACCATTATACACTTGTATTGAATTCGCCATATCAGTGAAGATAAATAATCGTCTTTGAGCTTCTCCCCACATTTGCCTCAACCGCGGACTTCAACGCCGAAATCTGAGCTTCGGATAATCCCTTGGTATCGATAATGAGCGTCCGCGTCGCGGTATTAAAATTTGCATCTTTTATCGCGGCATTGGCAAGTCCATCGACACTGCCCTTCGCAGGAATTGGGCCCTTTAAACTGATATTGCCCAGCTGACTGTCTACAAAATCAATAGCTTCATCAGGGCCACGTGAAATGGTACGACCCAACGCCTGCTCAATCCGTACACCAGCGATGCCCTCCGCCTCAATATAACCCCGGGCAGGATCGGTACCCAGCTCCAACTGCCTCGCACGAAGATTTAGTGTGTCCAATAACTGACTCTGACCGCTCGTCTCGGCGACTGGAAGCTCGATCTGTTGAGCCGTTTTAGCGGCAGTCATTTCTGCCGTTAAAGTCGGCAATACTGCCTTTTCTGTTGTCACGGCACCCAAAACCGCCCCCTCTGGAATAGGGACTCCATCCACCATCAAGAGCGAAGCGTTTTGGGTTAAAAAATCTCCCGCCTTCTTCAATGCTGGATGACTATCAAAAAATTGATCAGTCGCTTGAATAAGGCGCGCATTTGCCTGCATCAAGCTATCCCATCTGGCTTGAGATTCTGCGCGTCTGTGGTCTGCAAAGGCTTGGGAAGCATCACCAAATTCAGCCAAATTTAGCCCACGGTCCATATAATTCGCGACTGTGTCCATCGCGCTCTTGGCGAGATCGCCAACCATATTCGCCATCGCGGTATAGTCATAACCGCCAGATTCGTCATCGTCATCTTCATCAAGCCCTTGTGGATCGAAATGAGTCCAAGGGTTTTGCCGAACATAAGCATACAGATTCGGCCCATCCACAAAGCCTGCCGGGTCACGTGTAATAAACGTTCCGGTTTCCAAATCCCGGTAGCGCATGCCTTCGTTGAGAAGGCCATCGGGATCTTCCTCTTTAGTGTTGGCTTTCTGCCGATCCTGAGTGGTCCCGTACTCCACTGGATGGGTTCCAAACGCCTCGTAACTGGTTTCCCAAGTCACCAAGCCGCCTAAATTGGTGCGCGCGGTCACATCTCCCCGCTGATCGTAGTGAGCGAAACTGGCCGTCCCACTACGGACGCTATAAAGGATGCCCCCCACACCACCGCCCCAATCGCTCCCGCGCACGAATTCGGCGCTCAGCGTCCCAGTCGAAGTATATTCCTGCACGCTGGTGCTGCCGCTGAAGACGATCTTGGCAATGTTGCTTCCCTCTCTGCGGGAGACTCTTCGCGTGCGGTAGTCGTAATCGTATCCATAGGTGCCACCGCCGCCCGGCGTATTTTTCACCAAACCGACAAGCCGATTTTCCGAATCGTAACTATATGTGTCCGTAGCGCCCCCCACACTGCGTGTGAGCCGATTCCCGTTGAAATCATAGGAATAGGAAGCTCCATTTCCGGAAGTATCACTCCAACTGGAGAGCTGATTGAGATTGTTGTAGCTATAAGTGGCAACGTTGCCGTTGAGTGTTTTGTGAGCACGATTGTTGGCCGCGTCGTAGTCATAAACGGTATTGCTGACGACGCTTCCATTGAGATCTGTCACGACTTCGCTGGTTAAACGATTGTCGGAATCATAGCCCATCGTCACGTTTCGCGGTGCAACTCCAGCCGTATATTCCTTAAGGCTCCGCACATTGCCCCCGGCATCGCTCAACGAGAGCGAGTGGTAAACGACCCCGCGGTTTGAAATCGTCTCCTTTTCGTACATTCGATTGACACCGTCATATCGCTGGGTCACGGCGTCTCCATTTGGCAAGGCCTGGTTAACGTCATTGCCGTTCAAATCATAGGAGTAAGCAGTCACCAACCCGCCATCGCTCATGGTGCTCAGCCGATTCAGCGAATCGTAGGTTGAGACGATGGAGCGCGCATTGCCGCCCTCCGCTAGCCCATATTGCACACCCAACCGGTTGCCGGCCAGGTCATAGTGATAGGTGTGCGTCGCGCCATTGCTCGTCTCGGTCAATACCCGGTGTAGGGCATCGTAAGTGTAGCCGACGTCGGCGACGCCGTTCTTCCCAGGCTCGGTCACAGAAAGCAAATCGCCCGCTGCGCCGTAACCATAAGTGCGATTTTCCACGGGATGAGCTGGATAGGTGGCCGTCAGCAGCCGGTTTCGCAGATCGTAGCCGTAGTTCGTCACCTGGCTGAGCGCATCAGTGCGCTTGACCACGTTCACTCCGTCATATTCCAGTCTCGTCGTATACCCCGCAGCATCGGTGGTCGCTGTGTTGCGATTCAACCCATCGTAACCGAATTTCGTCTCCTGCAAGAGCCCATCTTTGACCGAGATTCGGTTGCCTACTTCATCGTAGCCATATCTGACAGTTATCTGCTCCTGATCCGTCGTCGTCTCAAGCCGGTTGAGCCAGTCGTAGGTGTTCGTGGTGACGTGCTGGTTCGCATCGGTCACCGTCACCACATTGCCCGCGAGATCGTAACTCGTTCTCTTCTCTGGGCGAACTGCTTGTTGCCCACCCGCCAACAGCACCGGAGGCGCCGTCACCTTCACCGGACGGTTCGCCTCATCGTATTCCGTTTCCGTCGTGAACCCACACGCATTCTGCACCCAAATGACATTACCCACGTAGTCGTAGCCAGTGTAGATGACCGGGAGACCGGGCTGGCCAGTTGTCCCATCGAGAACCTCCGGTTGGTGCTCCTCGATCTTGCGATTGCGCACGTCGTAGATGTAATCCCGCTCCTGCAGGAGCGGATTGATCGCCCGGATGACACTACCCACTTTATTATAGAAAGTCTGCGTCCCCGGGCATTTGATGTGGGTAGTACGGTCCAACTGTTCGGGGTTCAAGCCGTCGTCTACCGGCGGCTCAAGCGTCAAAACCGGCCTTCCGGCACTGTCATATTGGGTCTCCGTTTTGTTACCCAACTCATCCTGGACCTTCCACTTGAGGCCCGTAGGTGTGTAAAACGTTCTGGCGTCGTGGGTATCGGCATAGACGGTGCGAACGGGCCGGTTGACTGCGTCGTATTCGGTGGTCGTAGTATGCTGAAGAGAGTCGCTGACCGTCGTGGCGTTGCCGACGTTGTCATAACCTATGGTGGTATCGGAGGTAAGCGGAGGATCCAGTTGGTACTGCACGCTCTTGCCCACAGCACGATATAGATTGTCGTAGGTATTCGTCGTCGTGTATCCCCGGGGATCTTTGATCGTCGTCGGCTTGAACCCCGAACTGTTGAAGACGTGGGCTCCCGCGTTGGGCCCCGTGTATTCGAAACAGGTAACATGGTTCAGGGCGTCCGTTTTCTTCTTTAATCGCTGAATCGTATCGTACTCAAAGAGGGTGACGTGATTTCGCGCATCCGTGACCGTGGAGACCGGATCGATGGCATTATCGTAAGCGTAAGTTATGTTGATGTCGCCGCTCGCCACAGTGCGCTTTTGCGATATGAGCCGGTTCAGGGCGTCGTAGGTATAGGTGGTAACGTGACCGTTTTCATCCTGCTCACTTGTCTTGTTCCCACGATTGTCGTAGCCAACCGACTTCGCCGACCCGTCTGGGTAAATCACTCGCTTCAATCGATTCCGCAGATCGTATTCAAAATTCGTCGTGCGAGTCAAAGCATCCGTCACCGAGATCCTATTGCCGTTTCGGTCATAGGTGTAGGATGCGGACAATGCTAGGCCATCCGGATCCACAATTTCGCTCTGGACCCGCCCATTTTCGTCCAGGACATATTTCGTCACCAGATCAACTGACCAATCCGGCCCATTGAGCTTTTTGACCGTCTTTTTAGTGATGGCTCCCTTGAATGTATCGCTGTAGCCGAAATCCGTCTCCTGCAAGACAGGCGAATTGGCATCTGTCGTGTAAATAATCTCGTTGGAGCGGCGACCCAAATCATCCACGGTATAAGTCCTCAGCCGCCCGTCTTCGTCGACCACGCTATCCATGATACGAAATTTGCTCTCGTCGGCGTAGTGGAAGGTTTTGACGTGCCCCAGCGCATCCGTTTGACTGGTAGGATCCGAGTAATAGAGGGCGAAGTCAGGAGATCCAAATAACCCCGCATAGACATTTATAGAATTCGGCGGGATGTAAACATCCGTATAAGCGTAACTTGTCACATTACCACTGAAATCGGTCACCGAGCTCAGCGCCATACCGGCAGTCGGATCGAAGTAGAATGTCTCCGATCCGATGCCGTAATCGATCTTCATCTGCGTGAAAAAAACGACGTTCGGATCCCGCGGCGTGCCCGATGGAAAGGTAATATTGGCGGTCGTATCCTGCCCCAAGCTGGCAGCCAGGCTGCCCGACCAAGTATAAACGATGACGTTGGCATTGGCATCTGTCACCTGGACGACCTTATTGGTTCCTGCGGCCAGGGTCACGTGACCCGCTTCCGGATCGAAGGCTACACCGATCTGAGACGCGCCGAAGGAAAAGGTGACCGGCTGTCCTAGATTATCCGGCAAAGTGACGGATGTGACGTAAGACGGAAGCCCGGTCTGCGGATAAGGCGTGTCGCCCCTATGGAACAATTTTGTATGATCGAAATCGTAGGTAAAGGAGTAGGTCTTTTGATTGCTATCCGTAATGCTCGTGAGATCGAGGTGAAGCTTGGGAATCGGCGCACCATTGGTCAGCGCGGCCGGCGTCAGATCCTGCTCCGTGCTCAAGAAATAGTCATAAGCAATAGTAGTCGTGTCGGGACCGGTGACAGTCGTAAGGACAGTTTCGGTGAACTGAGTAGTCCCAGAGGAATAACCCTTGGTAGCGTAGCCAAACGAATACTGGTTTCCATTCGGATCCCAGATTCGCGTCACGTGGCCGGCATTATCCTGCTCAACGGAAATCGTCTGATTTACGCCCCCCGAATAGGTAATCGTCGCGGGAATGAGCGAAGCATCGGGATAGCTGAAGACCAATGTATTTCCAAATCGATCGGCGACCGTGGCCGCCGGGTAAAAGGTGTGCATCTCCCTACTGGATTTGCCATAGGTAACTGAGGTCAGATCCTTGGCTACCGGTCGGGTGTAGTCGAAGGTAATCGTGGTACCATAACGATCTGTAAAGACCTGCCCATCTGACGAAAGGGAGCACAGAAAATCCCCATTTTCCCGGCTATCCGACGGAAACGGCGCATAGCCATCCTCCGTGGTTTCACCGGTTGTTTGATGATAATGAATAAACCGGTGTTGTGCGCCGTTTTGGTCCGTGATCACGACGTAACCCTCGGTATCCGTCCCCACGAATTCCTCGTCCACGCATAAAGTGGAGACCCAGCCGGCTCCAAACGGACGGTCGGGGCGCTCATGGGGTCGAAGACCATTTGAATTGTTCCATGTCTCCGAAATCGCATTCCGACGGACTGACAAAACCAAATCGCTCCCCGCAATCGGCACGAAGATATCGGTGCTCTGGTGGCGAAGCCCCAAGGTGAGAGCATCGATGTAGGTCTCCTCTCTCTCCTGATCGGATTCCGCGGTTCGCTGTGGCTTGCTATCAGGAAGGGGACGGCCATTCAAACTGATCTTGCGATAGCGGGTGCCAGAAACCTCACCAGCCGGGGGACTCAAAGGCGGAGACAGGTTCGTGGTAAAGACAACGGTATCCTGCCCCAATGAAACATCATCCCCAATCACCATTCCAAATGTGATGCTTACCTGCTCGCCATTTTTGGCCGTGTTGAGGGCATAAACGGTGAAGTGCCCGGACAATGTGGACGCAGCCACGACATCCCCGTCATGCACCACTTTTCCTCGGTCGTCGACGACCAGAAAATCACTGTCATTGGTAATGTGAATCACGTAACTGGAATCCCCCATCCCCCCCGTGAGCTGAAACGTGCCGGTGGTACCCTGGCCTATGATTCCCGCACCGGTTGTCCGTTCATTCAGGTCGAGATCGGCCGTTATTTTGCCCGTCAAGGTAGAGCTGTCCTCAATCGTGCCATTTGCGATCATTTCGAGCCCCTGGATCACCAGGTAACTCCCATTGAGATGCCCTCCCATAAAATCTCCCGGCCCATCGACTGGATTTATTTCAAATGGTCCACACACCCCGCCACCGCTCCCTACGGACGCCGGGTGGGGGCTACCGACGAGTTGTGCCTTGGAAAGTCCGCCTGTGGTTGGAACGAAAACTACGTAAGCGGTATGAACCGTAGGGGCCGACGGATAATAGGTTATCTGATACTGCTGCTTGGTAAGACTTATCGAGCTATTATCGCTCGCCACGGAACGCATCGCGGGGGGGGCAATCTGCGCATCTTCCCAGCCCCCGTAGCCGGGCATCAATTCAACAGTATCACCCAAAAAGTCTTCCGGTGTATAAGGCTCCGAAAGCTCGTTTGAGCCGCCTCCCTTGTCGTTTGTCCATGATTGGGTGGTCGCCGTTACCGTAACCGGACCGCCACCCCCTGTGAATGGAGGTTCGTTAACGCCCGAATATGAAGTAGTCTGATCAAGCGTAACATGCCCATCGAGGTCCGTATTGTGGAGGTAGACACTTCCACTCCAAAGGTAATTGGGAGGAACGATATGGCCCGTGGTGTCGCTTGTATCGATGCCGGTGCGGTCATCGGTAACCGTAGCGATCGTTTCTGCACTTCCTCCAGTGTAATTACGGACACCCAAACCATCGTTTCCCAAAGGATCGATAATCATCGTCACGTTTGTCAACGTGCTAGTTATTACCTGGGTAACATGGTTATCATCCGACATCTCCGTATCACCGTAGGTGCCGTTGGTCGACTCCTCGCGATAATAGGCGGGGACGGCAGCAGAGGTAAACTGCTTGATGCACGGATTTCTTCTTGTTATAGTGCTGTTACTTGCCTGTTGAGAAGCGATGATCGGGACGGGCGGAGCTTCAGCCACGTTGGAGTAAAGCACTACCCCGTTTGCGTAAGTAACCCGAAGGCGGTAAACCGACGTCACATTGGCCAGCAGCGAAACTGAATCGGTGAACTGACCGGAATCCCCAGTTTGGCCCGTCGGTACCAGCGTGCTCCATTCGCCGCTTCCATTTTTTCGCTGGTATTCGACGGTTTGCGCCGAAGCTTGATTGGCCCACCAATTCAGAATAGCCGTTCCCAGATTCGGATAATCCGTTTCGACTGTAAGGGACGGAGGAAATACGCCATTCGCACCTGGATCGTGATCTGGATCGACTGACAAGTCCTCGCCTCCTCCGCCAGGCGAAGCGTTCCCGTAAATGGGATCGGACGGACTATTTCCGCCATTTCCCAGCCGGCCGGGATGCCCGTTCGGGTTCGACATTCCAGTTTCGGTCGACCGCACCAGACTCACCGGTAGAAAACTGCCATCAGAATCCGCCGCCACATCGAAGCTGAAGGCCATTTTCAACTGGCCGATATTGGCCATGACGTAATTCGGCGTCTTGTCCCCCGCTCCGGCCTGGTTCCATGGATCGTTCGGATTCCAAGGAAAGCCGGACGTCCAAGTCTGCGGATAGCCGTGCAGGATCAGATTGAAACGCGTATCGTAACCCACCGCCAGCAGCCGCCGGTAAAACGGAGCGACCACCGCTTTGAGTTGACCCAGATTGATCGGCGCGTAGTTGGCCGCCCGAAACGCGGCGATTTGCTCCGGGGTGTAGTTCTGCCCCGCCCGCGGCTCAAAGCCGGCCACCAAGGCATTGATTTCATCGCCTGCTCCGCCGACCGCCGCCAGCTTCTGGTCAAGGTGCTTCTTCGCCTGGCTGGCGACATACTTTAGCTGGCCGAGATTCGCCGGCGCAAAATTACTCGGCGCCGCCCCCGCGCCAATGATGCGTGTCTGGGCGCTATCATCCACCCACCAACCCGGGATCGTCGCCGCGTATTGCGGCACGATCAGTTGCGCCATGACCAGGCAAATGACAAAAAACCGAAGAATCCGTACGAGCACCATATGCCAAGCTGGTTTTTTCGACCTTAATTGCCGAAGTCGCCCATGAGGATGTCCCCTTGGGCCTGGGTCATTTTCACCGCACCATCGAAACGCACATCACCATTGACATGCAGCTTGGCCTGAGGCGCGGCGATTCCGATACCGATGTTACCGGAGCTGATGTTGGTCTGTTGTCCATCCACGCCCGTTCCGTAAATAAGGTTGCCGATATTCAAACAATTGGAGGCCGTTGGGTCGGGCAGCTCCGCATAGTAACCAATGACGATGTTTTGCGTTCCAGTGGTGTTGTTGAGCGCAGCCAATGTTCCAAGGAACGTGTTGTAACTCCCTGTGGTAGTGCTGAATCCCGCTCCAGCACCGATCGCCGTCGTCGAGCCATCCCAAGCATTGATAAAGTTCGCATTGAACAATGCATGGTGCCCGACGGCGGTATTTGAGCCGCCCGTAACCAGACTAAACAGCGTACTGTCGCCTACAGCAGTATTCTGACTGGTGTGGTTCGCTCGCATCAGCGCCGCGTGGCCGATTGCTACTTCATATAGATTGTCCGTCGCGCTCGACAGGGCCTGTTCTCCGATGGCGGTGTTGAATTCCCCGGTCGTGAATTCTTGGCCAGCGTGCCCCCCCACAGCAGTATTGTAGAAGCCGGTCGTCAACGATTTCAAGGTCGCAGTTCCAACGCCAACGTTGTCGCACGCATTCTGGTCCAGGGTAGTGTTCCCCGAATTGCGACCGACAAAGATGTTGTACAGATCATAATTGAGGCCGTTCCCCCAGCTATAGGTATTCAGGATCGGCGCCACGTTACCATTGACATCGTACTGGTAAATAACACCACCAGTGGAGGAGCTGGCGGACAGCAGCATGTTGCCGGTGATCGTCAGTTGCTGGGCCGGTGTCGCCGTTCCGATGCCTACATTGCCATTACCGCCAACAACGATGCCGCCGTTGCCAACCAAGCCAAATCCCAAGCTCCCGTTGGCCGCGGTGGCCACAGGCTGGCCGTTGATCAAGATCTGCGCGCTGCTACCATTCGGATTGATGACGATGGGAAAAGTAGGACTTCCGGAAGTGGAACTCGGATCGACCAACGACAAAATGTTGTTCGTATCCAACTTCATCTGCAGCCTCCCCACCGAGGTTGAATCCAGAGCCTGCCACTGCCATTCCGCTGTCGCCTTGCCGATGCTTTGAACGAACACGCCCGTAGTCCCGTTTTCGGTGTAACCCAGCGAAACATACGGCGCACCGCTGCTATCTTTTTCCAAAGTCAGCGTCGGCCATTGAAATACATTTGCTGAATCGGTGTAACCCTGAATCGTCAGGGTTCCCTGCACCGGTGTATCGGCCTTGGCTAATTGGACCAACGCCGCAGCTACCACGGCCAGGAAGACGGAATTCTTGTTCATAGTTCGGTTGAATGGAACGGCGATTCGCGAAACAGTTTTCTGACCTGTTGTTATCTAACTCCAATCAGGCCCTCGGAGGTGATCCCCGGGGCGCATTCAATCAATGCGATGAACCAGACTTAGCAGTCTTTGCCCCGAATTGGCGCGCATAGGACGGGAAATTGCGTAGCCTGTCAACGCGGATTCGGTGAAACCCCGCTAGTTTTCCGCGGGGTTGTAGACCAAAGCAGACATGCAATATCAGTTTACGTTATTATCCGTAAGGGAAACCCCGCTGATTGCCTGAAAAAGCGACGTGAATGGCGTCGCTGCTGTCGCTCGAAACCGGAATCGTGCGAACCAATTGGATTTGCCATCCCAAAAAAATGGGGACCCGCGGAGGCCGCAGGGACGCAGAGCAGCAACCAAAGAGAACCGCGAATGGGATTGCGGCGCACAAGTAATTTGGTCCTTTCGCGTTTATTAGCGCCCATTTGCCGTCAAAGAATCTGCGCAAGCCGCGTACGCATTTCGGGTTAGAACTCCGATGAACATTTTTGCTCCCCCACCCGTCTATCTATTTGTGGCGGCAGCAGTGCGAACCTGCTGAAACCTGGTAATAAGCCGGGAGAAGTTCGAATCTTCAACCGCCACCAGATTTTGGGCGCCGATGCCTTGGGGGGCGCAGCGGAGGGAAAAATGGCAGATGGCAGACCGCAAATGGCAGGATGGGCGCCAATGGCGCGGCGTCCCTACCTGGACGTGGTTATTTCGGGAGACGCTGGCGGCACCAATCGTTTTCCAGTAAAGCCGCGCAACCGGCGAGCAAGGCGTCTTCGGCGCTAGGTTCGGGCGGGGGCTGTCTGAAACCCACGAAGCTGGAGCCATGGTGCGTCCAGTGCACTTCGTAAGCGGTCGCTCCACCGGAACCGGCCTTGACGATTTCAGACTCGAAGCCGCTCTCCCTGGCCTGCGTCAGGAAACGTTGCGCGATCTCTTCGTGGCGATGTTCCAGATCCGTCTGGCCGGCCAGGAATGCGGGGTCACGGGGCGGAGCCCGCAGCCATTCCAAGATGAGGTTGCGAGCTCGATCGAGACGACGTGGCATAGCGCTTTCCATTACCGGGAGGCGCCGTCCTCTTCAAGGAACAAGCGACACCGCGCCTGTGGCCACGCGAGATCATCGGCGCAACCTCGTTCGCGGACCGGCGGACGGGATCGAAGTCTGTGGACCACGATCCCGCCCAACGCCTCACGGCGCGTGAAAAATCAGGCCGCCGCGTGTGTCTTTACTTCGTGCCGCAGGCAGTGCACATAGTCGCGCAATTGCCGGCGCAGCGCGGCGAAGCCGTCGCGGATGGCCACATAGACGTCCTTGTGCGGTGCCTCGATGTTCTGCGCCTTGTGCGCACGCCCATCCGTGTCTGCTCGAGGATGGCTCGCACCGTGGGTTTCTGGGTCACGACGAGTTCCTTGCCGGGCACGCCGAGTTCGATGCGCACATGGAAAGGTTCGCCATGATGATGATGCTTCTGCGGCGCTTCAATTACCACCGAACAACTCGTAATCCGGTCGAAATACTTGCCGAGCTTTTCCGTTTCTTTTTGAACGCGCTCGGTGACGGCTTCCGACGGGGCCATATTACGGAATGTAGTTTGAGCTGTGGTGGTCATGGTTTGGTTTTTCATTGGTTTCAAGAAATCGAGAGAACCCGCTCGCCACCGTCAGGGCCGGAGCGCTGTCCTTGGGACGATGATCGTCGCCCGTTGTTTCCCGCCATTGGTCGAACCGTCTGCCGACACTTCCTCCAAGAATTCGACCGAATCGGGCGTAACTCTTCGTTCACGGGAATATTATCGTCGCAGACCCCGTTCCTTGTCGCCAAAATTTTACAATAATTTTCTTGGTGAATAGCAAGTCATTCGCCGCCATTTTGCGACCGCCTTTTCGCGTCCGCAGCACGACACAAAGGCCGACCTTGCGGTGAACATTCCGCCCTACTGATCCTAGCCGCCGAGATCAGGATTATCCACGCCGAGCGCGTCGGCCAGGTCGGTGAGGTGCTCCTGCTCCTGGGCGATGATCTTGCGCAGCACTTCGCTCAGCGCGTATTCACCGAGGGCTTCGGCCTGCCGGATACGCTGGCGGTAGTGGATGATCGTCTGCTTCTCGTTCTCCAGGTCGAAGCGCAACATGTCTTCCGCTTTGTCGGACATCTTGACCTCTTTCGGCACGACCACGGGTGAGCCGTTGAGATAGTCGATCTGTTTGGCGATGAGCAGCGCGTGACTGAGTTCTTCCGCGGCGTGAAGGGCGAGTTCGCCGGCGATGTCGGTGTAGGCCGCGCCTTTCATCGTCTGGCTATAGACGGTGTAGGCGATGATCGCCTGATATTCGCGCGCCAGGTCTTCGTTGAGTAGCTGGATCAACTGTTCACGGGTGATTTTAACGGAGTCGCTCATACTGACACTTCGCGTCCCCCGCCCCGCGTGGCTGTTTGTGGGTGGCTGGTGAAATTCACGACTCCCACGTTTCTGTCGTCCCTGGCGGGACTGGCTGCTTTTGGGGACGCACCTCCCAGCACTGGCGTGCTGGGCTATTTTCTTTCGCCCTGCGGGCTGGGGAATCTCGGCAGTCTTGGGCCTGATTTTATGCGTATCTTTTCCCGGAGGGGCGATGAGTCACGAGAGCGCTGGGAGGGGCGACTTCCTAGAAAAAACCCTGCACCGCGGAGCGGTATCCTTCAGGTAGGGCGCTTCGCGCCGAAGTCTTTCGGTCGGCGACTGGGAAGTCGCCGCTCCCAGCGCATTTCGTAGCGGCATCTCTCTATTGCGGAGACTGTGTATCAAGATCTGGTCCTGGGCCGCCGCTGCAGCGACGAGCGGTCGCCTGACGACTTCGGATGTCGATTCGGCCTACCCTAAGGCGGACTGCCAGCGCGCCAATTGCGCGGCGACGTTCTGCGGGCTGGGTGCGCCGATGGCCTTGCGAGCTTCCATCGACTTTTGCACGTGGAGCATCTCGAAGACATCGGCCTGGAACACCGGGGAGAGCGATTGGTAATCGGCCAGCGTGAGTTGCGTGAGTTCGCACTTCTTTTCCCCGCAGAGCGCCACGGCGCGGCCGATGACTTCGTGCGCTTTGCGGAAGGGGATGCCGCGATTGACGAGGTAATCGGCGAGGTCGGTGGCGAGGAGCATGGGGTCGGCCACGGCGGCAGCGCAGGCCACGGGATTGGCGTGCGCCTCGCGCAGCATCGCGGCGAAGACGGCCAGCGCAGTGCGGATGGTGTCGATGCTATCGAAGACCGGTTCCTTGTCCTCCTGCATGTCGCGATTGTAGGTCATCGGCAGGCCCTTCAGCGTGGTCAGGAGCGAGACGAGATTACCGATCACGCGCCCCGACTTGCCGCGGGTGAGCTCGGCCACATCGGGGTTCTTCTTCTGCGGCATGAGCGAGCTGCCGGTGGTGAAGGCGTCGCTCAGCTTGAGGTATTGGAATTCGCTCGAGGCCCAGAGGATGACGTCTTCGCTGAGTCGCGAGAGATGGACGGCGACGAGCGCCAACGCCGCGAGCAATTCGACGGCGAAATCACGATCGCTGACCGCATCCATGCTGTTTTGCGTCACGGCGGGGAAATTCAATTCACGCGCCACGAGTTCGCGGTCGAGCACGATGGTCGAACCCGCGATGGCCCCTGAGCCGAGCGGCAGCACGTTGATGCGCTTGCGCGCGTCCTGCACGCGATCGCGATCGCGCTGGAACATCTCCACATAGGCGAGCAAATGGTGCGCGAAGTAGACCGGCTGCGCGCGCTGCAGGTGCGTGTAGCCGGGAATGATCACCTCGCGATACCGCGCGCCGAGATCGACCAGCGAGCGCTGCATTTCCGTGAGGAGCGCGTCCAGCTCATCGCAGGTGTCGCGCAGGAAAAGCCGGATATCGAGCGCCACCTGGTCGTTGCGGCTGCGTGCGGTGTGCAGCTTGGCGCCCGCGTCGCCGATCCGCTTCGTGAGCTCGGCCTCGATGTTCATGTGCACGTCCTCGAGCTCGGTCTTCCATTGGAATGTACCGGCCTCGATTTCCGCGCCGATGGCGCTCAAGCCGTCAACGATCTTTGCGCGCTCCTCGGCGGTGATCAGTCCCGCCTTCTGCAGCGCAGCCGAGTGGGCGATGGAACCCGCAATGTCATGGCGCCACAGGCGCCAATCAAAGCTGATCGATTCGCTGTATTGCTGCAGCAACGCAGAGGTTTCTTGCTGAAAACGGCCTTTCCACATGGGACGGGTGAGTTGGTAGGAGTGAGATTGAAATTGAAAAACGCAAAGACGCAGAGGCGCGGAGGAAGACAATCGGACAGGGGGACAATCAGACAATCAGAAAAACACGGCGACGCCCATTCCCCCTTTCCCCCTTTCCTCACGCCCATTCCCCCTTCCCTAATCCCGGGAAGGCTTGCGGTTCTTGCAAACGCCGCGCTTGCGCAGTTCATCGCAGTTTGCCTCGATCCGCAGGCTCTTCGACGCGGGCGAAAAGCCCAGCCGCTTGCTGATGCACTCCTCGAGCAATTCGATGTGCTGGTCCTCGAATTCGACGATGCGGTTGCAATCGACGCAGATGAGGTGGTTGTGGTGCGGATGCTCGAGGTAATTCGGGTCGTAGAATTTGTAGTCCTTGCCGAAGTCCATTTCCTTCAGGACCCCGCATTCCACGAGCAGCGGCAGGGTGCGATAGACCGTGGCCCGTGATACCGAGTGGTCGATCTTCCGCGACATGCGCAGTAGCTCTTCCGCGGTATAGTGCTCGGTGGTGCTGAAAGCGGCCTCGATAATGGCTTCGCGCTGCATGGTCTTGCGGAGACCACGATCGGCCAGAAAGTTATGAATGCGTTCGCGAATACCAGGTCGCATACCGTGACTATGCGGGCGACGCGGGGCAGCGTCAAACCTCGGCGCTCCGTCGGGGCTGGAAGTCTGGTCCACGCCGGAGAACGAAGCGAAGACCCACCTAAATTCGGTTACTCCTCGGGTTCAAACCCGCAGTGGTCTGTGAAATGACGTACCAAGTCGATAAAATGAGGCGGCATTTGCTTTGATTCAGCCCAAGAAGCAATCATCGCGGTGTCTCTTTTCAGCTCGGCAAGGTCGTTGTTTCCCAGACGCAGAAGGTAGTGCGCCACATGCTCCAACGCCTCAACGGCCCAGTCAGGATCCACCGTGTTGTCTCCCGACAACTCAAGAAACGAAACGCAATGCAGCACTGCAAGCGTTCGAGGATCGATCCCCAATTTCTCCGGAATAACGGGCATCACAAACTTGTCCGTCTCTACCCACTCTATTGGACCCTCAGATGAATCGCTCATAGTGATTAGGTTTCCATTCAAACTTGGCCGGGCAACAGAGTCAGCGGCGCCCCACCCGTCAATCTCAAACGCGAGAGTCGTCAAAATCAAAAATGTCATTTTTGACAACTTTCCACAAATATTTGCCGCTATCGGCGCTTGTGTAAAACGAAACAACGAGTTCTTTCTTTCCCGCTGCCACCCTATGAAAAGCGCCCTCGTTTCGATCGCCCTCGCGTTGCTGGCTCCCAGCCTCTTCGCCGTGGAGCCGCTGCAAGAGAAGGTCGACATCCTGAACCTCATGAAATCGGGAGCCGTCCAATATTACACCAATCCGAAGTCCGACATGCACGATGACCCGAAGGACGTGTGGGTGCTGCAGCCGGACGGCACGCTCCATATCAGCGGACGCGCCTACGGTTACGTGGCGACGAAGGATGCGTATCGCGATTACCACCTCGTCTTCGAATACAAGTGGGGCGAGAAGACTTGGGGACGGCGGGAAAATGCAGCGCGGGACAACGGCCTTCTCATCCACGCCCGCGGTCCCGACGGTTCCTACGGCGGGACCTACATTCCGAGCGTGGAAGCCCAGGTCATCGAAGGCGGGACCGGCGACATCCTTGTGCTCTCCGCCAGGCTCGCCGATGGCACGGAACTCACCACCCGCGTGAGCAGCGAGGTCACGCTCGATGCCAACAAACAGCGCATCTGGACCAAGGGCACGCCTCGCCAGGTCGTCACCAAGGGGCGGATCAATTGGGCGAAGCGCGACGTCGCCTGGGTCGACAAAAAGGGCTTCCGCGGCCGGGACGACGTGGAGAAACCCGTGGGCGAATGGAACCGTTACGAGGTCATCGCCCAAGGCGACACGCTCCGCTACATCCTCAATGGCGTGCTGGTCAACGAAGCCTTTGCCGTGAGTCCCAGCGAAGGGCGCGTGCTCGTGCAATCGGAAGGCGCGGAAATCTTCGTCCGCCGTTGCGAATTGTGGCCTCTCGGCCAGCTCGAACACGAAGGACCATCCACCGCATCCACCTCCCCCAACCCGACAGCCCACTAGAACGCATCACGTTACCTTCACCCTATGTTCCCCTCCTCTCTCCGTCGCCCGCTGACGGTCCTCTCCACTCTTGCTTTCACCTTCACTCTCACTTCCCTCAGTTTCGCCGCGGTCGAGCTGAAGCAGGAAGCCGAGCAGGTGCGCGTCGAGATCGATGGCCATCTCTTCACCGAGTATCATTTCGCCGGCGCGCGCCGGCCCTATCTTTATCCCATCATCGGCCCCACCGGCGGCACCATGACGCGCCATTGGCCGTTGGAAGACGATCTACCGAACGAGGCCCACGATCACCCGCATCACAAGGGCCTGTGGTACGGCCATCGCAATGTCAATGGAGTCGAATTCTGGGGTGACGTCCTGCAGCCGAACGAGACCGGTGGACAAATGATCCACGACGGTTTCCTCGAGATCCAGGGCGGCGAGCAGCAAGGCTCGCTGCGGGCGAAGAACAAATGGGTAGTGGACAACACCGGCGAAGTGATCTGCACGGACGAACGCACCCTGCGTTTCACCAAGGATCCCGGCGGCCCGATGATCGACTTCGAAATTACCATCAAGGCCGGTCCCAAGGACGTGGTCTTCGAGGACGACAAAGACGGGTGCATGTCGATCCGCGTGCCGGAAACGATGCGGGTGGAGTTGCCCCGGCCAAAGGGCGCGAAGGTCACCCCGCACGGCGAAGGCCACATCGTGACCAGCGAAGGCAAACAGGATCTGGCCGCGTGGGGCACCCGGGCCAATTGGTGCGACTACTACGGCCCCGTCGACGGCCAGACCGCGGGCGTCGCCATGTTCGATCATCCGGGTAATCCGCGGCACCCCACGTGGTGGCACGTGCGCACCTACGGTTTGTTTTCGGCCAACCCCTTCGGCCAGTCCATGTTTGAAAAGCTGCCGGACAAGCATGCCGGTGACTTCACCATCCCGGCGGGCCAGAGCAGCACGTTCCGCTACCGCTTTTACTTTCATCCCGGAGACACCGAGAAAGCCAAGGTGGCGGAGCATTACGCGGCTTACGTTTCTTCGGTGAAATAGCGTGAGCTCGGTCGGGAGGGCGGTCAGGCAAAGGTCTGTTTCTTAATCGTAATCATAATCGCAATCTTACTCTCTGACCGGGGATTAAGATTACGATTACGATTAAGATTAAGAGCCCCTTCCCTGGGTCCCGACCCACCGCGCTTACGCAATCACGTGAAGGCCTAATGCTTGCGCGTTTCGGACACTCATACTCATTGTGAGTATTCACCGCCCAGATATGACCCGCCAGCCCCTGTTCGTCTCTTTTGCCAGTGTCGGATGCTCTTTGATCGCGCTAGCCACTGTCGCCTCCGCCGCGGAAAGCACGCCGGACAACAAGGTCCACTTCAACCGCGACATCCGGCCGATCTTTTCGGACACCTGTTTTCACTGCCACGGCTTCGATCCGAAAGGGCGCAAGGCGGGGCTCCGGCTCGATATTCGCGAGGACGCGCTGAAGAAGACCGACAACGATGTTTACCCGATCGTCCCCGGTAAACCGGACGAAAGCGAAATCATCGAGCGTCTCTTCAGCACCGATCCGGACGACATCATGCCGCCGCCCAAGGCGCACAAGGAAATCCCGCTTGCCCAGCGGGAGCTGATCAAGCGTTGGGTCGCGGAAGGCGCGCAGTATGAGCCGCCGTGGGCCTACGCTCCGCTGAACAAGCCGGCGGTGCCAGTGATCAGTAATCAGTATTCAGTAAAAAGTGGGTCACCGATCGTTAACCCGATCGACAACTTCATCCGCGAAAAGCTGGCCGAGAAGAAGATCGAGCCTTCGCCCGAAGCGCCGAAGGCGAAGCTGTTGCGCCGGCTTTCGCTCGACCTCATCGGCCTTCCACCCACGCCGGAAGAAGTGGCTGCCTTTCTCGCGGACGACTCGCCGGACGCCTACGAAAAGCAGGTGGATCGTCTGCTCGCTTCCCCGCGCTACGGCGAGCGCATGGCCGTGTGGTGGTTGGACGTCGCGCGCTTCACCGACACGGTCGGTTTCCACGGCGACCAGAACCAGCGGATCTTTCCGTATCGCGACTACGTCATCAACGCGTTCAACTCGGACAAGCCTTTCGATCAATTCACCATCGAGCAACTCGCCGGCGACCTGCTGCCGCACCCCACCACCGAGCAACTCGTCGCCACCGGCTACAACCGCCTGAACATGATGACGCGCGAAGGCGGCGCGCAGCCCAATGAGTATCTCGCCAAATACGGCGCCGAGCGGGTGCGTTCGGTAGCGGCGGCGTGGTTCGGCAGCACCTTCGGTTGCTCCGAGTGCCACGATCACAAGTTCGACCCAATCAAGACGCGCGACTTCTACGAGCTGAAGTCCTTCTTCGCCGATGTGAAGCAGTGGGGCGTTTATTCCGACTATGGCTACACGAAGAATGCGGAGCTAGCCGGCTTCAACAACGACTATCCTTTCCCGCCGGAAATCCAGGTCGACAGCCCATACCGGCAGGCCGAGAAAAAGCAGGCCGAAGCGGAAATCGACGCTCATCTCAAAACCACTCGCGAAGACCTCGCCAAAAATCCCCGGTTGCACGGACAGTTCGAGCAATGGATCACGGATTCCCGCGCTTTCCTCGAGAAGGACAACAGCGGCTGGACGAGCCCGGCCCTGAGCGCGGTCATCCTCGGCAAGGGTGATAAACTCGAGATCGACCGCGACGTGCTCATCGATGCCGGCCTCGCCGTGCAGCTCGAGAAGCCGCTCACCAAGGACGAAAGCCTGCGCATCGCCACCCGCACCGGCGGCGTGCACATCGCTTCTGTGCGCATCGAGCTGGCTCAGAATTTGGCCGACGAGAAGGAGATCGAAGCCTCCCTCAGCAAGAGCGTGAAAGTCACCGCCAGTGTGAAAGCGGCCAATGGCAAGATGCGCCGGCTGGGCGTCTATTACGCGGACGCCACGGACAAGTTCCCGCGTTTCACGAATGGCAAGGAGACCTTGGGCGTGGTCACCGAATGGAAGCTGCCCCACAGCAAGCCGGCCAAATCGCCGAGCGCCGTGTGGTTGCTCGATCCGCCAGTGACGCTCGCTGCCGATGAAAAGCTGGTGCTGACCATTTCCGGCGATAGTCCCCTGCCCCTGCGCATTTCCACTTCACCCTTCGCCGGCCGCACCCCGCTCGGCCTCGATGTCGCGGCCTTGCGTTCCGCGCTCAATACGAATCCGGCGGCGCTCAGCGAATCGCAAACGGCTCTGCTCGCCGACACCTGGCTCTTCAGCACCGCGGCCGATCGTGCGGATTTCGACCGCTACAAGGAACTCGCCTCCGACCTGCGCGAGAGCCGCAACGGCAAAGCCTGGACGATGGTTACGCAAGCCGTCGAACCACTCCTCACCCGTGTGTTGCCGCGCGGCAATTGGCAGTCTGAGGACGGGCCGGTCGTATTGCCCTCGACGCCGTCCTTCCTGCCCGGTCGCGAGGAGAGCACGCCCGAGCACCGGCTCACCCGGCTCGATCTCGCGAAATACATCGTCTCGAAGAAGAACCCGATCACCGCGCGGGCGGTCATGAACCGGCTGTGGCAGCAATTCTTCGGCACCGGGATCAGCTCGACCGTCGACGATCTCGGCTCGCAGGGCGACCCGCCGTCGCATCCCGAATTGCTCGACTGGATCGCCAGCGAGTTCCGCGACAACGGCTGGGACTTCAAGCACATGATCAAGCTCTTCGTCATGAGCGCGACGTACCGCCAAAGCAGCGCGTTGCGTCCGGAACTGCACGAGATCGACCCGGCGAATCGCCTGCTCGCTTCGCAGAATCCGCGGCGCCTCGAAGCCGAGTTCGTGCGCGACAATGCGCTCTTCATCGCGGGCATCCTCAATACCAGCCAGATCGGCGGACCGAGCTTCTATCCCTATCAACCGCCGGGCTATTACGACGCCCTGCAATTTCCCAATCGCGAATATGTCGCCAGCACCGGCCCGGAACAATGGCGGCGCGGCGTGTATATCCACTGGCAGCGCACGTTCCTGCATCCGATGCTCGCCAATTTCGACGCCCCGGCGCGCGACGAATGCGCCGCCTTGCGCGTGGTCAGCAACACCCCGCAACAGGCGCTCACCCTGCTCAATGATCCGACCTTTGTCGAAGCCGCGCGGCTCCTGGCCGGCCGTTTGTTGAAGGACGCCAATGCCCCCACCGACGACGCCCGGATCGATCGTGCCTTCCAGATTACCGTGGCGCGTGCGCCCAAGGAGAAGGAAAGGGCCTCGCTGGAAAAATTCCTCGCCACCCAGCGCGACTATTATCGCGAGCACGTCGACGACGCCGGAAAACTGCTCAAGATCGGCTACGCGCCGCCCACCCAGGGCGACCCCGCCGAAGCCGCCGCGTGGACCACCGTCTGCCGCGTCATTCTCAATTCGCAGGAAGTCATCACCCGCTACTGATATGAAGTCTTTCGATCCCATCGAGCACGCGCTGAGCGTCAACCGCCGCACCTTCCTCTCGCAGAGCGCCTACGGTCTCGGCGGTCTCGCGCTCGCCATGTTGCAAAACAAGGTCTTCGGCGTGCCGACCACTTCGCATCGGCCCGACGGCTGGCATGGCGCGCTGCAGGAAGCGAATTTTCCGATCAAGGCCAAGCGGGTGATCTTCCTCTGCATGGCCGGCGGGCCGTCGCAGTTCGAAACGTTCGACTGGAAGCCCGAGCTCAAGAAGCTCGACGGGCAGCCGTTCCCCGAGTCGTTCACCAAGGGTCAGCAGCTCGCGCAGTTGCAGAACGCGGTGCTGAAAGCACGCGGCTCGATCACCAACTTCCAGCGGCACGGCAAGGCCGGCATCGAGATCAGCGATCTCTTCCCGAATATCGCCGCCGTCGCCGATGAACTGTGCGTGGTCCGCTCGATGCAAACCGAGCAGATCAACCACGACACCGCCCACGCCTTCATGAACACCGGCTCGATCATCAAGGGCCGGCCGAGTATGGGTTCGTGGCTGCTCTATGGTCTCGGCGCGGAAACGCAGGAGCTGCCGGGCTTCATCGTCCTCATGTCCCAAGGCCGCACCGGCCTGCAACCGGTGTCCGCGCGACAATGGTCGAGCGGCGTGCTGCCCAGCCGCTTCCAGGGCATTCAATTCCAGACCAAGGGCGACGCGGTGCATTACATCGGCAATCCCGATGGCGTCTGCCAGAGCACGCAGCGGCAGGTCATCGAGGAAATCGAACGCATGAACGGCTTGCTCGACGACGAGCAGCACGACCCGGAAATCGCCACCCGCATTGCGCAGTACGAACTCGCGTTCAAGATGCAGACCAGCGTGCCGGAGCTCACGGATTTCAAGAACGAGCCGAAGGAAATGCTCGATCTCTACGGCGTGAAGAAGCCGGGCGATGGCAGCTTCGCTTCGAACTGTTTGCTTGCCCGCCGGCTCGCCGAGCGCGGAGTGCGCATGATCCAGCTTTACCATCGCGCGTGGGATCACCACGGCAACCTCGAGAACGGGATGAAATGGGGCGCGGAAGACGTCGATCAGGCCACCGCCGCGCTCATCAAGGACCTCAAGCAACGCGGCATGCTCGACGACACGCTCATCCTCTGGGGCGGCGAATTTGGCCGTACCCCGATGGGCCAGGGCAGCGGTCGCGATCACCATATCCTCGGCTTCAGCGTCTTCATGGCCGGCGGCGGCGTGAAGGCCGGCACCACCTACGGTGCCACCGACGAGCTCGGCTATCGCGCCGTGGAGAACCCGGTCAGCGTCCACGACCTCCATGCCACGATGCTCGCCCTCATGGGTATCGACCACAAACGCCTCTCCACGAAATTCCAGGGCCTCGACGTTCGCCTCACCGGCATCGCCGGAGATATCGTCAAGCCGCTGATGGCGTAGGGCGAGAACGAGCCGCAGGCTGGAGGGCGCTGCTCCGCTCTAAGCATTATCCACAACTCAATCCGAGTGCGACTCCCTCCTCGCGGTCATTCTGAGCGGAGTGCCCGAGGGCGAAGGCGGCGGGCACGCAGTCGAAGAACCCGGCCGAACAACCAGCGAGACGCCCATGAGAACTGTGGAATAAACCCGCCGAGCAACCAGCGAGCATCGCTAGTAAAGCGGCCGGGTTCTTCGACTGCGCGCTCCCCACTGGCCCTCGAGCGCTCCGCTCAGAATGACATCGAGAAGAGGGCGCTTCCGTTTGCAGGCTAGCTCATCGCACCCGCCACCGCCGCTGCAGCGAGATCCCGCGGGTGAGGCTGCACCGCCTTCGCCGGCAGCGAGGTCAACACCACGCAAATCGTCTTCGTCGCCGGGTCGGCCCACGCGATCGTGCCTGTGGAGCCGGTGTGGCCGAAGGTCTGTTCGGAACAACCTTTGCTGCCGGCCCAGGAACCGACGGCGAAACCCAGGCCACGCGAAGTAAATCCTGGGGGATTGTGATTCGTCACCATGAGCCGGGCCGTCTCCGGTTTCACCGCGGCGCCCGTCGGCTCCATGAATTCCGCCATGAACTTCGCCAGATCTGGCGCGGACACTTCCGCTCCGCCCCAAGGCGCTCCGAGCTTGCGCCAATACGGGCTGTTCCAATCCCATTCTTTCGCAGTCGGATCACCGCCACCGGATTCCGGCGCGGCACGGTCGGTCTGCATCGGCACCATGTCTTCGAGTTTGAACCGGCCCAGTCCTTGGGCCGCGTACTCCATCTTGAGCGGTTGAAAAACCGT
Source organism: Chthoniobacter flavus Ellin428 (assembly GCF_000173075.1). Taxonomy (GTDB): domain Bacteria; phylum Verrucomicrobiota; class Verrucomicrobiia; order Chthoniobacterales; family Chthoniobacteraceae; genus Chthoniobacter; species Chthoniobacter flavus. The sequence continues at coordinate 453,489 of NZ_ABVL01000002.1, forward strand.
GCGATCGACCAACTGGTGGATGTCCGTCCCGCTGAGCTTTTCCGCGATCTGCGAGGCGAGGAGAATGCCCATGCTCGAGTAGGAGTATTTCGAGCCGGGAGCAAAGAGCAGCGGTGTGCGCATCACCTCTTCCGCAAACTGGGCGAGTGAGGCGTGGCTCTTCCGGAGTGCGTTATTGTTCGGCAACTGGTCCGGCAATCCGGATGTGTGAGTCAGCAGATGTTGCATCGTCACCTCGCCGCGATGATCGCCATCGAACGGCGGGAGAAATTTCTTCACCGGATCGTCGAGCTGGAAGAGACCGCGATCGTAAAGCGTCATCAATGCCGTCACCGCAATCGGCTTGGAGATCGATCCGAGAAGAAACATCGCATGCTCGGAGCTGGCATGACCGAACGTGCGCGTGAACGAGGCTTGTCCCTGACGGACGTGTAGCACCGCAGCGGCCACTTCTCCGTCAGCGGTGGACTTCGAAAGAATAGTGGCCGCTTCATCCAACTTTTCCTGTCGCCAAGCGCCGATCACTGAACCGCCGAGCGAAACCGCAAGACCGCCTTGAATGAAAGTGCGTCGAGTCATGCATCGCAGCGTAAGGGGACCAGCTTCCGTCCCCAAGCTCCAAACGCGGTACAACCGTGATTACGGACTAACTCGCAGCGTCCAAAAGCGCGCGCAATTCACCACAAAATTCACCAGCAAACTCACCCTCTATCCAAATCTCCCCTTCCATCGCTGTCTTTGCCGGGGCTCTCGGGCCCGTAATCCGATAGCTCACGGCAACCCAGCCGCGGTGATCTCGATCCAAACGGAGCCATCCGCCTGCAGCCAAAGGCAATTCGAAAGCGGCTTTTTTCAGATCTTGAAACTCCCCGAAGTTCTGACGCTTTCCAGAATCCCAACTTCCGCAAGTCCACGCGGTTGCCGCGAATTGCTGATCATTATGAAAGACGCCAGCCTCCAATTTCAGGAACGCGATGCCCTCTTTCGAAGGGCATTAGATCAAAAGAAAATTCTCCGTGTCTCCGATACGCATCGGTAGTTCACGAGACACTATAATCCCGTGGGCTTCTCGCTTAATTCAGATGTCTTTACTTCTGCTCCTCGCGATACGGCTTCTTCTGCTTGTAGAGCTCGATGCGCGATTTGATGTCCGCCTGCACTTCCGGCGTTTCCTGGCTGGAGGCTTTCACCGCTTCCTCCTGCCATTTGATCGCGGCGTCGAATTCACCCTTCTCCGCAAAGGCCGCGGCGAGCGTATCGAGGTAGCCACCGTTTTGGTAGCTGGTCATCTCACAGGCCTGGCTGGCGAGTTCCACCGCGCGCTTGCCGTCGCGCACGCCGTCCTTCGTGCCGGTGGCCAGCAGCCACGCGCAATCATTAAAGGGCTGCGCCTCGCTCGGATACTTCTGCATGATCTCCGAGTAGGTCCCCAAGGCCTTGTCCAGGTCGCCCGAGCCATACTGCGCGGAAGCCGTCCCGAGCAACGCGCGGAAATCGCCCGGCGCCGTCGCGAGAATCCCTTGGTAATCCTTCAGCGCGTCGGCCCATTCCTTCTTGCTGCGATGAATCTCCGCGCGGCCGAGCAGGGCCGGCATATCCTTCGGGTTCAGCGCCAGGGCCGCATTGAAATCCGACATCGCCTTGTCCACCTCATTCATGCCGGCGTAGGCATAGCCACGCTGGGCCAGCGGCTGCGGATCCTTCGGCAGCAGTTCCACGGCTTGCGTGTAATCCTCCACCGCTTCCTTGAAGTCGCCCTTGAGATAATTCACCCCGCCGCGACCGGTGTGGCCGGCCGGATCCTTCGGGTCGAGCTGGATGCAGCGCTCGAAGTCGGCCTGCGCGTCGTCCAGTTCCTTTCGCAGCACGTGCACCTGGCCGCGCGCCTGCAGCACTTCTTTGCTATCGGGCTGAATGGCCAGCGCCGCGTCGAGATCATCCAGCGCCGCCTTGGTATCGCCCGTGTCGCCGAGCACCAAGCCGCGCAGGAAGAGCGCGAGATAATGCTGCGGCTCGAGCCGCAGCGCTTGGTTGAAGTCGGCCAGGGCGTCATCGAGCTTGTGCTGCTTCTGGTAGATGTACCCGCGATGCGCGTAGGCTTCGGCGCTGGGCTTCAGGCGGATGGCGGCGTTCAAGTCAGGCAGCGCCTTGTCGTATTCGCCCCGGCCCGCCCGAAGGCGTCCACGCCAGAAATGGGCGGCGGCATTGTCCGGATCGTCAGCCAGGGCGGCATCGAGCGCCGTCAGGGCATCGTCGATCCGATTATCCTTCAGGGCCTGTTCGGCGTCTTCGAGATGATTCGACTGAACGGACTTGATGGCGGCCGGGCTGAGCACCGGCAGCAGCAGAAAAATAGCGAGGGGGAGAACGCGGCGGAGTTTGGCGATGGATAGCACGGGGCGAACGGTCACGCGGACTGGGCTTAAGGTCAAGTCCGACGCTACAAGGGGAAAGGATGAAGGCGGAAGGATGAAGGATGAAGAAAAGTGCCCGGTGCGGTCTTTGGTCTACAGAGACAAACTGCCGCGTGGCGAATGTCTTACCCTAAAAACTGCGGAGCGCAAGTCCACTTCATCCTTCATCCTTCCGCCTTCATCCTTTTTCCACCTCTTCTCTTCCTCTCCAGTTTGTCTTTAAAAAATGCTCCACCTCTGCCCGAATCCGGCTACATTCCGCGCCCCTGCCATGTATCGCACCCATTCCTGTCATCAACTTCGCCCCGCCGACATCGGCCAATCCGTCACGCTCGCTGGCTGGGTGAATACCAACCGCGACCAGGGCGGTGTCATTTTCGTCGATCTCCGTGACCGCGAAGGAGTTACGCAGATCGTGTTCCGCTCGGAAGAGAACGCCGACGCCACCGTCCACGCGCACAAATTGCGCAGCGAAGACGTCATCCAGATCACCGGCAAAGTAGCCGCCCGCTTGCCCGGCACAGAAAACGCCAAGCTGGCTACCGGCGCCATCGAAATCATTGCGACCGACCTGAAGGTCCTCAACAAGGCCGACGTGCCGCCCTTCCCGCTCGATGACCCGAAGGTCAACGAAGACCTGCGCCTCGAATACCGCTATCTCGACCTGCGCACCGACCACATGCAGCGCAACCTCAAGCTGCGCCATCGCATCGTGAAAGCCACGCGCGATTACCTCGACGACGCCGGATTCCTCGAAATCGAGACGCCCGTGCTTTCGAACCCCACGCCCGAGGGCGCGCGCGACTTCCTCGTGCCGTCGCGCCTCAACCCCGGCACCTTCTACGCCCTCCCGCAGGCCCCGCAGCAGTACAAGCAACTCCTGCAGGTCGCCGGCCTGGAGAAGTATTTTCAGATCGCCCGCTGCTTCCGCGATGAAGACTTGCGCGCCGATCGCCAGCCGGAATTCACGCAGATCGACGTGGAAGCCTCTTTCATCACCGACGTTGAGATCCAGACGCTCATCGAAGGCATGCTGAAGCGCATCTTCAAGGAAGCCCGCGGGGTCGATATCCCTACGCCCTTCCCGCGCATGACCTATGCCGACGCCATGAATCGCTTCGGCTCCGACAAGCCCGACCTGCGCTTCGGCCTCGAACTCGTCGATCTCGCCGACATCTTCAAGGAATCCGGCTTCAAAGTCTTCCGCTCCGTGGCCGATAGCGGCGGCGTCATCAAGGCGCTCAACGCCAAGGGCGCAGCCGCACTGCTCAGCAAGGAGCAGCTCAAGAAGTGGGAAGAATGGGTCAAGACCGAGTTCGGCGCCAAGGGCCTTGCTTACATCAAGTGGAGCGAAGGTGGCGAATGGGAATCGCCCATCGTGAAATTCTTCAGCGACGCCGAGAAAAAGGCGCTCGCCGAGCGCATGGGCTTCGCCGCCGGCGACGTCCTGTTCTTCGGCGCCGACATGAAGCTCGAAGCCGTGGCCGAAGTACTCGGCCGCGTGCGCCTGCGTTGCGCCGATATCCTCGGCCTGCTCGCCGCGAAGAAGGATGAGCTCAACTTCCTTTGGGTCGTCGACTTCCCGCTGCTCGCCTTCTCGCCGGAGGACAACCACTGGGTCGCCGTGCACCATCCTTTCACCCGCCCGAAGGCCGAGGACATGCCCGCCCTCGAAGCCGGGGAATACGCCAAGGTCCGCGCGGTCGCCTACGACGTTGTGCTCAACGGCGTCGAGCTCGGCGGCGGTTCCATCCGTATCCACGAGAAGGATTTGCAGACGAAAATGTTCGAAGTGCTCGGCGTCGGCCCCGAGGAGCAGCAGCTCAAGTTTGCCCACCTCCTGCGGGCGTTCAGCTTTGGCGCCCCGCCCCACGGCGGCATCGCCCTCGGTCTCGATCGCCTGGTCATGCTCGCCGTCGGCGCGGAGTCCATTCGCGAGGTCATCGCCTTCCCGAAGAACAATCGCGGCTGCGATCTCATGACCCATTCGCCCGTCGAAGTCGACTTCAAGCAACTGCGCGAAGTCTACATCTCGAGCACGGCGAAAAAGAATTGAACCGACTGGCGCTCCACGCGCTCTAAGCGATCCGTTCGCGGGCCTGCCTGGTGACGAAAATGTCACTCGCTCGTCCGCGATCCCACGTTATCTTCGCCGCGCCAAATGTTGAAACCTCTCGTCCGCCTTTTCGCCATGCTCCTGTTCTTGGGAGCCGGTGTCTTGCGCGCCGAGGAAATCAACCCACCCTTTGGCCTGCGTTGGGGCGAGACTTCCCAACGGCTCGAGAAGCTGCTCATCGGCGCGAAAGCCACCATCGTTGATAAGCATTTCGTCGATGGCAAAGAGGCGTGGGACGTCGAAGGCCTGCTCCAGACCGGCCTGAAACGCACCGTCTTCTACTTCCATCGGGGCGAACTGGTGGAAGTCGAGCTGCAGTATCAGCAAGATGGCTGGGACGACACCCGCTACACCGGCTTGATGAAACGACGTGCGCAAGCGCCTCGAACAACGCTACGGGGACGGCCAGCTCATCGCCCGCCGCACCGAGCAGGCTCCGGAAAGCGACGTCACACAAAAGATCGTCGGCTACAAGTGGAACCAGAACAACACGGCCATCGAGCTCGTCTACTTCGCCGCCGTGAATACCACGCAGAGCTTTCGCACGCTTAGCGTGCATTATAAGGCATTTTAACGACGAGTCGACTGTAGCGCGCCCGCGCATCCAACGGAGGAACGCGCTCCTGCGCGATCCCTGATTTTTCCGACCAACCGAGACCCGTTGGAAGGTGGACACCCAGGAGCGTGTCCCGTTGAGCGTGCGGACGCGCGCTGCATCAATTCGCCGCGATCTGCCGCGGAGCGCTCGCCATCGGCAGTTTCGGCTGCCCGTCCACGCCATTCATGACTCGCGCCATCTTCACGCTGTAATTGATCCCGCTGAACTGCTGCGCCATCTGCACCGGCGAGGCATTGTGAATCCAGCGCGGCGTCCATGACTGATTGTCCATCATGTAAGTGCGTCCGCGGTCTTCATAGACCACCGCGGCATGCGAGGCACGCGCCGCCGCCCCGCCCACCGGCTGGGCCGAAATCTCTCCATCCGTCCCCACCGTAGGAACGCCGCCCGTTTCGTAGCCGTAAACGACCACTTGCGCCGGAACCCCCGCCGCCTGCAGCTTCTTCTGCAAAGCGATCGCGAAGGGCAGACACTCGCCCTGCTTCCCCTTGCCAGGGATGCTGGCATCCTTGGCGATGCGCGCCGCCGGCGTATCTCCGATTCGGATGCCACCGGCGAAGCAGGAAATACCACCGAAGAGCATTGCGGCACAAATTATGGAAACTACAGTTTTCATACCTCTTTTAGAAGCACTACGCATTCGCCAGGCCGCTGGACGTCTGTGTATTCAGCCCCGGGAAAAACCCCTTACGCGGATTTACGGGGACTATTTAGAACCGGGGGCGAACAGACCCGAAAATCGACCTCGCTATACCGAAAATAAGGGTAATCCAAACGATCCCTTTCCACCTCACACTTGCGCGCGCGCCCCTGCTGCCGTGATATACCAGCCTTGATCTCGTCCCGCTCCCTGCTCGCCACGCTGAAGCAAACCTTCGGCTACGATTCCTTCCGCCCATTGCAGGAGGAAATCATCACGGATGCGCTGGCCGGGCGCGATGTCTTTGCCCTCCTGCCCACCGGCGGCGGCAAGTCCCTCTGCTTCCAGCTCCCCGCCCTGCTTCGGGATGGCCTCACGGTGGTCGTCTCGCCCCTCATCGCCCTCATGAAGGACCAGGTCGACGCCCTCACTGCCACCGGCGTCCCGGCAACCTTCCTCAACTCCACCCTCGATGGCGACGAGGCCCGCGCCCGTTTCCGCGGCCTGCATCGGGGCGAATTCCGCCTTCTCTACGCCGCTCCCGAGCGCCTCATGCTCCCCGGCTTCGTCGATAACTTGCGCGCCTGGAACGTCACCCAGATCGCCATCGACGAAGCCCACTGCATCAGCGAATGGGGCCACGATTTCCGTCCGGAATACCGCCAGCTCGCCGACCTGCGCGAGACCCTGCCCGACGTGCCCATGATGGCCCTCACCGCCACGGCTACCGAGCGGGTGCGCGCGGACATCATCGAGCGCCTGCGTCTGCGCGACCCGCGCTGCTACACCGCCAGCTTCAATCGCCCGAACCTCACCTACCGCGTCGTCCCACGCGCGCAGCCCTACGATCAAGTGCTCGCCTTCCTGCGCAGCCGTCCGGGCGAAAGCGGCATCATCTATTGCTCCAGTCGCAAGGCCACGGAAAGCGTCGCCGAACGTCTCGCCGATGATCGCATCTCGGCCAAGCCGTATCACGCCGGCCTCACCGCCGAGGAACGCGGCCGGCACCAGGAGCTCTTCCTGCGCGATGAAGTGCGCGTCATCTGCGCCACCATCGCCTTCGGCATGGGCATCAATAAGCCCAACGTCCGCTTCGTTCTGCACTACGATCTGCCGAAGAACATCGAGGGCTACTATCAGGAAACCGGACGCGCCGGACGCGACGGTCTGCCCGGCGAATGCGTGCTCCTCTTCTCTGCCGCGGATGTGGTCAAGCAAACTTCTTTCATCGAGGAAAAGACCGATCCCGAGGAGCGCCGCATCGCCCGCGCGCAACTTCAGCAGATGGTCCATTTCGCCGAGAGCTCCGCCTGCCGGCGCGTGGAACTGCTCGGCTATTTCGGCGAAGAGTGGCCCGACGAAAATTGCGGCGGCTGCGACAATTGCCTCACCCCACGCGAGACCTTCGACGGCACGCTCGCCGCGCAAAAGCTTCTCTCCTGCGTCTACCGCGTCCGCCAGCGCAGCGGCTTCAACTTCGGCCTCAATCACGTCATCGAAGTCCTCACCGGCGGCGAAACCGAAGCCGTGCGCAAATGGGGCCACGAGCAGGTTTCAGCTTACGGCGTCGGCCGGGAAATGAAGCGCGGCGCGTGGCAATCTATCGGCCGCGAGCTCATCCGCCTCGGCCTGCTCGAGCAGAGCCCCGAGAAATTCGCCACCGTGGGTCTCACCGCCGAAGGACTCGCCGCGCTCAAGAGCCGCCAAAAGATCACGCTCACCAAACCCGTCGCCATTGCCGAAAAGAAAGCCCGCAGCCGCCGCGGCGAAATCGCCTGCGACGAACGTCTCTTCGAGCAATTGCGCCGCCTGCGCAAGGAAATCGCCGACAGTCGCAACGTCCCCGCGTATGTCATCTTCGGCGACGTCACCCTCCGCGAGATGGCCCGCGAATATCCCACCACGGAAGACGCCTTCAGCAATCTGACCGGTGTTGGCTCAAGGAAGCTCGACGAATTCGGGGCGCCCTTCATGGACGCGATCATCAAATACCTGCGCGAGAACCCGCGGCAGACCTTCGAGTAGATAGTCGGTGCAGCGGAGAGGCCGCTCAGAGGGACGCGCTCCTGCGCGTTCCCCATCTCGCTGCATCTGCTAACAAAGCCCCCAGGGTCTCCGTCATGTAAGCACACCGCGAATCCTCGCGCGGTAACATTGATACCTCACTCCTTTGAAACATCGATGAAACCAGCTCCCCTCCTCTTCGCGCTTTGGCTTCTCTCATCCACCATCGCCATCCTGCACGGGGCCCCCTTCCCCAAGGATGCTGCCGTCAGTCTGCACTTCCTGGAACACCCGGCCATCGGGGACCAGGTCGTCGGAAAATTCGTCGTCCAAAACAACGGGGTCGACTTCTCTGGAGGTCGCGTTTTGGGATGAACTAAACGTCGAGGTCAAAGATGCGGAAGGGCACTTCTTTGCCTCACGTTCCGGAAGTGGGAAAAGCGGTCAGCTTTTTTCCCGTGCCGACCGTAATCGGACCCGGAAAATCGGACTCCCGAAACGTGGTCCTCTCCGACTTTGTGGACATCCTGACGCCCGGCACCTACGTCGTCTCCGCCGGGAGCAAGCTGGGCTGGCAAAACGGCGACCCTTACCCGGTGGCCACCGCCAAAATCGACTTTCATCCGCCCACCGCGGAAGACGCCGCCGCCCGCGCTCATCAGCTCAGCGCCAAGCCGGACACTTGGGAAAAAGCTTCCCAGAACGGCCGTGTTCTCGAGCGTCTGCGAGACCCGCAATATCTCGCTCCGCTGCGCAAGGAAGTGGAAGCGGGGCATCCGGATGCTTGTTTCGGCATCGCCAGCATTCCGGGAGTCGAAGCCACCGAAATCCTGCTCCAACTGGCCGATTCTCCCGATGCTCAGACCGAGCGAGCCGCAATGGCGGCCCTTCTGCGTCGTCTGCCCGTGACGAAGGATGGTCGGTCGCTGCATCTCGCCATGCTCGCTCTCGGCCAACCGGAAATCGTGCGCCAGAGCTGGCCGGAGAAACTGGACGCGCCGCTGCTCGCCCTGGCGGAGAAGATCCTGCGCAACGCCCCGCAAGCCCACGGCTCCCTCAAAGTGCAAGATCCTCCTCCCACGGATTACTTTCATCTTTCGTTCACCAGCGCGGTCTCCGCTGCCGCCGCCATCGTCGCCAACCGCGGCGGCGTGGCCCAAATGCCCGCTCTGATGGCAGCGACAAATCGCGCCCTGGCCGCCCCCTTCGAACCACGGACCGACGTGCATGGCCCCGTCAATAATCTGCCTGATCCATTGCCCGCGCTGCTGGATGCCATCGATGGCTTGCGCCAACGCGGCTGGATCATCAAGCCACGCGAACTCACCAGCAACCTACCGCTGGAGGGAAAAGCCGGTGCTCTCGTCTTCTTGCGTCAACTAGCCGACCCGCAAGTCCCCAAGCCGGAAGGTGAAGATTGGAAGCAGATCGTCGCCCGGTATCTTCGGGACGATTCCCCGGTGATGAAAGTGAACGCTCTGCAAGCGATTCCGCACCCATTCCCCGCCGATTGGGAGGGTTCCGTCACCGCCGCTTTGAAAGACCCTGACTTGGGCGTCGTCGTCGCCGCCTGCCAGGCGGCCGGCGCATCCGGTCACCAGAGTTTTGTTCGTTCGCTCGCCAATGTCGTGGCATCCGTTCATGAGCCCGCGATTATCCCCGGCGTGCGCGACCCGGCGACGAAAGCGGCGGTCCAACTGGGAGGTGGCACCGTGCTTTGGGAGGCTTGGGCCGACCGCCTCGCCGACGAAGACAGCCTGTTCGACGCGCTCTACCAGCTTTGCCAGGGGACCATCGATCTTCCTCCCGAAACCAGTGGCGGCACGGGCAACGGCAGCGCCGATCGCGCACAACGGTTTCAAATGCGCGATGCCTGGCGTGAGTTCATCCAGAAACACCGCGATCTGCTCGATCACGGCCAGCGTGTCCCGCGCAACGATTCTTCCATCACGCCCATTCTGACCGGCCTGAGCTTTGGCGATTCGCCGATCATTACCATGCACCTCCATGACGGCACCGACTGGCCCAAGCCGGATATCTCGAAAACGGCGCCAGGCGTTCCTGGCTTGCCCAATGCGCCAAGCCGCTGAGATTCTCGGGTGATGCCATCCCACCAGCCTGCGATCGTCCGCCGGGCGGAAATCAATGATGCGGCCGCGATCGCCGGGATTTACAACGAAGCGATTCTCACCACGACCGCGACCTTTGATACGGAGACCAAGAGCGTCGAAGACCGTGCGCAGTGGTTGCAGGCGCATGATGAGCGGCATCCCGTTCTGGTCGCCGTGGTCGATGGCCATGTCGTGGGCTGGGCATCACTGACCAGTTGGTCCGAGCGCCGGGCTTACGATGCGACCGCCGAGACTTCGTTTTATGTGCATTCCACTCATCGCGGGCGCGGGATCGGCCGCCGGCTCAAAGAAGCGATCATCGCCGAGGCGCGCCAACTCGGATATCATACGCTGATCGCCCGCATCGCCGAAGGCAGCCACGAAAGCGTTCACCTCAACGAGAGCGCGGGCTTCGTACACGTGGGCACGCTCAAGGAAGTGGGCCTCAAGTTCGGCCGCCGACTGGACGTGCATATCATGCAGTTGATGCTGCAATAGACCCTTCATCCCGCCCGAAAACTGCTTCGTAAGAAAGTCACTCCGTCCCCAGGTGAAAATTTCTTCACGACTCATCGCTATCGTCGTCTCCGCAATTGTCATCGTGGCTTCGCTGACCTTGATCACCTCCGCCGTGATCGATTCGAAAAGGCAGGGCTGGAACATGGACAAAGCCGAGCGGCATATCGCGCTGATTGAGCCCGCGATTCGCGCCGATGCGCGATTCGAGCAGGTGCGATTGATGCCCTATACTCGCTTCAATGGATGCCTGCGCATCGAGGGCCACGTCAGTTCGGAGCAAGTCAATGCCGATCTGCTAAAAATCATCAAGGAAAGTCATCCCCCTGTCCCCCTGGACTTATGAAGTCTTCGCCATTCCGGAATTTCCGCAATGAATCATCCGGATCATTCTCGCGATCGTGACTTACGCCTTTTTAACTAATTAACACGACGTAATTACACGGGAATATCCGCTGACTTATTTAATTAAGTTAGCTGAACATTGACGGCGCGCAGGCGGGGCTGAGCATACTCGGCGGCTCATCCCCCAAGCCCCCTCCAGCCATGAGAACTCTTGTCCGTGCTCTTGTCTCGTCGCGCATTGACGCAATCACTGCCCTCGCCTTCGCCGCGTTGCTTGCCAGCACCGCCCCCAGCCCGGGTCAGCAACTGACCGCCGCCGATCTTCCCGGCCCGGACGGCATTATTTATCCCGATTGGCGTTATGCCGGCATTCCCGGTGGGATCCCGACGAATCTCGTCGTCCGCGCCACGATTACCAATGCGCCCAACACGGACATCGCCGCCGCGCTCGAGTCGGCGGCAGCGACCGCCTCGGCTGCCGGTGGCGGCGTGGTGAGCATCCCCGCGGGTACTTACTATCTCTCGCGCCCGATCTGCATCCGGCAAAGCAACGTCGTCATCCGTGGGGCCGGTCAGACCAGCACCACGCTGCTCTTCCAATTCCAGGCGCCGGTCAACAACGTCGTCTTTTATCAAAACCCGGCGGGAGTTACGACGCTCTATAATAACACTTTCATCCAGGCGCAGGCGGATCCCAACGGGCTCAACCGCATCGCCATCTCGGCCAGGGATTCGAGCGGCACGCTCCATCTCGTCACCCAATTGGCGAAGGCCACAGGGACCTGGGGTGACGCCTTTTCCATCGGCACGACCGGCTCGGCCATCCGTGCTCTCGTCGGCACGGGCGCCCATGATGTGGTGGCCGAAGCCGATTACGACAGTGGCGCGACGCTGACGAAAACCGCGACCTACACGCTCAACAACAGCACCGACCCCAACGCCATCCCGCAGCCCAGCCTCCTCGGCGCGATCAATTTCTGCGGCTCCGGATTCAACACCTCGAACATCCTGCTCACCGCCAGCGCCACCCGCGGGCAAACGACCGTGCAGGTGCCCTCGGGACATGGCATCAATCCCGGTGATCTTGTGCAGATCCAGGCGCCGAGCACGCCGACGTGGAATGCCGAAACGGGAAATGCCTGCGTGACCGCCGATCTTTTCCGGGTATGCCAGTACATCGTGGCATCGGTCACCGCGACCTCGGTCACTTTCACGCAGCCTTTGCGCATCGACTATCCGATCGCCGATGGCTCGGACGTTACGAACGCCTACATCAAGCGCATCCTGCCGATCTCGGGTTGCGGCGTCGAAAGCCTCACCCTGCAGCAACCCTACAACGTGTGGACGAGCGGACTGGTCTTTTCGTGGGCCTATCAATGCTGGGCGAAGAACGTCCAGATCAAGAAACCGGGCCGCATGCCGATCTATTTCTCACCGGCGAAAAACTGTGAGATGCGCGACTCGATTTGCAACGACGCCTGGTACAAAGGCGAAGCCGGCACCGCCTATTGCAGTTGGGACCGGGCCTACGATTCCCTGGCGGATAACATGACGACTTATGAGCTGCGGCACGCCCCGCTCGTGCAGTGGTCCGCATCGGGAAATGTGTTTCGCAACAGCACCTTCAGCGATAGCGATGCTCAATGGCACGCCGGCTGGGCGAATGAAAACCTCTTCGAAAATTGCACGATCCTCTCCGACCGGGGCAATGGCGGCTACGGCTACGGCATGTATTCCTCCGCGCCCGGCGATACGTTGCACGGGCCAAATGGACCGCGCGACGTCGTTTACAACTGCGACGGTGACGAGCCCGCTGGATGGCGCGTGGCTCGGTGGTTCGAACCAGCAATGGCTCTTCCTTCACAATCGCATCGTTTCCGATACCGGCGCCGGCGTGCTGGCGATGACAAATAGCAGCGACCACATCATCGAGGATAATGCGTTCCTCCTGCGTAATCCCACCGGCGGCATCAATCTCAGCACGGCGGATATCACGGGCACGGAAATCGTGAACAATCACTTCAGCGGATCGTTGCCCCTCGCGGCGCTGGCCGTGGGCAGTTCGGCGCCCTCGGTGACCAGCGGTAACACCGTGACCGACACACTTGCCGCTTCGTCGTTCAGCAATCCCGGCTTCGAATCCGGCCTCACGGGCTGGAGCACGGCCAATGACAACGGGATGACGGTCGTGACCACCGCCGCGGCACACAGCGGGACGAATGGAGTCCGCGTGACCGACGCCAGCACTTCGCTCGGCTCGAATCTGTTGTCGCCGTCGTTTAGCGTCGTGGCCGATCATGTGTATGCCGCGCGCGCTTTCTGCCGTGTCATCTCCGGCGGCAACGGCACCGGCCTCTACATCAATTTCTACGATAGCACCGGGCATCTCATTCGCAGCAGCGCGCCGACGACCATCGGGACCAACGCCGGCTGGCAGCTCGTGCAAAACATCGACATGGCCCCGACGGGTGCGGTGACGGCACAGATCCTCGTCCACACCTACAGCACGGCGGTCCAAACGGTGGATTTCGATGACTTTTCCTTCGGCGAAATGACCAGGGAAATTCCCAACGCAGGTTTTGAATACGGACTCGAAGCCTGGGACCTCACCGGCGATAACGGGATGAGCGCGGTCACGACCGCGGCCGCGGAATCCGGGACCTATGGCGCGCGCATCACCGACACCAGCACCAGCGCCGGTTCCGCGTGCAGCACCAAGAAATTTCCCGCTACGCCGGGCACCACCTACCAGGCGCGTTTCTGGTCGCGCATCGTCTCCGGTAGCGGCGTTGGCGTGTATCTCCAGTTCTTCGATTCGACCGGCGCGATCATTCAACCGCCGACCCTGGTCGACCTTGCGGCCAACAGTGCCTGGACGGAAAATCTCGTGCGGGCCACCGCGCCGAGCAACGCCGTGACGGTCCGCGTGCAGATCCATTCGTATAGCGCGGCGGTCGTCACCGCCGATTTCGATAACTTCACCTTCCTGGAGCTACCGTCGCGTCCGGCGCCGGTGACGCCCTCCATCTTCGACTGGCAGCGCAATCCGGTTTACCCGTTTGCGTCCAGCGGTTTTGAGTCCGGTTTGAGCGGCTGGGATAGCACGGGCGACGGCGCCATGACCGTGGCCACCAGTCTCGCCGCCCATTCGGGATCGCTGGGCATTCGCGTGACCGACACCACGACCACTGCGGGCTCGAGTTTGAAATCGCCCCTTTTCCCTGTCGCGGAAGGCTATAACTACGAGGTCGATTTCTTCTCCCGGATCATCTCCGGCAGCAGCGGCGCGGGGGTCTATCTCGTTTTCAAGGACGCCAATGGCAACGACCTCTCCGACCGTTACGTCATCACCATCCCCAACTCCGCCACTTCATGGACGCCTTTCAGCTTTCAGAAGGTCGCGCCGGCGGGAGCGGTTTCCGCTTATATTTGGATCCACAGTTACAGCGCCTCCGTCGTCACCGCGGACTTCGACGACTTTTCCTTCAAGGCCGTGTGGTGAGGGCGGATAAGTTGAGAGTTGAGAGGAAATGCGAATCAGAACAGAGGTGGCAGCGGCACCCACTGGGAGGGGCGACTTTCTAGAAAAGACCCTGCGTCGCGGAGCGACGCCCCAAAAAGTGGCGCTCCGCGCGTTGGTTTCGGTCAGCGACTGGGAAGTCGCCGCTCCCAGGTCTCTCCTTCGTCGCGGCCAACCGATTTGTGGGTAGACAGCAGCGCCGCACTCCAAAACGCTGCCGCGGAAGCGTCGTCCTGCGCGATTTGTAACTTTCCCCTCAGCCAACCTCACTCCCCGCCGAAAAACTTTCGAAACGAGCGGAAGATGCTTTGCGGGACGGAACGCTTTTGATTGGTCTCCTCGCCGGGGTTGGCCCCTTGGGCGAGGATGCTGCCGCGATGGACGGTGCAACCGTCGCGCGGGATGCGCGTTTCTGGGAGATCGATGGCATAGGCCGTACCGGCGTGCTCGCAGCCGCTGGTGGCCAGCTCATTCGAGACCGAGCAAACGGTGACGCGACGCAATGGGACGGGTGGCAGGAAGTTAGTCGCCGGGTAGCGCTGCGACGAAGCGGCTTTCATGACATCCACCCAAATGGGCAGCGCCAGCGCGGAGCCGTAACCTTTCTGGATAATGGTCTCGGGCTTATCGAGACCAACCCACACACCGCAGGTCAGCGAAGTGGTATAGCCGACAAACCATGCGTCCTTGAAATCATTGGTCGTGCCGGTCTTGCCCGCCGCGGGCTTGGTGAAGCCGAGCGATTTGGTTGCAGAAGCGGTGCCACGTTCGACCACCTTGCCCAGCGTGCTGGTGATCATCCAACTCACGCCCGGGTCGAGCGCGCGGCTCTGGATGTGCGCGGCGCGATAGATCGGTTCCCCTGCGGCGTCGTCGATCCGCTCGATGAGATAACTCTGCCGGCGCACTCCGTTGTTCGGAAAGACAGTGTAGGCCGCGGTGAGATCGGCGACGGTGGCTTCGAAGGCGCCGAGATAAACGGAAGGCAGATGCGGCATGTTTTCGATGCCGACCGCCGCAGCCACTTTCGCAATCTCGTTCATCCCCGCGCGCTCCCCCACCCGCACGCTCATCGTATTGCGCGACTGGATGAGCCCTTCCTCGGCATGCATGATACCCTTGTAAGTGCCGTCGGAATTTTCCGGCGCCCAATTCGCCGCCTGCCGCACTTCGCCGTGGGCGATCGGGCCATCATCGATCGCGCTGCCAGGCAGCATTCCTTTGTCGAAGGCCGCGGCGTAGACGAAGGGCTTGAACGTCGAACCAATCTGCCGCGTGGCCTTGTCGCCGATGGCGCGATTGAACTCGCTCTCCGAATAGTCACGCCCGCCGACGATCGCGCGGATACCGCCGGTGCGGTTGTCGATAACCACCAGTGCGCCTTGCAAATACGGCGTCTTCTGTTTCTCGGCCTTGGCCTCGGCGGGGAATTCCGACTTCTTCGGATGTTTGTAAGTCGAGCGCGCTTCGACCTTGGTCAGTTCGACATCCACCGCCGACGCGGCGGTCTTTTGCAACGCGGGATCGATCGTGGTGTAAATCTTCAGCCCCCCATCCTGCCGCTGTTCGTCGGAGAGCAAATCGTCGAGTTCCCGCCGAACCATGTCCATGGCATAGTTATCCGTCGCCGAGGTCGGGCGCTTTTTCGCCAGCATCACGGGGGCCGCTTTCGCTTTGTCCGCCTCCGCTTCGTCGATCTTGCCAAGTTTCACCATCCGATCGAGCACGGTATTCCGTTCGCGGATGGCGCCCTTCAGATTTTTCAATGGCGAGAAATACGACGGCGCGCGGATCAGGCCGGCAATCATGGCCGCCTCGCTGAGGGTCAGGTCGGAAGCGTGTTTGCCGAAATACGTCTGGCTCGCCGTCTCGATGCCGTAAACGGTCGAGCCGAAGTAGATGCGGTTGACGTAAAATTCGAGAATCTGCTCCTTCGAATAGTTTTGCTCGATGCGCGCCGCGACGAAGGCTTCGAGCAGCTTGCGGTGAATGCTTTTGCGAGAGCCCAAACCCTCGGGATAGCTGTTGCGGGCGAGTTGTTGCGTAAGCGTGCTCGCGCCTTCCTTCGCGGAGCCGTGGGTGAGATTGCGAAAGATGGCGCGCGCGATGCCGAAAGGATCGACGCCATGGTGATCGTAAAAGCGCGAGTCCTCGCGGGCGATCAGCGCCTTGATGAACCACGGCGAGACCTGCGAGAGCTTCACCGTCACCCGGTTT
This sequence comes from Chthoniobacter flavus Ellin428, assembly GCF_000173075.1. GTDB lineage: Bacteria > Verrucomicrobiota > Verrucomicrobiia > Chthoniobacterales > Chthoniobacteraceae > Chthoniobacter > Chthoniobacter flavus. The sequence goes on from NZ_ABVL01000002.1 coordinate 469,991, forward strand.
TCGCCCTGCAGGCGGGAATACATCCGCCCATCCATGTCGTAAACCGTCGAGCGCTCGGCCATCTCCTGCACCTGCTTCAAATCGAACGACGACGCCCAAAAGCCATAGACCAGGCACACCAACAGGACCGCCACCAACGCACTCAACGCCAGCCACACTTTCCAGCGCGAGCGCGTCCGCACGGTCTTCGCGCCGAGCTTTTTCTTTTTCTTTGGGGTCTTCGCCACGCGCGAACTTTTCAGCTTTGCCGCGTGACGACAAGTCCGCGGTCCGCCCCGCGATGAAGACAGCAAGGGTCCCGCCGAGACGATCAGTCGGCGTCGCGAGATGATTTCTTGCGGCGCGCGGGAGACATCCGCGAGGCTTTTGCTGGCGCGAAGCGAGTCAACACGCGCTCAAAATCGCGCACATACATGCGCTTCCCTTTTTGGAAAATCACATGCCCCTCGGCTTCGAGCCTGGCCGTCAGCGCGGGCAATCCACCCGGATATTTTGGATTGATCTCGCCCTTGGTCTTGAGGGTCCGCCAATAGGGCGTGATTTCCGTCTCACCGGCCGCGGACGCTTCATCGGCAGCATGCGCGGCGATCCAGGCGAAAATGCCCGTCGTGATCGGACACGCCACACTCGCCCGGTGCTTCGTCGCCAGGGACGTGCGCAGTGCGTCAATGGTCGTGAGCTTGCCTCGGGGCACTCGACGCATCAGCGCGTCCACCTCGATCCGCGCTGGGATGACCATCGTTTCCCCGATCTTCACGCCCGCCATGTTCCGGCACACCGGCCCCACCTTGGGCAGACCCTTGGCATCATGCAGTTTTTCCCGCCACGTCTTTTTTCCGCGGAGCGGTTTGGCGGGCGACGGAGAATCGGTCCTCATCTTTGCTTTCATGGTGCTTTGATGGGCGGTTGAATTTCACTGACATAACATATCCGTTTGCCTTTGGAGATGACAAAAAATCGCCAACCGGCCTGAGGGGAATAACGAATGCCGAACCAGTCGCAGAGCGACCGAGGAATCCTTCGGCATTCGACATTCGTCATTTACTTTTCAGCACGACAAGGTCGCCAGTCCTCCCAAACTGCATTAATAGCTTTCCTCACTCCGTTCATGCGCATCGACATTCTGACTCTCTTTCCCACCATCGCCGGCATTCCCTTGGGCGAAAGCATGATCGGCAAGGCACAGCAGCGCGGTCTGGTGACGATCCAGGTGCACAACATCCGCGAGTGGGCGCGCGACAAACATCGCACCACCGACGACGCGCCCTACGGCGGCAGCCAGGGCATGGTGATGAAGTGCGAGCCGATCTTTGCCGCGGTGGAAGAGCTGAAACAGAAATGGAATGGCGAATGGTCCCGCAAAGCGGGAACGAACGACGAACCCGCCGCCGATGCCGCAGCAGAATCCTTCGACGTTCGTCATCCGTCATTCGTCATTTACCTCACCCCGGGAGGAAAACCCTTCGACCAAAAAGCAGCCACCCGCCTCGCCCAACCCGGCTCGCATCTCATCCTGCTCTGCGGACATTACGAGGGGATCGACCAACGCGTGATCGACCATCTCGTGGATGAGGAGATTTCCATCGGCGACTATGTGCTGACGAATGGCGCCATCGCCGCCGCCGTCATCACCGATGCCGTGGTGCGCTTGCTCCCCGGCGTGCTCGGCGATGAAAACAGCGCGCCGGATGATAGCTTCGCCAGCGGGCTCATCGAGGGCCCGCAATACACGCGCCCGGTAGAGTTTCGCGGCTGGCGCGTGCCGGACATTTTGCTGAGCGGCAATCACGGCGCCATCGCCAAATGGCGCCGCGAACAAGCACTCGATAAAACGCGACGCGTCCGGCCGGATTTGTTGGAGGAAAAATCAGAGCCCTCCTCTTCTCGACCTGTGTAAGCGGCGAGCCAACCCCGATGCAATCTGGAGCTTGCACACCTATTGAAGTTTCGTCCGTTGTCACCCTACATCCCGACTACGATTTGGCGGTGCGGTGCTTGGAATATATCCGCCTCAATTTCGACTTTATCATTCCAGAGTACGCTGGGCTGCCGGTCCAACTCCTTGCGCTCTGCCATCACCATCCAAACAACCTTTACCCGACTCTCGCCACCACCGCCACGGTGGCAGAGTATCCCGACCTCACAGTCGAGGAAATCGAAAACTTCACGCAAAGGATCGATGCTTGGGTGAAAGCGCAAACCCTGTCCTCCATCGTTTCTCAAGCCCAACAGATTGCCGCGCCATCTTGGTCGCAGCTTCGGGACACCTCTTCTCCGTAGCGCACACTCGTCTAGCAATGGGTCAGGACTACTTTCACCAGTTCACGATCTTCCGGAAAAGCGGCGCGGAAGATTTTGATCAAGGTGGGAGCGATAGCCGGATCTTTCGCCGGGAAGACCGGAATTGCCTTGTGCCAGAATTTCATTTGAGGCGACGGTGTTGGCCCACGTTTGATGGCCATGCTTACCCCTGAACTCGCATTCCAGCTCGCCCTCGGGCATCGCCAGGCTGGCCGATTGCCGGACGCGGAGGCGCTGCTTCGCCAGATCGTCGCGGTGCAACCGAATCACACTTCCGCGTGGCACCAGCTTGGGCTCGTTGTGTTGCAGTTGGGACGCCCGGCTGAAGCGGTGGATTTGATTCGACAGGCTGTCGCGTTGCAACCCGGCAATGCCGCGTTGCATTCGGATTTGGGAGTGGCCTATCGCATGCGTGGAGATCTCGAGGAAGCCATCACCAGCTTTCGGAATGCCCTGCGTCTGCATCCCGGTGCCGGGCATACCCACCGCAACCTCGGCGACGCCTTGCTGGCCGCTGGCCAGAGCGAGGAGGCGATCGCCAGCTATCGGTCGGCGATTGCCGCGCAGCCGACCGATGCCGGGGCGCACAACAACCTGGGCAACGTCTATCTTCACCTCGGCCAGCTCGAAGATGCCGCGGCATGTTATCAGCGTGCCGTGGATCTGGAGCCGCGGCTGATCCAGGCGCAGAGCAATCTCGGCGACATGCTGACCAAGCTCGACCGCCCGGAGGAAGGCCTGGTCTGTGCGCAACGCGTGCTCGCGCTCGATCCGAATTTCGCCGAGGGGCATCTCAATATGGGCGTCGCGTATTGGCGGATGGGGCATTTTGCCGAGGCAGAGACATGCTATCGGCGGGCCATCGCCCTGAACCCCAATTTCGTCGATGCACACCTGAACCTTGGGCTGCTGCTCCTCCTGCACGGCCGTTACGAGGAAGGCTGGCGGGAGTACGAATGGCACTGGCGCTCGGGCACGCATGCGAGCCGGCGCCGCGACCTCGCGGCCCCGACCTGGGACGGCACGCCGGCGGAAGGCAAAACGATCCTCACCTATTGCGACCAGGGATTTGGCGACACGCTGCAATTCGTGCGCTACCTGCCGCTGGTGCTGGAGCAATCGCGTGCGGCGCGGTTAATCGTAGAATGCCAGGCGGCATTGATTCCCCTGCTCCGCCAACTCGGTGGTCCGCAAATCGAATTCATCCCGCGCGAAGACTCGAAGGAGACATCGCCTCCGCACGACCTGCACGTCTCGTTTTTCGACTTCCCGCTAGTGTTGCGCCGTTTCGAGCCGTTGACGACGGCCGAGCCTTACTTGAAGGCGGACGAGGAGAAGCGCGCTGCGTGGCGCTCGCGACTTGGTCCGTCGGGCAAGAAGCGCGTGGGCATCGCCTGGGCCGGCAATCCCGCGCAGAGGGATGACCGTCGCCGCTCGATGAAGCCCGAGATGCTGCGCCCGATCCTCACGATCCCGGACATCACGTTCGTGAACCTGCAATTTCAGCCGCCCGGTCCGCTACCCGCTCCGATCGCCGAAGCCGGAGTCCTCGACGTGCGCGAGCACATTGCCGATTTCGCCGACAGCGCTGCCCTGCTCGCCGAGTTGGATCTCATCATCACCGTGGATACCTCGGTGGCGCATCTAGCCGGCGCGCTGGGCCGACCGGCTTGGGTGATGGTATCCTTCGTGCCCGATTTCCGCTGGGGCATCGCTCATACGGACACGCCCTGGTATCCGAGCATGCGGCTCTTTCGGCAACCCCGCCCGGGGGATTGGGAAACTGTTGTGCAAGATGTCCAGGCAGCTTTGCGAAGGTGACAATGTGTTATTCCGATGATTTCTAAACTGCCTTCCTGGGTTTGGGCAGGCGCTTGGGCACTCGCATTCATTGCGGGTTTTATCAACGTCGTTGGGCTATTGGGTTTCGGACATCAGGCGATCACCCATCTCACCGGCACCACTTCCATGCTCGCGGCTGCCGTGGCCGCACTCGACGGCGCGGCGATCCTTCATTTTGGCGGCATTCTCGGGTCCTTTTTCGCGGGCGCGGTGCTGAGCGGTTTCCTCATTCAAGACAGCGCACTTCAGCTTGGGCGTCGTTACGGTATTGCTCTCCTTCTGGGGTCTCTCCTGCTTTGTTTGGCCGTCCCGCTGCTCAACCACAGCAGCGCCTTTGGCCTCTATTGCGCCTCGTGTGCCTGTGGCCTGCAAAACGCCATGGTGAGCACCTACAGTGGGACGGTGGTTCGCACCACCCACCTTTCAGGAATGTTTACCGATCTGGGCATCTTTGTCGGCCACTCCTTACGGGGCCTGCCCGTGGATGTGAAAAGGATGCGACTTTGCTTCCTGGTTATCTCCGGATTTTTTTCGGGTGGTATCGCCAGCGCGGCCGTGTTTCCTCACCTCGGCTACTCAGCCCTTTTTATCCCGGCAGCGTGCACGGCGCTCACTTCTATCACGTATGCCATTTACCGCCTGCGGCATCGCCAGAAGGTTGCGGCCTAAAACTCCCCTTTCCCATTGCGCTGCTTCACCTGGTTCAGCACCTCCTTGGTGCGGTCGATCGGGCGCTTGAGCACATTCGTGCCGGGCGATGCGGCGGCCGGCGGGTTGTTGGGGCCGGAAGTCAGGGGGGCGGCGTCTTGTTGGGTGATCTCCTTGACCACCGGGGCTACGGGGGCTTTGTGGACCAGAAAAAAGTAGACGCCCACCACGATAATCAGGAGGACAACGTATTTCATTCTTGTAGCAGAGCATCCCTTGCGCCAGACGGTGGGGGAGTGAAGATCGCGCTAATCCATTACACCTACCTGCCGGTCTTGGGTGGCGTGGAAATTGTGATGGCGGAACATGCCCGGCTCTTCACCGAGCATGGCCACAAGGTGACCGTGATTTGCGACCAGGGCGCGAGCAATGACCCGCGCATTCCGGTGGAATTATTGCCCGATGCGGCCGATGCCGGCGAACTCGCCCGCGCACTCGAACCGCTTCTCGCGAATATGGACGTAGTAATGATCCATAATGTCGCCACGATGCCTTTTCACATCACGCTCACCGAAGCGCTGTGGAATATCGCCAAGCGCCTGACGAGCGTGCGCTTCGTGGCTTGGGTGCATGACCTCGTGGCGTGCAATCCGGACTACGAACTGCCGACGATCGAAGAGTGGCCGTGGAATTCTCTGACCCGCGCGCACGACCGCTACCGCTACATCGCGGTGTCGGAGCTGCGGAGGCGGCAGTTTACCGAGCTCACTGGCGGACGGTGTACGGTGATTCCCAATGGCGTCGATCCGACGCGGCTACTGGGCCTCACAGAATCGATCACCGAACTTGCCCTCGCCTACAATCTGCCGGGACGCGAGATCGTGTTGCTCCACCCCACGCGGTTGCTCAAGCGCAAGAACGTGGAACTCGGCCTGCGCGTGACGGCGGCGCTGAAGTCGGCGGGACGTTCGTGCGCCTATCTCATCACCGGGGCGCCAGATGCGCAGAATGCTGCCTCGCAGACTTACGCGGAGCATCTCATCGAACTGCGCGACGAGCTCGGCTTGCAGGATGACGCGCTGTTTCTGCAGGCCGATGTCCCGATTCCCGAGCCGGACCTGGCCAGCCTCTTCGTGCTCGCCGATGCCCTCTTTTTCCCCAGCCGCCAGGAAGGCTTCGGTCTGCCGGTGCTGGAGGCGGCGTTGCACCGGTTGCCCGTCTTTTGCTCGGCCATCGAGCCGCTCACCAGCCTGCTCACGCAAGGGGTGACCTTTTTCCCGCTGGATGCGGAGCCGACGCAAATCGCCCTGACCATCGCCGCCAGGCTCGGCACCACTGAAGCCTGGCAGGCGCGGCACCAGATTCGCCGTCACTACGCCTGGCCGGCGGTCTACACCAACTATCTCGCCCCGCTTCTCTCCGAATTCGAAACTTTCGTCTCTGCATGAAAATCACGGCTCAGCTCCCCACATTGGATGAAGGCACAGTCGCCGCAATCGTCGGCGCTTATCACGGCGATCCCTTTTCGGTGCTCGGTGAGCATCAGGTCGGCGATCAGCTCGTTGTCCGCGTTTTCCGGCCCGATGCCCGGGCGGTCACGGTGCGCAATGAATCGACCGGCGCGACCTATCCCGCGCTGCAGATCCACTCGGACGGGTTTTTCGAGGCGACGCTGGAGGGCGTCTCCGAGCGCATTTTCTACCAGCTCGATTTCACCGGTCACGAGGGGCAGACGTGGTCCGAATACGATCCTTATTCCTTCGGCGTGATGCTCGGGCCGCTGGACTTGCATCTCTTCGCCGAGGGCACCCACTGGCAGCTTTACGAAAAGCTGGGCGCGCATCTCACGGAATTCGGCGGTGTGCGAGGGACCAGCTTCCATGTGTGGGCGCCCAACGCCCAGCGCGTGAGCGTGGTCGGCGAATTCAACGGGTGGGATGGCCGCCGCAACCTGATGCGCAAGCTGCTCGGCTGCGGCGTGTGGGAAATCTTCCTCCCGGGAGTCGCGGAAGGCGCGCACTACAAATTTGAGGTGAAGCAATCGCACGGCGCCATCGTGCTGAAGAGCGATCCCTTTGCTTTCTACGGTCAGCACAGCACTTCGACGGCATCGCTGGTCTTCGATCTCAAGCGTTACAAATGGGACGACGCGGAATGGATGGAGAACCGGAAGAGCAAGGTGTGGCATCGCAGCGCGATGAGCATTTATGAAGTGCATCTCGGCTCGTGGCAGCGCGTGGTGGAGGATGGCAACCGTTACCTGAGCTATCGCGAGCTCACCGAGACCCTCCTGCCTTACGTGGCCGACATGGGCTACACGCACATCGAACTGCTGCCCATCGCGGAGCACCCCTTCGATGGCTCGTGGGGCTATCAGGTCACGGGGTATTACGCGCCGACTTCGCGCTTCGGCAATCCGGACGAGTTCCGCTTTTTCGTCGACCGCTGCCACCAGCTCGGCATCGGGGTGATCCTCGACTGGGTGCCCGGCCATTTCCCGAAGGATCAGCACGGTCTTGCGCAATTCGACGGCACGCATCTCTACGAGCATGCGGATCCGCGTCTTGGCGAGCACATGGATTGGGGCACGCTCATCTTCAACTACGGCCGCAATGAGGTGCGCAACTTCCTCATCGCCAACGCGCTCTTCTGGCTCGACGAGTATCACATCGACGGCCTGCGCGTGGATGCCGTGGCCTCGATGCTTTACCTCGACTACTCGCGCAAAGCCGGCGAGTGGGTGCCGAACTGCTTCGGCGGCCGCGAAAATCTCGAGGCAATCTATTTCCTCAAGCGCTTTAACGAAGTGTGCTACGAGCGGTTCCCCGGTATCGTAACCATCGCCGAGGAAAGCACCGCGTGGCCCGGCGTGTCGCGTCCCACGTATCTCGGCGGGCTCGGCTTCGGGCTGAAGTGGAACATGGGCTGGATGCACGACTTCCTCGTCTACATGGCGAAGGAGCCGGTCTACCGCCGCTATCACCAAGGCGATATCACCTTCTCCCTGCTCTATGCCTTCCACGAACACTTCGTCCTCGTGCTCAGCCACGACGAGGTGGTGCATGGCAAGGGTTCGATGCTGGAAAAGATGCCCGGAGACCGGTGGCAGAAGTTCGCCAATCTGCGCATGTTTTATGCGTGGATGTACGCACATCCCGGGAAGAAACTGCTTTTCATGGGCGGCGAGTTCGGCCAGAGCCGTGAGTGGAATCACGACCAGTCGCTCGACTGGCATCTCACGCAGCATCCGGAACACGACGGCCTGCGGCGCCTCGTGCAGCACCTCAACTGGGTCTACTCCAACGAGCCGGCGCTTTACGATCAGGACGACAGCTTCGACGGCTTCGAGTGGATCGATTTCCACGATAGCGACAACTCGGTCGTCGCCTTTCTCCGGAAGTCCAGGAATGGCGGAAGCATCGCCTTTATTATCAACGCCACGCCGGTCGTCCGCGAGGCTTACCGGGTGGGGGTGAATGGTGACGGCTGGTGGGAGGAGCTGATCAACACGGATGCGCAAACCTACGGAGGCAGCAACGTCGGAAATTTCGGAGGACAAAACGCCGAACCCACCCCGTGGCAGGGTAAATCGCACTCGCTCCTGCTCCGGCTCCCGCCACTGGCTGTGGTCGGGCTCAAACGACATCTTCCCTCTGTGGAAAAGGCGATTGAAGCTGTGGCGGAACAACAGCTTGAAACAAATCCGTAACTTTTTATTTGCCCTTTAGAGAGGGCTTTGTATCTTCTAGAAAAGTATTTATCTACTTACCACCACCTCCTCATGAAAACCTCCAAGACAAACGCATTCACGCTCATTGAGCTGCTTGTCGTGATTTCGATTATCGCCATTCTGGCGGGCATCGCCCTGCCAGTATTCGGCGAAGTCCAGGTCCGCGGCGCGCAGACCAAGGCACTCTCCAACGCCAAGCAGGTCGGCACGGCTTGCAAGCTGTTCGCCATGGACTACTCCGGCAATTATCCTCGCTGGACGGACATGTCGGTCAACCCGCCCACCCCGTCGACCACGGACGGAATCAACGACTCCAACAGCGTGCTCAAGACGCTGCTTCCCGACTACATCACGGACGAAACCATCTTCTGGAACCCGAAGGCAGCCGGCTACTGCGCCAAGACTCCTCCGGACAACAAGATCGGCGCGCAGACTGGCGCCGGCCAGGGCGGCGTTGCCCTCGACACGGGCGAAAACGGCTGGGGCTACGTGGCTGGCCTGAACGATACCTCCAATGCCCGCTGGCCTCTCATCGCGGACGGCGCTCCGGCCGGGGTCTACGACACCAACGAAAACAACGCCGGTGGTGTCTGGAAGGGCAAAAAGGCCGTCCTCATCCGTGTCGACATCAGCGGCACCGTCGAAACCCTCTACACCAAAAACCACACCATCAAACGCGACGACGATCCGACGAAGAACGCGTTGACCGTCGATGACCAGAATGGCTGGGTTGATCAAGGACTCCAAGTTCGTGGCCCCAATCAGCACGCAATAGTCCTGAGTTAAAACTCCAAACAAAGCGCCGGTTCCGGTTTACACTGGAACCGGCCTTTTTTTTGCGGATAAGTGAATGCCCTCGGAGGCGGTGCGGGAATTTCTCGATGCGGGGAGATTCCACCATCCCTCCGGGATGGAACCTGTGGAGGACGGGTGTCCCGGGGGTCGCGCTCGCAAGCTCACTTACCGCCGGCTACGGTTCGGCAGCCGGGCTGACACCGGGCGCTCTTCGATGGATGCGGCAGGAAGCCGCTCCCTCTACTCGACCACGGAGTCGATGGTGCCGTCCTTCAGGCGCGTGGTGAGCTTGGTCTGCGGAGCGACGTCTTTTGCGGAGCGAATAATTGCCCCTCCCTGAACACTGGTGATGCTGTAACCGCGGGCCAGCGTGGCATCGGGCGAGAGCGCTTTGAGCAGCGTCTCCGCGTGGGCAAAGCGTTGCTGGAGTTTCTGCAAATTCGCGCGGGCGCAATTGGCCAGTCGCGTTTGCGCTGCCGCCAGCCGATGCCGATACAGCGGCAGATGCCGATCCGGAAGATGCTCCCGCAACCGGGCACGGAGATCCAGCAAACGGCGCTCGGCCGCAAGCCGCTGCTCCTGGATCGTGCGCCGCAGAATCTCCCCCGCCATGTCCACACGCTGGGTATATTCGCGCAGCGTCCGCAGGAGCGTCTGCGGGGAGGCCACGCGCGAGAGGTAGGTCAGGCGATTTCTTTCCCGCAGCAAAAGGCCGGCCGCGCAGCGCTGCAGCCGGGCCCGGGACTCGACAAAATACCGGCGCAGCGCCTCGCCATCCGGCACGATCAATTCCGCCGCCGCACTGGGCGTCGGCGCGCGCAGGTCCGCAGCAAAATCGGCGATCGTGAAATCGATCTCATGGCCCACCGCGGACACGACCGGCACGGCCGATTGCACAATGGCCCGCGCGACGATCTCTTCGTTGAATTCCCAAAGGTCTTCGATGCTTCCGCCACCGCGGCCGACCACAATCACATCCAGCGGCAGAATGCCTTGCTCCTTCAGGTCGTTGAATTCTGCGATAGCCCCGGCAATTTCCTGCGCCGCCCCCTGCCCTTGCACACGCACAGGATTGATGACCACCCGGACCCACGGCGCGCGCCGGGCGAGGATGTTCAGCATGTCGCGCAAGGCCGCGGCATTGGATGAGGTTACGAGACCGATGGTCATTGGGAAGCGCGGCAGCGGCCGTTTCCGCTCCGGATCGAACAGCCCTTCCGCCTCGAGCTTGCGCTTGAGCGCTTCGAATTTCGCCTGCAGCAGTCCCGCCCCCGCGGCCTGCACGGTCTGGACGTTGAGCTGATATTGCCCGCGGGCTTCGTAGACCGTCAGCGCACCGCGCACCTGCACGTGCATGCCGTCGGACAACGCGACCTGCTTCATACGCAAGCCGCCGCGCGCAAACCAGACGCACGCGACCTGCGATTGCTCGTCCTTGAGCGTGAAATACTGATGCCCGGAAGGCTGCTTGCGATAGTTGCTGATCTCGCCTTCGACCCACACCTGGCCGATGTGGTCCTCCAGCGTCGCGCGCACCGCACGCGTCAGTTCGCTCACGCTCAGCACGCGCGGTTCCTCGCGTGCCGGTTCCGGAGAGCCGAAAAGATCGACGCTCATGAGTGTTCGCCACCTTTCCGATAAGCCCGCGCGAGCAACGTAATCGGGTGAACGATCTCCAGCGCTTCGCCGCGCTCGCGAGCGCCCGCTTCGAGTTGCACGCTGCAACCGGGATTGGCCGAGGCCACGACCTTCGCCCCGGTTTTCGCGATGTTGTCCAGTTTGCGCTCGAGCAAGCGATGCGACATCTCCGGCTGCGTGATGTTGTAAACACCCGCGCTCCCGCAGCACCAAGTTGATTCCGGCAACTCGACCAGCTTCAATCCCGGAATACTCTTCAAGACGGTACGTGGCTGCTGGGTGATCTTCTGCCCATGGCAGAGATGGCAGGCCTCGTGGTAGGTGACCGGTAGTTGATAGTTGATAGTTGATGGTTGAGAGCCGCCGGTGGTTTGCGGAGGGGTGATGCCGATTTCGGCCAACCATTGATGAATGTCCTTTAGTTTGTGAGACCACAATCGAGCACGCCTGGCGTATTGCGGGTCGTGCTCCAGCAGATCGTCGTAGTGCTTGAGATGCGAGCCGCAGCCCGCGGCATTCGTGATGATCGCGTCCAGGTGTTCGAGCGATCCGGCAGCGCGTTCCATGTCGTCGATGCTCTTCCGTGCCATTTCTCGTGCGAGAGTCAATTCGCCATTGTGCGCGTGCAGTGAGCCGCAGCAATGCTGCGCCGCCGGGGTGACGACTTCACAGCCGTTGGCCAGCAAGACGTCCACGGTGTCGCGATTGACGTGTGGATAAACAAGATCCTGCACGCAGCCCGTGAGCATGCCCACGCGATAGCCCGGCTTCGCCGGGGACTCGACGGGGCCGATCAACTGGTCCGAAAAATCCGGCTGAATACGCGGGGTGAGTGGTTCGAGTTCGCGCAGATCCGCTGGCAACAGCGCAGTCAGGCGCAGCTTGCGCACCAGCCATTCCAACCCGCTCACCTGGTAAAGACGCAACAAGCGCCCGAGCGCTTTCAACGCCAGCGGATGCGCAAAGATAAAGCGCAGCATCACTGCCCGGACGAAATCGCGCTTCGCATAACGCAGCACACCCGCGTCTTCGATATCCGCCCGCGCCTCCTCAAACATCCGCGCGTAATTCACACCCGCCGGACATGCTGTTTCGCAAGCGAGGCAGCCCAGGCAGAAGTAGAGCTCTTCACCAAAGGCCCGCGTCACATCGAGATGGCCTTCCGCGATGTTGCGCATCAGCGCAATTCGTCCGCGCGGACTATTGCGTTCCAGCTTGGTGGTGTCGTAAGTGGGACAAGTCGGCAGGCACATTCCGCAATGGATGCACTGCTGGAGCACAGCAAAATCCAGGTTCGCGAGATGATGGGGCTTGGACTCGCCTTTCAGGGCGGTGGAAGGAATATCAGTCAAAGATCTTTCCCGGGTTGAGAATGCCATCCGGATCGAGCGTCCGTTTCAGTTGCCGCAATAGCGTGAGACTCGCGTTGCCAATCGCGTCGGGCAGGAATTTCTTTTTCGCCAACCCGACACCGTGTTCGCCAGTGATGGTGCCGCCGAGTTCGATCGCGTAATCGAAAATCTCCTTCATGGCGACTTCCACACGCTCCATTTCCTCGTGGTTGCGTTCGTCGGTGAGGAAGGTGGGATGCAGGTTGCCATCGCCCATGTGACCGAAGGTGCCGATCCGTAAATTGTGCCGCGTGGCCACTCCCTGGATGAAACGAATCATTTTCGTCAATTCGCTTCGCGGTACCGTGGCGTCCTCCAGAATGGTGGTCGGCGACACCCGGGCCAGCGCGGAGAAGGCGGAACGGCGGGCGGTGGCCAGCTTGTTCGCCTCATCGGCATTCGCCGCGATCTGCACCGCGGTCGCGCCACAGCGCCGGGCGATCTCCTCCATTTGTTTCCCCTGCTCTTCAATCACGGCGGGATGCCCATCCGTCTCCATGAAGAGGATGGCTTCCGCATCGAGCGGCAATCCGATCTTCGCAAAGTCCTCCACGCACTTGATCGTGATGCGGTCGAGAAACTCCAGCGTGCAGGGAATGATCTTCGCCGCAATGATCGCCGACACGGTATCCGCTGCCGCGTCCATGGTGGCATACATTGCGAGCATCGTCTTTTTCGCCGCCGGCCTCGGCACCAACTTGAGCAGCACTTTCGTGATGATCCCGAGCGTTCCTTCGCTGCCGATGAAGACGTCCTTCATCGAATAGCCGGCCACGTCTTTCACACACTTATTGCCCAACCAGACGACTTCACCGCTGGCCAGCACCACTTCCATGCCCATCACGTAGTCGCGCGTGATGCCGTACTTCAACCCACGCAGCCCGCCGGAATTCTCCGCGACGTTGCCGCCGATGGTGGAAATCTTCATCGATCCCGGGTCCGGCGGATAGAGCAACCCCACCGTGTCCGCCTTCTCAGTGATCTTCTGGGTAATCGCGCCCGCCTCGGCGAGGATGGTCAGGTTTTTCTCATCCAATTCGAGGATGCGATCCATCTTTACCAGGCAGAGCACGATCGCATTGGGCTGCGGAATGCTGCCGCCACTGAGTCCCGTTCCCGATCCACGGGAAACAATCGGAATCTTCTCCTGCGCCGCATAGCGCACGATCTTCGCCACTTCTTCGGTGGTCTGCGGAAAAACCACGACGCCCACCTCGCCTTGCAACGCAGCGGTGCCGTCGAAACCGTAGGTCAACAGGTGCTCACGCTCGGTAAGCACGCGCTTCGGATCGAGAATGGCAGTCAGTTCGGTGACGAGTTGAGGGTTGAGGGTTGAGATTCGAGGCATTGCGAGAAGTCCGTGGTGCCGTGGGGACAATTGAGAGTCACCGGCGGTCATGCGGAAATTGGACGGATAACAAGATTGATTGATGAAGATGGGATGGGTCTGCAAGCCCGCGCATCACGAGCAGTGGCTCTCAACCCTCAACTTTCAACTCTCAACTCACATTTTTTCGTAAAAACGCAACGCCTCGATCTTGCTGCCGAATTCTTTCAACGGATACAGCCCTTTCGCCGCGCCCGCGCCGGGGTCGCGCGTGAGATAATCGTAGCCCTGCTTGCCGGCGATGACGACGAAATGCGTGATCCCCGAAGGCAACCGCAGCCGCACGATCACCGGGTTGCCCTTCGAAAGATTGTCATCGATCAACGCATACGACGGCAGATCCTCGTAGGCCTTACGCACCTTGCCCGGTTCGTATTCCGCCGCGGTCTCCCAGTAGAGCCACCCTTGTGGGGTATAACCTTCATGCTCGGTACAAAAGCGATTGAGCCGCTGCGGATCGACATCGAAGCCGTAGCTGGCGAGCACCATGGCCGCGGAGGACACCGCGCAACCTTCCGCGCCGAGCGTGTTATGCGTCGGCCCGAGGAAATCGCCGCGCCAGCGGTCATCGCCCTGGCGGAACGACGGCACGGCCAATTCCACCCGGTGGAAGAAATAACGTCCCCCGCTCGGCTCGATCTGGCCCTTGCGCGCCCAAACGTCACGCAGGTGGAGGTAATAACCCGCTCCCGCCAATATCGCGACGACGAGCGTCAGCAGCAGGCATAGTCGGAGACGGGAGAAAAAAACGGCACGATTCATGTCTGCGGGGAAAATTGCGCAGCGATCTCCGGAGCGCCAAATAGAATCTTGCCCCCGCGCTGGCTTTGCATGGCGTGCTTCACTGCGGCCACCGCGTCACGGAGCGGATAAACGCGTTCCACCGGCGTGTGCAGCAAGCCGCGCTTGGCCAGGGCAAACAACTCCGCAAACATCGCGCTTTCCTCCGCGTGCGAAGCGTGACGATACCACTCGGTAATCCAAAACCCACGGCAACGCAGGTCCTTGAAGATCAGCAGGCCATTCGGGATGCGCACCGGCTGCCGGCTCATCGCGCCGAAAGTCACCAGCGTGCCACCCGGGGCGAGTGCATTCGCCAGACGCAGCGCGCTATCCCCACCCACGCAATTCAGCGCCAACTTCACCGGCACGCCGCCCGTCGCTGCCTTGATCTGGTCCTTCACCTCGTCATTGTCGAGCAGCACCACGTCGCCACCGAGCGCGCGCAGTTCCTCGATCAATTCCGGCCGGCGCACGAGGCTGATCGTCCGCCAGCCATTCGCTTTGGCAATCTGAATGACCAGGCGGCCCACCGCGGAGTTCGCCGCGTTTTGAATGACAAAATCCCCCTCAGCGAGCGTCGTGAAATCCCGCAGCATACGCAACGCGGTCGCCGGATTAACGCGCAGCATCGCCGCCTGCTCGACCGCCACTTCCCGCGGCACCACGTGCAACTTCTCCGCCTCCGCGATCACCGCCGCTTCGCGCCAGCAGCCCAGCCCATGCGGCAGCATCACGTGATCGCCCACCCGGAGCGTTTTCACCTCGGCGCCGACTTTTTCCACCACACCGACGCCTTCCATCCCGGGTGTCCCCGGCAATTCCGGCCGATTGGGATATTTTCCCTCGAGCACATTGATGTCCGCCGGGTTGATCGGCGAAGCAAGCACGCGCACCCACGCGCCTTCGGCGTCGAGGGGCGGCACTTCGATATTCTCTACGCGCACGACCTCAACAGGCGTGCCAAATTCATGGATAACAATCGCGCTGACATTCATGGGCATCCTCCTAGGATGCCGCGCCGTGACCGACTCGACAAAGCCAATTCCACCAACTCCCATGCCTTCTGGATCTGCCAGCAGAAATGGTTACGGGAAAGGCGCGCGCCTCGCGCTCGTCGGGGTGACGGTCAATTTCTTCCTCGCCCTCATCAAGATCGTCGCCGGACTCCTGGGCAACGCCTACGCGCTCATCGCCGATGGCATCGAGAGCACCCTCGATATCTTCAGTTCGCTCATCATCTGGTT
Source organism: Chthoniobacter flavus Ellin428 (assembly GCF_000173075.1). Lineage (GTDB taxonomy): Bacteria > Verrucomicrobiota > Verrucomicrobiia > Chthoniobacterales > Chthoniobacteraceae > Chthoniobacter > Chthoniobacter flavus. The sequence continues at coordinate 485,750 of NZ_ABVL01000002.1, forward strand.
TGGCCTGAAGGTCGCCGCCGAACCGCCGGACGATGAGCACCCCTACGGCCACGGCAAGGCGGAGCCGCTCGCCTCGATCGTCGTCGCGCTCATCGTCATTGCCGCCGCCATCGGCCTGGCCGTCGAGAGTGTCCACGAAATCATCACCCCACATCACGCCCCGGCGCCCTACACGCTCGTCGTCCTCATCGGCGTCATCATCATCAAGGAAACCCTCTTCCGCAAAGTCTCCGGCGCCGCCGAGGAGCTCGGGAGCACGGCAGTCAAGACCGATGCCTGGCATCACCGCGCGGATGTGCTTACTTCAGCCGGCGCTTTCATCGGCATCAGCATTGCCATCATCGGTGGCAAAGGGTGGGAACCAGCCGATGATTGGGCCGCGCTCTTCACCTGCACGATCATCGCCTTCAACGGCTACAAGCTTCTTATGCCCGCGCTGCATGAAGTAATGGACACGGCGCCGCCAAAAGAACTCGAATCCGCCGTGCGCGCGATCGCCGCAGGCGTCCCGCAAGTCGCCGAGGTGGAGAAATGCCGCGTTCGCAAGATGGGGCTCGATTACTATGTCGACATCCACATCGGCGTGGACGCGAACCTTACCGTCCGTACCGGGCACGAGATCAGCCATGCGGTAAAGGATGCGATTCGCACGGCGAAGCCCGAGGTCATGGATGTGCTGGTGCACATCGAGCCCAGCGACGTGGCGGAAGGCGCTGCCACCGCCCGCGGCTCTTGACCGGCGTGCGAAGCCCATATGCATCTGCATCTCCTCCATCACTTGCATCACCTCCACCTCTTCCGACTCCTCGTCGTCGGCCTGGTGTTCGGTGTGCTGCTCGTGGCGGTGATCTTCCGAGTGATCGCGGGTAAACGCCCATAGTCTGGCAGGTTACGCAAATGCGGAATTGCCGGGGTGACCACTCTCGGCCATTTTGCGAGCCATGTTGCGGCCCCCCGCCCTGCTTTCCTCCCTCTGCATTTCCGCGCTGCTTGCCCTGACGATCGGAGCCTCCGCTGCCGTGCCGGACAAGCCGGGCTACAACCACGACATTCGGCCGATCCTCTCGGACAAATGTTTCTACTGCCACGGCCCGGACGAAAAGAAACGCGAGGCCAAGCTCCGCCTCGATGTCCGCGACAATGCGCTGGCCGAGCACGACAGCGGGCACGCCATCGTTCCCGGCAAGCCGGAGGAAAGCGAACTGCTGAAGCGCATCCTTTCCCACGACAAGGACGACGTGATGCCACCGCCCAAGGCGAAGAAACCGCCGCTCACCGCCGACGAAATCGCCACGCTGCGCCGGTGGATCGAGCAAGGCGCGGTCTATGAGGGCCACTGGGCCTTTCTCCCGCTGAACTCGGCGCCGCCACCCAAGGTGAAAAATCGCGCGTGGGTGCGAAACCCGATCGATCAATATATCCTCGCCCGCCTGGAGAGCGAAGGCATCCAGCCCTCGCCCGAGGCCGACCGCCCTACGCTTATCCGTCGCTTGTATCTCGATCTGCTTGGCCTGCTCCCCTCGCCGGAGGAAGTCGCCGCCTTCGTTGCCGATCCGGCGCCGAATGCCTACGAAAAGCTCGTCGACCGCACGCTGGCCAATTTCCACTACGGCGAACGCTGGGGCCGGCATTGGCTCGACCAGGCGCGCTACGCGGATTCGAACGGTTACTCCATCGACAGCGCCCGCGCGATGTGGCCCTACCGCGATTGGGTCATCAAGGCGCTCAACGACGACATGCCCTTCGACCAGTTCACCATCGAGCAACTGGGCGGCGACCTTCTTCCCCATCCGACCAAGAGCCAGCTCATCGCCACCGCCTTTCATCGCAATACGATGATCAACGAAGAAGGCGGCACGAAGCCGGAGCAATTCCGCGTGGAAAGCGCGATCGACCGCGTGAACACCACGGGTTCCGTATGGCTCGGTCTCACCGTCGGCTGCGCGCAGTGCCACTCGCACAAGTTCGATCCCATTTCGCAGCGCGAGTTCTATCAATTCCTCGCGTTTTTCAATCAGGGCGAGGACGTCAATGCCAAGGGCGCAACCATTCAGGTCGCGAAGGGTGAAGTCTTCGGCCATCCGGTAAAGCCCACCACTGCGGAGATCCAGTCGATCAAATTTCCGAAGAAGACTCCGACGCAGGAGCAATGGGAACGAAAGGAACTCGCGCGACTGGAAGCATTGCCACCGGACAAGGCGCCGACGGAATTGCTGCTCTCGCTGAAGATCGTCGATTCCACGCGCGACGAGGGGCAGAAGAAGCTGGTCAACGAGGCCTACGCGAAGGCTTACCCGAAAGCGGCGAAGACCGGCAAGAAAGTGGATGTGAATGCTGACGTGGTGGACCTGATGATCATGCAGGACCTGGACAAGCCGCGTCCGAACTATCTGCTCATCCGCGGCGATTACACCCGGCCGGATGAGAAAGGCGGCCCGCTCCAACCCGGCGTGCTCAGCGCGGTCAGCGCGGCGTTTCATGAGGCCCCGCGGGAATACCGCAATCGCCTCGATCTCGCCCGCTGGCTGGTCGATCCGCAGAATCCGCTCACTCCGCGCGTAACGATGAATCGCGTGTGGATGCGCTATTTTGGCCGGGGCATCGTCGAGACGGAGGAAGATTTCGGCACGCAAGGCACCGAGCCGACCCATCCCGAATTGCTCGACTGGCTCGCGCGAGAATTCATCCACCAGGGCTGGTCGCTGAAGAAGATGCACCGGTTGATCGTGACCAGCGCGACCTATCGGCAGAGCTCGAACGCGCACCCCGATCTCGCGGAAAAAGATCCGCGCAATCTGCTGCTCGCCCGCCAGGAACGCGTGCGCGTGGAAGCCGAGATCGTGCGCGACGCCGCGCTCTCCGCGAGCGGCATGCTCGACGGCACCATCGGCGGCCCAAGCGTGCATCCGCCGCAACCCGATGGCGTCTATTCCTTCACCCAGACGGGCAAAGTCTGGAAAGCGGACACCGATGGCAATCGCTTCCGTCGCGGGCTCTACGCGCAGTTCTATCGCAGCGCGCCATATCCCCTGCTCACGACCTTTGACGAGCCGAATTTTTCGAACGCCTGCACCCGTCGCGCCCGGTCGAATACTCCGCTGCAGGCCTTGAATGTCGCCAACGATCCAGCCTTCCTGGAAATGGCGGAAGGCCTGGCGCAACGCGTGCAACGTGAAGTGCCGGGCGAGGATACCGACGCCCGCCTGCGCTACGCCTTCCTCCTCTGCTTCAGCCGCGATCCTTCACCGAAGGAACTCTCGATCCTCCGCGGCTACGCGGCCAAGGGCAACGATCTCGCCGCCCTCGCCCGCGTGCTTTTCAACACCGACAACTTCATCACCCGCGAATGAACCCGCACGACCTCCAGCTCCGCGACATTACCCGCCGGCATTTCTTCGGGAAATGCGCGCTCGGCGTCGGCGCCCTCGCCTTGCAACAACTGCTCGCCGAATCCGGCTGGGCGGCGCCAGGTGGTCCCGTCATCGATCCGATGCATCCGCTGGCACCGCGCCCGCCGCAATTCGCGCCGAAGGCCAAGCGCGTGATCTATCTCTTCATGGCCGGCGGCCCCTCGCAGCTCGACCTTTTCGACTACAAGCCGAAGCTGCTTGAATTCCAGGGTCAGGCGCCACCGCCGAGCCTCATGGCCGGCAAGCGCTTCGCCTTCCTCAAGGGAAACGAGAAGCTGCTCGCCTCGCCGCGGAAATTCGAGGCGTATGGGCAGTGCGGCATGACGATCAGCGAAGTGCTGCCGTATCATCGCCAGATCGTGGACGAAGTTTGCTGGCTGCGCGGGCTCAGCACGGATGTCTTCAATCACGCCCCGGCGAAACTCTTCATGAACACGGGCTTTCAGGCACCGGGTCGACCGGCGATGGGCGCGTGGACGACCTATGGCCTCGGCAGTCAATCACGCGATCTGCCCGGCTTCGTCGTGCTGCAGAGCGGTCCGCGCGGCCCGCGCGGCGGGTCGGCGCTGTGGAGCAGCGGCTTCCTGCCCACTTCGTATCAAGGCGTGCCCTTCCGCGGGAAGGGCGATCCGATTCTTTATTTGCACAGTCCGGAGGGGCAGACACGGGAGCGGGAGCGCGATTTCTACGACACTGTGGGCGCGCTCAACCACACGCGACTCGATGACACCGGCGACCCGGAAATCATGACGCGCATCAACTCCTATGAGATGGCGTTTCGCATGCAGACAAGCGCGCCGGAGCTGATGGATCTCTCGCAGGAAAAGCCCGAGACGCTGGAACTTTACGGGGTGAAACCGGGCGAGTCGTCATTTGCGGCGAATTGCCTGCTGGCCCGCCGCCTCGCCGAGCGCGGAGTGCGCTTCGTGCAGCTTTATCATACCAATTGGGACAGCCACGGCGGCCCGGGCGAAAACCTCAATGGGGATTTCGAGAAGGTGTGCAAGGAGGTCGATCAAGCCAGCGCGGCGCTGGTGCTCGATCTCAAGCAGCGCGGGTTGCTCGAGGATACGCTGGTCATTTGGGGTGGTGAATTTGGCCGCACGCCGATGGGTGAAAACCGCGCCAGCATTGGGCGCGATCACCATGTCGACGCCTTCACTTTGTGGCTCGCCGGCGGTGGCGTGAAGCCCGGTCTCATCTACGGGCAGACGGATGAACTCGGCTTCGGCGTCGTGGAGAACAAAGTCCACGTGCACGACCTCCACGCCACGATTCTCCACCTGCTTGGCTTCGATCACGAGAAGCTCACCTATCGCTTCCAAGGCCGCGACTTCCGTCTCACCGACGTGCACGGGCAAGTGGTGAAGGAGATCTTCGCGTAATCACCACGCCGCCGTCATTGAGACGGCAAAACTCTTCCTCCGGGCGGCAGGCGAATGTCATCAAAATTGTAGTCCGACATCGCCCGTGGCGGAAGGCGACTTCGCACGCCAGCCCCGTCGACCAATCCTCATAGTCATATTCATTGACCCGGACGCTTCCCGCGCGTCCGTGGACATCGACATCAATATAATAAGTGAACGATCGCGGCGAAAAGAGACTGGGATTCGAACTATAATTCTCAGAGCGGTGCTTCCCGATCACCCGCCCGGCGCACCATTCGACCGACGCGATATTGTGGTCGCGGCCAGACAGCACCCACAAAATGGTGATCACGATGCCCCCTACCACATTGAGCCAGGCCCGGAATTCATACAGTTTTTGAGGATGCATATCGCAGGCAAAGGATTGGGAGCGTATGGCGCTCCCTCTGGACGCAACCTGCGTGCCACAATTCCCTCCAGCCTCAATCCTCAGCGAACCGTGAATGCATGCACTGTCGACGACCGAAACACCTGTCCGGGCCGCAGCACGGTGCTCGGGAAGTCCGGCTGATTCGGTGAATCCGGATAGTGCTGCGTCTCGAGGCAGAAGCCGTAGTGCTTGCGATAGACCTTTCCGCCTTTGCCCGTGACGGAACCGTCGAGATAATTCCCCGTGTAGAGCTGGATGCCCGGCTCCGTGGTGGAGATGTTCAGCACGCGCCCGCTCTTCGGCTCGTAGACTTCCGCCGCCAGCGTCATCGCATGCGGCTGCGCCTGGTCGATACAAAAATTGTGATCATAGCCGCCGGGCTCACCGGTCATCTGCGCGATATCTTTCCCGAGCGCCTTCGGCTGGGTGAAATCCATCGGTCCACCCACCACCGGCTCGATCTTGCCAGTCGGAATGGAAGTCGCATCCACCGGCACATAATGGCTGGCGTGCAATTGCACCTCGTGGCCGAGCACATCTCCTTCCCCCGCGCCGGCGAGATTCCAGTAGGCGTGATTGGTGAGATTCAAGATCGTCGGCTTGTCGGTCGTCGCTTCGTAATCAAGGCGCAGCTCATTCTTCGCCGTGAGCGTGTAGGTCACGGCGACTTTGAGCGCGCCCGGATATCCTTCTTCGCCATCAGCGCTGGTGTAGGTAAAGCGCACCGCGTTTTCATCCGCCACCGGCTCCGCCTTCCAGTTGCGATGATAGAATCCCTTCACTCCTCCGTGGAGATGATTCACGCCGTTGTTCAGGCCGAGCTGATAGGTCACGCCATCGAGCGTGAACCGCCCCCGCGCAATGCGATTGGCAAACCGGCCCGTCGTAACGCCGAAGTGCGGATGAGCGCCAAGATACGGATCCAACGTATCGAAGCCGAGCGTGACGTCGCTCATCTTTCCGTGGCGATCCGGCACGTCCATCTCCACGAGACAGGCGCCCCAGGTCGTCAGCCGGGCCTTGAGGCCGGCAGCATTGGTCAGGGTGTAGATCTCGACGACTTCGCCATCGTGGGTTTTTCCGAAAACTTCTTTGTGCATGTGGGATTCTTCTTTTGCCGGCTCCCCGGCAAAGGCCGCAGAGACTGAACCGGCGAGGCAGAAGCCGCAAGCAACGACTGGAAACAGGGTCTGGAGAGGACTTTTCAGGGGATTGGGGGGTGGGTGCTATAGGAGCGTAAGAGAGGCCCCACTGCCAAGCTTGGGTTCGTTTCTTAATCGTAATCTTAATCTTACTCTTAATCCCTTCCGCTGGGGGGCCGGGGAAGAGATTAAGATTATGATTACGATTAAGAGCGGGAGGCTCCGCCCCCAAAAACCCCATCAGAAAAAATTTGTTCTGGCGGCACATGCAGGCGATATGCTGTCCTCCCCGGCTTTCCCTGACCGCCCTTGCGTCTCGGGGGCCCTTCTTTTCCCGCAAAGTTTGATGAAATCCAATACCATGAAAGGCGTCGGCGTCGTCCCGCAACAGAAAGAGCTCCGCGTGATCGACCATCCCGAGCCGTCCATCGAAGCGCCCAACGAACTCAAGATTCGCACCCTCGAGGTCGGCGTTTGCGGCACCGATCGTGAGATTTGCACCTTTGCCTACGGCCAGCCGCCCGCCGGTGGCGACTACCTGCTGCTCGGCCACGAGTGTCTTGGCGAAGTGCTGGAAGTCGGTTCCGGCGTAAAGAATTTCAAGCCCGGCGACCTCGTGGTCCCGAGCGTGCGCCGTCCCTGCACCGATCCGAATTGCCGCCCCTGCCGCGAAGGCCGCCAGGACTTCTGCGTCACCTGGAAATTCACCGAGCGCGGCATCAATCAGCGCCACGGCTACATGACCGAGCGCTTCGTGGAGGAAGAGCGTTTCCTCACGCCCGTGCCGAAGGATCTGCGCGATCTCGCCGTCATGGCCGAGCCGCTGACCATCGCGGAGAAGGGTCTCACCCAGGCCTGGCAGGTGCAGAAGCGTCTGACCTGGGCGCACGACAATCGCGACCGGCAAAGGCCGCGGCCACGGTCTCAATGCCGTGGTCCTCGGCGCCGGCCCCATCGGCCTGCTCGGCGCAATGAAGCTGCTCATCGAAGGCTTCCGCGTCTTCGTCTACTCGCGCTCGCCGAAGCCGAATTTCAAGGCCGACATCGCCGAGCAGATTGGTGCCGGAATACATCTCCAACCTGCAAGTCTCCGCGGAAGATCTCGCCAAACACATCGGCAAATATCGACCTCATTTACGAAGCGGTCGGGAGAAGGCCATCTCCACCTTCGATGTCATGCGGGGTGCTCGGCATCAATGGCGTCTACATTCTCACCGGTATCCCGGCCGAGAAGCCGCCGATCCCCGTCTACCGTGGATAACATCATGCGGAACATCACGCTGAAGAACCAGGCCATCATCGGCACGGTGAACGCCAGCCCCGCAGGATTTCGCGGACGCCATTCACGATCTCGGTGAGTTCAAGAAGCGCTGGCCGAAGGCCGTGCAGGCGCTCATCACCGGCCGCCACAAGATCGACGCGCACCGCGAACTGCTTGTCGGCAAGGCCACGGGCATCAAGAACGTCATTGAGTTCGGCGCCTAAGCGGAACGGTTAGCCTCCTTCGACTTTTATGAGCAAGAATTCCTGGATCGATATCTCTGTCCCCCTGTGCAGCACCATGCACGGCTGGCCCGGCAATCCGCCAACCGTCGTGACGATGTTTAACGGCACCGCCAAGGGCGACGTCTGCAACGTCTCGGCGATCAATTTCAATTCCCACACCGGCACGCACATGGATGCGCCCCTGCACTTCTTGCATGGCGCCAAGAGCATGGACGCGCTCCCGTGGGACGCCGTGATCGGCGAAGCCCGGGTGGTCGAGATCAAGGACAAGAAGGCGATCAAACCCGCCGAGCTCAAGAAGCTGAAGCTGAAGGAGGGGGAGCGCATTCTTTTCAAAACGCCCAACTCGGCGCGGAGCTGGAAGAAGGCTGAGTTCGACAAGGACTTCGTCTATGTCTCGAAGGAAGCCGCACAATACATCGTGGATTGCGGCGTGCAGACCGTGGGCATCGACTACCTCAGCGTCGGTGGATTCTATAAGGACGGCATCGAGACCCATCACATTCTGCTCGGCGCGGAAGTGTGGATCATCGAGGGGATCGATCTCTCGAAGGTCAAGCCCGGCAACTACGACCTGATCTGCCTGCCGATCAAATTCCAGAACGGCGACGGCGCGCCTTCGCGCTGCCTCATCCGCCCACGCTAAAAGCGGAACGGCTTCAATTCCCCAAGCCCAGCGCGCCCGCCTGCTTTTCGAAAGCCTCGACGAGCGTGCGCACGAGTTCGCTCTCGCGCCCGCCCCAGATGATGCCGACTTCGAGCGGATCGAAGCCGGTCAAAGGCAGCGCCCGCACTTTCGCGGAGTGCTTCACGCCGGGAATCGGCACGGAGACACCGAAGCCGAATCCCTCGGCCACATAGGTCTCTATCAAATCGAGCGAACTCACGACGAGGGACGGCAGCCATTCCACGCCCTGCTTCGCCAGGCCGCGCTGAAAGATGGCGGCGATCGGTTCGTCGCCCGGTAACGAGATGAGCGGCTCATCGATCGTCTGCCGTTTCCAAAGATCGGCCGCCGAGCGCAGTTTGCTCTGGCGCGGCACGAGGAGGGTCAGCGGCAGCCGGGCCAGCAATCGCGAATGCAAATCGGCAGGCATCGACCGGTGCAGATTCGTCACCGCGATGTCGATCTCGTCCCGGTTGATTGCCTCGATCAAATCCGGCGCCGAGGCTTCGAGCAGACTGAAGCGCAGCTTCGGGACCTTGCGCCGCAGTTCCACGATCATTCGCGGTAAATGCTCGTGCAGCACCGGCCCCGAAGCGCCGATGCGAATGAACGTCGACGCCGCATCCTGAATTTCCGCACCGATCCGGCCCACCTTGGCAAGAACGGCCGGATGAAAGCGTAGAGCTGCTCTCCCGCCGGTGTCAGTTGAAACGGCCGGCGCTGAAATAGCCGCGTCCCGAGGCTTTGCTCGAGTTGCAGGATCTGCGCGCTTACTGCCGGTTGCTGAATGCCGTAGGGAAAATTCCGCACGGCCTCACTGATCCCGCCGTGCCGCGCAACGTAATAGAAAATCTCGAGGTGATGGACGTTCACTTCCGAGCGATTTACCGCGAATCGCGCTGGAGCGCGAAACAAACGTTTTCCGAATCGGGGAGACGCAACGCGAGCCCATCGATTTTCTGAATTGGGGCAGTGCTTTTATCAATTAACGGCCCGGCGCGCTCTCCCCCTACTCTCCCGCCACGATGAATGCGCACCTTCTGTATTGGAACCTGGTGTTCGCCTGGGGTTGGATCCTCCTCGGCTTTCTCTCCGGCTCCGTCATGGGACTGTGCTTCCATCGCGAAAACTGGCTCGGCGGCTACGCCTCGTGGCCGCGGCGGCTTTACCGACTGGGCCACATCTCCTTCTTTGGACTCGGCTTTGCCAATCTCCTCTTCTGGGCCACCGCCCGCATGTTACCCGCCCAACCCGCGATGCTCGATAGCGCCTCGCTGGCCTTCCTCATTGGCGGCGTGACGATGCCTCTCTGCTGCCTTCTCGCCGCTCATCTCTCCTGGGCACGCCATCTCTTCGCCGTGCCGGTGCTGAGCCTTTTCGCCGGCGGCGTCATCACCTTCCTCGCCCTTTTATGAAACAGAAACGCATCGGTTTTATCGCCATGAGCGGAGTGCGTGCGCAAAACGCCGAACTCCTCGCCGCCGGTCTCACCCTGCCCGGCTTCATCGAACGCAGCAAGGTCATCGCCTCGTTGCCCAGCCTCTCTCTGCTCACCCTCGCGGGACTGACACCGCCCAGCTTCCATATCGAATACCACGAGATCGCCGACCTGCGTGCGCTCGGCTCGTTGCCCACGGAACTCGATCTCGTCGCCCTCACCTCGCTCTCCGCGCAAATCTACGATGCCTACGCCGTGGCCGATCATTATCGCGCGCTCGGGATTCCCGTGGTGATGGGCGGCCTGCACGTGACCTCCCTGCCCGACGAAGCGCTCGAGCACGCCACCGCCATCGTCATCGGCGAAGGCGAACCGCTCTGGCCGCGGTTGCTGGCGGATTTCGATCGCGGCTCGCTCCAGCGCATTTATCGGAGCGAAGAGCACGGTGCTTTCGATCTGCGCGAGGCGCCCATGCCGCGCTTCGATCTGCTCGATCTGGACAAATATAATCGCATCACCGTGCAGACCAGCCCGCGGCTGCCCGCACAAGTGCGAATTCTGCGCGAGCAGCATCCTGCTCACGCCGCGCTACAAATTGAAACCCATCGAAAAGGTCATCGCCGAAATCCAGGCGATCAAACGCCTCTGGCCACGCCCCTTCATCGAGTTTGCTGACGACAACAACTTCGTGCGCCGCGATCATTATAAGAGCCTGCTGCGCGCCCTCGCCCGGGAGAAAGTGCGCTGGTTCACCGAGGCCGATCTGCGCGTGGCCGAAGACGACGACCTCCTCGGTCTCATGCGCGACAGTGGCTGCCAGCAGGTTCTCGTCGGCTTGGAAAGCCCGCGGCGCGCAAGCCTGGACGGTCTCGAGACCGCGGCAAACTGGAAGCTGCGTCGGCACGATCGCTATCTCGCCGCCATCGAGCGCATTCAATCCAAAGGCGTCACCGTCAATGGGTTGCTTCATCCTCGGCCTCGATGGCGATACGCCGGAGGTTTTCGACGAAGTGCTGCGCTTTGTCCGCCAGAGCGGTTTGTACGAGGTGCAGGTTACTTTCCTCACCCCATTTCCCGGCACCCCGCTCTATCACCGACTCAAGGCCGAGGGACGAATCCTACGGGACCGCGCGTGGGACCTCTGCACGCTTTTCGACATCAATTTACAGCCGCGCCAGATGAGCGTGGCCGAATTGCAGAGCGGATTCATGGGCCTCGTCAAAGAGCTCTACAGCGCAGAAGAGACCGCCACTCGCCGCCGCAATTTCAAGCGCCGCTATCGGACGCAACGTCGGCAGACGCCCCGGTCGGAACTCGCCACCGCGGCTTGATGCGAAGCCATCACCGACGCGGCCCTGCCACCCCGCCGGCTGACACCAAGAATCTCGGCTCGCCTCTTTTGCCCCGGGCTGCTCATATTGGCCCAAACAATGAGTGATCATCATCCGATTGAAAGCGAACAGGTCATGTGGTCTGGCTCCGTCTCGAACTGGCACTACGCTGGCAAATGGTCCGTCATCGTCATCATGCTGGCCCTGCTGGTCGGCTCGTTCTTACAGCACTGGATTGAAGACCGGACCGTGGAGTGGATCATCCGCGGCGTCCTGCTCCTCGTCGCCATTTTTCTCATCGGGTGGATTCGCCTCGACCGCGCGAGCCGTAAATATCTCGTGACCAACGTCCGGGTGAGCACCGAATTCGGCATCGTCTCCAAGCAATCCACCGAATTGCGCATCCAGGACATTCGGAGCATCAATTTCAACACCTCCGGTATCTCCGGTCTGGTCGGAATTGGCCGGATCGAATTTGCCTCCGCCGCTTCTGATGATGCTGAGGTCGTCTTCTGGAACACGCCCAACGCGGAGAAAATCCGCGACCTGGTACGTTCGCTCCAGACGACCGCCACTTAAAAGCGGAGCGAGTGCAGAGGGCGGAAACACTCTCCGATGCCCTCCAACCGAATCGAGAAGATATGCCAGTCCCCGCCACTGTCGGTGCATTCGCTATAGTTCCAAGCAACGATCTGCCTGCCGCGATCCCCTTCTGGGAGCGGTTGGGGATTCACGCGCACGGGCGGAGACGCCAACTACATTATCATGACTGGGTGGGGCTGCGAAGTTCATCTGACGCAGGCGGGAAGCGGCCTTTGGCGAGTGCCGGAAGAGAATAATCCCTTTGGTGTTTTCATCCGCACTCAGAACGTCGAGGCCATCGCCGCCCGAGGTCGATGACCTCATCATCCGCCCGGGCGGCATCTTGCGCCACCGGGAATGGAGATTGTATGAAGTTGGGATTTGCGGGCCGGACGGCCTTCTCGTTCGCGTCGGATGGCCCTCGCGCCTGATGGCCAGGAAGGACTAACAATCCCCCAGCGGTTTTATTGAAGTAAGCTCACCGCCACCCGGCGGTAAATTTGGTGGAGGTAAGGGGATTGCCGCTGCCAGCGGCCTGCATTTGGCGCTCCGCGGTTTTTTGGCGGCGCTACCGCGCGAGCAGTCGAACTGCGTTCCTCATCCCCTGCTCGCCTCTCCCGAGGCTCCAGAAATGTTTCGCCGCTCCCAGCGGCAAAAGATGGTGGAGGTAAGGGGATTGTTGCTCCGGCAACCTGCATTTGGCGCTCCGCGGTTTTTTGGCAGCGCTACCGCGCGAGCAGTCGAACTGCGTTCCTCATCCCCTGCTCGCCTCTCCCGAGGCTCCAGAAATGTTTTGCCGCTCCCAGCGGCAAAAGATGGTGGAGGTAAGGGGATTGTTGCTCCGGCAACCTGCATTTGGCGCTCCGCGTTTTTGGCGGCGCTACCGCGCGAGCAGTCGAACTGCGTTCCTCATCCCCTACTCGCCTCTCCCGAGGCTCCAGAAATGTTTTGCCGCTCCCAGCGACAAAAGATGGTGGAGGTAAGGGGATTGTTGCTCCGGCAACCTGCATTTGGCGCTCCGCGGTTTTTTGGCAGCGCTACCGCGCGAGCAGTCGAACTGCGTTCCTCATCCCCTGCTCGCCTCTCCCGAGGCTCCAGAAATGTTTTGCCGCTCCCAGCGGCAAAAGATGGTGGAGGTAAGGGGATTCGAACCCCTGGCCTTCTCATTGCGAACGAGACGCTCTACCAACTGAGCTATACCCCCAATAAGTGGACGGAGCTGGGACTTTACGTGGGGGACGTCGACCCTTCAAGTCTTTCGTCTCCCGCGCGGGTCATCCACCGGGTGTGGGCTGGGAGGTCCAATCTGGACCGTCTCCGGCACCGCGCCGGTCGCGCCGTGGCAGGGCGGCGAAGATGGCCGAATGTGGCCGAAGCGCAAGTACAAATCGAACCGAATTTGATCAGCGAGCGAGACCGGACAGTTCGCGGGGAGCGAGCTCAGAACTCCTGACCCCGGCTCCGGCTTTTCTCCGCGCCAACATGGTGACGGCAAAAAATCTCCAGAGCCCTCAATGCCAGTGAGGAAGGTTCCGGTACCGGTTAAAAGGAATGGTGCGCCGCGCATCGTCATCAACAGCCAACCCGTCCGGGCGCGCATGTTCTTCGGAGGCCGGGTCTCCGCTCCATCATCAGGGCCGTAATTCCACTAGGGCCGACCTCAAAAATCAAAAAAGGACGCCCTGCGGCGGCGACCAGCCTCGACCCGGCTCCCGAAGAGGAAACATGGTAGGCGAAGTGCCGCAGTTTGGAGTGTCGGTTATTCAAATACGAGAATAAGGCTTTTTCTCTGAATTTTTGCCCATTGACGTGCCAGTACACGGGTGTATCTATACGTAGTCTTCCGCAGTCTACATTCTCAATTTTGAGGCATGAGACCTGCTCATATACCTTAAACATCAGTGTATATGCAAATTACGGCACCCAAACCCACAGTTCCGCCGGGCAGACCATTTTTTCAGACCTGCCACACGCTCAAGTGGGGCACACGCAACAGCACTTCGCGCGAAGGAGGGGTCACGCTAGTTGAGACCCTGATCAGTCTGGTGGTCATCGTGATCGGCCTGGCGGGGTTGTTCACCACCGCCGCCCAGTCTTTTCGGCTCCTGCGACGGTCCAAGGAGTTGGTGACCGTCCGCGAGTGCATGCTAACCCGGATCGATTCCATACGCGCCCTGAGTTTCACGGAGGTGGCCAGGCCCGTTCTACCGGCGGGTTCCACCACGGCAAGCGGCTCGCTGAGCACCAGTGTGATGAATACGGACCCTAACTCCTTCGGCGGATCGCTTACTGCAATGAAAAACTTCAAGGAAACGGTCAACGTCTATGCGCTCGGCGGACAGATCTTCTCGAATGATACCCAGCGGCAAAGTGCGACTCCCGACTATCAATATGAATACGCATCTCAGATAGACAGCGCCGCTCCCGCCGCCCCCAAAACTTACAAATCCAACTCACAGACTCCGGGAGATTGGACACTGCAGGTGGCCAACGCTCTGCCCTATTATCAAATCACCCGCGTGGGAATCGGGGCGAGCGCGGTTGTCACCGTCGATACCACCGGGTGCGCTAACACCCTATCCCCCAACGACCTCAGCGGCTATCCGGCATTGCTCATCGATATTACTTACTCCTGGACAGACTCGAGTAACATCACCCGCACCCAGGTTGGGTCCATGATCCAGTCCAAAAATGGCTCCCTCCAATAAAAATGCGTACCTCCTCTTCGCTTCGCCAATGCGGCATGACCATCGTTGAAATGATCGTCGCCACCTGCGTTTTCACCGCGGCGATGGCGGCATTGATCAGCGCCTCCATTGCCATGCAAACCTCATTTAAGGCCACGGACAGCTATTTCAGCAGCCAAGGTGACCAATTGCGGGTGATGGACTATTTCAACACAGACCTGCGCCGGGCGATGGCGGTCAGTGTCAGTTCCAACTCGGTCACTTATACGCCGCCAGGTGGGTCAACTCAGACCTTTACCTATACGAACAATTCCATCGGCCAGGCGACAAAGTATTTCACAGTGGTCATTCCGCATTACCGGAAAGCAACAACCCCTGCCTCCGCCTTCTACGATCCGACCACCCTCAACGACGTGACGATCGTCAATAACAAGGTCGCCTACGGGACCGACTATTCGAAACCCATCGTCGTTTGTTATTACCTGCTCGGAAGCACACTCTATCGCGCGGAAGTCGACCCCGATCTGCCAGCGACCGATTCCCGTAACAATCCCCGCAGCATCGCCGACAACGTCTCCGATTTTAGCGTCATCGACAAGCCCTTCCAAGCCCCCTTAACCACGCAGATATTCATCACCGTCAGCGCGACGTTTGCGCCGAAATTCAGCCGCAGTAATTGGATGGCAGCTCTTCAACCGAATTCGAATACCGATGCCCGTGTGGGCACCACGGTAGGCACCAAAGTTTTGCTGAGGAATATATTCTAATGAAATTCCAATCCTCCCTCTCCCAACCAACCGCCCGCCGTGAAGATGGTAGCTCGCTTCTCGCAGCGCTGTGCACTCTGGTCGTTCTGGCCCTCATCGCCGGCTCAACGTTTCTCACCGTCAGCAGTCGTTTTCGCTCCAACTACCAGACGGCAAGCTGGCACGACGCGCTGACCTCGGCGGAAGATGGGGCCCAGTATGCCTTGGTGCGGCTGCGCGCCCCGCTGACCAAGGTCGATCCCAGTCTCCAGCAGGGCGGCACTTCGAGCACCTCATGGACCGCCTTGCTCTTCAACCAGACGCTGACCAACCCTCTTCAGGTCCCCGGCTCCTTGCAGTCGGACCTCGCTACGCTCACCGCCGCCAATGCATCATCGACCAATGGCACCGTCACGATGTACACTTCCGGCGGCAACACCTATCCGCGGATTCAGCTTCCCACGCTCTCCATTCCCCACGGCGGCCAGAATTCCACGGGAAGCACGGTATTCAGCGCAAATGTAACCGTGGACGCCCTGCCCGGCACTGGCGGCGCCAACTCAAGCGGCACTTGGTACCGTATTCGGTCCACCGGCATCGTCCCATTGGCGGGCGGCGCCAAGGTAGGTTCACAGAAGTACGACAACTTGCTGCGCAAGCTGCAATTTCACGTCGACAGCGCCGGCAACACCCTGACCACACCGCAAGCTTCCCGCACGATCGAAGTCATTGCCAAACCCGTCTTCATCGGCGACGCCGCGCTTTTCTCCGCGACCGGCATCAATCTCAACAACCATAACATCACCATTGACAGCTACAACTCGACGGACCCAAACGCTTCGACTGGTGGAATACCCCAACCCGACGGGTCCGTCCTCTACGGCCAATACAGTGCGACCAAGGCCACCCAGCAGGCCAACGTCGTAAGCGACGATAACCCGCTGGGTAACGGCACCCCCGGCGTGATCAATCTGAGTCCCTCCGGCGCCAACATTTTCGGCAACGTCGCGACGAACGACACGCCGGTCCAGGGTAGCACCGCTAACGTCCACGGCACGGTCACAACGGACTTCTATGAGGCTCTTCCCAATCCACCGGATCCCAACACCATGACCGGTGTTATATGGACACCCCTCGTACCCTCCAAAAGCGACATTACATTGGACAGCACGAACGGCACGGCCGCTTCACCGATACGCTATGAGGTCAGTGATACCAAGAGCGGCGATGCCTTAGGTTTACAAAGCTCCAACCTCATCATTACGGGGACTGGTTACATCGAAATCTGGATTCCGGGAGGGCTCAGCATAAGCGGCAATGCGGGGATCAATATTCCCGCCGGGGCGCATGTGACCTTTTACGTCGATAAGTCGGTGAGTATTGCCGGCAACGGCATTGTCAATACCTCCACCGTTCCGAGTAACCTCACCTTCTACGGCGACCCGAATCCGAAATCGACTCAGCAAATCGACATCTCCGGCAACGGTGTCTTTTCCGGCGTTGTCTACGCGCCCAACTCCTCTGTCTCAGTCAAGGGCGGTGGCTCTAACGGCGAGTTCGACGGCGCCATTATTGGCAATACCATCAGCTTCACCGGCGACACAAAACTCCACTACGACACGGCGTTGGGCAATCAGGGTGCGGTACTCAATTACAGTATCGCCTCCTGGTTCGAAGACAACACGCTGGTTCCTCGCTAAGATCCGATTGAGCGGCCAACCGTAAGTTCTCCCGGGATAGGAACGATCGCCGATCGTTCCGAAGCTTCCTCGCCCGGTAGACCACCGCTTCCTCTGAGGTCATTTTACCGGCTCTTTCATCCGATCCGTATATGCGGCCCTGGAGCGGTGGCGTGTAAGTTGCGGTGGGAGATCATGGCAGCGTTATGGAGCTGCCGATTTGACACGGTTGCCATATTTGAACGCGTTGGATGGCGTGCTATCACAAGTCGATGCGGTTGGTATGAGAGATGAATCCGGACTGATCGACGTGATGCAGATTCTACGGACAGGTAAATTTCTTCACCATTACCCGGACCCTGCGGGCGGTTTCGAGGCCTTGCAGGCCGATTCCGAGAACGGACGTTCCACAAGCAAACCCTTCCGCATCCTGTGGAACGCCCATCAAAAGCGGGCGATTTGGCGTCGCGGGCTCTACGTAAAAGTTCCGTGTGGAGCGTCGATTCCCTCTAGATTCCGGCGGCACGTTGTTCGAGAATCTCCGCCTCACCAGCCCCCACCTTCCCCTCCATGTTTCCTTCGGTTCGTCCGGTTCTCGCTTCGTTGTTGTCGCTCGTCTTGCCCGCTGCTTCTCTTTTCGCCGCTTCACTGACCGCACGCGTCGAGTCGCCGAATGGGGCGCCGCGCATCTTGGTCAATGGCCAGCCAGTGCGGGCGCGCATGTTCTTCGGGGCGCCGGGATCTTCGGCCCTGCCGATTGGGCCGGATTGGCAGAAGATCGATTTTGACTTCACCGCCGCCGACAGCGCGGACACGGGCACGATGCACTTCCGCTTCGGTCACGGCGCGGGCGACGTGTATCTCGACCAAGTCCAGGTCACCGAAGTCGGCCAGAAGAGCGATGTCATCCCGTTGTGCGATTTCGAGGGCGGCCAGGGCGACTTCGATCGTGACTGGACATCGTGGCCGCAGGGCGCGGCGAATACCGTAGGCAAGATCACCGTGGAATCGCAGGCCGGTGCGGAGAACGGCTCCGGTCTGCATGTGAAGCTCACCGCCCCGCCCGATGGCCAGTGGCCGGACTTTCACCTCTATCACCGCCCTGTTTTGCACTTCGCCGAAGGGCATCACTATCACGTGCAACTCTGGGCCAAGGCCGTGCCGGCGCGCTCGCTGTTCGTCGAGTTCTATCAGCCGGGGCAGCCGTTCGTGCACCTCGGCGGACCTGCGGATCCCTTTCCTGATCAGATCAAGATGGCCGCAAAGGTTGGCGTCCATTTCATCACTTTCCCCATCGGTCTACCCTGGCCGAAACCCGGCGAGACGGAGAACTTCACCTCCGAAGACGCCGCCTGCCACACCGTGCTCGCCGCCGATCCACGGGCGCTGCTCATTCCGCGCATCCCGATGAATCCACCTGCGTGGTGGCGGGAGGCGCATCCCGACGAAGTCATGCAGTGGGAAAATGGGCGCCGTGATGCCATGGTCCCGGCGTCACCGCTGTATCGGCACGATGCCGCGGAACGTCTCACCGCACTGGTGAAGCATCTCGAGGAGAAATTCGGTGACCACATGGCCGGTTATCATCCCGTCGGCCAGAACACGGGTGAATGGTTTTACGAAGACACGTGGAAGCAACCGCTCAACGGCTATGCTCCCGCCGACCTGCGCGAATGGCGAAAGTGGCTGCGTGCACATTACCATGATGATGAGGCCCTGCGCCACGCCTGGAATGACACCGGCGTGAGTTTCGATACCGCCAGCGTGCCTACACCCGCCGCGCGACATGCCGCACCGGCGGGCATCTTCCGCGATCCGAAGACCGGGCAAGCGCTCATCGACTGGGCGGAATTCCAGCAGCAGAGCATGGCCGATTGCGTCTGCGAGATCGCCCATGCCGCCCGGCAGGCCTCCGCGGGCAAAAAGCTCGTCCTCTTTTTCTACGGGATATCTCCACGAATTCGGCACGGTGGGAAATGGCCCCGCCACCTCCGGCCACTATGCGCTGCGCCGCGTGCTCGATTGTCCGGACATCGATATCGTCTGCTCGCCGATTTCCTATTCCGATCGCGGCCTCGGCGGCAGCGCGCCCTCCATGTCCGCCGCGGAAAGTGTGGCGCTCGCCGGCAAGATGTGGCTCAACGAAGACGACACGCACACTTACCTGGCCACCGGCACGCCGCCCGGTTACCGCGATCACGTCACCACCCTCGAGGCCACAAATGCCGAACTCACCCGCAATGTCGCCCAGGAATCGCTGGCGCAACTTCGCACGTGTGGATGGATCTCGGCGCCACCGGCTGGTTTCGCGACCGCGGCATGTGGCGGCAGATGGCCAAACTCAAGGCGCTCGACGACGCCATGCTCCAGCCCCCCACTCCGTTCCGGCCCGAGATCGCGGCGGTCATCGATGCGCCCTCGATGTGGCGCGTGGCCCCAGGCGGCCAGGCCGTAACCGGCCCATGTGTTACCGAGGCCCGCTCCCGCCTCGGCCGGGTCGGCGCTCCTTATGGGCAGTATCTGCTCGACGACGTCGCCGCCGGAAAGGTGCACGCCAAGCTCTACGTCTTTCTCAATGCGTGGAACCTCTCCACCGCGCAACGCCACCAGCTGCGCGACGCCACTCGCGGAAGCGTTTGCGTCTGGTGTTACGCGCCCGGCTATTTCGATAACGGCACTCCTTCCCTCGCCGCGATGCAGGACCTCACGGGCTTTCACCTGCGCGCTTTGGGCGACGTCAAAGCCTGGATCACGCCGGTGGCCGGCAATCCCGCCACCCTTCACCAGCCGTTCGGTCTGCAGCACACGGTGTCTCCGCTTTTCGCACTGGATGGTCACGCCGAAGACATCCTCTACACCTACCCGGATGGCAGCGGCGCGGTTGCCTTTCGTAAGCGCGACGATGGACAAGGCGCATCGCTCTTCGTCGGCGCGCCGGGACTCACCAGCGAGCTCCTACGCTTCGCCGCCCACCGCGCCGGCGTGCATCTCTACACGGAGACCGATTGCAATGTTTACGCCAATGGTCCCTTCGTGGCCATCCATGCCACGCAGAACAGTAACCTGCAACTCAACGTGGGAAAGGCGGGCCCCGTCACCGATGTCCTCACCGGCCAAACGGTCGGCCAAGGACCGGTAGTCTCGCTGCCGGTGCTGCACGGGGACACTCGCGTCTTAAAAATCGGCCCGTAGGAGAGTCTGAAGCGGTTTCTAGTTTCTGGTTTTCCCCTTCCGAACGTCCAGCGGCAACGAGGCGGGGAACCAGAAACCAGAAACCTTGCTTCCCCGAATGAATCCAGCCGCGCGGCACGCTGCGAATCGTGTCTAATATGAGCACGTCATTCCACCCCTTGCAGAAACTCGTCGGGCGGCGTTTCAGTCGGTTGTTCGGGATGAACCTCGGTCTTACCGAGCGTCTTGGCTCGATCCTCGCCGGCGGAGCGTTGATCGGTGCCGGACTTTTGCGCCGCGGAACCGCGCGGACCTTGCTTCTGGGTACCGGCGCGGGCTTCCTCCTCCGCGGGGCCAGTGGCCATTGCCCTCTCTATCATCAATTGGGCATCAATCAGCTCGACCGCCGCAATCGAGATGGCGTTCCGGGCAACCAGGGATTGCGGATCGAATATGCGGTGGAAGTGCAGTGCCCGGCGCCCGAGCTCTATCAATTCTGGCGCAATCTCGATCAGCTGCCGCGCATCCTGCGTCATGTGGAATCCGTCGAACTCGTGGACGCGTGGCACTCGCACTGGGTGGCGCGCGGACCGATCGGCCCGGCACTGGAATGGGACGCCGAGATTATCAACGAGCACGAAAACGAGCTGATCGCCTGGCAGTCCGTGCACGGCGCGAAGTTGCAGAACGCCGGAACCGTCCGCTTCGATCAGCTGTCCGACACGAGCACCTACGTCAAAGTCTGCATCGAACTACAGCCGATCGGCGGTACCGCGGCCCTCACCCTGGCGCGTCTCTTCGGCACCGATCCCCAGCGCGAACTCGAGGAAGATCTCGAGCGTTTCAAAGACTTCGCCGAGCGCGAGCTCACGCCGGAATCTCATTCGGTGGAGTAAGAATTTACAAGGGCGCGGGACGGCGGGCATGCGATTCAGAGCGTATGAACGTGCACGCACATCCCCTCGAAAGGACCGGCTTCCTTCGTATCTCCGGTGGTATTCATTCGGATGAACAGGCGCTGGCCCTGAAAGCCGCCTTGGAAGATCTACCCGGTGTTTACGGGACAGCCGTCACGCGAGACGCGGTCGTGCTCCGACTCGATCCCGAACTCGCCCATGACCAGCAGCTCTACGAGGCCGTGAAGCTCATGGGCTTTCACGCCAGCGACTTTTTCCTGGCGGAATCCTGAGGGTGTTTATTGGGAGGAAAGGCCCGTCTTTCCGGACTTCGAATCCTGGAAGATGCTGGCGCGGTAACCGGCCTGCCGCACCGCGATGCAGATCTGGTCCTTATTAATGACATTCGGGTTGTAGCGGGCAAAGGCGCCGCGCTCCACCAGCCGGACGGTGATCATGCCCGGCAGGCCTTCGAGCGATGCTTGCACCGCTCGCTCCGCGGTTTCGGAATCCATGTCCGGGATGGCAAGATCAAGTTCTTCGGGGTGTGGCTTTTCTGTTTTCATGGAGCTGTTTTGGGTATTCGCATCTGCCAGTTGCAGCGCGCTTCAAATGAACGAGATTACCGGTACAGTTCGGCCGTTCTTGTGAACCGCGCAAGCGACATGATTTCGCAGACCGCGGGGACGCGCTGGCACGAATCAGAAGTATGAAAATCGCGCTCCTCATGCTCGCCGGCTGCGGTCTGTTGTTCCTGGCCGGGTGCGCGACGGATCCGGTGCCGATGGGCAGCCGCATGATGGTCTCGGCTCCCTCCGCCGGCTTTTACAAGAACGGCCCGGCGCAAGCCGTCGATCTCAACATCAACGGACACTACTTTGCCAACGACCTGACGAACCTGCAGAGCGGTCCCGATTTTCAACTACCGCAAGGCGCCCAGGTGACGATGCTCAAGCGCGAGCCGGGCTATTCGAAGGTGGTCACCGACAATGGCGTCACGGGTTACATCGCCAACGAGAAGCTGAAACCTGCACCGCCGGTGGCCCGCGCCGCTCCCGCGGAAATGCGCAATGAACGGAACTTCCGCCAGCGCAGCCGGGCGCCCTCGCCCTCGCACCGCAACGAAGACCAGCTCGATTTCAGCGATCTGCCATTGCCGCTGCCGAGTTAAGATTGCCATCGCACGACCGAGTTGCAGCAGGCACGCCGCAGTTCACCCAATACCATCCGCCTCGAGCCGACTATCGAGCGCGGGAATTTTCGTCGCCAAAGGTCTTCAGCGAGGGCACATAGATGTTCGTATGATTTCGGTGCAGCAACTGACGAAGCGTTTCGGTGAACAGGTCGCGGTGGACGGTATCACTTTCGAGATTCCCGCCGGGCAAATTGTCGGCTTTCTCGGCCCGAACGGCGCGGGAAAATCGACTACGCTCAAGATGCTCACCGGCATGCTTGCACCTACCAGCGGCACGGCGACGATCTGTGGCCACGATTTGCAGAGCGACACGCTGGAAGTGAAGCGGCACGTCGGTTTCGTGCCGGAATCGGGCGCCGTTTTCGAATCCCTCACCGGCCTCGAATACCTCGAGATGGTCGCGGCCCTCTACGCCATTCCCGAGGCGGCGGCGCGGGCGCGCATCGAACAATTCATCGCCTTTTTCGATCTCAGCTTTTCCACCCTCACGGACAAACTGCTCGGCGCCTATTCCAAGGGTATGCGGCGCAAGGTGGTGATCACTTCCGCGCTGCTGCACAATCCGCCCGTGGTCTTCTTCGATGAACCGCTCGACGGCCTCGATGCCAACGCCGCCGTGGGCTTCAAGGCGCTGATCCAGACGCTGGCCCGCGAGGGCAAAACCATCGTCTACAGCTCGCACATTCTCGATGTGGTGGAGCGGGTGTGCGATCGCGTGCTCATCATCGACAAGGGCCGGCTCCTGCTCGACGGCAAGCCCGAGACGTTGGTCGCCGAGAGCGGCGCCGGCACGCTCGAGCGCTTGTTTACCCAGCTCACCGGCGGCACGGAACTCGAGCGCCGCGCCGAGGATTTTGCCCGGACTTTTCGCCCATGACGACGGATGCTTCCGCACCGGCGGCCGTTTCGCCGGATCGTGCGCTGCACCGATTGTTCCTGACGCTTTTTCTGCGCGGGCGCAGCTCGCGCGGACTGCGGCGCAACAACATGCCCCGCTCCGTCGCCTCCAAGCTCCTGCTCACCTTGCTGGCCTACGGGTGCTTCGGTTGCTTCGCCCTCGCTTTCGTCCAGCGTCCGGTCTTCGAGATCTCGATCTATCTACACGGGATGACGCTGCTTTTCTGCGGGATGTTCATCGCCGCGTCGTCGGGCGAAATCCTCTTCAACAAGGAAGAAGCGGACATCCTCCTGCACCGGCCGGTGACGCCGCAAGCGTTGCTCCGGGCGAAGCTCACCGTTCTCCTGCAGGTCTCCCTCTGGATCGCCGGCGCCTTCAATCTCGCTGGCATGGTCGCCGGTGTGCTGTCCCCCAATGGCAACGCGCTTTACCCGCTGGCCCATGCCTTGTCCACAGTGCTCGAGGCCGTCTTCTGCGCCGGTGGCGTGGTGCTGGCTTACGAGCTGTGCCTGCGCAGCTTTGGCCGCGAAAAGCTGGAGGGTATCATGACGACCGTGCAGGTGCTCGTCGCCGTGGGAACGGTCGTCGCCGGGCAACTCGTTCCGCGCGTCATCGGGCGCGCGACATTCCAGAGGGGCAGCATTGGAATCCATCCCTGGTGGTTCGACCTGCTGCCGCCCGCGTGGTTCGCCGGCCTCGATGACGCCATCACCGGCAACGGCGGAATCCGTGCGATGACGCTGGCCGTGATCGGCGTCGCCTGCACCTCCCTCGTGGCGTGGCTCGCGCTCGGCCGCATGGCGCGCCATTACGAGACGGGAATGCAACTCCTCGGAGAAACCACCTCGGCCGTGCCGGCTTCGCAACTTGCCAGCCGCCGCTGGCTGGATGCCCTGGTGCATTCCCCGCTGCTGTCGTGGTGGCTGCGCAATCCGGTGCGCCGCGCCGCGTTCGTTCTCGTCGCCAGCTATCTCGTCCGCGATCGCGACGTGAAGCTGCGCGTCTATCCCGGCCTCGCCCCGCTACTCGTCATGCCCATCGCATTCATGATGCCGGTGAGCCAGCACGGCGCCGATCCGTTTGGCGGTTTCGGTGTGGCCTTCTGCGGCGCCTACATGGGCATGATTCCCCTCTTCGCGCTCAGCCTGCTGCAGTATTCGCAGCAGTGGCAGGCCGGCGATGTATTTCGCGCCGCGCCGATTCCAGGTCCGGCGCTCCTCTGTGCAGGCGCGCGGCAGGCAGTGACGTGCTTCATCACCATTCCGCTCATGGTGTTCTTTACCGCTGTAGTGTATTTTCTGCGCCACACGAGTGCTGAATTGCCGCTGCTCTTGCCAGGGCTCATCGCGCTGCCCGCGTTCACCCTCGCGCCACACCTCGGCGGCAAGGCGATCCCATTTTCCAAGGCCGGCGAAGAAGCACGGTCGGCCCGCCGCGGACTGGATCTCTTCGGCGTGATCCTCGTGTCCATCAGCCTGTCGCTGGTCGCGATTTGGGCTTGGTCGATGGGTTGGTTCCACTGGTTTTTGCTCAGCGAAATCGCCGTGGTGGGCGTGATCTACACGCTCATGCGCGTGTCCCTCACGCGGGCTCCGTGGCCGTCGATGGAGTAGGGCGCGCCCTACTTTTTCGTCGGTTCTGCAGGCGCGCCATTGCGCAAGGTCGCGAGTTGCTCGTCACGCCATTCCGGTGTACCCCAACGCGTCCCCGGCGCGCCATCGATGCAGAGCGTGTCACCGGCATCGAGTAACACCTTCTGCACTTCCACCGGATCCACCGCGCGCGGTTGTACGCCATGCTGAATAGCCAGCGCGGCGATGGCCCCCACGGCCTGCCCCATGAGCAACGTATGCGGCTGGAGGCGCGTGGCACCGTTGGCCATGCGCGATTGCGAGAAGTTTTTCTCCGCGGGCAAAAAGCCATCGATCTTCTCCGGAATGAAACACTCGAACGGAATGGCAAAGGGACCGAGGCCGCGCTGGCCGAAACCGTGGGGAATGTCGGACTCATGATCGAGATCCAACTCGAGATACGGCGCCGTCATCGAGCCGTGCAGGTCCACGGCGTAGTCGCCGAGGGCCACGGTGTGCGCAAACTGCACCGGCGGACCGGGAATCCGCTCGATCTCATGCGCGCAGAGCGTGTGCAGGCCAATGATCCGTCGACTCTCGCGAGTGTAGGGCATCACCGAAAAGTGATAGAGAACGGCGCGATACGGCGCGAGGTCCGGTCGCTCGGCCAGCCAGCGATCGATCTCCGCGCGGTTGTAGGCGGAATCGAGGCCCTCGTCGTTGGCCACGGACCAGTCGGTCTTTCCCAGCGTATGCTGAATGTAATAGAGCAGGTCCAACGTCTTCAGCCGCATCTCGCGATTCGTCGCCTGGCGCACTTTCAGGTCTTCGATCTCCGCCACGGTCGAGTGATAGTCGTTGTTGTAGTTGAGATGGGTGCGCGTGATCGGCGGTGAATCTCCGGGACGCGAACTATCCGGCATGCCGCGGTAGCCGATGAAAGTCGCCCACGTCCACGGACGTGTCTTCGCATCGATCTTGTCGCCATTGACCAACGAGCGCACGAAGGCCGCCTCGACGGCCGGCGTATAACCGGGCGGCGCCTGCTTGATGAGCAACTCATCGGGCACACCATGCGGATACTGTTTCACCACCGCGGTCCAGGTATTGTCCTGCACGTGGCGCGTGGGATCGATGGCGTCGTTCGTGCAATTGCCCACGCGGTAACGCGCGCCCGTGAGTGGGATCACGTCGCCCCATTCGGTGGCGTCGACGAGCACCTTGCTCGTCACGGTGCGAGAGGCCGCGCCGGCGGCGGTCACGCTTTCGATCTGCACACCGGTCACGGTATCGCTGGTTCGCAGCACCTTGGGTCACCCGCGTGCGCAAAGCCAGGTCGAGCACCCCCTTTCCACGCGCATCGCCCAGCAAAACGTGAAGCAACTGCTTGCCCACGCACGGCTCCACGCACACGTGGCCATTCCAGTAAGCGGTCATGTAGTTGATGCCCAGCGGCTGATAGTGCGCCGCGATCAGGCCACACAGTTCGCGATAGAGACCGCGTTCGCGCACCAGGGCCACACCTTCGTCCATCGAGGTCACCGCCGCGGCATTCATCTGTCCACCAATCCAATCCGTCTCTTCCAGCAGCAACACGGAGCGGCCCATGCGCGCCGCTTGCACGGCCACACCGACCCCGCCCGTCCCGGCGCCGGCGACGACGATGTCATAACTGTCCTTGAGCTGCGCCGGCGGTGTCGCCTCCAGCGGCGTGGCGTTCGCCGACTTGGGCGGCGGAATCGGTAGATGCACGGCACAGCGGTTCAATACCGTGGCGACATTCGCGCCACTCATCGTCTGGCCAGGCGCGATCCCCTTGCGCCACGCGTCCGGCGAGCCGATCACGCCATGGTGCGACAGCACATCGATCGCCTCTTCGCTGGTCGTGACCGGCTGGAAGACCTTCGCGACTTCCACGAGCATCTTCGCCACTTTCCCGCCGTCGCACTTGCCTGTCGGCGTGGCGTTTTGCTGCCAGTATTCCGCATCACTCAGATCCTGGTGATCGTGCAACGCAACAATGCTTTCATCGGTGTGATCGACGCGCGTCGTGGCCGCTGACGCGGGCATCTGCGACATCAGGAGGGACGCCGCCGCGAGGGCGAGCATCAGCGCACGTCGGATCAAAGGCAGCGAGGAAGAAGTCATGGAGGGAAAAGAGGGGCGCACAGCGAAGGCGAACCGCCGGCGAAAGTCAAAGTACTGCCTCGATACCGCGAGGCGATTTCGCCGGCTCTCTTATTGCGCCTCCCAAAGGCGGGCCACGTTGCCGACGACGAGCGGCGAGCTGCCCGCGTCCAGGGCGATCGATACCTTGCCGAGATTGCCCGCCATTTTCGCCGCAGTGACGGAGCCCGTGGCCGGTGTGCCGATCGCCTTGCGATCGACGCCCGCTGGGGCGACGCGCACTTTCATACCCGGCTTGAGCTTGTGGCTGAGCTCGCCGCTTTCCTGGAAAAGCGTGAGATCGACATTGGTGCCGTCGAGTTTGTCGACATAACCCGGCGAACCTTCTGCCTGGAGCCGCTTCGCTTCCTCGGCCTTTTGCTCGTTCTGAAATTTCAACAGGCTCTCTTCGTCGAGAAATACATCCCAGCACACACGCACTTTGCCTTTGCCGATGCCATGTGTCCGGGTGCGAAGTTGGTCGCCGATCTTGATATCGGCAAACTTCACCGGCTGCCCCTGCTTCCAATAGCGCGTGTCCTTGTCGGTCTTGATGATGATCCCCTTCTCCCGTACGTAGCTCATGTCGGCCTTGGCGTCGGTGCATTCGAGCTCGCCTTTGTCGGCGTCGATGCGGTCCACGTGGTAGAATTCCTTGTGGCCGTTCAGGAAATTCATCTCGTCCTGGATGTAGGTCAGCCACACCCATTGGCCGGCTTCGTTTTCGTGCAGACGGAAAATGGCGCGCTCGCCCACGCGGAAGTCCTGCAGGTCACCGAAAGCCGCGTGATGGAGCAACTCCGCATACGGCATCACGGTAAAACTCATCACTTCGTCATTGCTCTCGTTGCGGAACTTTCCGGTGCGCGTGGCCAGGTCGAGGCTGATCAATTCCCCCCAAATCCGGCGCATGCGGTCGAACGGAACGATGACCTGACCCGGTGTGATCTTCAAAACCGGCTTGTCCGGCGCCGGGGCCGCCGAGGCTGCCGGAGCCGCCGGCTTGTCTTCAGCAAAAAGGATCGAGGCAGGGAGGATGGCCGCGAAGGCGGCCGTAAGAAGGAGCTTCATTGCCGAGTATAAAACCGCGCTCCGTTCCCGACTTAGCAACAAAGATCAGATTCCCGGAATCCACGTAAGGGTTTATCCGAAATCATTTCTGCGGTCTCAGGCCCCATTCGTGCTTTTTCCGATATTGCGTGGATGCAATTGCAACTCCCAACCGCGACCGCCTTGATAAAACGAGCCGACTTCAAATGCGGCGGCGTGTCCACCTTGGCACGGCAAAGGGCGGCGAATCCCTCCAGGCTGTGGCGCCGGCCGTGGCTCTCCTTGGTTTGGGAGAAAAGCCGGTCCAATTCGTTCACGCCAAGGATGCAATACCCCAGCCGCTCAAGCGAACTGGAAACACAAAACGCCAGGTCCGGGAAAACTTCGTGACGCCAGCCAATCGCGGCCAAGCGACGACCTGCCCGCAACGATTTACTGAAAATACTGGAAAATCAACCTTGCAACATACGTGAAACAACGTATCTAAAATACCACATTTTCCATAGATCATCTTTTATCGCTGAAAAATATGACCTCCCGTTTCCTCCTCCACTCGAACTTTCATTCCTCCTTTAGCCTCACCAGAGAGGGCCGGAATTGGCGCCGCCAATTTAATGATTTAAAAGCCGCTCTCGACTACGCCGCCGGCATGACGAGCACGGAAGCTCCCCTGGTCGTTTACAACGAATACGGCCGCGTCATCATCGAAAGCTTCATCAAGCCCAACGTGGTTTGGCGGGATTAAATCGGCAGCCACAGTTGATGCCTCGTCGGCGGGACCAACGTCGACACCCCTATCCCGATGAGCCGCAGCGGGCTCTTCACCAAATGGTCGCGGGCGAGAAGGAATTGCGCCAGGCGATAGATCTCCCGTGCGCTGACCACCGGATCTTCCAGACGCAACTGCCGGGTCAAGGTCGTAAAGTCGCTGTAGCGCACTTTCACCTGCACGGTTAGCGCGCCCATCTCGTGTTTCGCCAGGCTGTGAGCCACATCGGTGGCGAGTTCTTTCAAGGCCTCGCGCAGGGTCGGCCGATCGTCCGTGTCCTCGAGAAAAGTGTTCTCCGCGCTGATGCTCTTTCGTTCGTCGCTGGTATCCACCGGCCGCTCATCATCCCCCATCGCCCGCGCCTTCAAGCTCTCGGCAAACGAGCCGACCACACCGCTGAGATCGCCCGATGCCGCCTGCAGATCGCCGATCACCTTGAACCCGTGGGTCTCCAGCGCCTCCGCGGTCACCGGCCCGACGCCATGAATGGACCGCACGGAAAGAGGTTTGAGAAAGGCCACCTTTTCCCTCTCGCGGATGAGCGTGAGCCCATCGGGCTTTTGAAAATCGCTGCCCAGCTTGGCCAGAAATTTATTCGAGGCGACACCGATGCTCGCCGTGAGACTGCGCTCATGGGCAATCCGGCGCTTGATCTCCTGGGCCACCGGCACTGCCGCCTCCAGCGCGGTATCCGGGTCGGTGTGATCCTGAAACAACGCACTGAGATCGAGGTACGCCTCGTCGACTGACACCTTCTCGATCACTGAGGTCACGCCGCGCAGGATTTCCATGATCGCTCCAGACTCCGCACGGTAGACATCCATCCGCGGACGCACAAAGATTCCGTGCGGACACAGCTTGCCCGCGGTCCGCGAAGGCATCGCCGAGCGAACCTTGAACTTCCGCGCCTCATAACTGGCCGCGCATACCACCCCGCGTTGGGTCGGCGGCGAACCGACGATGAGCGGCTTTCCCCGATATTCCGGATGATCGCGCTGCTCCACCGACGCGTAGAAGGCGTCCATATCGACGTGGAAGATAACGCGAGGCATGCGGGTCAAAGCGCGCTTAGCGTCGCATAAGGGGTTTTAGTGCCAAGAGCCAAGTAACAAGAGCCAAGTGCCCACTGCCCAACGCAGATTGTGGCGCCACTTGGCTCTCGTTACTTGGCTCTTGGCACTTCCCCTACCTCCCAGCCCACGCCCGCCACGTGAGTTCTCCAGCCAGAAATAGCGGCGCGAACATGAGCCAAAACTGCCACTGCCAGGGGGCGAAGCCCGTGTCGCAGCTCAGCCACAAGCCACCCGCGCCGTACCCCACCGTCGCCAGCAATTCAATTTTGAGCCGGCGATATTGCCGGGAATGCTTCTCGGACTGCGCCGCGAGGAGCGAAAAGATCATCGGTCGGTATTCGGTAATCGTTTTCATGCGGCTTGCAGTTCGGTGGCTCGGGCGACACCCATTTTCAGGGTCTCGACGGTTTTTCCCTCGGGGTCGAGGATCCGGACCTCGGCGTCCAGGCCCTGACCGATCTGGACGGCGGCAATCACGGCTTCAATCAAACGCTGCACGTGCAGCGGATCACGGATGATACCCTCACATTCCAATTCAAAGCCTTTCTCCAGTGAGAGCGGGCGAATCAAAAACACGAACGGCGGATTCATGTGTTCAAACGAACACTTTTCTACAAAGAGCGCAAGTCTTCTTTTCTCGAATCGGCCTTTTCCTCTGTAAATTGACTTGGGGTGGCATGGTTCTGCCCTTTCCACACGAATTACTCGAAATTGAGAAATCCAGCCCGGGCGTGGCATCTGGATCCGGCGCCTTTTCGTTTTTTTGACCCGCCACTCTCAGAAATCAAATTTCATAACACGTTGCTGCACAGCTACCTTCGTCACACACCAAGAGAAAATACAGTACTTCCCTAAACGACAAAGAACGCAGGCTGCTTAGGCACTGTTGAGACTTTTCTCAACCTTGCCTATGACTATCACCAATCCTCGAACCACCAATAACCACCGTTCCACCGCCCTTCTGACCCTCGTCGCCAGCTGCCTGATGCTCCTGGTCGGCAGCACCAGGAGCGCCGCCGAAAATCCTTGGATGTCGTCCTCGCTCGGTTGGGGTTCTTCGTCCTCTTTTGGCGTTTCCTCGCGTGGTTGGTCTTCGTGGGAGAACACTCATGGTGGCACGTTTGGCGGTCATTCTTCTTCTTCCTTCGAGGCCCCGCATGACCACCATGAAAGCTTTGAACGCGCCCCGCTCGAGGCGACGCGCGATACGGACATCGATCCCGCCTTGGTCCGTGCCGGCAGCATCGCCGAACAGCGCGCCCGTCCGCATTCCACCATGCTCTGCTGGCGCTATGTGAAGGAAGCACTGGTCGCTTCCGGCAGCGTGAGCAGCTATCCGCAGAGCGCCTACGCGAAGCAGGCTGGTGAAGAACTCGTCCACAGCTTCGGCTTCGTCCGCCTGCCGGTCCGCAGCCCGGAACGCGCCCCGGTCGGTTCCGTGCTCGTCTACGGCGGCCCTGGTGCCGGTCACGTCGAGATCCGCACTGCCCGTGGTTTCGTCAGCGATTTCCGCAGCAGCCGCCCGGTCAATATGCCCTTCATCGGTGCCTACACTCGCATGGAGAAGCATCACGGGCAGACGGCGCAGATCGCTCTCGCGGATAATTCGCACTCCTAAGCCGGTTTCAGTTCGGTTTCATCATCAAGTAGTCTCGCGTGGCCGGGTTCATCGAACCCGGCCACGTTCGTTTTGGCACGCGACCTTTGAAGTCCAGCCTTGTTCCCCCGCGCGCTCCACGCCAATCATCGGCGCGTGAAACTTCTCTCCCCCGCCCTCGCTTTTCTGTTCTTCGCCGCGTCTGGTTTTGCCGCCGAGCCCACCGTCCTGAAACTCTGGCCGGAAGGCGTTCCGGGGCAAATCACGGTCAAGCCCGCCGACCCGAACCAAAAGCCCAATCCCAACGTCGTCACCAACATCACCGACCCGACAATCACCGTCTATCGGCCGGAAAAGCCGAATGGCACCGCGGTGGTGGTCGCGCCCGGCGGCGGGTTCCGTTTTCTCTCCATCAAGCACGAAGGCACGCAGGTGTGCGAATGGCTCAACTCCATCGGCGTGACCGCCGCGCTGCTCGCCTATCGCACCCCGACGAACGAGGAAGCCTCGCCTTATGAAAAGCCGGTTCAGGATGCCCAGCGCGCCATCGGTCTGCTGCGCCATCATGCGAGTGAATGGGGCATCACCCGCGTCGGTCTGCTCGGCTTTTCCGCCGGCGGCAATCTCACCGGCCACGAGGCCTTCGACCGCACGGACCGCACCTATCCGCAGAAGCCGGAATACGATACCGACGCCAAACCCGATTTCATCGTCATGATCTACGGCGGCGGCTTTCTCGACAAAGACGACAAGACCAAATTCCGCCCTGGCTTCAGCGTGCCCCAGGACGCGCCGCCGGCTTTCTTCCTCGTCGCCCATGACGACAAGACCAATCCCATCGAGGCCACGATGCTCTACCTCGCCTACAAGCAGCAGAACCTCCCCGCCGAGCTGCACATCTTCACCCACGGTGGCCATGGCTTCGGCATGCGCAAGGATGGTCACCCCATCAACGAATGGCCCGCCCGCTGCGCCGACTGGATGCAGGCGATGGGGTATCTGGGGAAATAGGAATCTCTACTCCTTCGCGACGAGTTCCTTCTCCGGCATCCAGGCGTGTTCCGCCCAGAAACGCCGCAGCGAGGAATTGTCTCCGCTGAAGATCGTCCGCTCGACCTTGCGCATGCTGAGGAAGCTCGTGGGGTAACTCCGGCGGGGCAGTCCGCAGACGCCATCGCCGGTGTATTGCCACAGCGTCCAGCGATCCCACACCGCGGTGGAAGCCGGCTGCTTGTGATAGTTGGCAATCCACAGCCAGCATTTCTTCAGGGTCTCGCGCGAGTTGGAGCTGATCGACGGATCACCGAAGACCTTCTTCAGCCAGTTCTCGTTGGAATACAGCCCCGGATAAATCCCCGTCCGCTCGTGCACGCGTTCGATGAACCGCACGGCCTGCTCGACGTTCATATTGCCGCCCGGGTAGTGCGTATTCTGCTCGGCATCCAGGACCAGCAACACGCCCGAGGGCTGGGAGGCACTGTGGCCCGTCACCCACTTTGCGCCGACGAAACTGATGAAATGATCGGCCTGTTTCCGCCCATCGGTGCCATTGCCGAAATGATACGCCCCCCACAGCAAGCCGGCGCGCATGGCCTCGGCCTGGCGGTAGGCATACTTGGCGTCGTCTTCGTAGGCGGGATAGGTAGCTTCGTGAATGATCGCTTCCAGTCCACCCCGCTGCATCCCCGAGAAATCGGAGGTTCGTTCGTCGTAATGGGACAGGCTCAAAATACTGTTCGCCGCATGGGCGGTCAGCGTTAAGGCCAACAAGAGGAGGGCGCTCCCTACGTATCTTCGGCTCATTGGCGGCCTATAAGAGCAGCTTGCAAGCCGAAAATCAAGAATCAATTCACCAAGCTTTCACGTACTCACCACTTTCTGATTTCGGAGCTCCCTTCACTCCTCGCCATCGTAGTAGTCCTGTGACTCCATCGAGCGCAGAAGCCGGCGTTCCGGTGAGCGGACCGCCCATTTCTGACTGTCGGGGTAGTGCACAGATTCCCCGACCGGATTGTCCGCGATCACGTAGATCACCAGATCCTCGCTGCCGTTATTGGTGAGCTGATGCGGCTCGCCCGGTTTGAATACAAAGGCATCCCCCGCTTCGATCGGCGTGGTCCCGTCCTGATGCCGCACGGTCCCCTTCCCGGAAATGACATGGTAGAACTCCCACTGCGCGGCATGCGAGTGGTAAGGGTAGGGCGTCATCCCCGGCTTGAGTCGCAGGATCTCCACATCGAAGGGATGTCGCTCATTCAGGTCCATGGACAGCGGCTTCCGCCCGAGAGCCACGGAAACCTCCTTGCTGATCCCGGCAAATTTCCCCTTGGGTGACGACCAGGGGTCGTCCGGCATCGCATTGGTATTCACCTTTTGCATGAACACGAGAAAAGCACGAAAAGGCAGCGTGCTCAAAACCTTCCGCCACGAAGAACAAGCCGGCAGCACCCCGCTAAATCTATTTCAGTTAAACAACATTAACACAATCCCATCATCCCAGCCAACTCCGCCCGGCATTTAACGTTTCTAAGGAACCGCTTTTCTCCGAGGTTATGCGGAAGAATCCACGTGACTCGTCGACCCCCTCTCGCACTTTCATTCACCCTGGCCGTAGCCCTCGCGGCGCCGGCCTTTCTGCGTGCCGATGACCGTCCGCTCACCTTTGAGCACGACATCCGTCCCATCCTGAAGGCCCACTGCGTCCAGTGCCATGGCGAAGAGGAAAAGCCGAAGGGCGGCGTCGACCTGCGCTTGCGGCATTTCATGGATAAGCTGACCGAGGATGGCGACCACGTGCTGGTGGTCGGCAAGCCGGAGGACAGCGAAATCGTCCGCGTCGTCCGCGAAGGCGAAATGCCGAAGAAAGGCAAGAAGCTCACCGCAGCCGAATTGGCCACCCTCGAACGCTGGATCACCCAAGGCGCCAGGACGGCCAAGGCCGAACCCGAGACGCTTCCACCCGGGCCCTACATCACCGACGACGACCGCCAGTTCTGGTCGTTCCAGCCTATCGCCCACCCGGCCGTGCCGAAGCTCGAAAACGCCGGCCGCGTGCGCAATCCCATCGACGCCTTCGTTCTCGCCAAACTGCGCGAACAGAAGCTCGATTTCGCCCCCGATGCCGACAAGCGCACGCTCCTCCGCCGCGTGACGCTCGACCTCACCGGCCTCCCGCCCACGCCCGCGGAAGTCGAAGCCTTCGTCGCCGACACCACGCCGGACGCCTACGAAAAAGTCGTCGACCGCCTGCTCGCCTCGTCCGCCTACGGCGAACACTGGGCGCGCCACTGGCTCGACATCGCCGGCTATGCCGACTCGAACGGCTTCTCCGAGGCCGACTCCGCGCGTCCGAATGCCTGGCGCTATCGCGACTACGTCATCCGCTCGCTCAACGAAGACAAACCGTGGAGCGATTTCATCGTCGAGCAAATCGCCGGCGACGAACTGGCCGGCGCCACGCAGGGCGATTACCAGCAAGCCGTCCTCGACCCGAAGAAACGCGACGAACTGACCGCCACCGCCTTCCTCCGCATGGCGCCCGACGGCACCGGCGACACCGTCGATGACATCAAGCTCGCGCGCAATCAGGTCATCGCCGAGGAAATGCAGGTCGTCGCCTCTTCGCTGCTCGGTCTCACGGTCGGCTGCGCGCAATGCCACGACCACCGTTTCGATCCCATTCCGCAGACGGATTACTACCGCATGCGCGCCATCTTCGAACCCGCTTTCGACTGGCAGGCGTGGCGAACCCCGGCGCAGCGCCAGTGCTCCCTCTACACTCCCGAAGAACGCGCCAAGGCCGACGAAATCGAGAAGCAGGCCAAGGTCATCGACGCCGAGGCCAAGGCGATGGACAAAAAGTTCCTCGACGAGATTTTCGAGAAGGAAATCGTCAAGCTCCCCGAGGCCGATCGCGAACCCTATCGGGCCGCCCGCGCCACGGTGGAAAAGAGCCGCACGCCCGAGCAAAAAGCGCTCATCAAAAAATACCCGTCGGCCCTCGCGCTCTATTCGCTCAATCTCTACGATCCGAAGCTCTCCAAGCAGGTCGCCGACAAGCAGGCCGAGGCCACGAAACTCCGCGCCACCAAGCCGAAGGAAGGCATGATCATGGCGCTCACGGAAGTGAAAGGCCATGTGCCCGACACGCACCTCTTCCATCGCGGCGATCACGATCAACCGAAACAGATCGTGCAACCCGGGCTCCTCACCGTGCTCGCTGACCCGCAGGTCAGGCCCTTCAAACCGGCGGAAGTGGCCTCCGGCTCCAGCGGTCGCCGCCTCGCCTACGCGCGCTGGCTGGTCGGCGGCCAGCATCCTCTCGTCGCCCGCGTGCTCGTGAATCGTTTCTGGCTCGGCCACTTCGGCCGCGGCATCGTCAATACGCCCGGCGAATTCGGCGCCCTCGGCGAACGGCCGACGCATCCCGAATTGCTCGACTGGCTGGCCACCGAATTCATGAACAGCGGCTGGAAGCTCAAGCAATTGCAGCGGCTCATGGTGCTCAGCACCACTTACCGGCAGTCGTCCGACAACGAAGCCTCGCTGAAGATCGATGCCGACGATCGTTTCTACGGCCGTTTCAAGATGCAGCGTCTCGAGGCGGAGACTTTGCGCGATTCGATGCTCGCCACCGCGGGCAAGCTCAACCGCGAGTCCTTCGGCGAACCGGTGGGGATCGCGCGCGATCCCGGCGGACGCATCGTCGTCGGACAGGAACAGCTCAACACCAACCGCGACGTCATCAAGGTCGTGAGCCGCGGAGCGGAAGATTTCCGCCGCTCCATTTATATCCAGGTGCGCCGCAAAACCCCGCTCACCGTGCTCGATACCTTCGACGAGCCGACGATGTCGCCCAACTGCGAGGCGCGCAGTTCCACCACCGTCGCCCCGCAATCGCTCCTGCTGATGAACGACAATTTCGTCCTCAGCACTGCTCACGATCTCGCTGCGCGCCTGCGCCAGGAAGTGCCCGGCGACGCCCGCGCGCAGATCACGAAAGCTTGGGAGATCCTCTACGGAAGCGCCCCGCAGGAAAACGATGTCCTCCGCAGTCTTGCCTACCTCGCCGAGCAAACCGAATCCCTGCGCGTTTACGACACCGCCCATCCGACACCCGCGACACCGCCACCGAACACCGCGCAACTCAAAGGCGCGACCACGGTGAAGACCGCCGCCCCGGCCACGCCGCCCGCCCCACCCGACCCGGAACTCGAAGCTCTCGCCAGCCTCTGCCAGGTCCTCTACAGCTCCAACCGCTTCCTCTACATCGAATAGCCCGGATCCGGCCGATAGGACCGACAAGTCCGGACTGATTACTAATCACTCATTACTAGCCCTGGGTACTCAGCACTAAGCACTAGTTACTTTCCCCGCCATGCTCCCGAATCACCTCTGCTCCCGCCGCCACTTCCTGCATGCCAACGGCTTCGGCCTCGGCTCACTCGCGCTTGCCTGGCTGTTGAAGCAGGACGGCCTGCTCGCCGCGCCGGAGAAGCCGAATGTCGACGGCCCGATTCACTACGACCTGTTGCCGAAGACGCCGAACTTCGAGCCGCAAGCCAAGGCCATGATCTGCCTCTTCATGATGGGCGGCCCGTCGCAGATGGATCTCTTCGATCCGAAGCCGATGCTGCAAAAGTATGACGGCCAGAAATTCCCCGGTGAAATCAAATACGACAATCTCGCCCAGGCTTCTTCCAAGGTTCTCGGTTCGCCGTGGAAATTCTCGAAGCACGGGCAGTGCGGCATGGAGCTGAGCGAGTTGCTCCCTTATCTCTCCGAAGTCGTCGACGACATCACGCTCATCCGCTCCATGCAATCCGGCGTGAGCAATCACGCGCAAGGCCTCTACGCCATTAACAATGGCCGCATCAGCGCCGGCCGGCCGACCGTCGGCTCGTGGCTTACCTATGGACTTGGCAGCGAGACGCAGGAACTGCCCGCCTACATGGTGCTCGCGCATCCGGGCGGACTGCCCACTTTCCAGGGCGAACACTTCACCAACGGCTGGCTGCCCGCGCTATATCAAGGCACGCTCATTCGCCCCACCGAACCGCACATTCTCAACCTCGACCCACCGGCCGAACTCGCCGGCAAGGCGCAGGATCGCCAGCTCGACCTGCTCAAGTCGCTCAACGAAGAGCATCTCGCCCAGCACCCCGGCGAACTCGATCTCGAAGCCCGCATCTCCAGCTACCAACTCGCCGCGCGCATGCAAACCGCGGCCAAGGAAGCGCTCGATATCTCCAGCGAACCCGACTACATCAAGAAGCTCTACGGCGTCGACAAGAACGAGACCAAGGATTACGCGACGCGCTGCATCATCGCGCGTCGGCTCATCGAACGCGGGGTGCGCTACGTGCAGGTCTTGAATTCCGGCCAGAGCTGGGATCAGCACAGCTCGCTCATCTCGGCGCTGCCGAAGAATTGCGCGGCCGTCGATCAGCCCAGCGCCGCACTCGTCACCGATCTCAAGCAACGCGGATTGCTCGACAGCACGGTCGTGCAATGGGGCGGCGAAATGGGCCGCCTGCCGGTCTTGCAAAACGACGCCGGACGCGACAAATGGGGCCGCGACCACAACACCTTCGGCTTCACCCATTGGGTCGCCGGCGGCGGCTTCAAGGGCGGCTACGTCCATGGCGAAACGGACGAATGGAGCCACCACGCGGTGAAGGACATCGTCCATCACTACGACTGGCACGCCACGCTGCTGCACAACTTCGGTCTCGACTACCAAAAGCTCGTCTACAAGCGCAACGGCACCAACGCCTCGCTCGTCGACGGTCAGGAAGCGCGCATCGTCAAAGAGCTGCTCGCGTAACGCGCCCGAAAGATGTGCGATGACCCCTATCCCGGAGGGATACCGGACCGTAGTCGGGGGTTGAGCGAGTCTGCGAGCGACACCCCCGGAAACCGTCCTCCCAAAAGGTGCACCCCGGAGATGGTGCCGGAATTTCTCGCTGCGGGTAGATTCCACCACCCCTTTGGGGTGGAATCGGTGAAGGATGATTGTCCGGGGGTGTCGCTCGCCAAACTCGCTTTACCCCCGGCTACGGTCCTTCATCCCTTCGGGATAGCCTGCCGCATGACCACAAAGATCCCCCTCGTTCCCAAGCGCCAGCGCCCGGCATCCATACGGTTCAGGATGACATTGTGTCGCGCGGTTTTGCTATTGCTCAGCCTCGTCGCCACCGCACCCCTTTCGCGCGCCGAAGAGAACACCGTCGTCCTCAACATCGAGCCAACCAAGGAGCATCCGCGCAACTCGGAAGGCTCCTTCGTCCGTCTCAAGTCCGGCCGCATCCTTTTCTACTACTCTCAATTCTACGGCGGGGCCGAGGATGGCAGCGCCGCCCGTATCGCCGCCATTCATTCGGATGACAGCGGCAGAACATGGAGCGCTCCCGAGGTCGTGCTCGAAAACACCGCGGGCAACAACGTGATGAGCGTCACGCTGCTGCGCCTTGCCAGCGGCAGGCTCGCCTTCTTCTACATTCTCAAGAACAGCTGGCTCGACGCACGGCCTTATGTCCGTTTCTCCACCGACGAAGCGGCCACGTGGTCCGAGCCGAAGCTTGTCGTCGCCGCACCGGGTTATTTTGTGCTCAACAATGACCGCGTGGTGCAGCTTTCCAGCGGACGCCTCGTCGCCCCGGTCGCCTTTCACCGCTCGCGCCTCGACGACCCGCATAGTGCCAAATCCTTCGACGGGCGGGCCATCGATCTCTGGTACTATTCCGATGACGAAGGACAGACCTGGCAGCAATCGTGGAGCTGGTGGGGCATTCCAGTAAACAGCAACAGCGGCCTGCAGGAACCCGGCGTCGTGGAGCTTGCCGATGGCCAACTCTTCAGTTGGGCGCGCACCGACCAGGGCGTGCAATACGGCTTCAGCTCCGCCGATCACGGTAAAGACTGGACCGCCCCCGCACCGACGGAACTGAAATCGCCCACCTCGCCCGCGAGCATCAAGCGCCTGCCCGATTCCTCCAACCTGCTCGCCATCTACAACGATCACTCCGGACGTTTCCCCTTCCCGCCCAAGCGCCGTGCGCCGCTGGTTGCCGCCATTTCCACCGACAATGGCCTGACGTGGCCCAAGGCGAAGCTCATCGAGGAAGATCTCAATGGTTGGTACTGTTACACCGCCATGTATTTCGTCGACGACGCCGTGCTGCTCGCCTACTGCGCTGGCGACGACAAAGTCGGCGGCCTCAACCGCCTGCGCATCCGCCGCATCACCCTCGATTGGCTGCCAACGAAATGAAGACGGCCCAACCCATTCTTTGCCGCCTCGTTCCCAAGCTCCAGCTTGGGAATGCCAATGTCTGCGAAGCTCCAGCTTCGAGTGACGCCTGGCACGAAGCTGGAGCTTCGAAGACAAGTGCGTTCCCAAGCCGGAGCTTGGGAACGAGGGCCGGCTCGGGAATGAGGGTCTCTTTGATGAGAGTGATTGAAGTGGGACGCGCCGGAGCGCGTCCCTCCGTGGCACAACGCGGCCGCGCCCGCCTCCTCGCCTGCGCCCTCGCTGCCGCGACACTTCTCTCCACCCACGCCGCGGAAACTCCCGACCTCATCGTTCACCACGGCAAGATCGTCTCCGTCGACGACCACTTCTCCATCCAGGAAGCCATGGCACTCCGCGATGGCAAAATCCTCGCGCTCGGCAAGGACGCCGACATCCTCGCGACCAAGGACGACCACACACGCGTGATCGATCTCGACGGCAAGACCGTCCTCCCCGGCCTCATCGACTCGCACATGCACCCCACGGGTGCCTCGATGACCGAGTTCGAAAATCCCATCCCGGATTTCGAAACCATCCAGGACGTACTCGATTACGTGAAGGCCCGCGCCCAGGCGCTCCCCGAGGGCGAATGGATCGTCCTCAGCCAGGTCTTCATCACCCGCCTGCGCGAGCAGCGTTACCCGACGCGCGCGGAACTCGATCAGGCCGCGCCGAAAAATCCCGTGCTCTATCGCACCGGTCCGGATGCCTCCCTCAACTCCCTCGCCCTTTCGCTCAGCGGCATCGATCGCAATTTCAAGATCACCGACGGCGGCGCGGGCTTTGCCGAGATGGATCCGAAAACCGGCGAGCCGACCGGCATCCTCCGCAATGCCACCCGCTTCGTGCGGGTGAAACCCGTCGAGACCGTTCCTTCGCAGGCCGACCGGCTGAAGCGTCTCGCCGAGCTGTTTCACGATTACAATTCCGTCGGCCTGACCAGCATCATCGATCGCGACTCCAGCGCCAGCGCAGTCAGCCTCTACACGGCTTTGCGCGACCGCGGCGACCTGCACCTGCGCATCGGCATTTCCTACGGCGTCAGTTCCATCGGTCCTATCGAAACCGTGGAGAAACGCATTCGCGCCGTGGCCGCGCATCCGCTTTTCAAGGACAAGACCGGTCCGGTGCGCATCATCGGCACGAAGGTCTATCTCGACGGCGGCATGCTCACCGGCAGCGCCTACATGCAAAAGCCGTGGGGCCTCAGCAAAATCTATTCGATTACCGATCCGAACTATCGTGGCGTCCTCTTCATTCCGCCGGAACGACTCGTCCCAATGGTGCGCACGGCGGTCGAAAACGGGCTGCAATTCACCGCTCACTCCGTCGGCGACGGTGCGGTGCAAACGCTGCTCGACGCCTACGAAACGGTCTCGCACGAAATGCCCATCCGGCAGACGCGCCCCTGCATAACACACGCGAATTTTCAAAGCCGCGCCGCGATCGATCAAGCCGCGCGCCTGGGCGTGGTCATGGACCTCCAGCCCGCCTGGCTCTATCTCGACACCCGCACGCTCTCCACGCAATTCGGCAATGAGCGGCTCCGCTGGTTTCAGCCGCTGCACAGCCTCTTCGCCGCGGGAGTGATTGTCGGCGGCGGTTCCGATCACATGCAGAAAATTGGTTCACTGCGCTCCGTGAATCCTTACAATCCCTTCCTCGGCATGGGCACGGCCATCACCCGCAAGGCCAAGTGGTACGAGGGCCAGTTGCACCCCGAGGAAGCGCTGACGCGCGAAGAGGCCATCCGCTTCTACACGCGCAACAACGCCTACCTGCTTTTCAACGAGCAAAACGTCGGCTCACTCGAACCCGGCAAACGCGGGGATTTCGTCGTGCTTGACCGGGACATCCTCACTTGTCCGGTGGAGGAGATTCGCGACATTCAAGTCAACGCGACCTGGCTCGACGGCAAACCCATTTACGCCCGGCCATGAAAATTCATCCTCAGTTTGGAACCATTGTCTGCGCAGCTTTGCGGCGTCGCCGCAAAGAGTGTGGCAGCGGCATCCTGTCATCCACCGACCAGCGGCAGGATGCCGCTGCCACTCTGCCCCCGCTCGAAGCAGGAGCTTCGCAGACAAGTGCGTTCCCAAGCTGGAGCTTGGGAACGAGGATCTGTTTGTCCGCCGTTCGATTACTGGCCTGCGCACTCGCCACGACAGCGCTCACCGTCAACGCCGCGGAGCCACCAGCCTCCGTGACCCCGGACGCCATGCGTCTGCTCAAGAGCAACTGCTTCTCCTGCCACAACGATCAAAAGAAAAAGGGCGGTCTGGTGATGACCTCGCGCGATTCGCTGATCAAAGGCGGCGACAACGGCCCCACCCTCGATCTCAAGACCCCGGACAAGAGCGCCCTCCTCGATGCTCTCGCCGCGGACGCTGATCCGCACATGCCGCCGAAGAAACAACTCTCCGCGCCGCAAATCGATCTCCTGAAACAATGGATTCGTGATGGTGCGAAGTGGGATGCCTCCGCGCTCGTGCGGCAGCCCTCCACGCCGCGCGCGGTCACCGTGGCGGCGCCGCCGGCGTCGTATCATCCCATTCTCGCGCTGGCACTGTCGCCGGATTCCACACGCCTCGCCGTCGGCTGCGGCGGCGACGTGGTCCTCTACGATGTCTCCGGCACCAAGCTCGATGTTGTTTCTCGCGCGAATGCGCAGCCCGATCCCGTTCAATCCATCGCGTGGAGCGCGGACGGCAAACATCTGGCCACGGGAGCATTTCGCCGCGTGGTGATCTGGAATGTCGAATCGCTGGCCAAGGAGCACGAGATCACCGACGGCCTCACCGATCGCATCGCCGCGCTGCGCTTTCTGCCCGATGGCAACCAACTCGTGATCGCCGATGGCCGGGCCGACGAACTCGGCACGGTGCGGCTCGCCGAGGTCGCCACGGGCAAGATCACCGTTTCGTGGAATGCGCACGCCGATACGATCTTCGATCTCGCGGTGAGCAAGGATGGCAAACTCCTCGCCACGGCCGGCGGCGACAAGCTGGTGAAACTCTGGGACCTCGAGACGCACAAGGAGCTCGCCAAACTCGAAGGCCACACCGCACAGGTCCTCTCGCTCGCTTTCAACGCCGATGACACGCAACTCGCCTCCGGTGGCGCGGATTTTCAACTCAAGGTCTGGGACGTAAAAACCCACGAGCGGCTCATGTCGCTCGGCACGCACACCACCCCGGTCGATGGCGTGGCCTGGGCGCCCAGCATTCCCGCGCTCGTCGCGGTGACGGCGGATGGCACGGTGGAACGCTTCACCGAGCTCAAGGCCAACGCCGGCGCGGTGAGCACGGAAGTCCTGGCGAAGGAACAGAAATATTCCGCGGCGGAAACCATGCTGCACTGCGTGGCGACGACACCGAATGGCGAACGCATTTTCGCCGGTGCCCACGATGGACAACTCTTCGCCTACGGCAAGGATGGCAAGCTCGCGCAAAAACTCGCGGTCGATGCGCCCTCCACCGATTCTTCAGCCACAGCGAACGCGCCTCTCAGTTTCGTCCGCGACGTCCTACCCGTCCTCAGCAAGGCGGGTTGCAACGCCGGCTCCTGCCACGCCAAGCCCGATGGCCAGAATGGCTTCAAGCTCACCGTCTTCTCCTTCGATCCCAAGGCGGATTATCGCAATGTGACGCAGGATTCGCGTGGCCGCCGCATCTTCCCCGCCGCGCCCGGCGAGAGTCTGTTATTGCTCAAGGCGACCGACACCATCCCGCATGAGGGCGGCGAGCGGTTCACGAAAGACTCCAGCGCGTATCACACCATCGAGCAATGGATTCGCAGCGGCATGGCCTTCCGCGCCGAGGGCGAGCCGACCCTGCAGCGTCTCGCCGCGGAGCCCGCCACGCATCTCTATCACAAGGGCGACGCGCAACAGTTGCACGTCAAAGCGCACTACTCCGATGGCTCGACTCGCGACGTCACCGCGCTGGCCAGCTTTTCCTCGAATGACAAGGACATCGCGCGTGTCACCGACGATGGCGCGGTGGCGATCGGCAAGATGAGTGGCCAGGGCGTGGTCGTGGCCCGTTTCATGGGGCTGGTCGGCGATTCGCAGATCGAAGTGGCCGCGGATCACCTCCTGCCGGAGAGCCAGTATGCGAACCTGCCGGCAAACAATTTCATCGACGAACTCGCCTACGCGCAATTCAAGCGCCTCGGGCTGTTCCCCTCCGAGCCGTGCAGCGATGCGGAGTTTCTGCGCCGCGCCTCGCTCGACACCATCGGCGCGCTGCCGACCGCTGAAGAGGCCCGCGCGTTCCTGGAAGACACCGCACCCGACAAACGCGACAAGCTCATCGATCGCCTGCTCTCGAATCCCTTTTACGCGGATTATTGGGCGAACAAATGGGCGGATCTGCTGCGGCCGAACTCCGACCGCGTGGGCATCAAGAGCACCTACATTCTCGATCAATGGCTGCGCGAATGTTTCCGCGACAA
Organism: Chthoniobacter flavus Ellin428; assembly: GCF_000173075.1. Taxonomy (GTDB): domain Bacteria; phylum Verrucomicrobiota; class Verrucomicrobiia; order Chthoniobacterales; family Chthoniobacteraceae; genus Chthoniobacter; species Chthoniobacter flavus. The sequence goes on from NZ_ABVL01000002.1 coordinate 529,869, forward strand.
CATGCCTTACGATCAATTCGTGCGCGCCATCGTCACGACGGAGGGCAACACGCATCGCTACGGCCCGGCGGTGATCTATCGCGACCGACGGGAGCCCGTGGATGCGACGACGATGTTCAGCGAGCTCTTCCTCGGGGTGCGGCTCGACTGCGCGAAGTGTCATCATCATCCCAACGAAAAATGGGGACAGGACGATTTCTATCACATGGCGGCGTTCTTCGGCTCGATCCGGCATGAAGGCGCGGGCATCTCCGCGCCGATCTCAGCGGGCAACGAAACGTTCTATTTCGCACCGGGCAATACGGTGAAGCATCCGGTCACTGGCGAGGTCATGGAACCACGACCGCCGGATGGCGAGGGATTCAAGGTCGCAGAGAATCAGAATCCGCGCGAGGCGCTGGCCGATTGGATGACCGATCCGAAGAATCCCTTCTTCGCCAGGGCGGTCGCCAATCGCATCTGGGCCGCCTTCTTCGGCAAAGGCATCGTCGATCCGGTCGATGACTTCCGCATTTCCAATCCGCCCTCGAATGCCGCGCTGCTCGATGCGCTCGGCCAGGAAGTCATTCGGCAGAAGTTCAATCTCAAGGAACTCATGCGGACGATCATGCGCTCGCATCTCTACCAACTGAGTTCGGTGCCGAACGAATACAACAAGGCCGATACACGCAATTACTCGCGCGCTTATCGCCGCCGGATGCAGGCAGAGACACTCGCCGACGCACTGGCCGACATCACCGGTGTGCCCACCGAATATGCCGGCATGCCGCCCGGCAGCCGCGCCATGCAGACCTGGAGTTTCAAGATCGATTCGCCGACCATGGATGCCTTCAGCCGGCCGAACTCGAGCACGGATTGCCCGTGTGAACGCGATTCGAAGCCGAGCATCGTGCAAGCGCTGCATCTCATGAACTCGCGCTTGCTGCAGGAGAAGCTCGACAGCACCGCCTCTACGGCGCGCGTGCAACGCCTCGCCACGAGCCAGCTCACGCCCGCGGAGATCGTCAACGATCTCTACCTCGCCTGCTACTCGCGCTTTCCGACCGAAGACGAATCGAAGGTGGCCACCGGCGCCTTCACCGCCGAAGGCGCCCAGCGCCGCGGCGCCACCGAAGACGTGCTTTGGTCGCTGCTGAACTCCGCGGAGTTTGTGTTCAATCACTGACGCGGCGACGCAGCAGAACCCTGGGAGGGGCGACTTTCCAGTCGCCCTGCGTCGCGTAGCGACGCCCAAAAGAGAGGCGCTTCGCGCATCGGCTTTTCGTTCGGCGACTGGAAAGTCGCCGCTCCCAGGATGCGATCTACGTCGGCACGATAGCGAAACCGCCGCTCACCGAGTAGTCGCTGCCGCAACCGTCCGCACAAACCCCGCCACTTTCATCGCCTGGGCGATCTCCGGATTCGCCATGAACGTGTGCCAGACAAAACCGGTGCGATAATTCTCCGCCATGACCAACGTAATGCCGACGTCGATGCCCAGCACGTTTGCGCCCACCCATCCGCTCTGCGGATTGAAGGCGTCGACGAACCCATACTTCAGATAGATCTTCGAGCCGTATTCCTGCTGCATCCGGCGCAGATCGGAGATGCAATCCTGCGGTGCAAAAGGAATCGAGCCGCCGGCGGCGCACGGCACCACCGTGCCATCGATGCGTTGGTCGAAGCCGACGCGGTTGCCGACCGGCGGGCCGCCCCAGTCCATGTAACCCTTCTGGCTTTCCGAGGCGGTGATGCCCCACAGCTTCTCATACGCCGGGAAGCGATCCTTCAGGCTCTCGCAGAATTTTTCGTGGGCCAGCGTGGCCGCTTTCGAGTTCGCCCAGTAGTCGGTGAAGGCGTCTTTCTGGTCGCGAAAATCGATCCAGGCGTGCGGATACTGGTGAATGAAGAGCGGCGGATACTGGTAGTAGGTGAAGCCCTGATAGTGCGTGAGCGCCGGTTCGCGTTTGATTGCCTTCCACGCGTCCGCGCCCACGCCGTGCGTCGGCGAGGACATGGCCATGAGATACATCGCGAGGTGTTCGCTGAAGCCATCCCAGCGGTGCTCGAGGAAACCGCTTTCCGGCTTCCAGCCCATGTTCAACGTCTCGCCCCCATTTTGCATCCACTGCCAGTCGGCCTGTTCGTAGAGCTTGGTCGCGAGCTGCTCCACTTCGGTGCCGTGGAAATATTGGCGCACCGTGAGCACGCCGGAAAGCAAGAGCCAGGTGTCGATGGACGACAACTCGGAGTTCCAGGCACGCTGCCCGGTCTTCATGTCCACGAAATGGAAATAGAACCCGTGTTCGCTGGGCACTTTCTCGGCGAAAAAGCGCAGAGTGGTGAGAACGCGATCGTAGGCGGCCGCGCGGTTGATCCAGCCATGCTGCGCCCCGATGCAAAGGGCGGTGAGCCCGAAACCGACCGAGCCGATGCTGGCGATTTTGCCCGGGCCGCTGCCATCGGCCTTGGCGCGATCCGGAACCAATCCGTTCGCCGGATTCGCCGTCTCCCAAAAGAAGAGGAAAGACCGGTGCTCGAGATCCTCGAGAAAATCGTCGTCCTTGGCGAAATCCAGGCCGCCGGGTTGGGCAACGAGCCCGGCCGGCTGCGCAGTGATCGCCGGCAGGACATTGGCCGCGTGGGCAGAAGAAATCGCCGCTGCGGCGCCGGCCAAAACGGCCGCGAAAGCGCGCCAGCCATGCCATGTTTTATTCTGCGGGCGCACTGGAGAAATCATCCGCAGTGATTTACAGCGGCATCGGCCGAAATCAAAGGGAATGACCGTAGAGCTGCGCAGTTTTCTTTCCTAAGAGACTGTGAAAGAAATCGGCAGTGCGGTTTTAGGCCCGCGAATCACACAGATGACGCGAATGAAAATACTCCATTCGTGTCATCCGCGTGATTCGCGGGCACCTTTTTCCCACGCTTCACTCACCCTTTGCTTCCATCTTCTCGCCCCTGGCATCCTGTTTGCCGGCGGAGGGGCTGAGCTCCTGGAGCACAGCGGCGAGGCGACCCCGCGCGGCCGTGCTCGCCTCGGTGTCGGTTGGCACCGTCACCATTTTCTCCGCAAAGGGCGCATCGCTCATATCGAAGAGCGCTCCCGTCTCGGTCATCTTCCAGCCCGGCTCGCGCACAAACCAGTGCTTGCCGAGCTGCACGTAGGCATACGCGCGTGGCTGGCCCGGCTGTCCGCGCAATTGCGCTGCCAGGCTCACGCCATCGATTTTCACGCCTTTCGGCAGCGGCGCGCCGCCGAGTTCCGCGAAGGTCGGCAGTTGATCCGCGAAGCTTACGATGTCCTGGCTCACCTTCCCCGCGGGCGTCACGCCGGGCCAGTTGGCGATATACGGCACGCGCGATCCGCCTTCGAGCATCGTGCCCTTGAAGCCATCGAGCATCCGCCCGTGGACCGGCGAAGGATAGCCACGCGCCGTCCCATTGTCGCCGGAGAAAATGACCAGCGTCTTTTCGCGCAGGCCGAGCTTTTCCAGTGCCGCCACGACCTCGCCCACCTGCTTGTCCATGTAGGCGATGTTGTCGTCGTAACAACCCGGCCCGTCCAGCTTCCCAGGTGAGGAATCCGGCGTATGCAGCGTGGGCTTATGCACGAAGTGCATCGCGTAGTAGAGGAAGAACGGCTCATCCTTGTGCCGGGTGATAAAGTCGATGCTGAACGCCTGGATGATGTCCGGATTGTAAGACCCGGGCGCGCTGATGATTTGCCCGTTCTTCTCGTAGCTGTCCTTCCAATAGTAGCCGCCGGCCAGCGGATCGGTGCAGTATTCATCGAAGCCCCAATCGTGCGGCGTCTCGCCAACCTGCCGCCATTTCCCCGATTGCCCCGTCGCGTAGCCGGCCTGCTTCAGGACCTTCGCGATGGACCACTCATTCGCCGACCGGGCACCCGGCCCATTTCTCCGCCACGAGCCATTCGTCAGGCCGCCGGTGCGAAATGCATAGCGCCCGGTCATGAGCAAACAACGCGACGGCCCACACAAGGGCGCGGCGTAGCACGTCTCAAAGCGGGTGCCTGAAGCGGCGAGCTGGTCGATGTGCGGAGTCTTATGTCGATCGGCGCCATAGCAGCTCACGCCGTCGATGCCCAGGTCATCGGCGAGGATGAAGACGATATTCGGCTTGGTCTCCGCGGAGCGCAGCGGCGACGCGAAAATGAACAAGGCAGCCAGCAGGAGTGCAGAAAGAAGAGCTTTCACATCCATCTAACCGCACTTCGCGGCCAAATTCGGACAACGGATTTGCCCGAATTTCCCGGATGCTCAGTTGACGCTCGTCGTCAGTGCCGGCAGCAAGCAGCGCACGGTCGTTCCGCCGGCGGGCTTGCTTTCCATCTTGATCTCCGCGCCGATCAGCTTGGCCCGGTAGCGCATCGTCCTCCAGCCCATGCCATCCGGCCGGGCCTGGATTGCCGATCCGCAGCCGTCGTCCATCACGCTGATGGTGAGATGCTGTTGATCGCGCCGCAACCGCACCGAGACATGCGTCGCATTGGCATGCCGCATGGCATTGCTCAGTGCCTCCTGTGTGATGCGATACAGGTGCAGCGCAACCTCGGAGTCCTTCACCACAAATTCGTCGTCGCTCTCGAAGCCAATCTTCCCCTGGCAAAGCGTATTGGTCATCATGACCAATTCGCGCAGCGCAAGCCCGAGCCCGTCGCCCTGAATCGTTACCGGATAGATGCCGCGAGCGAGGTTGCGCGCCTCGAGCGTCGCCGCGGAAAGCCGCTTTTGAATTTCCCCCGCCAACTTCACCTGCGGCGATCCCTCTGTTTCCAGGTCCATCTTCAGGCACTGGGCGGCGCAATCCAGCGCGGCCAGGGTTTGGCAGACACCATCGTGCAAATCCTGGCCGATGCGCATCTGCTCCCGTTCGCCCGCGCTCAAGATCTCGCGCTCCAGTTCCTGCGCATGCTCCAGCGCTTCAACGCGACGCCGCGTTTCTTCCCGAAAGTTTTGGATGGAAATGCCGCAGGCCGCCGCGATGAGCAATCCTCCCATCCGGTTGACTCCCGACCAGGCGTATGCCCCCGCACCACGATGCTCGACGGTATCAAAATTGGCCAGCCAACCAACGACCGCCGCAACGATGGCAAAGGTGATGCCGACGCGGCGGGGAAAATTCAAGGCAACGAGAAACACGGGCACCGCGTAGAAAATGAACCAGCTAAACTGCCACGGCGTAATGATATCGATCACCGCCACCAAGGCCAGGGCGGAGATCGCCTCGGCCATCATCCAGGACTTGGGTTGTTTACCGAATGAATCGATAAGGTTCATGCGTGAGGATCGATTCGAATTTCTGCTCAATGGGAATAGGGGCAAGAGGTTTGGTCGTCGAGAGGGAAATCAGCGGGGCTACGTATCGCCGACCGGACCCCGGCCGCAGCCTCTTTCAACCCAGTCGTCGTCATTTCGACAGGGCGTTATTTCAACTATTTATATGCCTTGACTATGTCGCCAACCGGTTAGGCCGACTCCACTTAATCCGTGCCAGTTGCAGCTCGCCGCGGTTACCGGCTTTCGGACACCACGAACCATCCGTCACCCATGACTCCGTTTCGCTGACGCTATTCACGCCGAAGTTACCCATCATCGGCACCAGGTCGCCGGCATTCACCCCATCACCAATGAGGGGGAGCACGACGCGCTCTGTGGCGCGGATGAGACGCAGTGTTTTCGGATCCACCTGCGCCACCCACATCGGCGCGCGCCAGCGCATCACCTTGAGATTGGTGGCATCGCGACGGGTATAGACGAGGAAGAGCGCGTCGGAATGCGTGAGCCAGTGCTGTTGCGTGGTGGACATGATGAGCGGCGCGCCATCGTCCCAAGCCCAAGCCTGCTGAGGCTCGTAGTGAAGCCCGTCATCGCTCACCGCGACATAGCCATGGTTATCCTCGGCGCGGATCGTAAGATAAAAGCGCTTTTGAAAATAGGTCACCGAAGGTTCGAGCAAGCCGCGACCTACGGAGTTCGTCAGCTCGGGTCCGATCTCCTTCACGAGCAGTTGCCTGCCATCGAACGAGCAGCGCACACCGCACACCGCGCGCGGCTTGTTCTTCACGCCGAAGGTGAAACTCATCATCACCTCGCCGTTCGGCATCATCACGCGCTGCCCGCAATTATTCGAATACATCTGGCTGCCGCGCGGATCGTCCCACTCCAGCTTCTGCCGCGATCCCCAGGCGCCATCCTTCCACACGGCATACATCGGCCAGCGCGGCGGTTGGTCGCCTTTGAAACCGGGCTTTTTGTTGTTGTAAAAAACGTTCTGACCGAGCGCAAGGACGCTGCCCGTTTGCGCATGATAGGAAGGCGTCACATCACAGACCGCTTCGCTCCCTCGCCTTCCGGTTCCCAGCCCAGCGGCGGCACCGGCAGGAATTCACTCCATGTCTTGCCCAGATCGTCGGAAGTCGTCCAGTGCAACGGCCCGAAGTAATCGGAGCCCGTGATGGCCTGTAGCGTCATGAACGCCCTCTTGCCGACCATGCAGGCGCGTGGGTGAAACCACGCACCACCCTTCACTTCCGGCGCGGACAAAACAACCTTTTCGATCAACTCGATCAGCGGGCCTTCGGCCGCACGCGCCTGGGTGGCATGGCCGGCCAGCGCCAGGCCGGTGACTTCGAGAAAACGACGACGGGAGATATTCATGATGCTTGGGGGATCATTCCGTGCGGCGAACGCACCGCGGCATCTCACCGCAGGACGTGGAGCCTCACAAGCGCGAACCTTGCGCAAAGAATAGTTGACTAAATCAACTATTCGTTTGATTATGGCAACCATGCGCCCCATCGAACAGCGCGCGGATTCGGTCCGCGAATTCAATCGCTTCTACATGAGCCGCATCGGTGTGCTCGGAGATGTCTTTCTCGACACCGAGTATTCCGCCAGCGAGGTGCGCCTCCTTTATGAACTCGCCTATCGCGACCGTCCCACCGCCAGCAAGATCGGTGAAGCCCTCGGCCTCGATCCCGCTTACGTGAGCCGCACCCTGCGCAAGTTCGAGAAGCGCGGCTTCATCACCACCGTGCCCGGTGCCGATCGTCGTTGCCGCCTGCTGATGCTGACTCCAGCCGGACGCAAAGCCTTCGCCCCACTGGAAAAGAAGGCCCGCGGCGCGATCGTCGACATCCTCGAACCCCTCTCCACCGCGGATCAAAACCGCGTCGCCGAATCCATGCTCGCTCTGCGAGTGCTGCTCGGCGATCCCAGCATCGCTTCGAAACAGCAAGGTCTGTATCTCATCCGGCCACCGCGTCCAGGGGATCTCGGCTGGATCGTGCACCGCCACGGCGTGCTTTATGCCGAGGAATTCGGCTACGGCGCCTGTTTTGAGGGACAGGTCGCCAGCGTGGTGTCCGACTTCATCCGCCATCAGCAATTCGAGCGCGAGCGTTGCTGGGTCGCCGAGCGCGACGGCGAAATCATCGGCTCGATCTTTCTCATCGCGCAGAGCAAGACCGTGGCGCAACTCCGACTCCTGCTCGTGGAACCCACGGCTCGCGGCATGGGACTCGGCCGCCGGCTGGTCGACGAAACGATCCGTTTCGCTCGCGTCGCCGGGTATCAGCGCATCCGCCTCTGGACGCAGACCGAGCTCAAGGCTGCCCGTAAACTTTATCAGTCCGCCGGTTTCCAAATCATCGGCGAAGAAGCACACGAGGGCTTCGGAAAAAAAATGCAGGCCGAAGTGTGGGAGCTAAAATTATGAGCCTTCCCACAACGAACCCGGTCGCTTTTCACTTCCGTTTGTCACGAAAAACCGCTGGCCGGAATAATACGTGTCCGTATTTTCTCCGTCCGCCTTACCCTTCCACCCGTTTCGGACGCTTTTCCTCTTTTCCGCAGCCCATCAACCTTCTGTCCTAAATGTGGATCGTCAGACTTGCCCTTAACCGGCCCTACACCTTCATCGTCCTCGCGCTGCTGATTTTCATCATCAGCCCGGTGATGATCAGCCGGACGCCGACGGACATTTTCCCGAGCATCGACATCCCGGTGATCTCGGTCGCCTGGCAGTATGCCGGCCTCAACTCCGAAGAACTCGAGGGCCGCCTCACCACCGCTTACGAAAAGGCGCTAACCGCGCTGGTCGATAACATCCAGCACATCGAATCGACGACCTACAGCGGCACAGTCGTCGTGAAGATCTTCCTTCAGCCCACCGCCAGCCTCGATACGGCGAATGCCCAGGTCGGCGCGGCCTCCGAGTTCATGTTACGCTCCCTGCCGCCAGGGACACTGCCACCGGAAATCAACAACTTCAGCGCCTCCAGCGTGCCCGTGCTGCAAATCGGCCTCTCCGGTTCGGGACTTTCCGAGCAGCAGTTGAACGACGCTTCGCAGCGCGATGTGCGCCCGCAGCTCATTACCGTTCCCGGCGCGGTGGTCCCGAATCCTTACGGCGGCAAGCAGCGCCAGATCATGGTCAACATGGACCAGAAGCTCATGCAGGAGAAGGGCGTCTCGGCCACCGACGTGCTCAACGCGGTGAATGCGCAAAACGTCGTTGTCCCCTCCGGCACGGTGAAGATCGGCACGCGCGAGTACGACGTTCGCCCGAACGCCGCCGTGCGAAGTCTCCAGGAGATCAGCGACATTCCCATCAAGCAGGTCGGCAATACGACGATCTTCGTCCGCGACGTCGCGGTGGTCAGCGACGGCTTTGCCGTGCAGACAAATATCGTGCGACAGGATGGCCATCGCAGCGTGCTCGTGGCCGTCGTGAAGAACGGACATGCCTCGACCCTCGATGTGGTCCAGGGCGTGAAAAACATGCTCCCGCGCATCGCGGCCATTGTGCCGCCGGAGTTGAAAATGACGCTGCTCTCCGACCAATCCATCTTCGTCCGCGGCGCCATCGGCTCGGTGATCCGCGAGGCGGTCATTGCCGCGGCCCTCACCGGACTCATGATCCTGCTCTTCCTCGGCAGCTGGCGCAGCACGGTCATCATTGCCACGTCCATTCCCCTTTCCATTCTTACCTCGGTCATCGTCCTCAGCTTGTTGCACGAGACGATCAATATCATGACCCTCGGCGGCCTCGCCCTCGCGGTGGGTATTCTCGTCGATGACGCCACCGTGGAAGTGGAGAACATCCATCGCAATCTCGCCATGGGCAAACCGTTGACCCAGGCGATTCTCGATGGCGCGCAACAGATCGCCGTGCCGGCCTTTGTGGCCACGCTCTGCATCTGCATCGTTTTCCTGCCCATGTTCATGCTCGGCGGCGTGGCGCGCTATCTCTTCGTGCCGTTGGCCGAAGCGGTGATCTTTGCGATGCTCGCCTCCTACATCCTCTCCCGCACGCTCGTCCCGACGCTGGCGATGTATCTGCTCAAGGCGCACGAACACGATGAACCGGGTAAGGGATTTCTGGGCCGCATGCAGCTCCTTTTCGAACACGGTTTCGAGCGCATACGCCGCTTCTACTGCTCCATCCTGAATTACCTCGTTGGTATCCGCCACGTCTTCGTGCCGATCTTTCTCACCGTTTGCGTCAGCTTCGGTCTGCTCATCCCGTGGCTCGGGCAGGACTTCTTTCCCAGCGCCGATAGCGGCGAAATCCTCTTGCACATGCGCGGCAGCACCGGCCTGCGCATCGAGGAAACCGCCCGGCTGTGCGACCTCGTGGAAGGCACGATCCGCAAGGTCATCCCCAAGGAGGAACTGGCCAGCATCCTCGATAACATCGGCATGCCGTACAGCCCGATGAATACGATGCACATGACCTCCGGCGCAATCGGGCCCAGCGACGCGGACATCCTCATCTCGCTGCATCACGATCATCATCCCACGGCCGACTATCTGCGCATTCTGCGCAAGCGGCTCGCCCAGGATTATCCCGGCACGACCTTCTACGCGCTGCCCGCGGATATCGTGACCCAAATCTTGAACTTCGGCATTCCCGCGCCCATGGACATCCAGCTCGAATGTTCCGATGGCCAAATCCCGGAGACTCATGCCATCGCCACGAAGATGCTGGCCGACCTGCGCAAGATTCCCGGCCTTGTCGACCTGCGCGTGCAGCAACCCATGGATTTTCCGACGCTCGATATCGCGGTCAATCGTGCCAAAGCCCTGCAGAGCGGCTTCACGCAGCACAACATCGCCAATGTGGTGCTCAATACCTTGAGCGGCAGCATGCAAGTCACGCCCATGTTCTTCCTCAACCAACAGAACGGCGTAAACTACAACCTCGTAGCCCAGGTGCCGCAATATCGGATGCAATCGCTCGGCGATTTGGAGAATATGCCGATCCTTTCCAACCACGGTTCGGAAATCCTTGGCGACCTCGCCACCATCCACCGGGCGCAGGAAATGCAGATCATTTCGCAATACAACATCCGTCCGGTGATCGATATCTACGGCACGGTGCAGGATCGCGACCTCGGCGCCGTGAGCCGGGAAGTGCAGAAGATCGTGGACCAGACCCGCAAGGAACTGCCGCGCGGAACGTTCATCACCCTGCGCGGCCAGGTAAAGACGATGCACGATTCCTATGTCGGCCTGCTGGCCGGTCTGGCCTTCGCCATTCTGCTGCTCTACATGCTCATCGTCATCAATTTTCAATCCTGGCTCGACCCGCTGATCATCATCACCGCCCTGCCAGCGGCGCTGGCCGGCATCATTCTCGCCCTGCTCTTCACCCACACCACGATCAGCGTTCCCGCGCTCATGGGCGCCATCATGTGCATGGGCGTGGCGACCGCAAATAGCATCCTCGTTATCTCCTTTGCCAAGGAGCGCTTCATCGAGACGGGCGATGCCGTGGCCGCCGCTCTCGAAGCCGGCGCCACCCGCTTCCGGCCGGTGATCATGACCGCCCTCGCGATGATGATCGGCATGGTGCCGATGGCCCTCGGTCTCGGTGAAGGCGGCGAACAAAATGCGCCGCTCGGCCGCGCCGTCATTGGCGGCCTGCTCTGTGCGACTATCGCCACCCTCATTTTCGTGCCTGCAGTTTTTAGTCTTCTTTATCGCCGTAACTCGGTGCCTGCCTGATAATCCTTTATGTCTCAGCTTGCTGACGTCACCCCGATGCCTCCACGTGAGAACCCTCACTCGCCGTCATCTTCACAGCCACCGCCGCTTCCTCCGGAAGGCGGCAGGTCTTCGCTCGTCCTGGGCGTATTGATCGTCGCCGCGATCCTGGCCGCGGCCATCGGCTACTCGGTCCTCTCGCGCATGAAGGCAGAAGCGTCGCTGAAAAAAACCACGCTCGCCGAGGCCACGCCCACCTTCAATATCGTGCATCCATCCCCGGTGGTTTCGTCGGGCGAGATCACGCTGCCCGGCAGCGCGCAGGCCTATATGGATACCGCGATCTATGCGCGGACGAACGGTTATCTGAAGAGCTTCAAGGTCGACATCGGCGCCCATGTAAAGCAGGGCGACCTGCTCGCCGAAATCGAAACACCCGAAGTCGACCAGCAGCTCGAGCAAGCCCGCGCCGATCTCAAAAATGCCCAGGCCAATCTGAGCCTAGCCCAACTCACCGACGCCCGCTCGGAGGATCTTTTCAAAAAGAAGACCATCTCGCCGCAGGAACGCGACCAGGCCAGGACCGATCTCGCCGCCAAGCGCGCCCTCGTCGACTCTGGCGAGGCTAATGTGCGACGACTGGAGCAGCTCAGGGCCTTTGAAAAAGTGGTGGCGCCATTCGATGGCGTGGTCACCGCGCGCAGCACCGACGTCGGCGCGCTCATCCAGGCGAGTTCGACCGGCGGCGCGAAGGAACTCTTCCACCTTGCCGACAATCACATCCTGCGCGTTTATTTCTCCGTGCCCGAGATTTACGCCTCGAGCGTGAAGCACAATGAGGAAGTCGCCATCGCGTTCGATGCGTTTCCCGGCGAAAAATTCACCGGCAAGTTGATCCGCGATTCGGCCTCGCTCGATCCGCTCTCCCATACGCTCAACGTGGAAGCGGACGTGGAGAATCCGGCCGGCCGGCTCCTCCCTGGCGGTTACGCCACGGTACATCTAAATATCCCCGGGACACCGGGCGCCGTCACGATTCCGGCCAATACGCTGCTTTTCCGCTCGGAAGGCCCGCGCGTCGGGGTGATCCGCGACGGACACGTGGCGCTCGTTCCCATCGAGATCGGCCACGATTTCGGCAACACCCTCGAAGTCCTCTCGGGCCTCAAAGCCGAAGACGCCGTGGTCCTCGACCCGCCGGATTCCCTGACCGACGGCGAGACCGCGCGTGGCCAGGAAGCACCACCGAAGACCGCAGCCACGCCGGCGAAGAAGTAGCTCCTACTTCACCAAATCCCCCAGCAGCAAAATCGCCCCGGGGTAAATCGCCGTGCCGTCATAGCGCTCCGGCTTATCGATCTTGTTGTTCCTCTCGGCGAGGATCTTCGCTTTGTCCGGTTGGTCGGGATGAATCTCGATCTTCACCGTATGCACGGTATCAGGCAGATCGGAACCGATGACCAACGTCGCCAGGCGAGGATACGTGCAATAGGAATCGAAGCGCGGCACGATCTTCGCCGGCTTGTCGTCCAGCGTCACGATCACCTGCCCGCAGTCCGGCCCCACGAGATCGTAGATTGCCGCGCGCGTGCCCTTGAACTTGAACGTGATCGTCTCCCCCGGCTTGCTCGCGCGGTGCAGATCACGCAGGCGGGTAAAACTCTTCGCCATCGAATCCTTCGCCGGATCGAGCTTGGTGAAGCCCGCGGAAAGCGTCGCCTCGCTGATCGGAATCAGCTTCGCATTCTCGTAATTGTCCGCGACCAGCGGCGCGCCCAATTCATGTGGCGCCGGCTTGGTCGACGCCGCATCGATCGGCCCCAGCGAACGCACGATCGCCTGGAGATAAAGCTCATGGCCGGTCTCCGGATACGGATGCACACTGTCCGCCGAGAAGACGAATTTATCGCCGAGCGCCGCCTTCTCCGCCTCGGTCTTCGGCAGCGGCGCTTTCCACACCAGCTTGCCTTCCTTCGCCAGCTTCGTGACCTCCATGCCCATGTGGATCGACGGGATATTGTAGTGCTCCGCGACTTTCTCCATGACGCTGGCCGAACGCTGATACTTGCCCTCCAGCATTGGCGCGACGGCCGCCTCGGTGAGCGTGTAGACGAAGCAGATGTCGCAATCCGGCGCCGCCTTCCACGTCTGCCGCACGATTCCCTCCATGCAGCGCGTGATCTGTTCCCGAGCGAAGCGCCCACCATCATTCGTCGCGAATTCGACGAACATCAGGTCCGGCTTTTTTTCCAGCACATCCTGCTGCAACCGGAAGACCCCGAGGTCCGATCCCGTGCCCCCGATCGCCGCATTGATCTCGCTGAACTTCGCGCTCGGATACGTCTTTTGGAAATACGCCAGCGTCTTCGGCCGCCAACCCGCCTGCGCGGTAATGCTGCCACCGAAGTAAGCGATCTTGATTTCCGCTCCGGGCGTCTGCGCTTTTTTCAGGAAATTCGGCAGCCCACCGCGTGCATGCACCTCCTCCGCGGGCGCGAGCGGGTAATCGCTTTTTTGCGCCTGCGCGACCGAGACCAGCGCGAGGAGACAGAGCAGAAGGGGAACGAAACGAAGACGAAGGGACATTCGCTGACACTACGGCGGCGCCGAAGAAGACAGCAACGGATTTTCCCGCGTTGCTCCGCCTACCTGCCCGATGCCTTCGCGTCCGCGGGAATCGCCGAGAAATCCCCCTGCACCGTCTTCGGAGCATTCTCCTTGGCGTCCCAATAAAACGTAATGAGCTGGCCACTCTTTTTCTCGCGGACGGTATAGCGCTTGTGCTCATCGTCCGCCGCCACCATCTCGAACCGGTCCCCACCTAATTGCACCATGCCATCCGCCAGGGCGCGAGTCGGGTTCGTCTTGGACTGTTCGGCCAGCTTCTCGAACTTCGGGCGGGCTTCCGCGATCCATTTTTTAATCGTCGGCCCGAAAAGAATCGCGCCCCCCACCCCGACCACGACGACGATGACGATCAAAGAGGTGCACCCCATCGCGAGCCAGCCCAGGGGGCCCATGCCTTTTTTCTGAGATGCTGGGGAATTTGCCATGGCGCGGAAGCTAGGCGGGCGGCCCGGGCAGGCGCAAGCGCCGAACGCTGCGGCAGCCCCCTGAAATCAGTAAAAATTCCTCTCTAGCAAATCCCTGGGAACCCGGTTTACTCAGAAACGTCAACATGTCCCCCATTCGCCACAACTGCGCTGGAGTCTCCCGCCGCGATTTTCTACAGATCGGCCTCGGTGGCACTTTAGGCCTCGGCCTATGCGACCTCTTACGCGCTCGCGCGGCGGCAGCGCCCACCACCCCGGCGGCGAAAAATGTCAATTGCATCATGATCTGGATGGATGGCGGGCCGTCGCATTATGAGACGTTCGACCCCCAAGCCCGGATGCCCCGGCGGAAATTCGCGGCACTTTCGGCACCGTGCCCGACCTGCGTGCCCGGGGGTGCATTTCAGCGAGACCCATTCCCGAACCTCGCCCAAGTCTTTCGATAAATTCACCCGCCCATCCGCTCGATCTGCCACAAGGATCCGAACCACGGCGGCGGGCAATCATTACATGATGACCGGCGCGCCCACGCCGGTGCCGGTGGGCTGCGGCGCTTTCGTGACGTTTCATCCTTCCTTCGGCTCGATGGTTTCCTATGACCGCGGGGTGCGCAGCGGTCTGCCCGCCTATATGGCGATGCCGAGCAATACCCGCTCCGGCGGCCCGAATTTCCTCGGCGGCCAACATGCGCCTTTCGTCATCGGCGGCGATCCGAATGCCAAGGGCTTCCAAGTGCGCGACGTGGTCGTGCCGGCGGAAATCACCGAAGGCCATGCGCACACGCGCCGCGATTTGCGCACCGCGCTCGACCGCATGCAACGCTTCAACGACCAGCTCGTGGACGATCCCGCGGTGGTCTTCGACAAATTCTATCAGCAGGGCTTCGACCTCGTCTCGTCTTCCAAGGCCCAGGCCGCGTTCGACATCAGCCGCGAAGACGACAAGGTGCGCGATCGTTATGGTCGCAACGATGTCGGCCAGCGCATGCTCCTCGCCCGTCGGCTCGTGGAGGTCGGCGTCTCGTGGGTCACGGTAAATTATGGCGGCTGGGACGATCACAAGAAACTCTTTGAGACCTACAAGGGCAACCGCCTCAAAACTTTCGATCAAGGGCTCTCGGCACTGCTCAACGATCTGAGCGAACGCGGGCTCATGGAGAACACCATGGTGATTGCTCTCGGCGAATTTGGCCGCACTCCGAAAGTTAATAAGGACGCGGGGCGCGACCATTGGCCCTTTGCCATGTCGGTGCTCATGGCCGGCGCGGGCATTCCCGGTGGACAGATCGTCGGCGCGACGGATGCGAAGGGCTACCATGCCTCGGAGAACGTGTATCGTCCGGAGGATTTTGCCGCGTCGCTCTACACCAAGATGGGCATCGATCCGAACATGACCCTCCAGTCGGGCAGCGGACGGCCGGTGCAGTTGGTGAACGAAGGCCATTTGATCAAGGAACTCTTCGTCTAAGCGAATCGCGTGTGGCGAGCAGCCGGCATTTTCCTCGCGGTCCTTGGCGCGGCCTCCGCCGCTGAACCGACGCTCACGCACCTGTATCCCGCCGCGGGACAGCAGGGTACCACGGTCACCGTCACTCCTGTCGCCAAAGCCACGCCGTGGCCGCCGCAGGTCTGGGTGGATGCACCGGGGATCACGTTTGCACCCTCGAAGACGAAAGGGAAATTCGACGTCGAGATCGCCAAGGATGCCGCGCCTGGCCCCCATCTGGTGCGCTTTTACAACGAGAGTGGCGCGTCGCAGCCTCGGTTCTTCATCGTCTCCACGGAGCCGGAGCTCCTGGAAAAAGAACCGAACGACGAATTCAAAGCGCCGCAGAAGATCGACGCGCTCCCCGCGACCATCAGTGGACGGCTCGATAAATCCGGCGATGTCGATTCCTTCGGCATCACGCTGAAGAAGGGCGATACGCTCACTGCCTGGGTCGAGGCTTATGTGCTCGCTTCCACCTTCGATGGCATGCTTCGCGTCGTCGATGAAAACGGCGATGAACTGACCTTCGATCACGATGGTCGCACGCTCGATCCTTATCTCACCTGGAAGGCGCCACGCGACGGCACCTTCGTCGTGCAACTCATGGGCTTCGCCTACCCGGCGAATGCGAGTGTGCAGCTCACCGGTGGCGAAGGCTGTATCTACCGGCTTCATCTTACCACCGCGCCGCAACCGCTGATCAGTTTTCCACCACATCATCCTGACGAGGGCGCGGAAGTCGCCGAGCAGGAACCGAATGATTCCATCGACAAAGCGCAGGCCGTGACGCTCCCCTGCTCGATCTCCGGCTGCATCAACCAGGCGGGCGACGAAGATCGCTTCGCCTTCACTGTCGAGAAAGGCAAGATCTATAGCATTGAGGCCATCGGCGGGCGGGCCGGTTCGCCTCTCGACGCGTGGCTCAAGATCGAGAACAAAGACGGCAAGCAACTCACCCGCGCGGATGACACCGTCGGCGGGCGCGATCCTCATCTCACCTGGACCGCTCCGAGCAACGGTGCCTTTTACGCGGCGATCGGCGATATCACGCATCACGGCGGCCCGCGCTTTCTCTATCAGCTTCATATTGGCGAAGCCATGCCCATCGTCGCAGGGACGGTCGCCAGTCATGAATGCGTTCTCGCTGCTGGGAAGACGGGCGAGATCAAGGCGACGATCAAGCCGGCCAATGGTTTCAAGGCGAAGCTCCATCTCGCCGCGAAGAATTTGCCCGCTGGCGTTACCGCGCCAGAGGTCGATGTCCCGGAGAAAGGCGGCGATGTCACCTTGAAACTCAACGCCGAAGCCGATGCGGCCGCGGCCGGTCAACCCATTCAACTCGTCCTGCGCGAAGCCGACTCCGGCGCGGAACATCCGGTGAGCTATTCGATGATCACGACCGGGGAGAACAATGGCGTCCCGCAGGGCTATACCGAACTCGTCATCAACTCGACGGATCAACTCTGGCTCACCGTGACGGCCGCGGCGGCCAAGCCCGATGCGCCGAAACCGGATCCGGCCAGCGCGACTTCCCCCAAATGAACTGGCGCCGCTTCACTCTCACGCTGTTCGCGCCTCTCCTCTGCCTTTGCAGTCGCGCGGAGGATCAACCGCTCTTCGTCGCCACACCGCTCACCAATCCCGGCGCATTCACCCACGGTATCGAAGGGCCGGCCTGCGACGCCGCGGGAAATATCTACTTCGTCAATGGTCCTTGGGAGCAGACCATCCAAAAGGTGACCCCACAGGGCGACAACGAAGTCTTCGTCACCTTGCCCGGAAAGAGCATCGGCAATGGCATCCGCTTCGGCCGCGACGGCACGATGTACGTCGCCGATTACACCGAGCACAATATTCTGACGGTCGACATGCGGACGCGCGCGGTGAAGCTCTTCGCGCACGAGGAGCGGATGAATCAGCCCAACGACCTCGCCATCGCGCCCGACGGCACGCTCTACGCCAGCGATCCCAATTGGGACAACGGCGACGGCCAGCTCTGGAGCATCGACCGCCATGGCCATGTCCGGCAGCTCGCGGAAAAAGTGGGCACGACCAACGGCATCGAAGTCAGCCCCGACGGACACACGCTTTACGTCAACGAAAGCGTCCAACTCTGCGTGTGGGCCTTCACGATCGCGCCCGACGGTTCGCTCACCGGTAAGCGACTGCTCAAAAAGTTCGATGACTTCAGTCTCGACGGCATGCGCTGCGACGTGGACGGCAACCTCTACGTCACGCGTCAACTCAAGGGCACCATCGTCAAGCTCTCGCCCACCGGTGAAGTACTGAAGGAATTCAGCGCCCTCGGCGCGAAGCCCAGTAACGTCTGCTTCGGCGGTCCCGACGGACGCACCCTCTACATCACCGAAGTCGAGCACCAACGCCTCGTCCAGGCCCGCGTGGACCGCCCCGGCCTGGAGTGGCAACGCTGGCAGGAGGCTGCGGCAAATCGATCACCATGAAACTGCAAGTAATCAGTAATCAGTAGTCAGTAATCAGTGATAAGTATGTGCAGACTAATTACTGAATACTGATCACTGATTACTGATTACTCACCCTCCCTTCCCCCATGACCGACCGTTTCGCCAAATCCCGCAGCCTCTTCGAGCGTGCTCAAAACAGCATCGCCGGTGGCATCAATAGTGGCATCCGCAAGATGGAACAGCCCGTGCCGCTCTACTTCGCCCGCGGTTCGGGATCCCGCCTGTGGGATGTCGACGGCAACGAATGCATCGACTTCCAGACCGGCCAGGGCGCGCTCCTCTTCGGCCACGCGCCGGAGGGAATGGCGGAAGCCATCTCGGCGCAGGTCCGGCTCGGTACGCACTGGGCCGCGCAATCGGAACTCGAGATCGACGTCGCCGAACGTCTCCAGGCGATGATCCCCAGCGTGGAGCGCGTCCGCTTCAACAATTCCGCCACCGAGGTCGTCCTGAGCGCGCTGCGCCTGGCGCGTGGACTCACCGGCAAACCGCTCGTCTTGAAATTCGAAGGCCACTACCACGGCTGGTCGGATGAAGGCCTCGTCGGCTTCGCGCCGCCGCCGGACAAATGGGGCACTGAGGAAGAACCGACGCGCCTGCATCCCAGCAAGGGCGTCATCCCCGAGGTGCTCGATCAATTCGTCGTCGCGCGCTGGAACGACCCTGAGCATCTGCGCCGCCGCGTGGATCAATATCGCGGCCGGATCGCGGCGATCATCTTCGAACCGGCGCTCTGCAACACGAGTTGCATCGAGCCGGCGCCCGGCCTGCTCAGCACCATCCGCGAACTGTGCGATCGCGAGGGCGCACTCATGATCGCCGATGAGACGATCACCGGCTTTCGTTTCGGTCCTTCCGGCGCGCAAGGCTATTACGATTTTTCGCCCGATCTCACCATCTTCGGCAAGGCCATCGGTGGCGGTGTGCCCTTTGCCGCCCTTGGCGGCCGGACGAGAATTTTCGAACCGATCATCCGCGGCGAGGTCGTCCACGCCGGCACGCTCAATGCCAATCCGCTTTGCCTGTCCGCCAGCCGTTGGTGCCTCGACCAGATCCTCGCCCTCGGCAAAGAACATCCCACCGGCCTGCAGTGCCTGGGCAACAAGCTCATGGAAGGCCTCGAAAGGCTGGCCCACGAATATGCCATCCCGCTGCATCCGCAAGGTCCGGGCCTGGTCTTTCACACCGCCATGCTCAAGCCCGGAGCCGCACCCGGCCCCATCCGCGATTATCGCGATTGTGTGCAGCGCCACGATGCCCCGCGCTGGGCGCACCTCCGCCGTTGCCTGCTCGAACACGGCGTGCGCGCCATCGAGCGCGGCCTGTGGTTCATGAATCTCACGCTCACCGAAGCCGACATCGAGACCACGCTCACCCGCGCCACCGCCGCTTTCGCGCAGCACGCGGCCGAATGGAAAGCATGAACCGCCCGCGCGTCCTTTTCGCCGGGCTCTTTCACGAGACGCATACCTTTCTCGAAGGCACCACGGCGCTACACGATTTCCAAGTCTTCCGCGGCGCCGATCTGCTGCGCTGCACCGGCGACAGCTCACCCCTCGGCGGTGCCCTCGAATCGGCCAAGGCCTTCGGCTGGGAAGTCGTACCCACCGTCGATTTCCGAGCGTCGCCGAGCGCGATCGTCGAAGACACCGTCATCGAGGATTTCTGGCGCGATCTCACCGCGCGCATCCCCCCGCAGATCGACGCCGTGTACCTCGTCCTGCATGGTGCCATGGTCTCGCAGTCATTTCCCGACGTCGAAGGCGAGATCCTCGCCCGGCTGCGACAGCGCGTCGGCGAGGTCCCCATCTTTGGCGTCTTCGACCTGCATGCGAATTTCACGCAACGCATGGCCGAGCTCTCAAGCTGTCTCGTCGCGTACCGCCAAAATCCGCACACCGATGGACGCGCCGCCGCGAAGATCGCCGCCGATCTCCTCCAGCGCTCGCTAAAAACCCAGCAATTCCCGCGCACTTACTGGCAACATCCACCGCTGGTCTGGCCACCGACCGGCACCGGCACCGCCGATGAGCCGATGCGCGCGCTCGAAGCGGTCGCCCGGCAACTCGAATCGCAGAACGCCGATTTTTGGACCGTGAACGTCATCGCCGGGTTCGCTTTCGCCGATACGCCGGACACCGGAGTCAGCTTCACCGTCTGCACCACCGGCCCCGAGACGCCCGTCCGCGCGGCCCTGCAAGAACTCTGCGACTTGGCGGCGAAATTGAAAGACCGAGGCAATGTCGTCGATCCCCCGATCGAGGACGCCCTGGCGACGCTGAAAACACAGCCGGACGGGCTGACCGTCCTCGTCGAACCGTCGGACAATATCGGCGGCGGCGCCCCGGGAGATGGTACGGGCCTCCTGCGCGCGCTGATCGACCATGGCGTCTCGAACGCGGCCATCGCCATCAACGATCCCGACGCCGTGAGACAACTCACGAAGCGGCCTGTACACAAACCCATTACCTTGGACATCGGCGGCAAAGGCAGCCGCCTGGATGCAGGACCGCTCCCGTTGGAAATCGGCCTGCTCTGGACGAGCGACGGCAAATTCGAACTGGAGGACAAGCAAAGTCATCTCGCTTCGATGGCCGGCGACCGGTTCGACATGGGCCCGTGCGCCGTCGTGCGGCATCGAGACATCACCATCCTGCTCACCAGTCGCAAGACCCCGCCCTTCGATCTCGGCCAATGGCGCAGCCAGGGCATTGATCCGGCGAAGCTGTCCGTCATTGTGGTCAAAGCCGCCGTCGCTCACCGGCGCGCCTACGATCCCATCGCCGCGCGCATGATCTGGGTCGACACGCCTGGCCCGTGCACGAGCAATCTCCGCTCGCTCCCTTACCGCAACATCCACCGTCCCATCTTTCCACTCGATTCCCACTCATGACCCATCCCGACGTCTCCTATCCGCGCAACGCTGACACGCCCACCTCGCATCTCCCCTTCAGCCCGAGCGTCCGCTTCGGCGATCTCATCTTCATCTCCGGCCAGGCTTCGGTCGATGCCGAGGGCAAGATCGTTAGCGACACCTTCGAGGGCGAATTTCGCCGCTCGATCGAAAACGTGCGCAAGGTCCTCGCCGCCGCCGGCAGCGATCTCGCTCACGTCATCCAGACCCGCAACTATGTGCGCGACGCCGCCGACGTGCCGCTCTACAACCAACTCTATCGCGAGTATTTCACCGAGCCCTACCCCACTCGCACCACCATCACCAACTGCCTCCCACCCACGCTGCGTTATGAAATCGAAGTCGTCGCGGTGAAGCGACCGGCTTAAAGGCAGAACATCCAACATCGAACACCCAACACCCAACATCCAATTACCCTCCTTCTAACCGCTCCACGCTCGCCATCGGCTTCTGTCATTGGAAGTTGGGTGTTGGATGTTGGACGTTGAATGTTTCCTTCCTTTCCCTCTCATGCACCCTCCCCGTCTCATCTTCGACTGCCATCTTGACATCTCGATGAACGCGATGGAATTCAATCGCGACCAGCGCTGGTCGCTGGAAAAACTCCGGCGCTGCGAACTCGGCGGAGGGCCCCTGCCCGTGGATGCCGAGCGCCATCGCTCGCGCAATACCGTGTGTTTTCCCGAGCTGCGCCGCGGACGCTTCGGCGTCATCGTCGCCACGCAGATCGCGCGCTACTCGCCGCGCTTCCACAATCTTCCCGGCTGGCGCAGTCCGGAACAAGCGTGGGCGCACACCCAGGGGCAGCTCGCCTACTACCGCACCATGGAAGCGTGCGGCGAAATGGTGCAACTCCGCACCTGGCCCGAGGTCGAGGCGCACGCGAATAAATGGAAGGATGCCACGGACGAAGAAGCGGAGAAACTGCCCATTGGTTATCTGCTCAGCCTCGAGGGCGCGGACTCGATCCTGAGCTGGAAACATCTCGAGAAATCGCGCGCGGATGGACTCATCGCGCTCGGCCCAGTTCATTACGGGCCCGGTATCTACGGGCACGGCACGGATGACGAAGGTCCGCTGCCACCGATCGGTCATGAATTGCTCAAGGAAATGGAACGCCTCGGTATCATTCTCGATGTCACCCATCTCTGCGACGAAAGTTTCTGGGACGCCCTCGCGCATTACCAGGGGCCGCTCTGGGCCAGCCATCACAATTGCCGCGCGCTGGCCAATTGGAACCGCCAGCTCGCCGACGATCAGATCAAGGCCCTCATCGAGCGCGGCGCAGTCATCGGCATGGCCTTCGACGCGATCATGATGGTCCACAACTGGGCCCACAAACGCTCCAGGCCGGAAGACTTCGGATTGAAGATCGAAAAGATCTGCGAGCACATCGATCACATCTGCCAGATCGCCGGCAATGCCCACCACGTGGGCATCGGCACCGATCTCGATGGCGGCTTCGGTACGGAGCAAACGCCCATGGATCTCAACAGCATCGCTGATCTCGTAAAGATCGGGCCGCTGCTCGCCGCCCGCGGCTACCCGCAGACCGATATCGACGGCATCTTCCACGGCAATTTCTTCCGCTTCCTCCGCGAGCATTTGCAATGAGCGAGACACCGAGTGGCGCAACTCACGTTCGTTATGCGCTGCTCGGGGTGGCGACGGCGAACGCGTTCCTGCTCTATCTCGATCGCATTTGCATGACCACGGTCGTGCATTCGCCCTCGTTCCTGCGCGAGCTACACCTCAGCGAAGCGGATGTGGGCAACGTACTCTCGTCGTTCTTCTTTGCCTACGCACTCGGCCAGCTTCCCGCCGGTTGGCTGGCGGATCGTTTTGGACCGCGACGCATGCTCGTCGCTTACATTGTCCTGTGGTCGGCTTGCACGGCGCTGACCGGCCTGGCGACCAGCATCGCGGCGATCGTCATCGTGCGGTTGGCCTGTGGTTTATCCGAGGCCGGGGCGTATCCCGCGAGTGCGCGGGTCATCTCCCGCTGGTTTCCGTTCGGCCATCGAGCGAGGGCCAATTCCTTCGTCGCCTTCGGCGGCCGGCTCGGTCTGGCGCTCGCCCCGTGGCTTACTGTGGAGGTCATCGCCCGGCTCAATGGCTGGCGGCCGGTGCTGTGGATTTACGGCGGCATCGGTCTGACCCTCGCCGCGGCAACCTTTTTCACCTTTCGCGACGAACCCGCACTGCATCCCTGGACCAATGAGGCCGAGCGCGAACTCATCCGCAGCAGCGGCCCGCCGCCGTCAAAACCCGATTACCGTTTTCCGTGGCTGGAACTTCTCTGCCACCGCGGGCTGTGGTTGCTCAGTCTCGGTGCCATCGGCCTGAACTTCGGCTGGGCGCTGCTCGTCACCTGGCTGCCGAAGTATCTGCAAAGTGTGCGCGGCCTGGATGAGGAGGACGCCAACTTCTCAGTCACGATCGTGCTGGCCTGCGGAGTAGCCGGCGTGCTTTTTGGCGGCTGGTGGTGCGATGCGCTTAGCCGCTGGTTCGGGTCGCGCTGGGGACGACGATTGCCCATCATCATCGGTGGGCTCATCGGCACCGCGGCCTATCTCGTCTGTCCTTCGCTGCACTCGGCGCGTGGCGTCATCATCGCCTGTGGACTCGTGGCCTTCGCTACCGACAGCGCGAATCCCGCGATCTGGACACTCAGCCAGGACATTGGCCGCGGCCACGTCGCGGCCACACTCGCCTGGAGCAATATGTGGGGCAATCTCGGCGCCTCGGCAGTGGCCAAGACAATTCCGCTGGCGCTGGCCAGCACAATGCATCGCGCCGATTGGAGCGAAGTCTTCTGGATGTGTGCGGCGAGTTTCCTCATTTTCGCCGGCTGCGCGCTTTTCATCGATAGCACGAAGCCGCTGGCGAACCCGTTCGCGCCGCGCGAAGAACGTGCGCTGTAGCGGCGCCGTCCCGGCGATACATGGAGAGATGCGCCGTTGCAACAGGCTCAAGGCCCCGAGCTTGTCGAAGGGCTCCTGCGCGTTCCCACTCTTCCCGGGCGGAGGCGGAGGAAATATTGGGGAGCACGCGCGAGCGTGTCCCTCCGTCGTTCCCCGCAGCGACTAGTCGCTTCGCTACCTGCGAACACTCACTTCCCCAGCTTCAGCAGCATGATGTCGTTGCTGCCCTTGCTCGTCAGTTTCGTTGAGCCGTAGGTCGTCTCGCCGTCAAATGCACCGGAAAGGAAAATGTTCCCCGCTTTGTCGCGAACGATGCAATAGCCCAAATTTCCCCGCGTTCCGCCGTCCGCGCGCAACCAGCGCAGGGCGCCGTTTTCATCGAACTTGGCGGCATAAATGTCGCGCACGCCCTTGGCCGTCATCATGGTGTCCCCCATCGTCACCGTGAATTGGAATTCGCCGGTCACATAGCTGTTCCCCGCCTCATCCGCCGCCACGCACAGCGCGTAGTTTACGCCCTTGCCATTGCCCGTGCGCACCCAACGGAATTTGCCGTCGCGATCCAGCTTCGCGGCGAAGAGATCGTATTCCTTTCCATTCGCCGGGTCTTTTCCGGTCGCCTGGAATTTCTGCCCACCGATCGCCAGCGTGTCCTTGAACATCCCACACACGCTCACCCCACCGTGCCCATCGAGAGCGACTGAAGTGAAAGCGGCGTTGGAAGAGCCATCGCCGCCGAAAGTCCACAACGCCTTGCCATTCGTGTCGTACTTCACTGCGTAGACGTCGCGGCCGCCTTTACCCGTCAGCGTGAGATCGCCAAACGTCTCCACCCCGGACGCGCCGCCCACCACTACCGCATTCCCCTCCGTATCCACGGCGAGGTGTTCGCCTGCGCTGCTACCGACACCGCCCGCCACCCGCAGCCACGCGAGCTCCCCGCTCGTCTTGAGCTTCGCCAGGAAGGCATGACCGCTCTTGCTGTTCTTCGTCGAGACGCCCATGAATTCGCAATCGCCGACCATCGCGCCCGTGAAGTAGCAATTGCCCGCCTTGTCCACACCGATGCCGTGGCCGTAGTCGTAGCCCGCGCCGCCACCGGATTTCAACCACTGGATCTTTCCGGAGGCATCGTACTTGGCCACGAAAAGATCGTAGTCCCCACCGCGGTTCTCGAAGGCCAGCCCGTCGAACGTCGCATCCGTACTTAGACAATGACCAGTCACGAAGACATTGCCTTGCGCATCCACCGCCACACCATATCCGCGGTCGGTCTTACTCCCGCCGCCGGTGCGCGCCCACAGGCACTTTCCTGCGGGCGAATATTTCGCCACAAAGAAGTCGAGGTCTCCTTTGCTCTCGACCGTGAAATCGCCAAACGTCCCGGTCTTCGAGAACTCGCCCGTCATGTAGATATTCCCCTCGGCGTCCGTGGTCAGGCCGCGCGTCTTGTCCGCACCGACGCTTCCCGCTTGCTGGGCCCAAACAAAGTCCGGCGCTTTTTCCGGTAATTCGGCGGCTGACAAACCGCGCTCAATGGTGGAAACAAATAGGAATGCGAAGGCTACGCGAAGGGAAACAAGGGGGTTCACGCAGGACAAAACCCGCTAGCGGATCATCGCTTAGGTTAAGTTCAACAAAGACTTGCAGGGGCAAAATACGTAGGCATAATACGTGCTATAACTTTCAGAATGACTGAGCTCACTGTAATTCTAGCCATCCTGTCAGTCCTCGGCCATGCCCTCGCCATTTTCTGGCCGCGCAAGCCATTGAAGGAGCGCCTGGATGAAAACGGCTTCCCCATTCTCTGGTGCAATAACGACGAGAAGCAGAAGAACGTTGCCTGCGTGTGGGACGACGTCACCGAGCATCCTGTCGTCGCGGCTCATGGCGACGTGGCGCACCGTCGCAGCGCCTGACTGGCATTTTCTCCGTTGACCGTTCGTTTTCCGCTTTTAAAAGCGGCAGTCTTTCGGCAATAGGGTGCATTCATGAGCGCGTCGCCGCGCGAATCTCATTCAAACCCTATGAAATATCTTCCCCTCCTCTTCGCCGTCGTCATTGGTTGCACCGCCGTCCCCGTCACCACTTTTGCCAAGGACAGGAGGGACGATTGGGGCGACTACTCCAAGCACGTGAAGGAAGATGTAAAGGCGCTGGAGGATCACTACGACCAAGTGAAGGCTCGCGTGAAAGATCAGGCCCAGGGCGACCGCCGCCTATGGTCTGGTCTGCACGACATCAAATCGAACATCGACGGCATCGTCGACGACCAAAAGAGTGGCCGTTACGAGGGCCTGCGCTCCCGCGTCCAGCAGGCCAACGACGATCTGAGTCGCCTGCAGGCTCAGATGGAGCACAATAACAACCGCCGCGGCGGTTACTATCGGCGCGACTAAGGCCGGATCGAACCCGTCTTACGCCTCGGCCGCCCGCTGGCGATTGAGCAGCACCTTGCACGCGCTCTTGATGCGCGTGAGGATGTAATAGACTGTCTGCGAACGGATGCGGACGAGGTGGCCGCCGACGATCTTCGGAACGAAGTCCGCCGGCAGTTCCAGAATCTCGGGAATCTGCAAGCCATCGAGCCCCTTGCAGAGGATCGAGGTCATCGCCTTGGTCAGCGTCTGCACCTGCGGCCCGAGCGTGATCCGGAAGTGCGCCCGCTTCTCCGCGTCCAGGCGCAGGAACACGCCTACCGTATCCGTACACTCTTCATCCTTGCGCACGTCCTCGAGGTCGAAGGTCTCGCCCTCTTTCGGTTCATGCTTTTTCGCCTGCTCGGAATACGCGATGAGATTCTCCCGCTTTTCCTCCTCCGGCAACGTCTCGAAGAGATGGATGATCGAGGCCAGCTTGCCCGGATAATGCGATTCGGGCGAATCCTCGGTCGGTTCGTGACTGCCTGAGCTCATGGAGTTAGTTGCTCCGCTCGATGGGGGCGCGCACCTTGTTGCCCCACTCCGTCCAGGAGCCGTCGTAGTTGCGCACCTTCTCGTAGCCGAGCAGATAGGTGAGCACAAACCACGTGTGGCTGCTGCGTTCGCCGATCCGGCAATACGCGACGATGTCCTCGCCGGGATGCAGGTTGCAGCCTTCGGTGTAAATCTTGCGCAGTTCGTCGGCTGACTTGAAGGTCGCGTCCTCCTTCGCCGCTGTCTTCCACGGCACGCTCTTCGCACCGGGAATGTGGCCGCCGCGCAGCACGCCTTCCTGCGGATACTCCGGCATGTGCGTGACCTCGCCCTTGAACTCGCCCGGCGAGCGCACGTCGATGAGCGGCTTCTTCTCCTGGCTCTGCGCGAGGGCGTCTTCGTAAAACGCGCGGATCTCCTTGTCGAGACGCTTCGCCGGCACGGGATAATTCGTCGCCGGATACTTCGGCTTTTCCTTGGTCAAAGACTTGTCTTCCTTCACCCACTTATCGCGGCCGCCGTCCAGGATCTTCACCTTGGTGTGGCCGAAAAGGCGGAACGCCCACAGGGCATAGCACGACCACCAATTCGACTTGTCGCCGTAGAAAATGACCGTCGTGTCGGGTCCAATGCCATTTTTCGAGCACAGCTCGGCAAACGCCTCCGGCGAGATGTAGTCGCGGACCAGCGCATCTTGCAGATCCTGGCGCCAGTCGATATGCACCGCGCCGGGAATGTGTCCGGTATCATAAAGCAACACGTCCTCGTTGCTCTCGACGATACGCGTGTTCGGCTCGTTCAAGTGCGCAGCCAACCAATCGGTGCTCACTAGCGCCTCGGGGTGGGCATATTGGGATGTAGAATCGCTCATAGGTCTATCAAAACTAGTGGCAACCCGGCGTCATGCTCAAGCGGGTTTGCTGTCATACTCTGCCTGGCCTCAAGCTCCAAACACCCGCGCGATCTCCTGCTGCATCCCTTCCGCGGCGGCCTTGGGATCGGGAGCATTACGGATGGGACGCCCGACCACGATATAATCCGCACCGGCGCGGAAAGCCTGCTCCACGGTCATCGTGCGCTTCTGGTCGTCGCTGCCTTTCTCCGATTCTGCACGAATGCCCGGGGTAATGAGGATCGGCTGATCGCCCAGTTCGCGACGCAACCGGGTCGCTTCCTGTCCAGAGGCAATGAGTCCATCGATTCCGGATTCGATCGCTACACGCGCCCGCTGCAACACGAGGTCCTCCACCGCTCCGCTCCAGCCCATCTCCCGGACCTCGTTTTCATCCACGCTGGTAAGCACCGTTACGGCCAGCAGGCGCAACGAGCCTTTCACCGGCACTACCGCACGATAAACGCCGCTGGTCCCATGCAGCGTGCAAAAATCCGCGCCGTGACGGACAAGATTCGCCATCGCCCCTTTCACCGTCGCCGGCACGTCGGAAAATTTCAGGTCCGCGAAGACCTTCTTCCCCCGCGCCTTCAATTCCGCGAGCAGCGTGAAGTATTCGCCGCTCATGCAGAACTCGAGGCCGATCTTGTAAAACGTCACGACATCGCCCAGGCGGTCGACCCAGGCCCGCGCCTCGGCCAGGGTGGGCACATCGAGAGCGAAGATCAGGCGGTCGCGCGGATCGATCGGTTTCTTGGAAAGCAGGGAATCGGTGGACATGTCGATCGGTCTTTTTCGGTCAATCCCGCTCCAGGCTCAACGCCGAACTTCACCCTCGCACCATTCCCGCCACATCGCACGAAAGGCGTTTTCGATGCCGCGAGCGAATCGCGCTCCATCCATCAGGACCGAGGCCTCCATGCGCGGGCGCAACGTCTTCCGCAGTTCCGCGAGGCGGGGGACATCTCCTGCCAATCCGGCGGCGATCTTCACATACTCCTCCTCCGAAAAGGCCACCAACTCCCGCAACCCGAGATTCGACAACTGGCTTAATCCACCGCGCGAGACGACCGCCTCCCCCGCCCGGCTCACCACGGGCACCCCCATCCACAGCGCGTCGAGGCTGGTCGTGTGTCCATTATAGGGAAAGGGATCCAGCATCACGTCCACACGATGGTATCGCTCCAGGTATTCCCGCCGCGGACCTTCCGCGACAAACTCGATCCGTTGCTCTCGCACGCCTTCCGCGCGCATGATCTCCAACACCCGCTCGCGATGACTCCCCGGAGGGCTGAGCAACAGGAGACGCGAGTCCGCCACCGCCGCCAGCACCCGTGCCCAGAGCTTGAGCAGGGGCTCGTTGATCTTGGTGTAGTTGTTCAAGCTCGCAAACGTCACCCGGCCCGTTTCCGCCGCCGGCAATGCGTTCACCGGCACCTCCATCCCACAAGGATCGTAACACCAAAAGCTGTCGATCAAATAGACGCGCTCCCACGATCCTGCGTTCTTTTCCACGCCACCCTCGAGATATGCATCGCTGATCCGGCAACGAATCGCGTCCACCCCGGCGCTTCCCGGGTAACCGGCAAAACTCACCTGCACCGGCGCCGGTTCGCGCGCGAAGACCGGCAAACGATTCCCCGCCGTGTGCAGCGCGAGATCGACGAGGATGTCCACTTCGTCCTGCCGGATCATCTCCGCCACGCGCTCGTCCGATTCGCGGGAGATCTCACGCCATTGGTCCGCGAGGCCGCGGAACTCCGCCGTTCGTTCGTCGGGATGAAGGACCTCGGAATAGCAAATGACTTCAAAGTCCTCGTGATTCCGATTTCGGAACAACGGCAGCAAGTTTCTCCCCAGGGTGTGATCGCGCAAATCCGGCGACACATAGCCGATGCGTAACCGTCGGCCGCCATTCCGATCGTTCGCATGGGCCCGCACGGACGGCGTCACCGGGTCGCTGAACCGGCGGTTCCAGCGACGATGCTCCTCGGCGATCTCGTGCGCACCCACCCCGGGCAGATAGTGCAGCAACGAAATCAGGTTGCTGAATACGCCCGCACTGGCACCCGGACATTCCGCCGCGCGACGAAAAGCGGCCAGCGCCTCGTCACCACGCCCCTGCGCTTTGCAGGCATTACCGAGATTGTTGTGTGCCTCCATGTAATCCGGCCGGAGCTCGATGGCACGGTGGTAGGCCGCCCGCGCTTCATCCAATCGGCCGGCACCGCGCAAGGCATTGCCCAAATTGTAATGCGCCTCCACATAGTCCGACTGCAAGGCGAGCGCCTGACGCAGCGCCGCCATGGCCGCGTCCCAATCCCCTCGATCGACCAGCGCCGCTCCGAGATTGTGATGAGCTTGCGCAAACTGCGGATCGATCTCGATGGCCCGCCGATACGCCGCGATCGCTTCATCCAGCTTCTCTTGCTGAGTCAACACGACCCCGAGATCGAACCACGAATCCGCGGCATCCGGCCGGCGCCGCAAGACCAGCCGATAATGCGCGTTTGCTTCATCAAGGCGCCCCTGCTCCGCCAGGCACGCCGCTAGATTGCGATGCGCGTCCAGGTGATCGGGCAGCAAGTGGATGCCTTGGCGAAGCGCTTCGATCGCCTCCCCGATCTGCCCGTTCTGCCGGAGTGCCAGGCCCAAATTGGCATAGGCCGCGCCGAATTGAGGATTGTGCCGCAGCGCAGCTCGATACGCTTCGATGGCCTCAGCGAATCGCCCCAGCGCCCGGTACGCTTCGCCCAAATTGGACCAGGCCGAAGCACTCACCAATCCCAGTTCGAGCGCCCGGCGAATCCAATTCACCGCCTCGCTCTCCCGCTCGCATTGATGGGCAATGACCCCGAGCAAATGATGCACCTCCGCATGATTCGGATCGACCGTGAGAATCTGCCGGTAAATTCCTTCCGCCTCCCGCAACTGTCCTGCTTCATGATGCTGGATGGCCAGCTTAAGCGCTTGAGGAATCGTCACTGGGGGCATGTTGCTGCGGCCCGTTGTCGGCGATTCACCGCGACCGCTCAACGCAGAACTTCCGTCGTGACCGCCAATCCTCCTTTGACACCCGCCGAGCCGCCTGCTCCCTTCCAGCGATGGTCCATCGACCGGTGCCAACCGTCCACTTCAACGAGAAATGACCAGCGTCACCGAACTTCCCTTCAATCGCTTCGTCGGCCTTCAAAGCGCTGCGGCGCAACCGCAACTCCTGCAGCTACCGGCCAGTCCTAGTTACCTCAATCACCTCGGCACCGTCCACGCCAGCGCCCTGCTGGCGCTTGCCGAAGCATCCAGCGGCGAATTTCTCCTCCGCCATTTTGGCGGCAGCGACAGCCTCGTCCCGGTAGTCCGCCACATTGATGCCAAATTTCGCAAGCCGGCCAACGGCGCGGTTACATCCATTGCGAGCGCGACACCGGAAGCGCTTGCCGAACTGGAAACCGCTCTCGCCGCCAAAGGCCGAGGTCTCCTGGCCATCGCCGTGGAACTCCACGATGAGTCCGGCACACATGTCTTGAGCGCCACCATCGAGTGGTTCCTCCAGCGACGCCGCTAAACAATCGCGCTCGGCTTTGGCTTGGAGGATTTCTCGCCCGCGCGGAAGGGCGCGACTTTGACCACGTTTTCAGGATCGTGGTCGATCAGTTGCAGCCAGTCCTCGGTGAGATCGCCCGGCGGGAAGATATCGTTCTCGAGATATTCGGCATCGAGCGAGGCGCGCAGGTCGTCGAGGCTGATGCCTTCTTCCTGCCCGCTGGCGATAGCCCGCTTGATGGCCAGGCCCTTCGCCCGCTCGACGATGCTCGCGATGATCGCCCCGCTGACGAGGTCGCCGCGGA
Source organism: Chthoniobacter flavus Ellin428 (assembly GCF_000173075.1). Lineage (GTDB taxonomy): Bacteria > Verrucomicrobiota > Verrucomicrobiia > Chthoniobacterales > Chthoniobacteraceae > Chthoniobacter > Chthoniobacter flavus. The sequence continues at coordinate 561,380 of NZ_ABVL01000002.1, forward strand.
AAAGCGTCTCCTTCTTGCCCGAGCGCAGCGTGATGCTGAGGAACCGATTCTCATCGCGATGGCCGAATTGCAGGTCGATGATCTTGTCGATCAACAGATCGACCGCTTCCGGAACGCCGCCCGCTTCGCGCACCAGCGCGGGATCGTACGGGAGATTCGGCGCGAGATAGATGTGATAGATCTCGCGGGCGCCTTCGCGCGTCGGCCGGGCGACCTTGATTTTGCGGTCGATGCGACCGGGACGCAGGATCGCCGGGTCGATGAGATCGGCGCGGTTGCTGGCCAGGATGATCACCACCTCGGCGAGCGATTCGATGCCGTCCATCTCCGTGCAGAACATGGGCACGAGCGTGGAGAGAATGTTCGAGTAGCGCGAGGCCCGCCGCGTTCCCAGAATGCTCTCCGCTTCATCGATGAAGAGAAAAGGCAGATAACCCTCGCGGCGCTTTTCACGCGCGGTAGCGAAGATCTCGCGCACGATGCGTTCGCTTTCGCCGACCCACATGTTGAGGATCTCCGGCCCCTTGATGTGCATGAAGTATTCACGCATCTCCTCGCCGGTCTGCTGCTTGAGCTGTTGGGTGAGATTGTAAGCCGTGGCCTTGCCGATGAGCGTCTTGCCGCAACCCGGCGGGCCATGCAGCAGAAAACCTTTCGGCGTGGAATGCTGGAACCGCTTGAACAAATCGGGATGCAGCAGCGGCAATTCGATGGCATCGCGGATCGCTTCCAACGCTTCCTTTTGACCGCCCACTTTTTCCCACGGCAATTCGGGCACGCTATCCAGATAGTATTCATCGCTGTGCGGCCGGGCGAGCACCTCGATGGCGATTTTGTAATTCGGATCGGTGCGCACTTCGTCGCCCGCCTTGAGCTTTTCCTTGAGCAGCAAGTCGCCCCGCTGGAGGACCAGCGATTGCACCCCATGCTCCGTGCCCACGCGAAGACGATCGGGTCCGAGGACTTCGCTGATCTTCACGACCGGGCCGCTGCGATCAAAACCGAGATCGCCGACGATGACGTAAGCTTCATTCACGAGCACCCGCGTCCCGCGACGCAGCGACTCGATCGGCACGCGCGGGTCGACGTTGCAATAGTAGTCGCTGCCGCCCACCACGATCTGCGCCGTTTCGCGGTTCGGCGCTCCGAGAAAGGTGCCGATGCGATTGGCCGGCGACGTGACCTTCTTGATGATCGCGTCCATTTTCTCGATCGCCTGGCGCGCGTCGGCCATCGTGTCCTGCAATTCACCAATTTCGACCCGGAGGTCGATGAGTTCGCCACGCACGACATCACCCGGCGGAATGGAGGAGATGATGCGGTCGAGACGTTCCAGCGGAGAAAGCGCTTCTCCATGCGGGCTGAAGTCGAATGATTCTTCGTCCATCGTTGAGAGTTTTTCGATTATACTGCTGCACACGCCGTGCCGCAAATCGCCTGTGCAATTTCGCGCCGTTTTCTTCAGGTGCGTCGTGTGGAATAGAAAACGCGCTTGTAGGGCGGCGATCTTCGCCCCCACGCGTGGACACATGGTCCGCGTGCGGCCGGACGGCGGTCAGGATGGCCGCCCGACAACTCGCGCTCTCTGCCAGTGGGCTAACCGGCGGTTCCCAATCCGTCAACCACCGCAAAAAAGCGGGCGCGGCCGAAGCCGCGCCCGCTGGAAATGCACCACCGAGATGGTGGAGAAGTCTTACTTCTTCTTGGTCTTCAGGGCCTTTTCCAGGGATTCGGACGAGGTATAAATGTTGCGAATACTCGGATTGTAGTTCGACGCAAAGGTCTTCAAATCGGCATCCTGGCTCGTCTTGCCGACCTGCTCGGTTTCATGGTCGAGGCGCTTGCTCTCCTTCAGCATTTCGCCCACCCAGTCGAGCAGAGGCTTGTTTTCAAATCCCTTTATCGGCGGCTTGGCAAAAGCCTTGGTCGCCCGCTCCACGTCGTTCTTGTCGTTGCCCACCAGTTCCGTCGGCAACTTCAGTCCATGGGCTTCCACGATCTTGTTCAGCGCTCCCTGGGCCGCGGTCATGTCCTTCACCGTCGTGTCCCGGAGGCGATTCTGCGCCGCCTGAGTCTGGTCGGTGGACGCCGGGAGAGTCTTCGCCATCTGGATCAGAAACATGAAGGCGTTGATGGCATTCCGCACATACTTCTCATCCTCCGCGGCGAGCGGTTTCGGCTTTTCGGCGGGAGCAGCAGCCGTGGCGGCTGCAGCCGGCGCGGCCGCGGGTGCGGGCGCTTGGGCAAACGCACTGGCACCGAGGAGCGCGCAGACGGCGGCGGCGGAAAGAGAATGAGAGACGATCGGGAGGAACGTGGATTTCATAGATGAGGGCACAATATGCAGCAGGATCGCTTGCTACGAGCAAGCTGGATTCGTCCTTGCCAGCCAGTTCCGTGCCTTTTTTCAACGCGGCCCTTTCATCCGGAGACGAAGTCGGCTAGAGGTTTCCTCCCCTGTGAAGAAAATCGTCTCCCTCCTCGTCTGGCTCGCCGTCGCCCTCCTCGGAGCTTTCGGTTATTGGACCATCGCCACGCAACGCCACGAACCGGTGAATTCCGGCTTCATCCTCATCGCCGCGCTCTGCTCTTACGCCATCGGCTACCGTTTCTATTCCAAATGGATCGCGGCCAAAGTCCTCGCGCTCGATGACCGCCGGGCCACACCCTGCGAGGTGCATGAGGACGGCAAGGATTTCGTGAAGACAAACAAGTGGATTGTCTTCGGCCATCATTTTGCGGCGATCAGCGGACCGGGACCGCTCGTCGGTCCGGTGCTGGCGGCGCAGTTCGGCTTTCTGCCCGGCACTTTGTGGATCGTCATCGGCGTCGTCCTCGGCGGCGCGGTGCAGGATTTCATCATTCTCTTTGCTTCCATGCGCCGCGACGGACGTTCGCTGGGGCAAATGATAAGGGAGGAACTGAACTCGGTAGTGGGCTTCTTCGGTGTGGTCGCCATCCTCGCGATCATGATCATCTTGCTGGCCGTGCTCGCGCTGGTTGTGGTCAAAGCGCTCGCCGAATCGCCCTGGGGCATTTTCACCGTTGGTGCGACGATTCCCATCGCCATGTTCATGGGCATTTATCTGCGCGGCGTGCGCGTGGGCAAAGTACTGGAGGTTTCGGTGATCGGCGTGGTGCTGTTGCTGCTCGCCGTCTGGGGCGGCCAGCTCGTGCACACCAGCCCGACTCTGCATCAGGCCTTTCTCGTCAAGGCCGAGCCGCTCGCCTGGGCAATCATCATTTACGGTTTCTTCGCCAGCGTGCTGCCGGTATGGCTGCTCCTCGCGCCGCGCGATTACCTCAGCACGTTCATGAAGCTGGGCACGATCGGTTCGCTGGCCATCGGCACCCTGCTCGTGCTGCCCACGATGCACATGCCGGCGATCACCAAATTCGTCGATGGTTCGGGCCCGGTCATTGGCGGCAAGCTGTTCCCGTTCTGTTTCATCACCATCGCCTGTGGCGCGATCAGCGGCTTTCACACGCTCATCTCCAGCGGCATCACGCCGAAGATCATCACGCGTGAAAGCTACTCGCGACCGGTTGGCTATGGCGCAATGTGCCTCGAATCGTTGGTCGCCATCATGGCGATGATCGCCGCGTGCACGCTCGATCCGGGCGTGTATCTCGCGATGAATATGCCGGGCAAGGATCCCGTAGCGGCGCAGGCGGCAGTCACCGCCTCGGGACTGACGCAGTTCACGCCGTCGACCACCCAAGCCGGTTACGTCGAGACTCCGGTGAGCATTTCGCCCGAGACGATGAAGAGCCTCGCGGCGGAGATGAAGGAGGACTCGCTCTATGGCCGCACCGGCGGCGCGGCAACCCTCGCCGTGGGCATGGCGGTGATCTTCGGCAAGCTCACCAACGGGCGCTGGCTGGATCTCTGGTATCACTTCGCCATCATGTTCGAGGCGTTGTTCATCCTCACCACGCTCGACGCCGGCACGCGGGTCGGCCGCTATTTGCTGCAGGATGCGTTCAAGAAGCTCATTCCTTCGTTCGGCGATACCCGCAGCACGGGCGCCGGCCTTATCGCCAGCGCCCTCATCGTCGCCTCGTGGGGCTTTTTTCTCATCATGGGCGTGCGCGATCCCGATGGCGGCGTGCGCGCGCTGTGGCCGATCTTCGGTATTTCCAATCAACTCCTGGCCAGCATCGCGCTCTGTTTTGCGACCACGGTGCTCATTAAAATGCAGCTTCAGCGCGGCAACTCCCCTGCCTTTGCCTTCGTCACGCTGGTGCCGCTGGCCTGGTTGCTGGCGGTGACCATCGACGCCAGCGTCATCAAGGTGTGGGATGCGAATCCGAAAGTTGGGTTCATCGCCGGAGCCCATGCGGCTGAGGCGAAACTGGCCACCCTAGAAACGCAACTCGCGACGCAAATCCAGGCCGGAGACAAGACGGCTGCCGATGCTACCCAGGCCGTGATCAAGACGACGCAGACCGCGCACTTCAATGCGGTCGTCGATGCGTGGGTTACTGCCACCTTCCTCGTGCTCGTCGCGCTCATTGTGCTGCTCAGCATTTACGAATGGCTGCGTTTGCTCACCCGCAGCAAGGCGTCCATCCTCAGCGAAATGGAGCCGGTCTACCTGCCTGCGGGCTCGGTCATGGAATCGAATCCCCTGCCCGCGTTCAGCATCGCAGTGCTCGGGTTCACGCTGCTCAAGGAACTCTCCGGCGAAGCGGCCATTGATCGCGCGGAAATCTGCGCCTGCGCCCAGGCCGAGGCCTCCGGCCAGGTGCAACCCGCGAAGTACCGCCGGCAAAATGCCTTCCTCACCGCGACGGAACACCGCTATCGCGGGGTGAATCGCTGCTGCTAGGGTCGCAATTCCGGGCCACGTTCTCGGGATAGCGTCCGCAAGCTGTTCCGGGCGATTTCGCAGCCCATGAAGCATCTCGTTCCATTAGCACTTCGCTTTCGTTTTGACGGGTCATGGCTGGGCGCGATAGCGGATATCTGCGGCTACCATTTGGTGTTTCACGCTCAGTCAATTTCCGAAGGAAAACGCTGCCTCTCTTCACGGAATGGCTGTCGATAACTTCGGACGTTGGCACAATGGCGCTATCCTCTCCCTCTTTCTCATCCCTTGGGCTGCGTGGCTGGTAATTACTATTTTGCATTGCCCGCGTTTAGGGGGCCAATCCACCGAATGCCTGTTCTGGTATGCTTTCGCGTTATGGGCGTTGGTGGAGGCGATCTTGTTTACGTTCGTTCTATTTTGCAGCGCATGGCCCCTGTTGCCCTACTACATCACTCCGTTGGAAGAGGCGCACCCGGTGCGTGCTTACCTGCCGCAATTGATCCTCGCCATGATCGGACTTCTCGCGATCGGAGCAACCATCGCGCGTTTGAGGAAATGAGGAGCCGTAGTTCTTGAGTTAGGATTCGAACCTACCGTCAAAAACGCCGCTACTTTGCGGCCGGCGTGGCCGGCAATTGCGGCGGGACGATCGGTGGCAAAATCGGCGGAGGCGTGCTCCCTCCCGGCGGCGTGGCAATCGGCAGGCCCACCGTCTTCGGACTGCTCAGTGTGTCTTTGCCTTCCGGTTTTGCGGAAGCTTTGACCGTCGGCTCGGACGCGGATTTCTCCCTCTCCGCCGGCGCATCTTTTTCAGTGGGTATCGATTCTGAAGACTCCGGCGCGACCGTCGGCGGCGCGCTCCCATGCCGGAAAAGCTGGTTCGCCGCCTTCGCGCCGGCGCCGGTCATTTTCTCCACGAGATGCCGCTTCTCCTCGGCCAGCGGGATCATCTGCGCGGCGAAGGTCTTGATCTGGATGTCACTCGAATGGGTCGCCTCCTGATACGCCCCGAGCGCCTCATTACTCGCCGCCACCACGCGATCCATCGCCGCCTTGTCGAGGTTCGATCCGGAAAGCTTGGCAATCTCCTCGCCGGCCTTTTTCTGCTCCGCCGTCGGCGCCAGCGAAAGGCTCCAGCCTTTCTGCGAGGCGAGCTTGGCGATGTGCATATTTTCCTCGGCCTGCGCGGCATTGAGCGCGTCCGCGAGCCTTTTGATCACATCGGAACTCGCGCTCTTTTTCAGCAGGTCGACGAAGTAAGCCTCTTCGCGCCCGGCATCCGACACTTTCGTAAAAAACTCCAGGTCGCGCCCGCTCATCTCGCTGCTGATGAGCTTGTTGGAATTGCTGTCCGTGGAATCCGGCGCCGGCACGACGAGCATCGGCGAAGTCGGGGGCAGCGTGCTCGGCTCCGCCGGCTTCTTCTTTTTCGCGGCGAGACCGGGCGTGGCCAGCGCGAGACTCAGGAGAAGAGCGGCGGACAGCGAATGTTTCATGGGGGATTATTCAGCGAGCTTCCGGGCGAGAATCTCGCCGACAAGCTGCGGGTTCGCCTTGCCTTGCGAGAGTTTCATCACCTGTCCCTTGATAGAATTGATGGCCTGCGCTTTACCAGCCTTGTATTCGGCCACGGCCTTGGCGCTGGCGGCGATGGCCTGGTCGCAGAGCGCCTCGATGGCGCCGGTATCGCTCACCTGCTCGAGACCTTTTTCCTTCACGATCGCGCCCGCCGTCTGGCCCGTGGCAAACATCTCGGCGAACACTTCCTTGCCCTGCTTGCTGTTGATCTTGCCCTCGTCGATGAGGTTCACGAGTTCATCCAGCGAATGCGCGGAGATCGGGCAATCGACGATCGTCTTTTCCGCCGCCGCAAGGGCGCCTGAGCAAATCGTTGATGATCCAGTTGGCCACGTTCTTTGGCTTGCGCGCGCTCTTTCGCCGCGGCGTCGAAATAATCTGCGAGGGCGCGTTCGCTGGCCAGCACACTGGCGTCGTAGGCGGTCACGCCGAAATCGCGCACGAAACGGTCGCGCTTTTCGCCGGGCAATTCGGGCCGCTTGGTCCGCACTTCATCCATGAAAACGCGGGTGTCCACCGGCAGCAGGTCGGGGTCGGGGAAATAGCGGTAGTCGTGCGACGATTCCTTCACGCGCATCTGGAAAGTCCGCCCCGCATCATCGTCCCAACGGCGGGTCGATTGAATGAGTTGCTCGCCCTTCTGCACGGCCTCGATCTGCCGCTCGATCTCGTAGGCCAGCGCGCGGCGCACGGCGCTGATCGAGTTCATGTTCTTGATCTCGATCTTCGTGCCGAGCTCGCTCGTCCCCTCGGGCCGCACGCTCACGTTGCAATCGCACCGGAGCTGCCCCTTCTCCATGTCGGCGTCACTTACCCCGCCATAGACGAGGATCTGCTGCAGGCTCGTGAGATAGGCGAATGCTTCCTCCGGCGAATCGATTTCCGGCTCGCTGACGATTTCCATGAGCGGCGTGCCCGCGCGGTTGAAATCGATGCCCGAATTCTGTTCGAAGTGCTGCGACTTCGCCACGTCTTCCTCGAGGTGAATGCGCGTGAGCTGCACCTTCTTGCCCGGATTCACGATGCTCTTCTGCGCGTCCTTCGGGTAATCGAAATCCTCCAGCGGCACGGCGCCACCGAGGCAGATCGGCTGGTCGAATTGCGTGATCTGGTAGTTCTTCGGCATGTCCGGGTAGAAGTAGTTCTTCCGGTCGAATTTGCAGATGTCCGGCACCCGGCACCCGAGCATGAGCCCAGTCAGCGCGCTCATTTTCAAGGCGTCCACATTCATCACCGGCAGCGCGCCGGGATAGCCGAGGCAGACAGGACAAGTGTGCGAATTGGGCCCGGCGCCATATTCCACCGGGCAGGTGCAAAACATCTTGCTGCGCGTCTTGAGCTGCACGTGGACTTCGAGGCCGATGGTAGGGATGTAACGGGGCATCTAGGGAAAGGATGAAAACGGAAGGATGAAGGATACAGAACGTTCTGTCAGCATCGGCGTGCTGGAGAAAGGCAGAACATCCAACATCCAACGCCCAACGCCCAACGCCCAACATCCAATGGCGCAAGCGACTGTCGCAAACGCTTTCCTTGATTGGATGTTCGATGTTGGGCGTTGGATGTTGGATGTTCTGCTTTTTCCCCGTTGGATGTTCCGCCTTGGCCCCTATTGCGCCCGCCCCGGCTGCCGCATTTCCGCGGTATCCTGCTCCGGCCTCCGGATCGCGTAATCCAGCGCTTTTTCGAATTCGAACTTCCGCATCAGCTCCGCGATTTCCGCGTCGTTCGCGGCGGCGATAATCCGCGGATTCCGGACCAGCGCGAAATAGTTCCTTTCCGCGACCTCACGCGCGATCTCGGGGTCATTCTGCAGCGCAGCGATCTTCGGATTCGCGAGCAACGGCTTTACCCCCGGGCAGGACAGGAAACGATCCACGCTTTTTTCGTCGGAGACCATCACACCGAGCTTCCGCAGGACGCCGTAGAGCGTCCCGGGAATCGGGTCCACCTGCTGCACTACCACTCCGGTGGGACCTTCCTCCAGTGACTCCTTCATGTGGGCCAGGGTGCGAATCATCGCGCTCGGCTGCTGCGGCTGCGGCGTCGGTGTGGCGGCGGCCTTTCCCGCGGCCGCGATGTGCCGTGGATGGTAGGCCACGGAAAGTTGCGTCTCCGCCACGCTGCCGAGCAGACGAATGGCCAGCACGGTAATCCAGACGAGGAAAAGCCCGTAGAGTCCGCCGCAGATGGCGCCCGAAGCCCCATAGCCGAGACGGAGCAGCCCGGGCTTTTGTTGCGAGGTTTTGGTGAAAGCGATCATCCCCAGCAGCGTGATGCAGCAGTAAATCACAAACCCCATCGCCACCGCGCCCAACACCGACAGCGCCCGCTCGGGCAGATCGATAAACCGATGAAGCAGCGGCCCCAGTCTCCCTCCGCCGAAGTAGCCGATGAGGTAGGCCGCGGCCAGCGCGAGGATATTCATCACCTGCCGGAAAAGGCCCATTCGCCAGCCGTGCCAGGACGTGAACGCCACCAGCAGCACCGCGCTGATCAGAAATGTCGCCTGATAAGAGTCGATCCGATACATCACCGCCCAAAGGATGTGAAAGAAACCGATGGGCAGAAGGAACCGGCGTCGATCATAGCTGAAGAAGGGTAACACAGTCCGAATGCGCGGGCAAACCTCACGGTTTGCAGGCAAAGGTTTCGGCGCGGATCCTGTTGATCCGCACCGGTTTGCCTCTGTCCTTGAAATCGCCTTCGGCGGACGGGATGGCCGCCTTATGCGCCCGTAAGGTTTTCCCTTAGAAACCGCTCACTGCGTCACAGCGGCCGCTTGAATGCCTCTTTGCCGTGCGCGTCGTAGACGGTCAGGACGGCGGATTCCTCCCCTACTCGCTGCCGCACGTAGGTCATGGCCGTAAGGATATCCGCGAATTCGGACAACGTGTTGTCCTCCCCTTCCTTGATCACACATTTTCCACCCGATCCGATATGCAGAGAAAACTCACGCGGCATGTCATTAGTTACACAGGCCGTTTGATGATCGGCCAGCTTTTTAACGCTGCGTGCAGACCTTGCCGCAGGTGCTTTCGTCACCGCGATGGCAGCGGCGTTTTGAAGTAAACAGTAAGACAACATCCCCTTCCAACGGGTTCAAAAGTTTGGCGTCCCTCCGCATTCTGGGGAAAACGCCCCATCCCAAATCTCCGGTTTGCTACGCGCCGGCAACTGGACAAGGAGAGGATTCTTCTTAAACCATTTGGAGAAACCTGACTCCAATGGCAGAACCATCCGAGGCTCCCAACATTGATCCGAAACTGGATATCGAGAAGGCGGCCCAGCGTGCCCTGCTCCAGGCGGGTGAGATTCAGAGGGTGAAACGAAAGCTCCGCGAACTCTGCGAGCGCGCGGCGAAAATGGTGCCGCCAGAGATCGAGGAACGCCCTGCAGAGTAGTCATTTTCTCGAGGGTCTATTCGGTGTTTGGCGCGTGATCGCGGTTCCTGCTGGGAGGGGCGATCTCCAGTTCGCCCTGCGTCGCGGAGCGACGCCCCAAAAAAATCGGGCGCTACGCGCGTTGGATTCGGTCGGCGACGGGGAAGTCGCCGCTCCCAGTGTCGCTCCGCGATGGTCGCCGTTTGGCGTGCATTGGTCTCAGCTCGGGCGTGCTCCCCTCGCCTGCAAACCACCATCGACTATCAAAAAAGCACAAAGGCTTTTCGCGGGTGGGAAGGCGCGCTTTGCTGGGTGTTGTGTTCTCTTCTTCTTACTAAGAACTGAGCACTCAGCACTTAATTCCCTACTCACCACGCATATGCCCAACCCCTGGACTGGAAAAGGTAACCCTTACACGCGGCAGGAAGTTCGCGATCGTCTGCAAGCGGCACTCGGGCGCGGAGAGCCGATCATTGCGGCTGGCGCGGGCACCGGCATCAGCGCGAAATTCATCGAGCGCGGCGGAGCGGATCTCATCATCATTTACAATTCCGGCCGCTTCCGCATGAGCGGTCACGGTTCGACCTGCGGGCTCATGGCCTATGACGACGCGAACCAGGTAGCCATGGACATCGGCGAGTATGAAGTGCTGCCCGTGGTGGAAGAGATTCCCGTCATCTGCGGCGTGCACGCCACCGACCCCCGCCGGCGCATGTGGCACTGGCTGGGCAAAGTCAAGGACATGGGTTTCAGCGGGGTGAACAACTTCCCCACCCACACCATCGTGGACGGACATTTCCGCCAAGTGCTCGAGGAGACGGGCATGAGCGTGAAGAAAGAGATCGAGATGATCGGCCTCGCCCGTCGCATGGATCTTTTCACCATCGTTTATGTGGCCACGGCGGAGGAAGCGAAGGCCATGGCCGATGTCGGCGCGGATGCGATCATCGCCCACGTCGGAACGACCATCGGCGGCTCGATCGGCGTGACCGGCGCGGTGTGCTCGATGGACGACGCCGTGGAGCGCACACAAAAGATTATCGATGGGGCGCGTTCCACAGGACGCAAGGACATCTTTTTCCTGAGCCACGGTGGCCCCATCGCCACGCCCGACGACGCGGCTTATGTGAACAAACACACCGACTGCGTGGGCTTCGTCGGCGCCAGTTCGCTTGAGCGGCTCGGCGTGGAAGGGCCGCTGGTGGAATTGACCCGGCGATTCAAGAAAATCCCCGCCCCAGCGGCGCAGCGCTGAGGACTAGGCGACGCCGTCGCGGTGTTTGCCCGGGATCACCGAAGCCGGCGGTGGGACTCAGTAATCAGTAATCAATAATCAAGTGATCAGAACGGCCTCGGCACGCCCCGACTGATTACTGCCCAGTAAATACTGGTTACTTTTGCCGCACTTCCAGCGTGGGACAAATAGGACCAATGGGAACAAATGAGTCCGTTTGACCCAGTCGATTTCCTTTCCCATAAATCCCCCAAACCGGGAAAAACATTATCGCTCGGTGTTCCACAGGGCGGCATGCCATCGAACTTTTACCCAAGGCGGACTTGACGATCTACTCTGTTGACACCACTCTCCCGCAGTTTCATGCCCAGAGTCCCATCCCAGAAGAAGCGGCCGGTCATTCTCGCCTCCTCCGTCGCCGTCCTGTTGAGCCTCGGTTTTTTCCTGAGCGCCCAGAGGGCCGCCGCAGATGAATACTGGGACGGCACCCTCATCGAGGGTAGTACCGTCGTCGTGGGAAGCACCGTGCCAAATGGCAAGGGCGGCGGTGGGTCTTGGGATGCGACATCGACGAATTGGGTCGACGCGACGGGGAATAATCCGAAGGTTTACGATCCGAACCAACTGGCCATCTTCTCGACCATCGGCGGCTCGATCACGGTAGGAGACAACCTGACTTTCACCGCGCTGCGCTTCGACGCGGACCAGTATACCATCAGCACCAGCCCCTTCTTCACCTCGACCGGAACGGTGGCTACTCTGGCGCCTATCGGAACGGCCACTATCACCGCGACGGCCGGCACCAACGTGACGTTCAACGTGCAATTGGTCGGGACTGGCGGAATCTCGGTGCAGGGGGCCGGCACCGTCGCATTGTCGGACGATATCAATTTCAACACGTATTCCGGCGGCACGACGGTGACCAATGGTGGGACGCTTTACATCAACAACAATTCGGCGATTGGAACGGGGAAGCTCACCATTGCCGGGAACGGCGTGACGATTGGTACTCAATCAGAAGGGACGACCATCGCCAATCCAATCACGGTCACCGCGAATTCTTTCAACGTCACCAATACCGGCGGTGCGCGGGATATTACCTTTAATGGGGTAATCGATCTCACGGGCGCGACGCGAACCATCGTCGGCACCGTGAAGCAGGAACAGGTGCACTTCGGCACCGGCGGGATCGGCGTCGCTACAGAGACGGCCGGTCTCACACTCACCACCAGCCTCACCGGCACCGGCAATTACGTGGCCTTCATCATGGACCCGGGTAACACGAATAATTACAAGGGCCTCACAACCATCACCAACGGTGCCTTCCTCGTCTTCGAAGGCAACACGGCGGATGGAGCGATTAAGGGTGACGTTGATATTGAGGGGAATGGTGTGGTTGATTACCTCGGTCACGACGGCATCCCCGCGGGCCCGCAAATCGTCAACACGGCGACGGTCACCGTAAATAGCCGTGGCAACACGGCAGCAGGTGAAGCCTTCGAAGGATTCGATATGTTCACCAGCCAAGGTGACACCATTGGTACGCTAAACGGATCAGGCACGGTGGGTCTATCGGCGGCGAATTTGACAGTAGGTGCCGGCAATTTCAGCGGCCAGATCACCAACGGCCTGCACTCGGGAGTCAGCCTCACCAGCACCGCACAGGGTGGCCTCATCAAAGTGGGCAGTAGTACTACTCTCACTCTCAGCGGGGCCAACAACTACGTGGGCAATACCGTGATCGAAGGCGGCACGCTGCAAGCCGGCGCCGCCAATACTTTCGCGAGATTTTCGGGTGTCACCTTCGCCACGGGCGGGACGCTCGATCTGAACAACTTTGACCAGACAGTCGGCTCGATCGGCGACGGTCCCAGTAGCGGCATCGGCACCATCAGTCTGGGCACAGCCACACTGACCACCGGTCGCGACAACACCTCGACGACCTTTTCCGGTGGGATCAATGGAGCGGGCGGCCTGACGAAGGTCGGAACCGGAGTGCTAACCTTGGCGGGCACGAGTACTTACACCGGTACGACCGCAATCAATGGCGGCACCTTGATCCTGGCTCCCACAACGAGCGGCACTCCGTTGCTCGATCTCAATTCGGCGCTGTCCCTCGGGGGAGGCACGTTCCAGCTCACGGGCATCTCGGGAAACTCGACGGGGCAAACGCTCAGCGGCCTGGCGATCACCGGCGGAAACAATGTCATCGCGGTCAATGGCAATTTGGGGACCAGCACGATTCTCGATCTACGTGGCTCAGGCAGTTCGCTGGGAATCACCCGCAATGCGGGTGTCGTGGATTTTCGAACTACTTCCGGCACCTTGGGAGTGGATGTCGAAATCCAGGCCCACCAAGGCAATGACTCGACCGGCATTCTCGGTGCTTGGGCCACGGTCAACAACGGCGCGGCCTTGGCGGCCAACGACGGCGCGGACAATATCGTCGCCTACAACAACTACCACGATGTCGATCAGACCTTTACCATCGCCGACGATGCATCGTCGAATCTCCGCATCAATACAGACAGCGGCGGCACAACCAGCAACGTCATTAGTCCGGGGACGACGAACCTCAACACGCTGACTCAAAACGTCGCCAGTCTCTCGACCGTGGATACTTCGCCGGGCACACTGCGGATGGGTAGCGTGACTGGCGTGGGTGGCATTTTCATTACTCCCACGGGCGGCAATCTGACGATCGGCACTGCTGCCGGCAGTGGCAATCTGACCGCGGGAGGTGGTGCGACCCCCAATGGAGAGCTCATTCTCGAGAACAACAACACCAGTACCTCGACCGTCCTGCTGATCAACTCGACAGTGACAGACAACGGTTCGGGCTCAGTCTCTGTGACTGTTGCCGGGCCCGGCATCACCGCTCTCGCCAGCGGGGGCAACAGCTACACGGGAACGACGACGATCTTGAACGGCACACTGCGGACCGACACAGCCGGCGCCATCCCCGGCACCTCCGCAGTGTTCATCGATAAGCAGGGAACGCTGAACCTGAATAGCATTTCACAGAACCTCGCCTCGATCGCCGATGGAGCGAGCGGCGGCGGCACCATCAATCTCGGTTCGGCCACGTTGACCGTGGGGAGTAGCAATACCGACACGACCTTTTCCGGAACAATCGAAGGCGCCGGTTCCCTCACGAAAGCCGGCACGGGCGCGCTTACTCTCTCGGGCACATCGAGCAGTTATTCGGGCGGGACGACCCTGCAGAGCGGGCACCCTCTTTGTCAATGGCAGTCCCGTGGATGGCTCGGCCGCTCCTATCAATGGCGGATCGCTAACCATCATGGGTGGGACAACGCTCGGCACGACCTTGGAAACCGCCCTCGGCTCTTCCGGCACGACAATCTCCAGTCACATCTTCGTCCAGGGCGACTTCTCCATCGCAACCAACGTCGATGCGGCCAATATACACGCGCAGAATATCACTCTGAGCGGCCAAATGGATCTCGGAAATGCCGTGCGAACGATCACCGGTACAACTCCGGGAGGCACGATTCATCTGGCCGGACTGATCGCGGATGGTGGCGGCGTTGGAGCCGGCGGAATTATCTTCAATGCCACTGGCGGCCCCGCGGTGTTCTCCGAAGAGGGAACCACTGCGAATACTTACACTGGCCCAACGACCGTGAATAGTGGTGCCGTCCTTATTCTGGACCGATTTACGACCGACTTCAGTGGCAATGAAATCGGCTTTATCACCGTCCCGGGCGACTTGGATATTACAGCTAATGGCGTGGTGCTGACGTCGGCCATAAACCAGTTTGCCTCGACGTCGAACGTCCACGTTGAAAGCACCGGAAGCACCCTCAACGGAGTGGCACTACCAGGTCTGGAACTGGCCAATAATAGCCAGACCATCAGCGCCCTGACCGGCGCAGGAACCGTTGAGCTGGGCACTGCCACTTTGACCATTACGGTGGGCAGCACTTTCGACGGTGTCATCAGCGACGGCTCCTTCGGCACCGGCGGTAATCTTACGTTCAACGCGCCCACCACTGCAGCGAATTCGACGCTAATTCTGAACGGACAGAGCACTTATACTGGCGTTACTACGATCGCGAATGGCGAGATCCAACTCGGCACGGCCAATGCCCTGCCCACCGTGACCGGTTTGGTGGTGAGCGCGGCAACCGACCTAACGCACCCCGGTGGCATTATCGACCTCGCGGGCCACAACCAAAAGGTGGGAGCAATTTTTGGCGGTGGTCAAATTCAACTGAATGGTGGTGCGACGTTGACTACGGGCGGTGTTGATTTCAACCAGGTGTCGAATTTTAGCGGCGTCATTTCGGGTGATGGCGGGCTCGTGAAAGTAGGCCCTCAGACATTGCAATTGAGGGGTGCGAATACCTATACCGGCCCTACGACCGTCAATGGCGGCACGCTCGATATTTTCGGATCGGGGGTCAGTGCAACTACCGTCAATACCGGCGCTTTCCTCGATCTCGAATCGGGAGGCTCGATCAATACCACGGCCACTCCCGGCCAGACGGCCGTCACGCTCGGTCGTGCGGCCAGCTTCAGCACAGTCGGCACCGTGCAAGCCTCGGGAGCCGGCTCGATCGGTGTCTTGATGACCGAGGCTTCCGCGGGTCTCGCCAATTTTAGTGGCGGCGTGATTACCGCCAACACCGGCATCAAGGTGACCAACCCGGGCGGCATCGATAGCATCATCAACGCCGGCATCCTTACCGGCACCGGTGGAGTCGCTGTCGATGCCCGGACGAGCGCGGGCGTATCTTTCCTCAATGCGGGCACGGTCAATGGCTCGGTCCTCCTCGGCAATGGCAACAACACCGTCACCTTGGTGACCAATTCTTCCAACCCGTCGGCAATTGTCGGTGGCTCCGGAACTGACATTCTGCGTCTCGTCGGCGGTGACAGCAATTCGCTGAATCTCAGCACCCTCACCGGTCTGGATGAACTCGACAAACTGGGCGGCGGCCTGTGGACCCTCACTGGCACGGGGAGTTTTCCGAATGGCACGACCATCAACTCCGGCACGATCAATCTGGTCGGCAATCTCGTCAGCAATACACTCATCCAATCCGATGGACTCCTCGCCGGCACCGGCACCGTAACCGGCAACCTGACCAACTTTGGCGTGGTCTCGCCGGGCCTGGCGATCGGCATCGTTTTTCCGGACAGCACCGTGGGCACGCTCACCGTGCGCGGCAATTATACGCAGGCTTCCGGCGGCGCCCTGCTGATCCAGAGCGGCGGCGTGAACAACACGGATCGTCTGGCCATCTCTGGCCGCGCACAATTGGACGGCACGTTGGCCGTGGAAAAGGTCGGCAAGGGACTGCGACTCAAGCTGGGCCAGCAGGTCGCCTTCCTCACGGCGGGTGGCGGCGTGAATGGCAAGTTCGCCAACATCATCCTTCCGGCTCCCGTTCCCAGCGATACCATCATCGTTCCCGAGGTGGTGTATGAAGAGAATCAGGTCGTTCTGGAAGGCACGCGCGGCTCGTTTGTCGCAGTCGACAATACGGTGCGGCTCACCTACAACGAAAAACAGGCGGCTGGCGCCCTCGATTCCGCGGACGACAACAGAGCCAACCGGAAACTCATCAACTTCCTCGAAACGAAACGTCTCGCTGATCTTCCGGAGCAGCTTGACCGGATCGCGCCCGAGGAAATCGCTTCGGTTTACCGCATCGGCGTCTCGCTCGCAAATGTGCAGACAAACAACGTGCAGCGGCGCACCGCCGACTTGCGCGCCGGCGCGACCGGGTTCAGTGCGACGGATTTCCAAGTGAACGGCGGCGGCAACAATACCGGCGGCCTCATGGGCGCGAATGGCCCGGGCGGCGTGGAGGGCAAGACGGTTAATCCGCAAGCGCCCGACGAGCACTTGGGTGCTTTCATCAAGGGCATCGGTGATTTCGCCCACGTCGGTGATACCGGCAACGCACGCGGCTACGACATGAACACCGGCGGCGTCACCGTGGGAGCGGACTACCGGCTCTCGAACCGGCTCGCCGTGGGTGTCACCGCGGGTTACACCGGCACGGTCGCCGATCTCACTGGCAGTGGGCGCGTCTTCGTCAATGGCGGCAAGACCGGCGTTTACGGGACGTATTTCGACAAAGGCTTTTATGCGGACGCAGCGGTCACCGCCGGGGTGAACAACTACGCCACCAAGCGCGACTCGGTGCAGGGCGACGCTTTCGGCCACACCCAAGGCAGCGAAGTGGATATCCTCGTCGACACGGGTTACGACTGGCGCCTGGATGGGCTCACCATCGGCCCCACGGCAAGCTTCCAATACACCTATCTGGGCATGGATGGTTTCACCGAGCACGGTTCGCTCGCGCCGCTGACTTACCTCGACCAGCATCAGTCTTCGATTCGCTCTTCCTTCGGCATGCACGCCTCCTACGACTGGAAAGTCGGCGCCGTGATCGTGCGCCCCGAATTAATGCTCTCCTGGCAGCATGAGTACGGCGACCGCAGCTATTCGATTGATTCGAGGCTGGCCGGTGGCAGTTCCGTGTTCTCCGTGGCCGATTCGCAGATCGGTCGCGACAGCCTGCTCCTTGGCGCCGGCGTTTCCGTGTTGTGGAACCCGCGCACGTCGACCTTCCTGTATTACGACGCGGATCTGCTGCAAAAGGAATACAACTCGCAGAGCGTGAGCGGCGGGTTGCGGATGAATTTCTAAAGCGGATCTTCCGTGATTCTGCCGCAATCATTTGCTTGCGCGTGGCGCGCTGGGCTCGTTCGATCATGGGTGTATGAGATTCCCCTGCCCCTCCAGCTTTGCCACCGCCTTGTTCCTCAGCGCCATCGTCGCCCGCGCTGAAGTCGTCGAATCCGACGTCGTCATCTTTGGCGGCACTTCCGGCGGAGTGGCCGCGGCGGTCCAGGCGCACCGCATGGGCAAGACCGCGGTCATCGCGGAATGGACGCCGCATCTCGGTGGACTGACCACTGGCGGCCTCGGCGCCACCGACATCGGCAACAAAGGCGCGATCGGCGGCATCGCCCGCGAATTTTACGAACAGATTGCCGAGCATTACACCAAACCCGAGGCGTGGACCTGGCAGAAACCCCAGGCGCAGGACGTGAAGCACGAAAAGTCGAAGGATCCGCTCGAGGAGAAAACCGGCCGCCTGACGAAATGGACCTTCGAGCCGCACGTGGCGATGGACATCTACAAAAAGTGGCTCGCGGATGCGGGAGTGAAAGTCTATCTCGGCGAGAAATTGAAGAGTGTGAAGATGGACGGCCAGCACATCGTCGAGTTCACGACCGAGAGCGGCGACACCTTTCGCGGGAAGATGTTCATCGATGCCAGTTACGAGGGCGATCTCATGGCCAGGGCCGGCGTGAGTTATCACGTGGGACGCGAGGCCAACACGGAATTCAACGAAACGCTCAACGGTTTCCGCGAGAAAACCCCGCAGCACCAGTTCACCGTCGACGTCGATCCGTATCTCACACCCGGCGATCCCAAGAGCGGCCTGCTGCCCTTCATCCAGGAAAACGCCAACGAAAAACCCGGCGCCGGCGACAAGCGCGTGCAGGCTTACAACTTCCGCCTCTGCATGACGCGCACGAAGGAAAACCTGGTGCCGTGGAGCGAGCTCAAGCCGGCGAATTACGACGAGAAAAATTACGAATTGCTCGGCCGTTTCATCGATGCGCTGGAGAAATCGGGCAAGCCGCCGACCGGCCTGTTCATGGGGCCGACACCGATGCCGAATGACAAGACCGACACGAATAACGCCGGCGCCTTCAGCACGGATTTCATCGGCGAAAATTACGCCTATCCCAACGCCGACTATCCCGAGCGCGAACGCATCACCCAGGCGCACGCCGACTACATCAAGGGCATGCTCTATTTCCTCTCCAGCAGCCAGCGTGTCCCGCAGCACGTGCGCGATACCGTGAACCACTGGGGTCTGGCGAAAGATGAATTCACCGAGAACGGCCATTTCCCGACCGCGCTCTACGTCCGCGAAGGGCGCCGCATGATGTCCGACTACGTGATGACCGAGGCCAACTGCCGCTGGCAGAAGAAAGCCGAGGACCCGGTTGCGCTCGGCGCTTACAACATGGACTCGCACAACTGTCAGCGCATCGTGCAGAACGGTTTCGTGCGCAACGAAGGCGACGTGGAAGTCGGCGTGGCCGGCCCGTATCCGGTCTCGTATCGCTCCATCGTCCCCAAGGCCGGCCAGGCGGAAAATCTGCTCGTGCCGGTGTGTCTCTCGGCCACGCACATCGCCTACGGCAGCATCCGCATGGAGCCCGTCTTCATGATCCTCGGCCAAAGCGCCGCGACCGCGGCCTGTCTCGCGATTGACGCCAAGGTCACTGTCCAAAAACTCGATTACGCCCCCCTGCGGACGCAACTCGACAAGGATCACCAGATCCTCGAATGGACGGGCCCGGCACATCACATGATTCCGCCACCGCCGAAGCTCGACGGAATCGTTCTCGATGATACCGACGGCCAGAGGGGCGGTGAATGGACGCAGGGCAGCATCAATGGTTCGCAGCGCGTCGGCGACGGCTACATCCACGACCAGAATCAAAACAAAGGCGCGCTCAGCGTGCACTGGACGCCCGACATCCCCATCGCCGGCAATTACGAAATCATCTTTCACTTCCCGCCGAATGGGAACCGCGCGAAGAACGTTCCCGTCACCATCTCGATCAAGGGTGGTGAATCGAAGACCATCAAAGTCAACGAGCAGGACCAGAGCGGCCAGCAGTCGCTCGGCGTCTTTGCGCTGCCCATCGGCCACAACACCACGATCTCCGTGAGCAACGCCGAGACAGACGGCTTCGTTGTCGTCGATGGCGTGCAACTTCTGCGCGTACGCCAATAGGTTCCGTCGGACCTGCCGGTAACTACAGCTTCGTTTAAAGGGCTTTAAACATGGCTCAAATCCGCCACATTTGGGCGGAGTTTTTGTCATGCGGTTGTCATCCTTGCTTGCACGGGACGTGCTAGCATTCACGGGCTCTATGAGATTTCCCTTCCCTGTCGGCTTTGCCGCCGCCTTGTTTTTCAGCGCCGTTGTCGCCCACGCTGAGGACATTCAAGCCGATGTCGTGATCTTTGGCGGTACTTCGGCCGGCGTCGCTGCCGCGGTGCAGGCGCATCGCATGGGCAAGACGGTGGTCATCGCCGAGTGGACGAAGCATCTCGGCGGACTCACCACCGGCGGACTCGGCGCCACGGAAATTAGCAACAAGGCCGCGATCGGCGGCATCGCCCGCGAATTCTACGAGCAGATCGCCACGCATTACGCCCGGGCCGACGCGTGGAAATGGCAGAAACCCGATTTGCAGGATCCGAAGAACGAAAAATCGAAGGATACCATCGCGGAGAAAAACGGACGCCCGACGAGGTGGACCTTCGAGCCGCATGTGGCCATGGACATCTACACGAAGTGGCTCGCCGATGCGAAGGTGAAGGTCAAGCTCGGCGAAAAGTTGAAGAGCGTGAAAAAGGAGGGCACACACATCGTCGAGTTCACCACCGAAAGCGGTAACACCTATCGCGGGAAGATGTTCATCGATGCCAGCTACGAGGGCGATCTCATGGCCAAGTCCGGCGTGAGCTACCATTTGGGTCGCGAGGCCAATTCCGATTTCGGCGAGACACTCAACGGCTTCCGCGAAAAGACGCCGACCCACCAATTCGAAGCCGACGTCGATCCCTACTACACGCCCGGCGACCCCAAGAGCGGCCTGCTGCCCTTCATCCAGAAAAGCGCCACGGAAAACCCCGGCGAGGGCGACAATCGCATCCAGGCCTACGGTCTGCGCCTTTGCATGACACAGGTGAAGGAAAACATGGTGCCGTGCAGCGAGCTCAAGCCGACGATCTACAACGAGCGGGAGTACGAGCTGCTCGCCCGTTATATCGAAGCGCTGGAAAAAGCCGGCAAGCCGCTGACTGGCATTTTCATGAGTCCGACGCCCATCCCGAACGGCAAGACCGACACGGACAGCAACGGGGCGATCAGCATCGATTTGGTCGGCGACAATTACGGCTACCCCCTGACCGACTACGCTACACGCGAGGGCATCATCCATACCCACCTCGCCTATACCAAAGGCCTGCTCTATTTCCTCGCGACCAGCCCGCACGTGCCGCAACACGTGCGCGATGAGGTCAACAAATGGGGTCTGGCCAAGGATGAATTCACCGACAACGGTCATTTGCCGACTCAGCTCTACGTCCGCGAATCGCGACGCATGATTTCCGATTACGTGATGACCGAGGCCGATTGCCGCTGGCAGCGCCAGGCCATGGACGCGGTGGCGCTCGCTGCTTCCGACATCGAATCGCACCACTGTCAACGCATTGTGCAGAACGGCTTCGTCCGCAACGAAGGCGACGTGAAGGTCCCCGCAGCCGCGCCTTTTCCGATTGCCTATCGCTCCATCGTCCCGAAATCCGGGCAGATAGATAATCTGTTCGTGCCGGTCTGCCTTTCCGCCAGCCACATAGCCTGCGGCAGCGTCCGTGCCGAGCCCGTCTTGATGGCCCTGGGTCAGAGCGCCGCCACGGCGGCCAGCATCGCCATCGATAAGAAAGTCACCGTGCAAAAGGTGCCCTACGGCGCCCTGCGCAGCCAGCTCGACAAGGATCAACAGATCGTCGTCTGGACCGGCGCGGTGCATCACGAGGCCGCGCCCGCGCCAGAGCAGCTCGATGGCATTGTCCTCGACGACACCGACGCGCACAAGACCGGCGAATGGGGCGCCGGGGGCCTGACCAACGTGCCGCATGTTGGCAAGGGTTACATCCACGATGGAAACGGCGCCAAGGGCAAGCTCAGTGTGGAATGGACGCCGGAGATTCCGATCGCCGGCTATTACGAAATCATCTTCCACTTCATTCCCAATGATGGCCGCGCGCACAACGTCCCCGTCACCGTCACGATCAAGGGCGGCGAATCGCGAACCTTGAAAGTCAACGAGCGGGACCAGACCGGGCACCAGTCGCTCGGGCTGTTCGACCTTCCGACCGGGCGAAACACCTCGATCATCGTGTCGAACGCCGGCACGGACGGCCACGTCACCGTCGACGGCTTGCAGATTTTGCGGGTGCGCAACTAAGCCCCGGCACCAACGATATTCTAACGCAGCGTCCCGTCGTAACCCGTCATCTACGCCTTCGTCACCTACACCTTCTCCGCTTCTTTCCCCACCCGCTTGAAATGCACCTGTCCCACGCGCCGGCCATCGGTCTGCGTGATGGTCACGTCGTAGTCTTCGATCTTCACCTGCTCGCCCTGTTTCGGCAGATGCCCGAGCAAATGCGTCACGTAACCGCCGATCGTGCTCACGTCCGGACTGTCCAATTCCAGCCCGGCGAGATCTTGCAATTCGTAGAGCCCCAATGAGCCCTCGACGGTAAATTCATCCGCATTGAGCCGGCGAAACTCCGGCTTCTCCGCGTCGAATTCATCCTGAATCTCACCGACCAATTCCTCGAGCACGTTGTCCAACGTGACGATGCCTGTAGTGCCGCCAAATTCATCGACGACCAGCGCGAGGTGCGCGTGCTTGCCGAGAAAGAAGGTGAGCAGCTTTTCCAGCGACATCATCTCCGGCACCGGCAAAAGGTCGCGCTTGATGGTGTGCAGGTCGCGGTTCTGGGAATTCAGCAACTTGAGCACATCCTTGATGTGCACCAGGCCGATGGTGTGATCGAGATGCCCTTCGCACAGCGGAAACCGCGTGTGTCGCGACTCGAGCGCCCGCTGGATATTCTCCTCAAATGTGTCCTCGGTATTCAGAAACACCACCTTGCCGCGCGGCGTGGTGATGTCGCGCACCACGCGGTCGCGCATGTCGAGGGCATTGATGAGGATCTCCTTGCCCAGCGGCGTCACTTCCTCCTGCTCGGCGCTCTGCGAGAGAATGACGCGCAATTCCTCCTCGCTGTGCGCGAGTTCATGTTCGCTGGCCGGGGTGATGTGCAGCCAGCGGCGCAGGATGATGCTCGAACCCTGGTTGAGCAGCCAGATCGCTGGGCGGAACAGCGTGGAAAAGAAATCCAGCGGCCCGGACCAGCTTCAGCGCCATGCCCAGCGGATCGCGGATGGCGATGTACTTCGGCGCGAGTTCACCGAAGAGAATGTGGAAAAAGGTGATGATGAAAAAGCCGATGCCCACGGCCCAGGCCATCGATGACCCGATGCGACTCGATGCCGAGGCGAAAGAACAGCGGCTGCAGGAGGCGGGTAAAATAATCCTCACCCAGCCAGCCGAGCGCCAGAGCTGGCCAGCGTCACGCCAAATTGCGTGGCCGAAAGATACGCATCGAGGTGCGCGAAGCACGTACTTGGCCCGCACGGCTTTTGCATTCCCCTCCTCCACCAGCGGGTCGAGCTGGCTGCTCCCGCACCTTGACCAGCGCGAATTCCGTGGCCACGAAAAACCCGTTGAGCACGACGATCGAAAGAATGCCGAGCAGCTTGCCGGCGATAAGGTCCGGGCTGTCCCAATCGGTGGCAATGGCTCCGGCATCAGCGAAAAAGGCGGGAGTCATGGGGAAAAGAAACGAGCCGCCAGCGGTTGGCCGGCGGCTCGAAGCAAAGTCGTAAAGAGCAGCTTACCAGCTCGACTTCGTGACGCCGGGGATCAGGCCGTGCGAGGCGAGTTCACGGAAGGCGATACGCGAGAGCTTGAAGCGGCCGATGTAGCCACGCTTGCGGCCGCTCGCCTGGCAGCGGCGGCTCATCCGCACCGGGCTTGCATTGCGCGGAAGCTGCGAAAGGCCGACGTAGTCGCCCTTCGCCTTCAGTTCGGCGCGCAGGGCGGCATACTTCGCGACAGTCGCGGCTTTGCGTTTTTCACGTTCGATCCAGCAGGTTTTGGCCATAAAAAAGGTAAATTGGGAGCGCGGAAAATAACGGCCCTTTCGAGGATTGCAAATACTTTTTACTCTAACAACTCCTTCCCCCATCGGGCTCTACTGGAGAGTAACCCCTCCCCGGAATGCCCGCAATCCCCATTGAACAGGCTTTTCAGGTCGCTGCTGTCCTGCAGCAGGCCGGCCGTCTCACAGAGGCGGAGACCACTTATCGGCAGATTCTGACCGCCGCCCCCCATTTCCTGCGGGCCTGGGTTGCCTTGGGGAGCACCCTTTCGGCCATGGGGCGCTGGCCCGAAGCGATCAAGGTGCTGGAACGGACGCTGACGCTCGATCCCAACCGGCCCGAAATCCACTTCAACCTGGGGAACAACCATGCCAAAAGCGGCCAGTGGGAACCGGCCATCGCCAGTTTTCGGAAGGCCCTGGTCCTGCGACCCAATTGCGCGCAGACCTGCACGAATCTCGCGGGGGTTCTCCTGGAGCAGGATCGACTGGACGAGGCCATCGCCCACTTTCAGCGCGCCCTCACGCTCCATCCCGCCGCCGAGATGCACTACAATCTGGGCGTGGCCTATACGCGGGCGGCCCGCGGGGAGGAGGCCATCGCCTGCTTTCGACGCGCCCTCGCTCTCCGGCCGGATTATGCCAATGCCCATTGGGCCCTGGCGCCGGAACTGATGCGGCGCGGTCACTACGAGGAAGGCTGGCGGGTCTACGCCCGCTATGGACATTGTCCGGACCCGGTCAGACCGCTGCGGAAATTTCCCGTGCCGCCATGGGATGGCTCCCGCATGGAGGGCGAAACGCTCCTGGTCCACGAAGAACAGGGATTCGGCGATGCCATCCAGTTTCTACGCTACCTGCCGCTCCTCCGCGAACGCTCCGGCGCAGCCAGGGTCCTCATCGAATGCCCGGCACCGTTGAGCCGGCTGATCCAATCAAGTGCCCTCTGCCACGGGATGGTGATCGAACCGCGCGACGAACCGGACACCGCCCCGCCGGCCTGCGACCGGCACATCGCCTTTCTCGATCTCCCCTTTACGCTTGAGAAATGGGCACCACTTTCGACGTCTCAACCCTATCTGCAGGCCCCGGCCGCATCACGCGAGGCATGGGGCGAACGTCTCGGCGTCCGTGCTGCAGCCGGGTTCAGTGAACCCAGCCCCACCCGCCGCTGGCGCGTGGGTCTGGCGTGGGCGGGCAACCCGCGGCAACTCAACAATTCCCGCCGCTCGCTGCCACCGGAAAAGCTGCTCCCGCTCTTTCAAACGCCGAATGTGGACTTCTATTCCCTGCAAGTCCGGCCCGCAGCCGGAACACCGCTGCAGTTGCGTCAGGCCGGCCTCATCGACCTGACGGAATCGATCGGCGACTTCGCCGATACCGCCGGCTTGATGGAACAGCTCGATCTCGTCATCACGGTCGATACTTCCGTCGCCCATCTCGCCGGTGCGCTGGGTCGCCCCGTGTGGACGCTGCTGTCGTTCGTCCCGGACTGGCGCTGGGGTCTCGAAGGCGAGGACAGCCCGTGGTACTCGAATATGCGGCTCTTCCGGCAACCGGCTCTCGGCGATTGGGATGCGGTGATCCGTCGGGTGAGCGAGGAACTATCGGCACTGGTCGCCGGAATAACGCAGTACACTTCTTAATCTTACTCTTAATCCTAATCTTAATCTTCAGCCCCCGCCCAAAGGAAAGAGATTAAGATTAAGATTAGGAGCAAGAATAAGATCAGGAATATCTACCGCTGCACCCGCCCACCCCCGGCCCCAGCCGCCAGCGCCTCGATCTCCGCGAGACTCACCAGATTGTAATCTCCCGGCACGGTGTGCTTCAGCGTGCTCGCCGCCACGGCGAAATCGATCGCTTTCTGCGCTCCATCTCCGCGCAGCAGGGCAAAGATCAGCGCCCCGGAAAAGCTATCCCCCGCCCCCACGCGATCGACGACCGAGATTTCATGACGCGGCGAGAAGTACGACTGCCCTTCGTGAAAGAACATCGCGCCCCAACTGGTCGCGTTGGCCGTGGCTCCCTGTCGCTGGGTCAGCGCCACGCTCTCAAACCCAAACTTCTCGCAAAGCTGCCGCGCCGTTTCAGTTCCGCGCGGCCCCTCGCCCGCCGCCACATCGATGCCGAAGACCGACTGCGCCTCTTCGATGCTCGTGACGCAAAGATGCACGCCTTTCATCAACGGCGAGAGCACTTCGCCGGCCTGCTCAGGATTCTCCCAGAGCTTGGCGCGGTAGTTGAGATCGAAGCTCACGGCCAGCCCCATGCGCCGGGCCGCGGCGATCGCTTCCCCTGTCACTTTCGCCGCGGAAACCGAGAGCGCCGGGGTAATGCCCGACCAATGAAACCACTTCGCTCCCGCGAAGATTTTGTCCCAAGGAAATTCCCCGGGCTGCGCTTCCGCGATGGCACTATGCGCGCGGTCGTAAATGACCTTCCCCGCCCGCTGGCTGGCGCCTTGTTCGAGAAAATAAATGCCGATCCGATTCCCCGCACGAACGATGAAATTCGTGTCCACGCCGTAGCCGCGCAGTTCGTTGATCGCCCGCTGCGCCACATCATTCGCCGGCAAGCGCGTGACGTAGCCCGCGCTGCCGCCGAGCTGCGCAATCATCACCGCCACATTGGCTTCGGCCCCACCGAGGGTGATCTCGAAATGAGGGGCCTGCACCAGGCGCAAGTGCCCGGGGGATGTGAGGCGAAGCATGATTTCGCCAAAGGTGACGACGTCTGGCATTGTGCCGCGAAGGATGCGCAAACGCCCGCCGCAAGAAAAGTGCGAAAAGGGCAGTCGTGATGGCCGCAAAAAGGCACAAAAGGGATGAGATCCGGGATAGTTGGCCCGCGAATCACGCGAATGGTGCGAATCAAGCAAATGAGAGATTTCCCATTCGAGTCATTCGCGTGATTCGCGGGCATTTTTCCCGAGACCTCTTCCCTTTTGTGCCTTTTGCGCCTTTTTGCGGCCATCTTCCGGCACCATCGAAAATACCAAGGGTGGCCATTGAGTTTATCGATTTAGAAAATCGGCCTCCCTGGGTTAGATTCGCGGCGCGTTATGAGTGCGCTCAAATAACTGCGGAATCTTCTTACTGTGACTGGACTGCTCTTCTTTGTCTTCATTGGCCTGCTCATTGCCCTCGCGCGGCTTTACTCGCGGGTGCACGAATCCGAAACGCGTATCGCCGATCTGCTGCAGCGGCTGCACAAGGTCGAAGGCCAGCTTCGCCCTCCTGCCACACCTCCATCGGAGGTGCCCAAGGCGGCAGCTCCGGCTCCAGTTTCCACACCCGTCCCCCAAACCCCGGCGCCTTCGCCCGCGGCGACACCACCGCCGTTGCCCTCAGTTCCGGTTGCGACTCACCAGCCTCAGCCCCTGCTGCCCAAGCCGATCATGGAGCCGTGGCCCACGCTGGCCTCCGTCAGTGCCATCAAGACGGATCATGAAAAGCCTCAGCCAAAGGAAGAGGCTCCGCTGCTCCCGGGCTTGACGCTCGAAGCCTTCATGGGGGTGAAGCTCTTTGCCTGGCTCGGCGGCCTGGCGCTGTTTCTCGGCATCGTCTTCTTCATCCGCTATTCCTTCGAACACAACCTCATCACGCCGCAGATGCGCATCGCCATCGGCGCGATCACCGGACTGGGCCTGATCGCCGGCGGCCTGCGCACACCGCGGCCGAAATATGCCGTGACCGCCCAGACCCTGTGCGCCACAGGCATCGTCACACTCTACAGCGTCACCTTCGGCTCGTATTCCTTCTACCACTTCATCGGCAACCTCCCGGCCTTCGCGATCATGGCCGCCATCACCACTGCGGCCTTCCTGCTCGCGGTACGAATGAATGCCCAGGTCGTCGCCGTGCTCGGACTGCTTGGCGGTTTTCTCACGCCCGTCGTACTCTCCACCGGGCAGGATAATCCCGTAGGTCTCTTCAGCTATCTCGCGGCCCTTGATCTCGGACTCGTGGCCGTGGCGCTGCGTCAGCGCTGGCATTACCTCGTGACGCTGGCCGCTGGGATGACTGGCCTCACGCAATTGGCCTGGCTGGGCGGCTTCTTCGCGGCCAGCAAAGTCGCCACCGGCACCACCATCTTCCTCGGTTTCGAAGCGCTGTTTCTCTTGCCCTTCTGGCTGTGCCATCGCCAGGAAACGAAGGAGGGCTGGACCGCTGCCGGCTCGGCCATCAGCGCGGTCGCTGCGCTCATTTTCGCCGGGCATCTGCTGACTTTCCCCACGCTCGGTGAAAGACCGTGGATCTGCCTTTCCATTCTTCTGGCCGCGGACGCCGGGCTCGCGGTGTGGCCGCTGCGCAATTCAACACGCATGGGCGGATCATTCCTCGGCGGCGCCGCCGCGTTTTTCATCATCAGCGCCTGGAACCTGCGTTACCTCAACGCCCCGCTGCTCAACTGGGGACTTGGTTACATCCTCGTCTTCGCCGCGTTCCATACGGTCCTGCCGCTGGTCGTGCGGAAGCTGCGGCCCACGAGCAGGACGCCGGGTTGGGTGCAGATCTTTCCGCTCCTCGCCCTCGCGCTCCTGCTTTGGCCGGCCTTCCACATCGGCGAATCATTCGCGCTGTGGTTTGTGGTGTTGCTCATCGACCTCGCGGTCATCGCACTCGCCCTGCTGACCGCTTCGCTGCTCGGACTCGTCGGTGCGCTCGTCTTCACGCTGATCGCCGCCGGCCTGTGGCTGTTGCAGACGCCGGTGGAGAATCCGCAACTGGGCGGCCTGCTGACCGTCATCGCCGGATTCGCCGCGCTCTTCTGCGGCGCGAGTGTCTTCCTGCAAGGACGTCTTCGCGCGCAAATGCAGGCCGAGTCCGCGGACTCGCTGGAGGCCGATGCGCTGAACCATCTACCCGCAATCTCCGCCGCCCTGCCGTTTGTCCTGCTCATCTCCACGATGCTGCGGCTCAATCCGTCAAACCCCTCGCCGATTTTCGCCGTAGGCCTGTTGCTCGTCGGTGTGATCCTCGGGCTCACGCGTTGGAGCCGGACGGTCGCGCTGCCACCCGTCGCGCTCGTCTGCGCGATCCTGCTGGAATATTCCTGGCACGCGCAGACAACACTGCGTTTGGGCTGGATGCCGCTCGGCTGGAGCCTCGGTTTCTCCGCCGTGATCTTCGGTTTTCCCTTTTTCTTCCAATCCCGGAAAGCCGCGCAAGCGACGCCGTGGGCGACCGCCGCGTTGGCGCCGGTGCTGAACTACCCACTCATCCACAGCGTCGTCCAGAATACGTGGCCGCATTTCTGGCACGCCGCCGGCGGTCTCGTCCCAGCCGCGCTGGCCATTCCGCCACTCGCGGCCTGCGATTACCTGCGCCGCCGAATCCCCGCGGAGAATCCCGCGCGCCTCGCGATCCTGGCGTGGTTTGGCGGCGTCGCACTGCTCTTCATCACGCTCATTTTCCCGGTCCAATTCGGCCAGGAAATGCTCACGCTCTCGTGGGCGCTGGAGGGCGCGGCGTTGCTCTGGCTGTTTCATCGGGTGCCGCATCCCGGCCTGCGCGTGGTCGGCTTTGGCTTGCTCTGCGTGGCCTTTGCGCGACTGGCGCTCAATCCCGCTGTCCTCGCCTATCACGAGCGGAGTGCCATCCCGGTTTGGAATTGGTATCTTTATACCTACGGCGTCGGTGCAGCCTGCTTCTTTGCCGCCGCGCGATTCACCGCAGCGCCGCGCGATCGCCTCTCCGCGATTTCCCTGCCGGCCGTTTTCTACACCTGCGGCACGATTCTCCTCTTTCTCCTGCTTAACATCGAGATCGCCGATTACTTTTCCAACGGTCCCACCATCACCTTCGATTTCGAGGGCAACCTGGCGCGCGACATGACCTACTCCATCGCCTGGTCGCTCTTCGGCCTCGCGCTGTTGCTCGTGGGAATGCACCGGCAGGTGGCCGGCGTGCGTTACGCGGGCATCGGCCTGCTGGCGGTGACGCTCGCCAAACTCTTCCTGCACGACCTCGCCAGCCTCGATCAACTCTACCGCATTGGCGCGCTCATCGCCGTGGCGATCGTGCTCATCGGCGCGTCGTATCTCTACCAGCGGTTCTTCGCCGCAGAGGAGAAAGCGCCGCCGAAGGCTTCGTAAACCCTACGCAAAACGCAACGGCGTCTGCGCGTCGGTGATGAACCCATGCTTCGCCAGCAACTCGCGGTATTTCGCGATGCCCGCTTTCTCCGGCTCGCCGAGTTTGAAGCGGATGTGCTCCGTGAGATAGCGTCGCGTGAAGGCCGGATCGCGCGGCTCGGCCTCGATGATTTCATCGAGATGCGCCACGCCGTAGTCCTTGAGCGCGCGCAGGTCATCGGCGACTTCGGCAGCGTGCGGCAGGTCGGGGCGCATGAGCCACGGCGCGAAGACGAAAGGCAATCCCGTGCAACGTTTCCACTCCTCGCCGAGGTCGAGAATCTGGTAACCGTCCTTGTCCTGCTGGCGGAATTCGATGGCCTGATTTCCGATGATCAACGCCGCATCCGCTTCCTTCGGAAAGGCGGACAACGGGAGCAACTCCGGCCGCACGCCGTGATATTCCCGCAGGAGCACCTGCAGCAAATGCACCGAGGTGAGCGACGCCGGATCGAGCGCCAGCCGACGCAATTCGGCGAGCGGCCCGCGATGCGCGAGAAAGACGCTGTAGACCGCCCCAGCGCACGCGATGCCCACATCATTCGCCAGTGTGTAATGCGGCGTACGCAACGCTTCGAAAGTGGGCACGAGGGCCACGTCGAGTTGCCCCGCGACGAGACCGCGCGCGAGACCTGATGGGTGATCGAAAATCACCGGTCCCTCGTAGCCATGAATGAGCGGCTTGGAATTGAGATACTGAACGCAGCCGATCCGCAGACCAGCCAGGGCGGGATAGGACCTCACGCGACGGCCAATTCGGAATCCGCGGCGGCGGCCGGCTTTTCCCAAGTGGAATCGATGCGGCGATACCACGTGTCGCGCTGCATTGGCTCGCGGCCTGCCTCGCGAATGACCTTGTCCAGTGCCGCACAGGTCTGCTGCTGCGGAGTCGTCGCGCCGGCCATGTGGAAAATCTTCTCCTCCATGATCGTGCCGTGCAAATCATCCACGCCGTAGTTCAGCGCCTGCTGGGCCAAGGGCAGTCCCATGCTCACCCAATAGCCGGTGATGTGGTCAAAATTGTCGAGGTAGATGCGCGAGATGGCGAGCGTCTTGAGCTGCTCGAAGGCCGTCGCATGGCGGATCTTCGTCAGCACGGAATCCTTCCGCGCGCCCGACGCCTCGAAGGCAAACGGCACAAACCCGGTGAAACCGCCCGTTTCATCCTGCCAGGTGCGCAGGCGCCGCAAGTGATCCACCCGCTGCGCCGCCGTCTCGATATGCCCGTAGAGCATGGTGGACGTGCTGCGCATGCCCATCTGGTGCCACGTGCGATGCACCTCCCACCATTCCTCGGCGTTTTCCTTGCCGCGGCAGACCTGGTCGCGCACCGATTGCTCGAAAATCTCCGCTCCGCCGCCAGTGATCGCACACAATCCCGCCTCGCGGAGCAGTTCCAGCGTCTCGCGGATGGGCTTCTTGAAGATGCGCGTGGCCAGATGCCGCACCTCCACCGCGGTGAAAGCCTTCACGAAGAACTTCGGGTCCAGCGCCCGCAGGCTGCGGACGAGCTCCAGATACCATTCCGGCGGCAGGGTCGGATGGAGCCCACCCACCATGTGAATCTCGGTAATGCCATTTTTCAGCCCCTCGCGCGCCTTTTCCACGATCTGCTCGATGCTCATCTCGAAGGCATGCGGCTCGCGCTTCTTCGCCCCGAAAGCACAAAACTGGCAGGAGAGGATGCAGACGTTCGCGTAGTTGATGTACTGGTTATGGATGTAGGTGGCGATGTTGCCGTTCTTTCGCTCCCGGACGATGCTGGGCGATGACGCCCAGACCGTTAAGATCATGCGTGGCGTAAAGCTGGAGCGCCTCGTCATCTGTGACCCGCTGGCCGGCGAGCACTTTGTCGTAAACAGGACGGAGTTCAGGCGAAATGAGTTTGGCGGACATGAAAGTGGTTCCCAAGTAGTTACGTGTGCCGGGCAGGGAGCGCAAGCGGAAGGGGAAACAGCTAAAGTGCAGAACACCCAACACCCAACACCCAACACCCAACATCCAACATCCAACGTTCAATGACCTGCCCGCAGACCCACCGGTTCCCGCCACACGCTTGCGCCATTGGACGTTGGGTGTTGGACGTTGGATGTTGGGTGTTCTGCCTTTAGCCTTTCCCTTCCCGTTACTTGGCTCTTGGCACTGCCTTTTCCTTCCGGCATGTTCCCGCGCCGTGGCTCTTTCCACCACGCCCCGCCGCTTCCCCATTCCATGAGTCAAGATCCGAGTCCTCAGGCCGATTCGTCGCCCGACGCCGCGGCTCAGGACCTCGCCTGGATGGCGCGCATCAAACAGGGCGACACTGAAGCCTTGAGGGAGCTTATCGAGGCGCACCAGCACCGGGTCGTCGGCACCGTGGCGAAGATGCTGGGCGACGATTGCGATGCGGAGGACATCGCCCAGCAGGTCTTCATCCGCGTGTGGCGGAGTGCCGCCCGCTACGAGCCCACGGCCAAGTTCACCACCTGGCTTTTCAAGATCACCCGCAACCTCGTCTTCAACGAACTCCGCCGCCGCAAGCGCCACCCCGCCCACTCGCTCGACGCCGCCGCCGAGGATGACCGCCCCATGCAGGCGCCCGATCCGAGCACCAAGGCCCCCGACGACTCCCTGCTCAACGAGGAAATGCAGGCTGCCATTCAGAAGGCGATCGAGGAGCTGCCTGAGATCCAGCGCATGGCCATCGTCCTGCGGCGTTACGACGACATTCCCTACGAAGACATCGGC
The DNA here is from genome assembly GCF_000173075.1 of Chthoniobacter flavus Ellin428. Lineage (GTDB taxonomy): Bacteria > Verrucomicrobiota > Verrucomicrobiia > Chthoniobacterales > Chthoniobacteraceae > Chthoniobacter > Chthoniobacter flavus. The sequence continues at coordinate 594,129 of NZ_ABVL01000002.1, forward strand.
GAAATCCTCGGCCTCAGCGTTCCCGCGGTGAAGAGCGTCCTCTTCCGCGCCCGGACGGAGCTGCGGGAGAAGCTGAAGCGGTATCTCGACACCTAGCCGCGCTCTTGCCGTTCGGCCCGCGTTACGCTAAGAAAGCGGCTAGCCTTTTCCCTCATTTATCCGGCCATGCGCATCGCCCACTGCCAATTTGAATCCTGGTGCGGAGACTTTGACCATAACCTCGCGCGTTTCGAGGAAGGCCTGAAGAAAGCCGAGGAAGAGCGGGTAGCGGTCGTCACGTTCCCGGAATGTTTCCTGACCGGATACCCGGACAATGAACCTGAAGCACGCCGGGGCGCCTTCGCTGCGGATTCGGAAAAGATGGCGAAGCTCCTCGACATCACCAGCCGCCACGAACCGCTGGCCATCGTGGGCTTCAACGAGATCCGCGGCGTGGATCTCTACAACTCCGCGGCCGTCGCGCATCGCGGGCATCTGCTTGGCACCTATAGCAAATGCTCCGCCTACATGGCGTTTTACAAGCAAGGCCGCGACTTCCCTGTCTTCGAGCATCAGGGAGTGAAATTCGGTGTCCTGATCTGCGCCGATGGCGGCTACATCGACCCCGCTCGCATCCTCGCCCTCAAAGGTGCGCGCATCATCTTCGCTCCCCACTTCAATGCCATAGCGCCCGGCGGTCTGCTCAGCCATTTCGAGAAAGTGCGCTCGGATCACATTGCGCGCGCCGTGGAAAACAGCATCTATTTCGTCCGCGCCAACAACGTCGTGCTCGATGCGGGCAAGAGTGGCCTGACGCGCCATCTCGAAAGCGTCGGCTACGGCGACAGCTATATCATCGACCCCGGCGGCGAAATGCTCGTCCGCAGCCGGCGGCACGTGGAGGATTTCATCTTCGCGGACATCGATCCCACAAAAGGTCCGGACAAAGCTTGGGGCCTGAGCAAGTCCGCGTGGAGCCACCGCGAGTTTCACGCTCTTGTTGCTGAGGCGGCGAACACGAATCCCGACGCCTCACGGTAAGCGAGACAAGAATGTGAATACGTGAGATGTGCGAAGGCGCCACACTGGGAGCGGCGACTTCCCAGTCGCCGACCGCCAATCACGCGAAGCGCCACTGTTCCGAGGTCACCGCTACGCGGTGAAGGGCGACTGGGAAGTTGCCCCTCCCAGTGCCCCTTACGCCAGTTTCCATCCCGCGCGGTATTCGCGGCGGAGGAAGCGCTCGGCTTCGGGGGCGTTGGGGATGCGCAGGTTCTTCGTATCCCACTCGATTTTTTTGCTGGCGCGATAGGCGACGTTGCCGAGATGGTTGGCTTCGGTGAGGCGGCCACTGTAGCCGAAGTGACAGGTGGTGGGCGCGCCGGTTTTGCAGGCGTGCAGCCATTCCTTGTGATGTCCGAGCGAGTCGGGAATGGTCTGGGGCGGCGGGGTGAAGCCGGCGAAGTCTTTTTCCGGCAGCAGCACGTGTTTGCAGTAATCGGAAAGCAGCATGCCTTTGTCACCGACGAAAAGGACGCCGTCGTTCCATTGCGGGATGACTTTCTCCGTCCACTGCGGCGGCTTCATCTGGCCCTGATACCACGTGAGCTTCACGGGCGGCATGGCGCCCCGCGCGCCGTAGGTGTAGGTCGCACTCATCGTCGCGGGGGCGATCTCCGGGTGGGGCGGCGGACCGCTGGCTTCGATGGTCAGCGGGGCATCGAGATTCAGCGCCCAGAAGGGCAGATCATTCCAATGCGAGCCGAGATCGCTCATCGTGCCGTTGCCGAAGTCCCACCAGCGATACCATTTCGGCCCGGGGAAATAGACGGTGTTGAATGGACGCGCCGGGGCCGGTCCAAGCCACAGGTCCCAATCGAGTTCCGGCGGCACGGGCATTTCTTCGGTCGGGCGCTCCTGCACGCTGACGATGTCCTTGTATTTCGCCGCGTCCTCGGGTGATTGCCGGCCCCACGTGCGGTTTACCCACACGTGCACCTCGCGCACCGGCCCGATCGCGCCGCTTTGCACGAGTTCGACGACCCGCCGGTAATTCGTCCCCGCGTGAATCTGCGTGCCCATCTGCGTCGCCACACCGGCGGCTTTCGCGGCTTCGGTGATGATCCGCGCTTCATGCACGTCGCGGGTCAGCGGCTTTTCGCAATAGACGTGCTTCTTGCGCTGCAGCGCGGGCAGCGTGGCAAAGGCGTGGGTGTGCTCGGTGGTGGCGACCACGACGGCATCGAATTCCGCGTCCTTGAGCTCATCGTACATCTTGCGGAAGTCGCGGAACCGTTTGGCACCCGGCGCTTTCGCCGCGGCGATATCGAGGTTCTTCGCATTCACGTCGCAGAGCGCCACGATGTTTTCCTCGAGCATCTCCTTGAGATCCGCCCCGCCCCGCCCACCGCAACCGATGACCACGATGTTCAACTTCTTGCCCGGCGACTGGCTGCGCAGGATCGCGGGAAGGCCGAGCGCGCCGAGACTGGCGGCGCCGGCGGTTTGCAGGAAACGACGACGAGGAATCAGGAGGGGTTTCATAGGCGGAGGGAAAGCGCAGCGCGCTCTGAAGCTATATGGATAAAAAGCCCGATTTCTTTGACAAAAACGGCAAAAGATTTGCCGGGCCGGGAGCGGAAGGAGGGAGGGATGAGTAATCAGTATTCAGTGATCAGTATGATTCAGGCCTTGCCGCAACTGATTACTGATTACTGATCACTGATCACTGCTATAATCAGCCGCATCCTCCACGCCCATGCTCCGTTCCCTCCCCTTCCTCCTGTCCGCCGTCCTGTGCGCCACCACGGCATTCGCCGCCGATCCCGCTCCGCTGGTCGACGAGACCTTTTCCTCTCCCACTCTGCCGCCGAAGTGGCAACCGGGCGGCCGGCCCAATTGTTTCAGTATCGTCGATGGCGCGCTCCGCGGGGTGGCGCAGCCAGATGATGCGCACGGCCCATCCATCGGGGTGCCGATCGAAGGGCATAATCTCGCCGTGCAGTTCCGCGTGAAATTCGCGCAGCCGGGCTATTTCCTCTTCCTTATCAATGGTGACAGCCAATTTGGCGGACAGGCGCATCTGCTGCGTTTCGCGCTCGCCAAGGACATGATGCAACTGGCCCAGGATCGCGGCGCGCTGGCTTCGAAACAGGAACAAAAGGTTGCCCGCGACGCCGCGCAAAAGGCGGGCATGAAAGTGCCACCGCCGACTCAGGAGCAGCTGGCCGATCCGAAATTCTACCGCACGGAATCCCTGGCCCGACAGCCCGCCAAGCCGACCGACGGCGAATGGCACAAGGTGAGCATCGAATTGCGCGGGAATGAGGTGGTCGCCAAGGTCGACGATCTGCCGGCCATGCATGGCACGGGCAGCGTGCTCGACGTGAAGAAATCGCGACTCGTCTTTCTGGTCGGTAACTCGGGCGACGTGCGGATCGATGATGTGAAAGCGTCAGAGATTCCGGCGAAGCCGTAGAGGTGAAGTCGAGCTCTCATTCCAAACGCAGTCCTGCAATCGGGGACGCACCCCGATTTTCTCCATCCCAAGCTCATGGAGTTGAGAAATGGAGCCGAAAAATCGCCGAAAACCCTGTCCCAATTCCCGTGATTGGTGCTGTTAGCCCTACGATGTCTCTTCCCGCCACCCCCTTCCGTAGCCAATCTTACACCCCAGCAACAATAAGCTGTTCTAATATTTCACATTCCATCCAACACCGCTTTTCTCAACCTTCAGAAGCGTTCATTGAAATTGTTAATTTATCGCAACTTTCTCGCTTTCTGTCGGTTGACTAAAAGAACAGCACCCCCAACACCCGCCAAAAAAACTATGAATCCCGATCCGTCTCTCTTCAGCTCTGAGAAATATCGTCGCGAGCACCTCCCGACTTGGAAGGACATCATTTTCACGCGCCGGGAATTCCTGGAGCGCACCGGCATGGGCTTCGGCGCCATGAGCCTGGCCTCGATCTTTGGTTTGAATTTCGGCGGCACGGTCCAGGCCGCGACCGAAGCCGGCAAGGTGCTCGGACCGCTGGCTCCGAAGAAAGCGCCGCTGCCCGCGAAGGCCAAGGCAGTCATTCACATTTTCGCCGAAGGCGGTCCGTCCCACGTCGATACCTGGGATCCGAAGCCGGAGCTGGCGAAGTATGCGGACAAGACGCTGCCCGGCATGGACGGGCTGGCGTTCCCCTCGCCTTTCAAGTTCGAGAAGAAGGGCAAGTCGGGCGTGGAGGTCAGCGAAGTCTTCCCGCACCTCGCCGACGTCATCGATGAGATGGCGGTCATTCGTTCGCTGTGGACGGACATTCCGGCGCACGAAGTGGCGCAGCGCTTCATGCACACCGGTTCGTTGCAGATTCCGAAGCCATCGATGGGCTCGTGGGTGGTGTATGGCCTCGGCACGGAGAACCAAAACATGCCCGGCTTCATCACCATCGGCGGCAAGCCGGAGTGGCGTCAGGCGTCGTTTCTGCCCGGCGTGTATCAGGGCTGCAATGTAAATTATTCGATGAACATGAAGCTGGATGAGGTGCTGCTCAATATCAGCAACCAGTTCACGCCCATGGATCGCCAGCGCCGCCAACTCGATCTCGTGCATCAACTCAATGAAATGCACGAAAAGTTGCTCCAGAAAGACGTGCAACTCGAGGCTCGCATCCAGTCCTTCGAATTGGCTTTCAAGATGCAGACCGAGGCGACGGACGCCTTCGACATTTCCAAGGAACCGGAAGAGATCAAGGCCATGTACGGCATCACCGGCGGTGGCGGTGGCGGTGGCGGCGGGAAAAAGGCGGGCGCCAACCCGTCCGACATGGGCGCGAAGCTGCTCGTGGCTCGCCGGCTCGTGGAACGCGGCGTCCGCTTCGTGCAAATCCAGCATGGCGGCTGGGACACGCACGCCAATGTCGAGCAGGCGATTCCGCGCCAGGCGGGCGGCATGGATCAGCCGGCCGCGGCCCTCATCAAGGATCTCAAGCAGCGCGGGTTGCTCGATTCGACGCTCATCATCTGGGGCGGTGAATTTGGCCGCACCGTAGTGCGCGACCGCAACGGCAATGCCACCCCGGGCCGCGATCACAACGGCCGCGCCATGGTGGCCTGGATGGCCGGCGGCGGGGTGAAAGGCGGCATGACCTACGGCGCCACCGATGAATTCGGCGGCCGCGCCGCGGAGAACAAGGTGCACATCCACGACTTGCACGCCACAATCCTGGCCCTCCTCGGGTTCGATCACAAAAAGCTCACCTATCGTTACAACGGACGCGATTTCCGTTTCACCGACAACTTCGGCAACGTCGTCAAAGACGTGATCGCTTAAGGAGCACCACCATGATGCAACGTCCTCTTGCCATCACCATTCTCGCGCTCAGCGGCGCCTCCGTCTTCGCGGCGGCGACCGCGGAACCGACCAAGGAGCAGACGGAATTCTTCGAAAGCAAGATCCGTCCGATCCTGAAGGAAAACTGCTACAAGTGCCACAGTGTCGAGGAAGGCAAAGCCAAGGGTGACCTGACGCTGGACACGAAGGCCGGCCTGCTCAAAGGCGGTGAAAACGGCGCCGTCGTCGTGCCGGGCGACGTGGAGAAGAGCCCCATCATCAAGGCGATCACCTATCTCGACAAGGACCTGCAGATGCCGCCCAAGGGCGAGAAGCTGACCGACCAGCAGATCGCCGATCTCACCTCTTGGGTGAAGATGGGCGCGCCGGATCCGCGCAAGGACGACGCGAAGATCGCCAGCAAGCTCACCGGCCTCACTGACAAGGCGCGTTCGCACTGGTCTTTCCAGCCGGTGACGAAACCGACTCCCCCGACGGTGCAGAACCGCTCCTGGGTCTACACTCCGGTCGATCAATTCATCCTCGCGAAGCTGGAGTCCCAGGGCATGATCCCGGCCGGCAATGCGACCCGCGAAGCGCTGCTCCGTCGCGCCAGCTACGACCTCACCGGCCTGCCGCCCAGCCCGCAGGAAGTGCAGGCTTTCGTGGCAGATACTTCTCCTCAAGCCTTCACCCAAAGTCGTGGATCGCCTGCTCGCCTCGCCCGCTTACGGTGAACGCTGGGGCCGCCCACTGGCTCGATACCGCGCGTTATGCGGATACCATGGGCGGCGACAAGAACCAGGCGCGCCGCGAAGATTATCGCTACGCCCTACGCGTGGACGTATCGCGACTGGGTGATCAAGGCATTCAACGACGACATGCCGTACAACCAGTTCATCATGCAGCAACTGGCGGCGGATAAATTGCCGAACAATCCGGCACCGAACCTCGCCGCGCTGGGCTTCCTCACAGTCGGTGAGCGGTTCCGCAACGTGAACGACATCATCAATGACCGGATCGATACGGTGACCAAGGGCTTCCTCGGTCTCACCGTGGCGTGCGCCCGCTGCCACGACCATAAGTTCGACCCGATCCCGACCAAGGATTACTACGCGCTGCACGGCGTCTTTGCCTCGACGGTGGAACCGGCGGACAAGCCGATCATCGGCCTGCCCAGCAAAGAGGAACTCGCTGACTACGAGAAGCAGGAGAACAAGATTCAGCAGGACAATCGCGATCTCTATTATCGCTTCATCGACAAGAACCAGGCGGAGTTCTTCCAGAAGATCGAAGGTCACATGATGATCATGCGCATCGCCGGCGGCGGCAAGAAGAAGGGCGGCAATCCGGAAGCGGAGAAAGAGCGCATCACCCTGCTCCAGAAGTACAATCTCGATCGCGAGATCCTGCCGGCGTTGGCCCGGCACATGCGCGGCAACGACGAGACGGTCTTCGTGCCGTTCCGCAAGTTTGCCGACCTCAGCGAGTCCGAATTCTCGCAGAAGGCGCCGGAAATCGTGACGGAGATTACCTCCGGCGAGCTGAGCGGCAAGCGCGGCGCAGCGATCAATCCGCTCGTGGCCAATGCTTTCAAGGGCAAGACGATCGCGACGATGGATGACGTGCTGAAGGTTTACAAAGACCTCTTTGTCAGCCTGGAGCCGCAACGGAAGGCTTTCATCGAAGCCAGCGCCAAGTCGATGGACGGACGCGTGAGCGGCTTCGAACCGGCGCTCGTCGAGATTCTGCAGAATCCCTTCGACATCATGCCGGCCTCGCAGCTCAACACGCAGACGTTGCGCGAATTCTCCGGCAAGCTCGGCAATAAGCTGCAAGGCCAGACGCGCTTTGAGTTTGCCAAGCTCAACGAACTCGAGCTCACGCATCCCGGTGCACCCGCTCGCGCCATGCTCGTGGCGGATGCGGCGACTCCGCGAAACTCGCCGGTGTTCATCCGCGGCCAGCAGGATGTGCGCGGCGATATCGTGCCCCGCCACTTCCTCGAGGTTCTCTCGCCCGAACGCAAGCCGGTGGCCTTCAAAGAAGGCAGCGGCCGCCTGGAACTCGCCGAGGACATCGCCTCGAAGAATAATCCGCTCACCGCGCGGGTGATCGTGAACCGCGTGTGGATGCAGCACTTTGGCGAAGGCTTCGTCCGCACGCTGGATGACCTCGGCACGCAGAGTGAGCCGCCGTCGCATCCGGAGTTGCTCGATTATCTCTCGACCTACTTCATGGACCAGGGCTGGTCGCTGAAGAAGCTGCACAAGCTCATCATGCTCTCGCACGTCTACCAGGAGAGCTCGCAGACCAATCCGAAGTTCGAGACGATCGATCCGGCCAACCGCCTGCTCTGGCGCGCGAATATCCGCAAGCTCGACTTCGAGGAGTTGCGCGACTCGCTGCTCGTGATGAGCGGCAAGCTCGACCGCACGGTCGGCGGCAAACCGGTGAACCTGACCGACGAACCGTACAGCTATCGCCGCTCGGTCTATGGCTACATCGATCGTGGCAATCTGCCCGAGCTCATGCAGCAGTTCGACTTCAGCGATCCCGATATGCCGAATAGCAAGCGCGCCAGCACCACGGTGCCGCAACAGGCGCTCTTCCTCATGAACAGCCCGATGTCCGTGGATGTCGCCCGGCACATCGTCTCCCGCCCCGAAGTGGGCCGTGCCACCGACAGTCTCTCGACGGTCGTCGCGCTCTACAACATCATCTTCCAGCGCAATCCGCAGCCGCTGGAGATCCAGATGGGCATTCAGTTCGTCGCCAAGGAGACGCAGAATCAACCGCAGACGTCCCCTGCCGAGCAAAAGGGCGGCAATCCCAATGCCCGCCTGGCCAAAAATGCCAAGAAGGGTGGCGGCAAGCGTTACGAGGGCACGGCGGCAATCCAAAACTCCGGCGACTACGTGGACCGCAAGCCGCTCACGCCGTGGGAAACCTACGCGCAAGCGCTGCTCTTCTCCAACGAAGCCAGCTACGTGAACTGAGGTTGGGGCTGCTGCTGCCGAAGCGCGGCCAAGCCCTCAGCTTTCTCCAATTTCGGGGCGGACAGAAATGTCCGCCCCGTTTTGTTTGGTCTGCTTAGAAATGGGCCTACGCAAGAGCGCATGCCTCCGAGGGCGACACTGTTACGAGGGGCGCATCGCTTCCTTCTTCCACTGCAGCGCGAACCACGGATCCCTCGCGGGTCAATCGCGAGAGGAACGGGGCGAGGCTTTCAACGTGGGAACTGGAGTGGCCTTTTTGTCCGGCTTGGCGATGAGCATCCGACCGACGAAGGTATTGCCGAGACGATCGACCTTGCCTTGCAGACCGTTGACGGTCGCGGTGGAGTCGTCGAGGAGGGTGTTCATCTTGCCCAGGCTGGTGTCGACCTTGAGATTGAGGTGATTGACTGTCTTCGTCATCTCGCCCGTCAATTCATCGAGCCGGACGAGGGTGGAATCCAGCGTCGCCAGAGTGTGGTTGAGGCCGCCATCGGGGCCGACGATTTTTTCGAGACTGGCGGTGATCTGGTTGAGGTTACCGGGGTGGTCGCGTCGAGGTTCAAAAGCAGGCGATCGATCGGCGGACGTTTCGCGGGATCGCTCTCGGTGGAATGCGTTCTGGCCGTCGAGGCTGGCCACCACCCCGTCGAGGTGACGGACGGCTTCGGCGAGTTCATCCGTGACGGCCTGAGCATGGCCGGGCTGCGGTTCGGTGAACCTGGCGATCGCCTTGTCGATGCGAGTGGTGATGTTTTCCAGATCCCCCTTGGCCGGCTCGCGCTCGAGGGGAAGCAACGGCAACGGGCCATTTTTGGGCTCCAGCGCGAGAACTCCGGACGGTGAAGTGTCGATGTCCAGGTTGATCCAACTGGGGCTGAGGGCAGATTGCACGACGGCAAACATGACGACCCCGCGCGGGGCAAACTTCCACGCGGAAAATTCGCGTCCCACGCCGGCGATGACGATGAATTGCGGCTGCCCATTCGCCGCGGTGCCCGGGGTGACTTTGCGCACGTGACCGATGACGGCGCCCGCGCAACGCAGTTCCGAGCGCGGACCGAGCCCGAGCAAATCCGCGGTGGTGAAAACGAAGCTCGTGGGCCTCGCTCCACTGGCCGAAACTATCCCTCGCGACCTGGATGCCGATCCAGGAGGCAGCGACGCCGAGCGCGCAGAGGAGAACGATGAGGGTCTGGAGTTCGAGTTTCTTTTTCACGTGGATTGAGCGGCGAACGCCCGGCAATGCTCGTCCACCGCGGCGTCTTCGCAGCGGAGGAAGGTGTGGCCGCCGACGCGGAGGAGGAGGACGTGGGTGGCGGTGCGCCGGGCGAAGTCGATATCCTGCGTCGCCAGGACGATACTGCAAAGCACGCCGGTTTGCACAAGGGTGATGAGTAATTCGCGAACCAGCGCTTTCTTGGCCGGAGCAAGCGCGGCGACCGGTTCATCGGCGACGAGCAGACGCGTGCGACCGGAGAGGGCGCGAGCCAGGGCGACACGACGTTTGTCGCCCTCGCTGAGGTGGTGGACGGCTTCGTCCGCCAGGTGTCCACAGCCAACGAGGTTCAGCCGCAATTCGACCTGCTCCTGCAGGCCGCCATCGAGGTCGAGACCGCGAGCCAGAAAGGGCAGAGCGACATTTTCGAAGACGGTCATGCTGCGGATGAGGCCCGGGTGCTGGGAAACCACGCCCACTTCGGCGCGTAACGCGCTCAAATCCTCGTCACCGAGCCGCACCACCCCCGGCGCCGTGCGGAGATGGCCTGTGAGACAGGAAAGGAGCAAACTTTTACCCGAACCGTTGTCCCCGAGCACGGCGAGAATTCCGCCCGGTTGCAGGTCAAAGTCGATCGGGTGGCCACCGATGGGAATGCCTTTGACGGAAAGCACCCCGTTCATTCGAAGTGGAAGGTCGCGGTGAGCAGACTCAGCAGCAGGTTGACGACGATGGTGGAGAACACCGCCATCGCGACGGCCGAGGTGGTGATGTGCCCGACGAAGCCTTGCTCCGCCCGTGCTCCGACGAAACCGAAGTAACCGCTGATGAGAGACATGGCCAGCGCGGTGATGGCCAGCTTACCGACGGCAAACAGCATGCCGATGGAGGTAACGCTGGAAGCGAAAGCCGCGACGAAGGCGACGAAACCCGTGCCCGCCGTGAGCCACACCACCAGCCACGCGCCCAGGCACGCGGAGTAAACGCCCAGGACGGCCAGTGCGGGCGCGGTCACGATGAGCGCCAGCGCCCGGGGGGCGAAGATCATTTCCGCAGGATGCAGGCCGACCGCCTCGAGCGCGTCGACCTCCTGGGAGGCTCGCATGCTGGTAATATCGGACGTCATCCCCACGACACCCTTGAGCACTACGAGATTCGCGATGGCGAAGGGAACGACGTAATGCAAGAACGCGCCGCCGAGTTGCGGCAGGACCAGCGTCTCGAAAGCCGCCGGACTCGCGGTATTGCTGAGGACGGCGTAAGCGGCGGCGAGACCGTAGATGAAGGCCGTCATCACCGAGGCAAAGGCGGTGCCGGACTGGAAGCTGAGAATTTGCCGCACGGTTTCGCGCTCCACAATAGTGGCGCGGCCCAGAAGCACCCGGGGCAAGCACCGTGCGCCCACGGAAAAAATGGCCCCGAGCAGACTGCCGACCGAATATTCGAGAGTACGTTCAAACGGCATTGCAGGTCTCACAATTGCCTTCATAAGGTGGAAAATAGTGATCCCGCCAGGCACCCGGCACGAGCAAGAAAATATGAGCACCATCGACGAACTCGCGGGCGCGACCGCCGCCCTGCGGCGGCGCCTGGAAGGTGGCGAAACGATGATGCCCCGCGAACTGCGCGCGCTTTGGAGCCGGCGGTTGCGGCCATTCTGGCGATTGCGCATCGAGATTTACCGGGCCCTGGCGCGGCGCTTCCTCGAGGTCGGGGAAAACTATCTCGCGAGCGAGGTGGCCGACGAGGGCTGGGAGTTTTTCGGCGACGACGCCGTGCTCATTCTCATCCGGGCTCTCGCCACGGCCCGGAGCGGCGCGCCCCGGGCCGCCCAGGAATTACTGGGGAAAAAGCGGGACCTCATCGTCGACGCCGCGGAAGCGAAGAGCCTGCTGGCGCGCACGTTCAAGGATTTGTGGAAGGCATCCGGAGAAGAGCGCTATCTGCGCGAGGCCTTCGAACTGTATTATCAGGATTACACGGCGACGAAAGGCGACCGCGCCTTTCCCGGGGTAAACGCCGCGAGCATGGCGCTCTTTCTAGGCCGGAACGAGGAGGCCCGGCGCATCGCGGCCGAGGTGCTCGCCGCCATCCGTGTGCGGTCGGCGGCGATGGGCTATTGGGAACGGGTCACCGGCGCCGAGTGCCTGCTGGTCGGGGGCGAAATCGAGCAGGCCCGCGCGGCGTATCTGCTCGCGACGAGCGCGGAAAAGATTCCCTACGCGCATCTCGCTACCACTCGCGCGCAGGCCAGATTGCTCCTGCGCCAGCTCGGTCACGATGAAGGGTCGCTCGACTCCTGCTTTCCCCTGCCGAACGTCATTGCCTTCGTGGGGCATCGCCTCGATCCACCGAATCGCCTCGCACCGCGTTTCCCCGAGGCACTGGCACCGGCGATCAAGGAACGCATCCGGGAAGCCGTCTGGCGGGCACAAGCCGGCTTCGGCTATTCAGCAGCCGCCAATGGCGCGGATATCCTCTTTCTCGAGGTCATGCAGGAAGCAGGTCTCGAAACTTATGTGCATCTTCCGCTGCCGGAGGAGGAGTTCATTCGCCAAAGCGTCGACCGTCCAGACGGGGACGAATGGCTGGCCCGGTACCGGGCGGTCACGGCGAATGCCACCGAGTTTATCTGCGAGGAGCACGCCGGCTCACTCGCCTTCGCCTATGGCAATCTGCTCCTTTTCGGCGCGGCCTGCCAGCATGCGCGGCAACTCGGCTCCGACGTGCAACTGCTCGCGGTGTGGGACGGCCTGCCCGGCGATGGCGCCGGAGGCACGGCCGACTATGTGCGCATGGTGCGCGACACCGGACGTCCGGTGGAAGTGATTGGTCTGCCGGCCACCACGACGGGGTCCAGTCCACCACCGGCGCCGGTGGAGGAGACGGAGCAGTTGCTCTCCGTCCTTTCATTCTCGCTCGCACCAGAGCAGAACGAAGGCGCCAGCCATCGGCTGGCGGCATTCTTGCGTCAGAGCGAAACCGTGCATCGCGAGGTGCTCGGCCAAGAGGTTCGCCTTTTCTTTCAAACACCGACGGCCGCGGCCCGTGCCGCTCTCGAGATTGGCCGGCAGATCGACAGCACCCTTGGCCTGCATACCGGACCGATGAGGCCGGGCACTCACGCGCTCACCGGCGAAAAAGTGATTCACGGAGAGCATGCCGCCAAAGCAGCCGCGCTGCTGGCCTTGCAACCCGCGGGATTGATCTATGCCTCGCACGCATTCGCGGCGCTGCTCGGCCTGTATCCGCTGCCGGGGGTGAACTGTGAATTCCTCGGCTACCGCGCCCTGAACCCCTCGGCACGGCGCGAGCCGATTTTCCAAGTTCGCGCGTAGCGATAGGAGACGCCATGAGCGCCGGAAGCGTAGGGCCACTCTTGCCGCACCGGGCAGCGCGCGGCGTTCGCGGCAAATAGGATGGCGCTAACCGCGCCGTGCTTTTCTGGCGGTCTGGAGGAAGTGCTCACGGTCTTCCGGCGAATCGATCTCAGCGGCGAGCTGTTCGACCAACTCGGCTACGCTCCCACTCCTGGGCAGCCGCGCGATCGACGAGGACTTTGGACACCGGTCCCAAAAACGTGGCCAGCGCCATCTTGAGATCCGCGATCACCGCGGGATCGAAAACGGCAGACGCGACCGGTGCTGCCGTCTCTTTCGTGGGTTTCGATTTCTCCGCCACCTCGCCGACTGGCCCAGGACATTCACCGTCTGCTGGCAGGTAGGGCATGGAAAACTTTGCCCGGCTGCCGAGGCATCGACCACCAGATGTTGCCCGCATTGGCAGGTGAAAAAAATGTCGGGTGAGGGAGTGCTGGTGGGCGCACTGGCGGGAATAGCCGGTCCCGCGGTGGTCTCGCCGGAATTTTGCAGCACCTGCCGGATCTGCGTGACGAGCGAACCGACGTGCCGGCTCAAAGGCTGTGCCGTGGCTTCGAACCATTGCACGCCGACCAGGCAATACCCGAGCCCGCCGGTGGGGATCACATCCTCGATGCGAATCGGGAAAACCTGCCGCCGCTTTTCCACGGCGTGCAGAATCTCCCGCACGACGTGATCCGATTCATTGCTCTTGCTGGAAAAGATCAGGATCATGATCCGGCATTCGGAAATGGCGTTCATGATACTCGCGGTCCAACTGGAACCGGGCTCGATGTTTCGCGGCGCGATCCAGCAGGTCAGTCCCGTGGCCTCCAATGCCTCGCACAGGTTGTCGGCGACGGCGCGGTCTTCGGTCGAATAGCTGATGAAAATCTCGCGGGACATCTGGACAGGCTAAGCGGGCCGACTAACCATCCAAGCGCACCTGGTGTTCATTGGCCATCAATGAGTTTCATCGCCTTGGCGAGGCTCCGATGCATGCGGTTGAACGCCGCGGCCAGGACGGAAATCTCCCGTGCGCCCGTCACGGGCAGTTCCGGCACATCGACATCTCCCTTGCTGGTGGCGTCGGCATTCGCGGCTACTCGCTGGATGGGCCGGATGACCGCCAGGTAGAGCGTCACATCGAGGATCACCAGCGTGAGAATTCCGCCCAGCAGCAGCCAGAACATCAATTGATGAAACGCCGAGTCGGCGACTTTCACCGGCTTGGACACCGGCACGGAAACGATCTGGGCGCCGATGGTTTCGCCCATCTTCCAGCCGAATCCATTCACGGTGCCGCCGAGGCTGTATTCCTTGATCATTTCCGGCGGCGCGTCGTCGCGCAGGCCATGGCACTTCAGGCAGGACTCCGCGCCCACCACCAGTGGCTGCGCCAGGTACAACATGTCTCCCGTCGGAGTGCTCCGCTGCCCGCGGATCTCTTTTTTCTCGGGATGGTTGCGGAAGTCATTGACGATATCCTCTTCCCAGTCGCGAGCCTGATCGCGTGGATTGGTCGGATTCAGCACTGCTTCCTTGTAGGCGTAATCGCCGTAGCCACCGTTGGAATCGTGGAGCTTCAGGAAGACTTCCGTCGCGGCAAATGCGGGGACGCTTTCCGGGTGAAATTTTGCTTCCACCGTTGCGGTTTTTTGCAGGATCGGCTGAATGTGGCCGCTGGTGTACTTGCGCACGGCCAAAGCGGTATCCATCATCATCTTGGCCTGCGTCTGCACCTGCTCACGAGCGTTGTCCCACAGAAATCGCGAAGAGAAATAACCGATGACCGCCAGGCAAATGGCAAAGATCAAGAGGAAGATGAGGCTAAAGCGGGTCAGTAAGTTCATCGCGGCGAAAAACGATGTAAAACGACCTTGAAACTCGTCTGCCGGGAGAAGAAGCAAAGAGGTCGGAGTGGCTCCACAGACCAGATGTAATAGCTACGCGAGGAAGTAGAGGGTCAAGCGTATTTTATGACCGGAACCGGAGCGGGGTGTGATTGAAAGTGGTGCCAGCTGGTTGGGCATCCTGACAATGATGTGTACTTTTGGATGCGGGTGCTTAACTGTGATCGTCCATGCAAACAACTCATGGCCAGTCGTCCGATCCCCAGCGGGAGAAACAATTGTTGGAGAAACTGCGCAGTCACCCTGAATTGCTGGAGCGATTTGCAGCGATTCTGGACCTGACGCAATCCCCGAGCGGCACGGCGGACCAGATTGAGGAGTGGTTGGTCGCCGAAGTGCGGCGCTTGGGGAACAAGGCGATGCAGGCTTGGGCGCAGAGCGCCGAAGAGCAAGCGGCGGAGGATCTTCGGCAAAAGACGCCAAGGGCGAGAGTGCGAAAAAAAAGACCCTGAGTTGGTGGTGCAGCTTTGGAGCGGTCTGCCTGGAGGAGCGGATTTGGCAGGCTCCAGGGCAGAGCTATCTGCGACCCTTTTTGGGCCGGACGGCCATCACGGCCCGTGGCAAGTCCCGACGTTTACAGCGGGTCTTAAGCGATTTTGGCGCGGAGCATTCTTTTCGGCAATGCGGCCAGCGCCTCAAGGAACATTACGGGTTCGAATTGAATGCGACGGCCGTGCGCGACGCGACCTTGCAACAGGCGGCGCGTGCGGTGACCCAGTTGGAAGCTCACTATCGCGAGAACTTCCGTGTGCTGCCCAAGACGGGGCCGGAGTATAT
>NZ_ABVL01000001.1 GCF_000173075.1 Chthoniobacter flavus Ellin428
AAAGTTTTCATAAGTGCCCCTCCCAGGAAAGCCGTTGCCGCACGCTATATTCAAGAGGACCTCCACAGCCTCCGCGGCCGGTTCTTGCTCCAGCAAACAATCCCGCGTAGCAGTTTCCGGGTCTTAGGATGACGGGTTTTTTTGGAGCGCTGCGCGCGTTTCTACCGGGCGCTCACCATGACATCCGTCTCCCTAACTCCCGAGACCGCGTTCAGGCCCTCGCCAGCGCCATCGGGTGCGCGCAAAGGGCCAATTCCCGCCCAATACCGGCCACGAAGAAGCGCCATTTGGCCGGGCGACGGACGATGCAGAGGAGGTGGCAGCAGATCCGAGTGAGGCTGGCATTCATACCTCTGTTCTTGTCAAAGCCGCCCTGGCTGTGACGCCCCGCGGGCAAAAATCTTAATTTTTAATCTTTGATCCTTAATCCTTGATCCCCTCTGCCGCGTTGGCCCGGGATCAGTGATTAAAAATTAAGGAATAAGATTAAGGATTAAGAGCCGTGCGCCTCGCGCCCCCGATACGCAAATTGACGTCCGCCCTACCGATGCCTCAGCGTAGGGTGCAATGTCTTCCCATCTCACCCCCGAACACCTGCGCCTCGAGGAGGACGCGTCGCGCAAGAAGAACTGGAAACGCTGGGGCCCGTACCTCACCGAACGCCAGTGGGGCACGGTGCGGGAGGATTATTCGGCCAATGGCGACGCCTGGACCTACTTCCCTCACGAGCACGCCCGCAGCCGGGCTTATCGTTGGGGCGAGGATGGCCTGCTCGGCATCAGCGATCGCGAAGGCCGGCTCTGCTTCGCCCTCGCGCTGTGGAATGAGCGCGACCCGATTTTGAAAGAGCGCCTCTTCGGCCTCACCAACCCGCAGGGCAATCACGGCGAAGACCCGAAGGAAGTCTGGCACTACCTCGATTCCACACCCACGCATTCCTACATGCGGGCGCTCTACAAATACCCGCAAGCGGCGTTTCCTTACGAACGGCTCATCGAGGAAAACGCCCGGCGCTCGCGGGAGGAACGCGAGTTCGAACTCGAGGACACCGGCGTCTTCGACGAGTCGCGTTACTTCGATGTCATCGCCGAATACGCGAAGATCGATCCCGACGACATCCTCATCCGCATCACCGTGGCCAATCGCGGGCCCGACGCCGCACCGATCCATGTGCTGCCCACCGTATGGTTTCGCAACACCTGGCTGTGGGGCTGCAAACACGAGGGCTGCACGCTCAAGCCGCGCATCTCCAAGCTCGACGACCATCTGCTCACCCTGCAGCACGAATCGCTGCATTCGTTCCGCTTCGCCGCCGAGACCATCGCGCCATGGCTCTTCACGGAGAATGAGTCGAATAACGAGAAGCTCTTCGGCTCGCCGAATCTCTCGCCCTATGTGAAGGACGCCTTTCACGAAGCGGTCGTGCACGGCAAGGCCGATACGGTGAACCCGCGCGAATTCGGCACCAAGGCCGCCGCGCATTACCGGTTGATGATTCCCGCGGGTGGCGAAGTCGTGCTGCGTTTCCGCCTCGCCGCGGCGCACGCTTGTCCCACGGTGCCCTTTGGCGATTTCGAAGAAACCTTTGCCACACGCCGCGCGGAGGCCGATGCCTTCTACGATGTGAAATGCTCGCGGGCTCTCGGCCCTGAGCAGCGCCGGGTGATGCGCCAGGCTTACGCCCAGCCTCCTGTGGTCGAAGCAATTCTACCACTACGTCGTGAAGGACTGGCTGGCTGGTGACCCAAACATGCCGCCTCCGCCGCCGGAGCGAAAACTCGGGCGCAACCGCGACTGGGGCCATCTCTTCAACGCCGATATCATCTCCATGCCCGACAAGTGGGAGTATCCCTGGTACGCGGCGTGGGACCTGGCGTTTCACATGATCCCCATGGCGCGGATCGATCCGCACTTCGCCAAGCAGCAGCTCCTGCTCTTCCTGCGCGAATGGTACATGCACCCGAGCGGTGCGCTGCCCGCCTACGAGTGGAATCTGCGCGACGTCAATCCGCCGGTGCACGCCTGGGCCTGCTGGCGCGTTTACAAGATCAGCGGCGCGGCAGGGCAGCGCGACACCCATTTTCTCGAGCGCGCGTTTCAAAAGCTGCTCATCAATTTCACCTGGTGGGTGAATCGCAAGGACGTGCAGGGCAAACACATCTTCGCCGGCGGCTTCCTCGGCCTCGATAACATCGGGCTCTTCGATCGCTCGAAGCCGTTGCCCAGCGGACAGTCGCTGGCCCAGGCGGATGGCACGGCGTGGATGGCCTTTTACTGCGGCACCATGCTTTCTATCGCGCTGGAGCTCGCGCGCACGAATCCCAGCTACGAGGACATCGCCTCGAAATTCCTCGAGCACATGGTGGAGATCATCGACGCGATGAACGACGTGGGCGATGGCGGCCTGTGGGACGAGACGGATGGTTTTTACTACGACCAGTTGCTCATTGAAGGCCGGCACACCGTGCCGCTGCGCGTGCGTTCACTCGTCGGTCTCCTGCCGCTCCTCGCCGTGGAAATTCTCGAGCAGGACGTGATCGACCAGTTGCCCGGTTTCTCCAAGCGGCTGAAGTGGTTTGTGAAGTACCGCTTCGATCTCGCGCAGAATATTTCCTATCGCAAGATTCACACCCAGGATGGCACGACCGTGCGGCGTCTACTGGCCATTCCCACGCGGGCGCAACTGGAGCGCGTGCTCAAGTATGTGCTCGATGAAAATGAATTCCTCTCGCCGCACGGCATCCGCTCGCTCTCGCGCGCTTATTATCACAAGCCTTATCAGCTAAAGTTCGACGACTCAGAATACTGCATCGACTACGAGCCGGCGGAATCGCGCACGGGCATGTTTGGCGGCAACTCGAACTGGCGCGGCCCCATCTGGATGCCGATGAACTATCTGCTCATCGAAGCGCTGGAACGGTATCACCATTACTGGGGTGATGATTTCCAGGTCGAGTTTCCCACCGGTTCGGGTAACTTGATGAACTTGAACCAGATCGCCCATGAAATCGCGCGCCGCCTGACGCACCTCTTCCTGCCGGATGCCCACGGCGGCCGGCCGTGCAACGGCGGCGATCCGCGCTATGCCGGCGATCCGCACTGGAAGGACCTGGTGCTCTTCCACGAGCATTTCTGCGGCGAGTCCGGGCGGGGCCTCGGCGCGCCGCACCAGACGGGTTGGACGGCTTTGATTACCCGCTGCCTGAACATGGTGGCCCGCGACCGGGAGGAGGCGCCGAGTCAGCCATGACGCGCTGGATTTTTCCGCAACCGATCGACTCCAGTGAGGTGAAGCGTTTCGCCGGTGAACTCGGCGTGGCGCGCTTCGCCGCCGAACTGCTCATGCGGCGCGGCCTGTCGAGCGCCATGGATGCGGAGCATTTCCTGGCGCCACGGTTGAAGTCGCTGCGCGATCCTTTTCTGCTGCCGAACATGGGTCTCGCCGCGGAGCGCATCCTCACGGCGATCGACCGGCGCGAGCGCATCGTGCTCTACGGCGACTACGATGTGGATGGCGTCACTTCGCTCGCCCTGCTCACGCGCGTGTTGCGAGCGATGGGCGCGGAACCGGCTTGTTTCCTGCCTTCGCGGGCCGATGAAGGTTACGGTTTGAGTCCGGATGGCGTGGCGCGCTGCGTCAGCGAGCATGATCCGCAACTCGTCATCGCCGTGGACTGCGGCACGTCCTCGGTCGCGGAGATCGCGGCCCTGCGCGCGCAAGGGGTGGACGTCATCGTGTGCGATCACCATGAGTGCAAGGACGCCCTGCCCGATTGTGTGGCGCTGGTGAACCCGAAGCTGGGCGACGATTTTCATTATCTGTGCAGCGTGGGCATCGCCTTCAAGGTCGCGCACGCGTTGCTCAAGCTGCGCAAGGCGAATGACTTCGATCTGCGCGAATGTCTCGATCTCGTGGCCCTGGGCAGCGTGGCCGATCTCGTGCCGCTGCGCAGCGAGAACCGGATCTTTGTCCGGAACGGCTTGCTCCAGCTCGCACAATCGAAGTGGGTCGGCCTGCGCGCGCTCGTGGAGGTGAGCGGACTGTCCGCGCCGTTCAGTCCAGGCAATATCGGCTTCGGACTCGGGCCGCGCTTGAATGCCGCCCGGACGCCTCGGGACCGCGCAAGATGCACTGGAGCTCTTGCTCACCGAGGATGCCGGTCGCGCACGCACGCTTGGCCGCGACGCTCGATGCGCAGAATCGCGAGCGGCGGTCCGGTGGAGGAAGGCGGTGTATCAGCAGGCCGAAGCGCAGCTCATGGAATTGTTCGACGCCGCGCGTGACGCGGCCATCGTCGTGGGCGCCGCAGGGTGGCATCCGGGGGTCGTCGGGATCGTGGCCTCGCGATTGCAAAAGCGGCATCATCGCCCCACGTTCGTCGTCGGCTTCGACGGAGCGGGCATAGGCAAGGGCAGCGGACGGAGCATCGAAGGGCTTTCGTTGGTCGCGGCCCTGGGACGTTGTTCCGACTTTCTGGAAAAGCACGGCGGCCACGAAATGGCCGCGGGCCTGACGGTGCGCGAAGGCCATTTTGCGGAGTTTCGTCAGGCCTTCTGCGCCTGCGCGCGGGAGATTCTCACCGACGAGCAACTCCAGCCGCGCCTGCGCGTGGACGCCGAGCTCACGCTGGGCGAGATCGACTACGAATTGCTCGATCAGCACGAGTCGCTGCAACCCTTCGGCATGGGCAATCCGCACCCGCTCTTCGCCGCGCGCGGCGTGACCCTGGCCGGCGAACCGCGCGTGATGAAAGAGAAACATCTCTCGCTCATCCTGCGCCAGAACGGCGACGAGTACCGCGCGGTGTGGTTCAACTCCGCCGCGCAGGAACTCCCGCGCCTGCCGTGGGACGTCGCCTTCCAAATCGAGCGCAACGAATGGCAGGGCACCGTGTCGCCGCAGATCCACGTTCGGGCCGTCCGGCGCTCGGAGTAGAACATTTCCGAATCGGAGCCGGGGCTTTTGTGACACAAAGTACCATTGGCCAACCCCTAACACATGGGGTATGGTCTGCGCCCTTTGCCAAAATCACATGAAGACGTCGGAGCTCATTTACCTCGATAACAACGCGACCACGCGTGTGGACCCGGCGGTCGTCGACGAAATGCTGCCCTACCTCACCGAGCTCTATGGCAACCCCTCCAGCGGCTACCGTTTCGGCCAGCAGGTGGGCAAGGCGCTGGACAAGGCGCGCGAACGCGTGGCGCACCTCATCGGCTGCGAACCGGGCGAAGTCATCTTTACGAGCTGCGGCACGGAATCGACCAATGCAGCGATCAATTCCGCGTTGCTCATGGACCGCGACCGGCAGCACATCGTGACCACCCGGGTGGAGCATAGCGCGACGCTCAAGCATTGCGAAACGCTGGCCAAGCAGGGCCACGAAGTGACCTGGCTGGGCGTCGACGAAAAGGGGCAGATCGACCTGCACGAATTGGAAAAGGCCATCCGCCCGGACACCGCGATCGTCACGGTCATGTGGGCGAACAACGAGACCGGCGTCCTCTTCCCGATCCACGAGATCGCCGAGATCGTCCGCAAGAAGCACGTGCTCTTCCACACCGATGCGGTGCAGGCCGTGGGCAAGATCCCGCTGAATCTCGCGGAATCGAAGATCAATTTCCTCTCCCTCTCCGGACACAAGCTGCACTGTCCGAAAGGCGTGGGCGTGCTCTATGTGAACAAGCGGACGAAATTCGCGCCGTATCTCATCGGCGGCGGCCAGGAGAACGGCAAACGTGCCGGCACGCAGAACGTGCCCAGCATCGTGGCGCTGGGCAAGGCGTGTGAAGTCGCCGGGCACAACCTGCATCACGAGAAGACGGTCGTGCGGAAGTTGCGCGACGAATTCGAGAAGGGCGTGCTCACGCAGATCGAAGGCGCGCACGTGAATGGCGACACCGAGCACCGCTTGCCGAATACGTCGAATCTCGCCTTTGAAGGCATCGACAGCGAAGGCGCGCTCATGCTCCTCGACCAAAATCATATTTGTTGTTCCAGCGGTTCGGCCTGCACCACGGGTTCCGTGCACGCCTCGCATGTGCTCAAGGCCATGGGCTTGAGCGACGAACGCGCCCGGGCGAGCCTGCGATTCTCCTTCAGCCGCTTTAATACGCACGCCGAGGTGGAAAAGGCGCTGGAGATCATGCCGAAGGTGATCGGCAAGCTGCGGCGGATCGCGATGGCGGCGTAGGACGGGGATTCGAGGCGTCGCACCCCCTTTGACACCGTCTTGAAATTCGAGTAGGAATTCCTTCGATGTCCCTAACGCAACTCAAAGACGAGGCGGCCCATCTTCCGCTGGCGGAGCAACGTGAGTTGATCGCCTTTCTCGTCGCGCGCCAAACCGAACAGGACGAAGAATTTCGGCGGGAATTGGCTCGGAAAATCGACGACGTCGACCCTACACACTGGGTTGAGTTGGACGATCTGCAAAAGCGTTATTCGGAATAGCGCGGCCCTGTGAAATATCGGCTTCTAGTGGACTTGGAGGCGATCGCCGTCCTCGATGCGATTCCCAAGAAAAAGCGCGCACTGTTGCTCGAACGCTTTGTCAGTCTGCGCTCGTCGCCAGATCAATATGCTGATGATCACGAGCGCGATATTTCGGGGCGCCGCATCGAGATTCACATCTACGCAGGATACGCCATTCACTACTGGATCGATTTCGCCGATCGGCACGTGAAGATTCTGACTCTGAAAGTCGCCCAATAAACCTGATTGAAACTGCTCGCGATAGTCCTCATCGCCTGTTGGATGGCGGTGCCGGCTCCAGCCGCGGAAATTCATGTCTTCGTCGCGCTGGCGGACAACGCCACGCAAGGCATCGTGCCCGTGCCAGCAAAGATCGGGAATGGCGACGATGCCGAACACAATCTCTACTGGGGTCGCGATTCCAGGTGCTAACCAGCAGCGAACCCGTCGACCATTGCCCATTGGTCGCCTACATCGGACACGATGGTCTGATGGATTTTTCGCTGCCCGCGGAAGCGACAGCCCAGCGTGGCCTCGGCCGGCAGGCCATCGTCTTGTGCTGCATCAGCGAGCGCTATTTCGGCCCTCACTTATCGGCCGCCGGAGCAACTCCGTTGCTCACCACCACGCAACTCATGTATCCCGGCGGTTTCATTCTGCGAGACGCCCTCGCCGGCTGGACTCGTGGAGAATCGCCCGTGCAGATCCGTCAGCGGGCCGCGGCGGCCTACGCGCGCAATCAAGGCATCTCGGTCAAGGCGGCCTCCGGTGTATTCGCCGCGCCAGCGAAGTAGTGGTTACCCTACTCGACCGCGCGCGGTTCGCGGCGGCGGCGGCGCTCCATGGCTAGCGAGAAAGCCACGCGCTTTTCTTGAAGCTGCTCGCGGAGCCTGGCAAGGGAGGTGGCAGCAGCGGCCTTGTCGGTCCTGTGCAGCCGATCTTCCTCTCCGGCATTCTCCGATCGCGTGATCGCCTCTTCCAATTCTCCAATCTCCTTCAACATCTGCACCTCGGGCGGAATGACGTTGGCATTCTTCAGCAGCATGGAGCCGGCGCGCTCAGCGGCGGGCAGGGCGAAGTATTCCGCAAGATCCAGCGGCTGGCCTTTCCCCGGCAGATTCTCGAACTCGCCACTGGCGATGGCTTCCTCGATGCGGTTCTCAGCGAGTTTTGTCCAATTCACGCCGCCGGTTCTTTCGGCAGGGGAAAGACCCACTTGTGATAGAGGAAAAACTTCAGCCCACTGAGGAAGAACTGCGTGGCCACGATATCGAGATCGAGGGGGAATCGGCCGAGACTCAAAGCCAGATGAAAATTGTGATCCTTGAGAAAGCCCAGCGTCACCGAGGAAAGCAGCCACATGCAGCAAACCGCCAGGATGTAGCGGGGCAGGGCATCGCGTTTCCGCGAGTCGGTGCGGAAGTTCACGAAGTAATTCCACAGGAAAAAGAAGGTGGCGCTCACGGCCATGCTGCAGCCCGCGATTTCCATGTTGGGCAGCCCGGTATGCGCCTTCAGCCACTTGAACGGGATCAGGATCAGCAGGTAATTCACCCCTGCCCCCGCGAGGAACCAGAAGAAGCGCATGCGCAGGGCCTGCCGGTTCGGCTGCGGGGCGGAAGCGAAATTCTCTGCCATTAAGGCGTTTGGGATGGATTCGTCGGACATTTCGGCCATTCGGGCTGTGATCTTCGCCGCGAATTGGCCCGGAGTCAAAAAGCTATGCTATAACCTCGCTCGCCTTCTTCCGTCGCCAATCGACGAATTGCTCATTGCGCGCGACTATCGGCGCGACGAAAAGGTTTCCCGACACATGATTTCTTCTCCCGCATCCCAGCCGCGTCGCGTTGCCGTCACGGCCATCGGTGTCGTCAGCCCACTGGGACTCGGCTGCGAGGAAACGAGCAAAGCCTTGCGCGCGGGGCATGATGGCGTGGCGCCGGTCACCGCTTTCGACGTGTCCAAAACGCGCTGCAAGACCGCGGGGCTGGTGGATTTGGCGAAGCTGAAGGCAGGTGCCGGTTTGAAAAGGCATCGGCGTGAGCACCTGCATCATCCGGCCAGTCTCATGATGATGGCCGCGGCGAATGAGGTGCGGCGGGGCGATGGCGCCTTTGATCCCGAGCTGCTGGTCATCGGCACGACCAGTGGCGGGATGAGTTTCGGCGAGGCGTTTTACCGTGCGCAGGTGCAAAAAAAACATCCGCACGAACGGGCGGCGTGGCTGGCGAACTATCTGCCGCAAAAGCCGGTGCTCGATGCCGAGGATGCCTGGCCCTGTGCGGCGCCGAGCCAGATCATCGCCAACGCCTGTGCCTCCGGCACGAATGCGGTGGGGCATGCTTTCCGCTTGGTTCGCGCGGGGCACTATCAGCGGGTGCTCTGCGGCGGTTACGATGCGATTTCCGAGATGGTCTTCGTGGGCTTCGATTCGCTGCAGGCTTCGACCGCGGAAAAGATTCGCCCGTTCGACAAGAGCCGCACGGGCCTGGTGCTCGGCGAAGGCGCAGCCCTGCTCGCACTCGAGGAATTGGAGAGCGCGCGGCGGCGCGGAGCACCGATTCTCGCGGAAGTCACCGGCTACGGCATTTCGACGGATAACCATCACCTCACGCAACCGCACCCGAGCGGGGTCGGCCCGCGGCAGGCCATGGAGCGCGCGCTGGCGGATGCGCATCGTGCGGCCGACGAAATCGACTACATCAATGCCCACGGCACAGCGACCATCTTCAACGACGCCACGGAAGGAACGGCCATCGCGGAGCTTTTCGGCAATCGCGTGCCGGTGAGCTCGACCAAGTCGATGATGGGCCACTCGCTCGGTGCCGCGGGAGCGATCGAGGCGGTGTTTTCCGTGCTCGCCATTCAGCGGCAATTCCTGCCGCCGAATATCCATTTCCAGGAGATCGATCCGGCGTGGCGGCTGAACATCGTGGCCAACGAAGCGCGCGACGCGCAGGTGCGTCGCGTGATCTCGAATTCCTTCGGCTTCGGCGGCACGAACGCTTCCATCGTCCTCGAGGAGGCTGCGGCATGAAGACCGGCGCGCGCATTGCCGGATTGGGCTGGGTGACACCGCTCGGCGCGAGTCTCGACGAAGTGTGGGACCGTCTCGGTCGCGGCGATGTCGCCGAGGCAAAGATCGTCACGAATCCGGAGACCGGTCGGGAGCATATCTACGCGCCGGTGCCGTTGAAAACGGTCGATGCGCTGGCCCGCAATCCGCGGCTGCGACGATCGAGTGCGATTTCCTATTTCGCCGTGGCGGCGGGATTGGCGGCACTGCAAAACGCCGGCATCACACTCACCCCGGAATCCGCCGCGCGCACCGCGATCGTCTTCGCCATTTCCAGCGGCGGCGTGGTCTACACGCGCAAGTTTTACGAGCAGATCGTGAAGCAGGGCGCGAACGTGGCCAGCCCACTGCTTTTTCCGGAAACGGTTTACAATGCGCCCGCGAGTCACCTTGCCGCGCAGCTCGGAATCGACGGCGCAAGCTATACGCTCGTGGGCGATGGCACGGTGGGACTGGGGGCGCTGAAATTTGCCGAGCAAATATTGGCGACGGACGATCTGGATCGCGTGGTGGTCGTGGGGAGTGAGGAGTGCGATTGGATTTTGTGCGAGGCGTATCGCGAATGGCGGATGGCCCGCCGGGTGGGCAGCACGCGCGGGGCGTTGCTGGCCGAAGGCGCCGCGGCGGTGGTCCTGGCGCGCGAGGGCAAAGTCGATTTGCAGGTGCACGAGGGTGCGCCGGTTTTTCGGAAACGCGAAGGGGAGGCCGCGCTCTCGCGGATTTACGCGGATTTGTTGTCCGGCAACGGCGCCGATGCCGTGATCGGCTGCGCGAATGGGACGTTCGTCGATGCGATCGAGCAGCGGGCCTTGGGGCGGCATGCTATGGGCGCGACGGTCTATTTGCCGAAGCGATCATGGGGAGAGAGCTTTGGAGCGAGCGCGCTGTTGCAGACGGTCGTCGCGGCGCTAACGCTGGAGCATGGGCTCCTGCCGGGAATGGCGCCGGAAACCGTGAAAATCGAATCGGTGTTGGTCTCCGCGCTGGGCTTTAATCAGCAGGCCGGCGGGGCGGTGTTGAGGCGCGCGAATTCAGTGTAACAACGCAACGGAAGGATGCGCTCCTGCGCGTTCCCATCTTTGGCCGGCGGAGAAATATTGGGGACCGCGCGGGAGCGCATCCCCTCCCCGGACTATTTCCGCGGCGGCACGACGAGGATCGGCACGTGGGCTTTGTGCCGCACTTCGTCGATCGTGCTGCCGTGGATGATATCCCCCACGAGGCGATGTCCGTGCGAGGCGAGCGCGATGAGGTCGCAATGCTCTTGTTCGGCCACTTGGAGGATTTGCGTGGGTGGATTGCCCAGCGCGAGGCGCGTTTCGATTTTCAGGCCCGATTCTCCACGCAGCCTCGCAGCCGTTTCCTCGAGATAGGTCCAGTCTTCGCGCATCTCCTCGGACTCCGCGAGATTGAGCTGCTCGAAATTGCGCGCCACCCAGCCGTCGGCGACGTGCAGGAGCAGCAACTCGCTTTTCGCCAGCGCGGCGAATTGCACGATGTGCGGCAGCAATTCCCGATCGGCTACCGTGTTATCGAGGGCGACGAGGATTTTGCGATACATGACGCGAGAGGGTTACGTGGGAATCGGCCAGCCGAGCGAACCATACACTGCCTTGAGCACGGAGTCCGGCGCGAAGGTATTGAAGAGCAAAATGAGGTTGAGGACGATGATGATCGCCGTGGTGCTCCAGCCGAGGAGGCGGATCCACAAGGCATTCGCAAAGGGTCCCATCTTCGTCTTTTCGTTGGTGAAACGCATGAGCGGCCAGACCGCGAAACCGAGCTGCATGCTGAGCACCACCTGACTGATGAGGAGCAACTCCGTCGCTTTGCTTTCGCCCCAAATGCCGATGACGACGACCGCCGGAACGATCGCCAGCGCCCGAGTGATCAAGCGCCGCAACCATGGCCGCAACCGGATACTGATGAAACCTTCCATGACGATCTGGCCGGCCAGAGTGCCGGTGAGCGTGGAATTTTGTCCCGAGGCGAGCAGCGCCACGGCAAAAATCACGCTGGCCAGACCCACGCCAAGCAGCGGGCTGAGCAGCTTGAACGCATCCCGGATTTCCGCCACGTCCTGGTGGCCAGACCAGTGAAAGGCCGCAGCCGCGAGGATGAGAATGGCCGCATTGATAAAGAGCGCGAACATGAGCGCGGTGGTCGAATCGATGGTGGCAAACTTGATCGCCTCGCGCTTGCCCTCCGGTGTCTGCGCATACTTGCGCGTTTGGACGATGGAGGAGTGCAGGTAGAGATTGTGCGGCATGACCGTCGCGCCGAGGATGCTGATCGACACGTAAAGCATCGAAGGATCGGTGATAATGTTCGCGCGGGGAATGAAACCGAGGGCGACGCCGGCGAGGCTGGGCCTGGAGAAAATGAGCTCCGCGGCAAAGCAGGTGCCGATGGTGGCGATGAGCGTGATGACGAGGGCCTCGAGATAGCGGAAGCCCTTGTTTTGCAAGTAGAGCACCGCAAGCACATCGAGCGCGGTAATGATACAGCCCCAGGTGAGCGGGATGCCAAAGAGCAGTTGCAGGGCGATCGCCGAGCCGATGACTTCAGCGAGATCACAAGCGGCGATGGCGATCTCGCAGAGAACCCACAGGAACCAGACCGTGGGCTTCGAATAGTGGTCGCGACAGGCCTGGGCGAGATCGCGTCCGGTGACGATGCCCAGCTTGATGCACAAGTGCTGGAGCAGGATCGCCATGAGGTTCGAAATCATGATGACCGACAGCAGCGCGTAGCCAAATTTTGCCCCACCCACGAGGTCGGTGGCCCAATTGCCCGGGTCCATGTAGCCCACGGCCACGAGAAAACCGGGCCCGGAAAAGGCCAGCAGTTTGCGCCAGAACGAGGCATTGGCCGGCACCACCACGCTGCGATGCACCTCCGGCAACGAGGCCTGCCCCGCTACCTGGCGCCAGCCGGCGGTGGATTCGGGGGGGACGGTGCGATGGGCGTTGCTCATGAAGCGAAAACGACGGGCCAGCGAATCGCCCGCGCTTCGGGGAGATGTTTCTCGCGGTTCAAAAAGTTAGCCATGGCTAAATTAGTTGTCCCGATCTACGATTGTGTCAATGGTCGAATTCTTCGTTTTCTTGACGTCGCTTTTTTAGCCCCTAGCGTTTCTTGCTCATGCCTGCTCCTACCTCCATCCGCCTGCCGGCCCGCAGCTCTGCGGCGGTCGAGGATTACCTCGAGCGCATCCTCGAGCTCATCAACACCAAGGGCTATGCCCGCGTGGTGGATATCGCCCAGAGCCTCAAAATCTCCCAGGCGAGCGTGACGAATATGGTGCAGCGCCTCGACGCCGAGGGGCTGCTGAAGTACGAGAAATATCGCGGCCTGGCGCTGACCACCGCCGGCGAGGCGCTGGCCCGCAACATCACCCGCCGGCACCAGTTGCTCACCGATTTTCTCAAACTCCTTGGCCTCGACGACGACGTCATTTATCACGATGTCGAAGGTATGGAACATCACATCAGCCCGCCCACGGTGCGCGCCATCGAAGCGCTCACCGAGCAGTTGCAGCGGCATCCCGCCCTGCTCGTGAAAGTGCGCAAGGATATCGATGAAAATTGAAAAAACAGCTTTTGGCGGATGGACGAACTGCCTCCGCATCGCCAACGATCACGCCGAATTGGTGATCACGCTCGACGTCGGCCCGCGCGTCATTTCCTACCAGCATCTGCCGGCGGGGAAGAACGTGCTGAAGACCAACGCGGACGAACTCGGCAAGAGTGGCGAAGACGTCTACATCGCCCGGGGCGGGCATCGTCTCTGGCTCGCGCCGGAAAATGAGCGCACTTATTTTCCGGACAATTCGCCCGTGACTCACGAGCTGCTGCCCGATGGCGTGCGGCTGGAGAATGCGCCGGCGGCGCCGTGGCACATCAAGAAGACGCTGACCGTGACGCTGTCGGAGCATTCACCGGAGGTGAAGATCGAGCATCGCGCCACGAATACGGGCACTGCGCCGGCGACGCTGGCCACCTGGGGGCGTCACCACGATGGAAGCCGGCGGACTGGAAATCATCCCACGGCCACCGATGGCTCATCACACACGCAACACGCCGCCGGATCGCCTGGCAGGTGCTGTGGCCTTACACCCGACACCGCGGATGAACGCTGGCGGTGGGGGCGTGAGTTCATCACCCTGCGGCAGACGGCGCACAGCTCGCCGACGAAGCTCGGGCTGCAGCATCGCATGAAGTGGATCGGCTATTTCACGCGCAGCACACTCTTCGTGAAGCTCGTCGAGTTCGACGAAAGCGCGACGTATCCCGACTACGGCTGCAATTTCGAAACTTTCAGCAACGCCACCGGACTCCAGATCGAGACCCTGAGCCCTCTGCGCACCCTCGCCCCGGGTGAATCCGTGGGGCACAGCGAATCGTGGCACCTCTTTGGCAACATTCCCGAGCCCCATTCCTTGAAAGAGGACGCACTCTCCGATTGGATCCAGCCGTTCCTCGGCCGGCTCGGCCTGCATTGAAAATTTCATCCATGACACTCCGGCGTTTCCTCGCACTCAACCTCCTCTTCACCACCCTCCTTTTCTCCGGCTGCGCCACAGCCGACCCGAATACCCAAAGCCGCACGGCGATGCTGGGCGAGATCAAGCAGGAGCCGCTGGGCAACTACTACATCGGCCGCCGTTACTACAAGGTGGACTACAAATTCTGGGGGTACATCCGCAAGCCGGGCGAATCGTGGGCGAATGCCAAGATGGTCATGCTCAACGAGCAAGGGAAGCTCGCGCCCGACCGCGAACTCGGCAAGATCGGCAGCGACAACGGCTACGAGTACAAGCTCTACGGCGATTTTCACCGGCGAGACCGTCTACGAGCCCGCGAGCAATGGCTTCTATCCTGAGTTCAAGCTCCGGGGCTACGAACTGAAGAACGTCTCGCCGGCACCGATCTTCAAGGAACAGGGCGCGCTCGATCCGCAGCGGCGGATCATCGCCAAGCCGTACTGAGCTGAGACTATCGCAAGGTACGCTCCTGCCTTGCCTACGGAAACGCGGTGGGTTGTCATGGAAAACTCCTCATGTCACCCCGCCCACCCGAACTTCCTGCGATTTCTGAACAGGATCTCGAGAAGTCGATGCGGAAGAACGTCATCGCGGGCTGCCTTGGCACCGTTTGGTTGGTGGCGGTCTACGGCCTGCCCACGCCGCTGCTCATGCAGGCGATTCATGCGACCGGGTTTCAGCTTGGGCTCATGGGAGCGATCCGGCAGGCGGCGATGTTCATGCAATTGCCGTCGGCCTTTTTTGTGGAGCGGCTGCATCGGCGCAAGCCGTTCTGGGGAAGTGTGGCGGCGACGCATCGCGCGCTCTGGTTTGTCCCCGCGTTTCTGCCCCTGCTCTGGCCGTCCGGCGAAGCGCACTGGGCAGTGGTGTTGATCATCGCACTCGGCCTCAGCGATTGCCTCGGGAACGCCAGCCAGGCGCCGTGGCTGAGCTGGATGGCGGATTTGCTGCCAGCGAGTCGGGCCGGCCGCTTCTGGGGTAGCCGCCAGCGCCTGCTTTCCAGTGTCGTGTTCCTCGCCGCGTTTGTCTACGGCTGGATCCTCGACAAGGGCGAGCATGCCGAAGGCGGTTTGGGTGGCTTCACGATCGTGTTTGCCATCGCGGCGACGTTTGGCATCGGAGACATCGTCGTGCATTCCGGTGTAGCCGAACCCGCACCACACCGCAGTACGCCCGGGCAGTCGCCGTGGAAACGTCTGCTCGCGCCGCTGCGCCGGCGTGATTTCCGACGATTCACCCTCGGGATGGGCGCCTGGACCGCCGCGCTGGCGCTACCGGGTTACTTTTACGGCACGCCCGGGTTTTTCAACGTCGTCTATTTGCACGAGACCTTCGACGCCACTTACTCCGAGGCTACGTGGCTCGTCCTGGCTTCGGCACTGGGTGCGGTCATTTGGTCGCACACGATCGGTCATGGTATCGATCGCTTCGGCGGGCGCACAGTCGCGATGTTTCTCACCTCGGTCGGTCCGTTGTTCACCCTCGGATGGTTCTTTGTCTCACCGCGGCACATTTCGCTGCCGCTCATCGGCCCCGTGCCTCAGCCGGTCTTACTGATGAGCGTGGCTTCACTGATCATCGGCGGATTCTACGCCGGCATGCAGCTCTGCCAGTATCGCCTGGCGCAAGCGCTCACCCCGAATACCGGCCGCACCGTGGCCATGGCCGTGCATTGGTCCATCGCGGGAACGATCGGCTCAATTGGCGCGCTCACCGGCGGCTGGATCAAGGATCACATGCCCGTGGCGTGGACGACATGGACCGTCCCCGGCGGTGCGCATTTCTCCTATTTCCACGTGCTGATTTTGCTCCAGATTTTCCTCGCGTGGTGCGTGGCGTTGCCGCTCTTCGCCAGCGTGCAGGAAAAGCAACATTCATCGGAGTTGTAGCCCGCAGCAAGGAATGGATATTTGAAATCGTCCAAGCGACGCCTATGCTACACGCATGAGCCTGGCTGAGATTCTCGAAGAAATCCCGCGCCTCACCCGCGAGCAGCGGCAACAGGTCGTCGAAAAGTTCTCGCGCTGGACAGCGACTGGGCTCGATGGCGACGATTCCCTCAGCCCGGAGGAAGAGCGCCTGATCGAATCACGACTTGCCGAGCACGACGGGATCTGCTTCCGCTATCCCTTGGGAAGAGGTGAGGACGCGGCTCATGGCGAAATACGTTCGATGAGTTTTCGGGTGCTGCTCCGCCCCGCTGCGGAGGTCGACATTGCCCAGGCTGCAGCTTGGTACGACGAGCAGCAACCCGGCTTGGGTGGCGAATTCCTCGAGGAAATCGCCCGGATCATTGAGGGGCTTCCTGCGAACCCGTTTCTCACCGCCCGTCGCCATCGAACCCGGAACATTCGCTGGCTTTTCCCAGCTCGTTTCCCTTATCGAGTCGTATACGAAATAACGAACGACGTGATTCTCATCATTTCCGTGATCCACGCCGCGCGCGACGATCGCCAATGGCGGCGAAGATAACGCCGGAAAGGCGCCGCTACTTCAGCGCAGCCCAAATGCGGTGAACATCGTCGTGGTCTTCGATACTCTGGATGAATTCGCCGGCCTCCTGGCGCTGGGCGTCGGTGAGCGTCGGGAATTGTTTCGGGACGTAGCCGAGTTCGCTCGTCACTACCGTCCAGCCATTGCCGGCCAGCCATTTGGAAACGGCGGCGGTGGCGGCGCGGTCGGTGATGAAGCGGCCTCCGGCAACGCCCACGGGGATGTCGTCGTTTTGTTCGTGGGTGAGCGGCTCGACTTCATTGGCGCCGGCTTCGATGGCGGCGCTTTCGAGATCGGTGCTGGGATCCGGGGTGTGAGCTTCGACGAGACCGACGTGGTCGAAGAGAAACTTGTTGCTGCCCGGTGCGCCGAGCTGGCCCTTCTTGAAGAGCACGCGCAATTCGGGCGCGGTGCGGTTGTTGTTGTCGGTGAGCACCTCGACGATGAGCGGCACCTTGTGCGGCGCGTAGCCCTCGAAGACCACGTGATCCATCACCAGCTTTTCGTCGCCGATGCCCGCGCCTTTTTTCGTGGCCCGCTCGATGACGTCACGCGTGACGCTGGCCCGGCGCGCCTTTTCGATGGCGGCAAAGAGCCGGGCGTTACCCTCGGGCTCTGGCCCACCGAGCTTGGCGGCGACCATGATTTCTTTCACGAGCTTGCCGACCATCTGGCCTTTTTTGAGGCCGGCTACTTCACGTTTTGCTTGGAGCCATTGACGACCCATGACGAAGAGAAAAGAGGTTGGATAGTTGGGTTGATTGAAATTGGGGGAGGGAAGCTTGGCCCAGACCGGGGTAGGGGCGCAACGGCGGATTCGCGGAATGATGGAATAAATGTGGGAAGCGGTGAAGGAGCGCGCAACGATGGATGCGGCTTCTTCGGCTCCGAGAGGGGCTCTTCGGGGGCTGGCCGGGCGGCCGCTTCGGAACACGCTTGCCCACGAAGCGGGGACTCCCTCATCCTCTCTTCCGTGCATGGTCGCTGCCCTATCATCCAGTTTGTGTTACTCGCTCCGGCGGTGGTTGCTGCGCCGATCGTCGCAAGGGAATTGAAATGAAAATTCCGTGCTCTGCCCTCGCCGGCGTGGTGTTGCTGGCCGTCACTTCAGGCCTGTCCTGCGCTGAAGAGCTTCATCTCAATTTTGCTTTGCTTCACAATCCCGTCTGGGCCACTGCGGACAACCTTCGCGATCCCTCGGTGCTCAAGACCCCGGAGGGGTATCACCTTTTTTATTCCCGTCTGGCGGGAAAGACGTGGGCATCGCCCGGCAGTTGGACGGTCGCCGAAGCGCTCACCCAGGATTTCGTCCATTTCGAAGGAGATCACGACGTTTCGGCAAAAGGTTACGCTTCGCCGGGCGACGTGGTGTTTTGGCATGGGCGCTATCTTCTGCCTTATCAGACTTACCCCTCCACGCCGACGCAACTTTGTTTCAGCGAGTCGCCGGATTTGCACGCGTGGTCGGCGCCCAAGGCGTTTCTGCCGGAAGCACGGACGCTGCCCTGGAATACCCTGCAGCGCGTCATCGATCCCACGCTCATCGTGGAAGGAGACACGTTGCATTGCTATTTTATTGGCAGCACCAACGTGACCGACGCAGCGGGAAAAACACTGCGGGCGAACCTTCTTGGGCACGCTATCACGCACGATCCCAAGCTGGAACACTGGGAAATTCTGACCCCGGACGCGCCGCTCCTCGGCGTATCCGCGAGCGCGCCGGACGGCGTGGAGAACATCATGATCTTCCGCACCGGAAAGGATTGGACGATGATCTACAGCGAAGGTCTGGTGAATCAGCACCTCGCACTGGCGGTATCGTCGGACCTGCGTGCGTGGCAACCGCAGGGGCCGCTGGAATTGCCACGCCAGAAATGGATGGCGCGCAAGTACGGCGCTCCCTTCGTCTGGCGTGAAGGCGGGCAGTGGGTGATGATCTTGATGGGCGAGGACGCGGTGGGCAAAACCACCTTTGGTTTGCTCACTTCGCCCGATGGGAAGCACTGGACATTGCTTCCCGAATGAGACGGCTCGATGGGTGAAACCGAGGATGGGCTGTGGCGGTCATATCCCTTCGCCGCGTCGAGCCTTTCCAGGAAAATGTCAAGTTCCATCCCCGGCGTCAGCGCCGCTTGTGCTCAATGAGCCAAAGGAGCGCGTCCTGGAATCGGACCATCTTGTCGTATTCCGCTTTCTTCAACTTCGCTGTCGCTGGATCGATTGTGCGGGGAGGTGGGGCATTGGGGAGAGACGAGTCCCCATCCGAATTTTCGAATTCGTCTTTACTGACATACCTTGGGCCCTGAAGGACATTCATTCCGGTGATCAATAGATTCGAGCGGCTGATTCTGATGGTGTAATCGTAGATGCAGTCACGGTACTCGTCGAACGATAGACACCTGAACTCCACCACGGTTTGGCCGGGTATCGAAATGACTCGAGCGGAAGGAATTTTAGCGTATTTCCGCTTGTCGCTTGCTCTTGCCTCTGGAAACTCCTTGGCGATGCCAGATAGGATTGCGTAGTACTTTTCGTCAGTGAAGGAATCCGCGAAAGGGGATGGGTACTATTTTGCGGCAGCGGCTTGAGCATTTTCCAAAGTGGACATCCCAGTCGAAAAGCAGGCAATAGTCGGCGCCCCAATCGGTTTCCGACAGGAGAAGTTTCCGGATTCCTCCTTGGTCTCGATCAGGTAGAAATGACCGTCGGAGAGGAGATAGTATTTGACCTGCGCGGGAATGAGGTAGCCTTTGTGCTGCGAGTCGGCTTCGAGAGCCTGAACCAATTTGTCGTCACCTCGCAAACGCAGAAATGGGGCGTTGTCGAAGAGGGGATTGCGTTTCACCTCCACGACGTCGTGCACAGACCGCTCCAGGCGTGAGATGTGATGAAAGCCGTCCCATAATACCTCTTCACCCACCGGCCGCTCGGCAAATGTGGCCGAGGTTAAAATTGCCAGCGTTAGGGGCAAGAACAGGAGAGGGTGTTTCATACGATTGAGTTGCTAGGTGAAGACGATTGCCACCTCATTCCGGATGGAATGCTTGGCTGCTATGTAAAGGCTTAGGCAACTGAAGGATTCGCGCCCGAATTTCTTCCAGAGAGTGTCGCTCTGGCCCTGATATTCAGCGGCTTCCCACACTTCTTTGCTGTCGCAATCGAGATCGAAGGGCAAGGACAGCGCTTCCGCCAGACGCTCCGCTCGAAAATGATCGGCGCCCTCCGAATCATTTTCGTTCAAATCCGCGAGAATTCCTACTTCGATGGGAAGTCCCATAGCGGCGTTATACGCGAGCGGAGGCCTATTCCACAACTCCTCCATTGATCGCCTACGGTCCGCGCATGTAGATTTCGCGCCCCGAATTTCATTTTCATTTTATGTCCACGACTGAAAAACATGCTTTCCAGGCGGAGATCGCCCAACTGCTCGATCTCGTCATCCACTCGCTTTACACCGACAAGGAGATCTTCGTCCGCGAACTGATCTCGAATGCCGCCGACGCCAGCGAGAAGCTGAAGTTCCTCCAGACTTCGGGCACCGAGGTCTTTGAACCCGAGTTGCCTTTGAAGATCAGCGTCTCGACGGATGGCCAGGCGAAGACGATCACCTTCACGGATACCGGTATCGGCATGACCCATGGGGAGCTGATCGACAACCTCGGCACCATCGCGCACTCGGGCTCGAAGGCGTTTCTCGAGCAGCTCAAGGCGAACAAGGACGACGCGAACCTCATCGGCCAATTCGGCGTCGGTTTCTATTCCGCGTTCATGGTCGCGGAAAAGGTCACGGTTTACACGCGTTCGTATCAGCCCGGCGAAAGCGGCTGGGTGTGGTCGAGCGACGGACGCACTGGTTACGAGATCGATGCGGCCAGCGACCTGTCGCGCGGCACGAAGATCGTCGTCCAGCTCAAGGATACGGAATTCGCACAGGCCTCGAACATCGAGCGCATCATCAAGCACTACTCGAATTTCGTCCCCTTCCCCATCGAGTTGAACGGCAACGCGGTAAACACCGTGCAGGCGCTCTGGACGAAAAACAAGAGCGAGATCACCGACGAAGAATACAACGACTTCTACAAATACGTCGCCCACGAGAGCGAACCGCCGCTGTATCGGCTGCACTTCTCGGCGGACGCGCCGCTGTCCATCCGCGCGCTGCTCTTCGTCCCGGAAAAGAGCTACGAACTGCTCACGCTCGCCCGCGGCGAGAACGAAGTGAATCTCTACTGCCGCAAGGTACTCATCCAACCGAAGGCGAAGAATCTTTTCCCCGAGTGGCTGCGTTTCCTGAAAGGCGTGGTAGATAGCGAAGACCTGCCGCTCAACATCTCCCGCGAGACCATGCAGGACTCCGCGCTGCTGCGGAAGATCAACGACGTGCTGACCAAGCGCGTGCTCAAGTGGCTCGACGAAGAAGCCAAAGCCGACCCGGAAAAGTTCGACAAGTTCTTCCGCGAGCACGGCCACTGCCTGAAGGAAGGCGTGGCCAATGACTACCAGCATCGCGAGACGCTGGCCAAGCTCCTGCGCAACGAGTCGTCGCACACCGACGTGGGCAAGACCACGTCGCTCACCGATTACGTCGGCCGCATGCCGGAGGAGCAAAAGGAGATTTACTATCTCACCGCGCCGAACCGCGAGGCCGCGCTGGCCAGCCCGTACTACGAAGTCTTCCGCGAGAAGAAATTCGAAGTGCTCTTCCTCTACGCACCACAGGATGAAATCGTGATGGAACAGTTGCGCGAGTTCGACAAAAAGCGTCTCGTCGCCGCGGAGAAGGCCGACCTCAAGCTCGACAAGGAAAGCAGCGGCGCGCTGAGCGAAGAAGACGCCCGCGTGCTGGCCAATTTCATCAAGGAACGCCTCGGCGATCGCGTGAATGAAGTCCACAGCTCGAAGCGGCTCGTTGGCAGCCCGGCGGTGGTCGTGGACAGCGACACGCACATGACTTCCAGCATGCGCCGCATGATGAAGATGATGAGTCGCGAGGGCGAAGCACCGCTGGAATCGAAGCCGAATCTGGAGATCAATCCTGACCACGCCATGCTGGTCCGGCTGAATGCCATCCGACAATCCGACCCGGCGCTGGCCGGCGAAGTGGCGGAGCAGATCTTCGATAACGCGCTGGTTGCCGCCGGCCTTTTGGAAGATCCGCGCGCGATGCTCGGCCGCCTCAATGGCCTGCTCGAAAAGCTGCTGAATAAGTAGCCGCCTTAAGAGGACTTACTTACCCGGCGAAGATACCGGGCGACGAAGGGATCGGACGATCTTTTGAGACCGGGGATCGGTCCTTTTTCCCGGTATCTTTATGCCGGTCTGGCCGCCTTCGGTTCTATCTAAGAAAGAAGTTATCCCGGGGTGGCCTCGTCGACGCCAATTTAACGTGGTGTTCTCACGTCGGTTCTGTGTCAGACTGTCATTGACTTGCCGCAGTTGCCTGTCCAGCCTGCCCACAGGGCCGACCTATCGTCCCGACTATCAACCCCTAAACCTAAAAACCCCTAAACCCACACATGAAACTGTACTCTACGTTTGCCATTGCGGCCGCGACTGCGCTCGCTTTTGCCGCTTGCGAGAAGAAGGACGCCTCGGTCGAGCAAAAGGCTGACGACGCGAAGGCCTCTGTCGAGCAGAAGGCCGGCGATGCGAAGGCTGGTGCCGAAGCCAAGATCGACGACTCCAAGGCCAAGGAGAAGGAGAAGGCTCCGGAAGCCGCTGCCGCGATCGACAAGGCTGCCGCCGAGGCCAAGAGCGCCGCGGACAAGGCGGTCGAGAAGACCAAGGACGCTGCCGAGAAGGCCGTCGACGAAACCAAGAACGCGGCC
This sequence comes from Chthoniobacter flavus Ellin428, assembly GCF_000173075.1. Taxonomy (GTDB): domain Bacteria; phylum Verrucomicrobiota; class Verrucomicrobiia; order Chthoniobacterales; family Chthoniobacteraceae; genus Chthoniobacter; species Chthoniobacter flavus. Next base: position 22,419 of record NZ_ABVL01000001.1, read on the forward strand.
CCCAAGGCTGACGCGCCCAAGGAACCCGCTGCGGCTCCGGCCCCCGCGCCCGCTCCGGCCCCCGAGGCTCCGAAGCCGAACTAAACGCGCTTCGCTTAAAAGTTTGCCAGCCCCGGTCTCGAAAGAGGCCGGGGCTTTTTATTTCGGAGAGGCGCTGTCTCTTTCGGATCGGTACATTTCCCGGCACCTGACGGCGGGGTGCCCTCCAGCATATAGGAAACGCGCGGGAGCGCGTCCCTCCGTTACTCGGCCTTTAGCGGGACTTCGAGCTGCTGGAGCACTTCGAAGACATGGCGCAGCAGGCCTTTGTAATGTTGCTGGACCACGAGGTCGTTCGATTCTTTTTCCAGCGCCATGAAATCCGCGTAGTCTTCCTGCAGTTTGAGCGCCAGGAGAGTGCGCAACTGGGCCGCGGCATCGGTCACCGGGGCACCGGTGAGGGCGCCCGTGCTCACCGCGACATCCTCGGAATGCTGAGTCAGCTCGTGAATGCGTTCCTGAAGCTCGGTATTGCGGGCCTCGAGCTGTTGGTTGAGGCGCGCCAATTCCTCCGGCGTCGGTTCGCCCGGAATGATTGCGCCGGATTTCTCCGGCCGCTGGTTTTCGCGGGTGCGCAGCTTCGACTGCGCGGAATTCAGATCCGCCCGCAGCGACTGCACGTAGTTGTCGATGTTGCGGAGCGCTTCGTTGAGATTGAAATTCTTCGGCACGCCGGCACCGCGCGGTGTGTAGACTGGCCTCTCTGCGGCGGGCTTCTGCGGACGCGGCTCGTAGACGGGACGCGGCTTGCGCGCGTTTCCCTTCTCCTTCCTGTCGTCGTCCTCATCTTCTTCTTCGTCTTCATCCTCTTCCTCGTCCTCGTCATCCTCATCGAGGTCCTCGTCCTCGTCCCCGTCCTCATCATCGTCGGAAGCCGCTTCGGGTGCTTCCGCGGACGCACCTTCATTGCTTTCGCCAGCTTCACCGGCAGCCGCTTCGGGCTCGGCCGCGGGCGCTTGCTCGACCACGGGTTTGAGGACGGCGATGATCTCCTCGGGCAGATCGCTCACTTCCTTGCGCAGCGCGCCCTGCCATTTCGCACTCCAGCGCGTGACGCCTTTCTTGCCAGCTTCCAGCGCCGCGGCGTCCAGCTTGCCAAGCCGCTCCTGCTCGCGCGCCCATTTCAGGACCCCGAGCTGGGTGACCGGCGGATGCGGCAACGTGAAGACGGCCACCACCGCGCAATTGACCAGCGCATCGCCATCCGCGGGCTTGAGATCCGCGAGCGTGAGCTGCGCGAGCCAAGGCTTGCCACGACCGATGAAGACATTGGCGAAAATCTGCGCCTGTTTCGGCGTGAGCGCGCCGGTTTCCTTGTCGCGCAATTCGCGCGCGACCCCGACGGCGAGTTTCAACGCCACCGGCACATCCATCTTGAACAGCGCCCGGGCCAGACTCAGTCGAATACGGCGCGAAGGGTCCGATTCGTCCTTGGCCAGGCCGGCGAGCAATTGCGTGCGGAAGCCAGCCGTGAGATCCGGCCAGATGGCTTCGACCGCGCGGACCCCGACGATCCACGGAACCCTCGGCAACGCCTCGATGGCGCGTGCCACACCGGCGCGTCCGCCCTGCAGTGCTTCCTTGAGCAGTGTGGCCATGCGCTCTTCGTCAGCAGGTGAAAGACGCGCCTTCTGCGAGGCTTCGGCCAATTGGGTGAGCTCGTCGGCCACCGCGGGTTCGCCCGCCGGCGCTTCGGCTTCGCTACTCGCCTCGACCGGTTCGGCAGCTTCGGCCGGCTCGGCATTTTCGCCGGGCGACACGGTTTCAGGCGCCTTGGTTTCAGGCGGAACAGAGAGGGTCTCAGAAATCTCCGCGGCAGGCGCTTCGACCGGCGCCGCTTCAGCAGGAGTCTCGGGTGATTTGGCGGGCGTAGGTTCGTCCGCAGGTGAATTCGTTTCCATGTGGGAAAATCAGCCGATAAACAAAGGCGCATCCGGCCCGAACGCGAGGAAAAAAGCAGTTTCTCTTATCAGAGGGGTCACTGTACAAATGACCACAAGTTTTGCTTTTCACCACCGCGGGGCACATATAGTTTGGCGCCCCTATGGCCACGAAAAGCGAATCCCAGGAAGACAGCAAAGTCACCGCCGCCCGCAATAAAAACCTCGATCTCGCCATCCAGCAGATCGCCAAGGACTACGGCGAAAGGTGCCATCATGCGCCTGGGGGCCGATCAGAAGCTCGATGTGGAAGTCATTCCGACGGGCAATATCCTCATCGACCGAGCGCTCGGTGTAGGTGGGTTTCCGCGGGGACGTGTCGTGGAGGTTTTCGGACCGGAAAGCTCGGGTAAAACGACGCTGACGCTGACCGTCGTTGCCCAGGCGCAAAAGCGCGGGGGCCTGGCCGCCTTCATCGACGTGGAGCATGCGCTCGATCCGCAATACGCCAAGAAGCTCGGGGTGAATCTCGACGATTTGCTGGTCTCGCAGCCGAGTTCCGGTGAAGAAGCGCTGCGCATCTGCGAGACGCTGGTCCGCTCGAATGCGCTCGACGTCATCGTGATCGACTCCGTGGCCGCCCTCGTGACCAAGGCCGAGCTGGAAGGTGAAATCGGCGACACCACCGTGGGGGCGCAGGCCCGCCTCATGAGCGCCGCGCTGCGGAAGCTCACCTCGCTTATTTCCAAGGCCCGCACCATCTGCATTTTCACCAACCAGATTCGCGAAAAAATCGGCGTGATGTTCGGCAACCCCGAGACTACCCCCGGCGGCAAGGCCTTGAAATTCTACTCCAGCGTCCGCGTGGACATCCGCCGCATCGGCGCGATCAAGATCGGCGACGGCACGGTGACCGGCAACCGGACGAAGGTCAAAATCGTGAAGAACAAGGTCGCCCCGCCCTTCACCGAGGCGGAATTCGACATCATGTACAACGAGGGCATCAGCTCCACTGGCGCCCTGCTCGACCTCGCGCTGGAAAAGGGCATCGTTGAAAAACGTGGTTCCTGGTTGAGCTACAAGGGCAACCAACTCGCCCAAGGCCGCGACGCCGCCAAGGAATTGATCAAGAACGACACCGCCCTCTACGAAGAACTCGAGACCGCCGTAAAGGCGAAGCTCGACGAGGAGAAAAAGTAGTCCCCGGCGGCCACCGCTGCGCCGGATCCGCCTTTTGATCGGGTGCCTGCCGAACGGAAACCTACTTTGAGTCTCCGGCTATTCGTTTGAGAAATCTGGACATGAACCGCGCCGTCTCGATCGACCTGCCTATTCCAGCGGGCTTGGCCGGTTTCAAGCTTCCCGCAGCTGTCCAGCGACGCCTTACCACCTTGCTCGATCAGCAGGATTCGGGGAAACCGCTCTCGACGAGAGAGCGTCGGGAAGCAGAAGGACTTGTCGAAGTGGCCGGGTTTCTTTCGCTGCTTAAGCTGCGCGCCCGCCCGGCTCGACGCAACCGCGCGTGAGCATTTCGGAATGAGCGGCCGCCTGGAGGGCGCCGCCGAGGCTGCGGGCGTACGGGACAAGTGGTGGCAGGTCCTTGGGCGAGCCTCTGTCCGTGCTGGGAGCAAGCTTCGCCAAGGAAGCGATGGAGCGCTTCCCTCCAAGCTCTGTCTCGGGCACTACTCCTAGAGGACCTCACCCACTGCGCAATCACGGCAGCGGAGCCGCGGGGAGGACGGCGATGATCGGCTTGGTCGGCTCCAGGGCCGGCGCTTTGACCGGCGGCGCGGGCGGCTCGGTTTTCACGATCGGTTGTCCGGGTTGATAGACGCGGATGTAGTCGATCTGGAAGTCGTTCGGGAAGACGGTGTTTTCATCCGGCGCGCTGGCGGCGCTGCCCGCGGCGCCCACGCTATTGCTCAGGATCACATACATCGGCACGCCAGGCACGTAATCGGCCGTCACGGTCTTGCACGCAACGCCGTCGACATACCACACGGCCTTTCCCGCCGTCCACTCGAGGCCGATGGTGTGCCAGTCGTTGATGAAATCCGTCTCGGCATCCACGGAGCTGTCCCATTTGGTCTCTCTCATGGAGCCATAAGCGAGGCCGTGATGCATCTTGTGCTGACCGCCGTAGTACTCGGCGATGTCGAACTCCGGCGGCCAGGCGTTTTCATCCTCCGGCATGAGCCAGAAGCATGGCCACATTCCCTTGCCGCCCGGATACTTGGCGCGGATCTCGACGTAGCCATACGTGAACGTGAAATGATCCCGCGTCGAGACAAGCCCCTGTGAATAGTCGAAGAGCCCCATCGGTTCCTGACCGGAGACCAAGCGCTTCTCGGTGCGGAGCCGCAGCACGCCGTCGCTCACGATCACATCCTCATCCAGCGTGTAGCTGAGGTAAAATTCGTTGTGATAGCGCGGGCCGTGGGTGCCTGGGAAATCCATGGCCGTGCTCCATTTACTCGCGTCGAGTGTCTGGCCTTCGAATTCATCGTTGAACACCAGCTTCCAGCCGGTGGGCGGAGCCGCCACAAGGGGCGAAGAAGCCATCGAAACCAAGGCCAGAAGGCCGATGGCGCTCAGCGGAGGACAGAGTAGTCGCATTCGCGCTTCTGCTTACACAATATAGCGCAAGCAGATTAACTTCTAGCTAAATTTATGCCAAGCTGCCCGAAGGCCATTTACAGAGGGAGCGAATGATCGGCTGTGTCCCGGTTGTCGTAATCCGGCTCCATCCCTTCGGTCACAATGGCACTCCGGCATTCGGTTTCGAGCTTCTCCGAACTTGCGTCTCACGAAGCCCGAGTTCACCACGATGGGCAGCGGCTTTTCGCGGCTCGGACGACTGTTGAAGCGAAATCAGCCAACTGGTTCATTTTAACCAGCTCGGATTCTGTTGTCGCCTTTTGACCACCGATCGGGCCGGTAATTTGGTGGTCGCCATCCCATTTTCCTCTGTAAATCGCTGGCGCTGACAGGGCTGGCATACCTGCTGCTAAAGGGGCGCCCGCCGACAAATCGACCCCGAAATTCGCTTCCCCGAATGAAAATTTCCGCGCCTGACCCGCGCGGGATGGGTCCGGAGTGGCGGCAGCAAAAACCAAAAACAAACCAAGCCACCAACTACCCTGTATGAAATTGAACCGAACGTTATCCCTGCTTGCGACGGCGGCTATGCTGTCGTGGGCGGGTTTCGTCGCCACCTCATCGGCTCAGGACGCTCCGGCGCCTGCAGCCGCGCCTGCTCCGGCAGCCGCTCCCGCGGAACCAGCTCCGGCTGCCGCGCCCGCTCCCGCTGCCGAGGCAGCAAAGGAAGCGCCCGCCGCTCCCGCCGCCGCCACACCTGCAGCTGCACCCGCCGCTGAAACCGCTGCCGCTACCGGCCCGTCGCCGACCCTCGAGGCGCGTGTGGGTATGCTCGAAGCTTACCTCACCAATGGCGACCCGACCGTTCCGCTCAAGACGGGTCCCAAGGACAAGGATGGCAACCCAACCCTGCCTCCGGAATGGGCCAAGCTCAGCGCCGACGCCCTCGCGGCGGCGGCTCCCAGCACGGCCACCTCCGGCCCCGGTCACAACGCATGGATGATGGCCAGCGCCGCGCTGGTGCTCTTCATGACCCTGCCCGGCCTGGCGCTCTTCTACGGCGGCCTCGTCCGTCGCAAGAACGTCCTCAGCGTCTGCGCCCAGTGCCTCGGCTGCGCCGGTCTGGTCACCGTGCTCTGGTGGGCCTTCGGCTACTCGCTGGTCTTCGGCAAGAGCTTCAACAGCCCTTACCTCGGCGGCAGCGAATTCTTCTTCTTCAAGGGCGTCAATAGTGCCCCGAACACCGACTACTCCTACTGGGTCTCGCAGAACGTCTTCGCCTGCTACCAGTTGATGTTCGCCATCATCACCCCGGCGCTCATCGTCGGCGCCATCGCCGAGCGTATGAAATACAGCGCGATCATGCTCTTCATCGCCCTGTGGATGTTCGTGGTTTACTTCCCGATGGCCCACATGGTGTGGGGCATCAGCGGCCTGATGAACGGCGTGTGGAACGGCGGCAGCCCGGATCACTATCCGGCGGCAGCCATCAAGGCGATCGACTTCGCCGGCGGCACCGTGGTGCACATGACCTCGGGTTGGAGCGCGCTCATCCTCTGCCTCATCCTTGGCAAGCGACTCGGCTTCGGCAAAGAGAAGATGGCTCCGCACAATATGGTGCTCTGTATGGTCGGCACCGGCATGCTCTGGGTCGGCTGGTACGGCTTCAACGCCGGCTCGGCTGTGGCCGCGGACGGTGTGGCCGCCAACGCCTTCACCACCACGACGCTGGCGACCGCGACCGCGGGCTTCGTCTGGGCGCTCATCGAGCTCATTCACAAGGGTCACGCCTCCATCCTCGGCTTCTGCTCGGGTATCGTAGCGGGCTTGGTCGTCATCACGCCGGCTTGCGGTTTCGTGAGCCCGAATGGTGCGATGATCGTCGGCCTGGTTGCGGCAGTCATTCCTTACATCTTCGTGGTGTTCGTGAAGGGCGCCATCGGTTACGACGACGCGCTGGATACCTTCGGCGTGCACGCCGTGGGCGGCACGACGGGAGCGATCATCACCGGCATCCTCGCGGTGCCCGCCAAGCTCGCGGACGGCAAGGTGAACCCGGACGCGGTCAACCCCAACCTCGCAGCGAACGTCGACAAGTTTATCCATAGCGGCACGCTCGTCGTGCAGCAGCTCGAAGCGGTGGCGATCACGCTCGTCCTCTCGGTGGTCGGCTCGCTCGTCCTCGGCTTCATCGTGAAGTTGGTCATCGGCCTGCGTCCGACGCCCGAGGAAGAAACCGTGGGTCTCGACCTCACCGACCATCAAGAGGAGGGCTACATCTAAGAGTGCCTGGCATTTCGCTTCTGGTGCTCGCCACCGGGACACCCGCCACACCATAAACAGGATTAGAAACGCATGAAAAAAATCGAAGCAATCATCAAACCCTTCAAACTCGAGGAAGTGAAGGAAGCCCTCGCCGAAATCGGCGTCGAAGGCATGACGGTCAGCGAAGTGAAAGGTTTCGGCCGCCAGAAAGGCCACACCGAAATCTATCGCGGCAGCGAATACACCGTCGACTTCCTGCCCAAGATCAAGCTCGAGATCGTCCTCACGGACAACCTCGTGGATCAAGCGGTCGGCGCGATCGTGAAGGCCGCCAAGACCGGCAAGATCGGCGATGGCAAGGTCTTCGTCTCCGCCGTGGAAGATGCGATCCGCATCCGCACGGATGAGCACGGCGACAAGGCCGTCTAAAGCCAAGACTACACCAACAAAACAACCAGACCGCCGGCGGTGGCCACGAGCTCATCGCCGGCGGTTTGCGTTTTGGGGGAGGCGCCGGCTCCTATAACTCCCATTTCTCCTATACCTCCTATCTCCCGAATAGGAGGTATAGGACCGATAGGAAGAATAGGACTATTGAAGTTTGATCCCGATGGCGCGGTACTTGGCCATCAGCTCGTCGTGCAATTGTTCATCGGAGCGACCGGCAGTCAGCGTCTCGACGAGTTGGAGCGCTCGATCGCTGGGTCTGATGGGAGACCGCGTCGCGGCATCGCGAGCGGCGAGCGCTTCCTGGGCGACCTGTTGATAGTATTGATGCAGCCGCGTGCCCTTGCCATCACCATCGAGGAACCCGAAAAAATACACCAGCAGCAGTCCGTCGAAATAGTGCTCACGGAGCAGCGTCTCGTCATTCGTGCGCTCTCCGGTCCGCGGCATCCGCAGGTAAGCCAGCAACCGCTTCACCTCGGGTTTCACTTCCTGCCGGGCGCGAGCCTCGATCTGCCCTTTCAGGAAGGGCTCCAGTCCGTTGAAGCGCAAAGTGCCGGAGTGATAGGCGACGTGGCGAATGAGCTCTTCAAAGCCAAGCTCGGACCAGGGCAGGGTGTACTGCCGCAGGTCACCGGCCAGCAAGCGATAGGTGAGACCGAGCACGTCCCCCTCCTTCTTGATCTTGTAATCGAAGGCGTAACGCTGCCCTACTTTTTGCAGGCCGAGAGCCGACATCTTTTCGAAAATGTAGTCATCCTTCGAGCCGCCAATCGTGCGTGGCTGGCCGCCGACCGCGGCAAAATCCTCCGGTGTTTCCGTAATGAACACCCGGAAGCGCGTGCCCTTTTTCGGCTTCGGCTGCCAGCCCCAGGGGAGCTGATTGAACAACGCCTGGCCGAGCTCGAAATCGATCGCCACATCGCGCATCACGCTGGCGCTGAGCGGAGCGTTGGCGGTGAATTCGAAGGAACCGGATTCGTACTCGAATTGCCGCGCCGCCGGGTCCTGTTTGCCGGCGACGATGTTCAGCGCCTTGGAATCGACCGAGACCACGCCCGGCCACGTCAGCGGCTTGCCTGTCGGAATCAACGGGGAAGCGCCGGGCGTAGCAGGACGTCCTCTTTGCTGCTGGATGTAAAGCTGATCGGCTTTCGACAGAACGGCCAGCGGAATGGAGGCCTCCTTGCCGTTTTCCAGGCGCAACGTCACCGACGTGTCGTTGGCACTCACGAAGGCCGCCCGGCTGACATGTCCCAATTGATCGGTCCACGTGCGCACGGCGCTCGCGGGAACCGGTGTTTGCGCGATGCTCGCGTGGGTCAAGAGAAGCAATGCCAGGCCACCAGCCATCAGGCCGCTTCCGGGGATACCTGCTATTCGATTCATGGGGTCACCTCTGCCTTTCGGTCGGTGATAATTCATGAATCGGGGGAAAATGCACGAACGGATTCGGTAACGGACGCTCACCCCCTCTCGAGTGCGCTCCCCGGAATTCTCCTGCCGCACGTGATCGAGACTGCAGTTCCATTTAAATGGTCTGGCAGATCAGCCGATGGATCGTCATTGAATGCGATGCCCGAATAGGAGGCAGTGCCCTAATTTGGGCATTGGCCGATTTGACGCATTGGAATGGGGTTATTTCAGCAGTGTTTTTCGGGGCTTGGCATCAATTCCGGCGTGGACTGGCGCCGGTATTGCGGAAATCATGGAGGGGTGAGCGAGCGAATCGAAAAGCTGCAGGTCGTCATCAACGGCTTTGCCGCTAGCGGTTGCCTCGTGTTGGCCGTTTTAAAAGGCCACGTTGCTTTTAAAATCTGGGAAGCCCGGGGTGCGGCCAACGCGGCAATTCAGGGGATTGGAATGCTGCTCCTGGTGGTCTCCGCCGTTCTCATTCTCCAGCGCATTCGCGCCGGCGCGTTGCTCGGAATGCTTGCGTCTATTTGGATGCAAAGGTCGATCGTGGTTGCCACCGGAGCATACTCACTGATGACTTACATCGTCATCCACATCATCGTCTTGTGGCTGAATGCGGCGGCCTGGAAATTCATGGGAAGCACCGGCAAATCAAATTAGAGCCCTACCGAACAGGAAACGATCTTGATTCAAGTCAATCGATCCTATTACACTCCTTCGCGCCAAGCGGGGATTTCTTGGCGCGAAGGATGTTGTAGTTTCAAACTCCCGGAAGATTGTGGGTTTGGCGCGGTTTAGGGGTGCCGAAACGCGCGTTTCCTCTCAGCACCGACGGCGCGGTAGCTCGCCCATCACCGGCCACCACCATTCCCCTCCGCCACCTCGGCCCTCCAGCATCTCCGGCGATTCGGAAATGACTTTCAAGAACCGCTCTAAAACAAGCGGATCGCTGTCACGGCGATGTCGCCGGAAAAGCAGGTGTCCACATCGGCGCCCACGGTGCGTTGCCGGGAGTGGTAATGGCCATTGTAATAGTGCTCGCCGTTTTCTTCGTGCCGATAGCTGAGGGGCAGCGGATGAGGATCGAGCGGACAAAAGACGATGGGAGGTTCGGCCTCGCCAGGCGCGAGGTGGGGAAAATTGACGTTGTAAAAAAGGCCGCGCTCGATGGGGCGCGCGAGCAACTCGTTGAGGACGCGCACGGTCCAGCGTGTCGCTCGCGCCCAGTCCAGGTCTTCGTTGCCTTCCCGGCGATAGTGCGAGAAGGCGATCCCGGGCCAACCGTGCAGCACAGCTTCACGGACGGCGGCGACGGTTCCGGAGTAATAAACATCCGCGCCGAGATTGCCGCCGTCGTTGATCCCGCTGAGCACCCATTTCGTATCCGGCGCCACTCGGAGCAAACCGAGTCGGGCACAATCGGCCGGGGTGCCATGCACGGCGAAATGATCTTCGCCACGGGGTTCGAGAAGCAGCCTGCTCTCCCATGTGACCCTGTGGCTGACGCCGGATTGCGGGGTCGCGGGGGCGACGACCACAGGGTTGCCAAATTCACGCGCGGCGGCGAGGAGCGCTTCCAGTCCGGGCGCATCGATGCCGTCGTCGTTGCTGAGCAGGAGATTCATCCGCGCAAGCTAGCGAAATACGAAGAGAACGGAAGCGCGACACCGCTCACGGCGCCGATTGGCGCGTGACGATCGGGACATAGCCCACTTCCAAACCCTTGGGCGGCGTCACCAGCAGGGCGGGATCGAATGACACGAGCGCCCCTCGACTCGGTGGCGGCATGTATTCCCGATCGATCGGCCAGGTCGCGTGGATCTTCTCCACGAAAGCCTGCAGCTTCGCCTTCTTCTCCGCACTCCAGTGGTACTGCTGAAAGGACGGCTGATCGACGAACCGATACCACGAATAAGTCACGACTGAGCCGTCAGCCAGTTTCACCGTAAAGGGCCCACTTCTGGGACCGGGTTCACTCCAGGCGCCGACGTTCGGGGAGGTGTAGGGCTCACCGGCATTGGCCAGTTTGAAATCGTGAGATTGCAGCGCCGCGGGGACCTCTGCTGCCGCGACCGCGATTTGTTCTTCTCCGGTCCGTTTGAAATACTGAGGGAATACGCCGACCGTGCTGAGCGCGCTCTTCGACCACTGCAACCCCCACACATTTCCCTCAAAGACTTTGGTATCAAAGGCCTGCTCGACGCCGTGGATCTTCCGACCCTCCTGATCAAAGCGCGGGGTCTTGGTGGTCAACGTGGACTTCCACGCTCCCTTCGGCTCGAAACGTCCGGTGCAAGGCGGACCGCCGTCACGCCAGGCCTTGAAGGCATCGTAGAGAGCCGCTCTGGAGTAATAGGTTACGTCTTCCACGAGGTACGCCCGGCCCGCCGCATCGACCGGAAAATGCAACTGCGGAATCTTCGAGTAAGTCACGCCCTGTGCGTCCGTCGTATCCAACCGGGGCACCGTATTGATCTCCATGGCGCCGCCGCCCATTTTGCCCGGGCGCGCATCGAGACCGCGCCCGTAATCGAAGGGATAATTGAAAATCTTCCCGATCTTGCTCCAGGTCTCGGGGATGTAATAAGCGATCGGGCCCTTGAAGTTTTGCGCGCTGACAAAACAGGTCCAGCTCTGGTCGCCCGTCGGCGGATCGTCCGTGGTGAGATCGGTGAAGGGCAACGCCATCCAGGTGTAGCCGAGGAACTCACCGTTGGGCGTCCCGCGGAAGGGCAGCGCGTCGGGCGGAATCAGCAACCGGTTGCTCAGTTGGGCTACGCCCAGCCGATTGTCCGGGAGCGCAGCGTTGCTGTAAAAGAATGACCAGCCCGGTGAACCGACTTCGTAGTCATAGCATTGCGGCGTGGCATTCATGCTGAACTTCGGCGGGCCGTAGCGGAAGTGGTTGCCCGCCCAGTACCCGAGTCCGCCTTCCACCGTTTGGAAAACGCTGTCCCAGGTGGGGCCGCGTTCCTTCCACTTGCGGGCGAGCGTCCCTTCCGGCGCGAGCGGACGATCTTTGTTGTCCGAATTGTCCGGCGTGATCCACGCGCCAGCCAGGCCGATCTGAAAATTGGCCAAGGGCTGATCGATCAGCGGCCAGACTGCGGTATAAAATCCCATGCCGGCGCTGTACTCGGAATGCTCTGCCGGGCGCGTCGCGCTGAACCCGATATAGCCGTGCAGACCGCCGGAATGGGATGTGACTGCGCCATTCGCCGGGTTCTGTTGCCCGAGACAGATGACAGGCAGGAAAGCAAAAGCGACCGCGGGGAGGAATGAGGTTCTCATTGACTGGGGGCTGCCGGACTAACCAGAACGGTTTCAATTTCAGGTCCCGCGCAGCATGGAGCGGCAGCGCCGAATTACAATCACGGTCATCCTGAGCGAAGCGGGGAAGCATGGGCGGAGTCGAAGGACCTCCAATTTCTGCGGGTTCTCGCGCGGAGCTTCCCCACTTTGCGAGTGACACACGCTACCCCCACCGCCTTCGCCCACGGATATTGGAGATCCTTCGACTGCAGTCAGTCGCTTAGGCTCCTTCCTTGCGCTCAGGATGACCGCATGTGAACGACGGGCGCGCCGTTTGTTTGCGGCGACCAGTGCAAATCGTTTCACCGCCACTCGTGCCGTGGATATTTACGCTGCAGCTCCTGTTTGATCTTCGGGTAGCTATCTTTCCAAAACGTCGCGAGGTTAGACGTAATCTGGATGGGGCGATGGTTGGGCGCGAGGACCTGGATGACGACTGGCACGCGATTGCCGCCGATGCGGATTTCGGTGTCGACGCCGTAGAGATCCTGGATGCGGGTCGCGATCGTCGGTGCGGCTTTCGTGTCGTAGGTAATTTTCGCTTTGCGGCCGTTCGGCAGCTCGATGCGCTCGGGAGCGTATTTCTCCAGCAGGTCTTGCTGCGCGGGGGAGAGCCAGCTCTTCACCGTCGGCCACACCTGGCGTTCCTTGATGTCCTTGTAGCTCGTCGCACCGAGGCAGATTTGTTCAACGAGCATCCGGCGATCGTCGTCGCCGATCTTAGGCAATTCGAATTCCGGATACCAGTTCGCGAGCTGGTTCAGGCGCAGGATCCATTGATCCACCGCGTTGTCCCAGTTCTTCAACGGACACGTGCCGGCTTCCACCTCACGCGCGAGTAACGCCGCGGCTTGTTCCGCCGGAACCTTGTCGGACTGCTCGGCATGCAAGACGAGATCGCGAAAGCGGGTCTGCCGTTTGGCGAGGACGCGGCGGAGCGTGGCATCGAAATAGACCTCAGCGGTTTCAGCGAAGCCATCGGGGAAAAGTTCGCGCAGCCATTCTTCGCGGATTGCAGTAGCCAGCGTGAGCAACGTTTCCACTTCGCCGCGGATTTCCACTTCGCGCACTTCACTCGCCACGAGCAGCGGCGTGCTGACCACGCTTTCGCGCGCGAGCACTCCACGACGGGCATGCACCAGCGCACAACGCAGCGTGCCGCTATCGAGGCGCATGGCAACCATGTCGGGGAAACCGGCGAGCACGCAGCGCTGGAGCGCTTCGTCGGTCACATTGCCGGATTCGATGTTCAGGTCCTCGTCCTTGGCGATACGCAGAAATTGATCGGTCAGCGCAGCAGCTTCACGCGCGGCGATGGCATTGATGCCCAGTGGGCGGCAGGCCTGCGGATTGAAATTGCGCTGCTCGGCAAAACGATGCGCGCGCATGAGGGTAAAAAAATCACTCTCGGCATTTTCGCCGAGCAAGCTTTCGCGGTCTTCCTGCATCTGCTTGCCTTCGGCACGGCGCAGGAGGTTGCGGCCTTGGGTGAGCGCGGCGATGAGCGCGACCGGGCGCACGCAGCCGAGTTCGTGGGCGGCGAGCAACATGCGCGCATAACGTGGATGTGCGGGAAAGGCGAGCATCCGGCGGCCGAGCGGCGTGATGCTGCCGACACTATCGAGCGCGCCGAGATCGGTGAGCAACGTGAGGGCACGCTCGAGGCCGCGCGCGTCCGGCGGCTCCAGCCAGCGGAAAGCGGCCACATCTTCCACGTCGCTCGCTTTCAAGGTGAGCACGACCTCGGCGAGATCGAGGCGTTTCACCTCCGGGAGTTCCTGCCGCGGCGCGATCCTGATGCTCGCGCTCGGTCCACAAGCGCAGGCAACGACCCGGGCGCCGTGCGTCCCGCGCGACCCGCACGCTGATCGGCACTGGCACGCGAGATCCGTTCCACGAGCAACGTGTTGATGCCGCGATAGGGATCGAAACGCGCGATCTTCGCCTGCCCACTGTCGATGACCAGGCGCACGCCTTCGATGGTCAGCGAGGTTTCGGCGACATTCGTCGAGACGATGACCTTGCGCTGGTCGTACCGCGCAACGGCCGCATCCTGATCACCCGCCGGCAATTCGCCGTGCAACGGCAACACCACGCACTGGCCGCCCGCGCGCGTGTGTTTAATCGCCTGGATGGTGCGCTGGATTTCGTACGAGCCCGGCATGAAGACGAGCACGTCGCCGTCGCTTTCCCGGGCAAGCGTCTCGAAGGCATCCGCCGCCGCATCCCACACCGGGAGATCGCCGAGCGATTTGTCGAGATACTCGATATCGACGGGAAAGGTGCGCCCGCGCGAGGTGAGCAGTTCGCAGGGCGCGAGATATTTCTGCAACGAACCCGCATCGAGCGTCGCGGACATGACGACGAGCTTGAGATCGGGGCGCAGCGTCTCCTGCAAATCGAGCGCGCGGGCGAGGGTGATGTCGCCGTAGAGATGGCGCTCGTGAAATTCATCGAAGACGATGACGCTCACGCCGCGGAGCTTCGGATCGGAAAGCATCTGGCGCAGCAACACCCCTTCCGTAACGAAGCGGATGCGCGTCCGCGCGGAGATCACCTTATCGAGACGGATCTGATAGCCGACTTCATCCCCCAGGCGCACGCTGCGTTCGTGCGCAACGCGGGCCGCGAGCATGCGCGTGGCGAGGCGGCGCGGTTGCAGCACGACGATCTCGCCATCCCCGGCGAGCCCCTGGTCGAGAACGATCTGCGGAACCTGCGTGGACTTGCCCGAGCCAGTGGGCGCTTGCAGCACGAGTCGCGAGTGCTGGCGCAACGCAGACACGAGGCTGTTTTCGAGTTCGAAGATGGGAAGTTCGCGGCGATTCAAGGGGAGAGACGAATAGCAGGAATTTTCTGGGGTGATAGCCGTGAGCGTCCAGGCCTCTTAATCTTACCACTGAGGCTGAGGGATTAAGAGTAATATTACGATTAAGGATTAAGAATCAATACACAGCCAAACCTATGCCACGGAAATGATAATTGGTTCAATCAATGCCACCATTCCGATTTCACTTGCTGCCGATAAGCCGTTTGATATGAGTGACTCAGTTCTTTGCCAGCTTAATGTCTCGGCCCAGTGGCCGGGGCAGCGGGGGATCCAATGACCGCCGCGCGTGAAAAACTTGTCGCGCGGCTTCGGGGCGAACGGCGCTTGCGGCGCCGGGGGCACTTGATGGCCCAAGCCCGACAGCTAACTCCGTCAGCATGCAATCAAGAGGCAGATAGGATGCCCTCCGGTTGGCCGTGGTAACACGGCGGATCGCGGCGGCCTGGATGCCCTCAGAACGTCACCGCGCGGTGGCCTCTCGCAAGGGCCACGGCGCACAAGTTAGAAAGCAAAAATTATGGACGGCATGTCTGTCCTATTCTCTGTGGTTTACTGGGTCGTGATAGGGGGATTCGCGATCATGGCCGTTTATTGGCTGATCGGTGTTCGATACATTCCGCACCGTCGTGTCGGCATCCTGGAAAAGCTATGGTCCGAAAAGGGTTCGCTGGGTCACGGCCGCATCATCGCTCTGGCTGGTGAAGCGGGTTACCAGGCGCGCGTACTGCGTGGTGGCCTGCACATTGGCTATCCGTTCTACATGTACAGCGTGCACACCGTGCCGCTGGTCACCATCGCGGAAGGCCGCATCGGCTACGTCTATGCGCGCGACGGTCATCCCCTGACCGCGTCGCAGACGCTCGGCTCGATCGTGGAATGCAATGGCTTCCAGGATCCCGTGGCGTTCCTGACCAACAACGGCCAGCGTGGCCGCCAGCGCGCCATCCTGCGTGAAGGCGTCTACGCCATCAATACGGCGCTCTTTGTCGTCATCACCGAGCAAGGCATTCATGCCGGGCCGGTGAGCCGCCAGGAGCGCGAGCAATGCGCCTCGTGGCAGCAGGAGCTGGATACCGCGCGCGGCTTTTCGCCCGTGCTCGTGGGCTCCGCCTTCTACTCCCAGCGTAGTGGCGATCATGCCGTGCAGACGGATGCCGCGAAGCTCTCGCCGCACGACCTCATCGGCATCATCACCGTGGCTGACGGCCCGACGCTCGACCCGGGTGAATTCATCGCCCCGCAAGTCGGCGACGGCGCCTCGGGCGGACACAATTACTTCCAGGATCCGGATACGTTCCTGGCGCTCGGCGGCCGCCGCGGCAAGCAATTGCAGGTCCTCACGGACGGCACGTACTTCATCAACCGCTGGTTTGCCACGGTTGAGTTGCAACCAAAAACGCTCATCCCGATCGGCTACGTCGGCGTCGTCATCAGCTACTATGGCTCCGCCGGTGAAGACGTCACCGGCCCGCAGTTCCGCTACGGCGTGCAGGTCGAAGCCGGCCGCCGCGGTGTGTGGCGCGATGCCTTGCCGCCGGGCAAGTATGCGCTGAACCCGTATGCCATCAAAGTCGAGCTCGTGCCCACGGTGAACTTCGTCCTGCGCTGGATCACCGGCCAGACGGAGGCGCATCGTTACGATGAAGACCTGACGAGCATCCCGCTCATCACGGCGGACGGTTATGAGCCGCTGCTGCCGCTCTCCCTCGTGCTCCATATCGACTACGAGAAGGCGCCGCGCGTCGTGCAACGTTTCGGCGATGTGCGCCGGCTCATTACGCAAACGCTCGACCCGATCCTCACCGCTTACTTCCGCGATGTGGCCCAGGCCTCGAACATGCTCGACCTGCTGACCAGCCGCGAAGAGATCCAGCGCCGCGCGACCGAGGAACTCGGCCGCCGGTTCCAGAGCTTCGACATCAACTGCGTGGCAGTGCTCATCGGCCGTCCGGAAACCGGGCCGCTCAAGCCCGGCCAGGAAGACCCGATCGACCGTCTCTTCGACCAACTCCGCCAGCGTCGTCTGGCCGAGGAGCAGAAGGCGACCTTTGGCAAGCAACAGGAAGCCGCGGTGCAACAGAAGCTGCTGAACCATGCGCAGGCCGAAGCCGAGCGCCAGACCCAGCTCACGCAAACGCGCGTGGAGATCGAGATCGCGGGCAACCGCGGTGCGGCCCAACTCGCGGAAGCCGAACGGTTGGCAAAACGCGACATCGCGCTGGCCGAAGGCCGGGCCCGGGCCACCGAACTCGAAGGTCAGGGCGAAGGCGCCAAGATCGCGCAGATCGGCCAGGCCGAAGCGAACGTCAGCCGGCAGAAGGTGGAAGCCTTCACTGACCCGCGCCTGTATGCGCTCAGCATTGTGTCCCAACAGCTCGCCCACAGCGAGCAACCGCTGGTGCCGGAGCGCGTCGTGCTCTTCAGTCAGGGCGGCGATGGCAAGACCCCGGCCGAGACTGGGCTGTTCCAGTCCATCATGCAGGTGCTGACCACCTGGCAGAGTATCGGCGGCTTCGAGGAGAAACCGAAAGCGCCGGCTGCGCCGAAGACTCCCGCGGGCACGGAGCCCGAGCAGGAGACTGAGATCATCCGCGTGAACTAAGGTAGCTCACAAGGAACGAGAGCCGTGGCGTCCGATCCGCCACGGCTCTTTTGTTTTTTCGGGGAAAGGATGAAGAAGCGTGTGTAGTTTGATCACGAAGCTCGCCCTTCCACACAAACCGCGCCGCGCACTTCACTTCATCCTTCATCCTTCTCTTCGTAACCCCGCGAACCTCTTCGGCGTTTTGAACGCGGAACCTCTTTGTCTCGTCTTGAATCTGTCGCTGACTCTTTCGCGTAAGAATTCTCGCTCACCTTTCGTATCCGTATCCATGGCCGATCCCACCTCCACACCCGCTTGCCCGACGCGGCGCACCTTGCGACGCATCTGGATTTTCTTCGCCGTCGTCTTGTTTGTCGCCTTCATCGTGGTCAATGGCGCCGCCTACATCGCCGCGCGGACGATGACCCATTACGTACCGAATGCGGTGCGACCGCACATTCATGTGCCGATGACGACTTGGGACAAAACGCGGCTCTTCCTCGGCACACTCTCGCTTCCGCGTCCGGTAAATCATCTCACGCCCGCGGATCGCAAACTCGATTACGAAAGCCTGCACTTCCCCGGTTCTCACGGCCTGCAACTCGAGGCCTGGCGCATCCCTGGCCAGCCCGGCCAGCCCGTCGTCCTCCTCTTCCCTGGCTATTGTGCGAGCAAGGAATCGCTCCTCAATTACGCACGCGAATTTCACGGCCTCGGCTACGAAGCGTGGCTGGTGGATTTTCACGGCGTCGGCGGCTCGCAAGGTTATACCACGACCATTGGCTGGTATGAGGCGGACGATGTGGCCGCGGCGAGTCGTGAGGCGGCCCGTTACCGGCCGGATGCGCCGCAGGTCCTCTTCGGCATGTCGCTCGGCGCGGCGGCCGTCCTCCGCGCGGAACATCTCCACACCGTCCAGCCAGCCGCGCTCATTCTCGAAGCGCCGTACGATCGCCTCGTCACCACCGTGGCGCATCGCTTCAGCGCGTTCGGCATTCCCGGCGTCCCGTTTGCGAATCTGCTCACCTTCTGGGGCAGCAGGCAACTCGGCTTCGATGGCTTCGCGATGAACCCCGTCGACTACGCGCGCGACGTGCAATGCCCAACGCTGCTCCTCGAGGGCGACCGTGATTTCCGCGTCGGCCTGCCCAACGCCCGCGCCATCGCCAAGGCGCTCGGTCCGCACGGCACGTTCGAACTATTCGAAGGCCAGGGACACGCCGCTTATCTCAACCGCGCGCCCGACCAATGGCGACATTCGGTGCACGGGTTCCTCGCTTCTGCAATCGGCGCGCTGCGGTGATTGCGGGAAAAGTGCTTAGTCCTTAGTCTCCGTATCGAGCTCGAATACTGAGCACTGAGAACTAAGCACTCTCTGCTACTGCTTCGCCGCGAGCTTCGCGAGATCCGCCTGCTCCGTCTTGGCGAGCTGCAGCGCGGTCTGATACTTCGCCGCTTCCGCGTTATAGGCGATCACCCCCGCGGCGTCGCCTTTGCGCAGATAGCCGCGTTCGTTCTTCAAGTTCGTATACCATTCCGCCAGTCGCTCGAATTCCTTGCGATTCGCCTCCAGCCGTTCCGCCAGCGAAAGCACCTTCGGTGCGGCGGGCATCGTGGACATCGCCGCCGCCACCCCCTTCGAAGGCGTTGCCGCGGGGGCCGTTGCGTTCGTCGCAGGAACCGTCGCATTCGCTACAGGAGCCGCCGTTTTCGTCGCAGGAGTCGTTGCCGTCACCGGCGTCGGTGCTGGTGTGGGGACGGCCATCGCGGCCGCCGTTTTGAGCGCATCAGTTCCGGGGAGCTTGAAATGCGTATCCCCCGCGGATGCGACTTCGGTCTTCGGCTTGGCCAAATCCTCCAAGGACTGCAGGGAAAAACCCTTGAATCCGTGCAGGGTGTTCATGCTCCCACCGTTGGCGATAAAGAGCGCGAACAGCGGCAGGGTCGCCATGCGCCAATAGCGCGTGGGATACGCCAGTTCGCGGTATTTCATCCGAAAGAAGAGAGGACCAAAAGGAACGAACAGCACCGTGAAGCCCCAGAGGGTGCTCGCGCCGAATGCCGCATTGATGAGCAGGATGCGGCCGATAAAAGCGCAAGCCAGGGCGGCGATCAGAAAAACAACGGCTGGGATGGCATGCATCACTGGTGATTTAGCAAAAAGAGTACCCATACCAGAAGCATAACCCGCAAAATCACGGTGCCCGTGCGCCATTCACGGCTCGGGCCGTCGCGAAATAAACGGGGGAAGCGCAAATAGGGGCTCCTTTCCCAGTTTCGGCGGGAGTCTTGCATTCGCTACACTCCGGCGAAATGATCCGACCCCTGCCCATGTTCTCCCGCGCCCTTTCCTTCCTCGCTGTCCTTTGCCTCGGCCTCGCCACCGTTCGCGCCGCCGCAGACACTCCCGTGAAAATCGCCGTCATCGGCGACTCGACCGTTTGCGAATATCCCGAGGACAGCCCCAGCCGCGGTTGGGGGCATTACATCGGCGACTATTTCAACCCCCACGTGCAGATCGTGAACCTCGCGGCCGGCGGGCGCAGCACGAAGACGTTCATCAAGGAAGGCCGCTGGGCCAAGACGCTGGCCGAGAAACCGCAGTTCATCCTCATCCAGTTCGGTCACAACGATTCCCACGCCAAGGACCACCCGGAAGCGACCGACGCCGCCAGCGATTATCGTGATTACCTGCGGCAGTATGTGACCGAGGCGCGCGGGATTGGCGCCGTGCCGGTCTTTGTCACGCCCATGCACCGGCGCACCTTTGATTCGAATGGCAAACTTACAGACATCCTCGCGCCCTATGCCGATGCGATGAAGGCCATCGGCGCGGAATTGCACGTGCCCGTCGTCGATCTCCACCAGATGAGCGGCGAGCTGTATCTCAAGCTTGGCCAGGAGAAGTGCCACGAACTCGAAAACAAGCCCGGCGACAACACGCACTTCGGCGAAAAGGGCGCCCGCGCCATGGCGGAGTTGGTGATGAGCAAACTGCCGAGTGCAGTGCCGGCGTTGCAGCCGTTGCTCAAGGCCACCGGCGCGGCGAAGTAACACCTCGGAGGGAAGCGTTCGCGCGTGGCATCCGTTTGGCGTGCGTTGTTCTCAGCCCGGAGGGCTGCCGGAACGTAGCCGGGGGTAAGCGAGCTTGCGAGCGCCACCCCCGGAACACCCGTCCTCCACGGGTTCCATCCCGGAGGGATGGTGGAATCTCCTCTCAGCGAGAAATTCCGGCACCACCTTCGGGGTGCATTCATTTGTGGATGATTTCCCGGGGGTGTCACTCGCAGGCTCGCTCAACCCCCGGCTACGGTCCGGCCGCCCTCCGGGCTGGCAGCGGCGCTCGCTGAACGGATACCCCGCGAGTTCCCGCTCTTCATTCCGTCCGGCCCACAATGATGGAAAACGGAGAGGAGCACGTCCCTCCGCGAAGGTTCAGCCGATGCCCGGGAACGGCGCCGCTACGGGCGTGTGGACGCGCCGGTGCGCTTACTCTTTCGGGATTTCGATGCGTGGGAAGAGTGGCGTCGGCTTGCCGAGCTGATGCCCATCGGGTAAGCCGCCCCACTGTGCCTCGGCCAAATGGAAGCGCTCGGCCTTGCCGCTCAAATCCATTTTCCAATTGAGCTGATCGAAGATGCCATGCGCCGATTTCGGCAGCACCGGGGAGAGCAGGATTGCGGTGATGCGCAGCGATTCCGCGAGCCGGTAAAGCACCGCATCGAGGCGTTCCGCCTGCGTTGCGTCCTTGGCCAGCGCCCACGGCTTCTCCGCGTCGATTGATTGATTGCAAGCCACCGCGATATTGATCGCCCGATCGATGGCATGGTGGAGCAGCGGCTCCGCGTTGGCCGGATTGATATTCGAGACGTACGCTTCCACACCTTCCCGGGCAAATTCCGGGCTCTGCGCATCCGCGTCGGTGCGTTTCAAAATCCCTTCGCGGTATTTCGCCACCATGTTGAGCGTGCGATTGAGCAAATTGCCGAGGCTGTTGGCGAGATCGGTGTTGAAACGCTGGATGAGCCGCTCCTCGGAAAAGTCGCTGTCCTTCCCAGTGGCGATGTCGCTCATCAAATAATAGCGCACCGCTTCGGCGCCGTACTTGTCCGCGAGCAGGTCGGGATCGACGACGTTGCCGAGCGTCTTGCTCATCTTCTCGCTCTCGCCGCCCTTGCCCTTGATGTTCCACCAGCCGTGCACGAGCAGCGTGGGGATTTCCTCGTCGGCGAAGCCGATCGCCTTGAGCATGATCGGCCAGTAGACACCGTGCGCGGGGATGAGGATGTCCTTGCCGATGACGTGCACGATGTTGCGCCAGTACTGGAGAAACTTCTCCGACGGACGGGCCGCCGTGGGATCGTAATCCGGCGCGAAGCTGATGTAGTTCACCAACGCGTCGAACCACACGAACGTGACGAACCCCGCGCCGAAGCTTTCGGGAAAAGGAATGCCCCACTTCAGCCGCGTATCGGGACGCGATATGCACAGGTCACCCTCGAGCTTTTCGACCGCGTTGCGCAGCTCGGCGACGCGAAAATCCGGCACGACGAGCGGCTGGCCCGCCTTGCTGCGCGCATCGATGAGATCGAGCAGCCACTGCTTGTGCGGCAGCAGGCGGAAGTAAAAATTCTCCTCTTCGCGAAACTCGACCTGTCCCCACTCCGGGCCAAATTCGCCATCCGGCCCGCGCTCTTTGTCGGTGAGAAATTGCTCCTGCCGCACGGAGTAATAGCCGCCCGCGCTTTTCTTGTAGAGCCACTTGCTCTGACCATCCTCGCCCTTGTCATCCCACAACCGCTGCAGGATCGCGCGTACACATTGCTTGTGTTTTGGATCGGTCGTCGCCGCCCAGCCATCGTATTCGACCTCCAGCTTTTTCCACAGCGCGAGAAACTTGGCGGTGATGCCATCGACGAACTGCTGCGGCTCCACGCTCTGCTTTTCGGCGCTCTGCTGCACCTTCTGCCCGTGCTGATCGACACCAGTGAGAAAGAAAACGTCCTCGCCTTTCAAGCGATGAAAACGCGCGAGCACATCGGCCAGCACCTTCTCGTACGCGTGCCCGATGTGCGGCGCGCCGTTGGTGTAGTCGATTGCGGTGGTGATGAAAAAGGTCTCAGCCATGTTGGGAAAAAGGAGTTTACTGGATGCGCGAGTTGTCGCCGTATTGCCAGAACCATTGAATTTCGACGACTCCGTTGAGTTCGTCGAGTCAGTAGCGCACTGGAACCAAATTGGTACTTTCGAGATCGATTGGCAGATCTTGTGAGCGTGTCCTTAGGAAAGCTATCGCGACGACAGAAGAATTTCGCCAGTCAACGCCCGCGAGCTACGCTGCGCGAAGCGTTTCGCGACGGCGTTTTGGAGATGCGGTAGTCCTCTCTAAGCATTACCCACATCTTTTTGTCGGTTTAGGGACAGCGGGAATTCGGCTGCGGCTCACTGGGAGGGGCGACTTTCTAGAAAAGACCCTGCGTCGCGGAGCGACGCCCCAAAGATGGCGCTCCGCGCGTTTGTTCCGGTCGGCGACTGGAAAGTCGCCGCTCCCAAGGCGCTATCTGTATCGACGCCCAAACACCGAGCAAAGATGTGGGTAATGCTGAGCGTCCTCTACCGCTTTGGGAATCGACTCTCGAAAGCGGCAGGGGACAGCCGCACTCCAGGAACGCAAGCGTCTATGGCTCCCGGTTTCGAATTTATCTTTCCAACTCAGCTCGCCGGCGGCGGAACGGCGCCACCGCCGAGCAAGCTCGCGAGCATGCTTTGCACCTGGCCGTGCACCGGCACCTGACCGTTCGGCGTGAGGTGGTCGACGAGCAGCGGAAGGACCCGCGCGATCGTGGCCGAGGCGAGGTTCGGATCGATGCCGTGCTGCTGCGCGAATTGCTGGACGAACTGGCTGCCGAGCACCTGCTCGATTTGCTCCGCCGAGACCGGGAGGTTTTGCCCCGAGCCGACCCACGACTGGACGACATGGCCAAGGCCGGCGCTTTCGAATTGCTGGAGCAAGCCCCCCAATCCCTGGCCGGAACTGTGATCCGCGATGAGGGAACTGGCGAGGCTGGTGAGGATCTGCGTTTTGTCGCCGCCACCGAGGACGGAACCGAGCAGAGAATCGAAGAGGCCCATAGGAAAATAGAGGGTTGGAAGAGACGTTAACGGAGGCAGAGAGTTTCGGGCGCGCGTTGTGCGGGGTCAACTCTGCAGTGGGAGGGGCAGAACATCCAACACCCAACACTCAACGTCCAACATCCAATGGCGCAAGCGTGTGCGGTATCGCGCGTTCCTCATTGGGTGTTGGACGTTGGATGTTGGATGTTCTGTCTTTCCTGCCTTCCTACTCCCGCTTCCGCGTCAGCACCGTAATCCTTCCATTCGTCTCGAGGATCGCGGTGTGGGCGTCGGCGATGGCCGCGCAGTCTGACTCCCGCAGGGCCGCGAGCAGTTCGTGTTGGGTAAGGCCAGCCTTTTCGAGGGCGTGGGGGCGTAGCTTGCCGTTGTGAATGAGAATCTCCGCCTCGCCGTCGATGATCTTTTCCAGCTTACGGGACCGGCGCGTGATCCAGCTCATGGATGAGCGAAAGCCCGATGAGCGTAGACGCGAGAATCGCCCCGGCGGTGATCGAGTTGTCGCCGCCATTCATCGAATTCTGCACGGCGTTGCTCAGCAGCAGGAAGAGGACAAGCTCAAACGGTGTCATTTGCCCCACCTGCTTCTTGCCCGAGATGCGGATGACAGTGAGCACCATCAAATAGACAACCGCCGCCCGCACGATGAAGTGCCACCACACACCGCCGTTGAAGGACCAGAGATTGCCGGCGCCTGCGTCCATAGGTCAGTCTTTCTTTACTTTGCCGCCCCAGCCCAGGATGCGCGCCTTGCCGCTGGCGGACTCGGCTTCCTTGATCATACCGGCACGCACGTAAAATAGCGAAAGGCTCGACCAGGCGAGCTGCTCGTTGGGCCGCATCTCCACGGTCTTCAGTCCCGCCTCGATCGCCTCCGGGTACTGACCGACCTTCATTAGCGCCATGCCGAGCGCGTGCCAGCCATCGAAGAAATCCGGCGCAAGCTCGGTGCAGCGGCGATACTTCTCCACCGCAGCCTCCAGGTCGCCCAAGGCGAGATCGCCATTGGCATCGTCAAAAAGCTCTTCGATCTCAGGAGGTAGGCTCATCGTCTAGTGCGTCGAGCAAACATGGCAAATGGCACGCCCGCAAGACTTGCAAATCCCGACCGCTTCCATGTCCTGATGATAAAAGCAGAGCATGCGCGGGAGGGATTTAAGGAATGCGCCGAGTTGAGAAAGCGGGGAAGAAGATGTCGCGGCTCTCAACTCTCAGCCATCAACTTTCCGCTCTACGCGCGGAAATGGCTCTCCAGTTGCGCGGCGGCACGGCGCAGCTTGAGCCACTGCTGGAAGAGCGCCGTCTGCTGGAATTCGGCGAGACTGTCGGCGAGCTGGGTTTTGTCGGCCTTGTATTTGGCCTCGTCGATCGGCAGACGCTTGCTGACGTAAACGATCAAGCTGCCATCGGAGCTCGGCACCACCGGGCTGACCTGCCCCTGATGAAGATCGCCGGTCGCCTGCATCACTTCCATGGCGTTCGGCTGATCCATCTTCGGTTCTTTCGGCGAGAAGGCCGGGAAATCCTCCGCCTTGACTCCGAGTTCCTGAGCGGCGGCGGCGAAGGTCTTGCCGCCCTTGATCGCTTCTTCAATCTTGTTGCGCACGTCGGTGGCCTTGAGGTTCAGCGCTTCCTGCGCCCGCTCGTGCTTGAGCGTGTCTGCGAGGTTCGCCTTGGCTTCTTCATAGGCGAGCGGACGCGGCGGCGTGATATTCGCGAGCTGCAGCACATAGTAACCGCGGGGCGTCTCGAGCACGTCGCTGTTCGGCTGGTCCTTGGTGAGCTTGTAGGCCGCGGCGCCGATTTCGCTCGAGGACTCCAAGGCCTCCGGCGGCTTGGAGGCGGGGAACTCCGGCGACTCCTGCACCTTTTCGTTGTACTTGGCCGCCACTTCGTCGAACTTCGCGTTCTTGTCGGTCATTGCCACGCTGAAATCCTCCGCCTTCTTTTGTAGGTCGGTCAGCGCCTTCACGCGGGCGGGGCCGGTCAGCGGCTTGTCCGTGGTCGGCAGGGTGAAGGCCACGAATCGCACCTTGCGGGTTTCATCGGTCTTCAGCGTCGACTTCCGCTCTTCGTAGAGCTTCTTCACGTCCTCTTCCGGCACTTGGGTGGTGGCCAGGAAGTCGTCGAGCTTGAAGCGCACCACCGAAGCCTCGGTCTTCTGGTTGAGTTGGGTGAAGCTATCGCGAATCTCGCTATCGGACGGCGCCACGGTCGTCCCGAGGAGGGCCTTTACCTTCTGGAAACGGATGGAATCGCCGATCAACTCGGACAGATCATCCGTCGTGAACCCCATGCTGGGCAGGACATTCTGGGCGATCATGATGTACTTCTGGGAATCGTAGGCGCCATTGGTCTGAAAGGCGGGGAGGGCCTGCGTGGCCGCGAAGATTTCGTCCTCGGTGGCGCTCACCCCGAGTTCGTCGGCCTCATGCTTGAGAACGAGGCTGTTGAAGAAGAAATTCTCGCGCGCTTCCTGCCGGTTCACGGCCAGCGCCTGATACAGATCCATCATCGGATGCTTGGGCTGGTAGGCCTCCATCTGGGCCAATTGCCGGCAGAGATCGCCCTTGCGGACGCCACGCTGGGCACTCGGGAGGGAGATATTCTTGCCGTAAATGACGGCGACTTTGCCACTTCCGCTCCGGTCCAGGGCGTCGGTGTGACCATAAAGGAGCGCAAAGGATATAATCGTCAGCACCGTTACGGAGATCATAATCGCCTGCTGATATTTTCGGAAAAGATGCTGAACCATGAATTGGGGAAGTTTCTTAGTTGCTTTCGGGCGACTGCATTACTAGCTTCCGCCCCGCAGAGCGCATGAAGCTACGTGCCCCCCTCACTATCCAGCAACTCCTTTTTGCCACCGGTATCGCGTTGCTGATGGCTTTTACCGCCCGCGCGCAGGATTTGATCATCACGAATGACAACCAGCAACGCTCGGTAAAAATCATCGGCGTCTCCGCTTCCGGCAAGATGCTCGATTTCTACGTGGGTCAGGGCCAGCTTGGCCTCCCGCTGGCCAACATCAAGGAGGTCCGGATGCCCGCTCCGCCGGAATACGCCCAGGCCGTCGCCGCCTATCAGGCCAAGGACTTCAACAAAGCGCTCACCCTGCTCAAGGCAGTCACCGCCAAATTCAAGGGGATGCCCTCCACGTGGGCGCAGCACGCCACGGGGATGCTCGGCGATACCTACATTGCCCTCAACGATATCTCGAAGGCGGAAGCCGCCTACAACGACTTCAAGACGCTCTACCCGAACGGCGGCTCGCTGCAATCCGAGATCGGCCTCTCCCGCCTGGCGGTCGCCAAGAAGGATTTCGAGACGGCCAAGCAAAAGATCGGGCCGATCACCGACGCAGCCCTGAAGGAAAAGACCGTGACGGCGGCCAACGCCCTCGCCTACAGCCAGGCCTTCCTGGTGAGCGGCGAAGTCAAGGAAGCCACCGGAAATTTACCCGGCGCCCTCGAAGATTATTTGCGCACGGTAACCCTGTTTTACTATGACCGTGTCGCCGTTGCCGCCGCACAGGAACATGCCGAGGCCCTGCGCACCGCCCACCCCGATGTCGTCGTTCCTTGATTTTCACCTCTTCTCTTCAAAGTCAGTCACTATGATCCACCCCCGCTTCCGCCGTTACATTCCTCTCGCCCTTTGTGTTGCCACCGTCTTGTTGAGCCGCGCCACCGGCCTGGCGCAGGATGACGGCGCCGCTGCTGCGCCTCCCGGTGGCCAGAGCGTCTTCGAAACGATCAAGGAAGGCGGCCCGCTGATCATGCTCATCTGGTGCGCGATCATCGGCACTTCGGTGACGATGGTGACGTTCATCATCCAGAACATCATGCAGTTGCGCAAGGCGAAGCTCGCCCCGCCGCCGCTCATCGCCGCCCTGCAGCAGACCATTCTCGCCGGCAACTACCAGGAAGCCTGGGAGACCTGCAACGCGAACCGCAACTATCTCGCCAACGTCCTCAAGTCCGGCCTCACCCGCATCGGCCGTGGCAAGGAAGCCGTGGAAGACGCGGTGGCCGAACATGGCCTGCGCGAAGCCACCATGCTCCGCACGCGGAACAGCTACCTTTCGGTTATCGGGGTCGTCAGCCCCATGATCGGGCTGCTCGGCACCGTTATTGGTATGATGGGCGCCTTCCGCGTTCTGGCCGGCAGCGGCATCAGCGATCCACGCGCGCTTTCCGGCAAGATCGGTGAAGTGCTCCTCGCCACGGCGAGCGGTCTCTTCATCGCCATCCCGGCCTTCGTTTCCTACTACGTCTTCCGCAACATCTCCCAGATGTGCATCGTGCACGCGGACGACGTGGTGAACTCGCTGCTCCTCGACATTCCCTTCGACGAACTCCAGGGCGTGCAGGTGGGCGACAGCTTTAATTCCGGTGGCGGTGCAATCGCCGCGGGTGCGCGCAAAGTTTCCATCGCTCTCACCACGGCCTGCCCGATCTGCGGCGGCTCGGTCACGCCCGGCGTGAACCCCTGCCCGCACTGTGGTTCGACCCTCGACTGGGAAGCCTAAGCCCTTAAGGGACCTGATCCATGGCCCACCGTGCGACACATGCGAAGCAGAACCGGCAGGCGACCCGGCTTCCTCCCGAGGAAGATCCGGAGTTCCAGATCGCGCCGATGATCGACATTCTGCTCGTGCTGCTCGTCTTCTTCATGTCGATCAGCTCGACGGAAGTGTTGCAGGTCAACAAGGACATCACCCTCCCGGTGGCCAAAGACGCCAAACCGGCGGAGAAGAACACCAAGGGCCAGACAATCGTCAACGTCACCTGGAACCCGATCACCAACATCGGTGGCCTCGAGGTGGACAACAACAAGTTCGGCCAGCCCGAGCAGATGGTCGGCTATTTGCAGACCAAGGTGCAGGCCAATGCCGACATGCGCATCCTCATTCGTGCCGACCGCAACGTGCGCTACGATTACCTCAAGCAGGTGATGATCGCCGCGGGCAAAGCCGGCGTCGGCAAGGTGACCTTCTCAGTGGTCGACAAGGACTCGAACAATCCTTAATCCCCCAACTCATTTTTACGTTCATGCTTAACGAAAGGAACTGCTCATGGCTGGTAGCGTAGGTTCAGAAGACGGCGACATCGGGTTCCAGATCGCGCCCATGGTCGACGTGGTGTTCGTGCTCATGCTCTTCTTCATGGCCAGCGCCGGTTCGCAGGTCACCGAGAACGAGCTGAATATCAGTCTCCCCAGCGGCGCCAAGGCCACGGCGGATTCGACGGCGAAAACGCCGATCATCATCGATATCTCACCCGAGGGCCAGGTCGTGGCCAACAACCAGGCTTTCGGCACGCCGACAGATAAGAATCTCCTCACTTTGCGGGACTGGCTCAAGGCCACCCAAGGCTTTGGCGGGGAAGACCCAGTCATCATCCGGCCCAACTCCGAGACCCGCCACGAGCGCATCATCGATGTCTTGAACGCCTGCGCTGCCGCGGGCATCAAGAATCTGACGTTCTCTTAAGCGTCCATCTTCTCAAGCGACCGCCCGCTCTTCCGGCGGATGCAGGTGCTTGAGCAATTCGGCGAGGCGCTCATCGTAGAGATTGAGCATCGGCGATTCGCCATTGGGCTCGATCCATTCGGGATGCTCGGCCGCCAACGCTTCGTGCATCCTCCGGCGCAGTTCCGCATAGGCGCGGATCTCATCAGCCGGCGACATAAATACCCCCTCGGCGAATATGTGGGGCGCGAGTGGGGGCCGGCGCATGCGGACGGAACAAATCGACGATCCAAGCCAGTCCGCGGAACGGCAACCCGACGACGAAATTCCATATCGCCCGACGTTGAGCCCGGCGAGCCAGCCTGCGCTCACGCCGCGCCAGCAAGCCACCAATCAAGCCGCTTTGGCTAAGTGTCGGGATCGAGGTGCTGTTGGGATACTGGAACCGATAATCTTCCAAGGAAATGGGCATATTCATGGGATTTGGCGGTTTGTGGTTGGATTGAGTTTCGTGTGAACGAACCTCTGTAACACATCTTACGTGCCAGGCCTCCCGTACGGCCTTATCACCCACCTCACCAGCATCTTACGCCCCCAGAACGCCCAGAGGCCCCCCCTCCAATTATTCGTAATCTACGAAATGTCGTCCTTGCAGTTACGAACAATCGTGACTTGCCCCTTTGATGGTAGCATCCCCCATTTTTGTAGCCCGCCCTTTCGTCATTCGTTCCCGCTCAGCGAGATCATTCGTCATTCGTCATTCGTCATCTCCCCTCCGCGCCGGCGCGGAAAGCACACCGCCGCTCCCCCCACGGGAGCGGCGGCGGCTTCTCCTCCGCCGATCATCACCTCGGCGGCTTCCACGCTCTATAAGGTCTTCACATAGATCCACGTCTCCGCCCGCGCACCCGTGGCCGGGTCCCGCACGCTGAGGCGGTGCATCCCCTCGCTCACCTCCGCATACGTCCGTCCATCTCGTTCGCGGAACTCCAGCGAATCGCTCTGCCACACCGCTCGCGCCGCCCCACTCGCCAGCACCGGCACGAACCGGCTCGACGGCAAATCCGGATCGATCACATACGTCGTCCCCGCCACCGGCGCTTCCACCCGCAGCGTCGTGTCCCGCGCATCACACAACGCGCGTGACGCGATCCCATTCTCCCCGCTCTCCATCCACGCGCGATAGTCCGGCCCGAGCTTAACCCGCCCTTCGGCATCGTAATCCGCCGGCGATTCCACCGGCGGCAAATGATCGCGCAAAAACTTCTCCCGCACCGCATCCAGCCGCGCTTGCGTGAGCAGCTTGCCGGTGAGCGGCTGCACCTCGCGCTCCACGACCGTCTCCGGCGTGGCAAACCACGTCGTCCCAAAGCGTGCATGCAAATGCTCCATCACCGCGTGCATGATCGGCGCCGCACCCGTCACCCCCGAGACATCGCGCATCGGCGAGCCATCGAAATTTCCCACCCACGCGCCAACGGTGAATTCCGGCGTGTATCCCACCGTCCAGTTGTCGCGATAATCCGTGCTCGTTCCGGTTTTGCACGCCACCGGAAAATCGAACCGCAACGCCGAGTGAGACCCGAAGCCGATCATCCGCGCGGTATTGTCACTCAGCATATCCGCGATCAGCCACGCCGCATCGCGCGTCTGCGCCGTGTGCCCGGCCGCGACGGGGATCGACGCAATATCCACGCGCTTCTCCAGTGCCGGATCGAGCACCAGGCGATACGGCCGCCACTCGCCGAGTCGCGCCAGCGCCGCATAGGCATTCGTCAGCTCGATCAAACGCGTCTCCGCATTTCCAATCGTCAGCCCGAGGCCATAATGCTCCGCCGGTTCTTCCAGCGTGGTCATCCCCCACGCGCGCAACCGCGCCTGCAGCGGCCCCGCACCGCCGAGCGAACTCAGCACCCGGACCGCCGGGATATTCAGCGAATTGGCGAGCGCCAGCCGATAGCTCAGCGGCCCATGACAGCGTTTGTTGTAGTTCTCCGGCCGATACACTCCCGTCGACGTGGCGAACGTCGCCGGCACATCCGCCACGATCGTCGCCGGCGTCGCTCCACGCTCCAGCGCGAGCAGATAAGTAAAAGGCTTGAACGTCGACCCGGCGGAGCGCGACGCCAATGCGCCATTCACCTGGCCCGTGCCCGGCGCGAAATAATTCTCCGAACCCACCAGCGCGATCACCTCGCCCGTCCGGTTGTCGATCACCACCACCGCGCCGTCGTGCACATTCTTTTCGCGCAACGGCGTGAGCCGTTCTTTCACCGTGTCTTCCACGAAGCGGTTTAGGTCGAGATCGAGCGTGGTCGCCACTGTCGCCGGCGCACCCGCCGGCAATTCCTGCATCACGAAATCCACGAAATGCGGCGCGCGGAAAAGCCGTTGTCGCGGCTGCAGCGTGAGCTTCTCCTGCGACGCGTTGGCAAATTGATCGGCGCCCAGCCAGCCATCGTCCCACATGCGCTCCAGCACCGTCATCTGGCGCTGCTTCGCCTGGGCGAAATTTGCGATGCGGATTCAGCCGCGTCGGATTCTTCGGCAACCCGGCGAGAAACGCCGCTTCCGCATCGCTCAAATCTCCCAGCGGCTTGCCGAAATAGTAATCCGCCGCCGACGCGACGCCGATGTTCATGTTCCCGAAATCAAGCCGGTTCAAATACGCCTCGAGAATTTCGTCCTTCGTCCACAACTGCTCCAACCGCACCGCGCGCACCGCCTCGAGCAGTTTCGTCGTCAGCGTGCGCGGGCGTGGATCTGAAATCTTTACGAGCTGCTGGGTGATCGTCGACGCGCCCGACGTCACGTGTCCGTGCCGCACATTGCCGAAGACCGCACGCGCCAGGGCCGCGAAATCGATTCCGTGATGCTCGAAGAAACGTTTGTCCTCCGCCGCGAGCATCGCGTGAATGAGATTCGGTGGTACGTCCGACAACTCCACCCTGTGCGCGAAACGCTCCTCCGTCCGCGCCTCCCGCAGCGGTACGCCGTGCCGATCCGTAAACTCCACGCTCTGCGCCGCCGGCCGCAACAGCGTCGGCGGCAGCGTCACGAACTGGAGCCCCACCCAGCCCAGCGCCGCCAGCACGACGGCGCCACGTAGCAGCCACCACGCGGTCTTCTTCACGGCGATGAGGCGACCGGGCTTCATTTCAACGGCAGGCTCGAGAGTTGCACCGTCTCCGTCATCCCGTAGCGCTCGGGATGATACATCTCCTCGATCTTCGCCGACGGCGCCGTCGCCGTGCCTGCCGCCCGCACCCGCGCCAGATAGCGGATGCTGTATTCACCCGAATTCAAGTCGTCGGCAAAGAACAGCGCGCGATCGTCGCGCAATTCATGGTTACTGCTCTCCCAATCGAGGCCGAGTGTATGTCCGGCCAACGTCTCCTGCGATTTGAAGACCGGGTTGACCGCCTCGAAAATCGCCGGCAACGGATCGGCCACCGCCACATAATGCGCTGGCTGGTGCACCGTGATATCCAGCGTCACGAGCACGCGATCGCCGATGCGCGGCTCCTTCAATTCCCGCAGCGTGCCGTCGTCCTCCACTTTCGCATAATGGCGCTGAATGGAATAGCCCCGGTCCTGCCGCGGCTGTACGAAGCTGGTCGGCTGTGACTCCACCAGCACCTCGGCAAAGACCCGCTTCTTCCACGGATTCACGAACGGCATCGGCTTGCCGCCGCCATCCTTCGCCAGCGGGAAGTGGACGACATCCAGCGCCGATTTGGCATTCAACGTGACGGGTTCCGTCCGCCCATTCCAGGCCAGCGTCCCCGTGATGTTCGTGTCCGGCTTCTCCCCGTGACGGAAGTATTCCGCCAGCGCGAGCAGCGACCAGCAATTGCCCTGCGTCGTGCTCCACTGGCCGGCCACACGCTCGTTCATCAGTTCCGTGGCCAGCTTCTCGACATTACTCGACTTCGGCTGGCACCGCTCCCAGGCTAGCAGCCGCATCGCGGTATCCCGCGACGACGACCAGAAGTAATCGTCCTCCGGCAACGGCTTCTCGTGCCGCGGCTTGAGCAGTTCGGCAATCATCGAGGACGGCCCGTGACTTTCCGCGATGGCCATCGTCAGCACCGCGCGATCCTCCGGCGTGAGCTTGTCGCGCTGCCGGTACATCTGCTCATGGTAAGCAGGCTCCGCTTTTCCCGCGGCCGCAAGCGCATACAGCGCCAGGCAACGATCCGAGAAGCCCGCCATGGCCGAGTGCCGATCCGTGTGCTCGCCCTTCGTCCCGCGCAATTGCTGGCTCAGATAATTCATCAGCCGATCGAACGAATCGTCCGGCACCTGGAATCCCGCGCGCCGCGCCATCGTCATGCCCACGCACCATACGCGCTACCCCCAGAACATCGGCTCTTCCCCGCCCGGCCAGTAGCTGAGGCCCACCCGACGACGTCTGCATCGAGAGCAACCGATCAACGCCGCGATTCACCGCCACCTTGATTTCCGCCGGCGACTTCTGCAGCGACGGCAGCACGCTGTGGAAATCGCGCATCGTAATCCACGGCAGCATGCTCGACGTCGTCTGCTCCACACAGCCATAGGGATATTCCAGCACGCTATCGAGCGATTCGCGCAACTCGATCGCCCGCGAATTCGTGAGACTCACCTGCATCGTGCCCGTGCCTTCGAGCAATTCCGGGCTGACGTTCGCGAGCAGGTTCGCCTCGTTGCCGCGCAATTCCGCCAGCCGCATCTCCCGCTTCAGCGGCACCGGGTAGCCGACCTGCAGGGTCGTCTGCACAGCGTCCTGGTATTTCATCCCGTCGCCGGTAAACGCTGCCGTCCACTGCCACACCGCGCGTCCCGCCTGCGTGAACGTCACCGGAATATCCACCGCGACCGAACCGTGCGCCGGCAATTGCACATGCCGCTTTTCGCTCGACGACGACACCGTGCGGTCCAACTCCACGCGCACATCCACTTCGCCAGCAGTCTCCGTGAGATTATGCAGCACACCGCGCAGCAGGATCGTGTCACCGACATTGGCGAAGCGCGGCAGCGCCGGCTCGAGCATCATCGGCTTGTTCACTTCGAACGACGAATCCGCGCTGCCAAATTGATCGCGTGCCGTCTGCACCACAGCGATGAGCCGATAGCGTGTGAGACTGTCCGGCGCCGCGAACTTCGCCTCGACATGCCCCGTTGGGTCGCTCCGCAGGCTGCCCTGCCACAGCGCGCAGGTCGTGAAGTCTTTCCGCAACGCCGCGCTCGCTTCATCGCCCCCGCCGCCCACGAGGTAACCCTTGTTGCCATAGGCGCGCTGCCCCGGATCCTCCGGGAGCAGCGTCGGCAAGGTCAGCCCAGTGGTCACGGCGAGGGCGCGTTCCTGGTTGAAGAAAGTGAGCGGATCCGGCGTCTTGTAACCCATCAGGCTGAGCACACCTTCATCCACCGCATAGAGCGTCACCTCGGCGTTCGCCACCGCATGTCCGCCGGAGTCCAGCACCTCGGCGCTCACGCTCACCTGGTCACCCGGCCGATAACTCGGTGCCTCGGGCTTCACATACACGGTGAGTTTCGACTCCGGCCGCGCGAGCTTGAGCTGGCAATAACCCACACGGTATTCCGGCGCCTGGTACTTCTTCGGGCTGTTCGCCGCGCCGCGCAGCATCATCACCGAGATGAAGACATTCGGTGCGTCGCTTTCCTGCAGCGGCACCTCGACGACCGAAGCGTTCCCCTGAAGATGCGTGACGAACGACCGCAACACTTTCTCGCGCTCCACCGTCACCAGCGCTTCGCCCGCGATCGGCGTCTTGACCAGCACCTTCGCTGTCTGCCCGGCGCGGTACTCCGCCCGGTCGGCCACGAGCTCGATCTGGAAGGGATTCGAATAATTCCACCCCGTCTGGCCCGCGCCCCACACATTGAACGAAGTGGTCGTCGCCACCTTGCGCCCCTGCGCATCCTCGCTCGTGGCCTCGAGCAAATACTCGCCTGGTTTGCCCACGGCAAACGACGTCCCTTTCTCACCGGGCGCCAGCGCCCACTTATTCTCCGTGCCGACCAACGCGCAGGTCTGGACCTCGCGCGTGGTCAGCACTTCGAAACGCGGCTCACTGCGATACTCCGAGGCGTTCCCCGCGGTCTCCACGCGATTCGTCTGCCAGTCGATCCGGCTCAAGCGCAGCACCACCTTCACTGGCTTCAACGTCGGCGTTCCATCGGTGCGGACAGCGACCACATCCACCGGCAGAGTATCACCCTCGTGCAGCATGTCGGGCGAGCGCCGGATGCCGAGATAGAAGTCCGAGCTGTTGATGGTGAACTCCGAGGAACGCGACACGGTCTGCTGATCGAGGTCCGTGATCTCGCACAACAGGTGCGCAGTGCGGGGCTGTGGCGCTTTCGTGTTCAACGGGATCGTTGCCGCCACCCGTGTCCCGCCTTTGGCATCGAGCTCCGTTTTGCCCTGGTCGGAGAAATGCGCATCGCGCAATAGTTTCGCGGTCAGACGATAATCCACCACCGCATTGCAAAACTGAAACGCCGCGAATCCCTCGGGGCGGAAGCCTTCATCGCTCGCCTCCAGCGACCACGTCAGCTGCGCGCGCGACAGTGCCTTGCCCATGTAATACTGCGCCGTCACCGGCAGATCCAGCTTCAGCGGCCCGATCGTCTTCGGCGGCTCCGGGATGGTGATCTCAAACGCATTCGGCGTGTAGTCCTGCACCTCGAACACCTGCTGCGCGATCGCATCCACATCGGCGCGCGAGTCCGCCATCAACATCTCCAGGCGATGTTGTCCCAGCGCGGCGCCGGTGAGCTTGAAGTCCTCGGAAAACGATCCCACATCCGACAGCGCGACCGTCCGTTCGGCGAGTTGTCGGTCCCGCGGATCGTAGAGCCGCAACGTCACCTTCACGCCCGCCGGAATGTGCGCATGCCCCTGCCGCCAATCGCGCACGATGCCCTTGAAGTGCACCGTCTCGCCCGGCTTGTAGACCGACCGCTCGGTGAAGAGCAGCGCCTGCCGCCCAGCCTCTTCGCCGCTGCTCTGCCAGCCCACATCGCGGATGCCGAGCCGATACAGGGAGAGATTTTCCCGGAAATTGCGGAAGTCGATGAGCGGCGCATCGGAACCATGCAACGGGAGCAGCCAATGCGCGCGCTCCGGCGTCTTCAAGCGCGCCACACCGCCCGCATCCGTCGTCTCCTCCGCGAGCACCTTGCCCTTCTCGTCCAGCGCCCGGAGCTTCACGCCCGCCAGCGCTTCGCCGCTGGTCAGCGAGAAGAGATGCACAAACGTCTCCGCCTTCGATTCCTTCCACACCGCGCCGACATCTGTGACCTGCACGATGGCCTGCACGCCGGGCCGCGCTTTCGGTGTCGCTGGCTTGCCCGCCTGCTCCGCGGTGAGCAGCACAATCCCCGATTGGTTCGCGCCGATGATTTCGTTCCAGTTCAGCGCGATCTCCTGCTTTTCGTCCGCGCGCTTCGTCCCGTCGATCTCGCGCGTCCACGTCGTGCCAGGCAGACGATCGAGCGCCACCTTGTCGTACGGCTCGGTCTCCTTGCGGGGATGTTTCTCGTCCTCCGACGGCGAGAGATAGTCCTGATATTCCTGCAGTCCGCGCAGCGCCGACTCCGTCGTCACCACGCGCGCGGTGACGCGGATCTTCGGCACATTGATCGCCAGCAAATGAAACTGCCGGGTGCCTGTCTTGATCTGTTGCGTGGCGAAACCTTCCAGATAGAGCCGCGGCGGAATTTCGCCGAAGCGCACGGTCTTGCGAAAATCCCTGGCCAGCGTGAACGGTTCCACCGATGGCAGCCCAGCCGGCACAGTCACATGGTAGTCCTTGTTCAGCTCGAAATCGCCCGTGAGCACATAACTTTGATTGTTCGCCTCCACTTCGAGATGGGCCGGTTCCGGCTCCACGTGCACCCACCGCGCCGCGTTTTTGCCGAGCGCATTCGAGGCCAGTTCCTTCGAGAAGGAGACGATCAGCTTCCGTCCATCATCGAGATCATTCGTCGAGCGCGCATCGCTGATTTCAAAGGGCAAAACCTTCCCGATTTCCACCTCCAGCGGGTCGACGGTGTGCGCCGGTCCTTCGGTCGTGGGAATGCCGCTCTTCACGATCAATTTCCACGCGCCGACACCGAGCGGACGCTGCGGCGAAACCGAGACCAAATTCGCGCCCGCCCCGCGAGCGGGTGCGGCGCCATGCAAGTTTTTCGGGGTTTCCTTGGTGCGAAACTGCTCGGCCCACGTCAGCACCGATTGGTCCTTGCTCCGCCACACTGGGAACAACCCATCGTTGCTGTCGGAATTCACATTCACCACCTTCGCCGGCACGCTCTCGCCCTTCGCGCTCACGAAGTGAATGAACTCACTCGCCGCGGTCGCGTCCACATTCGCATTGAAAAGCAGCACCACACCCGGCCGCGCCGGGGCATCCTTTCCGTTGAACGTCCGCGGCTCATTCCATCCCTTGATCACCATCGGCGGTGTCTGGAATGTCTCCCGAAAATTCGCCGATAGCGGTTGGCCATCCGCCTTTATCAATCCTGGCGCAAGCGTCGCCCCGTAAGCGGTCCCCAGCAACAGCGGTTCCTCCGGTTTGAAGGAACCGCTGCGCTGGCTCAACCACACAAAAGTGCCTTTGATCGCCGGCTGAAACACTACGGGCGCCCGCTGCGCCGGCTTGCCAACTTTCTCCGGCGCGACCATCGCCTGATCGAACCGCACCTCAAACGTCGTCGTCGGCTCGATTTTGTCCGTCCCCATCAACCGCACCGGTCCCGGCTCCGCCGCCAGAGCGGATCCGGTGAAACCAACCGCTGCGGCGCAAGCACCGGCAAACGCAGCTAAAAAAACGCGTAGTTTCATAGAAAGAAATAAAAGGGCTTCCCGGAATACGGCCTCCTGCCGCGCGTTCTTTCAAAAATCCGCGGAAATATTTTGAGGTCGCTTGCCGGAGGCGCCGTAGCCGGGTTCACCGAACCCGGTCCCTTGGAGGGCGGCGCTCCGTCCTAACCATTACCCACATCTTTTTTGAAGGTCCCGCGGAGAGAAGAAGTGCCTGCGAATCACGCAAATCACGCGAATAAAATCCTCCTCATTCGCGTTATCTGCGTGATTCGCGGGCCCCATCCGCAGTCTTTTTGAGATGTGGGTAATGCTTAGGCTCCGTCGCCGCCCACACCTTAAGTCTAAGCACCGACGGCGCGGTACCCTCCAGCAAGCCATCTGCATTCGGAAGCGCGTGGCCAGCGCGCAGAGTCATTCCGCACGCGCATCCCTCCTTCGAAATCCGAATCTTTCAAACGCGAAGACTTCACCCCGCGCACCGTTCACCCGGCGCGCTTTTCTGCCATGCCCAAGCTCTATTTCGCAATCGAGGATGCGCTCGTCGTCCTCACCACCAACGGCGACGATGCCCAGTGCGAACTGCAACTTACTGGTCACGACGTGCAATGCGTCGCCGTCGATCCTCTGCGACCACAACACGTCTATTGCGGCACCTTCGGTTCCGGCCTGTGGCACAGCGACGATGCCGGCCAAAGCTGGCGCCCCGCAGGCGAAGGCATCGCCGAATCCAAAGTGCAGTCCGTCGCGATCAGCACCCTGGAGCGCGTGGACGATAATGGAGTCATCTACGCCGGCACCGAGCCCAGCGCCATCTACCGCTCCGAGAATGTCGGTAAAAGCTGGCAGCCCTGCCCCGACCTGACCGCTCTCCCGTCATCGAAAGATTGGAGCTTCCCGCCGCGCCCCTACACGCATCACGTCCGCTGGATCGAACCCGACCCGCACGTGTCCGGAAGAATCTTCGTCGCCATCGAAGCCGGCGCCCTCATCCGGAGCCCGGACTCCGGCGCCCACTGGCAGGACCGCACCGCGAGCAGTCCCTACGACACGCACCAACTCCTCATCCATCCCGCCGCGCCCGACCGACTCTACTCCGCCGCGGGCGATGGCTATTTCGAAAGTTACGATGGCGGCAACACCTGGCAGCCCTTCGAAGACGGCCTCGAAAACCGCTACGTCTGGAGCGTCGCCCTCGATGCCGGCGATCCCAATACCGTGCTCATCTCCTCCGCCCGTTCGCCGCGGCAATCGCACTACAAACCCGCCGAGTCCTTCCTCTACCGCCGCAGCGCCGGCTCCTCGTGGCAGCAAGTCACCACTGGCCTCCCCGATCCCGCTGGCCGCCACACCGCCCTCCTGGCCGCGCATCCGAGCGCACGCGGCACCTTCTACGCCGCCTGGGAAAACGACGTCTTCCACTCCACCGACGCCGGTCTGAATTGGGCGCGTCTGAACACCCAATGGTCAAAGGAAATCCGGATCAACGAGATCTGCGAAATGGCGATTAATGAAGCGGCGTGAGAAAGAGCCTCGTGGCAGCGCACCGTGATGCACCGTTGCTATTTTTTTACCAAGGACGCTCCTTCCGAGATTCGAGGCGAGCAGGCATAGGGTAAATTGTTGCTTCATTCCAATCCGCAATTAGAACCCCTAGATTTTGCTCTTCATAAGAACAACGCGAGAGGGCTTTAGCGACCAAAATGTCAAGCAATTCCGTAACGGCTTCGAAAGTGTGATCGTCGTGTCGCTGAACGACGATAAGAACTGGTTCATCGATTTCAGTCGAGGAAATGGAAACCACCGGAATCCAAGTTTCGTCATGGATGATTTCCAACTCGATCTGAATTGGATTCCCAAGCGGGGTGCAGCCGCCAATTCTCCAAGCCAGACTTTGCTCAATTATACTGTCACTGTGCAGCATTCCGCGAATATCAGCCTCGACTTCGAAACGGGGGAATGGTGGCTTCTCAAAATATTTTCGCATCGTATCCCCAATGCGATCCATCATCCGGCGCTCTTCTCTCGCACAGATGATTTCGAGGGCGCTTGGTTTCATTGACATTCGAGAATCGCTATTAATTGAATAGCTGCTCTATCCCGTCACTAGCATATTTCATGGTATTGAGCACGCGCGGAGAACCCAAATCGATTAGAGCTCTAGCAAAACCGCGCGCCTTTAGTTGAAAGTTCGTCCCGTTCACGATGATAACTCTCCCTTCTGAGGAAGTGTTCAACCATTGCGCGATGTACTCATTGATATGGTCATCGCCAAACGAGTAGCCTATGACAATAAGGTCTTCGCTTGCTCGCAAGCGCTCACGAAAATCGAGCAGTAGATCCAAGAACGGGCCACGAACCGTAAGTTTGTTACGCCCTCCAAAAATCAAGGCAGGCTCATACTCCGCGTCTTGCATTTCCCTTTCGTCCACCTCAGCGATTACCTCACGGCTCAGCGACGCTTCCGCGACAGCACTTTCGGTTCGTAGCACCCAATTGAGAGACCCGTGAAGTTTGCGGAATGGTATGCCTTCGCTATCGCCATGATTGAATGATCCATGTTTTCTCCAGTGTTCAATACCGGTATCGAATCGCAACTGAAGCTTCCGTGCAACGAGCTCAATCGTGTTATCGTAGTTTAACGTCGCCAACGGAATCTGCTCATGCGCCGCCCGTTTGACCAAGGGCTCAAGATGGTGGAGGTCCGTTGTTTCATTGAGCCACACTAACGACTTCAATTGCTCAACTAAAAAGCGCTTGGTGTTCGTGAAAACCTTTCCAAAGGCAGGCACCTCTCGTGATGGAAAGGCAAATGTCGTAGCGTGTGGTGCGCCGCCCCTTGCGGCAACTCCTCGCACTAGAGGAGGGTTGGGTTGAACTGTAATTCGGTCCAAATCTTCAACGATAGGATGCCAGGCGCCAATTAAAGAGGCGGCCTCCAAAGTGTGACGCTGTTCTAAGGTCGTGAGTACATTTACCACTTCCTCGATATTGACATCCCCCGTTGGCCTCTCATCACGCAAACCCACGCCAAATTGAAGACTCGCGACGGCCATGCGGACGGCACGTCGAATCCGTTTAGGTACGTTGTCGCCTTCTACCGCATCCAGCATCCGTTTTGTCATTTCGTAGGCTGAAGGCACATGAGGCATTGAGGCTCCGGCCCCCAGCAAGACCATCCTACGCCGTTGCTTCTTTGGCTCGTTCTGTTCGACCTCCATGTCAGTTGCTCAAATCTATGAACATACGCCGTCGAGGGAAGAAATATTGAGCCAATCGCCGTGAAAAATTCCGGCTTATTCTACTTGGCCGCAATGAATCACCTTCTTCCCTAAAAGCACGGTGTGGCGAGTTCACGTTAGTGTAGGGCCGTCGCCTCAAACGCCGGGCACGCTTCCCAAGGCGCTGCGACCAACTGGCGTGTGGAAGCTCCATACCAATGTGTCTCTTGTATTTCCAGAGATGAAAATGTTCGCTCCGGCGAGTCGCCGTCGCCAGCACCCCGGACAGGCGCGCTCCCCGAGATTCTCCTTCCGCACATTCCTGGGTATTCACCATCGTTTCATGCGTGATGCAGTTCTTTCGCCCCCAACGGGACTTTCGCTTTTCTGAACTGTCCCAGCACTGACGTGCTGGGCTCTATTCTTTCGCCCTGCGGGCTGGGCGAAGACATCGCAGCGGAGCCTCCCGCCGGAGCGGCGCGCTCTGAGCAGCGGTCACTTACAGAAGAAAGATGGGGACTCTGGAGACAGGCCGGCTGCAGCAGATCATTTTATCCTCCTTTTTTCGCCGTCCATGCTGCTACTCTGGCAGTCCGATGAAAGCCCCGACCCCTGCGACTGGACCGCGTCTCAATGCGACGCGGAAGAGTTTGGTGGAGCGGTTGAAGAATTGGGAGGATCAGCGCAATTGGCAGGAGTTTTTTGAGACCTACTGGCGGCTGATTTATGGCGTGGCCCGGCAGAGCGGGCTGACCGATGCGGAAGCGCAGGATGTGGTGCAGGAGACGGTGATCACGGTGGCCAAGAACATCACGAAATACGAGCGTGAGGCGGGGTCGTTCAAGGGGTGGCTGCTGCACATCACCCGCTGGCGGATTGCCGATCAATTTCGCAAGCGGGCGCCGGCTACGGCGCAGCATCCGACGCGGGGCACGGCCTCGCGGGAGACGGCGACGATCGAGCGGGTGCCGGATGGGTTCGACATTCGCACGACGTGGGACCAGGAGTGGCAGCAGCACGTTTTCCAGGCGGCGCTGCAGCGGGTGAAGCGCCGGGCGGATGCGAAGCATTACCAGATTTTTGATTGTCTGGTGGTGAAACAATGGACGGCGGCGAAGGTGGCGGCCAGCCTGTCGGTGAGCATTGCGCAGGTCTATATCGTGAAGCATCGGCTCTCGGCGCAGCTGAAGAAGGAAGTGGCGGCACTGGAGAAGTCGCACTGATCATCGCGGGCGGAACGCGATCCGTGTTCCTGAATGCAAAAATCCAACAGGATGGGGAATAAATGGGGCCGAGTGGGTGTCTCGGTGTGGGAACGACGGAGGGCAGAGGCCGCATCCGTGCATTACCCAGCGAAGCCCCGTAGACCTTGGTGAATCCCAGAATGTCCTGTTCCCTCCCCGCCGAGACGGGTCCAAATCCACTGATGACGGCAGAGAGGGCGAAGGAATGGCCCTGGAAGCGATTGAGCCCCCGCGCCCGGAAGCGGCTGAAAAATGGGTTGCGCTTCCCGGATTCGCTCGATGACCCCCTCCATTGCGTATTTGTGCTGGAAGGACGGTAACGATACAGTCGCCCGGAGATGCCCTCTACTGCCGACAACCCCAAGGCGCCGCATGTGCCGAACCACGAGATGGTTCGCAGCATCGGCCGTGGCTCGTACGGCGAGATCTGGCTGGCGCGCAGCCTGACCGGCACCTGGCGCGCGGTGAAGATCGTGGATCGGCGCACCTTCGAGAGCGACAAGGCGTTTCAGCGCGAGTTCGAAGGCATGGCCAAGTTCGAGCCGATCTCGCGCGAGGACATGGGCTTCGTGGACATCCTGCACGTGGGCCGCGATGAGGCCGGGGACTTTTTCTATTACGTGATGGAGCTGGCCGACGACCATCTCGGCGAAGCCTGCATCGACCCAGCGAGCTATGTGCCAAAGACGATCAAGACCGAGCTCTCCCGCCGGTCGCGCTTGCTGGCCGACGAATGCATCACCATCGGCCTCTCGCTGACGAATGCGCTGGCCGTGCTGCATCGGCAGGGACTCGTGCACCGCGACATCAAGCCGGCGAACATCATCTTCGTCGGCGGCGTGCCGAAGATCGCAGACATCGGCCTCGTGGCAGCGAGCGGGCAGGACTCGTATGTCGGCACCGAAGGCTATGTGCCGCCGGAAGGCCCGGGCTCGCCGCAGGCCGATATCTACAGCCTTGGCAAGGTGCTCTACGAACTCGCCATGGGGAAGGACCGGATGGATTTCCCGGCGGTGAATACGGACATCGACGAACTACCGGACAAGTCGACGCTCCTGCGGCTGAACGAAGTCCTGCTGCGCGCCTGCGCGAACAATTGCGGCGATCGCTACAAGACGGTCGAGGAGATGCACGAGGATCTCATTCACTTGCGCGATGGCGAGCCGCTGAGCGAACACGTGCGGCGGCGGCGGCCGCTCATCGCCGCGCTGGCCGGTCTGCTCGTGCTCGGCACAGCGGGCTTTTATTCCGCGCAGCATCACAATGCCTACGGCGGCGTGCTCATCGAGACCGAGCCGTCCGGCGCGTGGGTGGTGCTGGACAATGCCGGCGTGAAGAGCCCGGCGGATATGCCGGTCAGCCCGGCGGAATTTTCCAAGCTGCCCGTGGGCAAGCACACCGCGCATATCGTCCGGGGCGGCTTCGAGCCGGAGGACGTGGTGTTTGAAATCAAGGAAGGCGAGCAGGCGCATCCACCCGTGCTGCACTTGCACGAATCGCACGGCACGGTGCAGATCAATTCGCAGCCGAGCGGGGTCGACTTCGAGATCAAGCGCGGCGACACGATCGTGAAAACGGGCAAGACCCCGGCGACCGTTCCGAATCTTCTGCTGGGCGACTATGTGCTGTCGCTCAAGATGGATACGCGGGTGCATGTGGAGCCGCTGAAGATCACCCGCGACGAGATTACCACGAAGGACGTGGAGTTTCCCTCGGGCTCGATCTCGATCAGCTGCATGCAGGCGGGAGCGCTGGTATCGCTGGACGGCCAGCCGCTGGGCCCGCTGCCGATCGAGACCATGATGGTGGCCGAGGGCGAGCACGAGATCGTGGCCACCTATCGAGGCTGGCCGGAGCAGCATCGGGTCATCAATGCGGATCACACGGCGCCGGTGGAGGTAAATTTCGATTTTCCGACGGGCAGCGTGAAGATCACCAGTGCGCCCTCCGGAGCCAGCGTGTGGCAGAACGGCAAAGAGATCGATCGTACGCCCTGCCTGCTGGAGTCACTCGATCCGGGCCCGGTGAAATACGAGCTGCGCTTCGCCGGGTTCAAGAATCTCGAGGTCGGCGGCACCGTCGAGCCAGGAAAGCAGCAGTTCCTCGAAGCCCGCTTCGCCAAGCGCCTGGGCCCGCGCCAGGGCGAGCCTTGGGAAAATACTCTCGGCATGAAATTCGTCCCGGTGGGCGACCTGCTGGTGTCCGTCTGGCCGGCCCGCGTGCAGGATTACGAAGCCTTTTGCACGGCCACCAGCCGGCAGCGGCCGACACCGGATTTCGCACAAGATCCTACGCATCCCGTGGTGAAAGTGAGCTGGGAGGACGCGACCGCTTTCTGCGATTGGCTGACCAAGAAAGAGCTGGCCGCGGGACGCCTGGAGTCCGGCCAGAGCTACCGCCTGCCGACCG
Organism: Chthoniobacter flavus Ellin428; assembly: GCF_000173075.1. Classification (GTDB taxonomy): domain Bacteria; phylum Verrucomicrobiota; class Verrucomicrobiia; order Chthoniobacterales; family Chthoniobacteraceae; genus Chthoniobacter; species Chthoniobacter flavus. Next base: position 67,105 of record NZ_ABVL01000001.1, read on the forward strand.
ACAAGGAATGGAGCGCCGCCGCCGGCATGTCCGACGAAGGCGGCAATACCCCCGAGGAGCGGGACGGCAAGCTGAAGGATTTCCCGTGGGGCAAGCAGTGGCCGCCTCCGCCGGGCGCGGGCAATTTCGCCGACTTCCCCAGCAAGCGCGGGGCGCCGGCCATCGCGGGCTATCACGATGGCTTTCCGCAGACCTCACCAGTGGGCAGCTTCCCGCCGAACCACCTCGGGCTATTCGACATGAGCGGCAATGTCTGGCAGTGGTGCCTGGACAGTTACAAGGGCGGCAGCACCGGGGCGCGCGACTGGGGTGTGCTGCGCGGCGGCTCCTGGGGCACGGCCTCGCCCGGTGAGCTGCGCTCCTCCTACCGCAACGTCGTCGAGCGCGCCGAGCGGGACGTCATCTACGGCTTTCGCTGCGTGCTGGTGCCGGAGAAGTAGGGGTTGCATCGACCGGAATATTGGCTTTAGATCGACGCTCCGTGCAGGGACATCCTTACATAGGGGCATTCATCGCCGCCGTCCTGTTCGCGAGCGTTGCCGCCGCGGACGAAATCGTGCCGTACGTGCCCCAGGTGAGCATCGTCATCAGCATCCCCGAGCAGAAGCTCACGGTGCTCAAGGACGGTTGCTTCTGGAAGAAATACCCGATTTCTACGTCGAAATACGGTTCCGGCGACTCTTACGGCAGCTACAAGACGCCCGTCGGCAACCTGCGGGTCTGCGAGAAGATCGGCGAGGACCTGGCCAGCGGTGCGGTGATCAAGAAACGGCACGCCACCGGTGAGGTCTTGCCGGCCAATTCACCCGGACGCGACCCGATCGTGACCCGTATTCTCTGGCTGGAGGGCCTCGAGGAGCAGAACCATAACGCCCGAGCCCGAGGCATTTACATCCACGGCACGACCGAGGAAGAAAAGCTCGGCAAGCCGGTCAGCTACGGTTGCATCCGCATGCGGTCTAAGGACGTGCTGGAGGTCTTCGATGATGCGGCGATCGATACGCCGGTCTCGATCATCACCGACAAGTTTCCGCACTACGCGAAGTACGTGCAGCCGAAGCCGCAGGTCATCGTCTCGGCGCCCGCGCCTGCATCCAAGCCGGCGGCGGTCGCGGTCACCACGCCGGCTCCCGTTCCGAGCCCGGCTCCGGCGGCGGTGGCGGCGAACACCAGGCCGGCCTCGAAAGGGACGACTGTGGTCGTGGAGCCAACGAAACTTTTCCCGTCCGCGCCGTCCTCAATGGCCACAAATTCGCCCAGGCACTCGGCCGGCAAGGGGGCCATGCTCCCGCCTGTGGCCGACTTCGGCGCACCGATCGTCGAGTCGGAATCCCACTCCAGCTTCACCGTTTCGAATGTCTCCCATTCCACCGTGGCTCATGCCATGGAAGGCAGTATGCTTTCGGCAGGCCTGCCGAATGGGCCGAAGATCGAGACTGCGCCCAAGGACGTGACGCGTTTTGGCCAACTGGCGCCGAATCCGAAGACGAAGCCGCGTTCGCTGAGTTTGGATCAATAACGCGCAGTCACGCCAGCAGGGAGAGCGTGCGCAGAGCGAAAGCGGAGGCGAGCAGGGGTTCGTCTTCGCAGCTATCGGGGGCGAGGCCCTGCCAGGAGCCTTCGTCGCTTTGCCGGGCGATCAATTCCGAGCTGAGGGAAGAGCGCAAGCGCCGGATCCAGTCGGTTGATTGCGGGATGTCTCGCAGCACCGCGGCCAGTGCCTGGCTGTGGTAGAACGCCAGTGAGACACGCGCTTCTTCGCGACCGGGGAGCCACGTTCCGCCATGCGACAGGCCTTCGCTGTTGTCGCGTAGCCAATCCACCGCGGCCTCCACGCGCGGATGTTCCGGCGGCAGTCCGCAGGCCCGCAACGCCAAATAACCATCGCAGGTCGCGCTGCCGTAGGAATGGAACCGCTCGCGACCGCGCCCGTCGCGACCGGCCCGACCCGCTTTGTTGCGGATCGGATCGTCGAGCGCGAAGAAGAAGCCGCCATCATCGAATTTCGTCGGCTCGCCCTCGGAGAAATTTTGGCAGCGTTCGATGAAAGGCAGCGCGGACTGCGGATCGCCACCCGCGGCGCGCAGCGCCACCGCGGCCAGCGCGGTCGCGGAGATATTCGGCGCCAGCATGTCCGGCACCGGTGTGACGTACTGCGGCGGCGTCGAGGCATCGCTCCACGCGCCGCACATCGGATCGCCGGCCGGCCAGCCGAGCACTTCACGGGTGCGCAAGACCTCAACGATCTTCGCCCAGGCCGACGCCCGAGCGTGGTCGCCGCTTCGCGCGAAGACCTGCGTGGCATAGCTCGCGGTGAAGAGCGGATAGCGCAATGCCGGCCACGGGCTCTCCTCCCCACAACACCGATCCGTCAGCGCCCGCAACCACGCGAGCCCATGGGCGAAGACGGCGTCCGCACCATTCTCCCCCCTGCCCGTTTGCATCGCCCATAGCACCACGGGCGTGAGCACATCCCCCTCGCGGAAGGCGGCGTAGCGCCCCGAGCGCCACGCGCCATCCGCGGATTGCCGCGCCGCAAGGTAACGGTGCGCGCGGCGAATCGGCTCCGCCGCGCGCACCGCCCGCAGCTCGAGCGAACCGGCTACCAGCAGTCCGCCCCAGCCGACCATTCCCCGCAAAAACTCGCGTCGCGTCAGCTTCATGGGATCATTTCACGGCCACCGGCGCGGCCGGCGCATTCGTGCTGGAAAGGCCCGCGTTGTCCTTGCCCTTCTCGACGAGCAGGGTGAGTAACGCCGTCGCCGTGCAGAAGGTGCGACCGGTGATGCAATGCTGGCCCGCCCAGCTTCCATCCTCATTCTGCGCGCCGCACACCGTCTTCGTCATCTTCGAGCGCCAATCCTCCCACTCCTTGCCACCCCGTTCGTGCATGCCTTCGGTGACGTTCATGTAGCTGAGATATTCTTCGCCGCCGTTGTTGCCGAATCCGGCGACGTAACGCGTATCGCTCAGCTTGCTCGCCACCGCGTCATTCGCGGCCCGCGTCGCTTTGTCGTCGCTGGCGATCTGCTCGAGGTCCTTTTGCGCCTGGGCCTTGGCTGGCGGCGGCGCGCTGGCATCGGCGATGGTCTTTTCCGCCGCCTGCTTGCGCGCGATATTCGAACGGCTGTTCTCGACCAGGCCATTCCACTTCGCCGCTTCCCGATAGAGCGAGACGCCCGCACTCGAAGGCTCCGCCGCCGTGGACGCCGGCGCGCTGAAGCTCCCCTTCGAGACATCGAGTCCGGCGACGTTTTGTTTCTGCGCGTTATCCAGCGTTTCCTGCGTCACTTTCGCCCCGCTGCGCGCCGCGGTATTCAGCGCCTTGTGCAAAGTCCCTGGGAAATCACCGAGGCCCAGCCGTTGTTGTTGGCGAAGGAGCCATCCGCCCGCTGGTTGTGGGCGATCTTGCCGACGACTTTATCGAGCGCGGCCGAGCGGCGTTTTTCCGCGGCTTCGTCCGGGAGCCGGCCTTTGATTTCCGAGAGCGCCCAGCCGGCGAGGAAGGTATCAACGTATGTGCCGATCTTCACCTGCAACTGCGTGTCGCGCACATCGGTCACGTAGAGCGAATTGTCGTCGGCCTTCTCGACTTGTTTGCAGATGTACTCGAAGGCTTTCTTCATCTCATCGCGATGCTGGCCTTCGGTTGGCGATTCGCCGGCACGCAAGAGAGTGACTACGCTCGCGCTGGTATTGCCGAGGTCAGAGGGATCTTCCACGTTCGGCCCCTCCACGCGGCCACCGCCGCTGCGTGAGTTCGCAGTGGCTTGCCGCCAGCCGCCGCCCTGGCCCCAACCACCATCGGCATGTTGTTGCTTGAGCAAGTATTTCAGCCCGGCGGCCAGCGATTCCTCCGGCGTGCGATTGCCGTGGTTGTCGTCGTTATTATTGTTTTTGTTGTTCGATTCCGCCGGCGTGGACGCCGGCATCTTCACTTTCTTCGCGAGGTATTCGAGGGAAGATTCCGCGGCGTAGGTGTTCGAGTTGTTGACCAGTGGGGTCAACGTGGCGACCGCCAATAGTGCACAGATGGGCCCGGCGAGCGGGATGAAGAATTTACGGGAATGCAGTTTGGTTTTCATTGCGACTCCACAGCTAGTCCAAGTCGCGAGGCGATGTGCCAAACGGTCGTGAGAAGATTGTCAAAGAATTGTCAGGCGAGGGTGGCCTTCACCGGATCGGAGGCTCATTTCAGCGCAGAGGTCACAGCGCGGCGGAGCCGCAACCAAAAGGGGAGCCACGAACATTCGAAAAGACAGGGAAGGGAAAGTGACCCGCGAATCACCCGAATGACGCGAATGATCTGCCCTCACTGGTGTTATTTGCGTGATTCGCGGGCCAAAAATTCTACGCGTCGTGCGGACATTTTCATGGTTAGCACTGCAGAGGACCGCAGAGAGGAAGAGCTTTAAACCGCGAATGGGCGCCAATAGACGCGAATATGTTCAGCGGAGATGGTTCGCGTGACTGCGAGAGCTTGGAAAGTCCGCTTCGGCGGGACGCCGAAACCAACACCCGGGACGAGTGTGCTCCCCGGAACTCTGGCGCCTCGCTGGTTGTCAACGCGGCGCTGCTATTGCGGCACCGCGTAGCGGGACGCGCAACCGGGCGCTCTTCTGCGAATCACGTACAGCATGAACCGTTGTTCCTGGTTTAACCGTTTTGCCAAGGGATCGGCCCGGGCTACGGGCAAACCGATGGCTTTCCTTCTGGCGGCGGCGACGATTGTTGTCTGGGCCATCACCGGACCGATCTTTAAGTTCAGTGATACGTGGCAGCTGGTGATCAATACCGGCACCACCATCGTCACCTTCCTGATGGTTTTCCTGATTCAGAACACTCAGAACCGCGATAGCGACGCGATTCAGATCAAGCTGGATGAGTTGATTCGCGCGACCAAGGGAGCGCATACAGCGTTACTCGATCTGGAGGAACTCGATGATGAAGACCTGGCGCGGATTCGGGAGCTTTACGTGGAGATCGCGGCGAAATCACGGAAGAAGATGGAAGCGGGCCAGGAGGATACGGGGACGCCGTTTGTACATATTGATAGTGGGGGCGGGAGTGGCGCGGCTTCGCGGGAGGGAAAGGCAGAACATCCAACACCCAACACCCAACATCCAACATCCAATGGCGAGCCGCGGGACCGGTCTGGTTCGCCGTCGGGGGTGTGAAATGCGGTTGGGGGGAGCAAAGAGCGGCTTCGAAATTAGCAGTAGCGGTCCAAAAAAATTTGCGGTCATCCTGAGCGAAGCGGGGAAGCATGGGCGGAGCGAAGGACCTCTGATCTCCGTGGGTTTTCGTGCGGAGCTTTCCCAACTTGCACGCGACCCCGTGCCCATCCCCACTCGCCGCCTTCGCCCGCGGAGATCAGAGGTCCTTCGCTACGTGCCCCGCCCGCCTTCGCCCACCGGGGCACTTCGCTCAGGATGACGGGCTTTTTTGGAGCGCTGTCGCTAAATGCGAATGCTCCAGCCGACTCGCACGTTACTGCGCGACCGCTCATTCATCGTGCAACCGTGAACAATCCCTTCCCGAAAACCTCGCAGGCGCGCGGCCGCGGAGTGGCCCCGCGGTGGCCCATTGGATGTTGGGCGTTGGATGTTGAGCCGAGGCTTTGCGAGACGCCCATGGTGCCGTGGGGGCAATGTTGGGTGTTCTGCCTTCTATCTCCCGTGCCACTCCTGCAGCGGCTTGACGTTCAGGCCGTGTTCTTTCAAGGCACGGATGCCTTCGAGACTGGCCCGCGCGGCGCGCAAGGTGGTGATGACCGGGATGCGGTTCGCGGTGGCGGTGCTGCGGATCTTCACTTCGTCCTCGCGTGAGACCTTGCCGCTCGGGGTGTTGATGACCAGGGCGAGCTCGCCGTTCTTGATCATGTCGAGCGCGTGCGGGCGGCCTTCGTTGAGCTTGTGCAGCGAGGTCACGGCAATGCCGGCGGCCTTCAACGCTTTGGCGGTGCCGCTGGTGGCGAAGAGCTTGAAGCCAAGATCGGCAAACCCGCGGGCGATCTCGATCGACTTCGGCTTTTGCCGGTCGGCGAGGCTGATGAAGATGTTGCCCTTGCTCGGCAGCGCGGGTTGGGCGGCCATCTGGGCTTTCGCGTAGGCGAGACCGAGGTTTTGGTCGATGCCCATCACTTCACCGGTCGACTTCATTTCCGGCCCAAGCATGATGTCGATGCCGGGGAAGCGGATGAACGGGAAGACGGCTTCCTTCACGCTGTAGTGCGTGGGGATGATTTCCTTGGTGAAGCCGAGTTCCTGCAGCGTCTGGCCGGCCATGATCTTGGCGGCGAGCTTGGGCAGCGGCACGCCGATGGCCTTGCTGACGAACGGTGCGGTCCGGCTGGCCCGCGGGTTCACTTCGAGGACGTAGACGACGTCGTCCTTGACCGCGAACTGCACGTTCATGAGGCCCTTTACGTGAAGCTCCTTGGCCATGGCCTTGGTCGCCTTGGTGATCTCGGCTTTCACTTCTTCCTTCAGCGAGAAGGGCGGGATGGCGCACGCGCTGTCGCCGCTGTGAATGCCGGCTTCCTCGATGTGCTCCATGATCGCGCCGATTACCACGGTCTGGCCGTCGCTGATGCAATCGACATCGATCTCGAGCGCGTCTTCGAGGAAGTGATCGACGAGAATGGGATTCGACGCCGTGTTCGGTGTGGCGCCGGGCGCGGCCTCGATGGCTTCGCGGACGTACTTGCGCAGGTCGGCTTCGGTATGGACGAGCTGCATGCCGCGGCCGCCGAGGACGAAGCTCGGGCGGACCAGCACGGGATAGCCGACGGTGTTTGCCGCGGTGACCGCCTGGTCTTCCGTCACGGCGGTGCCGCCGGCGGTCTGACGAATGCCGAGCTTGTCGAGCATCGCCCCGAAGAGCTTGCGGTCCTCGGCAATCTCGATGGATTTCGGCGAAGTGCCGATGATCGGCACGCCTGCTTCCTCCAGGCCCTTGGCCAGATTGAGCGGGGTCTGTCCGCCGAATTGCACGATGACGCCAAAGAGATTTTCGCTCTCCTGCTCGCAGATATTGAGCACGTCTTCGAGGGTGAGCGGTTCGAAGTAGAGTTTGTCGCTGGTGTCGTAGTCGGTCGAGACGGTCTCGGGGTTCGAGTTGACCATGATGGTCTCGAAGCCGAGTTCCTTCAGCGCGAACGCCGCGTGCACGCAGCAGTAGTCGAACTCGATCCCCTGCCCGATGCGGTTCGGCCCGCCCCCGAGGATGATGACCTTTTTCTTTCCGCTCTCCCGGCGCTCATTTTCGTCGCCGTAGGTGGAGTAGTAGTAAGGCGTGTAAGCTTCGAACTCCGCCGCGCAGGTGTCGACGAGACGGTAGGTGGGATTGACGTTGATCTCTTGCGGATGGCGAATGTGAGAGATCGCGAAAACCGGGGCAGCACTTTTTCCGGAACGTTGTCCAAGCACAGAAAGCTGTACGTCCGAAAAGCCCAACTTCTTTGCGCGGCGGAGCTGCGCTTTCAAAGAGAAGGACTTGGCCTCATCGAAAGGAAGATTCTTACTGTCTGCCTCGGTGTAACCATCCACGAGTTCACCAAAATTACTGGCTGCAAGCTGTTCTGCAGCCGTGACGACTTCCCGGATATTTTCCAGGAACCAGCGATCCACCTTCGTCAGCTCAAAGACTTCTTCAACGGTCCATCCGCGCTGGAAGGCGAGACCGAGGAAAAAGATCCGCTCCGCATTCGGCACGGTGAGCTTGGTGCGTAGCGTGTCATCATCAACGACGGCATCCTTGCCATCACCGATGAGCCCGAAGCGTTTGATCTCCAGCGAGCGCAGCGCCTTTTGCAACGCTTCCTTAAACGTCCGTCCGATGGCCATGGCTTCGCCGACGCTCTTCATCTGCGTGGTCAGCACGGGGTCGGCCTGCGGGAATTTCTCGAAGGTGAAGCGCGGGACTTTGACCACGACGTAATCGATGGTCGGCTCGAAGCTCGCCGGGGTCTCGCGGGTGATGTCGTTCTTCACCTCATCGAGCGTGTAACCCACGGCCAGCTTGGCAGCGATCTTGGCGATGGGGAAGCCGGTGGCCTTCGAGGCCAGCGCGGAGCTGCGCGAGACGCGCGGGTTCATCTCGATGACGATCATCCGGCCGGTGTTCGGCTCGATGGCAAACTGGATATTCGAACCACCGGTCTCGACGCCGATCTCGCGGATGACGGCAAAGCTGGCGTCGCGCATGTTCTGGTATTCGCGATCGCTCAAGGTCTGCGCGGGGGCGACGGTGATGGAATCGCCGGTGTGGACGCCCATCGGGTCGACGTTTTCGATCGAGCAGATGATCACGCAGTTGTCCGCCTTGTCGCGCATGACCTCCATCTCGAATTCCTTCCAGCCGAGGAGCGATTCCTCGATGAGCACTTCGCTGACCGGCGAGAGATCGAGCCCGCGGGCGACGATGATCTCAAACTCTTCCTTGTTGTAAGCGATGCCGCCGCCGCTGCCACCGAGGGTGAACGCCGGGCGAATGATGAGCGGCATGGTGCCGATCTCGGCCGCGACCTTGCGCCCTTCCTCCATGGTGTGAGCGGTGCCGGAGCGCGGCAGGTCGAGACCGATCTTGATCATCGCTTCCTTGAAGGCCTGGCGATCTTCGCCCTTGTGGATGGCCTCGGGCTTGGCGCCGATCATGCGCACGTTGTGTTTCTGGAGCACGCCGAGCTCGTGGAGCTTCATCGAGCAGTTCAGTGCCGTCTGGCCGCCGAGGGTGGGCAGGAGGGCATCGGGCTTTTCGGCTTCGATGATTTTTCCGACGACCTCGGGGGTGATCGGCTCGATGTAGGTGCGGTGCGCAAACTCGGGGTCGGTCATGATCGTGGCCGGGTTGGAGTTCACGAGCACGACTTCGTAACCTTCCTCTTTCAGAGCTTTGCACGCCTGCACCCCAGAGTAATCGAATTCACAGCCTTGACCGATGACGATGGGGCCGGAGCCGATGACGAGGATTTTGTGGAGCGTGGGATCTTTGGGCATGGTAACGACGCCCCGGCTTCATTGGGGCAAAAGTGCGAAGGTTCTAACAGCGGCAGAGGGGATGCGCAAATGGGGAAATGGTGAAAATCACGAGCATAGGGGATTTTTTAAAACGCAGATTCGACGCTTTAGGAGAAGTCCGTGGTGCCGTGGGAACAAACGCGGAGACGCAGAGACGCAGAGGAGGGAGGCGCGACGCGATGGGCACGTAGTCACGTGCGGAACGGTGGAAGCTCCGCGCAAAAACCCCCGGAAATTGGAGGTCCTTCGACTCCGCCCATGCTTCCCCGCTTCGCTCAGGATGACGGCGTTTTTTGGGGGGGCGCTTCGCGCTTTTCTTCTCTGCAGTGCTAACCATGAAAATGTCCGCACGACGCGTAGAATTTTTGGCCCGCGAATCACGCAAATAACACGAATGAGGGCAGATCATTCGCGTCATTCGGGTGATTCGCGGGTCACTTTCCCTTCCCTGTCTTTTCGCATGTTCGTGGCTCCCCTTTTGGTTGCGGCTTTGCCGCGCCGCGCCTCTGCGTTTTAAAACCTACTTCTTCCCCGCCAGCCACCCCGCGACCTGCCGGGCCCAATAGGTGATGATGAGGTCGGCGCCGGCGCGTTTGAAGGCGAGCATTTGTTCCAGTACGGTAGCGCGTTCGTCGAGCCAGCCGGCTTGGGCGGCGGCTTTGACCATGGCGTACTCGCCGCTGACGTTGTAGACGGCGGTGGGGAGGCCGAAGCGCTCTTTCACCCGCCAGAGAATGTCGAGATACGGGAGGCCGGGCTTGACCATGACGAGGTCGGCGCCTTCCTCGATATCGAGGGCGGTCTCGCGCAGGGCTTCGCGGGCGTTGGCGGCGTCCATCTGGTAGGTGCGGCGGTCGCCGGCGGCGGGGGCGCTCTCCGCGGCGTCGCGGAAGGGGCCGTAGTGCGCGGAGGCGAACTTGGCCGCGTAGCTCATGATGATCGTGTCCTGGAAGCCGGCGGCATCGAGTCCGGTGCGCATGGCGCCGATGCGGCCGTCCATCATGTCGCTCGGTGCGACGATGTCGGCGCCAGCCTCCGCGTGGGAGACGGCGGTCTTCACCAGCAGCTCGACGGAGGCGTCGTTTTCGACGTGCGCCTGGTCGCCATGGAAATGGGTGATGCCGCAGTGGCCGTGGCTCATGAATTCGCAGAGGCACACATCGGTGATGACGAGCAAGTCCGGGCGTGCGGCTTTCAAGACCCGCACGGCGCGCTGCACGACACCATCCTTCGCATAGGCCTGCGAGGCGCGTTCATCCTTTACCTCCGGAATGCCGAAGAGCAGGACGGCGGAAATGCCTTCGTCGTGGGCGGCGAGTGCCTCAGCGATCAATTCTTTTTCCGAGAGCTGAAAGACGCCCGGCATGCTGGCCACGGGCACCCGCCCGGTGACCTTTTCGCTGACGAAGAGCGGGAGGATGAGATCATCGACGGTGACTGCATTCTCGCGCACGAGATCGCGGAGGGTCGGCGACGAACGCAGACGGCGGGGACGCTTCGACAGATGCATGGATTCTCGGGCTTTCTTCTTAATCTTAATCTTTATCTTACTCTTACTCTTTCACTGCTGAAGAGGGATTAAGATTACGATTACGGTTAAGATTAAGAGGCCGGGCGACCCTCAATTCTTCGGGATATTCGGCGGCCGGTCGGAAAGCTTCGGCAGATCGTTGGCGCGGATCTCCGGGGCGACGGCGTTTTCGCGTTTGCCGCCGATAATCTCGAGGCCACCCGCAACAGTATGGCGCAAGGTCGGCCGGGTCTTGGGCGCGGAGTAATTCACCTGGCCGCCAAATTCACCCGCCGAGGTCACCTTGGTCAGCACATAGGCGCGCATGCCGATGAGGTGCAGGACGTAAAGATTGTTATTGGAGTCGAATTCGACCTGCGGCTGGACGTTGTCGAGGATGCGACCGATCGGGAAGGTGCAGTAGACCATGCCGTCATCCTGGCCTTCGACGCGGACGTAGAGCGTATTCGTTTCGCCGACCTCATGCGAAAGCAGCGAGAAGATGCGCATCTGACCAGCGTTCGGCTGGCCTTCAGGAATGCCGGCGGTCCGCTTCCAGATGAGATGGCCCTCGTTCACGTCGATGAAGGTGGGGCGCGAGACGAAGAACTTATCGAGGCCGGAGTAGTAGATGGAGGCCTGGATGCGGAATTGGCCCTCGCCGCCCATCTCGTAGAGTTCGTTGAGGTTGACGGTGCGCTTGACGGTTTCGCCCGCCTTTACCACGAACGGCGCCAGCTTGTAGTGCAGATCGCGGGGCGGGATCATGTGATCGTCCTCGCCCATGATGCGGAAGCCGAACCACTGATACTCGTCGGTGTCCGAGAGCGTGATGTCGCGCCCGGCGCGATTGGTCACGAGCACGGTGGCGATGATCGGTTCGTAGAGCAGATGGAAGCGCTGCTTGATGGAACATTCCACGGTGATCTGCGCATGGGCGGCGGTGGCCAGGCAGCAGACCGCGAGGCAGAAGAGGAGCAGCGAGCGTAGGAGCTTCATCATTTTTTGGCAGGGGGGGTGTGGCTCACTGTCCGGAATCCAATCGTTTCGTCAACTTTGTTGGGATCGATTTCTGCACGTTTATCGAGATTGACCTCTTTCGCGGCAAAGCTGCCGCCCTTGACGATCGCCCTGCGCTTCGCGGCGTCCCAGCTGCCGGTCCATTCGCTGACGTTGCCGGCCATGCCGATGACGCCGAACGGACTCTTGTCCCCCTTGATCTTGTCGACCGGGTTCCAGAAGTTGTAGCCGTCCACGGCGCCCTTGGCGTCCGGGTGATTCGGGTCATGATCGATCCCGGAATTGACGTTCTTCGGGTTGAAATCATCGCTGCCGGGGAATTTGAAGCCCTTGGTGCCGCGCGCGGCCTTTTCCCACTCTTCTTCGGTCGGCAGTTCGCGGCCCTTCCACTTGGCGTAGGCGTAGGCATCCCAGTAATCCACCTCCATGACAGGGCAGTTCAGGTCGATCTTCACACCCCGCGCCGCTTTGCCGGCCTTGGCGTTCTGATAGTAAATCTCCCAGTGCTCCGGCTTGTGCATGGCCGCGGTTTTCACGCGCGGCTGGCGCGGATCGTCGTATTCCGAGGTCGGGTGTTGCTCGAGGAATTGGACGAATTTCGCGTACTGGCCATAGGTGACCTCGTATTTATCAATCCAGAATTCGGGCAGCGTCTTCGATTCGCCGACGGCAAAGATGAATTCGCCGGCGGGAATATCCACCTGCTCGTCGAGGTTGCGCTCGTTGCTCGAGTAAACCCAGAAGATGAGGACGATGGTGAGGATGATGAGACTGCAGACGCTGGCGACACTGAAGTAGAGCGTGCGCTTCTGCTGCTTGCGCGCGAGTTCCACGGCGGCGATGGCGGCGCGGTCCTGGGCGCTGATCTTCGCAGCCTCGATGGGAATGACTTTCGGCTCGATGGCCTTGATGCCCTGCAGGACCTTTCCCCAAGTGGTGAGCGCGTCGGGCCCGGTCTGGACCATGCCCTTCAGCAAATCCCGCAAACCCGGATTGAGCGACTGCACGGCGGGCAACACGCTGAGCATGATGCGGCCGAGGATCTTGATTTCCTCTTCCGGCGGCAATTGCTCATCGGTGGCTTGCTCGGCGAGGTTCGCGAGATGCGACTGGCCATTCTTGCCCACAGAGATGCTGGAGGCGTCGGGCACCTGGTGCGGGATATTGTGCGAGTCGAGATAGGCGAGACCTTCGGAGGCGACGCGGAGGATTTTCAGCGCGGAGATTTCATCCAGCTTGCTGCCGGCGGCCTTGAGTTGGGCGAGGTTTGTGCCGTCGACGTATTCGTGCGCGTAGAAGTAGCGGCCGTTGGCTTCGCCCGCTTCGTACACGGCGATGATCGACGGGTGTTGCACCTGCGCCTTGGCGCGCGCGTCGGCGATGAAGCGATCGCGGGTGTCCGGATCGTCAGCCTTGTCGGCATCGAGGATTTCGATCCCCACCGGGCGATTGATGGAAACCTGGACGGCGAAATAAACACTGCCCAAGCGGCCTTCGGCGATCTTCTGGTCGAGCAGGTAGGCGCCAAAAAGCTGGCCGGCCAATTCACCCGGGTCGGAAGCCTCGACCAACTGCGTGCCCAAGGATCCGATGGAGGTGTCTTCTTCGGTCTCGGGTTCAAACTCGGGCTCGACAGGAGGTGGCGGCGCGACAGGCGCACGCGGAACGGGAGCGGTGGCGGCCTTTGGCACCGCGGTGGCCCTGGCGGTTGCCGCCGGCGCCGGTTGCTGGGTCGCGGGACGCGGAGCGGCCTGGGGCGCGCTGGGCGCGGGCACCGGCTGTATCTTGGTCGTACCGGGAACGCGCACGGTCGCGTGAGCTCCCGAGGGGACAGCACGCGGGGCGGGCGCTGCCTTCTTCGGAGCCGCTGGGCCGCCTCCACGGGCATCCGGTGGCAGCTCGATCCGCATCGTCGGTTGATCGACCACGTCCATGGGCGAAGGCCCACGCACGGGAATGGCCGCGCGCGGCACTGCGGCCGGGGCCGCCGGCTGGGCGGAAAGCATCTCCCGGGCGATCGCCGCCAGCAATTCCTCCCCTTGGAAGGGCTTGGTGAGCAATTGGTGATTCGATGTTTGCTCGGGGTAATCGCTGAGATCGTAGCCGGTAATGAAAATCGTGCGGATACCGGGATATTGCGACACCAGGTGGTCGCGCAGGGTGAAGCCGTCCATGGGCTCCATCACCACGTCGGTGATCAGCAGATCCACGCCCCCCAGGGCCGCCGCGTTTTCCAAAGCTTTTTGACCATTGGTCGCCACACGCACTTCATGGCCCGGGAGGGTCTTGAGGCTGGCGAGCAGGTTCTGGATTATGGCCGTGTCGTCATCGACCAGCAGAATTCTCATTTCTCGTTCTCTTTCGGAAGGGTGGGGGGTGGCGGATACTGTTGCGCGAGACGCTCGGGTTGAGCGGTCGCGGCTTGAAGTTGCTGCTTGTAATAGATGCGCACGATATAGCCAAAGTATTTCAGGCTGTCGTGCTTCGCGGCGCGCTCGGGCTTGGGAAGTTGGTATTCAACCGTGAGCTCTTCGGTGTCGGTGTCCGCCCAGTCGGCCGGCGGCGTCGCCCAACGGGATTGCACGTTCGCGCTGGTCGGGACGACGTTCTGCTCATTCGCGATGTCGTAGAAGAGGACGTGAATGACGAGGTCCTTCACATCGACGTGCGCCTTGGGCCGGGCCTTGATCGGGATGTGCAGGAGGAAGTGCTTGGCGGAATTATCGTCGTGCAGGTCCTCCTCCTTGACCTGCAGGAGGCCGAGCATGGCACCGGCATTGATGCCATCGATGGCGGCAGAAGTATCGACTGGGGTGCTGTTCTGCTGCGGCGCGGGACCGACGACCGGCGGCTTGGCAACCTGGCGCAGAGCATAGGCTTGCGAAGCTTCGAGTTTGGCCTTGGCCGCCTGGTAGGCGACACCCGCGGAATCGCCCATCTCGTAAATCTTGCGCCAGCTCTCCGCGGCTTTGTCGGCCATGCCCATCTTGTCGTAGGTAATGGCCAGTTCGGTGATCGGAACCGCGCTCCTGGCGTCGATCGTCGCGGCCTCGCGGAACTTGGTGATGGCGGTGCTCATGTCGCCGCGCTCGCGCAATTCCTTGCCCTGCAACACGAGTTCATCGAAGCGATTCGCCGGTTCGGCGGCCGTCGGCCGGTTCGGCACCGGGGTGGGACGGGAAGGCTCCGTGCTGGACGAATTGGTCGTGAAAGACTGCTTGGGCTCGCTCAACGGATTCGCCCCCACATCCAGCGACCCAGGTTGCTGCATGGGGATGTGCTCCAGAGTCGTGGAGGGCACGACCTGGGCCATGAGTGTGGGCGGAGGCGCCCCGCTGCGTGCGCGTTTAACAAAAGCCCAACCGATAAGGACCAGTTGCAAAACCGCGCCCAGCCCCAGTATGCTGATGGCGATACTGAATGTCTTGCCTACGGGCTGATTGGTGATGGGGGAGGCGGTAAGCATAGTCCCGAAAGTCGCCCAGAGTAGGTTTGGGCCGGGAAGGTGTCAAACGAGGGTTATTTTTCGAGGAATTTGAAGATCGGGCGAGCTGCGGGAGAATACGGGAGTCGGCTTCTGGAAAACCCGAAAACCGCGTGCGGGGCTCCAACGGACCAGAAACCGTGCCAACCCGGCATAAGCACTTTTGGCAAATTGCCGCGTCTTATTACTAATGAGGTTTAATATTTCTCGATGCCGCCGGGTTTGGTGTATGCGAAATGTCGGTCTTCCCGCCGACTCCCTTTACCCCCGTTTCCTTTCTATCCCGACTTTCCCCATGCTCCGGCTGGCGCGCTTCATTTTCCCCCTCCTCATCGTTTCCCTCACTGCTCTGGCCGGGGATAACGCCCCTGCCCCCAAGCCCTCGGTGCTGAAGCTGACCCTGGAGACGGCCATCCAGGCCGCGCTGGCCAAGAACTTCGCCATCCAGGTCGAGAAATTCGAGCCGAAGATCGCCCAGGAAAACATCACCCAGCAGCTCGGGCATTTCGACCCCACTTTCTCGCTGACCGCGCAGCGCACGGAAAACGCCCTGCCGGGTCTTTTCCAAAACGACATTCACCTGAGGACGCGGGCGCTGACCCGCACCGATCTCCTCAGCGCCGACCTGGCCGGCGCCACTTCCATCGGCCTGACCTACGACTTGGGCCTGAGCTCGAGCAACACGCTCGGCATCTTCAATCACTTCACCAACTTCTACGAATCGACAGCCAGCGTGAGCATCAAGCAACCGCTGCTCCGCGGCTTCGGCACGGCGGCCAATCTCGCCCAGGTCCGCATCGCCCGGAACAACGCGAAGGTGACCGAATGGCAATTGCGCCAGCAGATCATCGATACGATCACGACGACGAACTTCGTCTACAACGAATTGCACTTCGCGAAGGAGAACCTGCAGGTGGCCGAGCAAAACCAGGAGCTGGCCAATCAATTGTTGAAAGACAATCAGGCGCGGGAAAAAATCGGCACGATGGCCCTGCTCGACGTCGCCGAGGCGCGCGCCCAAGTGGCCTCACGCGAAGAGGCGGTGATCCTCGCCCGGCGCACGATCCTCGACAACGAGAACCTGCTGAAGCAACTCGTGACGAATGACATTGAGCGGCTGCTCGATGTGAGAATCGAGATCGAGCCCCCACCCTCGCCGCCGTTTCATGCCGATGTCCGCGCCGCCATTCGCGAGGCCCTGGAGCTGCGTCCGGATTATCGCCAGGCCATTCTGACCATCGAACGGAGCAACATCACCCTCGCCTTCACCCGCAACGAAGTGCTTCCGCGTTTCGACCTCACGGCCAGCCTGGCGCTCCTGGGCATCGACAACGAGATCGGGCGCAGCCTGAGCCGGATTGGCGACAAAGATCAGACCCTCTGGACGGCGGGCGCGATCATGAGCCTGCCGATCCCCAATCGCGAAGCGCGCGGGGCGCGCAACGCCGCCGCGCTGGAATGCGCCAAGGCCCTCGTCGCGCTGAAGCAGCTCGAGCAACAGGTCGTGGTGGACGTGGACAACGCCTCGGGACAGATCGTGACTTCGGGCGAACGGATTACTTCCACCAGCGAAGCCACGCGCCTGGCTCGTGAGACCCTCGACGCCGCCGACAAGAAGCTCAAGGCCGGCACTGGCACCACCTTCGAAGTGCTCGACCTGCAGGAAAAACTCGCCGAGGCCGAAGCTGCCGAGTTGCGCGCCCGCGCGGATTACAACAAGGCGGTGAGCGAATATCAGCGCCAGACCGGCACCGCGCTGAAGGTCCACAATGTCGTGTTTTTCAAGTAAGCCGACGCCGTGGTTTCCCTGATATGTATTGACTACGTATCATCGCTTATCTAACATCGCCAGCTCGTGACCCCTCCAACACTCTCCGCTTCCCACGGCACTATGGACGCTCGGTTCGCCCACCAGCAATACACCATCAAGCGGCCGTTCCTGTCCTTGTTCGGGCGCAAGTATTACGTCTATGCGCCGGATGGTTCGTTGGTGATGTTCCTCAAGCATCCGCTGATGAAACTGCGTGAGGAGTTCACCATCTTCACGGACGAGACCGAGTCCACGCCCGTGCTCACCGTGCGCTCGCGCAGCATTGTCGCCATCAACATGGCCCACGATGTCTTCGATCCGCGCACCGGCGAAAAGACCGGCAGCATTCGGTCGCGCGGCATGAAGTCCATTATCCGCGACACGTGGGATATTCTCGACGCCAACGATCAAGTCGTCGGGCTGATGGAAGAAGACGGGTCCGCCTTATTGCGCCGCTTCCTCAAGTTCCTGCCCGGTCGGCATCGGATCGAGCTCAACGGCCAAGTCGTCGCGACGCTGAAACAGACCTTCCGCTTTTTCATCAAGGAAGAGGTCCTCGACCTCTCGCCCGGCAACGGCCAGATCGATCCTCGCTTCGCCATCAGTTGCGCGTTGCTCGCACTGATGAAGGAGACGGCGAGAGAGAAGGAAGAGTAAGACGGCCGGAGCCGTTCTTAATCGTTAATCTTTGATCGTTAATCCTTAATCTTTCTTCGAGCAGCGAGAGGAGGATTAATGATTAAGGGATTAATGATTAAAGATTAAGAGCCGCGGAATTGCCCGGCGGATCACTTCCCGCCGACGGCTTTGACGAACTTCCCGGGATTCAAGATCCCGTGCGGGTCGAGCGCGGCTTTTAACGTGGCGTGGACTTGGCGGCTGACCCGGCTGGTCGCGTCCGGCCACCAGCGTTGCTTGGCGATGCCGATGCCGTGTTCGCCGGTGATGACCCCGCCCCACGCGAGCACTTGGTGAAACAATTCGTCGAGCGCTTTGCCCACCTTCTTATAGACCGCGCGATCCTGGTGGTAATTCGCGGCCATGATATTGACGTGAATGTTGCCGTCGCCGGCGTGGCCGAAGCAGGCGATGGGATAGCCGTATTTCTTGCGCAGCTTCTCGGTGAATTCCGCGAGATCGGTGAGTTTGCCGCGCGGGACGACGATGTCTTCGTTGAGCTTGGTGAGGCCGGTGGCCTTGAGCGACATCGAGAACGCGCGCCGCAAATTCCAAAGCTCCTCGCAATCCGACTCGCCGAGCGCGGTCCGGGCACCGATGGGTTTGAGCTTTTCCAAAAGTTTGGCCAGCGCGTGCACCTCGGAGGTGACAGACTCCGGCTGGCCATCGAGATCGACGAGCAGATGCGCACTGCCTTTCGGCGCGAGATGTTTGCCGAGATATTCTCCCGCAGCTTCCAGCGTGAAGGCATCGGCGATCTCCAGCGCGGAGGGCAGGAACCCCGCCGCAAAAATTTCCTGCACCGCCCTGGCCGCCTGGCGGAATGTGCGGAAGCTCGCGGAAAGCGTGGCGCGGGCCGGCGGCAACGGCAGCAGGCGCAGCGTGGCCTCAGTCACCACACCGAGCAACCCTTCCGAGCCAACGAACATGCCGATGAGATCGAAGCCGGTCTTGTTCTTGTGTGTGCGCCCGCCAGTGCGGAGCACCTCCCCATTCGAGAGGACGACTTCGAGCCCGAGGACGTACTGCCGCGTGACGCCGTACTTGAGGCAGCGCGGGCCGCCGGCATTCGTGGCGATGTTCCCACCGAGGCTGCAATCCTTCATGCTCGCCGGGTCGGGCGGATAAAAGAGCCGCTTTTCGCGCGCGCCAGCCTGCAGCCTGGCGGTGATGACGCCCGGTTCCACGACGGCGACGGCGTCGGCGAAATTGATTTCCTTGATGCGATTCATCCGGGCCAGCGAAAGCGCGATGCCGCCCTGCAGCGGCACGCAGCCGCCGACATAGCCGTAACCGGCGCCACGCGGCGTCACAGGAATCCGCCGCCGATAGGCAAACTTCATGAGTTTGCTGACATCCGCGGTGGATTCGGCAAAGACGACCACCTCCGGCGGATGGCTGGCGAACCATTTGTCGCCCGCATGTTCGACGAGCGTGGCGGGGTCAACACTCACCCGGCTCTTGCCGAGCAATTTCTCCAACTGGCGCACTAATAACATCCTGCCTCAGTGTCCGGTGAAAAATTTCGAAAGGCTGTTGCCGATCTTGCTGAAGACATCCTTCTTCTGCGGCGATGGAGACTCGTGCGCCACATTCTTGTGAGACTGATGCCGCGAATCGGAGCCATCCGGCTCCGAACTATTCTGCGTTTCCACGATGCCCGCGCTGCCCCCGGGCTCGGCGGTGAAGCCATCATGCGAGATGACGTTTCCCTTTCCTGCGCTGACGACGATATGGCCGATCTCTTTTCCGTTTTCGTCGATGCAGGTCACATTCCAGAGCGGCGTGGCATCGGCGCCTTCCTTGTAGAGAGAGTAGTTGAGCTTGGCGATGGCCACCTTGTTGGCCTCGGCGTACTGCTGCACGAGGTCGGCCAATTTGTCGGAATCGACCCGCACGTTCGATGAGCCGATGACGTCGGTGGGCTTCACGCTTTCGGCAAATTGCGAGATGTTCCGCGAAGCCACCACCTCCCCACCGGAGACGACGTACTCGTGCACGCCATTTTCATCCTTCGGATCGTTCACGATGATGTACCAGCGATCCGGATACGGAGTGCCCTCGCGCGCTTCGATGCGGGCGATCTTTTTAGCTTCGCCACGCGGGAGTTGCTTGATGGCGTTCAGCGCCGACGACGGGTCGGCCGCCGCCAGGCAGATGCCGGCGCTGGCGAACAGCCCGAGGATGAAAGCGAGTAATGACGATCGCATGGCAGGAAGAAGAACCGCCGGTAACTCTATCGGGGTTAACGGCGCATTTCAAAGTGAATGTCCGAAGACCGTGGAAAGACGCAAGCGGCTTTCCTGGAACTCCTATTTTTCCTATTCCTCCCATACCTCCTATTCGCGGATGGGAGGAATGGGAAAAACAGGAAGTATAGGGCCCCCTCAAGAATTGCTTTACCCGCCGCTCGGTCGCGCCCAAACATGCCTGCATGATCATCAAGCCCAGGATTCGTGGATTCATCTGCACCACCGCCCATCCCGCCGGTTGCGCCGCTCATGTGAATGAGCAGGTCGAATACGTGCGGAAACAAGGCTCCGTCGCGGGAATGCCGAAGCGCATCCTGGTGATCGGCGCTTCCACCGGCTACGGGCTGGCCAGCCGGATCGTCCCCGCCTTTGCCGGTGGCGCGTCCACGATCGGTGTCTTCTTCGAGAAGGCGGGTGAGGATGGCCGCACGGGCAGCGCGGGCTGGTACAATTCCGTGGCTTTCGAGAAAGCGGCTCACGCCGCCGGGCTCTATGCGAAGAGCATCAACGGCGATGCCTTTTCCGACGCGATCAAGCAACAGACCATCGATCTCATCAAGAAGGACCTCGGGCAGGTCGATGGCGTGATCTACAGCCTCGCCTCTCCCCGCCGCACCCACCCGCGCACCGGCGTCACGCACAGCTCCACGCTCAAACCGATCGGCGCGCCCTATACGGCGAAGACGGTCAATACCGACAAAGGCGTCGTGCACGACATCACGCTCGAGTCCGCCAGCGAGCAGGAGATCGCCGATACCGTCACCGTGATGGGCGGAGAGGATTGGGAAATGTGGATCGATGCGCTACGCGCGGCCGGTGTGCTCGCGGACAATGCTTTCACCGTGGCTTACAGTTACATCGGGCCGGATCTCACCTGGGCTATCTATCGCAACGGCACCATCGGCCGGGCGAAAGAGGATCTCGAGGCGACCGCCAAACGGTTGCAGGACAAGCTCGGCAAGACCGGCGGCCATGCCGTGGTTTCGGTGAACAAGGCGCTGGTCACGCAGGCCAGCAGCGCCATTCCCGTAGTGCCGCTCTACATTTCGCTGCTTTATAAAGTGATGAAGGCCGAAGGCCTGCACGAGGGCTGCATCGAACAGATTTACCGCCTCTTCGCCGAGCGCCTCAAAGGCGGCGCGCCCACGTCGGTCGACGAAGCCGGCCGCATCCGCATCGATGATTGGGAGATGCGCCCGCACATCCAGCAGGCCGTGGCCAAACTCTGGCCGGATGTCTCGACTGAGAATCTCGATGCGCTTTCCGACATGGCCGGCTACCGCACGGAATTCCTGAAGCTCTTCGGCTTCGGCCTGCCCGGCGTGGATTACGAAGCCGAAGCCGACCCCGTGGCGCCGATGCCCTCGGCTTCGGCGTAGAGGGCCTTCAAGAGGGGCCCTCCGCTCATGAGGTTCTTAATCTTTAATCCTGATCCTTTATCGTTAATCAATGACGGTTAAGATTAAGGATTAACGATTAAAGAATAAGGATTAAGAGCCGATCCCTCCGCGGAATCCTCCCTCCCTCAATTCACGCTGGCAATCTGCACCGAGTCCTTCTGGATCTTCGGCACGAGTTGCTTGATGAAATCCTTCATCCAGTCATCGATCACTCGCTGGGCGCGGGGATCCTGCTCCGCGCCGGGCGGCCATTGCGCGGCGACGGTAACGTAGGCCCAACGCTGGTTGTAGCCGTGGAGCAGCCGGTCCTTCATATCCAGCCACGTGCGCACGATGTGCGAACTCGTCGTCACCGTGTGCCCGACGAACCAGTAATAAGTCACATTATAGAGCGCCAGGGATTTCCCGCTTTCCTCGGTCACGTTGCGGACATTTTGCAGCCGCGTCACGCGAAGCAATCCGTGATCTCCCAAGGCGACCGGCACCGCGCCCTTGTCGATGATGGTGAATCCCTGCGCGGGCATGCATCGCTCGGGACGATGGATGCTTCGGCTCATGTCCTCACCGGAGAGCACGACAGACGCGATGATTTCGAAACCCGCGCCGTTGTGATAGGCCTTGCGGGCGAACTCCGTGCCGGCGTCTTCGCCGAGGACGGTGCGCTCTTTCTCCGAAAAATCCAGATCCCGGCCATACCAGCCGCCGACCATCTTCGGCAGGTTCATTTCCACGCCTACGGGTTGAAAACCGAGGTGATGCGGCAGCAGGAAGACGCTGCCCAGCCCAACCAGCAGTACTGCCAGGAGAATGGCGAGATGCTTAGTAGTCATAGGAAATCGGGCTGGCGGGTTTCTTTTCGCCTTCCACTTCGTCCACGTCTTTGCGCGGCGCTTCGTGATCGGGCGCGGTCAGCGTTTTGGCGATGCGGGCGCTGGCCTGGCTCCAATCGCGGCTGATGAGATTGCCAAAGCCCACCATGGCGAGCACGGCGATGGGGAAGAAGACAAAGCCCGAGTAGTCGTGATACAGGCCACCGGCGATTTCCGGGTTCCAGAATTTGGCGACCAGCACGACAGTGAAGAGACGGGCGATATTGCCGATCAAGGCAAAGAAGATGGACCCAGCGAAGACGACGAACTGCTGCCACAGACGGCCCAGCGCATAATAGACGTAAAGCGCGGCCAGCATGGTCATGGCCATGAGCGAGCGAATCCCGCTGCACCCGCCGGCTACTTCGAAAGAATGCCCATCCACATTGATGGTCGTGCCGATAAGTTGAATATGGATCCCGAGCAAGGCGCAGAGCGCACCCACCGTCTTCGACGCCAGCAATTGCAGCGTCACCGTGCTCTGAATGACGCCTCCGACCGGCACCATGAAGAGCATGAGCAGGCACGGGAAAATGAAGATGCGGGCGCAGGCCTTTCCGCCGAGATATTCCGCGCTGCCGTAAACGACGAGCGGCAGGGAGAGAATGGCGAGACGCGCCTGCAAACAGCGAATGCCGAGGACGAACAAAACGATGCCGCTGATCACGAAAGCCAGCCCGCGCAGGCTGGGCTCTTTCACGATCGAAATGAGCTCCCCACGGCGCTGCCACAAAATGAAAAGGATGATCGGCGCGATGAAACGGCAGTGGACCTGATCGTTCTCGTCGTTCCAGCCTTTCCACGCCCACACGGCCGTCGATTGCGCCCCATTCATGAAGACGCTGTAGAACCCGTAAAAGTAGACGAGCAAGCCGCCGCAGATGGCCAGCAAGAGCGTCGCCAGCGGGTTTTCACGTACCCACGCGGTCACGCCCGCCATCGTTTCACCGAGGGTGGGCTCAGGGGGTTCGACTGCCGTAGCGGAAGGCATGAGCGACGGCACTTTACAGATTCCTCGGGTTCTTTCAATGGGTGCAAGGCACGTGAATGTCACAATTTGCCGACAAAAAGGTGTTGCAGCGCGCCTTTGGTCGCTGACCGTGAGCGGCCAGGTAAAAAACTGGTGTCAACCCGGCGGCGTCTTGCCACTTTTCACCCCCAACTCTAGCATTGCCCGAAATTTTGCTTTCGTCCGACGCCCCGCCCACTTCGAACCGTCCCAAGCTTTTGGTTCTCGAATTCTGGGGACTGGGAGACCTGACCTTTGCCACTCCCCTGTTGCGCGCCGCGCAGGAGCGCTACGACATCACGCTCGTCGGCAAAGAGCACGCCACGCGGCTCCTCCAGCCGACGTTCCCCGATATTCGCTTCATTAGCTTTGAAGCGCCGTGGTCAGCCTACCGCGGCAAATATGCGCTCTGGCGCTGGAACTGGGGTAAAGTCTTCGCGCTTTTCCGGCAGTTGCGCGCCGAACCGTTCGACGCGGCGGTCTCAGTGCGGAACGACCCGCGCGATCATCTGGTCATGCTGCTGGCCGGGGCACGGAAGCGCTACGGCTTTGCGGTTTGGGGCAGCGATGCCTTCCTTACGGACCCACTCACCCGCTCCCTACCTCAGCAGCACAAGGTGGAGGATTGGCGCGATATTGGCCGGGCGCTCGATCTCCCGGGCATGGACGACGCCGGCCCGCAATTGGACCACGCGCAGTATCGCTCGGAGAGCGTGGATCAAATGTTTGCCGGACTCTCCGGCAAGCCGATTCTCTGCCTGCATCCCGGTGCACGCATCGGCGTGCGGCGCTGGCCAGAGGCGTATTTCGTCCGCTTGGTCGAGAAACTGCGAGCCCGGTTCCACTTCGATTTCGTGCTCGTCCCCGGCCCGGAAGGTTGCGGCCCCGCGCTAACCTCCCTGGCGGACCGGGTGCTGCGGCCTCTCACCGTGCCGGAGTTGGTCGACGTGTTGGGGCGCGTCGACCTGCTGCTCTGCAATGACAGCGGCCCGGGGCACATTGCCGCGGCCTGCGGACGGCCGGTCATCCCGATTTTCGGCCCGACCAATCCCGATTGGTTCCGGCCGTGGGGTGACCAGCACCATGTGGTCATCCGCGACATCTGCCCATGGCGGCCGTGCTTCGACTACTGCAAGTTCGCGGAGCCGTTCTGCATGACGCGTCTGGCGCCCGACCGGGTGTGGCCCGAGATCCGCGAGCATCTCTGCAATTTGATCGATCGCGGGTTGCTGTCCCGGGAATTTGCCGGTGTGGAAGCGTTGCCGGTGTCATGAGTCTTTCCGTCGCCGCCTTGATCGCCACCTATCGGCGCCCGCACGAACTTCAGCGTTTGCTGCAGTCGCTCCTGCAGGTGACCGGACTCAGCACGGTGATCGTGGTGGATAACGAAGGCAGCGCGGAAGTGCAGGCGTTGGTCGAGAAGGCGTATCCCGGAGCGCAGTATCTCAGCCCGGGCGCCAATCTCGGTTGCGGCGGCGGACTGAAGCTGGCCGAGCAGCGCGCCTTGCAAATGGCCGAGGCAAATCTCACCCACGTGCTCATTCTCGATGACGACGCGGTACTGGCCCCGGACACGATCACGGTGCTCGCCGAAACCATGGAGCGGGCGCAAGCAGACCTGGCTTACCCGCTCGTCACCGATGCCCGTGGCCACGTCGGCTGGCTGCCGGGCCTGATTCAGCGAGTTCCGGAATTGCGCGACGCCTTTGATGGCACGCCGGAGGAATTTCGCGCACGTTTCGGCACCGAGCCGCGCGATTTTCTCTGGGCGCAGGGTGTTTGCCTCCTCGTGAAGCGGACGGCACTGGAGCGGCACGGACCGCATCGCGATGACTTTTGGGTCCGGGGCGAAGATCTCGAGTTCAGCCTGCGTTTCACCGCGCAAGCCCGGGGCATTCTCGTGCCGGCGGTGGCCGTGCAACATTTGCCGCCGCCCGACAACACCGCGCTTTCCCGCGAGGCTGAATACCTGAAACATAGTGCCATGGTGCAAAACATCGCATTCATCGGATTCCGCCTGCCTCACGGTCGTCGCATCGCTTGGACGATTCTCGGGGCGCTGCGCCGATTCTTCCGCCTGTGGTCGTGGCCGGCCGTTGCGGATGCCATCGCCGCACTGTGGCGCGGAGCGGTGCTCGGAGAGCCCGCGGGCGCCGGCACGGGTCGCACTTTCCGGGCGCGCTTCGCCGCGCTGCCCCCTGCTCCATGAAGATCGAACGCTTCAATGTCCTCGGCGTGGCCCTGCACGCGATGAATCTCTCCGTCGCCACCGAGGCGGTGCTGGAGGCACTGCGTGAGAAGCGCAAAGGTTACGTCTGCGTCACCGGCGTCCACGGGGTGAGCGAAGCGCAAAATGAACCCGCCTTTCGCGCCATCCTCAATGCGGCTTTTCTTAACACGACCGATGGCATGCCGTTGGTCTGGCTCGGCCGGCATGTGCAGGGCCGCTGGGTGGATCGTGTTTACGGTCCCGACCTCATGCTGGAAATCTTCCGCGCCACCCAGCAGACCGCCTTCCGCCATTTTTTCTACGGCGGCGCTCCCGGAGTGGCTGACGAGCTGAAGGCCCGGCTGGAAGCCCGCTTCCCCGGAGTAACCATCTGCGGCACATATTGTCCGCCCTTCCGCCCGCTCAATGCCGAGGAAGAGGCCGATCTCCAGCGGACCGTCCGCGAGGCGCGTCCTGACATCATCTGGGTCGGCCTGAGCACGCCGAAACAGGAACGATTCATGGCCGAATACCTTTCCAAGCTCGATACGACCCTCATGTTCGGCGTCGGTGCAGCGTTTGATTTTCATGCGGGCCGGGTCTCCCAGGCGCCTCGTTGGATGCAACGCTCGGGGCTGGAATGGTTTTACCGCCTGTGCTCGGAACCCCGCCGCCTGGGCCGCCGCTATTTGGTCAACAACCCGTTATTTATCTGGCGAATCCTCGGTCAAATGTTCGGGCTGCGTAAATATCCGCTTGAAGGCGTCACCGCGCCGTAGACAGTGACGGGCTTTCCATCCCCCGCACCTAGTTAAATCAATGAGCAAAATTCTCGTCTGCGGCGCCGGTGGCTTCATCGGCGGCCACCTCATCGCTGATCTTCGCCGCCAGGGCCACACCCGACTCCGCGCCGTCGATAAAAAGCCGCTGGCCGAATGGTATCAGCGCTTCGATGACGTAGAAAACCACCAGCTCAACCTCGAGCATCTCGGTGATTGCGAAAAGGCGGTGGACGGCTGCGACGTCATCTACAATCTCGCCGCGGACATGGGCGGCATGGGCTTCATCGAGCTGAACAAGGCGCTCTGCATGCTCAGCGTGCTCATCAATACGCACCTGCTGCTGGCCGCGAAGAAATTCGGCGCCTCGCGCTTCTTCTTCTCCTCCAGCGCCTGCGTCTACAACGGCGACAAGCAGCGCGACCCGAATGTCACCGCGCTGAAGGAAGAGGACGCCTACCCGGCGCTACCCGAGGATGGTTATGGCTGGGAAAAGCTTTTCAGCGAGCGCATGTGCCGCCATTTCCGCGAGGACTTCGGCATCCAGACGCGCGTTGCCCGCTACCACAACGTCTACGGCCCGCACGGCACCTACGACGGCGGCCGCGAAAAGGCGCCGGCGGCGGTTTGCCGCAAGGTGATCAACGCAAAGCTCAGCGGGAAACACGAAATCGAGATCTGGGGCAGCGGCGAGCAGACCCGCAGCTTCATGTATATTGATGACTGCCTCTACGGCACGCAGCGGCTGCTGAACAGTGACTTCATCGAGCCGATCAACATTGGCAGCAACGAGCTCGTCTCCATCAACCAGCTCGTGGATATCGTTGAGGCCATCGCCGGGGTGAAGCTCAAGCGTAATTACAACCTGAGCGCGCCGAAGGGCGTGAATGGCCGCAATTCCGACAATACGCTCATCGAGAAAGTCTTCGGCTGGCAGCCCGGTACCAAACTGCGCGACGGCATGGAGAAGACCTATCGTTGGATCTACGACGAGATGACCAGCGGGCGCAGCTCGGTGGTGAACCGCTCGTAAGCGGACCTATCGCGCCGTCGGATAGCGAAACTGCGGCTGTGCGCATCGAAAGTGCGTGCGCTGCTTGTCATCTTCCGCGGCGTAGACTTGGTACTCGATTGGCCCGCTGCGATAGGCGCCCGCGAACAGCTTTTCCATTCGTCGCACGCCACGCAGCGCCGGCCCGAGAGCGCGCACCCACCTGGGCAATGCCTGTTGCGCCCGCGCCGTTTCCGCCCGTGCGAGTTGCTGCGCACTCTGGTTGTCGCCGGTAAAGGTGAACGCCGAGAGATATTCGCGCACATAAGCAAAGCGATGCCCGCGCGCGAGCGCCCGGGCGATCCAGTCTCCATCTGCAATGGTCTTCACACTCTCGTCGAATTGCATGCCCTCGCCGAAAACATGACGTCGAAAGAAAATCGCGCAGGTAAACGCGTAGAGGTGATCGGTCAGAATCATCGTCCGCCGCAACGGGGTGATCTTGCGGAACGCCAGCAGTTGCGATGCGGGATCGAGCACCAGGAAATCGCCGGCCACCAGATCCGCGCCGGGATTCTCCGCAAACACCCGCTCCACCCGCGCCAGCGCTCCCGGCAGGTATTGCTCGTCGCAATTCAACCACGCACAGATGTCCCCGGTCGCGCGCGCCAGTCCGCGATTGAGCGCCTGGTACATCCCATTGTCCGACTCTACAAAGAGTCGCATCCCGCCATGCGCACCCGCCCACGCTTCCAGCTCCGGGCCAGTCCCCGCGTCCTGCACGATGTGCTCGACGTCCACGCCCTGATCCGCTACCGAGCGCGCGCAACGCTTCAGCCACGAGAGCTGCCGAAAGCTGGGCGTCACGATGGAAAACTTCACGATCTCCATTTGCACACAGCCCCGGGCTTCCCAGCAACCTCACATTCCGCTAATTCGTCGGTTGCTTCATGAAGCTCTTAGTCTTCGCCCACACACCACCGCCTCATCACGGGCAGAGCTACATGGTGCAACTGATGGTGGAAGGACTGGGCGGCGATTGCCGCCAACGGCCTCCCGGCGAGCCGCTACCGACGGACATCGAATGCTATCACGTCAATTGCCGCTACTCGGAGGGCTTCGAGGATATCGGCTCGTTCCGCTTGGGAAAAATGTGGCTCGTCATCCGCTATTGCCTCGAGGCGATCTGGTGCCGGTATCGCTACGACGTGCACACATTTTATTATGTGCCCGCACCGGGCAAACGCGCCGCGCTCTATCGCGACTGGGTTGTGATGCTGCTCTGCAGGCCTTTCTTCCACAATATCGTGCACCATTGGCACGCGGTGGGCCTCGGCGATTGGCTGCGCTCGGATGGGACGTGGATCGAGCGCTGGGTCACCCACCGTCTGCTCGGCCGTGGCGCCGTCGGCATCGCGGTCGCTGTTCCCAGCATGCGCGATGCCCTGTGGTTTCGTTCACAGACGGCGGAGATCGTACCCAACGGCATTCCCGATCCGTGTCCGGATTTCGACGAGGATCTTTTGCCGTATCGGCGCGCGCGCGTGGAAGCTCGCGCCAAGCTGCTCCGGGGCCAGACCTTGACCGCCGAAGAGTCCGCCGCGGCCGGCGGAGAACCCGAAGTCTTTCAGGTGCTTTACCTCGCCCATTGCACCCGGGCCAAAGGGCTCTTCGACGCCCTCGAAGGTATCGCCACGGCGAATGCCAGACTCATCCGTGAAGCCTCACCACTGCATTGCCGCCTTGTCGTCGCCGGCGCGTTCCTCGACGCGCGCGAAGAGAAGGAATTTCAATATCGCGTGTGCCAACCCGACCTGGTGGATTGCGTCAGCTACGCGGGGTTCGTCGAGGCCGAGAAGAAGCACTCGCTCTTTTTCTACAGCGATTGCTTTTGCTTCCCGAGTTATCACGAAAGCTTCGGCCTCGTCGTCGCCGAAGCCATGGCTTATGGCCTGCCGGCCATTGCGACATCGATTCCCGCGCTCGAGGGTATCCTTCCGCCGGATTATCCCGGGCTCGTTCCTGCCCACGCGCCGCAGAGCATCGCGCAGAAGCTCGTCGAATTTCTTTCCATCGACCTTTCGCGAGGCTTGCGGGATTACTTCGTCTCCCACTACACGCAGGCCCAATTCCTGGCCGCGCTGCGCACTGCGCTGAAAAAGGCCGCGGGCTACACCGCCTAAAACTCACACCGCATTCGCCATCACCGCATCGCGTAGGCAGGCAATCTTGTCTTGAATCTCCGGTGGAGCAATAAAGTCGTGGAGATAGACAAGATAGCCAGCCAGCAAGGCACGCTCCAGGCCGGTAATTCCGGCAGCCTGTGCGTAGGCACGAAAGTCAGCGGACTGCAAAGTCGCGTTCAGTTGCGCGAGAATCGCGGCAGCGTCACCTCGCTGCACCAGGAGGGACACGTGGATCACCCAATGGAACCAATCCCACCCCGGCACCCCCGCAGCCTCGCCACGTTCCCAATCGATCACCGTCCAGCGACCGGAAGTCTTTTCCGCCCGTACATTCCAAGGAGTAAAATCGCCGTGAAAAAGCGCCGGCGCGACGGTGCGTCCCACGAGATGCTTTACGACGGCTTGTGCGCTGGGCCGCGCCGCGAGCCGCTTCCACGACTCGAGTGCCTCCAGCGGTGTGGGATGCGTTTCGTCGAGCCACGAACGAAGCACCCTGCAAAGGCCGGCTCTGTCGTCCGCCGCGGGCGACCGCCCGTCGATGAATTCCAGCGCCAATCCCGAAAACGCTTCCGTCGATTTCGCGCCACGCAGTGGCGATACGTGCGGGAGGCGATGGGCCACGCGTTTCAGGAACAGAGCCTCGCGATCCACCAGCGCGCGCCCTTCCGGATCGATACCGACCTTGGCCACAAGCACCGGCTCTGCATCGTGAAAAGCGAGCATAATGAAACGCCGCCCCGGCGTGGAGGGGTTGCCGGCGAGAATGGCAAAGACCGGCGACTCTGCGTCACCGGTCATCTCCTGCAGCCACCCGAACAATGGATCCGTTTTCGCAATCGTCAGGTCGACGCGGGGAAGTGGCATCGGCAACCCCAGGCTCAACGCCGCCTGCACGAGCGCCTTACCCCAACGCGCGAAGCGAGTCTGTGCGGCATAAAGTGTCATGGCCCGCGCCGCCGCCTGGCATTGCAAGGGCAACACCAGCAAATCGTGCCCATGCCGGCGCAAAACGCGGAACGACCATTTCCGGCCGCTCTCAACAGCAGCCGGTGTGGAAAACAGATCGCGCCAGTCGCTCACTTGGCCAGCACCTCCTGGTAAATGGAGTTCATGATTTCGCCCTTCCGGTCCCACGCATAATTCTCGGCGACATGTTTTCGTGCCTGTGCGCCGTGTGTCCGCCGCAGCTCCGGATCTTCGGCATACCGCCGAATCGCCGCCGCCACGCCCGCGATCACCTCCTCGCGTGAACCCAGCGGGACCCGCAAGCCACACCCTTCCAGCACCGCCAGCGCCGGCCCACCACAAGCGAGGCAGATCACGGGCAGTGTCGCCGCCATCGCTTCGAGCAGGACGAAACCGCCCGTGTCGTGCAGGCTGGGAAAAAGCATGGCGTCGTAGAGTCGGTAGGCCGCGAGCACCTCCGCTCGTGCCACCTGTCCGCGGAATTCGACGCGATCTTGCAGGCCGAGTTCGCGTACCAGTTTCTCCGCATTGCGGCGGAAACGCCCGTCGCCCATCAGCGTGAGACACGCCGTCGTTCCCGACGCATGCAACCCGCGAATCGCCAGCTCGACGCCCTTCCAATAAAGCAGCCGGCCGGCAAAGAGCAGCCGCAGGTGATCCGCCGGCGCGGGATCGGGGGGAACGAAATCCTTCAGATGGATACCAATCGTCGGCAGCAAGCGGCTGCGGACGCCCGATCCCTCCAAGGCCGCCGCCGTCTCTTTGGTCGAGACAATCGCCAACTCCGCCGCCGTCGCGCGCCGACCCAAAGCCCCGCTCGCCACCTGCAAGGCATTGGCCATGTTGCGCGCCACTTCCTCCGTCAACTCGCGCGGATAACGCCACGGCAGCAACGCTCCCGGCATGGACTCAAAGCCACCAACCGGCCCCCAAATGGCTGGCACTCCGTGACCGAAGATCGCCGCCGGAAACCGCGCGCCCGCGTACGTCACGTGGTGCAGCAAATCGAAAGGCGTTTCCCGCACCATTCGGGCAATCACCTGCCGCGCCGAAGCCTGCCACCGGCGGTAATAAAGATCGTGCCACCCGAGTCGCTTCTTCAGCCGGAGCATCGGCGCAGCCAGATCGTGAAAGACGAATCGCAGGCCCGGCATTTCGCCTTCCCGCGCCAGACCCGCGCGAATCGTCGGCTCATTGTTTGCCCGCGTGAGCACCGTCACATCATGCCAGCGCGCCATTTGCCGCGCCCACTGCCATCCCACCTCCGGCTCCGAGCCCTTGCCTGGCTCGCAGGAGTAGGCGGAAAGTAGAACGCGTAAACGTCGGCTCATGTGGCAATTCGGTGGTTAGCGAAAATGGGCGGAGGTCGGCGAGGCAATCATCAAGCCGGGGACAAGGATGCAGGGAGGAAAATCACCATGGAATGTCAACGGTGCGCTGCGTCTTTCGATGTCGGCTCATGCAACGTTTGCGTGACACGCTCGGCAACCGCCCGGGCGACCGCGGGCGGGGCCTCTTCCGCGCGGATTTGCACCGCGTGAAACCCGATCGACGAAAGCTCCTCGCCACGCGAGATGACCCGTCGAATTTCATCGAGCGACAGCTCCGGCTTGCGTCGATGAATCTCCTCCGGATCGGCCACGAGACACAGCACGAGATCCGGCTTGGGAACGAACCGCAGCGCAAAACGCACCCAGGACGAGGGCCCATAGTAACGCACGCTTTCCGGGTCCAGGTGATAATTGAATAGATAGCGATCGCCGATCACCAACCGCTGTCGCAGGAGTTGCGGCAGGATGCGAAAACAGTAAGCGAGATGCGCGCGAAAAACATTCCGGACCAGACGCAGGGCGGAGGATATTGTCGCGCCCGTTCCAGCCGGCCGATCACGCAGCGGTGGCTTGGGCGCGGAGGCCGGCACCGTGGAAGTTAGCGGCTTTTGCCAGGGCGGAATCCAGTGGTGATATCGCGCACCCCGAAAAAAATCCTTCGTCTCGGCCAAAAGGAGCGTGGCGACGGTGGTCTTGCCCACGCCATCGGGACCCACGAAAACGATCCATCGTCCATAACGCTGCAAGGTGATCCCGATCTCACTCCAGATGAATCCGGCAAGCCGAGCGAGCGAACCTGGCAAATCAGGCAGCCCTCGCTGTTTCCACAACCGGCGCCGCAATGCCGGAACTATGGCGGCCAATCCGGCGGCATCGGCGGCCTGGATCATCTGGACAATGCGCGGCGCGATATCGGCGCCGAAGGCCCGCGCGACGCACGCGGTGAAAGCCTCCTCGTGGCCGGCGATCCATCGCGGCACGAGCGGGTGATATTTCTCCTTATAGAAACCACCCCAGAGCAAGTGCTGAAAGACGGCCATCATCGCCTGGTGATGGGGAGCGGGCTCGAACCAGCCGCCACGTTTCGTCGCCTCGTCGAAGAGCTCCTCGCTGGTGAGATAGATGGGCCCGCGCCAGCCTTCTCCCTGGAAATGCAAATCGATGATCAGTTCGCGGCCATCCTGACCGAGCATCTTGTGCTCCCACACATAGGCCCGGCGCAGGAGTTGCACGAGCGTGAGATTTTCCTCCCGGGCAAACTGGCGGATCGCCTCGGAAGCAGCCTCGCGCCAGGCGACGCTACGCACCGCGATGTCCAGGTCGCTCGGCACTTCGTTCGGCAACGCCTCGAAATCGCGCAGGACCAGCACGTCGATTCCCTTTTCCCGGAAGCAATCCCATAGGTGGCGAAGGGAGACGCGTTTCACTGGTGGATGTCCCGGTAGCCATCGAGGAGACGCTGTGCTGTCGTGTTCCATTGAAATTCCGTTTCCACCAGACGCCGGGCGTGGGCGCCTTTGGCCAGTAGTTCCGACACCGGCGTGCGCAGGCTCGCCCGCATGCCGGCCACGCAGTCCGCTTCGTCTGCCACCCAGCCCGCGTCCGCGTTGGTCACATAGTTTGCCAGATTCGTTTCCGGCGTGACCAAAAGCGGCCGGCCTAGACCCATGGCTTCGATCGGCGTCAACGGTACCCCTTCCCAACGTGAAAGCTGGATGAAGACGTCCGATGCCGCGATGAGCTGTTGTTTTTCGTCGCCGAAAGCGCCATCGCGAATTGTCACGCGGTCGGCGATTTGCAGTTGCCCGACCATGCCTTGCAATTCATTCCTTCCCCCGCGGAAATCCGGGCCCGCCAGCGTCAGGTGATCGTCCTTTTCCGAGGCGGCCGCAAAAGCCTGCACCGCACGGTCGAGTCCCTTGCAATCGACATCCAGGCGTCCAATGAACAGGAGCCGCCGCCCAACCCCTGTCTCGCGCCACGGCGCAGGCGCGGGGGGAAACCCAATGCACCCACTGGTGGCGACGACGAAGCGACGCTGCGCGCAAAGGTCCATGACCGCTTCCTTTTCTAAATCTGAAAGCACATGCACAAACGCCGCCCGCTCCAGATAACGCCGAGAGAAAAGCCAGAAAAAGATCCACTTGCGCACCGCCCCGCGCAACCACATGCGAAAGCGCGAGTAGCCGCCGTGCGGCGTGATCACATAGGGGCAACGCAGCAGCGGCGCCAACCGGACATTGGCCGGCACGAAGCACGAGTGAAAGTGCGCTACCTGCAGACGCTGGCTCTCCCGCACGACGAACTCGCGCGTCACGGGAGGAATGACAAAACCCTTCGCCAATACTGGCAGTTCGCATACCCGAATCCCGCTTTCCGCCTCGCGAAAGCCGAGACGGTGGTGGCGCGGCGAAGCCTCCCAAATCTCGACCTCGCAACCCAGATTCACGAGTGCACGGCTCGTCCAGGCCACGGCTTGATCCACCCCATCGGCCCTGTCGGGACGCCACCTCGACACGACTGCGACGCGTACGGATTGCATGAGCTTCTTTTTGTGGCGGGAACCTAGGCGGGAAATTGCACAGGCACGAGTTAAAATCCCGCGCTGCGAAGACATTGAGTTGCCAGAAGGCGCCGGCCACGCTGATGTGGACAGGATTCGATGACTGCCGAGCTTCCCCGATATTATCTTCGCCTGGGACATCTGGCGCCGCTTTTTGCCGAGGGTCTGCCCGTTCTCACCTATCACAAGGTGGCGCGCCCGAAATGGCGCCTTGGCGGCTCGGGCGCGTTGCTTTATGTGAGCCCGCGACTCTTTGCGGAGCAAGTGGCCGAATTGCACACCGCCGGCTTCCGCAGCGGAGGGATCGACGAAGCGTTGCGCATGGAAAGAAACGGCGATCGCAAGGTGGTCCTGACCTTCGACGACGGTTTTGAAAATCTCCACGCTCACGCGATGGAGCCGATGGCGAGCCATGGATTTCAGGGCATTACTTATCTGATCGCGGACCGGCTTGGAGGCATCAACGAATGGGAGATCCCCCTCGGATGCGCCCGTGAACGCTTGATGGATGTCGTCCAGACTCGCGAATGGCTGGCGGCCGGGAACAAAATCGGCGCGCACACCTTGACGCATCCACATCTCACCCAACTCGACGCCTCCGCGGCGCGGGAGGAGATCACCGCATCCAAGAAAAAGCTGGAGGACATCTTCGGCCAGCGCATCGATCACTTTTGCTACCCTTACGGCGATTACAACGAGCGGGTTTGCGACATGGTCGCGGAGGCGGGTTTTCTTACTGCCACCATCACCAAGCGCGGACTCAATAACAAGGCGACCCCGCCGATGGCATTGCGTCGCTTCATGGTGCGATATCCGAAATGGGAGTTGCGCGATTGGTGGCGTTTGTGGACGGGGCGGTAGGCTGAATCGATTGACGGAGCGGAGGAATAGGAAAGATAGGAGTTATGGGTCCCATCGCTCGCATCCTGCCTATTCCTCTAAACCTAAAAGCGGGAATGGAAAAGGATCGGCAAATGAGTAAGGAGTTGGTGTAGTGAGGGATGCCGCCGTTGGAAAGCGCCGTTGCCATTCACCCGGAGGGTGAGTCCCCGTTGGAGCCACTTCCCTGGCCTGTGGATACGCCTGGGGGACGATATTGGGCGGAGTTCGAGGATCAAGCGCCGGTGACGCGGGAGGGGCAGCTCATCTTCTTCGCTCAGTTTTTGCGCACGGGGGGGCGATGGGAGCAGTTCGTGGAGAAGTCGCCTCTGGCCTATGAGGGCAATCGGGGGAGCAAGGTGGTCGAGGTGTTGGGCACGGCGGTGCTGTCGATCCTGTGCGGGCACTGGCGGTTCATGGCCAACTTGGTGGCGCTGGTCTACAACTGGTGGCACCTCTATGCGCGGCTCCACGATGGCGCCCATCACCGCGAGGCGATCACCAGCCGGCCAGCCTTGCTCGGGGGCGTCGCACGACTGACCCGCCATGGCGGCCAGAGCACGGTCAAAGTCAGTTTGCAGCACGAAAACCGGGAGGCGCTCGTCCAATCCATCGCCCAAGTCAGCAACACCTTACACCGCTTTCATATCATCACGGAGCGTTGGACCATCGACCAGCGCTGGACGCTGCTCTTGACCCACATCTTCCGCCATTGGCTCGGCGGCAAATGGCTCGGCCAGCTGCCCGCCGAAGCCCGCCCGCTCCTTTCGGGCTGATTTCACCGCCGCCGCCCCCCATCCCATCGCCACGCCACCGCCGTTTTCACGGCCGGCCCGACCCGCATTCCCGTTTTTAGGCTAAATCTTCGAGGGTCATAGACTGCCTACTGGCTACGCCTTTGCTTTCAGGGCAGCAGCCTCCTCCGGCGTCAGAAATTGCCCCATGTAGAGGCGAAAATCGTGTGTGCGCGCGTAGGCAATGGCCCCAGCGGACATTTTGGCGCGCTCTTCGGGAGACAGATGCATGAGGCGCCGGATACTGGCGGCAAACCCGGCACGATCCCGCACGTCGATCACTTCGCCGAAACCAAACTCCCGTACGGCGTCTTCCATCACGCCATTCGGGGAAACTACGCCCAGATTGCCAAAGCTTGCGCTGCGCAAAAGGACTCCACTCGAACCGGCAAAATCTTTGTAACCACACAACACACAATCGGCGGCGGCAAAATAGTTGGGCATGTCGCCGTCGGAAATGAACCGGTCATGCATGACGACGCGGAAGTTGCAGGTCCGGAGCGTTTCCTCGAGGTGCGGGCGCAGTCCCGGAGCCACGCGGCCACCGATGAGCACGACCACACGGTCGTCCTGACATACCACAGAGCGAAGAGTCTCCATCGTTTCGATTACGCCCTTGCGGTGGTCCAGGGATCCGAAGATCAGGAACACAAAATCCTCCGGGGAAAGACCGAGCGCAACCCGGGCCTCCGCCGGGTCGCGGTGAGGAAAATCCACCGCATCGACGCCCTCGCCACTAACCGGCGTCTTCTCCAGAGCGCGGGCGCGGCGGGCCGCTTCGCGGTCGAGAAAGGACAGGCGGCGAAACACCCCGCTGCACAAGGCACGACCGAGAATCCAGCGATCGAGGATTTCCAGGCGCTTCCCACGCGGGGTGGCCGCAGTGTGCCGGAGCCCATGATGCCGAAACGCAAGTCCCCGGATTCCCATGGCAAAGTGATGCGGAAACCACCGCTTGGCGAAGGGCAGCGCGAAAATGGGCAGCGTGTGATCCACCATGATGTAGACGAGGAAGTCGAACGACTCGCGCTCGAGGATCTCCTCGATCTGCTTCATCACCCGCCAGTACTGGCGAGAGCACTGCACCCGGCGGCTAATGGGCTCGTGCTTGGCCAGCAACCGCAGATGCAAACGCGGCTGGGATTGGGCAAAGGCTTCCAGGCGCTGCGCTTCCTGGTCGGAAACAACACTGGTGACCACCGTAAACTCGGCGTCTTCAAATCCGGTGGAGTCCAAGGCGGCTTGATAGTACCCGACCGAATGCACGTGATAGATCGGTTCGACGAGAAGGACTCGGCGATACGAATTCATCCCCGGCGCGGGTTGCCGCGATGCGTGGTCGGCGATATCGATGGTGTCCTCATTTACAGTGGCAGGAATGCCGTTGAAATCGAAACCTGCGCGGTTGTCATCACTCATTCACTGGAAACGAAATGAACGCCACGTGGAAACCGGCCGCGGCGGTGGTAAATTTCGCGAGCCCTCTCGTCCCGCCTAGATCGAAGGTCTCAGGGCTGGCCGGCCATAGGCCGGCACCTGGCTGACCACCGTCTTGCGGGGAGGTTGAATCGTCGGACGCGAGTCCTGTTCGCGAAGCGCGTGCTGGCTTTTCACATAGGCAATCAAAATGACATAGAACCATGCTAGGGTGACCGGAAAATTCGCTCCGCCCAATACGCCATAGGCAAAGTTGAAGGCCAGGCTGATCAGCAGGACCAAAGTCAGTGCTTTGGCAATTTCATCCACTTCCGATGATCGATAAAGGCACCAGAGGAAGAACATCAACGCGAAATAGAGGCAGCAATAAAGCACCAGCCCTATCAGGCCGAAAATGACCAGCAAGTCTGTGATCATGTTGTGGGTGGCGCCGCGGCGGAGAGAGCTTTCAAGGGTCGCATCCTGCTCACCCGCGACGGATCGGGCAATGAGGTCATCCAAACCGAACGAATAGGTAGAGCGCCCAAACCAGAAAATGCGCGGATCAGATCGCCATTCATCCAATGCGCGTTGAAAAAGCTGGTACCGCCAGTCCGTAGAACCCTCGATCCTTTCCGAAACTTCCTGATCCTTTTCAATGAGGACCACATTCAAAGAGCGCTGGACCCAATTTGGCGATTTCTTGACCAGCGACGGCATCATGTTCACCCCAGCAATCAGCAGCCCACATGCTCCCACTGACAACATCAGCAACCCGACTTGCCGGGTCATAGCCAACAACACGAGGAAGAGCACAAGCACAAAAGCGATGGTCGCGCGTCCACCGCTCATCGCTGCGCCTACGACACTTAAAAGAATGACTATATAGAAAAGCCGCCTCGTTCCGGGCGGTTGCTTTTTAAACCACTGCGTCGTCAATACCGCGCCGCAAAAGAGCATCGATGTCGGGGGGAGGGAGCGCAACGCGAAAACGTCCGGCACGAGATCGAGTCCTGGAATGATAAAGTTGTCGGGCGCATTGGAATCGAGAGACCCGCCGCTGTCGCTCTCAGCCCCTCCCGTCAAAAATCCGTACACACGAAACGCAATATTCACGGCCAGAGCCAACAACATGCACCAAGCAATCACCTTCGGAAAATTCCGCTTCACTACGATCTGCGCCGAGCGGCTGCCGAAATACACCATGAGGAGGAACGGCCCGACCCATGCCTCGACGGTCTTGAGAAGATTCTTCAGCGCATAATCCGCGGGCCGGTAAGGGGCGTAGATATTGAAAACCGTATGGCCAGCCACGTAAGCCAGCCACAGGATCAAGAGAGTAATGAAAAGCGAGTAACTCCACTGATCGAGCACGGGCGGTTTACTGACCCGCTCCTTGCGCCACCAAGTGACGGCAAAGACAAATGCGGCCAAAGCGAGGGACATTTCCAGATCACCGATCGTAAAACCGAAGCCGATTTGCATCAATCCGAGGAAACAAAACAGGAGCCCAACCACCCAGGTAAACCGTAGGAAAAAGAGGACGAAGACAATCGCCGCCAACCCCGCCAGGACATACTTCAGCTTGTCGAAATCTCCGCTCCCGGCCCAGATACCCAAACCGACGGCCAGGCCGAGTGCGCAACCGATGGCGCTGGGAATCTTGAGATTCGGGTTGGCAAAACGATCAATGTTCATGAAGAGACGGTTTGGGGGGCGGGTTCCTATAGACGCGAACCCGGCAGGTGGCAATGGCCGACGTGGCGAAAGGGACGCGTCACCAGACTTTTACACGGGAAGGTCGAGTTGGCCATCGGGAGTGATCTCCATGGCGGATCGGGCGGACCCCAGAGGGGCGGATTTCAGAGAAAAGCGCAGCTCAAAATAGCCTCCAATTTTCATCCTCCGGCGGCGTTAAAATAATGAATAGACCGCCCAGTTCCGGATCCGATGCCCGCGTCTTTCTTTATACGTATTCCCTCGGTGCCCTCTCGTAGCGCAAAGCAAGTTTTTTCAACGCTTTGGAAAATAGTCGTTGCGACCCTATCCAAAGAGGGATTAGCATGCGCGTGTCTTGACAAAGTAAAGCTATGATCGAAATCGAAATCTACGCCGCTGGAGTTCGAAACTTGGAGAAGATTCTCGAGCTCGATCACGAGCTCGAAGCCGTGCCGGGTCTGCGTTACAAAGTCGATAGCAACCACGATATCGTTTACCTCGATTTCGATGAGCCGACGCTTCGCATTCAGGAGATCCGGTCGATTTTCCGCAAAATCGGTCTCGACCCACGGGTGGTCGGGGCGGTCCCGGATGAACTGAATCCCAAGAGCAAGACCCAGCCGCTGCATTTGCCCTCGTAGGGCTGAGTCGACATGCAAGAAGGCCGTACTCGCGAGAGTGTGGTGTCGCTGGATTTTTAATCCCCTTCCGGGCGGGCACGAGCTGGCGGTGGACAAGTGGGGCATGCCCGCTTAGCGTCGCGACTCCCCATGGTTACCACGATCGGGCGCATCGCGCTGTCGCTACTGCAATATCTCGGCGAACTGGCCACGCTCGTGTCCGAGACCTGTGTCTCTCTCGTCGTGGCGCCGATTCGCTGGCGGTTGGTGTTGCGGCAGATCGTGGAGGTGGGCTGGCGCTCGCAGATGGTCGTGGTCGTCACCGGCGGCTTCACCGGCGCGGTGCTCGCCGCCCAGGCCTATTTTCAATTCTCGCGACTCGGCATGAAATCGGCCGTCGGGTCGATGGTCGCGGTCTCGATGTTCCGCGAGCTCGCCCCAGTGCTCACCGGGCTCATGGTCTCCGGCCGGGTCGGCGCCGCCATCGCCGCGGAAATCGGCACGATGAAAGTCACCGAACAGATCGATGCCCTACGCTCGCTCGGAGTGCATCCCACGGATTACCTCGTCGTGCCGCGGGTGCTCGCATTGCTCTTTTCCATGCCGCTGCTCGTCGCGGAATGCTGCGCCGTCTCCGTCCTCGCCGGCTACGTCCTCGGGGTGCATGTGCTCGATATTTCGGCCGCCTATTACGTGCGCAATATGCTCCTCTACGCGGGCCCGCGGGACTTGAAGATGGCGCTCACGAAGGGGCTGGTCTTCGGCATCGTCATCGTCTTCATCGCCTGCCATCAGGGCCTGAAAACCAGCAACGGCGCCGTCGGCGTCGGCCGTGCTCCGACCGAAGCGGTGGTGAACGGTTCGCTCGCCGTGCTGATCCTCAATTTCTTCCTCACTTTCGCCCTGAACATGGTCTTCCCTGCCGGCGTTTGAGATCATGATTTCCGTCCGCCAGTTGAAAAAGAAGCTCGGCGCGCAGGAAGTGCTCCGCGGTGTCGATCTCGAGATCGCGACCGGCGAAACGTGCGCCATCATGGGCCGCTCCGGCTGCGGCAAGAGCGTGCTGCTCAAGCACTTCGTCGGGCTGTTCAAGCCGACTTCCGGCACCGTATGGGTGGATGGCGAGGACATCACTCCCCTGCCCGAACGGAAGCTCGGCGCGATCCGCAAAAAGGTCGGCATGCTCTTTCAAAGCGGGGCGCTTTTCGACTCGATGAATGTGGAGGAGAACATCGCCTTCCCGCTGCGCGAGGCAGGCCTTCGCAACCCAAAGGAAATCCGCGATCGCGTCGCGGAAGCCCTGGAAATGGTCGATCTCGCGGGCGAGCAAAAGAAGATGCCCGAGAACTTGAGCGGCGGCATGCGCAAGCGCGTGGGCCTGGCCCGCACCATCGTTGGCCGCCCCGCGTGCATTCTCTACGACGAGCCAACCACCGGCCTGGACCCCATCGCCTCCGACTCGATCAACCACCTGATCCGTCGCTTGCAAAAGCGGTTATCGGTGACATCCGTGGTCGTCACTCACGACATGAAGACCGCGTTTCACACCGCCGATCGCATCGCCTTTCTGCACGAGGGCCGCATTTATTTTCACGGTCTTCCGGCAGACCTGCGCGCGTCGCAGGATGAAGCGATCGTCAACTTCATCGAGGGCCGCTCAGGCGAGTCCAGCTAACCCCATTTTCCCATGAGCACTGAGCGTAAAGGCGTCGAATTCTTTGTTGGGCTGTTCCTCTTGGTCGGCCTCGGCGTCGTCGCCGGCCTGGTCGTGACCTTTGGCCGCGCCGGCCAGGGACTGGAAAACTTTTACACCATCCGCGTGCGGTTCCCGAATGCCAGCGGCCTCGTGAAAAATGCCGACGTGCTACTTTCCGGTGCGCGCATCGGCTTGACGAAGAGCGCACCGACGCTGGTCGGCGAAAATTACGAGGTCGAAGTGGAGCTGAGCATTCGTGAAACCGTCCGTATTCCCCGCAAGGCGCAGTTTCAGATCCGCAGCAACGGCATGCTCGGCGATTCCTACATCGACGTCATCGTGCCGCCCAATTTCGCGCCAAACGATTTTGCCGAACCCGGGGAACTCATCACGGGCAAGCGCACCGGCGGTCTCGACGAACTGACCACCAAGGGCAGCCAGATGATCGACACCCTGAATACCGACATCCTGCGCAAGCTCAGCGAGGAGCTCGACGAGATCAAGCAGGCCACCGCAAGCATCAACCAGCAATTGCTGAGCAAGCAGAACCTGAACAACCTCCAGGACACCCTGGCCAATTTGAAGTCGGCGACCGCGGACTTTTCCAAGGCCTCGAAGGATTTGGATCTCGTCGTGACGAAATCGCAGGAAGCGGTGGACTCCGCAAAGCTCACGTTGAAGACAGTCGACGGCGCGGCCGGCGATCTGCGGCTCGGGATCGGCGATTTCCGCAAGGTGGCCGATTCCGCACACAGCCTGCTGAACAAAGCCAACGCCGGTGACGGCACGCTCGGCATGCTCCTCGCCGATAAGCAAACGGCGGAAAACCTTCGAGCCCTGATTGCCAATCTCCGACGCTCCGGCGTGCTTTTCTATAAAGACCATCCAACAACCGTTGCCGAGGTGCCCGCGACGCCGACACCCCGCCCGAAACGTCATTAGTTGTAACCCGTTTCAATGGCTAAGCATTACCCACATCTCAAAAAAAACTGCGGATGGAGCCCGCGAATCACGCAGATAACGCGAATGAGGAGGATTTTATTCGCGTGATTTGCGTGATTCGCAGGCACTTCTTCTCTCCGCGGGACCTTCAAAAAAGATGTGGGTAATGGTTAGTCTCAATGGGCCGGCCCCGGGAACCACCGGCCCCGGCTACCGCTTCGCAACGCTGTCAGGAAAGGCATCGCTTCTTAGAGCATTTCGTGGAAAGCTGTCTCAACGATTGCTGTCTTAGAAGAATTTAACTGTCTCATATTGCCCCAATGACTCCGCTGCTCACCATCAACCTGCTGCGTGCGCTCTTCGTCGTCTTCGCGACCTGTTTGGGGTCGATGATTGGTGAGCCTTTGATGGGGTCGCCTCTCGCCGGCACCTTGGTCGGCGCGGCGTTTGGTCTCTTCGTCGTTCTCGCGGATCGGCTGCTCCACGGCATTTCGCTGCGCGTTTTTTCCTCGGCGACACTCGGTCTGCTCATCGGCTTTCTCTTCTCGAAACTGCTTCTGAGCTCCGGCGTGCTCGACAAGGCCTCCGAGCAAGTGCAGTGGGTCTGCTCGCTCGTGGTCTACGCGACCTTCAGCTACGTCGGCATGATGCTGGCCATTCGCAGCAATCGCGACGAGTTCGCCATCATCATTCCCTATGTCCGGTTCCGGCAGGCCACGGTTCACGATGCGCCTCTGCTCATCGATTCGAACGTCATCATCGATGGCCGTATCCCGAGCGTGTGCGCGACCGGTTTCCTCAGCAGCTCGCTGGTCGTCCCGCGCTTCGTGCTCGATGAATTGCAACGCCTGGCCGATTCCTCGGATCCGCAGAAGCGGGAGCGCGGCCGTCTCGCCCTGGAGCGTCTCCAGCGCATGCAGCTCGACCCAAACCTCAGCGTCACCATCCACGAAACGGAGGAGGACAGCCACACGCCCGTGGACACCAAGCTCATCCAAGTGGCGAAGATGCTCGACGCGCGCTTGCTGACCAACGACTCCGGACTCTGCGCCATCGCCCGGCTGCAAAATGTTTCCGTGCTCAACCTCCACGACCTCACCCAGGCGCTGAAGCCGCAGCTGGCGGCTGGCGATCACGTGGAACTCTCGCTCGTCAAGGAAGGCCGCGACGCTCACCAGGCCGTGGGCTATCTTCCGGACGGCACGATGGTCGTGGTGAACCACGCGCGCGCCCACATCGGCAAGACCGTACCGGTGGTGGTGGCGAGTGCACTGCAGACCAGCGCGGGCCGGCTATTCTTCGCCGATATCAGGGCGGCGTAAGGGGGGGCAGAAAGTGGATAGTTGAGAGTTGATAGTTGAGAGCCACGTCTTCGCCTGCCTGACCGATTCCCAAATCACCCGAAACCGGCTCTCAACTCTCAACTATCCACTCTCAACTTCCGTACAAAAGAAGAGCCGCTCCATCGTAGAAGAAGCGGCTCAAGTTCATGCCATCTAGGCGAACCCGCGTCACAATTCGGGCACCAAGAGGAAGGGTCGAATTGGGATTTGCCGATTAAAGCTTGGCCTCGAACTCGACCAAGCGCTGCAGGGCTTCGAGAAAATCCTTAAAGGCAGGCGCCGGAAGCATGATCGTGTCACGCCGTCCGCCCACGTCCTCGGTAATCTTCAAAAACCGACCGCGCTGATTTTCTTTGAGGTCGAGGAAAAAGATCTTCCGCTCAATAGCAACCTTTTCGGATGCAATCGGATCAGATCCCATTCGCTCCCCCCCTGGATTCTGGTAGCTCATATACAAACAATTACTGACGTCCTCGCCCACGCCGAAAATGCTCCGGTAGCGCGAAGAGGGGGCAATGCTAGACGGAAAACACGGGTGTGCAACAGCAAGATTTTGACAAGGTCGCCTTTTTTGGGCGCAGACTGCTCCTGAAACCTCGTATTTTATGGTAGCGTTAAACGCTACTAATACACCTCAACCGCGCAGCCCCACTGCCTTGCGAACCCGCTCCATTACTTGATTTGCGGTCGATGAGGCCCTCTCCGCGCCCGCCTTCAAAACGGCATCCACATACCCCGGGTCGGCGGCCAGTTCCGCACGCTTGATTCGCATCGAAGAAAAATATTCCCAGATGGCTCCAAAGAGCCGTTTTTTGAAGTCGCCGTAGCCCACACCGCCCGCGCGGAAGTCCGCTTCCATCTTTTCCACGTCTGTTTCGGGCACGAAAAAGCGGTAGAGCGCGACAATCGAGGACGTCGCCGGGTCTTTCGGCTCTTCCACCGGCGTCGAATCGGTGACGATGCCCATGATTTTCTTCTTCAGCGCCTTTTCCTCGAGGAAGAGCTCGATGGTGTTGTCGTAGCTCTTGCTCATCTTCTGCCCATCCAGGCCGGGGATGGTGGCCACCGTCGGCAGAATGCTCGCCTCCGGCACTTTAAAAATCGGGCCGTAGATGCCGTTCATCTTCGTCGCGAGATCGCGGGTGATTTCCACGTGCTGTTTCTGGTCCTTACCCACGGGGACGACGTCCGAATCGTAAATCAAGATATCCGCCGCCATGAGCACCGGATAGGCGAACAGC
Organism: Chthoniobacter flavus Ellin428; assembly: GCF_000173075.1. Lineage (GTDB taxonomy): Bacteria > Verrucomicrobiota > Verrucomicrobiia > Chthoniobacterales > Chthoniobacteraceae > Chthoniobacter > Chthoniobacter flavus. The sequence continues at coordinate 111,832 of NZ_ABVL01000001.1, forward strand.
CCGTGGGATGGTGTCTTCTCCTTCGCGAGATGATCCTTGTACGCGTGGGCATTTTCCAACATCGGCATCGGCGTCTGGCAGCTCAGCAGCCACGCCAACTCGGTATGCGCCGGCACGTCGCTCTGGCGAAAGAGCACCGCCTTCGCCGGGTCGAGCCCACAGGCCAGAAAGTCCAGCGCCACGCCCCGCGAGTACTCGCGCAGTTTCACCGGATCGAAAACGGTCGTGAGCGCATGATAATCGGCGATGAAATAAAACGCCTCGCCCTTGTCCTGCCATTCGATGGCCGGGCGCATCATGCCGAAATAGTTTCCGATATGCGGTTTGCCAGTGGGCTTGATGCCCGAGAGAATGCGTTTCATTACAAATGTCGAAGTGCGGGGGCGCACCATCCCCGAGCCTCCGCCGGGCTGTCAAGAAAGGGGAAGCCAGACAGCGGGAACGGCGAAGGGAAAAGGAACCGCGAATGGACGCCAATGAACGCGAATGAAGGGAGCAATGCGTTTTGCTATTCGCGTCTACTGGCGCCTATTCGCAGTTTTAAAAATCCTCGCACCTTGCGCGGTCCTTCCGGGGTGCAGGGCAGAGAGTTTCACGGCGCCGGGGGCCGGGGCGCATAAAGCCAGACGGCGTCGGGGCTGTCTCCACGGGTGCCGATACCGCCATCGTCGGTTCGATTCTCGCTCACCCCATAGAGCCGGAAACAGGAATCGCCGATTCGTTGATACTGATAGGGCGTGCCAGAGTAGATATCGCGGGGCATGGCCATGATGAAATCCGGCACCAATTCCCGCGAGCGTGGCCCGGGTAGCTGCCTCGCGCGAGGCGGAAGCGTTCGAGGGCACAGGCCAGTCGCGCTTGATCGACCACGGTCTGCAGCCGAAGGAATCGTTGCCCCACGAAAGAATAGGCTTTCCCGGCGGGATCGGAGAGAAAGTAGTACCGTTTGTCGTAGGCGCTGGCGAGATACGTTGACGACGAGGGCGTCTTCCGCTCGGGATCGAAAGTCTGCACGGAACGGCTACCCGGAGCCAGCAGTTCGTCGATATAACGATTCATTCGCAATTCATTATCCCGGAAGACACTCCGCGGCATGATTTGGAAGAGCATCACCGTCCACGAATCGGAAAAATAGAGTTGGTAGCTTCGGGAACGCCGGCGTTCCCGAATCGTCTGGTTCATCATTGTTTCGATATCTTGGTTGAGCTGACCCCGCGCCCCGGCCAGAGAAGCGCGATAGTCCTCCCACAGATCCAGTGCGGCGAGATCGCGCTCGATCTTTTGCAATTCGGTATCCCTCCAAGCGTGCTCCTGCAGGCCGCCTCCTACCGCGTCCAAAAGGAAATGCATCATCCCGACCCGCAACACTGCGTTCACCAGGCCCAACTCATTCTTCAAAGCTCGGGGCGCCTGACAGCCATCCTGAAAATCCGCGTAAGCCGTCGCCGAATCGCCATCCGCCAAGTGCGCGGAGATGCGCAAGCGGAAGAACGCGGCAGCATCGGCAAAGATCGTCGAGTAAAAACCTTTTCCTTTGACGGGACCGATTGGCAACTGACAGCGGGGACGCGATGTCCGCCATTCGCTCCACTCCTGGAATTGTGGGGCAAAATGATCGAGCGCATGCAGAACATCGCGCACTGGATCGTCCGAAGCCTCGGTCGGAAACCCCACAGCCAGAAAATACTTCCGCCAGGCTTGCCAGTCGATCTTCTCGCCTTTCCGCATGTTACCAAAGGCCGGTGGGCCGTCATCAAAAAGGTAAGCCTTCGCGGGGCCTACGGGGAGAGTGGACCGCGGCGTGGAGGGGAGGATAAAGGGAGACTTGAACTTTTCCGCCGCCAAAGCGTTCTTGAACCGGGGCAGCGCGGCAAAGTTTTCGGCGTCGGGAATTTCGGGGCGGATGAAATCCGCGGGATACAGCTTCACACCGCGTGCCTGGGCTTCTACCGCGTAATGCCGCCAGCGGCTTTCCGCGTGCCACTCCACGGCAATGTACAACGCCTCGCAAAGGACCACGAAAAGAATCGGCGCCGTGAGCCAGGGATGCCTGCGCATGGCCGCAGCTTATCGCGATCGAAATGAAAGTGAAGCGTAGCTGGAAAGCTCAACGCGACGGCGCGTAAAGCCAGATGGCGTCGAGTTGTTGATTTTCCGGTAGGCGGGGAGCGATGAATCCACCGTCGTCCTTTCGATTCTTGCCGACGCCGTAGAGCTGGAAAGAGGTCTCACCGATTCGCCGGTAACGATACGGCGCGCTCGCATAAACGTCGTTTGGCGCGGCGGCGATGAAGTCCGGGACGAGTTCCGCGAGCGCGACGGGATAGGCGCCGTGCTTCGCCCGGAAACGCTCCAGCGCACAGGCCAGGCGCGTTTGATCGAGCATCGTTTGCAAGGTGATGTAGCGACGCTCCACCTCGGCGTAGGCGCCCTGACTGCTGCGAATGGGAAAATAGTGAAAGGCGTCAAAGCTGTCGGTCGGCGGGCCTATCGCGGAAGGAGTCGCGCGATCAAGATGGATCGTTTGCCGGTCGGTATCGATGCGCCCCAGGAGTTCATCGAAATAGCGATTCTGCCAGTACTGATTATCCCGAACCATCGCTCGGGGATACATTCCGGCCACCCACAATTGCGTCTTCGACGGCGCCTCGAAACCCAGATCGGCATAGGCCGAGAACATTTCGCCGCGCTCGCGCATCGAGGCGCGAAGCCAGGTTTCCATGGTGTTATTGAAATGGCCACGTTCACTGGCCAGGGCGAACTTGCAGTCATCCCACGCCTGAATACTCGCGAGGTCCGCTTCGATCTTTCCGGAATCTTCATCGGTCCACGCGTGGTCCTTGCAACCATCTCCCACCGCGGCGAACAAAATGTGCAGCACGGAATTTCGGACCAGGCCATCGATCAACGTGGGCTCATGGCGCAGAGCACGATAAGCCTGCAGGCCATCCTGAAAATCCGCGTAGGCCGCCCGGGAATCGTGCAATGCGAGATGTGCGCGCATGCGCAAGGCAAAAAGCTTCGCCGCATTCCGCATGACGGTAAAATGATGCGGCGAAGGCATTTTCGCTTTCGACCAATCCATCGGGAACCGACACTGCGTTCGCGTGCGCCACTCACTCCACTGCTGAAATTCGGGCGCGTAGTGTTCGAGTGCACGAAGCACGTCGCGAACGGAATCATCAGATTTTTCCGGCAGGTAGCCGGCTTCCCAAAAATACTGCTGCCATTGCTGCCAGTCGATCGGCTGCGATTTGAGGGGATCACCGAACTTGGGCAGAGAGTCCAGCGTAGACGTGAAGTTTCCCACGGTGACTTGTTTGGCGTCCTTTTTCCTGGGCAGGCTCAATGGGATTTCCGCATTTGGATCGGCAAACATCTTTTGCAACATCGGCAGACTGGCAAAGTTGGCGTTATCGGTAATCGGCGGCTGCATGAAATCCGTGATCATCAGCTTCACTCCATGCGCCCGCGCCTCGGCGGCATAACGTTGCCAGCGTTTCTCGGAGTGCCATTCAAAGGCGAAGAATGTCCCTACGCAGAGCACGAAGAGAACAATCGCCGCCGTGAGCCAAGGGTGCCTGCGCATGGACGCAGGCTATCGGGGGCGGCCGGTGGGAAAAGGAATAAACGCAGAGGCCGCTGAGACGCAGAGGGGGACAATCAGACTGGGAGGCAACGCGATGCGCGGACGAAGGAGTGTCTTATTGTCCGATTGTCTCACGGTCCCATGTCGCCTCGACAGCGCCTCTGCGTCTCATTTCCTCCATCCTCATATCCCGTTCACGGCTTCGCCGGAGCAGGCAGGTTCCAGATCCAGTCGAGTTGCTGTTTGGCGCCGCGCTGGGGATTGGTCTTACCGCCGTCGTCGCGCAGGTCCCATCCAACCGACCACAGGCGATATCCGCCGTCGGCATCCACCTCGTAGTGCAACGGTTCGCCATTCATGACATCGCGCGGCAGGGCGAAGAGCTCGCTGGGTGCGAGGGCGTCGAGCGATGGCGGATAGCTCCCCTGCGCGAGGCGGCAGCGCTCGAGCGCACAGCCGAGCCGCGTTTCGTCGAGAAGCGTCTGGCTGCGGCCATAGGTGCGCTCCATTTCCTCCAGCGCCGGGACCAACAGGTAAAAAGGCAGATAGGCCAGCCGCTGGAATCGGGTGATCGTATTGTCGGGGCGGGCCGGTATGGCACGCTCCGGAAAAATGCGCGGTGGATCGACGGAAACCCGGGCGAGCATTTCATCGATGTAGCGGTTGGAGCGCACCTGGCTGAAATAGGTCCACCCGCTCGGATATGCGGAAAGGAGCGCGCCCTTCCATCTCATCTGGTCCTCGTTCGCCGACACGCCGTTATTGCCGATCAAGACCACTTCACGCAGCTTCCCAGCGTCCGTGCTGCGCAGTTGCTCATGGACCAGATTGTCGAAGGCGCGTTCGCTGCCGATGGCAAATTCGTATTCGGCAAACAAATGCGGCACGGCGAGGTCGTCGATGATTTGGCGCAGGGAGGCGTCTGTCCATTGCCGTTTGGCCAGTCCATCCCAGAGCGCATTTTCCATGGTATTGAGAACGGCCAGGCGCACGAGTCCGGCCACGAGACTGGGCTCGTCGGACAACGCGGAATGCAACCTCAGTCCGCCGCGAAAATCCTCCCCCGCGGCCGCCGTGTCGCCCAGCGCGAGATGTGCACCCATGCGCAACGCATAAATCCTTGCCGCGCTCGGAAACAGATGAAGATGCGGCAGCATGGCCATGACCCCGTCCTCCCAGCGGACCGGAAATCGGCAGAAAGGCCGCGTGCCCGCCTCGCGTAATTGCTCCAGTCCCGGAGTGTAACGTTCGAGCGCGCGCAACACGTCCCTGGCAGGATTATCGCCCGCTCGGTCCAAGGTCTTCGTCGCGACGAAAAACTTTTGCCACGCGGCGAGATCCAGCGGCTTGTTCAAAACCGCATCGCCGAGCGAGGGCATGATTGCGCCCGACTCGGGCAGGGCAAACGGATTGGGGATCGGCCGATGCTCGACCGCGGCGCGGAAGGTGTCTTCGAAGATCGGGATGGCGGCGAAGTTCTCTGCATCCGGAACCGGCGGAGGCACATATTCCTGCAGGGTCAGCTTCGCTCCACGTTCGCGGGCTTCCGCCTGGTACAGCTGCCACTGCGCACGCCCGCGGTTTCTCTCGATGAGGTAGAAACCCGCGATGATGGTGGCCAGCAGCGCAACGACGAAGAACCCGATGGCCAGGATTTTGCGGAGCCGATACCGTGGACGGCGGGCCGCGAGAGGCACGTCAGTGGAGGGAATCGAGGGCATGGTGCAATTCTTGCGAGCTATGGAAAGCGAGCAGGGTCGTGTCTTCCGCGCGCAGTTCCGCCGACGGGGTGGATTCTGGCGAAGTCAGTTCGCTATTAGACCATTGCACCACGGCAGAGAGTCCCCGCAGCGCGGCGCCTTCCGGAGAACGAGGCGGGCGATGATCCCACTGCTGCACGACAAAAACCACCCACAGCGCAGCCAATGCGCCCCAAGCCTGCGGCGAGGGCCAGAACCAATCGCGCCAGGTCCAGAGCGCCGGCGGCGCGGAGGCGGCAGCGAGCGGGGACGCGCCGAAAAGCGTCGCGCGCAAATCCGCCGGGGGCGGGCGGAAAATTTGCTGGCTGAGTTTGCGCTCAAATTCGTTCATCGCAGTTCTTCATAAAGGGGACGCAGCAGGGCCTGCAGTTTGTCTATGCCGTAGCGGTAGCGGCTCGCCGCGGTATTGGCCGGGATGTCGAGCGCCTCGGCGATTTCCGCAAAGGTCATTTGCTCCCACAGCTTGAGATGCACGACGGCGCGCTGTTCGGCGGGAAGTTCGGCCAGGGCTTCCGCGAGCGCGGAACGAAAGGCGCCTTCATCCGGGTCAGTCGCGCTGTGAAACAGCGCCACCGGTTCCGCCGCGGCACGCTCGATCGCAGCCTCGCGCACCGTGCTGCGACGGTGGGTATCGATGGCCAGTCGATGGGCGAGGCGCAGCAAAAAAGCCCGCGTATTCTGGACGCCGGTGAGCAACTGCGGTCGCGCGATGAGTTTGAGAAAGAGCTCCTGCAAGGTGTCCCGCGCATCCGCCTCCCGACGCGTGAAATTCAGCAGAAAGGCGAACAGCGCGGGGGCGTGTTCGTCGTAGAGCTGGCGCAGATCGGGGGACATGACTTCGGGCGTAAGACGCGCCGTGCGCGAGGATTTGTCTAAATCCGCGGGACAATATCCATCGCCGGGCTTCGGATGACGAGATCGGTTTGGAAGCAGGCGCCGTCCCGCGAGAGGCGCTATTTCGCCGGATAGCGCCAGACCCAATCGAGCTGCTTGGACCACTTCAGACCCGGATCGATCACCCCACCATCGTCGCGCAAGTTTGTGCCGACGGAATAGAGCACGAAACTGCCGTCGTCGGTTAGCCGATAATGGTACGGTTCGCCATTGACCACATCGGCGGGGACGCGGTCGATGAACTGCGGCGTGAGTTCACCGAGCGTTTGCGGAAATTCTCCTCGTGCCTGCCGGAAACGCTCCAGCGCACAGGCCAGCCGCGTCTCGTCGGTCATGGCGGCAGCATGCACGAAATGCGCTTCGCCGTCCTCATACACACTCGTGAGTACGACGAAGAGCATATAGCGTATGCGTTCAAGAGGATCGACGATGGAGGGAGCGGAATGGGTAATTTTCCGATCGCCGTGAAAACGATGGCCCGCGGGATCGACCCGCGCGGCCATTTCGTCGAAGAGTCGATTCATGCGCAGTTTGCTGAAGTAAAACCACCCGGTGGGATACACACTAAGGAAGCGCTTCATCTCGGCATCGTTCTCTTTGCTCAGGTTGTCGAGTTCGTGTGGCCTTCGAATTACTATGTCGGCCACCTCGTTGCAGGCAGCACGTTCGCTGGCCATGGAGAAGAGCTCATCATCCAGCCAATCCAAATGAACGAGATCGGCGTCGATCGCACGCAGGTCGGCGTCCGTCCAGCGATGTTCGGCCAGTCCGTCCCATACCGCGTTTTGCATCAGCACGGTTGTCGCACTGCGAACCAATCCAGCAATCATCGACGGCTCGCGACGGATGACCCGGACCAGGGCCATTGCGTCGTGGAAATCGGCACAGGCGGCGGCATGGTCGCCTATCGCGAGGTGCGCATTGAGCCGGAGGGCGTACAACTTGGCGGCCGCTCGCAGAACTTCAAACTGCGGTAGTTCTGCTCCCGGCCCTTTCTCCCAATGGATAGGAAAACGGCAATGTGGCCGGTGGCCGGCCTCGCGGAGTTGGCTCAGCGGATCGGCAAAAGTATCCAGCGCCTTCAATACATCCGCCGCCACATTGTCACCAGCCGCGGGTAATATCTTGGTTTCGACAAAATACTTCTGCCAGGCGACCAGATCGACCGGCTTTTGCTTGTTGGAATCGCTGTTTTTTGGGATCCCGCCTATCGTCGGCTTCGGCAATTCAAAGGGATTCGGCGCGCTTTGACCGCTATCAACCGCATGAGCGCAGGCCTCGAAAACGGGCATGCTTGCGAAGTTTTCAGCCTCCGGAACTTTTGGCGGAATGAAGTCTATGAAATCGAGCTTCACCCCGCGGCCTTTGGCCTCCATCTCATACCTCTCCCACTGCATTTTACCGCGGGTTTTCTCTTCAATGTAATAAGCCGGGATGAGCACGGCAGCGAACACCGGAAACAAGAAACAACCCCATAAGATCCACACCGCAATGTTTCTCTTGGAACGAACACTACTCGGCAAATCGGGAGGTTGAGACACGCCGGGGAAGTGTAAGAGACAAAACCATGGCGACAATCCCGCGCACGCCCAGCGTGGAACATCTCACTTGAACCTCAGCGATCTCGGAGCGCGATAGCCCCCACTCCCGTGCGACACCGCGGCGTTGCAGTCGGGCTCACTGAGCCCGGCTACCGCATTTGCTTCCTGCGGTCAGAGGAGGTTAGCGTGGTCCGATTCGCTTCCGACCACTCCCTCCAGAAAACCAAAAAGAAACTTCGCTAATGCCCGGCGTGCCGGGGTCAGACCGCGGACGAAACGGGCGAAGGGGCCGATGCGGCCGGGGTGCAGGGCCAAGTATTTTAAGAGACCGAGAACGCGGGGACGCTGGTCTTCGATATCGAACCAATCCGCGAAGGGCACCGGCAGGTCGTCCCCGGCAGGATCGCTCAGGGTCCGGACCACGAGCAAGGGCACTCCATGCGCCCGACAAACGGCGGTGATCGCCTCACTTTCCATGTCCACGGCCAGGGCACCGGTTTCGCGAAAGAGCGCTGCTTTATCGGCAACGGTCTCCACCGGCATCGCCCGGCTGACGATGGAACCAAAAGCGACGCCAGAATGACCGGGACCCAATTGACGGGCGCGGGCGAGGATTTCTTCGGAACAAAGGTTCTCCGCCACGACGAGGTCGCCGATGCCCAGCTTCGGATCGAGACCGCCGGCAAAACCCGCACAAATCAACAACCGCGGTTTCTGCTCCTTTAGAAAGCCCTCGATCCGCGACGCGGCCATCGCCGGTCCGACACCGAAATGCTCCACCCCAATCTCCTCCTTTCTCTCCCCATCGCGCAGTGCCCGGCGGAAGTCCTGGCTTTCCTCCGGCAGGGCAAAAGTGACGAGGATGGAAGATGAGGTCGGCATCAAAATGGGTAGCGGCTGAAGCCACGCGGCTGCAGAAAAAAGCGGATTCCCCCTTTATTAGCGAGAAAATGGGTAGTCATCGCAAAACGGCTTCGTTATGTTCCGGCACCTTTCGCATTCCTCCCTATGCATTTTGATCGCCGTTTCGCCCCGACTGCCATCGTCTGCCTAGCCAGTTCGATCCTCGGGACCGGTCCGGCAATGGCGCAGGCCCCAGCCGCTCCCCAAACGCTGGATCAGCAGATGATGGCGGAAGCCCAGCAGCTTTTCGATCAGGGCAAATACGCCGACGCGGCGGCCAAGTTTGAAGAGTTGGTGAAGAAATTCCCGCAGGTGCCAACCGTGCCGCAGGCGAATTTCAGCGCGGGCTATAGTTTCTATCTCGCCGGCGAATACGACCAGGCGATCGCCGATTTTAAGAAGGTGCTCGATGCGAAAAATCTGCCGGCGGAATACGCGCCGACTGCCGAACTCGCCCTGAGCATGACGGCGCAGGCTCTCTCCGCGAAGGCCGCGAAAATGGCCCCGGAAGACCAGCGCCGCAAGACGACGCTGGACGACGCGGTCAAGGGGTTCGACGCCTTTCTCGCCAAGTATCCGAACAGCGAAGAAGCTGAGTCGGCCACCTACGGCAAGTCGCTCGCCCTCTTCCAGCTCTCCCGTTACGACGAGGCTATCACCGCGCTGAAGGCCAACCTTGCCAAGTTCATTCAAAGCCCCACGGTGCAGGACAGCGAGTATCTGCTCGGCCTGACCATGGCCGCGAAGGCAACCAGCGAAAAGCAGAAGCCCGGCCCCGAGGCGGCCAAAGCCGATGCGGAATTCGACGAGGCGGAGAAGCTTTTCCGCGACATCATCACCAAGCGGCAAAATGTCGCGCTGATGAATGATGCGCAATTCCAGATCGGCGAACTCCTCATGGGACGCGCCGGGTTCATGGAAAAGCCGGAGGAAAAGAAACAACGCGAGGAGATGTTCAACAAATCGCTGGACGCGTTTCGCCTGGTGGCGAGCAAGGACAGCGTCGTGGCTGCGCAAAAGGCCCGCATCCAGCAATTCAGCGAATTGCGCACCCAGCGGCTCGCGGCCCACGACATGGCCGGTTTCCAGCGTTACAAGCGGATCATCGACAAGGAAACCGAGCGGCTCGCACAGATTCAGGGAACCGCCGACCAGAGCCTGACCGCGAAACTCCGCACGGGCATCATCTTTTTCAGCCAGGGCAAGTGGGACGAGGTCCGCGTCTTCTACACCCAGATGGAAAATGTGGGCGCGCTCGATGACGCCAACGACAAAAAGCAGGCGGAATACTTCGTGGTGATGAGCTACGCCGCGCAGAACATCATCGACAAGGCGGTGGAGAAATACGACGCCTTCGAGAAGGCCTATCATGCCGATGCCATGGCGGAAAATCTCCCGCTGGCCATGGGCGCGATGTTCCTCTCGGAGAAGCACAAGGATGCTCCGAAGGCGATCCACTACTTCGACGAAGGCATCAAGATGTACCCGAAGAGCAAGCTGCTCGGGTCAATGGTGCTGGCCCGCGCGGGGGCGCAGATCGAGCTCGGGCAATTCGACCCGGCGATCGCCGCGTTGAAAGACACGCTCTCGAAGAACCCGCCGAAGGATCTCGCCGTCGACGCGAATTTCTATCTCGGCACGATCTACGCCAAGACCGGCAAGGTGGCCGAAGCGATCAAGCAGTTCAAAGAAGTGCGCGACAAATTTTCTGGCACCCCGCAGGCCGAGCAGGCGCATTACCAGGTCGGGCAGATGCTTTCCGAGACGGATGCGAAGGGCGCGATCCCGGAGCTGGAGTCGTTCTTCAAGAAATACCCGAAGAGCCAGTACACGCCCGCGGCCCTCTTCGCCCTCGGCAAGGCACAGGCCGGCACCAACCAGGCCAGCGAGGCGCTCAATACTTTCAAGAAAGTCGCCACCGATTTCCCGAAGAGCGACCCGGCGCCGTTCAGCTATTTCGAGCGCGCGAGCATTCTGCAGAAGGAACAGAAGTACGACGACTGCGTCACGACCATGAAGGAGTTCATCAAGAACTACCCGAATAGTCCGGCGCTCTTCCAGGCCTACGATTTCATCGCCCAGATCCAGACGATGAAGAAGGACGGCGGTATGGATGCGGTGGCCACCTACGAGGAGTTCGTGGCCAAGAAGCCGAAGGACCCAAGCACGCCCGACGCGTTGCTCAAGCTCGCCGCGCTCTGGAAAGGCTACACCGACTCGCAGGGAACGTATCTCGCCATCGAGGAAGCGAAGCGCACCGAGTGGAAGAAGGGCATCGAAAAGAGCCTCCAAGCCGCGGAGAAGCTACTCACGGAATTCCCGGACAGCCCGCAGGTCGCCAAAGCGCTGAATACCATCATGGATGACCAGCGCGCCCAGCAGCAGGTCAGGCTGCGGAGCGAGGAAGACATCCAGAAATACTTCAAGGACCTGGCGGAGAAATTCTCCAGCAAGCCGAACACCAAGGCCAAGATTCTCTTCACCCTCGCCGCGCTGACCTACGACAAGGACAAGAAGAAGGCCATGGAGCAGATGGCGGCTGCGTACAAGCCGGAGCTGAAGTTTGCCCCCGAAGACCTCGACCTCTACGGGGAGGCGCTGATCGACAACAAGAAGGTCGACGAAGCCATCAAGGTCTACGAGAAGCTCGACAAGGATTACAAAATCAGCGGCGACCCAAAAAAGGCGCCTCGCGAATACCAGGAAGCGCACGCCATCGTCCTCGCCGGCCTGGGCAAGGCCTACCAGTCCAAGGGCGACGCCGCGAGCAAGGAAAAGGGTGGCAAGATGTTCTCCGAACTGGAGGCGAATTTCCCGTGGTCGCCCAAGATGCTCGAGGTGAATTACGGTATCGCCGTTGCCTTGCACGAGAAGCACGACGACGAAGAAGCGATCAAGCGCATCCAGGAAGTGATCAAGGCGCAGAAGGCGCCCGCCGAGTTGCGCGCCCGCTCGATGCTCCTGCTGGGCGACATTCACAAGGACAACGGCCGCATCCCGCTGGCCATCGACAATTACATCAAGATCTCCGTCTTCTACACCGGCGTGCCCAAGGTCGCCGCGGAAGGCCTCTGGCGCGGGGCGGAATTGCTGGAGGGTCAATCCACCGGCAAGTACCCCATGCCGACCCCCACCCCCAAACCGACCGCAGCCCCCAAGGGAGCCACGACTCCGAAACCCAAACCCGCGGGCACGAATCCGGCTGCCACTGCCAAGAAATAATCATCGCGGATGTTGTCTCCCCACTCGTTGCTGAAAAAGCTCTTCTACCTCCTCGCGTTGGCCGGCGTTTTCTCCTTCAGCGCGTGCCAGCAAAAAAAAACCGCGGCTGAGCTCGCAAAGAAAAAGGTCGATGATTTCCGCCAACATCAAAAGATCGAGGCGATCAAGGCGTACAATGAATTGATCACCAAGTATCCGGACTCCGAGCATGTCGCGGAGGCCAAGGCCAAGCTGAAAGTGCTTGGGCCGCTGCCGGCCACGCCCACCCCGGCGAAACGGAAGTGACCCGCGCCGAACGCGCCGAGGCCGTCTGCCAGATCCTGGCACGTACCTATCCGGATGCGCATTGCGAGTTGGACTACACCAATCCGCTCGAGCTCCTCATCGCCACGATCCTTTCCGCGCAGTGTACCGACAAGCGCGTGAACATCGTCACCAAGGATCTCTTCCGCACCTGCCACACCGCCGCGGATTACGTCGCGCTGCCACAGGAGCAGCTCGAGGATTTCATCAAGACCGCAGGCTTCTACCGGTCGAAGGCGAAGAACATCAAGGCGTGCTGTCAGGGGCTGGTCGAGAAGCACGGCGGTGACGTGCCGCGCACCATGGACGACCTCACCGCGCTGGCCGGCGTGGGGCGCAAGACGGCCAACGTCGTCCTCGGCAACGCCTACGACATCAATATCGGTGTCGTGGTGGATACCCACGTGCAGCGACTCAGCGCCCGGCTCGGCCTCACGAAACACGCCGACCCGGTGAAGATCGAGCAGGACCTGATGAAGCTCGTCCCGCAGGACAAGTGGACGCTCTTCAGCCATTGGCTCATCTGGCACGGCCGTCGCCGTTGCTATGCTCGCAAGCCGGATTGCCCGGGGTGTGAATTGAAGGAAATCTGCCCCAGCGCGGGGAAGGTGAAGAAGTAGAGAAGGAAAACCGCGAATGGACGCCAATGAACGCGAATTTCAAAAGCGGGGGCGCCAGTAAGATTCGTGTCTATTGGCGTCCATTCGCGGTTAAAAATATCCCCAGCCAACAAAAAGGGCGCTCCCTTGCGGAAGCGCCCTTTGTGAATTTAGCGATGTCTCTCTCGCTTACAGCTTGCTCGCGATGAGCTGCTCGAACTTCACGATGTCCGCGGCGAACTTGCGGATGCCTTCCGCCGTCTTTTCCGTGGCCATCGCGTCTTCGTTGAGCTGGAAGCGGAAGGTCTTCTCGTCGAGGTGGACCTGCTTGAGCTGAAGCCCCTGCGCAGCCGCCGCGTCGAGCTTCTTCGGCAGCTCGTCGGTGCTGGCGGAAAGTTCGCCGAGCAACGAGGGACTGATCGTCAGCAGGTCGCAGCCGGCGAGCTCGGTGATCTCACCCTTGTTGCGGAAGCTCGCGCCCATGACCTCGGTCTTGTAGCCGAACTTCTTGTAGTAGTTGTAGATCTCGGTCACCGACTTCACGCCCGGGTCTTCCGTCGGCGTGTAGTCCTTCTTCGTCGAGGCCTTGAACCAGTCGAGAATGCGGCCGACGAACGGCGAGATGAGCTGCACTTTCGCCTCGGCGCAAGCGATCGCCTGAGCCATGGAGAAGAGGAGCGTGAGGTTGCAATGGATGCCTTCCTTCTGGAGAGCTTCGGCGGCCTTGATGCCTTCCCACGTGGAAGCGATCTTGATCAAGACGCGGTCGCGCGAGATGCCGTTCTTTTCGTAGAGGGCGATGAGTTGGTGGGCCTTGTCGATGCTGCCTTGGGTATCGAAAGAAAGGCGCGCATCCGTCTCGGTCGAAACGCGGCCGGGGACGATCTTGAGGATTTCAAGGCCGAAGCTGACGAGCAGATGATCGGTGATGTCTTCGATCTGCGCATGGCCGGTCAGGCCGCTGCTCTTGCGGTCGGCGACGACCTTGTCGAGAATGTGTGCGTATTCGGCCTTGCTCGCCGCGGCGAGAATGAGGCTGGGGTTGGTGGTGGCGTCCTGCGGTTTATAGTCGCGCATGGACTCGAAGTCGCCCGTGTCGGCCACGACTTTGGTCAGCTTTTTCAATGCATCGAGCTGGCTCAATTTCGTTCCGGTGGGTGCTTCTGCGGTAGCGGTACTCATAATATCGATCTCTTTAGGTAGTGGTTCAGCCTAATATACTAACGGCGGGCTGGTCCCGGGCAAAACGATATTTTTTCATGCCGAACCCGGCGTTTTGCTCATCGGCCATCGTAAGCCGCTCCTATTTAGCATCTTGCGCAGTAAGCAACGTCTCAGATCGCCTCGTTGCCACCCGAGATGTTGCCTGGATCAGCGGTTCAGGCGCCCCGATTAAGACGATTTTCTGCACAAATCGGTGACGTGGGTGCGCACCTGGCAACGTGGGTATCGCCGGGTCGCCTCCTCCAGAAGTAGCCGCGCTTTCTGCAGGCCGCCCATTTTATGGATGGCCAGCGCGATATAGTAAGAGCCGATTGCCAAGTCCTCCTTCTCATCCGTGCGCGCCATTACCTCCTGCAGCAGTTCCATGCCTTCCTGGCACCTCCCGACCTCCACCAAGAGCGCCCCTTTCGTGCCCTTTAACGTGATCGCCTCGGGATCCACCCGAATAGCTTCATCGATGTAACCCAGCGCAGGTTCCAGGAAACCCGACAATCCGGTATACAAAGGAATGGAAGCGAGGGCATCCAGACCACGACTATACGATAGGCCGAGCGCGCAAGCGTCATCGAGAAAGGCTTTGATCGCGGTATCTGCCTGAGCCTTTTTCCCCGCCGAGAGCAGCCAACAAATCCACTGCCGGCGTGGGTCCGATGGCTCGCAGCCTTCCCGCTTACCGGCCTCCTCCAAAAGCTGCAGTGCACGTTCCTCTTCACCGCGGGCAAAGTAGATCCCTGCGGTATTCCGGAGTTGGCTGATCAGCCGTTGCGCAACTTGGACCCGGGTCATCCGGAGGCACATCCACAACTCCGCGCCATCACTCTGGAAACAAGTCCCGTACATCCAAACCCGCCGAGGGACGATCGAACCCAGAAATAATGCCGCTTGGGTACCGAGCACAAAAGGCAGGGTATCGCTCGCCCAGGAAGGGAGGGTGGAAAAAACCTGTGGCTGCTCCACGACCCACCAAAGCATCCAAGCGCTGGCCAAGGACGCAATCGGCCCGGCAATAATAAAAGTGAACACTCTGAGCCGAAACCAAGCCGCGGTATTTGTAACCGCGACCACGAACCCACCTACGGGAAAGAGCCGGAGCTGAAAATGCAAATCCCCGCAGCGCAGAAGCGCTGTTTGTTTTCCACCTCCTAATCGGAACGTCAGCGGTTTCAAGCCGACGAGCACCGCACCGAGCAGATGTCCGCATAGATGAATAAAAAGCCCGAGGTACAGGCCGATCACGACCGCCGCAAGGACCAAAAGCAGGCGAACACTGGCATCCATATTTCAAAAGGATGCTATCTCCCCTTTTGAATTCGATGCCGATCAAAAAAGCTCCCCACTCGGACCCATTTCTCTACTGTGGGCGGCCATGCTCCGCCTCATTAGCCTGCTCGGGATCGTTGTTTTCCTCGCGCTGGCCTGGCTGCTTTCCAATAACCGCCGGCTGTTTCCGTGGCGCACGGTGCTCTGGGGCTTGGGGCTGCAATTTTTCTTCGCGCTTTTCATTCTCAAAACTCCGATCGGTCGAAAGCTTTTCGATGGCGCGCAAACGGCGATCGGCCAGCTCAATGAAAGCGCCTTTCAAGGAGCGGCGTTGGTGTTCGGTCCATTGGCCCAGGACAAGGCTCTCTCCGCTGCATTCGGCCCGGAGAACGCGGTGATCCTCGTGATCAAGATCTCCGCGACGATCATTTTCATCTCCTCGCTTTCCTCCCTGCTCTACCACTGGGGCATCCTGCAGCGCGTGGTGGCGGCGATGGCTTGGGTGATGCAAAAAGCCATGCGGACCAGCGGCAGCGAGAGCCTCGCGGGCGCGAGCAACATCTTCCTCGGCCAGACCGAGGCGGCGCTCGTGATCAAGCCGTACCTCGCGAAGATGACGCAGAGCGAAGTAATGGCGCTGATGACCACCGGCATGGCTACCATCGCCTCCGGCGTGATGGCCGTGTATGCCGGCATGAAGGGCGTCAACGCCGGCCACATCGTCACGGCCTCCGTGCTCGGCGCACCCGCTGGTCTCCTCGTGGCCAAGGTGATGTTTCCCGAGACGGAGAAGAGCGAAACCGGCCAACTCCATCATTTCCAAATCGACCGCAAAACCATCAACAGCATCGACGCGCTCTGCCAGGGAGCGAGCGAAGGGATAATGCTTTCGATCAACGTAATGGGCATGCTCATCGCGTTTGTCGCGATGGTCGCTCTACTGAATATCCTCCTGACGGGATTGCAGTCGGGCTTGGGCGTCGTCACGCCAGTCACGCTCCAAAAACTCCTTGGATGGGTGAATGCACCTTTTGCCTGGATGATGGGAATGCCGGCGAAGGACTGTGGGGTGATCGGCCAAATGCTCGGCGAGCGCATCGTCCTCAATGAATTTGTTGGCTATCTCGATCTGTCGAATTACGTGCAGGCGCATCCAGGAGCTCTGGCCGAGCGCTCGGTGACGCTCGCCAGCTATGCACTCTGCGGGTTTGCGAATTTCGGGAGCATCGCGATTCAGATCGGTGGTATCGGGGCCTTGGCGCCCAACCGGCGTCACGACCTCGCGCGCCTGGGCCCGCGGGCGATGATCGCCGGGCTCATCGCTTGTTATCTTTTCGCGTCGGTCATCGGCGTGCTCATCGACTAATGGCAGACGGAATATTGCATCAACTGATCTATCTCATGGAGCCGCTCGGCCTGACCTGGCTGTGTCTCCTCGTCCTCACCTTCTGGCTCGCGTTCAAGCGCCAGCGCGGCCCGGCGATCCTCGCGGCACTCGGCGTGATCCTGGTGACCGCCGTGGGCAGCACCTCGCTGGCCGGGCGCATGCTTGGTTCGCTGGAGCGCCCGTACGCGGGGGTGAAGATCGACGAATTGCCGAAGGCGGATGCCATCGTCATGCTCGGCGGCGGCTCCGCGCCCTCGCGTTACGAAGCCTTGGGCGTGCATCTCACCCAGGCGGGCGATCGTCTCGTCATGGCCCACGAAGTCTATCGTCTCGGCAAGGCGCCGGTGCTGCTGCTCGGGGGTAACGTCAACAAGCTCGACGGCGTGCGGAAATTCGAGAGCGAGATCGTGCGCGACTTGTTCAAGACGTGGGGCATTCCCGAGGACGCGATGATTCCGTTGGGCGAAAATCAGGACACGCACGATGAAGCGCTCAAGACGGCCGCGCTCGCTAAAGAACACGGCTGGCATCGCGTGTTGCTCGTGACCTCGGCCTCTCACATGCGGCGCGCCTCCGGCGTCCTCCGCGCACAAGGCCTCGAGGTCATTCCTGTGCCCTGCAATTTCCTCACCACCGTGGCCACCGCACCACCGCCGCCGGGCCTCTCCGTGCCGCGCTATGATGGCTTCGTCAAGATTGCCATCTGGCTCCACGAAGAGATCGGCTGGTACACGTATCGCCATCGCGGGTGGATTAACGGGGAGAACGCGAAATAATCGCCGGGACGCGCTCCGATCCCGATTTACGAAACTTTTACACGCCGGAGAAGCAGCGTTGACGCAATGTTTCAACAGCCGAGGCATGCTGCCCCCATGAAGTATCTCCCATCCACGCTCCTCATCGGCGCAATGGCTCTCGCCCTGCAAGCCCAGACACCGGCGCCCAAACCGACTGAAACCCCGCAGCCCAAACCCACCGGCGACCCCTTTGTGAAAGATGCCGCTGGCGGCAACGCCAAGGCGAACGGCCAGAGAGCGGAAAACCCCGAAGTGGTGGTCGTTTTCGACGCCTATTCGCTGAACAGGAATGACGCCGCCAGCCTCCTCGCGACGGAAACCGGCAGCGGCGCCCGTTATCGGCGCGTGCTGGAAATGGAAAAAGCGGGCAAGGCGCATCTGCAAATCCTGACCGCGCTGGACACCAAATCCGGCCAGCGAGCGCTGACCGAATCCATCGATGAAGTCCGCTATGCCACTGGGTTTAGTTGGGGAAATCCACTGCCAACGCCGGAACTGTGGGAATCACGCAATGTCGGCGACACTTTCGAGCTCGAGCCGGTTGTGGGGCCCGATAACAGGACCTGTGATCTCAATTTCGTCCCGACCCGCGTGACCCTCGCGGGATTTCGCGATGAGGCGGGAGCGGCAGGCGATCCGCCGACCTCGCACCCCGTCTTTCACTCTCAAAAAATCACCACCTCGGTGAGCGCGATCTCGGGCGAACCCTTCTACGTTGGCTCCATGACTCCGCCACCGGTCGTAGCCGCGGCTCAGGGTGCCGACTCCGCCGAAGTGTGGCTGGCTTTTATCCATTCCACGGTCAAAAAGTTTCCTCCCATGGTGAGCAATGAGCCGATTCCGGAAGGCCCCCTCATGACGAGCCTGATCTACAGT
Source organism: Chthoniobacter flavus Ellin428 (assembly GCF_000173075.1). GTDB lineage: Bacteria > Verrucomicrobiota > Verrucomicrobiia > Chthoniobacterales > Chthoniobacteraceae > Chthoniobacter > Chthoniobacter flavus. The sequence continues at coordinate 130,187 of NZ_ABVL01000001.1, forward strand.
TGCTATTCTCTCGACCGGGAGGCTGCGCGCGACATTCTCATCTCTCCGTCCTCGATCGAGGCGCCGTGGGAAAAAGTGCAGGCGCTGCTCGCGGGAAAAAAAGCCCAACTCGAGTTCGTTACTTCGGCGAGGACGAAGTCAGGGCAGCGCGAAGTAGTGGAAGAGGTGCAGGAAGTGCGTTACATGGCGGAATACAATCCTCCGAGCCTGACCAATAGCTCTGAGACGGGCGTGATCACCGATAACAAAGGCGAAACCAGCAACCTGACGCTTTCGCACACGCCGTCCAACGCGCGGCGCGATCCCGGCTTCGGCACGAAGTTCGATACTCGCAACGCGGGCATCACCGTCGAGTTCGAGCCGGTGCTTCGCGAGGATGGCAAGCGAATGGACATCAACGAGGTGATCCAGAACGTCCATTTTCGCGGGATGCTCAAAGTGCCGGGCATCGGGGCGAATTACCAGCCGCAGCCGCTCTTCCAAACATCGAAAATAATGACTTCGCAGACAGTAATCTCTGGAAGAACGGAGTTCGTAAGCACTCTGAATCCGCCCGGCGCCGACGGGGTCAACGATCAGGTGGACACAGGCCGCACGTGGCTGCTGTTCGTCCATGCCACCGCCGACCTGCCCTGACGGCGGCTTGTCCCCGCGCCATTTCGCGATCATCATTCGCCCTGTGTCCTCCCTTAGTCCGCGCGCCACACTTCTCCTGCTGCTCGGCCTTGCCGCCGTCATTCTCGCGGGCGGCTTGCGGCTTGCGCGGACGGAGGAAACCATTCGCGTGGATCGCGACCGCGAAGCATTGCGCCGCCTGGCCGGTGAATTACAGCTCGAGCTCCAGCGGCTTGAGACCCTGTACGAAAGCCACCTCACGCGCCTCGCGCAGATCGTGAAGCCGGCGGACGCTTTCGAAGTGCGACGCGCCGCCGATCGCATCGTCGGTGTGCGGCAATTCTCGCTGCTGCACCGTGATGCGAAGGACGTGGGTGGCGACGTGCATGTGCTCATCGCCGCCGCGCCGCGCGAGCACACCCCCGTACCGATGTTTGATGAGTCTTCACGCAATCGCACCCCCGGGACACCGGTATTGGTGTCTCGCGGGACGATTTTTGGCGAGGACGCCAACTGGAGCGGCTGGATCGAGGAGCCCGGCAAGCCGTTGATGTTCTGGCAACGCGTCGCTTCGAATGAAGTCGTAGTGATTCTGGTCGACGAGACCGCCGTTGAGGAAGCGGTGGAGCGTTGGTTGCAAGCGTGGACGGAATCCCGCTTCGCGCCGGTGCGGGTCGGCGGTGGGCCGGACCAGTTTCGTGCGCGCAATGGCCAGGCCCTGCTCGCGGAAGGCGGTGCGCAAGTGGAGCGGCCTGACTTGCTGCTGCCCCTGCGGAGCCGCTTGGGGACGTGGGACCTGGCTTCGTGGGATCTGCGCGAGACGCGCGTCCATTATGCGGTTGCGACACTGGCCACGAGCGGCGTGCTGGCGGTGTTTGTCGCTTCGCTGGGCGTTTTGATATTTGGACAGCAGCGGCGGGCAGCGGCGCTGGCGGCACAACGGGTATCGTTTGTGAATCGGGTTTCGCACGAGTTGCGCACCCCGCTCACGAACATCCTGCTCAATCTCGATCTGGCTTCGGAGGCGCTGGACGACACACCGCGGGATGCGGAGCGACGGCTGGGGCTCGTGCAGGAGGAAACGCGGCGGCTCGGGCGACTGATCGACAACGTGCTCACCTTCTCGCGTCACGAACAGGGCAAGCTGCGGGCGGAAGCGCACGCTTGCGTGCCGGCGAGTGTGATTGCAACGGTGGTGGAGCAATTTGCGCCGTCTTTCGCCCGGCGCGCGCTGGAGGTGCGTCGTGCCGGCGATCTCACGGCGCCATGTTTGCTGGATACGGATGCTTTTGCGCAAATCCTCGCGAACCTGTTTTCGAACGTGGAGAAGTACGTCTCCGGCGGCCTCGTGGAAATCGGCGGTGCGTGGAAGGATGATGTGCTCACCGTGACCGTCGCGGATCAAGGTCCGGGAATTCCGTCGGAATCCGCCGAGCGCATTTTCCGTCCTTTCGAACGGCTGGACAGCCGGATCAATGAAGGCGCCAGCGGCACGGGCCTGGGCCTGGCCATTGCGCGCGATCTGGCGACCGCGATGCACGGCACGTTGCGGCTGTTGCCCTCGACTCGCGGGGCGTGTTTTGAATTGCGCGTCGCCGCTCCGCGCGCGGAACCCCTGAAATCTATTTCCGTTGCATGACCATCCTCCTCGCTGACGACGATCCCATCACGCTCGACTCGCTGCGCGCGTGCCTCGAGCCGGAAGGTTTTACCGCGCTCGCCGCACGACACGGCGGCGAGGCGCTCGCGCTGTGGGAAAAGCATCGGCCGGATTTGTTGTGTCTCGATATCATGATGCCGCAGGTGGATGGCTACGAGGTGTGCCGCCGGGTGCGCGCCGCCGATGCCCAGGTGCCCGTGCTGTTTCTCTCCGCGAAGAGCGAGGAGATCGATGTGGTCGTGGGCCTGCAACTCGGAGCGGACGATTTCATTCGCAAGCCTTTCGGCAAACATGAACTGCTCGCGCGGATTCGTGCGGCGTTGCGGCGCGTGCACGCCCGCTCGAATGGCGTGCGGAGTTTTGCCATGCACGATCTCGTCGTCTATCCGCGGGAACTCCGGGCAGAGCGAGCCGGGGCGACGATCGATCTTTCCCCACGTGAAGCCGGAATTCTCGAGCTGCTGCACGAGAAGACTGGGCAGGTCGTGGATCGCGATACGCTGCTCAATCGCTGCTGGGGGATGGATTATTTCCCCGAGTCGCGGACGCTCGACCAGCACATCGCCAAGCTGCGCAAACGGATCGAGCCGGACCCTGGGAACCCGACGATCATTGAGACGGTGCGGGGAGTTGGTTATCGCTATCGAGCGGCGTAGCGCCTTGGCGCCAGCGAGCGTTTTTCAGCTGTCATCCTGAGCTTGCGAAGGACCTCTGATCTCTCGTGGGCGGAGGCGGTGCGGAGCTTCGCCAAACACTCGCGTGACCACGCGTCTGCTTTTCCTCCGCCTCCGCCCACGGGAGATCAGAGGTCCTTCGCAAGCTCAGGATGACGATTGGTTTTTGGACGCTCCGCGCCTTCACTCACGCCGCGCGATCAGCGTAAGCCGCGGCCACCACCAAACAATCTTCCCCTCTTCCTCGCCGAGGCGAAACGTTTCGCGCACTGAAGCCGGTGCATTCGCGATCAAATCCCGTACGGCTTTCCGATTTTCGGGCGAAGTCGCCGCGGTTTCAAAGTACCACTCGAGATCCGGCTGCTTGAACGTCTTCAACTCCGCGCTCTGCACGCGCAATCCGCTCGCTTCACACAACCGCGTCCACGCCCGCGGCGAGAGCAGCCGATGATGGCTCGGATCGCGATGCTTCTCGACTTGATGCAGCCACTCCTCCGCTTCCTCGGCATCATCCGGCACGCTACCATCGATGAGCAAAAACCAGCCGCCCGGCCGCAGCACGCGAGCGGTCTCGCGAATGAACGATTCCGGTGAACTGAAGTGATGCGGCGCGACACGCGAAGTCACGAGATCGAAGCTGGCCTCGGCGTAGGGAAATTCTTCCGCCGGATGCTGGCGCGTCTCCACGCTCAGCCCGCGTTCCTGCGCCGCTTCACGCACGCGATCGAGCATCGGCGCGGCGAGATCGGTGCAGGTCACTTGATGCCCCAGGCTGGCGAGATACAAACCGGTGTGCCCCGCGCCCGTGGCGACATCGAGCACCTGTGCCACCGGCGGCAAATTGATTTTCTCGAGCCCCGCCTGAACATCCGAGACATCCGCGAGAATGTGCGAGCGACCGTAGTTGCGGCTTTGCCGGGCGAATTGTTCCTGGGCAGCTTGCTGGACAGCATCGAGTTTCATGCGCGTAGAGTCCGCCTCACCAACGCTGCGGGCAAGCGGGGGAATTTCTAAAACTTCCGCCGCCCTTTCACTCGCCTGGCTTCGGCACGAAATTTCGAAAGAAGTTCTTCGTCAGAAAAACATCCCCTGATCGCTCGAACCCAAATTTCTCGTAGAGCGTATGCGCATCGCGCGTGGCGAGGATTTGCCGGACATCCGCAATCTCCGGGTGCGTCACCACCGCCTCGACCAAGGCTTTGCCAAGCCCCGTGCCGCGGTGCGCTTCATCGATCACCACGTCGCAGATCCAGGCGATGGTCACCCCATCGGTCACGATGCGGGCGAAGCCGACCAACGCACCGCGATAATACGCGGCGACGCTGATCGAACGCGCGATGGATTTCTCGATGGCCTCGCGCGGCCGTTGCGCGGCCCAATACGTGCCGTGCAGCAATCGCTCCACAGCCTCGAGATCGAGGCGCGTGGGATCGTCGGAGATTTCGTACTCGCCGTGAGTGCGCGTAAAGGCGGACACAGTCGCCCGGGAATTTAGACCCGCTCGCGGAGCGGCTCGAACCCGAGATCGAAAATGTTCACCGCATTTTCCATCATCGTCATGATGCTCATGAGGAAGGTCTCCCAATCCTGCAAATTGGTGAACTGCGTGTCCCACATGACGAAAACGGAATCCGGCACGGCGTTCGACTGCTCGATGAGCACGCGGATTTCCTTTTCCCAATCGGCGATCTGCACGTAGCCGAGCGTGGCCGGCCGGCCGACGAGCGGGCTGTAAGAAAAATGCCCAAGCCAGCCGTCGCGTTCCTCGGTGGTCGGGAACTTGGCGTGCACGTGGGTGGAGAGCGCGGTGACCGTGGTCTCCGGGAAATCCATGAGCGCGTAGAAACGCTGCAGGGTCTGCTGGATGATCGTCCAATCGCCGGCCGTGCGGGCATTGCGCACACCGACCTTGATGCGATCGGCGGTCCGGCTGAGCGTGCCATTCTCGCCGAAGAACTGGGCGGACAGCTCGTAGCCATAGAGTTCGTCCCACTTCTTGAGACGAATTTGATCGGGGCGCAGGCCAATGCCCTTGTTCGGGTCACAAACCTTCGCGCCGAAATCTTCGAGGTCCGCCTGCTTGAAACCAAGCGGGGCGGCAAAGGGCACGTCCACGTGGACGCCAAAAATATCAATGGGCACTACTTCCATGCGATCGGGAAAATAAGCGGAGGCGCGTATTTTGCCACGCTGATTTTCTCAGCGGGCGCAGATACTTCAGATCCCCATGTTGGAAAGCGTGACGGCGAGGCGATCGACGATCTGGACGAGCCGCGGATGCGAGGCCTCGAAGTCGCGGACGGAGGCGGCGAGCCCTTCGACCGCCTGGGCGGCTTGCTCGGGCTGCTCCCCGCGGTGCACGGCCGCCTGGACGGCCGCATCGGCGCTGCCAGTGATCTGTTGCGCAGACTCGCTATGCGTTTTGACGAGCGGCGCCACTTCGGCCTTCAACCCAGCCAGCAAATCGAGCAATTCCTGCCGCGTGCCGTCCGGGATATTGGCGGCGCTGCGCAGAGTCGCTTCGATTTGGGCAATACGTTCGGGGATCATGTCCATGCGTAGAAACCTATAGCTCCAAGTGAGGCACTCGCCAACTGTCGCGAGCGCGGATGAATCTTAAATATGGATCGCGTGGCCCGCGGCGACTTCGACGGCTTCCTTCACGCCTTCGCTGAGCGTCGGGTGCGCGTGGATCGTTTCTTCGATCTCGTCGATCGTGGCCTCGAGGGTGATGGCCAGGCCAAGCTCAGCGATCATCTCCGTGGCTTCGGAGCCGATGATGTGCGCGCCGAGGATTTCGCCGTGCGGTTCACCGACGATGAGTTTCACAAAGCCGTCGGGCTCGCCGATGGCGCGGGCCTTGCCCAGCGCCATGAACGGGAATTTGCCGACTTTGTACTTCAGGCCCTTTTCCTTGGCCGCGCGTTCGGTGAGACCAACGCTCGCGACTTGCGGCTGGCAGTAGGTGCAACCCGGAAAGGTGGTGACCTTCTTCGGCTGGTGTTTCGGATCGAACATCCCTTCCACCGCCTGCACGGCTTCGTAGCTGGCGACGTGCGCGAGCCACGGCGGCCCAATGATGTCGCCCGCGGCGTAAACGCCGGGCACGCTGGTCTGGTAACGGTCGTCCGTCTTGAGATAGCCCTTCACGAGCTCGAACTTGAGTGAGCCGCCGGGCAGCACCGGCGAAACGCCGATGGCCACGAGCGCGGTCTCGGCCTCGATGACCTTTTCCACGTTCTTCGCGTCGGCGACGGTGATCTTCACCCCCGAATCGCTCACCTCGGTCTTGGTCGTCTTGTGATTCGTGAGGACGGTGATGCCCTGTTTGGCGAACGACTTCTCCAGCGCCTGCGACACTTCGGTGTCTTCGACGGGGAGCAGATTCGGCAGCATCTCGACGACGGTCACTTTCGTGCCGTAGGCATTAAAGAAATAGGCGAACTCCACGCCGATGGCGCCGGCGCCGATGATGATCATCGATTTCGGCTGGTGGGGCAGCGCGAGCGCTTCCTTCGAGCCGATGACCGTGGTGCCTTTAAAATCGAGGCCCGGCAGCGGACGCGACACGCAACCCGTGGCGATGAGCACGTTCTTCGCCGTGTGCGTCTCGGTCTTGCCGTCGGCGGATTTCACCTTCACCTCGCCCGCCTTGTCCATCGAGGCTTCGCCGCGGAGGTTATCGATCTTGTTCTTCTTAAAGAGAAAGTCGACACCCGCGCTGCCCTTTTCGGACACGGTGCGGGAGCGCTTGAAGATGGCGTCCCAATCGTAGCTCAGGCCCTCGATCTTGAAGCCAAATTCCGCCGCGCGGTGCTTCATGGTGTGAAAGAGCTCGGCGTTCTTGAGGAGCGCCTTGGTGGGAATGCAGCCGTAGTTGTTGCAGGTGCCGCCGGTGCGGTCCTTGTCGACACAGGCGACTTTTTTGCCCAGTTGCGCCGCCTTGATGGCAGCGACGTAGCCGGCCGGACCGGCGCCGATGACGATGAGATCGTAGTTGGCCATAAAATCAGGAATGAAAAATCTAGCACAGCAGTCGAGCCACTGCCCGCTGCGAAAGCGTGCGAACATGCGGGCGCGACGGCAGGGGCGTCAAAAGGAAAAGTTGGGCAAAGATTCCGCCGCGGATCCAAAAACAAGTGAAACCACGAATGGACACGAATGAACGCGAAGAGAAGATGGCGCGCCCCAGAGAGTGTCCCAAAACTCACCCCGCCAGAAGGGCGACCACGGATTACGCGGATTTCACGGATTCTCCGGCCTGCCCCAATTCTTAAAAATCCGTGAAATCCGCGTAATCCGTGGTCAAAACTCCCCCACCCGACTTCGGGCACATCCTCTTCCATTCGCGTCTCTTGGCACCCATTCGTGGTCAAAATGACCGATTCTGGCAAATTGGCGGCACCGATGATCAAAAATTGCGCACTTAAGGCGCATGAACTGTTGATTTTACGGCGCAAAACTATTGAGAGTTGCACAATTCACGACACGCGATTACATCAGACAGCCGCTCTTGCAGCCTCCCAATATGGAAACAGCCGTTAAAGCCAAAGATTACGCCTCCGCGCCCATCAACTCCAAGCTCTCGAAAGAGCAGAAGTTGGACTTGCTGCGCGGCATGTTGCGCATCCGACGCTTCGAACAGGAGGCGCTGAAGCAATACAACAGCGCGAAGATGGGGGGCTTTCTCCATCTTTACATCGGCCAGGAATCGGTCGCGATGGGCGCCTGCTCGCTGATGGGCGACAACGACCACGTCATCACGGCGTATCGCTGCCACGGCCACGCCCTCGCGGTCGGCATGGCGATGAATGAATGCATGGCCGAGCTCTTCGGCAAGGCCACCGGCTGCTCGAAAGGCAAAGGCGGCTCGATGCACTTCTTCGCGCCGGACAAGAATTTCTGGGGCGGCCACGGCATCGTCGGCGGCCAGACTCCGCTGGGCCTCGGCCTCGCTTATGGCTTGAAATACAAGGGCCTCAAAGGCGCGGCGCTCTGCTTCCTCGGCGATGGCGCCGTGAACCAGGGTTGCTTCTACGAGTCGCTGAACATGGCCTCCCTGTTCGAGCTTCCGGTCGTCTACATCATTGAGAACAACAAATACTCGATGGGAACGAGCCTGGAGCGTTCTTCCGTTGTCAAAGATTGCCTCGCCCAACGCGGCGAGGCTTTTCTTGTCGATTGGGCGCAGGCGGGCGGCGAAGACATCTACGAGGTCCGCGCCACGGTGCAGACGGCCATTGAACGCGCGCACAACAGCTCCAAGCCGACCATCCTCGAGCTCGACACCTATCGTTACTACGGCCACTCCGTCGCCGATGCGAACCACAAGGGCGGCTATCGTCCGAACGACGAGATTGAGACTTACAAGAAGGACCACGACCCCATCCAGCTCTTCAAGCGCCGGCTCATTGGCGAAGGCCTCCTCACCGAGGAAGAATTCGAGAAGTTGAGCGAAGACGCCAAGACCGAGGCCAAGGCCAGCGTGCAATACGCCGAAGACAGTCCGCTGCCGGAAGACGGCGCCATTTTCGAGGATGTCTATTTCGAGGTCGATCGCCAGACCGAAGCGGGCCGCACGGGCAAACACTTTTTCCACGATTGATCCATGGCACTCATTGAATATCGCGACGCACTGAACCAAGCCTTCGCCGAGGAAATCGAGCGCGACTCGAATGTCGTCCTCATGGGCGAGGAAGTCGCCCAGTACGACGGCGCTTATAAAGTGACCAAGGGGCTGTGGAAGCAGTTTGGCGACAAGCGCGTGGTCGACACGCCCATTTCCGAAGCCGCCTTCATCGGCATGGGCATCGGCGCCAGCATGCTCGGCCTGCGGCCGGTCATCGAGCTGATGTTCTGGAGCTTCTGCACCGTGGCTTACGATCAAATCGTGAATAACGCCGCGCAGATTCGCTACATGAGCGGCGGCCTGATCAATTGCCCGATCGTCATTCGCGGCCCAGCGAACGGCGGCACCAACGTCGGCGCCACGCACTCGCACACCCCGGAAAACTGGCTCGCCAATATCCCCGGCCTCAAGGTCGTGAGCGCCGCAACGCCGTACGACGCGAAAGGCCTGATGAAGACGGCCATTCGCGACAACGATCCGGTGATGTTCATGGAGAACACGCTCCTCTACGGCGAGAAGGGCGAAGTGCCGGAGGAAGAATATCTCATCCCGCTCGGCAAAGCCGACATCAAGAAGGAGGGCAAGGACGTGACGCTCATCGCCCACGGTCGCGCCGCGCTCACCGCGCTGAAGGCCGCCGAGTTGCTCGCCGCCGAGCACGATATCGATGCCGAAGTCATCGACCTGCGCAGCATTCGTCCGCTCGATGAAGAGACCATCCTGGCCAGCGTCCGCAAGACGCACCGCGCGGTGCTCGTCGACGAGAACAAGCCGTTCTGTGGCGTCAGCGCCCAGATCGCCGCGATGCTTCAGGAAAAAGTTTTCGACGATCTCGACGCGCCCGTGCTGCGCGTCACCTCGCTCGATGCCCCGGCGATCTATTCGCCGAAGGTCGAGCCGAAGCAGCTCCCGCGTCCGCAGGACGTGATCGCAAAGGTGCTGAGCATCTGCTAAGGGCGCACACTGTCAGGACCAAGCCCCTTGGCTTGCCCCCCAAGGGGACTGCAAAGAATTCGCGCGCCCTCTTTAGCAGCCGAGGGCAATTTAAACGCAGAGAGCGCTGAGTACTTGTCTCCCACCCGGACCGCCGCTTTAGTGCTCGGCTGTAACTTTCCAAATCATCCGAACATGGCCATCTACATCGAAATGCCGAAGCTGAGCGACACCATGACCGAGGGCACGGTCGTGAAGTGGCGTAAGAACGAGGGAGACAAAGTGGAAACCGGCGACGTCATCGCGGAAATCGAGACCGACAAGGCAACGATGGAAATGGAAGCCTTCGACGACGGCATCCTCCACAAGCACCTCATCGCCGCAGGCGGCAAAGCCCCGGTCGGCGGCAAGATCGGCTTGCTGCTGCAAAAGGGCGAAAAGCCGCCGGCCGAAGGCGCACCCGTTCCCGAATCTCCCAAACCGAAAGCCGCCAAGGAAGAAACCGCCGCGCCGGAGGCCGCCAGCCGGGCGAGCGCGAGCAAAGCGACCTCGGCGCCGGCTCCCACTCCCGCCGCGAAGACCGGTGAACGGGTGAAAGCCTCGCCGCTGGCCAAGAAGATCGCCAAAGAAAAGGGCGTGGAGCTCTCCGGCCTCGCCGGCACCGGCCCTGGCGGCCGTGTCGTGGCGAAAGACGTGGAAGGTGCTCCTGCCGGTGGCGCTTCCGCCGGAAAGGCCTCGGCTGCCACCCCCGTCGCCGCGATGCCGGCCGGTGCGGGCGACCAGAAGATCGCGCTCAGCGGCATGCGCCGCGTCATTGCCGAACGCTTGCTCACCAGCAAGACGACGATCCCGCATTTCTACCTGAACATCGAAGTCGACGCCGGCCCGCTGATGAAATTCCGCGCCGAAGCGAACGCCGCCAGCGAGACCGCCGGTGGCCCGAAGTTCACGGTCAACGATTTCGTCCTCAAGGCGGTAATCGCCGCCGCGCAAAAAGTGCCTGCGGTGAATGCCAGCTTTGCCGGTGACTCCATCATTCAATACGCCAACATCCAGCTCAGCGTGGCCGTCGCCGTCGAGGAAGGCCTCGTCACGCCGGTCATCCGCGAAGCGCAGAAGAAATCGCTGCGCGAGATCAGCGAAGCGGTCAAAGACCTCGCCACCCGCGCGCGCTCGAAAAAGCTCAAGCCCGACGAATACGCCGGCGGCACCATCACCGTCTCGAACCTCGGCAGCTACGGCATTGAAAGTTTCTCCGCGATCATCAACCCACCGCAATCGCTGATCATCAGCGTCGGCGCGATCGTCAAGAAACCGGTCGTCAACGCCAAGGACGAGATCGTCGCCGGCCAGCGCATGGCCATCGGCCTGAGCGCCGATCACCGCGTCGTCGACGGCGCTGTCGGAGCGCAATACCTCGCCGAGCTACGGAAGCTGGTCGAGAGCCCGTATTTGCTGTTGCTGTAGGCGATCCGCTCTTACTCCGCAAATGGCGCAAACAGCTCAAGCCGCTCGCCATTTCCGCGCCGATATACGAGGAAATCGCTGTCCAGCGTGAAGATTTTCGCTCCGGGTCTTTCCTCAGCAAACGCAACCAAGCAGGCATCGGCAAAAGACATGGGAACGTTCGCGTAGCGCTGCATGTAAGCGAGCGCACGTACCCAAAGCGTATTCGGCTCCGCGACAGAGCAAATGATGCCATTGCCAATCAAATCGTGAAGCCGGGCGACAGCCTCCGGATGTCGCCTCAAAAGAAAACAGGTTTCGCAAAGCACCGCTCCGCATGTCCACATTGGCGGAGCGATTTTCTTCACTTGGTCCAAAGCCAGCGATGATGTTCCTCGCGACGATCCAGCAACGCGACGAGTGGACCTGCATCCGCCAGGATCAGGGCTGCCACTGACCGAACCCTTCCATGTATTTTGGATTGGTGGCCAGGTCGGTGACCCCGCTATCAAAACAGCCAATGGCCCCCATCTCCATCATGGCGTCGTAGAGCGATTTCCCCTCGGGAAGTGCGGGCAGTGCTTTGGCTAAAGCTTCCTGCACGACCTGCGCGGCCGGCACCTGTTGACGAGCGCTGGCAGCCGCCAACCTAGCGGCCAGGTCGTCGGTCAACTCGATCGTCAACGTGCTCATACCGGAAGAATGCCATGGCCGTGAAGATGTCGCAAGCCGCACGCGCACACATTAGGCGGCGTCGAACCCCGGAATACTCGTCGCCTCCGCTGAGCCGAAGGTGCTCGTATCCATGCCGAGGCGGCGGAGCATCTGCACGTAGAGATTGCTGAGTGGCGGCGGGGCTTTGCGGGTCGAAGGCCAGGTGCTGGCCGTGTTTGAAACCGCCGCCCGCGAGGACAATCGGCATGTTCCGCGCGTCGTGACTGGAGGAGTTGCCGAGGTCGAACCGTCGAGGACCATGGTGCGCTCGAGCTCCGATTCGATGCAAATCGCAGTGGATCGACCATACGTAAAGGCGTATAGCCAAGTTATTTAAGACGCAAAGAAAGCGAGGTCAGCAACCGCCCACCACCTCGCTCGCCTGTCTCGTCAGCTTCTCTCTGCGTCTCGGCGCCTCTGCGTTGAAACCCCCGAGTGGCCAGGAGCGGCGGTTCTGCTTCGTCATTTTGGCGTCGTCACGCCGCGGCTCTTGGGGCATGGAAGGGTCTCGTGAAACCCACTTTCGGACAGGTCTTCGCCTTCAGCCTCGTGGGTTTGATCGTGATTCTCGCGCTGCTCTTCCAACTCGTGTCGTCGAGCTCGCGGGAGACGATCACGCGCAGCTCCGAACGCATCCGCAACCAGGTGAGCAGCGTGATCAGCGAGCGCATCACACAATTCCTGAACGAAGCGCCGGCGACGACCTGGCAATTCCAGCGCGAAGTGGAGCAGGGTCTTCTCGATCCGCACGATGGACACTCGGTCGAACCCGCGCTGGTCTCCCTGCTGCTCGCGGACAGCGACCTCGGCGAACTGACCTTCACCTATGGCGATGAACAGGGCTTCGACGCCAATGGCGATGTGAAACTGGCCGCCGAGCCGCGTGGACAATGGAGCGTGATCCGCCTCAGCGAAGATCGCGAGCGCTGCCGGCACGTGTATCAAGAGCACGGCGCCTTCGTCGCGGACCGGCGCGACCTCGGGGCGAAGACCGCCTTTGCCTCTGTGCCGTGGGTGCGAGAGACGGGTGGCAACCTTCCCGATCCCACGACTCACCTGACCTTCACCACCCCGGCGCGCCAGGATTTTCACGGGCGCCCGGTGTGGAGCGATCTGCACTGGTCGCAGCTCGATGCCGATCTCCCCGAGGCACAGCGCCGCGTGGAGGTGAGCGTGCAGCAGGCGATCACCGATGCCGATTGGCCGCTTTATCGGCGTCCTCCGCGCGGGTTTGCTGGCGCGGCATCTCGACGAGAAAAATCCCACCCGCCAAACCAGGCGAACGGACAACGCGATCCACACCTCACTTTCATCTGCGATGAAGACGGGCGGCTGATCACCGGCCTGGCACCGACGGATCACTTGCGGGAAGACGGCGATGATTTGCGCATCGCGCCGGAGGGCCTGTCAGCGGAGATTCGCGCCGCGGTCCACAACGCTATTTTGAAAGAGGCGGTGGCGAGCGAGACGAGCGTCTCGGGGACATTTCGGGCGAACGGTGAGGAATACATCGCCACGTTCCGCGCATTGCCACGTCCGCAAACGCAGGACTGGGTCATCGGCATCGTGGTGCCGCGGGCGTTTTACTTTGGGCAACTCGCGGCAATGCGCGAGCGGCTGCTGGCCGTGCTGCTCGGCGTGATGATCCTGCTCGTGATTTGCGGCGGCTTGATTCTGCAAGGTGTGCGGCGCGCGCAGGCGCAAATCACGCACGAGAGCTTGAAAATGAATGCCTTCGACTTCACGCCGGCACCGCCGAGCTCTCCCTTCCGCGATGTCATCGATGTGCTGGAGAGCCAGGAGAAGGCGAAGGCGGCAATGCGGGCGATGAGCAAGTATGTGCCGATCGATCTCGTCCGCCGGCTCTATCGCGAAAAGAGCGAACCGATGCTCGGCGCGGAGCCATTGGAAGTGTCGATCATGTTCACCGACATCAAGGACTTCACCACGCTATGCGAGCGACTGCAGCCCAACGAGCTGGCGGATGCCCTCGGGCGCTATCTCGAGGTGATGGCGGGGATCATCCAGCGCGAATGCGGCGGGACGATCGACAAGTTCATCGGCGACGCCATCATGACTTTTTGGAACGCGCCGGAACCAGTGGTGGATCATGCCCGCATGGCCTGCCGCGCCGCGTTACGTTGTCGTGAAGCCGGCGCCCGGCTCGCACAATCCGCGGACTGGGGCACGTGGCCGGCCTTCGGCACACGCTTCGGGTTACATTGCGCGCCGGCCCTGATCGGGCACTTTGGCGCGCGCGACCGCATGAACTATACCGCCATCGGCGACGCCGTGAATCTCGCCTCACGGCTCGAAGGACTGAACAAACAGTACGGCACCAGCATCATCGTCAGCGAGACGGTGGTGAACCACTGCGGCGACGATTTTGTCTTTCGCCTGCTGGATCGCGTGGCGGTGAAGGGCAAGAGCGAGGCGATTCGGATTTTCGAATTGCTCGGGGTGAAGGGCGAGGCCGGCGAGTTGCGAGAGACTGTGGCGCTCTACGAGAAGGCATTCGCCGCGTATTCCACGCGGGATTTCGCCGGGGCGATCGAGATCCTGTCGGGACAGCAGAGTGATCCTCCCAGCGCCGCCCTGTTGGGACGGTGCCGTGGGTATCTGGAGGAACCGCCGGCGGAGGGGTGGGATGGCGTGTATGTATCAAAGACGAAGTAGCGCGGCATCCTCATCGTATCGGCGTACGCCTTCTAAGAATTCCCCGCAAAACAACTCTCTCCCAGCATGTCCCGCCGTGTCTTTCTCATTACGCTATTCTTGATTTGTTGCGCCAGCGTGGCCCTGGCCGCCGAACCCGCGTCCAAGGCCGACCACAAGCTCCGGGTCGTCCTCGTGGGCGATTCCACCGTGGCCGAGAAGAGCGGCTGGGGCACGGCGTTCATCAAGCTGCTCGCGCCGGATGTGGAGTGCATCAATGCAGCGCGCGGCGGGCAGAGCTCGAAGAGTTTTCTCGATGGCGGCAATTGGAAAAAGGCGCTCGATCTGAAGCCGGATTGGGTGCTCATCCAATTCGGTCACAACGATCAGCCGGGCAAAGGGCCCAATCGCGAGACTGACCCCGAAACGACTTATCGCGCGAACCTCATCCGCTATGTGGATGAGGCGCGAGCCATCGGAGCGAAACCGGTGCTCGTGACCTCCCTGGTGCGCCGCACTTTTCAGCCGGACAAACAGCATCTGCGCGTGGACCTCGAGCCTTATGTCGCCGCGATGAAAAAAGTCGCGGAGGAGAAACACGTGCCGCTGGTCGACCTCCATGCCCGCAGCAAGGAACTCGTGGAAAAGCTGGGTCCCGAGGGCGTGAAGCCGATGGAGCCCGAAGGCAAGACCCCAGGGTCGCTCGACGGCACGCACCTCAATGAACGCGGCGGCGAAATGATCGCCCCGCTGGTCGCCGATGAAATTGCGCAAGGTCGCACCGGAGCTCGCCACGCATCTCGCGAAATAACCGGGCACGTTCCTCCAAGTTTCCATCCTGCCATGAAATTGCTCCGCTCCTGTTTCGCCCTCGCGCTGACTCTCGCCCTTGCCGCCACGACTTCGATGGCCGCACCGATTCCGGCCAAGGACCGGACGGTCATCCTCATCACCATCGACGGCTTCCCCGCCTGGCTCTGGCACGACCCGGCCCTGCCCGTTCCGACGCTCCGAAAACTCGCCGCCGAAAAGGCGCGGAAGCGCAGAGCATGCAGGTGGTGAATCCGTCGATCACCTGGATCTGCCACACCACGCTCGTCACCGGCGTGGGACCGATCAAGCATGGCGTGCTCTTCAATGGCCTGCTCGTTCGCGAGGGCAACGACCAGCCACCGATCATCGAGCCGTGGCACGACAAATCCGAACTCGTGCATGTGCCCACGATCTATGATGTCGCTCATCAGGCGGGGCTGAAGACCGGGCAGGTCGATTGGGTGGCCATTCTCAATTCCGGCACCATCGACTACGAATTCCTCGAAGTCCCCAAGCCCACGGGTGCGATCCCGCGCGAGCTCGTGGCCAAAGGTGTGCTCACGGAAAACGACCTGCGCAATTTCATCCACGGCAAGAGCCCCGCGTGGCGCGACATGATGTGGAACCAGGCGGCAATTCACATTCTCACCCAGCATCGGCCGAATTTGATGCTCATGCACTATCTCAACACCGACGCGCTCAATCACGCGGATGGACCTGGGAGCATGGCGAGCTATGCCGGTTACGCGCTGGTGGATTATCAAATCCGTGACCTCCTCGCGGCGATCGATGCCGCGGGGATGAAGGACAAGACGACCGTCATCATCACCACCGATCACGGCTTCAAAAAAGTGAAGACGGGCATCTGGCCGAATGTCGCGTTGCGCAAGGCGGGGCTCATCGAAGCGCAGGGCGCGACGGTGAAGAAGTGCGATGCCTATGTGGTTCCCGAAGGCGGGCTCGCTTTCGTCTACGTGACTGATCCGACGAAACGCGCGGCGTTGCTGCCGAAGCTCAAGGAAATCTGCGCTGGGTTGGAAGGGGTGGACAAGGTCATCGACGGGACGAACGCCCATAGCATCGATATCCCCACGCCCGCGGAGAATCAGGGCACCGGCGATCTCATCCTCACCGCGAAGGCCGGCTACGCCTTCCAGGCCAAAGTGGATGGCGATGCAGCCAACGGCGATCCGAAGGGCTACTACGGGACTCATGGTTATCTGGCCGGCGATCCGGAGCTCGACGGTGTCTTCATCGCCGCGGGGTATGGCATCAAGCCGGGAACGAAGCTTGGGCAGATTCACAACCGCGACGTCGCGCCGACGATTGCGGAGCTGTTAGGGTTGTCCCTGCCCAATGTGGAAGGGCACGCGTTGAAAGAAATCCTCGCGCCCTGATTGCCCAAAAAGGAAGGCGCTCTCGAAGATAGAATAGAGTGGCAGCGAGATTATTTGGCCCGCGAATCACACAGATGACGCCAATGAAAAACACTCCATTCGTGTCATTCGCGTGATTCGCGGGCACTTTTTTCACGGTCTCTAAGCTCGAGTAAACTCCCTCCGCGCAACCACCGGGAGGAAACGCGGTTTCATGGATCATGAAAGCCGTTCCCCTTCTCGCGCTCTCGTTCTTTGCCTTCATTGTCAGCGGCTCCTTTGCCGCGGACGCTCCGGCAAAGCCCAACGTCCTCTTCATCGCCGTTGACGATCTGCGCGATTGGGTCGGGTATATCGGCAAATATCCCGCTTCCAAAACACCGAACATCGATCGGCTGGCCGCGCGCGGGATCGGCTTCATGAAGAGCTATTGCGCCGCTCCGGTCTGCAATCCTTCCCGTGCCGCGCTGATGAGCGGCCTGCGTCCTTTCACGAGCGGCGTCTACGAAAACAACAACGACTGGCGCACCGTCATTCCCGAAAATCTCACCCTCACCACAGTCTTCCGTCAGGGTGGATATTACGTTTGCGGCGCAGGTAAGATCTACCATGAGGCCTATCCGCGCCGCAGCGAGTGGGACGATTATCTCGCCAACGAAGGCAAACGCGGCGCCGAAACCGACGCTCAGAATGAAGGCACCAGCGGGATTCGGTTCGCACCACTCGACTGCCGCGACGACGAACTCGCTGACTGGAAAATCACGGACTACGCCATCGCCGAGCTCGGCAAGAAGCACGACAAACCCTTCTTCCTCGCCTGCGGCCTGCACAAGCCGCACATGCCCTGGAACGTGCCGCGCAAGTATTACGACATGTATCCGCTCAAGGACATCGAGCTGCCGCCTTATAGCGAGAGCGATCTCGATGATGTGCCGCCAGCCGGCATCAAGATGGCCAAGCCGTGGGGCGATCACGCGGAGATGCTAAAGACCGGCAAATGGAAGAACGCCATCCAGGGCTATCTCGCCGCCACCGCCTACACCGACATGAATATCGGCCGGCTCCTCGATGCTTTCGACAAGAGCGCTTACAAGGATAACACCATCATCGTGCTCTGGTGCGATCACGGCTGGCACCTCGGCGAGAAGCAGCATTGGCGGAAATTCGCACTCTGGGAAGAAGCGACGCACGCACCGCTGATCTGGGTCGCGCCGGGCGTCACGAAGCCGGGTGGCCGCTGCGAACGCACCATCGATTTCATGACGATCTATCCCACGCTCTGCGACCTGTGCGGCCTGCCGATTCCCTCGCACGTGCAGGGCAAGAGCATCCGGTCCCTGCTCGCAGACCCGAAGTCGGCGTGGGATCAGCCCGCGCTGACCACATATCTTTTCGACAACCATACCGTGCGCACGGAGGACTGGCGTTACATCCGCTACGCCAATGGGGACGAGGAGCTATACCACGATTCCGAAGACCCGAACGAATGGACGAACCTCGCGATGAAACCGGAGTTTGCCGCAGAGAAGGCAGAGCTCGGCAAATACCTCCCGACGGAAAACCATCCCGACATCGGCGGCGACAAGGGCGGCGGAAAGAAAAAGAAGGCTGAATAATTCCCCGTCTCGTGGGTCACCAGCATATGAAGTCTCTCCTCACCGCGGCTGCCCTCTTCTTTGCCTGTCTCACCGGCTTCGCCGCCGAACCGTCTCTCACGCTGGCTCGCGAGGGCAACTTCCTCGTCATCCGCGGCGCGCAGATTCCCGGCGGCGAGATTCGGATCAACTATCTCGAAGCCTATTGTCGTGCGGGTTCGACGGATGCGGATTGGGGGAAGCACACGGTCGTCAAGCACACCTCCGAGCTCGTCTCCCTCAGCGACGATGCGCGCGTAATGAAGCTCCGCGACACGCTGGAAGACGGCGTGACCGTCGACCACACCATCACCGCTGGGCCGGATGAAGTGGACTTCCACCTCGTCGCGCATAATCCCGGCAGCACACGGAGCGAAGCGCATTGGGCGCAACCCTGCGTACGGCTCAGCAAGTTTCTCGGCATGGATGAAAAGACGGCCGGCAACGCCGACGACTACCTGCCCAAATGCTTTCTCTTCATCGACGGCAAACTGACCCACCTGCCCACCCCGCAATGGGCCACGCAAGCGCGTTACGTTCCCGGACAAGTCTGGTGTCCGGCCAATGTCCCGCGCACCGACGTCAATCCGCGCCCGCTGAATCCGCTGGTGCCGAGCAATGGCCTCGTCGGCTGCTTCAGCAGCGATGACAAAGTGGTCTACGCCACCGCGTGGGAGCCGTATCAGGAGCTCTTCCAGGGCGTCGCCCGTTGTCTACACGCGGATTTCCGTCTCGGCGGGCTGCAACCGGGGGAGACGAAGAATATCCGTGGGAAGATCTATCTCGTGCCCAACGATGTAGACGCGCTCCTGGCCCGTTATAAGAAGGATTTCCCGGAACAGGTTCACTAGCAGCGGGGTTACGGCCATTGCGCCCGCGATCCACCCCGCACCTTCCGGCTTGCGGCAGCGGCGCGCTGTTGCGACAAACACCGTTCCACCTTCATGAATACCATTGGCGTTGCCATCATCGGTTGCGGCGGAATTACGCTGCAAAATCATCTCCCCGGCCTCGCGCTCTGCAAGGACACGCGCGTCGTTGCTCTCTGCGACAACAATCCCGCGACGTTGGAAAAGGCGAGCCGCGACACGGGCATCAACGTCACGTCGACCAGCTACGAGGAAATCGTCAAGCGCGACGACGTGCAGGCGGTGATCATCGCCACGCCGAATATTTCCCACGGCCCCATCGCCCACGCGGCTATCGCCGCCGGCAAGCATGTGCTTTGCGAAAAGCCCATCGCCATGACTTACGCCGAGGCGAAAGGAATGGCTGACGCCGCGGATGCCGCGGGCGTCCGCCACATGACGGCGTTCACCTATCGCTTCGTCCCGGCGATGCGTTATCTCAGCCACCTCATCAAGCAGGGCGACCTCGGCCTGCCGTATCACTATCGCTCCTGCCGCCTGCAGGACTGGGGCAAGCGCAACCTCGGCTGGCGCCAGGTGAAGGCCCTGGCCAGCACCGGCGAGCTCGGCGACATGCTTTCGCACCGGATCGATTTCGCGCAATTCCTCATCGGCCCGATCCAGCGACTCGTGGCGAATATGCGCATCCTCATCACCGAGCGCGGCGGACAGCCGAGCGATCTCGACGATTGGGTGGCGATCCTCGCGGAATTCGAAGGCGGCGCCACTGGCGTGCTGGAGAGCTCAAAGCTGGCCAGTGGCCGCAATGAAAGCTGGCGCAGCCTCGACTGGGTGGAGCTGAACGGCAGCGAAGCCACATTCGAATTTACCACCGGCAAATGGAACGAGTTGCTCCACGGCAAGGCCGGGGGCCCCGGCCTCGCGCCGCTCGCCGTGCCTCGCGAATTCTGGGTGTGGCCGGGCAGCCCGCGGGATCCGCAGCAGGGCGATCCGCTCATCACTTTCCGCTATGACCAGGCGTTCGAATTCATCGACGCCATTCGTAATCAGCGCCCGTGCGTGCCGAGCTTCCGCGAAGGTATGCAAACCCAGGCGGTCATCGACGCCGCGGTGCATTCGGCCGAGATCCAGGCGTGGGTCAACCTGCCCAATACCTAATCGCATCCCTATGGAAAAAACCGCAGTCATCACCGGCGCCGGCAGTGGCGTGGGCGCCGCCGTCGCCATCGCTCTCGGCAAACAAGGTTGGCGCGTCGCCCTGCTCGGCCGCCGCCGCGAACCTCTCGAATCCGTCGCCGCGCAAGTTCCCGGCGCGCTGGTCATCCCCTGCGATGTCGGCAAGGCCGAAGACGTAGCCGAGATGGGCAAGCGCGTGCTCGCGGAATTCGGCAGCGTGGAAGCGCTCGTCAATGCCGCCGGCACGAACGTGCCGAACCGCGCCTTGGAAGTGCTCTCGCTCGGCGATTACCACGAGATGATGAACGCCAATCTCAATGGCGCTTATTACTGCGTGCAGGCGTTCCTTCCGCAGATGCGCGAACGCGAATCTGGCACGATTGTGAATATTGTCTCCGATGCCGGCAAAGCGGCGTCGCCCCAAGGCCGGCCCGGGTTATGTCATTTCGAAATTCGGCATGGCCGGCCTGACCTCGGCGATCAACGCCGAGGAACGTGGCCGCGGCGTGCGCGCCTGCGCGATTTTCCCCGGCGACATCGATACGCCTATCCTCGCCAAGCGCCCGGTCGTCCCCGACGCCACGGCCCGCGCGAAGATGATGCAGCCCGAGGACATCGCCGAATGCGCTCTGCTGGCCATCAATCTTCCCTCGCGGGTGATCATCGAAGAGATGATCGTGCGGCCTCGCTGAGGAGGAGTTATGTTCCGCCGCTGTCTCGCCGTCCTGCTCACGCTCAGCCTGCCCGCCCTGGCGGAGTCCGATCCCGATCTCTTCGCCAAAGATAATCTCATGGCGTGGTGCATCGTGCCTTTCGATGGCATGAAGCGCGGCCCCGAGGCCCGGGCGGAAATGCTGGAGAAACTCGGCCTCAAGCATTTCGCCTACGACTATCGCGCCGAGCAAATCCCGACTTGGGGCGATGAACTCGACGCGCTCAAGCGTCACGGCATTTCGCTCGATGCCTGGTGGTTCCCCAACACACTGAACGACGAAGCGAAGAAGGCGCTCGAACTCTTCCAGCGCCACCATGTGCACCCACAGCTGTGGGTCACCGGCGGCGGCGCGCCGACGAAATCACCCGAGGAGCAAGCGCAACGCGTGGACACGGAGGCGAAGCGCATCCGACTCATCGCCGAGGCCGCGGCGCAGATCGGCTGCAAGGTCGGGCTCTACAATCATGAGCAATGGTTCGGCGAGCCGGAGAACGAGATCGCGATCATCGAGCAGTTGAAAAAGGACGGCGTGAACAACGTCGGCCTCGTTTACAACTTTCATCACGGCCATTCGCAGCTCGATCGCTTCCCGGAGTTGCTCGAAAAAATGAAGCCGTATCTGCTGGCGATCAACCTCGACGGCATGTTCCGCGACGGCAACAAGATCGGTCGCCAGATCGTCCCGATCGGCCAGGGCGATCTCGACCTGCAATTGCTGCGCACCATTCGCGATAGCGGCTGGCAGGGCCCGATCGGCGTTCTCAATCACACCGGCGAAGACGCGGAGGCACGCTTGCAGGACAATCTCGATGGTCTCGCCTGGCTGGACGGTCTGCTCCACGGCCAGCGTACGCCGCAGCCCGTGCCGCGTTCGTGGAGAGCGCCCGCCTGGCCGCCCATCGCCGGCGACAAGAGCGACGGCGACGAGCTCATCATCCCCGCCGCAACTGATGATGAACTCACGCGCGCCAACGGCTGGCCGGCGGACACGGATATGCGGAAATGGGAGCGCTCGCTCGGCGGCGAAACCTCGAACCGTTTCACCACGCTCAAGCAGATCACCAAGGCGAATGTCGGCAAGCTGGAGATGGCGTGGACCTACCATTCCGGCGACGGCACTTCGAATATCCAGTGCAACCCGATCATCGTCGACGGTGTGATGTTCGCCCCCACCGGCGGCTGGAACATCGTCGCGCTCGACGCCACAACCGGTCGCGAGCTGTGGCGCTTCACCCCTGAGCACCAGGGCAAGCGACTCGAAGATCAGCCGGCGCGGCGCGGCTTGCTCTATTGGAAAGGCGACGGCGACAACCGCGCGCGGGTGCTCTTCGGAGCAGGCAACTGGATCTACGCCCTCGATCCGCAGACCGGGAAGGTCATCGATTCCTTCGGCAAGAATGGTCGCACTGACATTCCCACGGCCGCGACCGCCGTTGGTGCCATCTATCGCGATGTGCTCGTCGTCGCGGGTTATCTCGGCGACATCTTCGGCTACGACGTGCGCACCGGCGAGCCTCTGTGGACCTTTCACACCAAGCCGTTGCCGGGCGAATACGGCCACAACACGTGGAGCCATCTCGAGCAGGGCGCCAATTGCTGGGGCGGCATGGCGCTCGATGAATCGCGCGGCATTGCCTACATCTCGACCGGTTCGCCGAAGCCGAACTACCTCGGCATGAATCACACGGGCGACAATCTCTTCGGCGATTGCGTCATCGCAATCGATGCGCTCACCGGCAAGCGTGTCTGGCACTTCCAGGAAATCCGCCACGACGTCTGGGATTGGGACATTCCCGCACCGCCGAATCTCGTGACCGTCGAGCGCAACGGCATCAAGGTCGACGCCGTCGCGCAAGTGACCAAGCTCGGCAACACGCTCCTGCTCGATCGCACCAACGGCAAACCGCTCTTCCCCTATCGTCTCAAGCGGGTGAAGACCGAGCTGCTGCCCGGTGACCAGGCCGCACCGTTCGAGCCGATGCCTGAGCTGCCCGAACCTTTCGCGCGGCAGGCGTTCACGCCCAACGACATTCCCGCCTCGCCCGATGTCCAGGCGGTGGTCCTGCCCGTGATCCAGCGCGCAAACACCGGCGCGTATCCGTCCATTCAGCCGGCGAAACCGACGCTGCTTTTCAACATCCACGGAGGCGCGGAGTGGACCGGCGCGACGGCGAACCCGGGCACCGGCATGCTCTACGTCACGGCGAATGAGATCCCGTGGTTTGTGACTTCCTTCCGCGATGATGACCCGGAGCCCGCGAAACCGCCGACGGCCGGCGAGCAAGCGTACATGACCATCTGTGTCGCCTGCCACGGCCCGGATCGCAAGGGCATCGGCCACGCGCCGCCCTTACGCGGCGTGCGGCATCGTCTCAACGA
Organism: Chthoniobacter flavus Ellin428; assembly: GCF_000173075.1. Classification (GTDB taxonomy): domain Bacteria; phylum Verrucomicrobiota; class Verrucomicrobiia; order Chthoniobacterales; family Chthoniobacteraceae; genus Chthoniobacter; species Chthoniobacter flavus. The sequence goes on from NZ_ABVL01000001.1 coordinate 153,475, forward strand.
GGAACAGATTCTAGAACAGCTCAAGAATGGCCGCGGCTCCATGCCGCCCATGCTGCCCGCACTCAAGCCCGAGCAGGTGAAGCCGCTCATCGATTTCCTGCTCTGCCGCGATCGCCCGATTCCGCCGCTCGATCCGAAGGCGCCGCCGAAGTGGACCTTCGGCGGCTGGAATCGGTTGCAGGACGCGCAAGGGTATCCGGGCTGCACGCCGCCGTGGGGCACGCTCACCTGTGTGAATCTCAACACAGGCAAGATCGCCTGGAAGGTGCCGTTTGGGGAATATCCGGAGCTGGCGGAGAAAGGTGTGCCGAAAACCGGGCAGGAAAATTTTGGCGGCGCCATGCTGACTTCGACCGGCGTAATCGTCGCCGGTGGGACGCGGGACAAAAAGGTGCGCGCATTCGATGCCTCCAATGGCGATGAGCTGTGGAGCTACCAGCTTCCTTTGCATTCCACCGCGCCGCCCGCGAGCTATGAGGCGAATGGGCGACAGTTCATCGTCGTGCCGGTGACTGGCGGCGGGAAGCTTGGTGGCCCCACCGGGGATGCCTGGATGGCGTTTGCGTTGCCAAAGTAGCGGGAAAAAAACTCACCGCGTTCCCATCAGGCGCGGTGAGGGGAAGCGCGAAGCGCCCCAAAATGCTGTCATCCTGAGCGAAGCGGGGAAGCATGGGCGGAGTCGAAAGCCGAGTCTGCGAGACGCCTATGGAACTGTGGGGCAAACCTCAATCCTCGGTGGGTTTTCGCGCGGAGCTTCCACCTCTTTCGCGTGATCGCGCGCCCATTCTCCCGCCGCCGTCGCCCGTGGATATTGGAGGTCCTTCGACTACGTATCCCGCCCCTTTACCGCCGGGACACTTCGCTCAGGATGACAGTTTTTTTGGAACGCTTCGCGCGACTGCTCACAGCGCGTGATATGAAAGCGGAGCGTTCTCTTCTCACCGCTACTTCAACAGCGGCGGAGCCCCGGCGAGCGCCGCTTTCTCCGACACGAGCAATTGCGTTAGCAGCTCGCTCTTCGCCGGGACGATACTGATGCGGGCCTGGCCCTCGACGATTTTCTGCATCTCGAGGATCTCGAACATCGCATCGAGGATCTCGCGGTCGGTGGAGATTTTCTGCAGCGCTTCACCGACGATGCGCGGGCGCATGGCGGCGGCTTTCGCAAACTCGATGGCCGCCTGGCGCTCGGCCGTGCTGGTGATGATGCTCACCTGGTTCGCGCCGTCCTGCTTGATGGCGCTGGTCACCTGCCGCAACCGATTCACGACCTTTGCTTCAATCTGGCGGATCATGCCAACGTCGCGGAAATGCACTTTGCGAATGTAGACGCTGCCGAGCTTGTAGCCCCACTCGTTCGATTTCGGCGTCACCTCGGTGCGCACGGTCTGCGACATCGGATGGCGATTCTCCAGCATCTGCGCGAGGGGCAGATTGCTGAGCGTGCGGACCGTCGCGCTGCTGACGTTCGCGCTGAGTGAGCCGCGCGGGTCGGCGTTCTTGAAGAGATACGAGACTGGATCGCTGATGAACATTTCGTACCAGACGCCGATGCCCATGGGCGCGCCCTCCTCGCTGTTTACCGGCTGGCTGCGCAGATAGGTCTGGTCGAGGCGCAGATCGAGCACGTGACATTTGCCGAGCCAATTCACGATCGGCGCGACCGGGCCGAGCTTGAGCCAGAGGAAGTAGATGCCCGGCTCATCGAGCACCGCGAGGACCTTGCCGAAGAGCACATAGACGTGGCAGCGGCCTTCCTCGACGATGGTGTAAAAACCAAACGCCCGCAGGATGCCGAAGATGATCGGGACAATGATGAAGAGCCCGACGAACGTTGATATGACAGCAGCGATGAAGTTCATTCTTTGTCCTCCATGATGACCTGGCTGGCTTGTTTGAAGAGCTTGAGCCGAACGTTTCTTCGGTAGGCGGCAAGCGCATCCGCCCCGCTGGCGCGCAGGGCATTGAGCTGATCGGAGAGCGCCCGCAAGGGTTCGACCTCGGCTTGGGCGTTGAGCGTTTCAATTTCCACGGCGCGCCTGGATTGCACGATCTTCTGGTCCGCCGAAGCCTGCGCGAGCGAGATGTCCGAGCTCACCTGGTTGTGCGCGGTATTGATCGCGGCCAGCGCACTTTCGACCTCATTGGGAGGATCGATGCCGGTGATTAGTGAGGCGTCGAAGGTGATGCCGTAGCGCGCCGCCGAGCTCCGGCATTCGTGTTCCATGTGTTCGTTCAGCGCGGAGAGATTTTTGCGCAGATCGTTGATGGAAATGCCGGAGACGCCAGCCGAAGCGCTGGTTTCCTCCGGTGCGGTCTCGGTCGGCGTGGCCGGTGCGGTGAAATTGGCGATGCGCTCGCGCAAGACGCTGATGAAGTAGCCCATCACGTGGACGATCGGACGTTTCACGCCGAAGAGATACGCGTAGAGATTGCGCTCGGAGACGCGGTAACGAATCTGCCCGGTGAGACCGGTATCGAGCTGGTCCTTGGTCACCGCGCTGATGCGGGTGCCGCCTTCATTGGCGCTCGGGTCTTCGGGATCGAAGGCCATGTTCAGTGTCTGGGTGGCGACGGTCACTTTGTAGACGCGTTCCCACGGCCATTTGAAATACGGGCCGCCCGCCGGGATGACGACGACCTGCGGATAGACGTACCGCTCGCGCTCTTCGGGGTTGAGCGATTCGGCGATGGGATCGTTGAGCGTGGTTTGGTCACCGAGACGTTCTGCGCGGCCGAAGATCGTCTTCACCGCCCGTTCGTTTTGGTCGACCGTGAAAAGGCCCGCGAGGAGATAACGGGTCAGAAACCAGGCGATGAATCCGAACACGATTCCGAGGAGAGTACCCATAAGAAGAGGTGATTTGCGGGCCTATCCATGAACGGAATGTTCAACGAATGAAAGCAGGAATGGTGATCCAAAAATAGGGCAGCCGCCGGGCTCCTCGTCCCGGGCGGCTGCCCTTGGTGTTTCCTTGGGTTGGGTGATGGTTACTTCGCGGCGGTGGACACGCGCTTGAAGGTCGACTGGTGGTCCTGCGCTTCCTTGCCGTCGATGATCGCTTTGCAGCTCGTCGTGATCGTGTTGGCGTCATCGAAGCGCAGCGTCATGCCGTGCATGTGCGATTCCTTCTTCGGATCGATCGAGCAGCACGAATCGAAATCGAGGGTGATCGAATTCGCGTCGGACGTTTTCAGCGCCATCTCGGGGCGGTTGCCGAGGATGCAGTAATGCGTCGCGGCGAGCTTGCCGGCCTTGTCGTAGAACATCGTCACCATCTCCATGGGCGTGCCGGGAGCGCTGCGCTCCTCGAGGACACTGCCACCCGCCACGAGACGGTATTCGACGTTGATGTCAATGGGCCCCTGGCCCATGTCGACTTTACCCGACCAGGTACCGACGAGCGTCTTCAGGCGCTCGAGCTCCGCCGAGCCGGGTTTAGCCTGGCCGAAGTGATTGGGCTCGCCGGCATGCAGCCAGGCAGTGGCGGCCAGAAGCAGGGTGGCACAGAGGGTAGTGATCTTGGAGTTCATAGGATGTGGTTTTTCGTGTGAGGTGAATGGTTGCACTTACATCCTCATGACGAACGGGCCTGAGCGGTTAGGACAGCGATTTGGAAATATTTTGCTGAACCGCGAATCAACGCCCAGCCCGGCGGCTGGCCCTGATAGCAGAAACACGGAGGATGGGAGTGACAGGAGTCCTACCACTTTCCTCCCGCCGCCTCGGAAGAGGCCTCCCTTCGTTATCGAGGGTCGGTCACGCGGCCGATGAAGATGCACGCCCCGCTCGGGACGTGCTGGATCATGAAGAGGAATGGATGGTCGACGCGCACTTCGACCGGCGGCGGTTGCTTGATCATCGCCATGCCGGCGGCTACCACCACGGCCGTAGCCGCGGCGGCTTCGGTGCCATTTTCGTCGAGTGCGAGATAGGTCTTATGCAGCACCGCGCTGATGTAGAGGTAGTCGTTGGGCCGGCGTGGCGCCATGCGATCGAAATTGGCGCTGCCTTTCGGATCGTCGAAGGCCGTCTTCATTCCCAGAGCTTTCAAATCCTCGCCCAAGGGAATGGTCGGAGGTTCGAGGCGAAACTTCGGCAAATGCAGGATGACCTTCTGCGAGCTCAAATGCGCGCAATCCTCGATGAGCTTCGGCGTGAGCTGCTTCTCCATGGCGGCAAGACCGGCCGGGTCATCCGGAAGCAAGATAACGAATTGCAATTCGCCACCGACATACGGGCGCGTGACGATCTGAAACCCCTCGCGCCTGGCATAGCCGCAGTGGCTTTCCTTTTGCATCATCGGCACCTCCGCGGATTCGCGCCCATGCACGAGGAACTTCTCCTTGGTGGTCGCCTTGGCGTTGAATTCATCACTCCACGGCGCACGCAGGTAGAGGGCATTCACGAGAGTGAGACGGGCATCGTGCTTGATGGCTCCGGCCGGAATGAGATCGCGAATCTTCTCCTTGGTCTGTTTTTCGACCCATTGATTAATCGTCTTCCGCGCGCCCTCTGGGTCCGTCTTGTAATCCATCTGTTCGAGTTCCGCACCGTAACGTTCCTTGACGAGATCGAGAAAGGACGGACGGAAATCGTAGCCACGTTGCGCGAAAAGCCGATTGGCGAGATCAAACTCAATCGGGGTGCTCGGGCCGCCGTATTTCTTGGATTCCGCGATTCGATCCACCGTCTTTTTCGCCGTCTGGGCCAGCGCTTGTCCGAGTACAGAAAAACTCTCGTGCAGGGCGTTGTCATCCGCGGGAAAATGGAGCACGCGCTGCATCTCGGCCTGCGTGTCGCCAGCGGCTCCCGCATAGGTCATGGCGAGCGCGCTTTGGATGGAATAGGGCGAGAGCAGCAGGTTGCCGTCGCCGTGGGCTTGCGCGTGATAGAGATCCACGCCGAGCGCGTTCACCGTTCCGGAGGCGATCTTGGAATCTGCGGCTTGAACGTTCATGAGCAGGGCGGAAATCGACAGGAGAAGCAGAAGAGAAGTCTTCATGGAAACGGTCCGATTCGCCGCCAAGGTAAGCTCTCCGGCCGCGAGAGGAAAGCGCGGTCTCGACGGCGCTCGGGACTGCTTGCGGGTTTGACTCCGCGCCGCTTTTTCGCGATGCAGCCGCGCCAAATGCAATCACGGACTTCCCTCCACGCTTTGTTCCTGGTGCCGCTCGCCTTGATACTGGGCATCGCGTGTTCCGCCCACGCTGACGAGACGGCATCACAGATGAGCTGGATCGACAACGGCGTCATCCGTCTCGGTGTCGACCTGCAACTTGGCGGCTCCATCACCTGGCTTTCGCGCTCGGGCGATCACCCGAATGTCATCAACAGCTTCGACTTGGGGCGGGAAATCCAGATGTCGTACTACGCTGGGCCGGTGCCTTTCATCGTCGGCGAAAAGCGACCGTCGAAATATTGGGAAGGACTCGGATGGAATCCGATCCAGGCCGGCGATGCATTCCATCATCGCCCGCGCCTGCTCGAGCAGCGCAACGACGGCCACTCGCTCTATGTGAAGTGCATCCCCATGCAATGGCCGCTCGACGATGTGCCCGGCGAGTGCACGTTCGAAAGCTGGCTCGAACTCGACGGCCCGGTCGTACATGCGCGTTGCCGGTTGGTGAATGCGCGCAGCGATCACACGCTTTATCCGCCGCGCGGGCAGGAATTGCCCGCGGTCTACACGAATGGCCCGTGGTATCGCATCATCAGCTACACCGGCGCGAAGCCCTTCACGAATGAGGCGGTGAGCCAGCTCGAAGCCATGCCGCCGCCGCGCTGGAACAAATGGGACGCGACGGAAAACTGGAGCGCGCTGGTCGATGACTCGGGTCGGGGATTGGGCGTGTGGAATCCGGGATGCGTGCACTTCGTCGGCGGCTTCAATACCAAGCCCGGGGCCGGCGGGCCGAAGGACAACCCGTGCGGTTATCTCGCGCCGGGGCGGCTCGAGATGCTCGACCACAACATCACGCACGAATACCGCTACGATCTCGTGCTCGGCACGGTGGAAGAAATCCGCGCCCACGTTTATCGGCAACCGCGCGCGGAATTTCCCGCGTGGCAATTCGCCGCCGATCGGCAGGGCTGGCATTACGAGCGCGCGCTCGATTCCGGCTGGCCGATCCACGATGCGCTCGATGTGCAGCTCAATCAGGACGACCCCGCCATCATCAGCCCGCGCTTTGTGGCCAGCGCGGAGAATGCGCCGGTGCTGATCATCGAGGCGGCATTTGAGGGCGTGGCCGCACCGCGCGCGCAGATCTTTTGGTCATCGCTCGAGCAACCCGGATTTGTCGAAAAACGCTCGCTGCGCTTCGAGGGGAAATCCGACGGCGCGTTCCACGAATATCGCGTGCGTCTGGCGGATTCGCCGGAGTATCGCGGCGCGATCACGCAATTGCGTTTCGATCCCGCCGATCACGCCGGCGGCGCAGTGCGCATTCGCGCGATCCATTTCGCCGGCGAGTAGGTCGCGCTTGGAGATCCGAAACCGTTGGCCAGGAGGGCTGGCGTTTTTGGAGAGTGCGGCGCTGCTGCCTCAGCATTACCCACATCTTTGCGTGGTGTTTAAACGTCGAAGGGGATGGCGCCACTGGGATCGGCGACTTCCTAGTCGCTGACCGGAAAACCAATGCGCGCAGCGCCTCTCTTTGAGGGCGTCGCTCCGCGACGCAGGGCGACTAGGAAGTCGCCCCTCCCAGGTGTCCCCTTCGTCGCGGTCAACCGATTTGTGGGTAATGCTTAGGCCGCGCGCCGTTTTGGAATGTCTGTGGGTAGGGGCCAGCGTACCGCCGCTTTGCCCTCTCCGAAAGCGGCGCAGCAGCGCCGCATCTCCAAAACGCTGGCGCGTCACGTCACGCCCGATCTTATTCGTAGCCTGCTTTCCCCATCGCAAACCCATGACGCGCCGGCTGGCCGCTGTGACAATTGGCACAGCCGACGCGTATGCGGGAAGGTGATTTTTCGTGAGCTGCTACTGCGCGCCACCGTCGTTGTTCCCCTGCCCCTGCGGGCTGCCGCCACGCTTGCCGTTGGGGTCGCCTTGCGGACCCTCACGCTTCGGCGGCTTGGGGCGATATTCATCCGGGGTCAGTTGGCCGTCGCCGTTCTTGTCCAACTTGCGGAGCGAAGCGGAGGCGTTGGCAATCTCTTCCGCGGAAATGACGCCGTCACCATCCGTGTCGAGCGCCGCGATGATCGGCGACTGCGGACGCCGGCGGCCCTCGGGCCCGTCTTGTCCCTGGCCTTGCGGACCACCCGCCTGCTGGTTGCCGGGACCGTCCTGGTTTTGACCCTGACCTTGCCCTTGACCATTGCCTCCACCGCCGCCCTGGCCGCGACGCGGGCCGCCACTTTTGCCATTGCCGGGGCCTTGGCCGCGAGGCTGCTGTTGGTTGTCGTTCGGCCCTTTTGGACCGTCGCCTTCCGGACGCGGCGGACGCAGTTCGTCCATGGTCAATTTGCCGTCGCCGTTTTTATCGAGCTTCTTCAAGGACTCCGGCGCCTTGTCGATTTCGTCGGCGGAGATGATGCCATCGCCGTTGGTATCGAGGGCGGCAATGATCGGCGGCGGCGGCCGGCGTTCGCGATTGCCCTGCTGGCGGCCTTGCGGACCGCCCTGGCCCTGCTGATTATTTTGCTGATCGCCCGCGGGCGGCTGGGCGAGAGCAGCGCTGGCTGAAAAGGCGAGCGCGAGGAGGAGGTGTTTGTTTCGGATCATAGGTTTGGTTTCTGGGTTGAGCTACCGCGCAGCGCGCCAGCCACCTGGCAGCGCGATGCTGGAGAAGGGATGGTGGGAACGGCCGAAGTGCTCCCGCGCGGTGAGAGTTGGCGTGGCGTGAAAATCGCACTCGCCCAGGGCGAAATGATTTCGCCCGTGCAATGTCGCAAAAGCATTCGCCGTGGCGCGACGGCTCAGAGCGAAGACCGCATTACGATTCCGGGGGTGACGAGGGGCGTGCATTCACAGACGAAACGCCGCCAGTCGCGGCCGCTGTGCCGCGAAATTGTTAAGGAAGTGTAAATGTCGCCAAACCAGAGACTATCGCTGGTTGTTCCGCCGGGTTTGCCCCGCAGTCCCATAGGCGTCTCGCAAGCTCGGCTTTCGACTGCGTTCCAGTCGTTACACTCCCTCCACTCCGCTCAGAATGACACGCGAGGAGGAAGGTTTATTTATTTCACAGTCTCTTACGCGAGATCCTGGATCGGTCCGGCGTTTTGCGTCTTCAATTTCTTGCGCACGTCGCGGCCGTCGATCTTCAGCGGGCTGGTGCGACCCTCGTTGGCCAGCGCGGCGGCGACCGCGGCGGCTTCGCCGAGGGCCATGGCGGTGACCGTCACGCGCGTGGAACTCTGCGCCAGGCGGGTGGTGGAATGGCAACGGCCGGCGACGATCAAGTTATCGACGTTCTGCGGCAGCAGCGAGCGATATGGAATGTCGTACGGCGCGGGTTGCTGTTTCGGCACGGCGTTCGCGCCGCCGGTCGTAATCTTGTTGGGATGCATGTCGAGATACCAGCAACCCGTGGCGATGGCATCGTCGAAGGCGGTCGTAGCCAGGATCTCTTTTTCATCGAGCACATGCTGGCCGACAATGCGCCGCGTCTCGCGCACGCCGATGAATGGCCCGCTGGTCATGAAATAGGAATCCTCGAAACCGGGCACATCGCGCTTCCAGGCCTCGAACATCGCCCAGGCATCGGAGCGGCCCTGCATCTCCGCCCGCGTGAGGTCGGCGGGATCGCTGGCATCGCCCGGCACGCGCACGCCGTGCACATAGATTTCATCCGGGGCGAACATGAACATCACGCCTGGGCCGTAATACATGGGCAACTCGCCGCGCTCATGCGCCTTCTCGAGGGCCACCCGGCAGGCCCTGGACATGTTCGGCGTCTTCTTCACGTTGCCGATCCGGAAGTGCAGGGTCAGCGGTTGAAGTTCCGCGCCTTTGTCCGTCGGCGCACCCGCCCACGCGGCCACGTCGGCGTCGCCCGTGCAATCGATCACCTGCCTGGCGCGCACCCGGGTGATGCCCGCTTTGTTTGCCACGAGGACGGCGGCGATGCGCTCTCCATCCATCTCCACGCCGCAGGCCGAGGAGTGATACAATACGCGCAGCTTGTCCTTTTCCGCAGTGAGCAATTTATCGGCGAGCACCTTGAAGGCCTCGACGTTGTGGATCGTGGGATTGTGCGTCTTGAGGTGGGTGGCGTTCGCCTCGCACGCGCCGGACTTCGCCAGCAATTCCAGGCCGATGCCACGGACGACGATGCGGCCATCCTTGATATCCGCGATGCCATCGAAGAACGGCAGCCCTACTGCGGTGATAATGCCACCGGCAAAACCAGCCCGCTCGATCAGAATCGTCCGCTGCCCATTGCGCGCCGCCGAGAGCGCCGCCCCGAGCCCCGCGCAACCGCCACCGCAGACCAGCACGTCGGCTTCGAGCGAAGGCCAGTCCGTGCGCGATTCAGCAGCGCGGGCCGGGCGCGGGATAACGGCGGCGCCGGCAACGAGACCGGCAGTTTGCAAAAAGGAGCGGCGAGTGGGAGTGGGCATAGCGCGAAAAGGGGGCGCAGGGACTACCCGCAATGTGCCGGAAAATTGGCCGGAAGAAAGCGGCGGCGCTACTCGCGGTCCTTGGTGTCGAGCAGGAGCGTGACCGGGCCATCATTGACCAGCGCGACCTGCATCATGGCACCGAAGCGACCGGTGGCGACTGGCCGGCCGAGGGCGGTGGTGAGTCTCGCAATCATCGCCTCGTAGAGCGGGACGGCCACGGGTGGCTTGGCCGCACGATGCCAGCTCGGCTTGGTCCCTTTCTTCGTGCTGGCGAAAAGGGTGAACTGGCTGATGAGCAGGATGCCGCCGCCTTCGTCGAGCAGGCTGCGATTCATCGCCCCGGTGTCGTCCCGAAAGACGCGCAGATTCACGATCTTCCCGGCCAGCCATTCGATGTCTTCCGCGGTGTCGGTTTCCTCGATCCCAAGCAGCACCACGAGGCCGCCATCGATCTTTCCAGTTACTTCATTTTCAATGGTCACGGAGGCGGAACTCACTCTTTGGACGACGGCGCGCATGGGCGCTGAGTTAAGCATCTCCCGCCGCACCGTCACGCGGGGAATTGCCGCTTGACGTCCCATGGAACTTCTCTTAGCGATGCCTCTGGGAAGCGTGGCTCAATTCGGCTGCGTGGTCCCTCGTAGCTATTACACCTAACCCAATCCTCCGAGGTAACTAAATGAAAAAACTCCTCAGTATCATTGCTCTCACCGCACTCGTCGCCGGCGTCCCGTCGGTCACGTTGGCTGCGAAGAAATCCGCGCCTGCCACCGCGCCCGCCGCGGCGACTCCGTCCCCGGCCGCGACTCCGGCGGTCGCCAAGCCGATTCCGATGCACTCGCAGGTCACGACCATCGACGTGGCCGGCAAGTCCTTCACCCACAAGAATGCGGACGGCAAGGAAGTGAAGTTTGTCCTCACCGACAAAACCGAGGTGAAGCAGGGCAAGGCCGACGCGAAGTTCGATGATATCAAGGTCGGCGATTGGGTGAGCGGCCTGCGCATCAAGAAGAGCGACACCGAGTGGGAAGTGGTGAAGATCACCAAGTTCGGCCCGCTGGAGAAGAAGGCCGCCAAGACGGAGAAGAAATAATCCGCTAGTCGCAAAAATCTTTCACCGGCACCCGGGAAACTGGGTGCCGGTTTTTTTGTGCGCGGAGAGTGTGGCCGCGGCATCCTGCCGCCGGCGGGTTGACGATCAGCGGCCGGAGGCCGCTGCCCCTATGCTCCCCTTCTTGGAAGCGTTTCGGGTCTTCCAAAATGCTTATGCTAAATTTTTAGCACATTTTCCTTGGCCGCGCGGAATCGTGTGCTAAAAATTTAGCATGCCTGATCGATCCGCACATTCTCTCTCCCGGCGGGAACGGCAAATCATGGACATCATCTACGCCCGTGGTGAAGCGGCGGCGGCCGAAGTCCATGAAGCGCTGCCCGATGCCCCCAGCTACTCCGCCGTCCGCGCGCTCCTGCGCATCCTCGAGGAAAAGGGCCATCTCAAGCACCGCGAGGACGGCGCCCGCTATATCTACCTGCCCACCGAACCGCGCGGCAAAGCCAGTCGCTCGGCGTTGCAACGGGTGGTGAAAACTTTCTTCGAAGGCTCGCTCTCGAGTGCGGTCGCCGCGCTCGTCGATGCCGAAGGCGGCAAGCTCTCCGCGGAGGAGCTCGAACGCATCGAGGCCATCATCCGCGCCGTGAAAAACAAGTCCAAATAACCCGCGCCATGAACACCGAATCCGTCCTCCCCATCCTCGGCGAACTCCTCGCCAAGAGCGCCCTCATCACCCTCGCCGCGGCTCTGCTCGCTCGCGCCTGGCGCGGAACCACCGCCGCCCAGCGACACCTCGTGTGGTTGGTTGCGCTGGCCACGGTCATGATGCTGCCGTTGACTCGACTGGTCGCACCGTTCTGGCGAATCCCGCTCAACCCGTCGAAACCCGCGCTCATTGTCAAAGCGAAACCGTCGGTCATTCCGATGGCCCCGGTCGAAATGGCCTCGCCGATGGAACTCCCGATCGCGCCTCCGCCCACGCATGCTCCGCTCGATTGGCGGAAAATCCTCCTCGGCACCTGGTTGAGCGGCACCACGATTTTGCTCGGCTATCGTTTGTTCGGGAGCTGGCGTCTGCATCGACTGATGCGTCGCAGCACTCCGCTCGATGATCCGCGCATTCGCCTCCTGCTCAGCCGCGCGCTCAGCGAACTCCAGCTCCGGCGCCGCCCCGAGATTCGCCTCTCCGAGGAATGCCGCGTGCCCGTCACCTGGGGCAGCCTGCGTCCGGTGATGCTCCTGCCCAGGTCCGCGCTGCAATGGAGCGACACGTGGATCCTCGCCGCGCTTCGTCACGAGGCCGCGCACATCGCCCGCTACGACTATCTCACGCGCTGGTTTGCCCAGGTGGCCTGCGCGCTCTATTGGCCAAACCCGCTCGTCTGGATGCTCGCCCGTTCCTTGCGCGTGGCGCAGGAACTCGCTGCGGATGACCTCGTGCTCCGCGCCGGGACACCGGCCGACGAATACGCCTCACAACTGGTCAACGCCGCTCGCGAGATCCTCACGCACGGTTTCTTCGTCCGCCAGGCGGTGGCCATGGCCTGCCCCTCCACGCTCGAGGATCGCGTTCGTGCCATCGTCGATGGCTATCGCGATCGCCGCCCGCTCAGCCGTCTCGCGGTCGCCTGCGGCTCATTCGCCATCGCCGGCGTACTCGGTCTCAGCACGGCTGCGCAATTGCGCAGCGACGAGCAAAAGCCGACGCCCGAAACCAAAGATACGGAAACCAAATCTCTCCATCCGGCCAGCCCGCAAATCGAGATCGAGGCAAAGTTCGTCGAGATCCACTCGCCTGTGGCGAAGAGCTCGGACGTGCAAGCCGGAGACGCCGAGGGGCAGGCCGATCGGCCGACGATTTTCACGGACCCGCAGTTTCAATTGATCATCCGCTCGCTGAACCAAAAGAAGGGAGTGGATATCTTATCCTCTCCGCGGGTGACGACACGCGCGAACCAGCGTGCCGTGGTGGAAGCGGTCCGCGAATTCCGCACCCCAACGGAATGGGAATGGCGAAAGGAAAGCGGGACCTGGAAGCCAACGAAATTCGAAACGAAGAATCTCGGCATTTCGCTGGAAGTGGAACCGCGCCTTGGCAGAGACGGCACGCTCGAAGTGCACGCCATTTCCAGCGTGGTCGAGTTTCTCGGGTTCCTGGATCTGGATACCGGCAAAACGATTCTCGCGTCCAGGACAGCGGCGGATGGCAACGTGGAGGTGCCGCCAGTGGTGCCCGGCCATCGATCGAAGGGAATCTACTCGGAGCGCCGGAAAGAAAGCACCGTTAACCTGAAATCCGGCGAGACCTTCCAAATCGCGGATCTGCCGGAAACCGCGGATACCAAAGCCCTCGAAAAGCACGCATCGCGAAAACGGATCATGGTTTTCATTTCTCCGCGACTCATCGCACCGGCATCGGCGGCTGCCGGAACTGGCTCGGATGCTACGGGGTCGCCGGGGGCGCAGGGGGAATTGGTCCTCCATGGCACGTTGGACCTCAACGGCCCCAAGCAGATGGTGGCCGTCAGTGGAGCCTTCAAGGTCGTTCCGGAATCGGACGAGGCGTTCCTGCGCCGCATCCATCTCGAGATCACCGACCAGCAGCCCACACCCGAGGAATTGCGCGCGTTTCAGGATGCTTCGCAGCCCTCTGCTCAAAAGCGTCAGGCAGCGATCGAAAAGCTGACGGCGCGCGACGGGGACGCTGAGTTCTTACGCCATGTTTATCTCGTCATCATGGGCCGGCAGCCGCTGCCGGAGGAACTGCGCACCTTCCTCGATGATCCCCAGCCTTCTGCCGCCAAACGCCAGGCGATGGTCGAAAAGCTGACCGCTGCCAACGCAACGAACGCGGCGCAGAGCGAAACTCACCCGGGCGCATCGACGAATGCCGGCCCCAGCGCCGGGCCCGCCGGCACGCAGAGTCCCATGCTGGCCAAGGCGACGAAGATCATCATCCCGAAGATCGAATTCCGCGAAGCCACGCTCAACGAGGCGCTCGAATTCCTGCGGAAAAAGGCCATGGAATTCGATCCGGACAGACCGGGTGTGAAATCAGCGTCAAACCCCGGCGTCGAGTCGAATGATATGAGGATCACGTTGTCCCTCTCGAATGTCCCGCTCATTGAGGCCCTGAAGTATGTTACGGACCTCGCCGCAGTGGGACTCACGGTGCTGCCGGATGCGTTGGTGATTCAGCCGACGAATGGCGACGCCCGGGGGGCCGGCGGGCCTCCGCCACCCATTCCCGGACTCGATGCGGCTCCAACACCACCCGCGGTGTCAGAATCGGCGAAGCCCGAGGCACTGGCCGAAAGTCCCACGTTGAATAAGGCCACGAAGATCATCCTTCCGGAGATCGAGTTCCGCGATGCCACGCTCCGCGAGGCGGTTGATTTTCTTCGCATGAAAGCCAGGGAACTCGATCCGGATAAAACCGGCATCAATATCGTGGTGAAGCCCGGCGCAGGGGCCGACGTGCACATCACGCTATCCCTGACGAATATACCGTTGATCGAAGCACTGCATTATGTCGCGGGTTTGGCGGGCCTGCAGATGAAGGCCGAGAAGAATGCGGTGGTTCTCGGGCCGCCGGCCCCTGCGAGCGCGGCGATGCCGAAAGTCAAAACGGCCTCCAAAGAGGAAGGGCCGGTGGAAATCGAATCTGACAAAACCCACATGGAAAACGGAGTCGCAATCGCCGAGGGAAACGCCCGGTTGGCCTTCGGCAAATATCATGTGGCAGCGGATACCATTCTTTACCACCCCGATACGCGCTCGGCGGATTTCATCGGTCATGTCGCGGTGAAAGACGGAGTCAACCTGGTTCAGGGCGAAGAGATCAACGTCACTTTCGAGACGGGAAGTATCAAGGTCCGGGGTCCCCACCGCACGAACATCCCTTCGCATTAGCCTGCCTCGGGGAAGGCCGGAAAAGGCCGCCGGAACGGAAGCTCTCACGAATCCATGGGTGGAATAGCTTTTCTTCGGGTTGGGCTCGGGAATGTAACCGTCGCAATGCGCTATTAACCTCAGGTGCCTGCTATGTGTGCGGCGCTCTCGGCTTTGCAAAGCGGGGTGGTAAGCGGTAGACGGAACAGCGGCATTTGACGCTTCGCTGTGGACCTCGCAGCGCCTTAATCTAGCCTTCTCCCCAGATGAAAGGTATTTTTCCTTTGTTGCCGGCGATGGCATGGTCCCTCCTCGTAGCATCGCCCTGTCCCCAAGCGTTGAGTGTCGGTGCTGATAGAATTCCTGCTGCTGCCCGAGCCGTCTCATTTACCGGGCCAACGGCGGACGCGGCGTCCCGGATCATTATTCCCCGGCTCGACTTCCGGGAGGCGACGCTTGGAGAGGCCCTCGATTTCCTTCGGAAGAAGGCTGAGGAACTCTCTCCCAACAGAAGTCTCTTCAATTTGGTTCTAAATTTGCCTCCCGATGCCAGACCACCGCGGCTCACTCTGGAATTGAAAGACGTCTCTCTCCTTGACGCAGCGCGATCGATTGCCGCTTTGGTGAATCTGGAGCTGACCTTGGAACAAAATGCATTCGTCTTTGGAGTCGCTCCACCCAAGGTCAAAATGGCCAAACCGAGTGCGGCATGGAAGAAAGCGGAGGCATTGAGCATTCCGCAGTTGGAATTGCGCCAGGCGACTACGTTAGAAGCAGTGGAATTTCTTCAGAAGAAATCCGCTGAACTCGATCCCGGCAAGAGGGGCGTGAACCTCCTCCTCCAGCCCGGTCCCGAAAACTTTGCCAGGATGTCCATGTCCTTGAGAGGGATCTCGCTGGCCGAGGCGCTGCGTTATGTGGCCGGGGCGGCAGAGATGGAATTGATGGCTCAGCCGGATAGGATCGTTCTTCAGCCTCGAAAGGAGAGGGCGGTAAAACCGCCGAAGATGGTGGCAGCTTCGGTTCGCCGGGAAGGGAGCGTCATTCTGGCCGAGGACCACGCGGTATTGAATGGCGAAGGGTTAACCATTGTTGCCGACGAAATCCGCTACGACACCGCGACCGCGCGAGCCCAGGCGTCCGGGCATGTCGAAATCTGGCACGGGGCGGAGTTGACGCAGGGCGACGATCTTCAGTTGGGACTGGGGCCTCGGGGCCAGTTTGTCGTCGAGGGCGCTTTGCGCTCGACCGTGGTGTGGCCCTTTTCAAATTTGGAAGGCGCCTCGGAACCCGAACGGACCGATATCATGACGACCTTCTTGCGAGGTCTCACCCTGAGAGGCGAAGGTGATGTCCAAGGTGCGGCGTGGCAATTCGAGCGAGCGCTGGAAAAGCTCGACGGCGTCAAAATGTCCGACGCCTCTGATCAACGGATTCTCAAAGAGTTTCGCGCGATCATTATGGATAAACAGAAGGGCCTTTGATCTTTCCGCTAAAGGAACAGTATCTCACTGCCGCGTTCGTCCCGCTAATAAACTTGCCGGTTGCCGGATTGGCGCGGGTGAAAGATACTCCCGCCCGATGTCGTCCAACGTGCCCGCCGCCCCCCCTGTTGCCTTTACGCTTCCGCGTCCGGTGCCGCAGCAAAAGATTCGTTCCCCCAAGAAAAACATTCCGCAGACCCCCATCCAGCGGCAGTACATCCTGGAGCAGGTCCGTGCGTATGTAGCTGAGCAAAAGCCAGTTCCGCCGTTGCCGGCGGATGATATCAAGGTCCATGCGGACAAGCTGGTAGCGCAATTCCAGTGCGACCCGATTTACCGCGATTACATCGGCGTCCTGCTGAACAACGAGATGTGGCGGGAGCAGCTCGCCGCCGTCCCTTTCGAGCGTCGTCTGCTGCTTTTACCGAAATGCCTCCGTGTGGAGGACCGTTGCCCGGCGCCTTTTGATGAATTTGGCCTCCTTTGCAAGCAGTGCGGGCTGTGCACCATTCAGGATTTGCAGTCCGAGGCCGAGCGGCTCGGCTACGCAGTGCTGGTGGCCGAGGGCAGTGCGATCGTCATGTCGCTCATCCAGACGGGCAAGATTGAGGCCATCGTTGGCGTGAGCTGCCTCAGCGTGCTGGAGCGCGCGTTTCCTTATATGGAAGCGGCGGCCATCCCTGGCGTCGCTGTCCCGCTGCTGCAGGACGATTGCATCGATACCAATGTCGACCTTGATTGGGTGTGGGATTACATCCACCTGACCAGCGACGACCAGACGCGCCGTCTCGACCTGAGCCAGCTCCGCGACGACATCGATTTCTGGTTCACCCCGCTCAATCTCGACTCCATCATGGGTCCCGCCGAGGGCGAGACGGAGAAGATCTCGCGCCAGTGGCTCGGCCGCGCCGGCAAACGCTGGCGGCCGTTCCTCACCGTGGCCGCGTATCAGGCGCTGCGGACCACGCCCGGCGCGCCGATTCCCGATGACCTGCGCAAGGTCGCCGTGGCGGTCGAATGCTTCCACAAGGCCTCGCTCATCCACGATGATATCGAGGACAACGACGCGCAGCGTTACGGCGAGCCGACGCTACATGAGGAACACGGCATCGCCGTGGCGCTCAATGTCGGCGACCTGCTCATCGGCGAAGGCTACCGCCTGCTCGCAGCGTGCAACGCCAGTCCCGAGCAAAAGGTCGCCATGCTGCGCATCGCCGCCGAGGGTCAGCGCGAACTCTGCCGCGGCCAGGGCGCCGAACTCGTCTGGGCCCGCCAGCCGCAGCCGCTCACCTCGACCGAGGTACTCGATATTTTCCGCAAAAAGACCGCGCCCGCCTTCGGCGTGGCGCTGCAGCTCGGTACCGTCTACGCGGGCCAGCTCGAGGAACACGAGGAAGTGCTCCAGGCCTACAGCGAAGCGCTGGGTATCGCCTATCAGATCCGTGACGACCTCAGCGATCTCGGCGCCAGCGGCGAGACGAACGACATCGCCGGTCTGCGCCCCAGCCTCCTCCTCGCCGTCGCCTTCGAGCGCGCGAATCTCGAGGCCAGCGGCGCCGACAAATCGCTCGCCGAAAAGCGCGCCGAACAGAAGCTTGCCCTCGAAGCCCACTGGCGCCGCCTTTCCACGGCCACCCCGGCGGAAATCGAAGCGCTCTACTTCGAGCTCCGCGCCGACGAGCGCTGCCGTACCCTGCTCGAGAGCTATAAGGAAGAAGCCATCCGCTCCCTGCGCGACGTCGAGAACGCCAACCTGAAAGGCCTGCTCCGCCGCGTCATTGGCAAGATCTTCAACGACGCGGAAATCAAAGGCTGGTGCAAGGAATTCGAGCAAAAGAACCTCGGTGGCGTGGCCCTGGCCTCGGCGTAAGCCGGGGCCCACGGAAGCTTGCTGTGAAGCCGCTTCGCGAGTAGTGTCTAGCCAATGTCCGCCGCCGAAATCATCGAGCAGATCAAGGCCCTGCCGCCGGAAGAGCAGCGCGAAGTGTCCCGCTTTGTGCATACGCACGTAGACGCCCAACCACCGCGCACCGCTCAAAGAAACGCTTCCGAACCGATCGAATCGATCGCCTCGCGTATTTTTGATCGTTACGACCCACTCTTTCGGAAACTGGCTGAGTGAGCGAGCCGATTTTTCTTTCGTTTGCGGAAGTGCAAACGTTGCACGTGTTGTCCCTGCAACGGTATGGCGGCCTGCACGGTATTCGCGATCAAGGTGGAGTCGAATCCGCGGTCGAGCAGCCCAAGAACACATTCTACTACGGTGGCGGCGATCTTTTCGACGTCGCCGCGGCGTACGCATTTCACATTGCCCAAGCGCAGGCCTTTCTGGATGGAAACAAACGCACCGGCCTGGCTGCGGCCCTTGCTTTCCTCGAGCGCAACAACTTGGTGGCGCTCTACGAGTGGGAGGAGTTGTATCGAGTCATGATCGAAATCGCCGAAAGGCGATGTGGCAAGGAAGCGCTGGCCGAAATTTTCCGTGCGGCATTTCCTACCGGGAGCGGCCTTCTGGAATAGCTTTCGCAGCAAGCGACCAATCCGCCCGTGAGCCTCCGTCTGCAAATGCTGCAAATCGCGCGCGTCGCGCCGAAGGTGCTCGGAGAATCGGCCGATTTGGTGCGGCCGTTTCTGGCGAAACAATTTTCACCGGAGGGGGGCGCGATGGATCGCGGGGGAAAGCCCGATCTCTATTACACGATCTTTGCTCTCGCCGGTCTGCAGGCCATGCAGGCGGAAGAGCAAATCGACCATCGGCAATCTGCCATCTGCCATTGGCTGCGCAGCTTCGGCGATGGCGCCGATCTCGATTTCGTCCACCTCAGTGCGCTGGCCCGTTGCTGGGCGGCGATCGGTCTCGACCACGCGCCCCACGGCCTCGCCGATGCCGTGCTCGCCCGCATTGAAAAGCATCGCTCCCGCGATGGTGGTTACGAAGCGGACATCAGCGCTGAACACGGCAACGCCTACGGCTGTTTCGTCGCCCTTGGCGCGTATCAAGATCTGGGCCGCGAATTGCCCGACCCGTTGCGCATGGTGCAGTGCCTCAAGTTCCTCGAAACGCCGGACGGCGCCTGGGCCAACGCACGCGGTCTAAAAATCGGCTCCACAAACGCCACCGCCGCCGCGGTCACGTTGCTCCATCAACTCCGCATCCCGGTAAACCAAAGCGTCGGCGACTGGCTGCTCGCACAACTCCACCCCGAAGGTGGTTTCCTCGCCATGCCGAACGCGCCGATGCCCGACCTCCTCTCCACGGCCACCACCCTGCACGCGCTCTCCTGTCTCGAACGCGAAGTGCCACCGGCCGTCCGCGAACGCTGCCTCGATTTCATCGACACCCTCTGGGACGCCGAAGGCGGCTTCCACGGCCACTGGGCCGACGACCATCTCGACGCCGAATACACCTTCTACGGCCTGCTGGCGCTCGGGCATCTCAGCGTCTAAGCTGTTGGTATGACCCAGCACATCATCCTCTACGACGGCGATTGTCCGATGTGCGTGTTCCAGATGAAGATGCTGAGCTGGCTGGATTGGTTTGGCGTGCTCGCGCTGGTGCCGCTCAGTGATCCGCGGGCGCAGGAAGTGGCGCCGCAACTCACGCGCGAGGATTTGCTGGAGGCCATTCATTGCGTCACCCCGCAGGGCCGTATTTATCGTGGCGCGCGGGCGATTCGTTTTGTCGGCATGCGGTTGCCGTTGCTCGTGCCGGTGGCGCTGTTTCTGTGGATTCCCGGGGTGATTCTCATCGCGGAAATCGTCTACCAGTGGGTGAGCCGGAATCGTCTCCTCCTCAGCCGCATCTTTGGCTGCAAGGACGCCTGCGCCATTCTGCCGGCAAAGAAACGCGAACAGGACAAGCTGGCTTAGTCGTTTGGAAACACTTTCCCGCTCCCGGCTCGAAGCGGCGCTGGCCAAGGCCACGCAGGCGCTCCTCACGGAGCTCAATCCCGCCGGTCATTGGAGCGGTGAACTTTCCAGCAGCGCGCTTTCCACGGCGACAGCGATCGTCGCGCTGGGTGCCGTCGATCGGGAGCAGCAGCGCGAGTTGATCGCCGGTGGCATGCGCTGGCTGGCGCAGCATCAGAACGCCGACGGAGGCTGGGGCGACACAGTGAAGAGCCGCAGCAATATTAGCACGACGGCGCTTTGCTGGGCGGCGGTGAGCACTTCGACGGAGCATGCGGAGAGCGCGGCGAAGGCCGAGGCGTGGCTCACGCGAGCGGCGGGATCGATGGCGCAACTCGTGCCGGCCATCGAGGCTCGCTACGGCAAAGACCGCACGTTCTCCGTGCCGATCCTCATGCATCTGGCGATCTGTGGTCGGGTGAGTTGGTCACAAATTCCGGCGCTGCCTTTCGAACTGGCGGCGCTGCCGCATCAGCTTTTCGGTGCATTGCAACTGCCGGTGGTGAGCTACGCACTGCCTGCGCTCATCGCGATCGGACAGGCCATCCATCACCACGCGCCGCCGACGAATCCGCTCTTGAACGGGCTCCGCAAAAGTGCGCGGGCCCGCACGCTGGAGGTGCTCGAATCGATCCAGCCACAGAACGGCGGTTTCCTCGAAGCGACGCCGCTGACCAGCTTCGTCACCATGGCGCTCGCTTCCGCGGGTGAGGCCCAACATCCTGTCGCTCGTCGCGGGGTGAGTTTTCTACAAGCGAGCGTGCAGCGCGATGGCAGTTGGGCGATCGACACGAACCTCGCCACGTGGGTCACGACACTTTCGATCAAGGCCCTCGCGCATCAGCCGGGCGCGCTCTCGCCGGAACGCGCTTTGACCCTCCGCGAATGGCTCCTCGGCCAGCAGTACGTCGTGGAGCATCCTTACACCCACGCCGCGCCCGGCGGTTGGGCCTGGACCGATCTTCCTGGCGGCGTGCCCGACGCGGATGACACGCCCGGGGCGCTCCTCGCGCTGTTGCATCTCGGCGTCGTCGATGCGCCCACTCGCCAGGCCGGTCAGATAGGCGTGCGCTGGCTGCTCGACCTGCAAAATCGCGACGGCGGCATTCCCACTTTCTGCCGCGGCTGGGGCGCACTGCCTTTCGATCGCAGTTCACCCGATCTCACCGCGCACACCCTGCGCGCGTGGACAGCGTGGCTGCCACAGCTCGATGAATCGCTGAAGCGGCGCACCCTTCGAGCCGTCACGAAAGCGATTCATTTCCTCGCCACCCATCAGCGTACCGACGGCTCGTGGCTGCCGCTGTGGTTTGGCAACGAACACGCGCCCGATGATGAAAACCCACTCTACGGCACGGCCAAGGTGGTGATCGCGTTGCGCGAATTATTAAACCGCGATTTCACGCTCCCGAATGGCATGCTCGAGCGTGCGTTGTGCTGGCTCGTGGAACGACAGGACATCTCCGGCGGCTGGAGCGGTGCAAAGAATGGTCCCGTCTCCGTCGAAGAAACGGCGCTCGCGGTGGAAGCACTCGCCGGCACCGGGCACGTCAGCGCCACCGATCGCGGCGCGGCGTGGTTGACCGAACAAATCGAAGCCGACACGTGGCGCGAACCTGCGCCGATCGGTTTCTATTTCGCCAAGCTCTGGTACTACGAACGCCTTTATCCACAGATCTGGACCGTCGGCGCATTGGGGCGAGTCGCGGCATTGCGCGTGGGTGAGTCAGAAAGCGACACGCCGGCTGGACTTCACCGGGCGACCTCCGAGACCTGACCTCGGAGAGAGGCGCGCTGTCGCTTTCATGTCGACGCGTGTTCCCGACATCGACAGAGCGATAACTTCTAACTCCGATTCGGAAACATCTGCAGAGAACTACTTACGTGAGAGAACTGTCATCGCGCTTTTCCAAGCGCATCACCTGCTTTTTCACAACCTCCACATTTTTCGTAAGCTCGAAGAGCGCTTTCACGATCTCCGCTTTCGTCGGTTCATCGGCGAGCGCGGGAAGCAGCGGGTGAATATTCGTCACGCCGCTGGCGATTTGCAGGCACGCGGCGCGAATTTGGGTGATGGCTTCTGCACGATCCATGAAGAAAAGGTTGCGGTTCCATCCGCGGAGCGCAAGCCTAGGAGCACGTGAAATCAGTGCGAAGTTTATGCGAGTTGTAGTTACGTGCGGGCCCAGTTACGAGCCAATCGATGAGGTGCGGAGGATCACCAATTTTTCCACCGGAGAGCTGGGGACGCTTTTGGCGAATCACCTGGCGAAATCCGGTTGCGAAGTGGTGTGCTATCGCGGTGTCGGCGCCACGACCGTGGAGCGGGTCACGGGTGCCCGCGTGGTGCCGTTTGGCACCAATCACCATTTGCAATCCGAGCTCGAGGTCTTGCCCGAGCGTGAAACCGTCGGCGCCGTTTTTCATGCGGCGGCGTTGGTGGATTACCGGGTGAAGAGCGTGCACACCGCCGCTGGCAACGCGGTGGCGGCCTCGAAAATTCCCAGCCGCGCCGGCGAGCTCACGATCACGCTCGCGCCTTACCTGAAGCTCATTCACAAACTCCGCGAGCTGTTTCCGAAGAGCCGTATCGTCGGCTGGAAATACGAGCTCGTGGGCAGCCGGGCCGATGTGCTGGCCGCAGCAATTCGCCAGCTGACGGAGAGTCACACCGATGCGTGTGTGATGAATGGCGCGGCGTACGGCGGAGGCTTCGGATTTCTGGAGCCGCATACGAAGCCGGTGCATTTCGCGGACAAGCCGGCACTCTGCCAGCATCTCTCGAAGTGGCTGAAGACGAAGGAGAAGAAGTAGAAGGAGCTACGATCGCTCGGCGAGAAATTGCACCACCTGCTCGGCGAGCTTGCGGCCGATACCTTCGGTTTCCGGCGATCTGCTCGGCGGTCGCACGCCGCAAGCGCGCGACGCTGCCGAACTTTTGCAGCAGCAATTGTTTGCGATGCTGCGAAACTCCGGGGCAATCATCGAGGATGCTCTCGGCAATGCGGCGCTTCATGAGCACTGGTGATAGCCATTGGCAAAGCGGTGCGGCTTCATCGCGGATGCGCTGCAGGAGTTGCAGCGCGCCGCTGTCGTGCGGCAGTTGCAAAGGCTGCGGGCGGCCGGGGCGATAGATCTCCTCGAATTCCTTGGCCAGGCCGATGATCGGCACTTCCTCGAGGCGCAGCCGTTGTAGTTCACGGCAGGCCGCGCTGAGCTGGCCTTTGCCGCCGTCGACAATGATGAGACTCGGCAGCCGCGGTACCCCGGGCGTCTCCGGCTCATCGCCCACCCGCGCCACGGCGTCGCGCAACTTTTCCTGCGAAAATTGCGGAGCGTAATCGATGTGCTCTTCGCTCTCCGCTTTCGACGACGGCGCGCGCGAGGCGCCGACCGCGGCCTCGTGCAACACGCGCGTGTAACGCCGCCGCACCACCTCGCCCATGCTGGCAAAGTCGTCCTGCCCCTCCACCGTCTTGATGCGGAACCGCCGGTAGAGATAGTTCGCCGGCCGGCCATCGACGAAACACACCATGCTGGCGACGATGTGCGTGGTGCTGATGTTGGAAATATCGAAACACTCCATCCGGCGCGGCGGCCCACCGAGGCCAAGCGCATCGCCCAGCGCGGCGAGATCGGCCACGGGATCGACGGTGCTGGTCACGCCGAGGCGATGCCGCATGTCCCGCGTGTAGCGGGCCATCGGCTTGGTCGTCTTGCGCAGGTCATCGAGCATGTTGCGCAGCTCGGCGGCTTTTTCAAAATCCAGCGCCGCGGCCGCTTTCTTCATCTCCTGTTCCAGTGCTTCGAGGAGTTCCTTCGATTGCCCGGCGAGGAATTCGCAGGCCCGATCCACCCGCTCGCGATACTGCTCCATCGTCGTGTCCGCCAGCTTCATCGGCACCTGATACGTCGATGACTTCAACTCACGCTCGCTCGGGTTGCCGCGGCCAAACGTCAGCACGCCGAACTTTTTCCGCATGAACGCCAGCGTCTGCCGCAGCGCCCCGGCATGGGCAAAGGGGCCGAAGTACTTGGCGCTCTCATCGTTCTTCATCCGGGTGAGCCGGAAGCGCGGCCACTCCTCGCGCATGTCGACCTTCACCAGCAGGAAGCGTTTGTCGTCGCGGAAGCTGATATTGTAGCGCGGCCGGAATTCCTTGATGAGCCGGCCTTCGAGTAACAGCGCCTCCGGTTCGCTGCCCACGAGGTGCCATTCGAAATCCCAGATCGCGTCGAGGAGCGCCCGGGTCTTCAGGTCCGCACGCATCGCGCGGCTGGGGGTGAAATACTGGCCGACCCGTTTGCGGAGGTTGCGCGCCTTGCCCACATAGATCACCCGGTGGAAGCGGTCGCGCATCAGGTAGACCCCCGGTTTGTGGGGCACATCGTGCATTTTGGCCTTAAAATCGGCCTTCGTGGGTTGAACGGGCATCGGCGAACAGTATCTAACGGCAACTCGGCAATATGTCACACGAAGCCCTTTGGCCCGCAAATCCCACCTCCCGTTCGAATAAACAGTGGTCCCACCGGTATCACTAGGGTGCCGGGCGGGCCAAAAGCCCTTCGACGTCTGGGCAAAAACACCTAAGAATTTACTCTGGCATTGGGCTGGAGGTTGCATCCTCCTCCCTACCCGCTAGAATGGCTGACTAATTTCATGAACTTCACCGCACCTTTCCTGGCCCTGATGTTCGGCGCCGCCACCCTGTTCGGCCAGGAAGCCGTTTCCCCTGCTCCCGTGGAAAACGGCGTCCTTTTGGCGCAAACCTCGCCCGCTGGCAAAGAGAACGCGATCACCTCGATCAACGATCACGGCGCCCGGGACAAGGCTCCCGCCGCGGCCTCGAATTCCTCGGGTGATTCCTCGTCCGGCTCGGGCGGACGCTCCGGCGGTAACTATCTCGTTCCGCCCACTTCCGGCGGCTTCAATCCCGTCACCCTGTGGAAGCTCATTGAATCAGGTGGCTGGGTCATGGTGGCCATCGGCTTCCTTTCCGTGGTCACGGTCATGCTCGTTTTCACCTATCTCTTTACGCTGCGCCGGGGAGCCATCCTCACCCCGCACTATATGAATACGGCGGATGTCCTGCTGAAGAAGCGGGACTACCTCGGCCTGCTGGCCATCTCGAGCCGCCATGGCGAAGCCGTCGCCCGCGTGGTGCAGCGGACCCTGGATTTTGCCACGAAGAACCCAACGGCTTCTTATGAGGTCGTCCGCGAAATCGCCGAGACCGAGGCGGCCAGCCAGGCGGCCTCGCTCCAGCACCGCACGGTTTACCTCGCGGATATCGGCATGCTCGCCCCGATGATCGGCCTTCTCGGCACCGTCATCGGCATCATCAGCTCTTTCGGTGATCTCGCGCACAAGGACGCCAGCCAATCGCGCGACATGCTCCTCGCCGGCGGCGTCTCCCAGGCACTCGTCGCCACCGCCTCGGGCCTCGTGCTCGGCATCACCGCGATGTTCTTCTACTCGCTCTTCCGCAATCGCGTGCAGAGCCTCATCTCCGATCTCGAGATCGCCTCCGCCCACATCCTCGGCTTGATCGCGCTGAATTTTAACAAGAAGCGCGAACAGTCCCGCGTCGCCGTCGACGAGGAATTCTAGGCCCCTTTTCCCATGAAACTCCGCCGACGCGCCGAGCCCAATGTTCTCGGCTTCCAGATCGCACCGATGGTGGACATCCTCCTCGTGCTGCTCTGCTTTTTCATCGTCACGTGGAGCTTTGCGCGGAAGGAGAATGAGCTGGATGTGAAGGTGCCCGCGGCGGAACACGCCAAGGAAACCAATCCTGTCCTGAACCAGACGGTCATCAATGTGCGGGCGGATGGCGCGGTGGTATGGAACCAGAAAACCGTCCCGCTGCCCGAGCTCACCAAGCGGCTCAAGGAACTGGCGGATATTTATCCGGACTACGCGATCATCATTCGCGGCGATGAGCGTGTGCCCTATCGCTTTATCTCGGGCGTGCTCGATACCTGCCGCGCGGCCAATATCTGGAACGTCGCCTTCGCCACTTCTTCCAAAGCGGAATGAAACGTCGCCCTATCGCGGGTTGGATGCTCGTCGCGCTCGGCCTGGCGCAACTTCCCCTCGCTGCCCAACAAGACACGCCAGACGTGCGCAAGCCTTTCCGGCTGAACGAAGACGACAAGCCGATTCCCCGCGCCATTCCGGTGAAGCCCATTCCGCGGGCCATCCCCGTGCAGAGACCCACGGCCACACCGGCGCCGGAGAGCGTGCCGGCGCCCAAGCCGATGGCCGCGCCCGAGCCGGGCGACATCACCATCGCCCCGCAGGCCAAGGGCACGCCCGACGCCCTGCAGCTCAGTCTCGCCGACAACTATTACGAGAAGAAGCAGTATGAGATGGCGGCGCCAGAGTACGAAAAGTATCTCGGCCTCTACAAAAACGCTCCGGATACCGCGACCGCTCTCTTCCGCCTCGGCGAATGCTACCGCCATATCGGCAACGTCAATTCCGCGAAGAACGCCTACGAGACGCTGCTCGCGCAATTTGCCAGCGGGGAATTCATCGGCCCGGCGTCCTATCGGCTCGCCGATCTCTATTACGCCGACAAGCAGTATCGCGATGCCCTGACGCTCTACCGCAAGGCCTCGGTGCGGTTGCGGGAGCCGGCCGTGGCGAACGCGGCGAAATTCTTTACCGGCCGCTGCCTCGAGGCACTCGGGCAGAAGATGGAAGCGCGCGGCACCTACGAGGACCTCGTTTCCTCGGAGAAAGACAATCCCTTTTACGACGCCAGCCGCCTCTCGCTCGGCCTGTTGCTCAAGGAGAGCGGCCGCAATCCGGAGGCGATCAAGCAGATGCAGGCGCTCGCCAAGCAGACCACCAACCCGGAGTTGAAACTCCAGGCCACCGTACAATCCGGCCTGTGGTCGCTGGAACTCGAGCCGCCACAGACCGCGCAAGCCGAGGCGGATTTCAAGGCCGCGCTCGCCCTCCCCGGCAAGAGCTCGTGGAAGGAACTCGCGCAGCTCGGCCAGGTCCGCATTCTTTCCGACGCCGGCAAAGCCCAGCAGGTGCTCGACGCCTACAACAAGATGGACAAGGACGTCTCGCCCGACGTCAAACCCCAGCTCCTCCTGCTCGCGGCCAACGCTTCACGGCAGTTGAACAAGATGGCCGAGGCGTTGAATCTCTTCGGCGAAGTTTCCAGGGAATTTCCGGGCAGCGTTTACGACAAGGAAGCCCAGTACGAACGGCTGCGCACGCTCTACGCGGCCAATGACGCCTCGCTCGTCGGGGAGATCGACAAATATCTGGCGGCCAATCCCGACGCCGACAAGCGCGACGAAGCGCTGCTCATGAAAGCGGAGATCCTCTTCAAGAAAGAGGATTGGGAAGGCGCCATGGCCATCTACTCCACGCTCGAGCTCTCGCATCAGCTCACCGGCAATCGCAAGGCGGAAGCGCTCTTCCGCCTCGGCTGGTGCCAGTTGCAGGCCAAGAACACGGAGGCCGCCATCAAGACCTTCACATCGTTCGCCACCGCCTACCCGACGCACAAGCTCGTGCCGTATGCGCTGCTCCAGCGCGGTCTCGCCGAGCAGTCGCTGAAAAACCTCACCGGCGCGCTCAAGGATTACGAGCAGATCATCAAGAGCTTCCCGAAGGCGCCGCAGCGCGAGCTCGCGCTCCAGCAGAAGGCGCTCATCGAGGGCCAGCAGGGCAACAACTCCGCCATGGCGCTCAGCTTCAAGCAACTGCTGAAGGAATTCCCCGAGACTGCCGCGCGCGCGCAGGCGAACTATTGGATCGGCTGGGCGGCCTTTGAGGTAAAAAATTACAAGGAAGCCATCCCCGCGCTGGAAGAGGCGCGCAAGCTCGACAAAGAGCAATGGGGCGAGAAAGCCGGCATCCGCCTCCTGCTCTGCCCGTACTATCTGGAGGACCGCGTCGCCACCGCGCGCGAAGTCGATCGCTACGCCAAGGAAGGCAAGACCAAGGTGCCGCCGGAAATCCTCCGCTGGCTGGGCACGAAATTTTACGAGGCGGGCCACGCCACGCAGGACAACGCGGATCGCCTGCTCGACCTGAAGAACGCGGAGAAGTATTTGCAAATGCTGACCCAGCGCGAAGAGGTCATGCCCGACGATTTCCTGCTCCTCGCGCAAGCCGAGTTGGAAATTCCGCAAAACCAGCAGGCCGCGGATTCCCTGCACACTTATCTCAAGTCGACCAAGCTGCCCGTGCCCCGCTGCAAAGGATTGCTCCTGCTCGCCCAGGCGCAGATGGGTCTCACTGCGCTCGACGAAGCACAGAAGACCGTGGACGAAGCGCTCACGCTGCAACCCGAGGGCGAATGGAGCGGCAATGCGCGCATCGTGGCCGGCGACATCCAGATGGCCCGCAAGAATTTCGACGAAGCGGCGAAGGTTTACGAAAGCGTCGCGGTGATTCTCGACGATCCGGAAATCACCCCGCGCGCCTTGGAAAAGGCCGTGGTCGCCTGGCGCGCCGCCGGCAAACCCGCCGAGGCCGACAAGACGCTGAACAAGCTCAAGAGCCGCTACCCCGAATACAAAACCGGCCGCTTCCTGCAACAGCAGGATGTCTCGGGGACGAAGTAGGCGCCGCCCACGCTTGGCGCTTGGCACTTTCCCCATTCGGCTGGAAGCTCCCGGGGCATGAAGCTCTGGGCACCGCAACCGCGGCTACCATTCCTCGGCCTCGCCGTTGCCGCCATGCTCGGCACCTTCGCCGCGGATCGTTGCCTGTGGCCGCTGCCGTGGATCTTCGTCATGGCGCCACTCGGCTTGCTCGCCCTCCTGCTGCGCCCCGGTCGCCTCACCTGCTGGCTGTTTTGCGCGACCGCCTTTTTCGAACTCCACGCCGGCCAGCGCGCGGGCAACGACGCGCGCTGGCTGGCGGAAATTTTCGGACAGGGGCCGCGCGTGGCCCACGCCACCGCCATCGTCTGGAGCGAACCGGAAAAGCCGGCCGCCTGGTCGGGCAATGTGACCTCGCGCTTCGTCGCCAAGCTCGAATCCCTCAGCATCGGCGGACAATCGATCCCCACCCATTCGCTCATCAACGTGAGCTGGGTCGGCGTGCAACCGGCCTATGGCGATCGCATCACGCTGGTCGGTAGCGCGCTCAATCTCCCGCCCAGTCGCAATCCGGGCGAATTCGACTCCACCGCTTACCAACAGCGCCTCGGCATCTACTCGGAAATCCGCACGCGTTTCGCCATCGATTGCCAGGTCGAATCGCACGGCCACGGCAATCCAATCCTGGCCTTTGCCCTGCAAGCCCGGCACTGGGTGCAGCAGCGCCTCGAGGTCGATCTGAACGATTCTCCGGAGGTCATGCCCGTGATCGATGGCGTCGTCCTCGGCCTGCGCGGCGAAAGCCCGGAGGATCTGAAGACGCTGCTCCAGCGCACCGGCACGATTCATCTCTTCGTCGTCAGCGAGGCTGAACATCGCCCATGCTCTCCGGGCTCGTCTTCTACCTCCTCAAGCCATTCGGCCTGCCGCGCGGGTTCAACGTGGTGACGGTGATCCTCGTCCTCGTAGCTTACACGCTCATTACCGGTCTGCGCACAAGCAGCCTGCGCGCAACGATCATGGCCACGCTGCTGCTCAGCGCCACGCTCTTCGATCGCCGCGCACTTTCCGTCAACAGCCTCGCCGCCGCCGCGTTGCTCATCCTCGTCTGCGACACGAATCAACTCTTCGCGCCCGGCTTCCAGTTTTCGTTCACGCTCGTCTTCATCATCATCGTCCTCGCCGCGCCCCTGCAGCGCTGGTTCGACCAATTCGCCCAGCCCGATCCGTTTCTTCCCCGCCTGCTCTGGAGCCTGCCGGTGAAATGCCGTGCCTGGTGCTGGCACAAATTCTCCGTCGCGCTCGGGGTCATCCTCGCTTCGTGGATCGGCTCGCTGCTTTTCGTGGCCGGCTATTTCCATCTCTTTTCGCCGGGATCGATCGTCGCCAATTTCCTCGCCGTGCCCGTCGCCTTCGCCGTGCTGTCCCTCGGCCTTTGCTCGGTGCTGACCGCGCTCGTCTCGCTGAAGATCACCGCGCTCTTCAACAACGCGAATTGGTTCGTCGCCCAGATGATGCTGTCTGTCCTGCACCACTCCGCGAACCTCCCGAACGGCTACATCTACGTCGAGAATCCACACACGCTCCATCCTCCGAAATGCGAGCTGACCATCCTCGACCTCGGCGAAGGCGGCGCCGCACACGTGCGCGCGGGGCGGATCGATTGGTTGCTCGATTGCGGTGACGACTCGCACTACAACCACACCGTCCTGCCGTATCTGCGCAGCCGCGGCATCAATTGCCTGGACGGCCTGCTCTTCACCCACGGCAGCGCGCGGCACATCGGCGCGGCCGTCACCACCATCGGCGATTTTCACCCCGCGCTCCTCGCCGAATCGACGCTCAGCGACCGCTCTTCCACGCGGCGCAAGCTGCATCAATGGCTCGTGCAACAACGCCGCGGCAAAGGGCTCTACCTGCGCGGCGATATCATCCGTCTCGGCGACGACGTCCGGATGCGCGTCCTCTATCCGCCCGCCGGACTCAAGCGCACCGCCGCGGGGGACATGGCCCTCGTCCTGCAACTCGAGACCGGTCACACCCGCGCCTTGCTCATGTCCGCCTCCGGTTTTTCCACCGAGCAGTGGTTGCTCGAAAACGAACCCGACCTGCGCAGCGACATCCTCATCAAAGGCCAGCATTCCAAAGATCTCTCCGGCACGCCCAACTTCCTCGCGCGCGTGGCGCCGAAGATGATTGTCTGCGGCGCCCTCGGCTACGGGCAACCGGTCTCCACACTCGACGCTTGGGAAGCAGACGCCACAGCGCAAGGCATCACCGTTTTCCGGCAGGACAAAGCAGGCGCGGTGCACATCGACATCCGCGAGGAGGGCTACGAAGCCCGGGCGTTTCTCGGCGGTCAGACCTTCCGCAGCCGCGCCCGATAAATCGGCAATCCCTGGGCGACAAAGCGCCGCTCGAAATTCGTCTGCGGATATTCCGGATCCTCCGGCCAGTCGAGCCGCTCGTAGCCCTTGGCCCGCGCGAGCACTTTCTCCATCCACATGAAATAGGGCTCGTCGTCGGTCTTGATTCGCAGTTCGCCCCCCGGCACGAGGATCCCGTGGAGCGCTTCCATGAAGCCGTCCTGGATCAGGCGGTGCCGCTGGTGATGTCGCTTCGGCCACGGATCGGGAAACAGCACGTGCGCCACACTCACGCTTTCCTTCGGCAACACGTAGCGCAGAGTGTGGGCGGTCTCGAGGCGCAGGAGGCGGGCGTTCTCGAGTTGGTGATGCACGACCATGCGGCACACTTTGCGCACCCGCCCGAGCAGCCGCTCGACGCCGAGGAAATTGTGATCGGGATGTTTCGCCGCCATGGCGACGAGGAAGCCGCCTTCGCCGCAGCCGAGATCAAGCTCCAGCGGGGCGGGACGCGGAAACAGGTCACTCATCTCCGCCCGGGCGAAATAATCTTGCGGGACAAACTCGATCAGCTCCGCCGGGTCAGGGGCGTTTTCACTATGCGCACGAAATGCGGCTCTCATTGGGACGCTGCCGATACGCGCAGTAGGCCCGGATCGCAAGTAATTTTGACCACAAGCGATCGCCGCACGATACCTAGAAATCCCCCAACGCCTTCAACCGTTGGGCGGAGGCCGGTTGCGCGGTGCCGAGCTCCTGCGCAAAAAGCGAGACGCGGAATTCCTCGAGCATCCAGCGAAAAGTCTCCTGCTGGGCTTCGGGGACACGACTTTCCCACCTGGCAAAAGGCTCCAGCTGCTTCGCCTTCTCGGCGTCCTTCGCGGGATTCAACACCGCGCGTTCCGCACGGACTTGCATCGCCCGCAAGTAGCGATGGAGATGCGGCAATTGCGCATGCGGCGTGCGGGCGAGGAAATCGCCGGGGACCAATCGCTGGAGGTCCTGATCGAAACCGGGATAGCGCTTCGGCGAAGCGAGGAGCTTTTCCCGCAGATCGAAAAGCTGCCGGACGCGATCGCCGATTTGATACGTGAGCCCAGGCAATTCGCGGCGCGCAGTTTCCGCCATGGCGAGGAAGCGCGCCTCGGTCAGCGGGAAGACCGGCGTGAGTTGCAACACATGATCGAGCAGGTGCTGATAAGCGGATTTCTGCAGCGCCTCCGGTGTGACAAACGGCGCGGCGGGTTGCAGCTTGGCGCTCATCTGCTGAAGCGCGGAATGGAAATTGGCCGCCTGCCTGGGCGCATGCGTCGGCAGATGCTTCGCGAGGCCGGCGAGCTCTTTCCACACACGGGTGAGATCCCGCGCGAGGATGAGCTCGGCCAGCCGCCGCACGCCTTGTCGCGAAGCCTTCTCCGCTTCCTCACGTTGCCGGAAAAGACGCACATCGACCTCCCCTTCCCTCAATGCCAGGCCCGGATACGCGAGCAACGGCGCCCCGCCCACTTCCTCAACGACGACCGACTCCGGCAGATCGCCGATCGACCAGGTCGTCAGTCCACGCCGTTCCCATTTCCGCACCGCCTTGTCCCAAGCATCGGTCCGCACGTCGTGTTTCTGGACCTGCGCCTGGATGGCTTCGAGATCGCGACCCGCAGCCACGGTTTTGTTACCGCGATCGATGACCTCCACGCGCGGCTGCAAATGGGTCGGCAGGCTCTGCGGCGGCCAATCTTCGGCCCGCACCATGACGCGATATTTGCGGGAAAGAAAGTCCGCCAGCGCAGTGAGAAAGTCGCCCCGGCCCGGCTGAAACTCCGCCACGATTTCGCGGACTTTCGGCTCCAAGGGCATGAGCGTCTTGCGTACGGTCTTCGGAAGCGCCCGGAGCAGCACGCCAATTTGTTCCTCCCGCAGGCCGGGGACCATCCATTGGATTTGTCCGGTGGTCAGCTGGCTGGCGACGGGCAACGGCACACGCACAGTCACGCCATCGGCATCCTGGCCGGGCGTGTAGGCGTAGGTCACGGGCAACGCGGTGTTCCCGAGCGAGACCTGATCGGGGAAAAGCTGGCGGTCGTAGGTGGTGTCGTCCTCCCCGACGAGATCAGTCTCGGTGGCGCAGAGGAAATCGGGCTCACGCGCAATACGGTCGCGCACGAAGCGATTGAGATCGTGCACCGAAGACACATTGGTGATGCGCTCGGCGTAAAACTGATACATCGCCTCATCGAGATCGTGCGCCCGCCGGCTGCGCACCCGGGTGAGCGCGGTCTCGATCTTTTCGCGTACCTGGTGATTCTCGCTGAAGAACCGGTGCGGTAGTTTCGCCTCCTCGGCGACGAGCGCGCCGCGGATGAAAAGCTCCGTCGCCTTTTCCGGTTCGATGCGTCCGAAATCGACGTGCCGCCGCGTGATCTCCAGCCCGCTGATCAACACGCGCTCGAGCACGAGCACGCGCCCGGCTTTCGCGCTCCAGTACGGCTCGGTATAGCGGAAAGTGCAAAGGTGCCCGCCGAGATCGATGATCCACTCGGGATTGATCCCCGCAACCATGCGCGCAAAAAGCAGCGATGTCTCCACGATCTCGCCGGCCACGATCCACTGCGGCTGGCGGCTCTTGTCCGCGGGTTTCGCCGGAGCGGCGTTCTTCTTCGGCTTGTCGCGCCGCTCGTAGAGATTCGAACCCGGGAAGAGCGTGACCAGGCGCTCGCCGGAGGCCTTGTAGACATTGCGCTCCTGGCGAAAAGCGATGTGGCCGAGCAGACCCGCGAGGATCGCACGATGAATGGGCGGATAGGCATTTTCCTCGGGCTGCCGATTTCCACCGCGCGCGGGCGCGTCTTCATCCATCGCATCCGCGAGCTGGCGATGGATGTCACGCCATTCGCGCATGCGACTCAGCGAGAGAAAACTCGCTTTGCAGAAACGGCGCAACGCATTGCCACTGCCGCGCCCCTCGGCATCCGGCGCCGCGCGCCAGATATTGAGCAGCGAAAGGAAATCGGAATCGGGATCGGCGAACGCTTTGTGCGCCGTGGCGGCCGCTTCCTTCGCCTCCTCCGGGCGCTCGCGCGGATCGGGCACGCTGAGCCCAGCGGCGATGATGAGCATTTCCGGCAGCACCTTTTCCTCGCGGGCCTGAAGGAGCATGCGGCCGAGCGTGGGATCGATCGGCAGCCGGGCAAGCTCGCGGCCGAGCGACGTGAGTTCGTTCGAGTCGTTGAGCGCGCCGAGTTCGTGCAGTAATTGATACCCCGCGCGGATGGCCGCGCTGACCGGCGGGTTGATGAACGGGAACGTCTCGATGTCGCCGAGGCGAAAGGCCTTCATCCGCAGGATGACTTCGGCCAGATTCGCTCGCTGGATTTCCGGCTGGGTGAAACGCGGACGCGCAGAGAAATCGTCCTCGGCATAGAGCCGGATACAGGTGCCATCCTGCACACGGCCCGCGCGGCCGGCGCGCTGGTTGGCGCTGCTTTGCGAGACGTCTTCCACCGGCAGGCGCTTGGTGCGCGTGCGCGGATTGTAGCGACTCATGCGCGAGAGACCGGCGTCGACGACGTAGCGAATGCGCGGCAACGTGAGTGAAGTCTCGGCGATATTCGTGGCCACGATCACCCGCCGGCGCGGACTCGGGGCGAAGATCCGCTGCTGTTCCGCCGCGGGCATGCGTCCGAAAAGGCTGATCACTTCGAAGCTCGAGCCGAGACTGCCTTCCAGCAATTCGCGGGTATCGCGGATGTCACGCTCGGTGGGCATGAAGATGAGCACATCGTCGGTGTCCGTTTCGATGAGCGCATCTTCCCGTGGCCCGCACCGCCGCCTCGATGTGGCTGAGTTCATCGGCCTGCTCGCCGGGGCGCGCGTGGCTCTCGATCGGCGCGTAACGGATTTCCACCGGATACAGGCGACCGGAGACTTCGATGATCGGCGCGCCGCCGAAGGCTTTCGAGAAGGCTTCGGTATCGATCGTCGCGGAAGTGATGATGAGCTTGAGATCGCCGCGCTTGCGCAACAGGCCCTGCAGATAGCCGAGGAGAAAATCGATATTCAGCGAGCGCTCGTGCGCTTCATCGAGGATCAGCGCGGAATAGGCGCGCAGCATCGGGTCCGACTGGATCTCGGCGAGGAGGATGCCGTCGGTCATGAACTTCACCCGCGTGTCGCGACTGGTGTCGTCGTTGAAACGCATCTTGCAACCGACCTCGCGGCCCCAAGCGACGCCGAGCTCCTCGGCCACGCGCCGCGAGACGCTCATCGCCGCGACCCGGCGTGGCTGCGTGCAGCCAATCCGGCCCCGCTCGCCCAGCCCCGCGTCGAGACACATCTTGGGCAATTGCGTCGTCTTGCCCGAGCCGGTCTCGCCGGCCACGACTACGACCTGATGCCCGCGCAAGGCCGCGAGGATCTCCTCGCGCCGGGCGCTGATCGGGAGTTCAGGTGGATAGTGAATGGCAGGCATCGGCAAAAAGCGGGTCGGGACTATACACAAAAATCATACGGGCGCTGTAGCAGGTGTAGGGCGCGTGTCCCTACGCGACGTGAGTTGACCCAATTCACAGCGCCAGCCCCGATATGGAAGGACATTCCTGGGAGCGGCGACTTTCCAGTCGCTGACCGAAAAGTCCATTGCGCGTAGCGCCCTTTTTTAGGCTGATCTTTATACACAAGTCTCCGCAATAGAGGGACGCCGCTACGGATGGCACTGGAAGCGGCGACTTCCTAGTCGCCGATAGAAAAGCCCTCGGCGCGAAGCGCTCTCACTGAAGGACACCGCTCCGCGGTGTAGGGTTTTTTCTAGGAAGTCGCCCCTCCCAGCGCTCTCGTGGTTCATCGCCCCTTGCAGGAAAAGATGTGTATAAAGGTCAGTTTTTAAGCACCGTTACGCGGCGCAGGGTCTTTTCTAGAAAGTCGCCCCTCCCAGGGAACTCAGCTCGGCCGCGCCGCCCAGGCCGCGCGCAGCCAGGCCCCGCGGGTGGTCTTGCCATCCGCCTTCGGCAAGCCGGCGACGTCGATATTCAGCGAGCTGGCCAGCTTTTCCCAGCGTTCCGCCAGCGCGGGATCGAGCGGTTTGCTGAGTTCCGCGGCGTGGCCGGGGAAGGCTTCGTAATATTGGCTGAAGATATTCTTCCCGCGTTCCCCCAGAGTCGCCGGCGTGGGCGCGAGTCCGTGCAATCCGCCGGCCGTTCCCCACCATTGGACCGCAGTAAAATCCGAATTTCCCGGCAGCACGTCGCTCACATAAATCGTCGATCCGCCTTCCGCGTGGAGCAGGTCCTGCAACTTCGGCACCGAGACTGTCTGCAGGATGCCATGCTTGCGCCGCGCGAGATGCGCGGCGTGGCCAGCCGCTTCGCCGAGCGACATCCAGATCGGCTCCAGGCGGAGCGCGCAAAAGCCCACGTGCGAAGCACTGACCGCATTCGTCACGAGCAGGTTTTCAAAGCCTTTCGCGATCAGCACGCCGTAGGGAATCTGATACGGGGCGACCATCTTGTAGAACTCGCCTTCGTGTTTGCCGCCGAAGCGCGAGCCCTCGTGCGAGGTGCCGTGGCAATTCGGCCCGTAATCGCCCATCGCAATGGCGTCGGTATGCAGCACGGCGCGGGCGTCGTTCGGGGCGCAATCGGTGTCCTTTTCGGTGAAGATATATTCGCCCACCACGCGGCGCCCTTCGCGCACGTAGAGCTGCATCGGCAGATGATTGCTGTCGGTGAACTCATCCTTGCAGAAGCCCCATTCGCGCGCTTCGTCACGGAACTTCGCCGGCACCGCGGAGTCGTTTTGCAAAAAGTAAATGAGACCCACGTCCCAGCGCAGATGCTCGTCGAAAACGCGGTCGCGGGATTGCCGCAGGCCGGTGCGCGAGAAGGGCGCAACCGCCCCGTGCTGGACCACGCGCGCGGCGAAGCCGGATTCGCCCTCCGGCCAGTCGTCATTTCCACCGGGCAGGGAAAGCCGAACGAGCCCCTTCGACATATCGTTGATGTCGTATTTGCCGTTCGGCAATGGGCCCTGGGCCTTGATGAGTTCCGTCGGTTTCGTGCTGAAGACGCCGTGAATGCGGCCGTCGAGGAGCAACGCGAGCAGGTCGACGAATCCGGCGCGCAGATAGCCGGGCGGTTCCTCGACCGGCACGCGGTTCTTCGGATCGCGCGTCATGCACAGGCGGAAATTGTAGGCCTGCAACTGATCGTCGGCTTCGTCCGGGGCGAGCGACTCGCCATACTGGTTGCCCGCCTCGCGGCCCACGTGATAGGCCGCGCGGGCGCAGGCCATCAGGTCGCCTTCATAGGTCGCATCGACGAAATAGTAGGCGGCGACGGAGTGATACTGGGCATCGCCATCGACGAGGAGCGCGATCTCCACCGCACGGGAAGTCGCCGGACCTTCGCCGTCGCCGTTGCTGCTGTTCTTCACGCCATCGAGGACCCATTCGGTGCGCAGGGTGATCTTCGGCTGCTCGGCGATCATCTTTTCAAAGATGGAAAGCGCGACCTTGGGTTCGAATTGCGTACCGTGAAAGCAATCGCGCACCTGCTGGGAATCGGCGCCATAGGTCTCGCGGTAGTAGGCCTCGACGCGATGGGCGAAATCGAGGAACGAGCCGTTCAGCCCCTCCAGCGTGCGGAAATCGGTGTGCGAAAGGCCGTTGGTCATCATCCCGCCAATGCGGCGCGACGGCTCGATGAGCAACACACGCTCGCCATCCCTGGCCGCGGCGATCGCCGTCGCGATTCCACTGGGCGTGGCGCCGTATACGAGGATATCGAATTCCTGAGCATGCAGGACAGTGGCCAGCAGCAGGAGCAGGGGGAGGAGGAACCGGCGCATTGGTTAGCCGGTAGCTGGTGTTGGGCAGTGGGGCAAGTACCGTGTGGGGAAAACGGAGCCGCCGCCTATTCACTCCCAAGGGCGGGCTTTTCCGGAGCGCTGTCGCCGAGCACCGTTTCGTCTTTCAAAACCACCCCGCTCACGCGGAGCTGGCGGGCCTGGGTGAGGAGGGCGTGGAGCTTGCGCGCGGCCTTGGCGGGGGCGAGGGCCGCCGGTGCGGATATTGGAAATACAATTGCGATCGGCATCGGTCCGGCCGGGCGCGGGCGCATAGGTAAAATAGGCGCCCAGGCTGTCGGCGCTGCCGAGACCCAGGACGTTCGCCGAGGAGCATGAGGCTGATCTGGGCGCGGAGGATTTCGCCCGATCTCATCCTGCAGGGCGACGCGAGCGTGCCGGGCGACGATCACCGGTGCGAGGGTTCCAGCCATCTCCGCGAAGGAGCGGGAGCAGCGCCACGAGCACCCGGCTCCGTTTGGGTGG
Organism: Chthoniobacter flavus Ellin428; assembly: GCF_000173075.1. Classification (GTDB taxonomy): domain Bacteria; phylum Verrucomicrobiota; class Verrucomicrobiia; order Chthoniobacterales; family Chthoniobacteraceae; genus Chthoniobacter; species Chthoniobacter flavus. The sequence goes on from NZ_ABVL01000001.1 coordinate 191,644, forward strand.
TCGCGGCGAGGGTGGAAAGGCCATCCGATACGATGATTGCCAGGTCGCAGCGCGGGGTGGTCTCGGCAGATCCAGCCAACGTTGCGCGCGAGGCCTCGGCGAGACGACGGCCGAGATTCGGGTGTTGGAGGAATTCGGCGCGATCGGGTGCCGCGCTGTCGACCACCCGCACTGGCTCACCGAGCACTCTCAGCTTCGTGGCCAGAGCCTCGGCATCGAACTCCGCCAGTACCGCGTCACGCGCCCGCGCATGAGCGAGACGGAAATCGAGCTGGGCCCGTGTGGGCAGACTGCCGCCACTGCGCCCGAGCGCGATCCGCGCTGCGGTGTAGGCGCGCAGCGGGCTCCACGGATCGGCCGGAACGAGTTCGTCACTCATGGCTCATCCCCGCAATCAGCGCGTGTTGATGATCCACCGCCTCGAGATGCAACCCATCGCGCGCGATGCGCATCTTCTCCAGCCACACGGCAAATTCCGGCGCCGGCCGGAGGTTCAACACCTGCCGCAGATACTGCGCATCGTGAAAGCTGGTCGATTGATAATTGAGCATGATGTCGTCCGCGCCGGGCACGCCCATGATGTAATTGCAGCCGGCCACGCCGAGCAGCGTGAGAAGCGTATCCATGTCGTCCTGGTCGGCCTCGGCGTGGTTGGTGTAGCACACGTCGCAGCCCATCGGCAGGCCGAGCAACTTCCCGCAGAAATGATCCTCCAGACCCGCGCGGACGATCTGTTTGCCGTCGTAAAGATATTCCGGGCCGATGAAACCGACGACCGTGTTGACCAGCAACGGTTCGAATTCCCGGGCCACCGCATAGGCGCGCGCCTCGAGTGTTTGCTGGTCGATGCCGTGGTGCGCATTCGCGGAAAAGACATGAGCCCTGGCCGGTTTCGAAATACATCACGTTGCGGCCGATCGTCCCGCGATTCAGCGCCAGCGCGGCTTCGCGGGCTTCGCGCAGGGAGCGCGAGATCGATGCCGAAACTGCGGTTCGCGGCCTCGGTGCCGGCGATGGATTGGAAGACGAGATCGAGCGGCGCGCCCGCTTCCATGCAGCGCAGCGAAGTCGTCACATGCGCGAGCACGCACGATTGCGTGGGGATTTCGTATCGGCGGATGAGCTGATCGATGAGCCGCAGCAGCGTGGCACACGCGCCCGGTGAATCGGTGACCGGATTGATGCCGATGACCGCATCACCACAGCCGTACATGAGCCCGTCGAGAATCGACGCCGCGATCCCGCGCGGGTCGTCGGTCGGATGATTCGGCTGCAACCGCACGGCCAGCGTGCCAGGCAGACCCAGCGTGTTGCGGAACTTGGTCACTACGCGCGCCTTTGCCGCGACGAGGATGAGGTCCTGGTTGCTCATCAGCTTGCTCACCGCGGCGACCATCTCGGGCGTGAGCCCCGGTGCGAGCGCGGTAAGCGTCGCGGTATCCGTCTCGTAGCGAAGCAGCCAGTCGCGCAGTTCTCCGACACTCAACCCGCTGATCGACTGGAACGCCGCGCGGTCCTGGCGATCAAGAATCAGCCGGGTGACTTCGTCCTGCTCGTACGGAATGAGCGGTTCCTCGAGAAAGCGCGTGAGCGGCACTTCGGCGAGACACATTTGCGCGGCCACGCGCTCCTCGGAGCCGGCCGCGGCGAGCCCGGCGAGCTGGTCGCCCGAACGCAGTGGCGTCGCCTTGGCGAGCAGTGTCTTGAGATCAGGAAAAACGTGCGTCCTTCCGTCGAGAGTCAGCCGATAGCTCATCGGATGAACAACATACCCCGCGTCCCGCGCAATGCGAGCCGTCGTTCCGTCACGATTGCGCAACGGCGGAGCCGCAACCAAAAAGGTTAAACGCAGAGACGCAGAGACGCAGAGAGCTACTAAAGAGCCACCACGAAACGCCCAAAAAAAAAAGAACCGCGAGCCCCTCACCACTTCTTCTCTGCGCCTCTGCGGCCTCTGCGTTTAAAAATTTCTTTGGCTCTGCTGTGCGGGGGCCTCGGCGTTTAGAGGCGGGGCGGGCATTGCGCGGGTAGTGGGTCATCGACTATCGTCCCCCCGAATGACTTCACCTCCGGTAACCAGCGTCGTGCCTTCCCCGAGCGGCGTCTGGGCGGCGTATCATCCCCGGGCGGAAGTTTTCGACGAGATGCGCGCCGCGGATGGCACCGTGCGTCCGCACTGGCTGCCGCTCGTGCAAGGCCTGGAGCGGCTCGGCCGGGAAGGCGTGCGTGAGCGGGCCGAAAGCGCCCTGCAACTGCTGCGCGAACACGGCGTGACTTACAACGTGCACGCCGATGGCGAGAGCGCCGAGCGCCGCTGGGAACTCGACGTCCTCCCGCAGATCATCGACGCCGCGGAATGGGCGCAACTCGAAGCCGGCCTCATCCAGCGCACGAAGCTCCTCAATCTCGTGCTGGCCGACATCTACGGTCCGCAACAACTGCTGCAGGAGGGCTTGCTTCCCCCCGCCCTGCTCCACGCCAATCCCGGTTTCCTGCGTTGCTGCCACGGCATTCGTCCACCGGGCGGCCTCTTTCTCTCGTTGCATGCTGTTGATCTCACCCGTGCGCCGAACGGCCGCTGGTGGGTGCTGAGCGACCGCACCCAGGCGCCGAGCGGCGTCGGTTATGCGCTGGAGAATCGCGCGATCCTTTCGCGCGTGCTGCCCGAGGAATTCCGCGCCGCGCAAGTGCAACGGCTCGCCAGTTTTTTCCGGCAGCGGAAGGCCGGACTGCGCGCGCTGGCGCCGTGGACGAGCGCGCCGAATATCGTCCTGCTCACGCCAGGCACCTATGCCGAGACTTATTTCGAGCACGCCTACCTCGCGCGCTTCCTGGGTTACCAATTGGTCGAAGGCAGCGACCTCACGGTGCGCGATCAATGCGTCTTTTTAAAAACGCTCGAGGGCCTGCAACGCGTCGACGTGATCATCCGCCGCGTGGATGACACCTGGTGCGATCCGCTGGAGCTGCGCGGCGATTCCCTCCTCGGCGTGCCCGGCCTCGTCGAAGCCGCGCGCGCGGGCAACGTCGCCATCTCCAACGCCCTCGGCACCGGCGCGGTGGAAACGACCGCCCTGCTCGCCTTCCTGCCCGCGCTCTCGCGGCATTTGCTGAATGAAGAACTGCGCATCCCGAATGTCGCCACCTGGTGGTGCGGCCAGCAAAGCGAACGCGATTTCGCGCTCGGCGCGCTGAACAAACTCGTCACCAAACGCGCCTTCGTCGGCGGCCACGGCGAGCCCAGCTTCGGCGGCCGCCTCGGCGCGCGGGAACTCGAAGACCTGGCCGCGCACATCCGCGCGAACCCGCACGCCTATGTCACCCAGGAGAGCGTCGCGCTCTCCACCGCGCCGGTCTGGCACGGCAACGCCCCTGAGCCGCGCCCGCTCATCATGCGCTGCTACATCTGCGCGACCGTCGATGGCTTCACGGTGATGCCCGGCGCGCTCACACGCGTGTCGCCTTCGGCGGAATCGCCGATCGTTTCCTCGCGCTACGGCGGCGGAAGCAAGGACACCTGGGTGCGTTCGAGCGCGCCAACGGGATCCGCCGCGGCCGTGGAATCCACGGCGCCGGCGCTGCGCCCGGAAGTGAGCGCGTCGCACGTGCCCAGCCGTGTGGTCGAAAACCTTTTCTGGCTCGGCCGCTATGCCGAACGCCTGGAAGACACCACCCGCCTGCTGCGCACCGCCCTCGGCCGTCTTGCCGGCGAAGGCGGACCGACCGAGGAAGTGGAACTGACCGCTCTCGCCCGCTGGCTCGCCCGCACGGAAATTCTCGACGCCCGCTTCGCCGATGAATTCACCCCGGCGGAGCTCGCCTCCGAATTGCGCGAGCTCGTCTTCGAGCGCAATCGCTTCGGCACTGTGCGCGAATTGCTCGGCCGCGTCGGCTTCCTCGCCAACAATGTGCGCGACCGCCTCTCCGGCGACACCTGGCGCATTCTCAATCAGCTCCAGACGGATTTCCCGGCGACGATGTCCCGTGCGACACCGGGCGCGATTCTGCACACGCTGCACCGGCTCATCTTCCAACTCGCGGCCTTCAGCGGCATGGAGATGGAAAACATGACCCGCGGCCACGCCTGGCGTTTTCTCGATATCGGCCGGCGACTGGAGCGGGCGATCAATCTCGTGTCCAATGTCCGCGCGGTCCTTGCCGCCGATACCGACGGCACAGCGCTCGCGCCGCTGCTCGAATACACCGACAGCACGATGACCTATCGCCGGCGCTATCTCGCGCGACCGGAAATGCCGACTACACTCGCGCTCTTGATCAATGACGTGTCGAACCCGCGCTCGCTCGTTTTCCAGCTGGAGATTCTGGGCCATCATCTCGCCGCCCTCCCCGGCGCGGACGGCACGCGCCCCGAGCAAATTCATTTCGAAGACCTCATGGCGCTGCTCCGCGAAACCGACGCCCAGGATTTCGCGACGCAAGGCGTCCTCGGCCGCGCGCGCCTGGCCACGCGGCTCGATGAATTCTACGAGGCCACTGGCCAGCTCTCCGATCTGCTCACCGCCTCCTATTTCAGTCACGTGCCCGCGCGAGTGAGCTAAGGCCATGCTTTACGACATCACGCATCGCACGACTTACGGCTACGGCTCCGATGTCGCGGTGTCGCATCACCTCGCGCATCTGCGTCCGCGTCAGTTGCCGGCGCAGCAAGTCGATGATTTCCAGCTCCTCGTCGAACCGACATCGGCGGTGAGCGCCGAGCGCGTGGATTACTACGGTAATACGACGACCTTTTTCAGCATCGGCAGTCCGCACGATTGCCTGACGGTCACGGCCCGCAGCCGGGTGCGCGTCGCCGCCCCGGCATCGCCAGCACCTTCCGATACCCTCGCGTGGCAACTCGTCCGCGACCGTTGCGCGAGCGATGTGCTCACGCCCGATAGCGCGGTGGGCGAGTTTCGATTCGAATCACCGAACATCGCGCGGCGGTCCATCTTCGCCGACTACGCCGCGCTTTCGTTTGTGCAGGACCGGCCGCTGCTCGAAGCGATCGTCGATTTCAACGCCCGCATTTTTCAGGATTTCAAATTCGATCCTCGCGCCACCACCGTCGCCACACCGGTGGATGAAGTTTTCAAAAAGCGCCGCGGGGTTTGTCAGGACTTCGCGCATCTCGCCATCGCCTGCCTGCGCTCGCTTGGGTTGCCCGCGCGTTATGTCAGTGGTTACCTCGAAACCTTGCCGCCGCCGGGCAAAGCCCGACTCATCGGCGCCGACGCCTCGCACGCGTGGTATTCGGTGTGGTGTCCGGACTACGGCTGGATCGACGCCGATCCGACAAACAACCTGCTCCCCGGTGACCGGCATATCACCGTCGCCTGGGGACGTGATTTCAGCGACGTCAGCCCATTGCGTGGCATAGTCGTGGGCGGGAGCGGACACAGCCTCGGGGTCAGCGTCGACGTGGCGCGCGTGGCAGAGGGATAAAGCATCGGTAATGGTTTGGTATTCGGAACACGCGCCGAATGAGATCTGGAGGGCGCCGCCGAGACCTAACCCAAGTTCGACAGTTACGAAGTTAGTTGGGTTGATTTTGAAGGGCTTACGTTGATTAAAGGCGGTTTTTCTCCACTACATTTTCGATGATTTTCGGACGCGTGGGCAGTTTCAGGCCCAAGTGAGCCAGCAGATCGGCGGCCAGCGGTTCGGGTTTGCTGACTAGGCGCAGCCGGGTTTCGCCGCGGTCACGGACGTTGAACAAGAGGTCCATGGAATGAATGGTGCCGAGTTCCTGCACCACTTGCCGAGCGGTGTCTCCCATGGCCTTGGCTTTGAGCCAGAGTTCCAAGGTGCGCCACATGACCAGCGCCAGGAAGCAGACCAGGATGTGGGCCTGCACCCCGATCTTCTTTTTGATGAAAGACTGGGCGCAGTCCCAAGTCGCTCTTGCTGGTCCGAAAGGCGTCTTCGACTTCCGTCAGTTGGATATACCAACGCCAAAGCTTGCCGGGATCTTCTTCGGTGCAGTTGGTGCGCAGCAGATAGGCGCCATGGGCGGCTTGCGCCCATTCGGTTTTGCTCGGGTCTTCGCTGACGCGCAGTCCGACCGCGCGGCCTTTTCCCACGAGCACTTCGACTGCGAAGAGCTTTTCGGCGGCGGTATTGCGCCCAAGCCATTTGCCGATGCGCCGTTCGATCACCCGGGGTGACTTGGCCGGCTTTTTGCGCAACGCGGCATCGATCTGCGCGAGCTTCTTGCGCAGCCGCTCTTGTTGCCCGCGCAGCATGGCCTTTTCCTTTTCACTCCGGGCGCGGCTGCGGCAGAGCACATAGCGTTCGCCACCTTCTTGATCGGGATGCGGCAGCAACTTGACTTCCACGCCTGCTTCGACCTGCTGCCAGTCGTGGTTTTCGAGCAGTTGTTTTTCGAACGCTTTGAGCCGGCCTTTGGGTGTGCCGACGATGTAGAGGGCTTGCTTTTCGCGCAGATAATCGAGGTTCTCCTCGCTGACCATGCCGCGGTCCATGGCCCAAATGCGCTGGGCCACTCCGTAGTGTTGCTCCATCAACTCGACGATCTCCTCGACGGTGGTGACGTCGGCCCGATTGCCATCGAAGACTTCATAAGCCAGCGGCAACCCCTCGGGTGTGACGACCAGCCCGATACAGACCTGTTTGCAATCCGCGCGCTGGTCGCGGCTGTAGCCGCGCTGGGCTTGAGGGTTGCCCGCACACTGGCCTTCAAAGTAAGTGCTGGTGATGTCATACAACAGGAACTCGAAGCGCTGGCCAAAGAGGCTTTCGTAGCGCTCCTTGAGATGACCAAAGAGGGCCTGGCGCAAAGGTAGAAGCGCATCGAGGCCGCGGTAGAGCCGGTTGTCATAAACCGCTTCGACACCAACGCCCAGCAGGTCGTCGAGAGCGGTCTGCCCATACCATCGCTCGCTCAGCGCCAGTTCGGAAGCCTGCGCGCAAAACCGGCCGATACAAAGAATGGCGGCCACCGTCGCCCAATCGATTTCCTCGCGCCCGCGCCGTAGATGCGCGAAGAAAAAATCGTGCAATCCCAAGCGCCGCCAAAGCGCCAAGGCTAAATAGACCTGGCCAAACTGCCGCAACCGTTCCACGCGCACGCGAGAAAGATCCACCTGCGCCCACTGCGGCGGCGGTAGGGACGGTGGCGCGGCCGGCGATCCAAAAAGATCTCCCGGCGGCGTGGGCTCCGCAGGCGCCCCATCCCCATCCAGTAAACGCGCTATCTCCTCCCAGCCGGCCCGTTCCTCTTCGTCGAGTCCGGGCAGTTTGCCTAGCGTCGCCACCACCCGCTGCCGCGGCCCGCGCTCCGTGCGGTGACTCTCCACCAAAGTCCAATACTCGTATTGTTGACCGTTCTTCTGTCTGCGATTGCGCCGCAAAAACATGCCCCAGCTTGCCCCTTTCCTCTCTGCTCCAGCAAGGCGGCGGTCTCCACTACAACATCCAATCCCTGACAACCAACCGCCTCTCCAGAAGCCAACCCAACATCCCCTCACGGAAAAAGCTTTTTATCCCTAACGACTGTCGAACTTGGGCTAATTCCCACCGTAGTCAGCGGTTGATTCGCGTGTATTATAGCCGGCTCCCGATGAAGCATCGCCCCCATTCCTTTCTAATCGCTACCTGTGCCGCCCTCGCTGCCGGGCAGTTCCTGACGCCCTCCCTGAAGGCGGAGACCCAGACGGGTGCGGGCGCGGGGCCGGCGACCGGACCGGTGACCTTGAAGGATCACATCAAGCCGGTGATGGAGAAATACTGCTTCGATTGTCACAACGACAAGAAGCAGAAGGGCGACGTCAACCTGCTGTCGGTCATCGATAACCCGAAGCTCGAGGACAACCGCAAGGTGTGGGAAAAGATCGCCGATGTGCTCGAAGGCGGGGACATGCCGCCGGAGAAGAAGCCGCAGCCGAGCGACGGCCAGCGGGACTTGATGATCAAGTTCATCGACGGCCAGCTTTCCAAGGCGGATTGCAAAACCGCGGCCATCAACCCCGGCAAGGTAACCATCCGCCGGCTGAACCGCGAGGAATACCGGAACACCATCCGCGACCTCATGGGCGTGGATTTCAATCCGGAAGATTTCCCGAACGACGAGGTCGGCTACGGCTTCGACAACATCGGCGACGTGCTCTCGTTGCCACCGATGCTCATGGAAAAGTACATCGCCGCGGCCGGACGAAGTGGTGCACAAGCCGATCGTCCTCGACACCGAGGCGAAACCCCGAGGTGAAGAAGATTCACGGGGATGAATTCAAGTCCAAGGATCCGGGGGCGGTTCGTCCGCTGGAGACCAAGGTGCTCGGGCTGTATCGCGAGGGCGATGGCGTGGCCCCGTATTCCGCGCCGCGCGCCGGCGAATACACCTTCCGTGTGAAGGCGTATGGCGAGCTGGCCGGGCCGGAATTACCGAAGCTCGCCCTGCGCGTGGACGGCAAGGACGTGACCATTTTTGACGTCGGCAACGAGAACAAGGCGAAGACCTACGAGACCAAGACCACGCTCCCGGCGGGGGCGCATCAGATTTCGGTCGCGTATCTGAACAACTACAACGACGCCAACAACCCCGATCCGAAGCTGCGCGGCGATCGCAACGTCTTCGTGGAAAGCGTCGACATCCAGGCGCCGCTCGGTGCGCCGCCGGCCTTGCCCGCGAGTCACAAGCGGCTCATTACGCGCATGCCGCAGCCCGGACAGGAGCACGAGGTGGCCATGGAAATCATCGGGCGCTTTTTGCCGGAGGCGTATCGCCGGCCGGTGAGTCCGGCGGAAGTCGAACGCGTGGTCGGTTTTGTCACCCTGGCGCAGAAGAATGGCGGCTCGTTCCTTGAAGGCATCCAGACCGCCTTCCAGGCCGCGCTTTGCTCGCCGTATTTCCTCTATCGCTGGGAGCTCGATCCCACGAATCTCAAGCCGGGCGACACCCGCGATCTCACCGACTACGAACTCGCCTCGCGTCTTTCGTATTTCCTCTGGAGCAGCAAGCCGGACAGCGAGCTTTTCGCCCTGGCGGCGAAGGGCGAACTGCACAAGCCCGAGGTGCTGGAGAAGCAGGTGAACCGCATGTTGCACGACTGGAAGGCCCGGGCGTTGGTCGACAATTTCGGTGACCAGTGGCTGCAGATTCGCAACATCTGGGAAGTGGGCATCGACCCCGAGACCTTCCCGAGATGGAAGGACGATTTGAAGGGCCTGATGAAGGAAGAGACCGAGCGCTTCTTCGAGGCGATCATCAAGGAAGACCATCCGGTGACCGATCTCATCGACGCCGACTTCACTTTCCTGAACGAAGAGCTCGCCAACTACTACGGTATCGCCGGCGTGAAAGGGAAAGAGTTCCGCCGGGTGGAGTTGCCGAAGGATTCGCCGCGGGGTGGGGTGCTCACCCAGGGCGCGGTGCTCGTTTCCACCTCCACGCCCACGCGCACTTCGCCGGTCATTCGCGGCAAATGGATCCTCGAACAAATCCTCGGCACGCCGCCGCCACCACCGCCGCCGGATGTGCCGCCGCTCCAGGAGCAGAAGGCGGTCAGCCAGACCACCTCCGTGCGCCAACGGCTCGAGCAGCATCGCAGCCGTCCGGAATGCGCCGGATGCCATGCCAAGATGGACCCGCTCGGGTTCGCGCTGGAAAACTTCGACGCCGCTGGTGGATGGCGGGATCACGATGGCAAATTCCCCATCGATCCGTCGGGACAACTGGTCAACGGCACCAAATTCTCCGGCCCGCGCGAGTTGAAGGAGCTCCTCAAGGGCGACAAGAAGTTCGTCCGCTGCATTACGCAGAAGATGCTCACCTACGCTCTCGGGCGCGGCCTGGAGCGTTACGACAAGTGCTCGGTGGACGCGATTGTCGCCAGGATCGCCCCGCAGCAGAACCGTTTCTCAGCCCTGGTCACCGCCATCGTCACCAGCGAGCCCTTCACGAAGCGCCGCCCGGAAGTCGTGGCGAAGAATTGACGCGAAACCAAGTGGGCTGTGAAGCCCACTCAACCCTCGCGTTGAACCGGAAAATCCGTTATTCTTCTTTTATGACTCCTGCCCTCCGATTGGAAGAGATGAGCGTTCCTGAGAAACTGCAACTCATGGAAGCGCTATGGCAGGACTTGAGCCGGAGAGAGGATTCGGTCGAATCCCCGGCCTGGCACGGTGAAGTCTTGGCGGAGCGGGAAAGGCTGATTGCCGCGGGCAAGGCGCAGTTTATCGATTGGGAACAGGCCAAGGCGGAGATCCGTAGGGAGTGTCTTGAGGATTGAATTTCTCGAAGCCGCCAAGGCCGAATTGGTCGAGGGGTATCGCTTCTATGAAAGGCAGGCACCTGGGCTGGGGGCCTATTTTCTCGATTCGATCTATTCCGACATTGATTCGCTCCTGCTTTACGCAGGGATTCATCGTGTAGTGTTCGGGTCCTATCGAATGCTGGCCGGCCGGTTTCCATTCGCCATTTTTTACCGCCTGGAGGGAGATGTCATCCGCATCCGAGCGGTGCTCGATTGTCGCCGGGATCCGACTTGGATCCGGTGGCGTATAACGGGTCGCTAAGAAGCGTTTTCCCCGTGTCCCTCCGTCGATGCGAATGAACCGGATTTGGCGCTTTACGGGCTTACCTCTGTGTTCGGCCCCGGGAGCGCCCTCAAATCGCCGATTTTCCAGAGAAAATGTCCAAAAACGGAGAATTCGGACCTCTCCTTTGGAATACCGATAAAAACTGAACGATTCTCGCGAACATTGCCCAAACTTTTCCCCGACGTTGAGGTTATATAATCAGAATTTATGAGTCAGCCCGTTCTTCACCGCCGCACTTTCCTGAGTGGCCTCGGGGCCGCCATGGCCCTCCCGATGCTCGACGCCATGATCCCGACTCGCGCGACGGCTGCCGCTGCCGCCGGCAGCGCCGCCGCAAAAATCCCCACGCGCATGGCGTTCCTTTTCATCCCGAACGGTGCCCACATGCCGGCCTGGACGCCGACCGCCAATGGCGCCGACTTCGATCTGCCCTACATTCTCGAGCCGCTCGCGCCCTACAAGAGCGAGTTGCTGGTGATGACCGGTCTTGCCCAGGACAAGGGCCGTTCCAATGGGGGACGGCGGTGGCGACCATGCCCGTTCGGGCGGGAAGCTGGCTGACCTGCTCGCAGCCGCTGAAGAGCGAGGGTTCGCAGATTCGCGTGGGCATTTCGGCCGATCAGATGGCGGCGCATCACATCGGCGAACAGACCCGCTTCGGTTCGCTGGAGCTCGGCCTCGAGCCCGGCCGCCAGGGCGGCAAGTGCGACACCGGTTATTCCTGTGCCTACTCGAACAATATCTCCTGGCGCAACGAATCCACGCCGATGACCCGCGAGATCAATCCGCGCCTCGTCTTCGAGCGTCTCTTCGCCAACGCCGTGCCGAAGGAAGTGAGCGAGAGCCAGAAGCGCCGTGAGCTTTACAAGAAGAGCATCCTCGACTTCGTGCTCGAGGACGCGAACTCCCTGCGCAAGAAGGTCGGCGGCAACGATCGCCAGAAGCTGGATGAATATCTTTCCGCCGTGCGCGAGATCGAACAGCGCGTGGTGCAGGCGGAAAAGGCCGTGCGCAGCGCCGATACCTCGGTGGCGAAGAATTACGAGATCCCGGAAGGTATTCCGGAGAGCTACGAGGAGCACGCGCGCCTCATGGCCGACATGATGGTGCTCGCCTTCCAATCCGACACCACCCGCATCTGCACCTTCATGCTGGCCAACGAAGGCAGCAACCGCGCCTATCGCAACATCGGCGTGAGCGACGGCCACCACACGCTGTCGCATCATCAGGGCGATCACGCGAAGCAGATGAAGATCCGCGAGATCAATCGTTTTCACATGCAGCAGTTCGCGTATCTGCTCGGGCGCCTGCGCTCGATCCCGGAAGGTGACGGCACGCTGCTCGATCACTCCATGCTCGTCTACGGCGGTGGCCTCGGCGACGGTGACCGGCACAACCACGACGACCTGCCGGTGCTCATGGCGGGCCGTGGCAGCGGCACCATCCTGCCGGGCCGGCACATCACCTACGATCAGGAGACGCCGATGGCGAATCTGTTCGTGGCCATGCTGCATCGCATGGGAGCCAACGTCGATTCGTTCGGCGACAGCACTGGACCGCTGCGCGGCCTCGAAGGGTAATGGGTCGCACGTTCCCCCGGGCTTTCACCGCCGGGCTCGCCGCGAGCCTGCTCGCCACGTGCGTGCTGGCTCAGGATACCCCGCCGGCCTCGGTTGACAAACTGGTTCAACAACTCACTTCCCGCGACCTGCCCGCGCGGCGGGAAGCGGCCTATGAGCTTTCGCATCTCGGCAAGGCCGCGAAGCCCGCCCTGCCCGCGCTGATCAAGGCGCTGGAGGATGATGACAAGCAGGTCTGGTCTTCGGCCATCGCCGGCATCGCGGCGCTCGGACCCGAGGGCACAGGAGGCGATTCCCGGTGCTCCTCCGATCAACTCGACGGGACGCAAAGAGGGGGGCGCGGACGCCAGCGCGACATGCGCCAGGGCGTGGATGCGCACGGGCTTACGCGCTCTCGCGCATGGGGAAACCGGCGCTGCAGCCGCTCATCGATGCGCTGGCCCAGAACGACACGACTTTGAAAATCGGCGCGGCGCGCGCGCTCGGCGGCATGGGTGCGGCGGCGAAGGACGCCGTGCCCGCGTTGATCAAGAATCTCGGTGACGCGCAGGACACCGTGCGTGACGAGACCGCGCAGGGACTGGCGGCGATCGGCACGGAAGCGGGGCCGGCGTTGGTCAGTGCTTTGCAGGATGCCGATGCGCATCGGCGCGCAGGTGCGGCCGATGCGTTGGCGCAAATGGATCCGCGCTTCGAGGGGGTGGGCAAGGAAGTCGAGCAAGCTGCAGCGAAGGAGGCCGATCCGGTGACGCGCGGCGCGATGTTCGCCGCGATGGCGAAGACCGGCGTGGCTCCGGATCGTTGTGTGGCGCTGATTTTGCCCGCGGTGACCGATGAAACGAGACGCTGCGGCATGCGGCGCTGAACGCACTGCTCAGCAATCTGACGGTGCGGAAAGCCGCGGTACCGAAGCTGGCGGAATTGCTCAAGGACCAGAACACCGCCACTCGCGAACGGGCGGCGCATGCCCTCGGGCGGATGGGATCGGATGCGGTCAGCGCGCTCCCAGCGTTGCTCGATGCCGCCCGCGCGGCCGATGGCGCGCCTGTTTATGCCGACGCGCTCGCGCAGGTCGGCCCGAAGGCGCTCCCGCCATTGCTGGACATTTTGCAGAAGAGCAAAGGGGGCCAGGGTAAGTGGGTGCTGAACATTCTTCACAGCTTTGGCGCACCGGCCGTGCCGGTCCTAAGTGAGGCGTTGAAGAGTAACAGCGCCGAAGTGCGCACGGCGGCCGCGAATGCGATCGGCGAGATGGGCCGCGATGGTTCGGCGGCAGCGACGCCGCTCTTCGTGCTGACCAAGGATTCGACGCCTGCGGTGCAAGCCGCGGCGTTTCGCGCGCTGGTGGCGGTGCATGCGGATTCCGAACGGCTGAAGCCGTTGCTGCAAGAAGCGCTGAACGATAAAGACACCGACGTGCGCAAGGCGGCGGCCGCGGGGACCGCGGCGCTGGGCGGCGCGGCGACATTGGGTGTGGATGGGCTGCTCGATCTGCTCGCGGACAACAATGCCGCGGGACAGCTCGCCGCGGTCCAGGCGTTGGGACAACTCGGCGAGAAAGCCGCGCCAGCGGTGAATCCCTTGATTGCGCATCTGGATGATGCCGCGTTGCAAGGCAGCATCATCGAGACGCTCAGCCACCTCGGCCCGGCGGCTGCGCCGGCCGTGCCGAAGCTGCTGGAGTTGGCTAAGAAGGGTGACCAACGAACGACTATTTTGCCGGTGCTCACGGGAATCGGACAAGGTGCGAAAGACGCGCTCCCGATGATCTACACCGCGATTCACGACTCCGCGCCGGATGTGCGGGCTTCCGCCGCCACCGCGCTCGCCGCTGTGGAGACGGATGATGCCAAGGCTATTGCCACGATCGCGCCGCTGGCCAAGGCGACGGAGTCGGGCAAAGTGCGTCGCGCCGCCGCGCATGCCGTCGCCAAGTATGGTCCGGCCGCCAGTGCGGCCGTGCCGGGGCTGATTTCGATGTTGGAAAAAGAGACCGAGCGTGGCGAGGCCATGCGCGCGCTCAAGGCGATCGGCGTGAAGAATGTGCCCGACTTGATGAGCATGCTCGCGGTGCGTGACACGCGAGTGCGCACCTTCGCCTGCCAATCCCTCGGCGACCTCGGCCCCGATGCCAAGGACGCCGCGCCGAAGCTGCGCGAGATCGCCGAGCAGGACAACGCCGTGCGCGCCACCGCCACCGCTGCCCTCAAGAAGATCGACCCCGCCGCGAAGTAGGAGTCGGTGAGGCTTCCGCGGCAGCGTTTTGGAGTGCGGCGCTGCTGCGCCGCTTTGGAAGATCGTGGAGCGATGCGGGCACTGCGTTGACGCGGGGAGCACGAACTGTTGAGGGACAGGGCAAGATGCCCGAATCACTTTGCGCTTATCGAAAAGCTGCGTAGCAGCGCAGCACTCCAAAACGCAAGCGTCCGCGGTTCGCTTTTTCGCATTCGTAGCTGGTCTTTCTTCGGACAGGATGTTTGGAAATCTCCCGTGCCCATTGCTTCGTTATCTCCGTCAACTGGATGCGCCGCGCATCGTTCTCTGGTGCTACGCTATCTGGTATGCCGTGGTCTTCTGTCACTACTTCGATCCCAGCCTCATGCTGTGGCTTACGTCCATCGGCTTGAGCGGGATCATCGGTTGCGCGTTGCTGCTGAGCACGCGGGCAGCGCTTGGGTCGCTGCGGATCAATGGCTGGGGAATCTTCCGACTGTTCCTCATGCCCTTCTGCGTCTCGAGCTTTTCCGCTTTGGTGAAAGGCCGCGACTTCCTTCTCATCTTCCCACCGAGCTTGCACGAAAACCTGCTCGCCCTCGGATGCATCGCCGCCTTTTGCCTGTTTCTCGCGTTGTTACGCCGGGGCAAAAAGACCGGGTGAGTTGAAGCGGTTCGGTCGCTTGTTATCCTAAATAAGGGAATGAATGGCCGCAAAGAGGCACAAAAAGCGCAAAAGCAGATCTTTGCAGAATACGCCAGTTTCACCCGCCGGGTGTCGATGAACGCCACCCATTGGGCCGAGGAACATTTTCCTTTTGTGCCCTTTGTGCCTTTTTGCGGCCATTCCCAATCCCGCTTTTAGGGTTATTCGATTGATTAGGGAACGCGCGGGAGCTCGTCCTTCCGTTTTTTCCTCTGCGTCTTTGCGTCTCTGCGTTGTAAAACCCCAGAGTGCGCCCGTTACTGCACATCCGGCAGCAACGCTGAATCGACCGGCGATTGCGGCGCCTCGGCGAGCCTGCGCTGGACCTCGATCATCTCGAGCTTTTTGCGCACATCTTCCGGCAACGTCTTGCGCTGTTCCTCGGTATCGATCGGGCCGTCGAAGAGCGTCTCGCCCTGCGCGTTCTTGGCGACGAGCGAACGCTTGCCATCCTTCGTAGTCAGTTCCACTTCGCCGGTGTCGTCTTTCATCACCAGGCGGGCGTTGGCCATGTTGTAGGTTACCGCACCATCGGGGCGCAGCAGGCGGATCTTCGCGACGCCGCCCGGACGCACTTCGCGCAGGATATCTTCCGGCGGAATCGGCGGTGCGCCGTCGGCAGATGGACCACCCGTGCCGTCGCCTTGGTTGCCCTGCCAGCTTTTCTGATACATGCGCACTCGGTCGCCATAACTATGGGACCACTCCTGTGCCGGGCCGCCCGGTTTATCGAGCTCGCCATGCATGTGCCGCATGTCGCCGCCCGGGAAGGGGAAGGAACGCCGTTCGGGCAGCATGCGTTCATCGATCGTCACGCTGACCTTTTGCTCCTGCGCCTTGCGGATGAGCGTGACACTCGCGGCGTCGCCTTTTTTCAGCGCGCGGACGAGGGTGGAGAATTGGCCGGAGTCGACCAGTTGCTGGTCGTTGAACTTGGTCAGCACATCGTAACGCTGCACACCGGCCTTGGCCGCCGGGCTGTCGGGCAGCACGTCGCTGACCACAAGACCGAAGCCGTCCGGGAGACTGAGTTGCGAGCTCAGGGCCGCCGTCGGCGGGGCGGTGATGACGCCGATATAAGGCGTCGGCTTGGTCGGCATCGGCATGGGCATGGGCCAGCCGGGACGATGCCAGCCTTCGGGACGGCCGTCTTCGGAAGGACGGGAACTGCCGTCACGATGTTCGTGATGACGACCTTCGTGACCGGGTCCGCCAGGGGGTGTCGCATTGGAGTCGTTGGGCGGATTGGGCGCGCCCGGCGGTAGAGGCGGCTGCGCGGTATCCGGTGCGGGCGGCGGCGGAGCCGGTGGCGACGGCTTCTGCGCATCCTGCGCCACGGAAAGGGAGGCGCCGAAAATGAGGGCGGCAGCCAGGAATAAGGAATGAAAGGTCTTCATCTTATCGGTCAGTGAATTATTGGAGTGAAACGGGAAGGAGATAGATGTCTTCGCGAGGCACCTCGAGATACACGCGAGCGCCGGTGTGCGGATTGGACCACTCGTGACGTTCGAGATAGGAATAGCGGACTTCGCGGGCCGGACCGTCGTCGGTCTCGACGAGTTGATCAGACCCTTGCGTGGAGACGAGTTCATTGGTCGTCTCGTCGTGTTCGAAAGCATTGGTCGAGGTGGGCGACGATGTAGATGCAACCGGAGCGCTTGCCGCCGGCGCCGTCTGCGCGGTCTCCACGACTTTCGAAGGCGTCCGGTGGAAAGACGGCCACGCCGCCAGGATGGCGACCGCGGCGGCCGCACCAGCACAGGCCCAGCCAAAATCCCGGACCAACACATGCATGAAACCGCTCTTCGTCGGGCGCTCGATCCGTCCGGAATAAGCCGCCGCCCGTTTGGGCATCGACGCGAGTTCTTCACCGATCCGCTCGCGCAATTCTGCCGAGGGCGCGACCGGCTGCAGCAAGCCGCGGAGGTGATTTTCGAATTCAGAGTCGTTCATGTGTGTAGGGTTTCAGTTCGCGCCGGAGCGCTTCCAAGGCGTAGCGATAGCGAGAGGTGATCGTATTGATGGACTGCTCGAGCGCAGTGGCGATTTCGGCAAAAGTGAGTCCGCCCCAGACGCGCAGAACGACCACTTCGCGTTGCTCAGGGGGCAGTTCGCGAAGCGCGGTGTCGAGCAGCGCGGCATCCTCGCGTTGCTCCACGCCGTGGTCGAAAAACGTGGCATCCTCCCGCATGACGTCCACCGCGGGGTTGGCTTCGCGCCGCAACCGGCGCTCGCCGCTGCGCCGGAAATCGAGCGCGCAAGTGCGGACGGCGGCGTAGAGCAGGGGATAATGCTCGGGATGCGCATCCGGCCGGCGCTGCCAAAACTTGACGAACGCCGTCTGCACGACGTCCTCCGCGTCCGTCGAGGTCGGAACCCATTGACGGGCAAAAAGGAGGAGTTTCGGTGCGAGCTCGCGGTAGCAGGCTTCCCACGGTTGGGGCTGATCGCTTTCATTCATTAAGCGGGAGTCTTCAAATGGAGGAACGCCGCCGGGCATGGTTTTCGTCTGGGAAAAGTGGCTCGCCGCACACTGATCGCTCATTCTGAGGAACAAATCGACCGACTTTATTGCCGGAACGCGTGCGCCTGATTGACGCTACGGGCGATTTTGGAAATCCTCGGCCCCTCTGTCATGGATATTCGCAAGGCCCTCATCACCGCTGCTGGCAAAAACCAGCGCACGCTGCCCCTGCAATCCCTCGTCGATCGCGATGGGGTGACGAAGACCGCCCTCGCCATCATCATCGAGGAGATTCTATCGGCAGGGATCGAGAAAATCGGCGTGGTGATCAGCCCCGGCGATGAAGCCGCCTACCGGGTAGCCGCCGGAACGCACGCCAGCCGGCTGACTTTCATCGAACAATCCGAGCCCCGCGGCTACGCCCACGCCATTCATTCGGCAGCCGAGTTTTGCGATGGTGACCCGTTTTTGCTTCTAGTGGGCGATCACCTCTATCTCAGCAATACCGAGAAAGGCTGCGCCCAGCAGCTCGTGGAAATCGCACGAGCGGAAAACTGCGCGGTCTCGGCGGTGCAATCGACGCATGAAAGCAAGCTGCCCTATTACGGCGCGGTCGGTGGCCAGCTCGTCAATGCCGTCCAGCATCTCTACCAAGTCGAAGCCGTGCTCGAAAAACCCACGCCCACCGAGGCCGAGCAAAAGCTCGACGTGCCCGGCCTGCGCGCCGGCTACTATCTCTGCTTCTTCGGCATGCACGTCCTCACGCCGGCGGTGCAGCGCATCCTCCGTGAGCTGTTCACCGACAATGACCGGGTCAACTTCCGCACCGCGTTGGCTCACCTCGCCGAACACGAGCGCTACCTCGCCGCGGAACTCGCCGGCCGCCGCTACGACTTCGGTGTAAAATATGGCCTGCTCACCGCGCAACTCGCCCTCGCGCTTTCCGGCCGCGATCGCGATGAAGTGCTCCGCGGTCTGGTGGAACTGATGGCGACGAACTGAGCTGATCCGTTTTAAGTTTTAAGTGTTCAGTTTTAAGTGAAATCCCCCTGCAACGGAGGTCACGCGCTCGAAACCGAAATACTTAAAACTTAAATCTTAAAACTGAAAACTGAAAACTTTCCCCGATGAGTTCCAGCTTGATCGAAATCATCACCTCGCGTGACGACGCGGTGCGAAACCGTTCGCTCGACGAAATCTGCCGCGCGGCTTCCTTCGCCGATCTGCTCGCCGAATGCGCGGCGCTCGATGCCTTTCGCCGGCAAAGCGAGAATCTTTATGAGCGCGTCCGTGCGCTGTTTTTCCTCTACGCGATCCACCGCTTTCATCTGCCGGAACGCGCGGAGCTGAAGACCGGCGGCCGGATTCCCTTTCACGGCTACGAGCAATTGCTCCAGCGGCGTTTCGAGGAAGCGATCGAGATATTTTCCGAAGCGCAGAAAACCGATGGCCCGAGTGACGCCCTGAGCAGCGCGCTGGCCGCGGCCTACCATCGCCTCGCTTTCCAAACGCTCGCGGATCAAGTGCGGCGCAGCGTCCGCACGGTGCGGGGCAATCAGTGGATGTTCCGCATGGGCCACCCGAAAGACCAGCCGTTGCGCGTCCGGCGCGAGTTGCTGACCAAAGCGGCGGACGGCTCGTATCCGATCCTCCGCGAGCGCACGCCGGTGCGCATGGATCTCACTCATTCCGCGTGGAGCGATATTTTCTTCCTCGGCATGGATTACCCCGAGGGCGCGAAGGTCCTGAACGTGTCGGTGGACCTCGGCGTGCACGGCCGCGACGCCGCGCCGCAACCGCCGGTCAGCGCGTGGCTGCGCGTCATCGAACAGCCCGTGCTGCGGCTCGTCAGCGTCGACCTCGGCGCGCGCGCGGATATTTCGGAGCTCGCGGAGGTGTTCGATTTTGCGAAGGATTATCTCGGCTTGCTGAAGGCGGCGGTGATCGCCTCCGGCCTGGTGCCGCCAGGAATCGAAGGCTCGGGACAAAGTCTCGGAGGCCTGCTTGCGGAAATGCTCGGACCGGGGCGCGGGCTCGAACTCGTCTCCTCGGTGAACGACATCCCGAAAGGCTCGCGCCTGGCGGTCTCGACCAATCTGCTCGCGGCGCTCATCGGCGTTTGCATGCGGGCCACCGGGCAGGCGGAATCGCTCACCGGTCCGCTGCGCGAGAGCGAGCGGCGACTGGTCCTCGCGCGGGCGTTGCTCGGCGAATGGATCGGCGGCAGCGGCGGTGGTTGGCAGGATTCCGGCGGCGTGTGGCCGGGTATCAAGCTCATCCAGGGCGTCGTCGCGGCGGCGGGCGATCCGGAGTCCGGCATTTCGCGCGGACGGCTCATGCCGGCGCATCACGTCTTCGATACGAAGGAGATTCCCGCCGAGTCGCGTCAGCGGCTGCAGGATTCGCTGGTCCTGGTGCACGGCGGCATGGCGCAGAATGTCGGCCCCATCCTCGAGATGGTGACGGAAAAATATCTGCTCCGTTCCGCTTCCGAATGGCAGGGCCGGCAGGAAGCGCTCGGCATTCTCGCACAGGTGCTCGACGCCTTGCGCGACGGTGATATCGCCAAAGTCGGCGCGGTAACCACCCGCAATTTCCAAGGCCCGATCCAGACGATCATTCCGTGGGCGTCGACTTATTACACCGAACGGCTCATCGAACAGGTGCGCGCGGAATTCGGCGCCGACTTTTGGGGCTTCTGGATGCTCGGCGGCATGAGCGGTGGTGGCATGGGCTTCATCTTCGCGCCGGCACGCAAGGCCGAGGCGCAGCAGCGATTGCAGGCCATCATGAGCGAGACGAAGCGCGAGTTGCAGCACGCGCTGCCCTTCGCCATGGAGCCGGTGGTCTACGATTTCGCCATCAACGAAAATGGCACCTTTGCCGACCTGCTGGCCGGCGGCAATGCGCTCATGCCCGCGGGTTATTACGCGCTCACCGTGCCGGAATTGCTGCGGCAGGATCAGCGTACACTCTCGCCGTTGCGCCGCGCGGAGCTGGACAAATTTGGCGCGGCCTGCCGCACGCGACCGGAGTTGCGCGGCATGGTACAGACGCTCTTCGACGCCATGCTTCCGCGTGGCAAGGCGGATGCGGCCAGCGAATCGCTGGCGAGTCTTTTGCAGGAAAATGGTTTCGATGCGAAGCAGCACGAACAGATTCGCCTGCAACTGCGCGAGGGTCGCATCGGCCTGGCGCAGAATCGACTGCCGACCAATGCGGTGATCGAAGATGTGCACGAAGACGACGTGGTCGATCTCGGCCATGCGCGGAGCGCGCGGCTGGAAGCGCGCGGGTTGGCGGCGTTGCGCAATGGCGAAGCCGCGGTCATCAGCCTCGCCGCGGGCGCGGGCTCGCGCTGGACGCAGGGCGCTGGCGTGGTGAAGGCCCTGCATCCTTTCGCCAAGCTGGCCGGACGGCATCGCACCTTTCTCGAAACACACCTCGCCAAGTCCCGTCGTATCTCGCGGTTGGCCGGCGCGAACCTGCCGCACATTTTCACCACCAGCTATCTCACCCACGAGCCGACCGCGGCCTTTCTCGCGGCACATGCCGACTATGGATACGAAGGCCCGCTGTTGCTCTCCCGCGGCAAGAGTGTCGGTCTGCGCATGGTGCCCACGGAGCGTGATCTGCGTTTTGCCTGGGAAGAAATGCCGCAGCAGATGCTCGATGAGCGGCAGCAGAAGGTGCGGGACAGTTTGCGCACGGCGCTCATTGGCTGGGCGCGTGGCGCGGGCGAGTCGAGCGATTATACGGACAATCTTCCGCTGCAATGCCTGCATCCAGTGGGCCATTGGTTCGAGGTGCCGAATCTGTTCCGCAACGGCACGCTGGCGCAGTTGCTCGCCCAGCGTCCGCAATTGAAGACGCTGCTCTTGCACAATATCGACACCCTCGGAGCGGATGTGGATCCGATGCTGCTCGGGCATCATCTCGAGAGCGGTGCGACACTGACGTTTGAAGTCATCACGCGCCGGTTGGAAGATCGTGGCGGTGGGCTGGCGCGGGTGAATGGGCGTCCGCGGTTGGTGGAAGGCCTGGCCATGCCGCGGGAGGAGGCGGAGTTTGCGCTGACTTACTACAACACGCTGACCACCTGGATCGATCTCGACCGTTTGCTCGAAGCGTTTGGGTTGACGCGCGAGGATTTCGCGCCGGAGGCCAATGCGGATGAGAAGATCACCACGGCCATTCGTAACCTCGCCGCGAAGATGCCGACCTACGTTACGCTCAAGGACGTGAAAAAGCGGTGGGGACATGGGCAGGAGGATATTTTCCCCGTCACGCAGTTTGAGAAACTGTGGGGCGATATGAGCGCACTGCTGGAGATCGATTCGCGATTTGTGGTTGTCCCGCGACGGCGCGGGCAGCAGCTCAAGGATCAGGCACAGCTCGATGGGTGGTTGCGGGATGGGTCCGCGGCGTACGTCGAGTCGTTGTGTGCTTGGGAGTGATTTAGCGAACTCGATTGGACGGGATATAGCGCTTGCGTTTTGGAGCGCGGCGCTGCTGCGCCGCTTTGGGAGATGATCATCGAAAAGACAACAGCGCCGAGAAACGAAAAGCGCGCTCGGCACAGATGCGCGAAGCGCCCCCAAAAAAAGCCCGTCATCCTGAACGGAGCGGGGAATCATGGGCGGAGCCGAAGGACCTCTGATCTCTGCGGGTTTTCGCGCGGAGCTTCCTCCACTTGCGCGTGACCACGCGCCCATTTTCCCACCACCTTCGCCCGTGGAGATCAGAGGTCCTTCGACTACGTGCTCCGCCCTCCTTACCGCCGGAGCACTTCGCTCCAGGGTAACAGCGTTTTTTGGGAACGCTTCGCGCCTCTGTGCCGAGCGCGTTTCTCTTTCTCCAGCGCTTTCGGCTTTTCTACGCCCAGCTCCCAAAGCGGCGCAGCAGCGCCGCACTAAAACGCAAGCAGATCCTAACTCAGGAGCGGTTTCACGACATTGCCGTGCACATCCGTCAGTCGGAACTGCCGGCCCTGGAAGCGGAACGTCAGGCGTTCGTGGTCGACGCCGAGCAGGTGCAGCACCGTCGCCTGGAAGTCATGCACGTCGACCGGGTCCTTCACCACGTTGAAGGCGAAGTCATCTGACTCCCCATAGCTGAGCCCTGGTTTGATGCCGCCGCCGGCCATCCACGTGGTGAATGCGTAAGGATGATGATCCCGCCCCCAACGCTTGGTGTCGGTGATGTCCCCTTGAATAAACGGCGTGCGGCCAAATTCGCCGCCCCAGATGACGAGCGTATCCTCGAGCAGGCCGCGCTGTTTGAGATCCTGGACCAGTGCGGCGCTGGGCTGGTCGGTGTCGCGGCACTGGATCTGGAATTGCGTGGAGAGATTGTTGTGATGATCCCACCCGGCGTGGAAGCACTGCACGAAACGCACCCCGCGTTCCACGAGCCGCCGGGCCATGAGGCAATTGTAGGCAAAGCTACCCTGGCGGGTGACGTCCGGGCCGTACATCGCCAGCGTTTCCGGCGACTCTTTCTTGAAGTCGATGAGATCCGGCACACTGGCCTGCATCTTGTAGGCCATCTCGTATTGCGTGATGCGCGTTTGGATTTCCGGGTCGGCGAATTCCGAATAATGCTCCTCGTTGAGCTTCGCGAGATCGTCGAGCAGGCCGCGCCGCACTTCGCGCGACATGCCCTCGGGGTTCGAGAGATACAGCACCGGATCGCCGCTGCCGCGGAATTGCACGCCCTGGTATTTCGACGGCAGAAAGCCCGAGCTCCAATAGAAGTCGTAGAAGATCTGGCCGCAGGAAGCTTCCTTGTCGCGCGAGGTCATGACCACGAAGCCGGGCAGATCATCGCTTTCGGTGCCGAGTCCGTAGGTCGTCCAGGCGCCCATGCTCGGGCGGCCGGGTTGCTCGGCGCCGGTCAGAAAAAAGCAGATGGCCGGCGCGTGATTGACCGCGCCGGTGTGCATGGATTTGACGAAGCAAAGGTCGTCGGCGATTGAGCCGATGTGCGGCAGGAAATCGCAGACCCACGCGCCCGATTTGCCGTACTGCTTGAAGCCGGTGAAATGGGGCAGCACGAGCTTCTTCTTCACGCCGGCGGTCATCGTTGAGAAGCGTTTGTCACCGAGAACGGATGCCGGGATTTCCTGGCCGCGGAACTGCTCCATCTGCGGCTTGTAATCGAACATGTCGAGATGCGGCGGGCCACCGTTTTGCAGCAGGTAGATGACGTGCTTCGCCTTCGGCGGAAAATGCGGGAGATCGGCGAGTCCGCCGAAGCGATGGGCGGCGTTCGCGCCGGTGGCCATGGCGCCAAGTCCGTTGCGCGTGAGGAGATCGCCGAGGGCGATGGCGCCGACGCCGGTGGCCGTCTTGGAAAAGAACTGGCGGCGGGTGAGATAGGCGGCGCGTTGTTGATCGGGATTCATGGCGGCTATTCCTTAGTCAAGGTTTCGTCCAGGTTGAGCAGCAGCAGGGCGAGGCTGGTGTGGGCGGCGAGCTCGGCCGCGGGAATGTTCGGATCGGGCTTGGACTCGCCGGTGGCGATCAGCTTTTTCGCGGACGCGTCATCTCCCGCGTATTCGCTGCGGAAGTGCTGGAGCGACGCGGCCAGGAGGCTTGCTTCCTTGGCCGTGGGCTGATGCGCGGTGCAAAGGCGGAAGCCGTAGGCGAGGCGATCCGCGTCCGTGCTGCCGCCTTGCCTGAGCATCCGCTCCGCAAATGCGCGCGCGGCTTCGACGTAGGTGGTGTCGTTCAAGGTAACCAGCGCATGCAAAGGCGTATTGGTGCGGCCGACTTTCACCGCGCACTGCTGGCGATTGGCGATGTCGAAGAACAGCGTCGGCGCCACGATGCGCCGCCAGAAGATGTAGAGGCTGCGGCGGTAGAGCGCTTCGCCATGGTCCTGCTGGTATTTGATCTGGCCGAAAGTGGCGTCCTCCCAGATGTTCGGCGGCTGATAGACTTTCACCGGCGGCCCGCCCAATCTGTCGACGAGCAATCCGGACGCCGCCAGTGCCTGATCGCGCACCATCCAACTCGGGATACGGAAACGCGGGCCGCGGGCGAGGAGTTTGTTCTCGGGATCGCGCTCGGCCATGCCAGCGGGAATGACGGAGGATTGCCGATAAGTTGCGCTGGTGACGATAAGGCGCATCATGCGTTTCACATCCCAGCCGCTGTCCGTGAAATCGCGGGCGAGCCAATCGAGCAACTCGGGATGGGTGGGCTTGTCGCCCTGCAGGCCAAAGTCGGCGGTGGTCTTGACCAGTCCCTGGCCGAAGAACGTCTGCCAGTAACGGTTCACCGTCACCCGCGCGGTGAGCGGATGCTCGGGCGAGACGAGCCAGCGGGCCAGCGCGAGGCGATTCTTCGGCGCGTCGGCGGGCAGCGGGGGCAGGATGGCGGGCGTGCCGCACTCCACTTTCTCGGCGTGTTTGTCGTAGGCGCCTTTCACCAGCACGAAGGTTTCGCGCGGTTCGGCGCGGTCGCGCATGACCATGGTGCGCGGGGCTTCGCGTTCCGTTTTTTCCCGTGCGGCCTTGGCGTCATCGGCCTTCTTTTTCGCAGCGATGAGCTGCGTATCGCTGGCGAGGTAGAAATCGGTGACGGCTTTTTTCTGCGCGTCGGTGCGCTGCGCGGAATCGATGGCCATGGCTGTCTTCACCTCTTCCGGCATCGGCCGGAGGAGGACCGCGGGTGAATTGGTGATCGAGAGACGGAATTTGCCGATGACGTGCTGCTTGTGCGCCGAGCGGAACTGCAGGCGGAACGACATGTTCACCTCCTGGCGGAAGTCGAACGACGAGCGCGGACGGAAGGGCGTCTTCAGCTCAAAGACCGCTTCGTGCGGCTGGCCGACCTGTGGCCACGTGCCCCAACCGGTATCGTCCTTGCCATCGAGCGCCGCGGCCAGCGTCCAGCCGGGTTGCTCGAAATCGGCGCGGGCGGGGAGCAGTTCCACCGGCTTGCCTTCGCCGAGCATCTTGAATTCGCTGAGCACCCAGCTCCCGTTCGGTGCGCGGCCGGGGCCGTGCGCGGCCAGCGAGTCATCGGGTAACGCCTCGAGTCGCACGGCGGTGGGGCCGCGCAGCGCGGTGCTGGCGGTGAGAATGAAATCGTCGGTGTCCGGATTGGCGCCGCTGACGAGAATGGAACCGTCGGGTTGCTTGGTGAGCGTGGCGCCTTTTTCACTGGTCGCTTCATTTGGAACGAGGGTGTGCCACTCGACTTCGGCCAGCTTCGCGCCATCGCTGCGAATCGATTGCTCCCACGCCGCCTGCTCCTTGCGGAGATCTTTTTGCAGTTGGTCGCGCTCCTGGTTGGCGGCGGTTTCAGCGGCCTTCGCGGTGTCAATCTTCGCCTGCTGCTCGGGCGTGGCCAGGCTCATCACGGGCTTGGCGTAGCCGCCGGCATCGTTGCCCCCGCTTTCCTCGATCGAATTGAAATAGGCGCTGAGCTGGTAGTATTCGCGCTGCTTGATCGGGTCGAACTTGTGGTCGTGGCAGCGGCAGCATTGAAGGGTGAGTCCCATCCAGACCGTGCCGGTGGTCTCGACGCGATCCATCACGTAATCCACGCGCGATTCCTCGGGGATGCGCCCGCCTTCGCCGTTGATCATGTGATTGCGATGGAAGCCGGTGGCGATGAGCTCATCGCGCGTCGGATTCGGCAGGAGATCGCCGGCGAGCTGTTGGATCGTGAATTGATCGAACGGCATGTTGTCGTTCAGCGCCTTGATCGCCCAATCGCGCCAATACCACATGGAGCGCGTCGGGTCACCTTGGTAGCCGTTGGTGTCGGCGTAGCGGGCGGCGTCGAGCCATTCCCAGACCATGCGCTCGCCGTACCGCGGTGAGGCCAGCAGGCGGTTAACGACTTTTTCGTAGGCGTCGGGCGACGGGTCGGCGAGGAAGGCATCGAGCTCCTGTGGGGTCGGTGGCAGGCCAGTGAGGTCCAGCGTCACCCGGCGGAGCAGAGTCGCTTTGTCCGCCTCGGGAGCCTGTTTGAGGTTTTCCTTGGAAAGTTGCTCGAGCACGAAGGCATCGATGACATTGCGCACCTGGCCGAGCGCGGGATCGGGCTTCGGGACCTCGGCTTTTGTCGGCGCGACAAAGGCCCAGTGCTCCGCCCATGGCGCGCCTTGCTCGACCCATTTCTTGAGCAGGGTTTTCTGCACGTCGGTGAGTTTGTGGTTCGACTTCGGCGTCGGCATGACCTCGTCGGGGTCCGTGCTCAGGATGCGCGTGAGGAGTTCGCTATCGTCGGGTTTGCCGGGGGCCACGATCGCGCGGCCGTCTTCGTTCTTGCCGTAGGCGCCTTCCTTGCGATCGAGCCGGAGCTTGGCCTTGCGGGCGTGCTCATCCGGGCCATGGCAGTGGTAGCAGTTGTCCGAAAGAATGGGCTGGATGTCGCGGTTGAAGTCGACCGTTCCCGGTGCGGCGGAATGTCCCAAGGTGTTGGTGGCGAGCCAGATCAGGCTGGGGAGAAGGAGGGGGAAACGACGGCGGGACATCGGGCGAAAGTCTGGTGTCCGGGGCGGAATGCCGCAATATACGAGAGTGCGTAACGGGGGGCGACCTGCCGGCGAATAGGAGGAATAGGAAGAATGGGAATAATAGGAGGGATAGGACTCCCATAACTCCTATGTTTCCTATTTCTCCTATCCGCTTCGGCGGTCAAAGACCGCGCACTACAACCAGCTCGCCTACCGCGCGATGATGCCTTCCTTCAGCGCCATCGAGACCGCGGCGGTCATGCCATTGACGTGGAGCTTTTTGTAAATGCAGCGCATCACGTAATCGGTGGTGTGCTGATTCAAATCGAGGCGATCGGCGATTTGCTTTTTGCCGAGGCCTTCGACCATCAGCTCCAGAACGGCCGTCTCGCGTTCGGTGAGGCCGTAATCTTTGCCCTGTGGATTGAGCTTGGAAAACATCTCGAGCACCCGGCGGGCGACGCGCGGGTTCATCGGCGAACCGCCGGCGAGCGCCTGCTCGATGGCTTCGGCCACGCGGTTCATCGGCTCGGATTTGAGTAGATAACCGGAGGCGCCGGCGCAGATGGCGCGGAAAATTTTGTCGTCGTCCTCGAAGACGGTGAGGACGAGCATGGCGGCGTCGGGCAGCACGGCCTTGAATTCGCGGATGCCCTGCAGGCCATCCATGCCGGGCAGACCGACATCGAGAAGGATAACCTCGGGTTTCGGATCGGCCGTCGGCAACGCCTCGAGGGCGTCTTCGCAACGCTCGAAGGCCCGTACGCCGCAGAAGGTACTGCGCGAGGACAGCGCGCGCGTGGCAGCGCGGCGAAAGGCGGCATTATCTTCTACGATCCAGACGTGCGGCATGTGTGATGGTGACGAGCGTTCCTCCTACTGGTCGCGCATCGGAGGACGAATGTCATCTCTTTTCATCGAAGGTGACAGCGGCCGGAAGCGCGTTTATAGAAAGCGCCTGTCGTCATATGCGCCCTTTGAATCTGAATTTGCGTCCGCTGGCCTTGTTGCTGTGTTTGTTCTGCGCGGCTTGTTTTTTAGCGGGTTGCGAGACGACGGAGCAGGCGAAGGCGCGGCAGGTGGGGGATGCGGGCCGCTATCACAACAAGGCTGAAGATGGGGAATTGTCGCCGGCCATGGAAGCGGCCAATGCGATCGGTGGGTTTCTGAACAACGGGGCCGGGGTGCACGGGAGTTTTTAAGTACGTCTCTACAACGGCGCGCGCAGGGTGATGGTGGTGCCTTTCTCCGGCGAGGAATCGATGGTGAAATGGCCGTCGAGGTCGCGGGCGCGTTCGCGCAGGTTCTTCAGGCCGATGCCTTCGCGGACGTGCGCGGGGTCGAAGCCGACACCGTCGTCGTGGATGGTAAGGGTGAATTCGCGGCCGACGATTTTCGCGGATAACTCCACCTGCTTGGCGCGGGAGTGGCGGACGATATTGGCGAGGGTTTCCTTGAAAAACAGGAACACCTCGCGGCGGGATTCGGCGGGCCAATCGGCGGGCGGATTTTCCGGCGGCGCCTGCCATTGGATATCCTGCCGGGCGAGCATGCGCTGGGCGGTGCGTTGGAGACGGGTGGCGAGGTCGACGCCGGCTTCCTCGCGTGCGCCGAGCACCCAGAGCACTTCGCGCATCGCTTCCATGCTCTCGCGGCTCACTCGTTGCACTTCCCGCCAATCCTCGCGCGTGTCGTCGGTGGCTTCCTCGGCGGCGATGTCACCGGTCACAGCGAGGCTGGCCAGGTTGCTGCCGATCTCGTCGTGCAAATCCCGGGCGAGGCGCATGCGCAGTTCTTCGATCTCGTTTTTGCGGCGTTGCCGCGAGCGGATGGAAAGCACGAAGACGCCGATGGCCAGGGCCGCGGCGAGCACGCCGAGCAGACGCAGGCCGCGCTCCAGGGTGCGCGGGCCCTGGGCGGCGCTGCGCTCGGCGAGGGTGGCGAGTTGATGCTGCAAATCGCGACGACGCGTCCACATTGCGAGCCAGTCGGGCAGCTCCATGAGCTTGCCATAGCTGGTGTAGCCATCGATGAGCAGCGAGAGCGGCCAGCCCTTGCTCTGGGGCAGCGTGTCCGGGGAATCGGTCACGGTGCCTTTTCGCGCGACATTCACCCCGCCGGCGTAAACTTCGAATTCCGAAAGGCCGAAGCGCCGCTGCGGGCCGCTGCTGGAGGAGGCGAGAAAAACGATCCGCACGGCGCGTGCCTGGCCACTGACCGGGATGGTCACGGGGTTGTTGCCCGGATTGGAAAAGTCGAGGTTCTCGAAAAGCGTGACGGGCGTGGTGAATTTCGCATCCGCGCTGGCCTCGATGCGGAAGGCTTTGGGAAAGGCGAAGCCAGGCACATCCGCGCCGATGCGCGCGTGGACGGGATGCAGCCGCACTTCCTGCAGCTCAAAGGTGCGGCCGAGATCGACGGCCATGAAGGGCGGTGAGTTGTCGCGCGGGACGTCGGCGAAAAGGCCGTCGTAGCTGAGCAGGTCGCGACGGATCGGCGGACCGAGCGGGGTCCGGCCATCCACCAGATATTGCTGCGACCAGCGGGGCGGCAATTCGTAGCGGCCGGAGACGCTCACCGGTCGGCTGATGGCGATGTTGCGATTGCCGGAAAGCACCATGAGTTCGGCGAGGGCGAAGAAATACTGGCCATTCTCCAGGGCGAACTTGGTCACGGTGACACGCACGTAACGCGCTTGCTGGCCGGTGAGTTTTACCGCCACGGGCGCGACGCCCGGGTCCGGAAAATCGGACTCGGTGAAATTCGCGACGGTGGTGAAGGTGATGAATTCCCGGTCGTCGGAGATGTCGATGCGGAAGCGCTTCGGAAAGCCGTAGGCGGTGCGATCGAAGGACTGGAAATCGAGCTGCGCCGGAACCAGCGCGATCCAGTCGATGGGCTGCGAGGAGCGCAGATCGACCTGCACCCAGGCGGGGTTGAGCGGCGGTGCATCGAGCCGCGGATGCTGATAGCCGAGCTGCTCGGCGGTCACGCCCACTACGGGCGCACCGAGCTGGGCGAGCTCGCGTTCGTCCGCGGCCCGCTGTTTCTCAATGCGGCGCAGCTCGGGATTCAGCAACTCCGCCACCCACGATCGCTCGCTCTCCGCGTGCGACAACGTAGGCGCGACGCTGACGAGCAAGGCGAGCATCGCGAACGCGAAGCGCGGTGCGTTCATCGGGGGAACGAGGCGGCTACTTCAGGCGATCGGGATTCAAGGCCTGGAGCGCCTTGGGCACGAAACGGCCGTCTTCCCGGATGAGCTTGCCGTCAAAGTGAATGGTGCCGCCGCCGTAATCCGGGCGCTGGATGTTCACCAGATCCCAGTGGACCTGCGAACGGTTGCCATTCTCGGTCTCCTCGTAGCACTGGCCCGGAGTGAAATGGAACGAGCCATTGATCTTCTCGTCGAAGAGGATGTCGCGCATCGGGTGCAGGACGTGGGGATTAAAGCCGATGGCAAACTCGCCGATGTAACGCGCGCCGGCATCGCTATCGAGGATGGCGTTGAGCTTCTCGGTGTGGTTCGCGGTGGCGTTGATGACTTTGCCGTCCTTGAACTCGAGTCGCACGTTGTCGAAGGCCGTGCCCTGGTAGATCGACGGTGCATTGTAAGTCACGTAGCCCTGCACGGAATTGCGCACCGGAGCGGTGAAGACTTCACCGTCGGGAATGTTATGCGTGCCGCCGCAGGGGATGGCCTGGATACCTTTGATGGAAAAGCGTAGGTCGGTGCCGGGGCCTTTGATTTCGACCTTATCGGTCGATTCCATGGCCGCCTTCAGCGCCTTCATGCCCGGCTGCATCTTCGCGTAGTTCAGCGTGCAAACGTCGAAGAAGAATTTCTCAAAGGCCTCCGTGCTCATCCCCGCGCTCTGGGCCATGCTGGGCGACGGCCAGCGCAGCACACACCAGCGGGTCTTCTTCACGCGCCAATCGAGCACCGGCTTCATTTTCTTCGAGAGGAGCTTCATCTTCTCGGGCGGGACGTCGGAGAGCTCGGTGATGTTGTCCCCGCCGCGCACGGCGATGTAGGCCTCCATTTTCTTCATCTGCGCGAGCTGGATGTGGGAGGCGACGTCGAGCTGCTCCTCCTGGGCGCCGATGGCCATTTCGCGGGAAACGCGCGACGAATGGATTTGCACGAAAGGCACGGCGCCCACCTCGCGGGCGGCGCGGACGAGCGCGATGGACATCTCCGGCGGGATGTCGAAGGCATCGATCAGCACCTTGTCGCCCTTGACAAGCTTGGTGGAAAAATTGACGAGGCCGTGAGCCAATTTGTCGAAACGGGGGTCGTGCATAAGGGGGACACGCTAGCACACGCGGATTTGCGCTGGCTACGGGGAAAGCACCGCTACTATGTTGCGCCCCGCATGTCTCCGAAACTGAAAACACCCGAGCAACTGGCCGCCTTGCGCGACGAATACGCCGCCGCGGGCAGGCGACTGGTGTTTACCAACGGGTGCTTTGATCTGCTCCACGTGGGGCACGTGCGCTATCTGCAAGCCGCCCGGGCGCTGGGCGATGCGCTGCTCGTGGCAGTCAATGGGGACGTGAGCGTGCGCGCACTGAAGGGGCCGACCCGGCCGATCAACAACGAGCAGGACCGCGCGGAAGTGCTGGGCGCTCTCGGGTGCGTGGATTACCTGACCATTTTTCACACCGATCGGGTGACCGATCTCGTCCGCGCGATTCGCCCGCAGGTCTATGCCAAGGGCGGCGACTATACCGTGGCCAGCCTGGACGCCGGGGAACGCGACGCGCTGGAAGCCGTCGGCGCGGAAATCCAGATCCTCCCCTTGGTGCCGGGAAAATCCACGACCAACATCATCGAGACATGGAAAAGCTGAAAATTGGGATTCTCGGATCGGGCAAAGGCTCGAATTTTCGAGCGATCGCCGATGCGATTGCCGCCGGTGCGGTCGATGCGGAAACGCGTATCGTGATCAGCGATGTCGAAAGCGCGGGCATCCTGACGCTGGCGCGCGAGCGGCATCTGCGCGCGGAATATGTCGCGCCGGGGAAATTCAAGACCAAGTTCGAACCGGAAGCCGAGCAACGCGTCGTGTCGCTCTTAAAAGAAGCGGGCGTGGAGTTGGTCGTGCTGGCGGGCTGGATGCGCATGATCAAGGCGCCACTGCTCGAAGCGTTCCCGCGGCGAATCATCAATATTCATCCCTCGCTGCTGCCGCAGTTCCCGGGTCTCGAAGCTTGGAAACAGGCGCTGGCAGCCGGGGTTAATGAAACAGGCTGCACCGTGCATTATGTCGACGCGGGCATGGATACCGGCGAAGTGATCGCGCAGAGCCGCGTGCCGGTTTTCCCGAGCGACACGGCGGAGCAACTGCATGCGCGGATTCAAGTGGCGGAGCACGAACTCTATGCGGAAGTGATCGGGGAATTCGCGCGGAAAGCGGAGTAGGGGAAGAAAAGTTGAGGGTTGAGGGTTGAGAGTTGAGAGCCGGTTTTCGGACTGCGTCGTCACGGGACAAATCAAACACGGATCACGGATCACTGATTACTGATTACTGATTACTTCTCTCTCCTCCGCGTTTTAAATCATCGGCCTCCCGCCGCGGGGTTGACCGCGAACCGGGCGGCGCGCTAAAAACCCCGCCATGAGAGCGTGGTCGCTATTGTTGATGCTTTGTGTTTGTGGGCCTCTAGCGGGTGCGGAGGATTTATTGAGTCTGGCGGAAAAGGGATTTCATCACGACGAGCTGCGGAAGGAATTGCGGGCCTCACCGCAGGCGGCTCTCACCTTGCGCGATGCGGACCAAAGGACGGCGTTGCACATGTCGGCCATGCATGGGCAGTTCGAAGATGTGTTTCTTCTCCTGGAGGCGGGCGCTCGGATTGATGTGGTCGACAAGGCCGGTTACACGCCGCTGCGCTATGCTCTCGAGGGACGTCAGCGGGCCTACGGGTTGCTCTGTGCGCAGGTGCTGGTGGCTGGCGGAGCGAATATCAATCGCGTGGACGAAAACGGCAGTACCCCCTTGGCCATTGCCGTGGCCAATGGCTTTCGCCCAGCGGTGGAGTTCTTGATCAGCCAGGGCGCGGTGGTCGAGCCCAAGGAGGTGCCGCCGGAACAGCAGCCGTTGACAATCGCGCTCCGGAGAAATGATGCGGAAATGATCGCGCTGCTGGAGAAGGCCAAAACGTGGGCCGCAAAAAAATCGCCGGACACTTCCAATAGGCCGGACAAGGTCGACGCACGCTTTCTGGCCGCGGTGCGGGCCGGCGACATACCTTTGGTCGTCGACTTGATTCAGCAAGGGGCGGTCATTGACACGGCCGATGCCGATGGCGCTACCGCTCTTTATATTGCGGTGAAAGAGCATCGTGCAGAGATGGTTTCGTTGCTGCTCTACAATGGCGCCGATCCCAATCGGGCGAAAAACGACGGCATGACACCGTTGATGGCTTCCATGCCGTTCTTCGACATCAAGGGAACTGGCGTCTTCCTGATGCTGATCCAATTTGGCGCCGACGTGAATGCGGTAACGAAGGATGGCCGCACGCCGCTGAGTGAAGCGGTGGCCGCGCGCAATAACTTCACCGCCAAATGGTGCATCTGGCGGGGAGCGAAGCTCGATGTGAAGACGAAGAAAGGAACGTTGATGCAGATCGCGAAAGCGCGCCCGGATTGGCCGTCGATGATTGACGTGTTGAAGAAGGAAGGGGTGGCCGACGATGAGGCGCTGCCCGTGTCCGCTACCGAGGCGGCGTTCAATGCGGTGCGCGCCGGAGATATCGCCGCGGTGGAAGAGGCGTTGAAGGACGGGGTGGCGGTGGACGTGACGGATGATGTCGGTGCGCCGATGCTCGCGTGGGCGGCTCATTACAAGCGCCTGGACATCGTCGATCTCCTGCTCAAACACGGCGCGAACGTCGACCAGAGAAACGCGAAAACGAGCAAGACCGCCCTCCAGGAATTTGCGCTTTACGGAAAAGACGGCAATGACGGGGAGGCTGCGGAGCGCATGCAGGAACTGTTGGACCGGGGCGCCGATCCAAATGTGGTGACCAAGGATGGTGACACCGCACTGATGATCGCCGCGCGCACGGGCACGAAAGGGGAGAATCTCATGCTGCTCTTAAAACTGACGAAGGACCTGAATGCGCGAAACAAAGATGGCAAGACGGCGCTTGGCCTGGCGCGTGAATATGGGAACCAGGACGTGGCGGAGATACTGGTGTCGCACGGGGCGGTGGAGTGAAAGGAAAGGCGGAACATCCAACACCCAACATCCAATTTTCAGACACTCCGCGCTGAGGCGGAGGGGCGGAGAGGGAAAGAAAAGGATGAAGGATGAAGGCGGAAGGATGAAGTGAAGTGCGCTGCGCGGATTTTCGAGGACGCGGCCTTCGTTACCCAGGCGACACAAATCTCTTCATCCTTTTCCTCCGTCTAGAGGCGTGTGGCATTTCGGCTGCGTTAGCGGTCTTGAGAATTCCCGATACGCAAGTGGAAAATCGTGCGGGAAAACTTTTTCGGGAGCGCACTTGCGCGGGGCGCGGACGGGGGCAATCTGTGCGCGCTTTTATGTCCGGCTTCTCGCTTTTCGATCTCAATCCCGAACAGGAACAGGCGGTGCGTACCACAGAGGGTCCGCTGCTGATCCTGGCGGGTGCGGGGACCGGCAAGACGCGCGTGATCACCATGCGCGTGGCGTTTCTCATTTCTCAAGGTGTCGACCCTTCGCACATCCTGGCGGTGACGTTTACCAACAAGGCGGCGGATGAAATGCGCGAGCGCCTGGCGAAGATGATCGAGCCTTCGCAGGCGAAGAAGGTGACGATGTCCACCTTCCACGCGCTTTGCGTGCGCATCCTGCGGCAGGACATCGAGAAGCTCGGCTGGAAGAAGAATTTCTCCATCTACGACGAGGGCGACCAGATGGGCTTGATCAAGAAGATCATCACTCGCACGGCGGCGAAGGATGAGAAGCTTGATCCCAACGTCGCGAAGAACCTGATTTCCAAAGCGAAAAACAACGGCTGGCGCGAGGTATCGCCGGGCGATGAGAAGACCCTCGCAGGTGCGGTCTTCGCGCGCTACCAGGCGGAGCTGAAGACGCTGAACGCGGTGGATTTCGACGATCTCCTCCTGCTCGCGGTGAAGGTGCTCTCGGAGCATGCGGATGTGCGCGATCGCTGGCACCGGCGGTTCCGTTACCTGATGGTCGACGAATTCCAGGACACGAACCGGCTGCAGCTCGAACTGGTGTCCATGCTGGCCAAGCCCGCCGAGGGCACGGGCGGGCGGCCGAACGTGGCGGTGGTAGGTGACGATGATCAATCCATCTACGGCTGGCGCGGCGCGGAGGTGAGCAACATTCTCGAATTCGAGGCGCACTTTCCGGATCCAGTGGTGGTGAAGCTCGAGCAGAACTACCGCTCGACAAATGCGATTCTCAACACGGCCAACTTTCTGATTAAGAACAATCCCCGGCGCCGTCCGAAGAAGCTCTGGAGCTCGGCCGGTGACGGCGACAAGGTGCGCATCGTGGGCATGAGCGATGACCGCCAGGAAGCGGAATTCATTGCCAACGAGATCGCGCAACGCAGCGTGACGGAGAGCGCCCCGCACGAAGAGTTCGCCATTCTCTTCCGGATGAACGCGCAGTCGCGCCTGCTGGAGACGAATTTGCGCCAGCTCAATATCCCGTATCGGATCATCGGCGGGAAAAGCTTCTTCGACCGGCGTGAGGTGAAGGACCTGCTGGCCTACGCGAATTGCCTGGTGAACACGGATGATGACGTGTCGCTGCTGCGGATCATCAATACGCCGGCGCGGGGGATCAGCTCGAACACCGTGGAGAAGGCGACGGACTTCAGCGCGAAGCAGAAGTGCAGCGTGTTCGACGTCCTGACGAACGAAGCGTTTCGGGGCACGTTGACGAAGCGGACGGTGGAATCGCTCGACCGCTTTGTGGAAATGCTCGACCGTTTCGAGACGAAGCTGAACACGCCGTTGTCGGATCACGCCGCGGTGCTGCGCGAAATGATGAAGGAGACGGGCTATCTCGATGAGCTCAAGCGCACCTGCAAGACGCCGCAGGAGGCGTTGAGCCGGGAGACGAACCTGATGGATTTGCTGAAGTCATTTGAGGATTACCAGGGACGCTCGTCGGAAGGCCTGCGCGGGTTCCTGGATGAAATGAGCCTGCGCCAGGAGCGCGAGGAGGACGATGACGATGCGCGCGGGACAGGGGTGACGCTCATCACGCTCCACGCCGCCAAAGGGCTGGAGTATCCGCACGTGTATTTGATCGGCCTCGAGGAAGGGTTGCTGCCGCACGATCGTTCGAAGCTGGAAGGCACGGTCGATGAAGAGCGCCGGTTGTTGTATGTGGGCATCACCCGCGCGCGCCGGACGCTGGCGCTTTCGTGGTGCCGGCATCGGATCCGGTACGGCAGTCCCATGCCGTGCACGCCGAGCTCGTTCATCAAGGAACTCCCACCGGAGTGGATCATCCATCGCGACGCTACGCAGATCCTGCAGGCGCCGGTGAGTGAGGCTGCGGCGAAGAGCAAGTTTGGGGCTTTGCGCGCCGCCGTCGAGCGAGCGGCGGGGTAGGGGGGAGGAAAGTTGATAGTTGAGGGTTGATCGTTGAGAGCCGGTTTTCGGACTGCCATGTTGCAGGTCCAAGAGCGGGCACCGGCGCTAGCGTAGCTATTCTTGGACGCACTCTACGGCGCTACCTCTCCACTGGTTCGATAAGGAACTGGAAGCCGGGGATGGGCGTGACGACGAAGTGCTCGACGGTGAGTTCCACTTCGCCCGCGGTCTTCGTTTCGAAGGCTGCGAATTTTTCAGTGGGCGCATCGGCGGTCCAGTTTTCGAGCACGGTCTGGCCATCGGCCAGCACGCGAACGCCGCCGCCACCGGACGCGTGGAAGCGCCATTTGCCCACAGGGAGGTTGATTTTGGCGGTGGCGATCATGCCGTAGTGATCCGCCCCCGGTCCGCGCTCGGTGAGTTCGGAATTCAAATTCAAAGCCTTCGGCCCGCCGCTCTGGTAAGGCAGCATGAGAGCGCGAACCGGTCGTGTTGACCGCCTCGGGTTCATGGGCCAGTGCACGCCATGCGGTGAGGTCACCGAGTGGGTCGGTGCGCGACGCGAACCAGGAGACCGACCAGCGGGCCCGACTCACGTAATTATAGGCGTAGGGGAGGAGCGCGGTTGAACCGGAAAGATGCGCCAGTTCGCGGAAAGCGGTGATCGCTGCTTCGGGTTGTCCGGCTTCCCAACTGTCGTGCACGGTGTTGAGCAACTCCAGCGCGCGGCGTTTGTCGCCGACCAGGGCGGGGGACGACATCCAATCCGGCGAAGGCGTATCCAGGGAGCGGGCAAACGCCGCCTCGGCATTTGCCCCCGCGGTACGGGAAGCGGCATCATCCGGGGCGAGGCTGTGCAACTGCCCGAAGGTGAGGCGAGCGTCGTCCACCCAGCCGACCTGGGCATAGGTGAGAGCGAGCTTGCGCAGCGTCTCGAGGTCCTTGGGATGCTCCTTTTTGTATTCGATCAGTCGGTCGATGGCATCGAGGCGCGCACCACGTTCCGCATCGCGAATGCGTAAGGCCGAGTCATAGCCGGCGCTGAGGTTCTGCTGGCCATCCGGGCTCCAGTCGAGTGCATCCAATTCCGAGGTGCCGAGGCCATGGGAAATCTGCGCGACTTCGCCGCCGCTGTCGGTGGCAAAAATGCGGACGATGCCGTCCTGGCCGGCGGTGGCCAGTCGATGCCCATTGGGGCTCCACGCCACCCGCCAGACGCCGCTGCTGTGTCCGTGAAGCTGGCGAATCAAATGCCCGGTGGCGCCATCGAGGACATCCGCGAGACCATCCTGCGTGCCATACGCCAGATAGTGACCGCCGGGACTCCAACGCATATCGAAGATGGCATGCGGAGGTTCATATTCGGAAACGGCACTGCCCAACGGCGCGGGCGACGCGGTCTTCCAGGTCGATAGAATGGTGCCGGCAAACGCATCCCAGACCTGAATCGCGCCATCCGTTCCGCCGAGGGCGATGCGCGTTTCATCGGGGAACCACACGAGGCTCTTCGTGGGGCGCAGAATGGTGGTGACCAGCATGCCGTTGCGCGTGTCCCAGATGCGCGTTTCATCCAGCCCGGCGCCGGCCAGGTAGCGCCCCGAAGGACTCCACGCCACGCGCACCGCGCGCGGTAGGGCGTAGACACCGAGCGGGCAGCCGCTGGCGGTATCGAGGACTTCGACCAGACCCCAACCGCGCGAAGCGGTGGCGATGCGGGTGCCGTCGGGGGACCACGCGACGTCAAAAAGGTTGCTGTGCGAGGAGTGCGCGGGCAGAGAGAGGCCAGAGACGGGATCGACGAGAAAGATGCGATCCCGGAAATTAACGACCGCCACCCGCGAGCCGTTCGGATCCCATTGTGCGGCCGAGATCCAGTTGCTTGGCTTGACTTTGATGGCGGTGTCTTCCGTCGAGGACGGCAGCCAGGCGCGCAAAGTGCCGTCCGACCCGCCCGAGAAGAGCACCGTAGGGCTCGGGCTTCCGTCCGTCGCGGGCAGCTTGATCCACGCGAGCACATTGACCTCTCCGGAATGGCCGTTCAGCACTTCGGAGACGTTGGAGGAACTGAGGGTGTCGATGCGAATCGTCCCGTCATGGCTGGCGCTGGCGATTTGCGAACCCTCCGGCCGCCACGCCACGGCGCTGATAAACCCGTGATGCGTCGTGAAATTGTAGAGCCGGTCTTTCTTGCCGATCTCATAGACCGATACGGTTAGATGCTTGGACCCGGCGGCGACATATTTGCCGGTCGGATCGATGGCTACGGCGAAGACGTCATTCCCAGAGCCCGCCGCGATGGAGAACGCGGCGCGTGAGTTGAAATCGAAAACCTCGAGGGTCTTGTCCGTATCGGTCTCACCCGCGGCGAGTCGTGCCCCGTCCGCGGACCAGTCCAGCGAGGCCGCGCCGTGTTTGGTGGTGGCGAAGGTTTCGGGGCGACCGGCATTGCCATTTCCGAGCGGATGCCAGATGAGCAGTTCCTTCTCGAGGCTGCCGATGGCGAGCGTCGGCGTGCCGCCGTCGTTGGGCCGCCACGCGACGGTGCGTACTGGATTGCCGATGCCGATCCGCACCTCGGCCACGCTCTTGTGGGCGTTGATGTCCCAGATGCGCACGTAACCGTCCTGCCCGCCCGAGGCGAGGTATTTCCCGTCGCTGCTCCAGGAAACGGCGAGCACCCCGCCCGGGTGAGCCTGCACGCGCCACTGCGGCACGAGCCCGCGCGTTTGCCAGAGCGCGATTTCGCCATCCGCGCCGCCAGTGGCCAGGCGCGTTCCGTCGGCATTGGCGCACAGGGCGAAAACGCCGCCGGTATGGGCATTGATGCGCAAACGATCCTGACTCGCCTGACCCATGAGGTAATACCACTCCCACTCCCGCAGATCCCGGCCGCTGGGTTCGTGGCGATGCCGCTGCAAAAGCTGGCGCGCGGTTTCCGAGCGTCCGTCGGAGAGCTGGCGGCCAGCCTGCAGCATATCCGAGAGATAGAGTTCCGACTCGGCCACATCGCGTTGCTTGTCAGCCAAATCACGGGCGATGCTCGCCTGAATGGACGCCTTCTCCGCGCGGTCGCGTGCGCGATAGAGATAAACGGAGAAGATGACCCCGGCGAGCAGCAGCAGCGCGGCTGCGGAGGAGATCGTGCGATGGCGGCGCAGGAAAAGCCCCAGGATCTTCACCGCGCCGGCATTTTCCGCGCTCGTGGCGAAGCCGTTCTGATAGGCTTGGATCTCGGTCTGCAGCGCCTTGACCGTGGGGTACCGGTTGGCCTTTTCAAACGACATCGCCTTCAAGGCGACCGCCGCGAGCGATTCTGGCAGGCGTCCGCCGGGCCAGTGCGCATGGCGCTTTTTCCCGCAAGCCTCGGCGAAAGGCACGATGTTACCGGATCGCACATTTTGGATGACCTCGGCGTTGCTGCGTCCGTGAAATGGCGGCCGCAGCGTGATGACGAAATAGAGGATCGCGCCCAGCGAATAGATATCCGTGCGCTCGTCCATGAGCTCCACTTCGCCATTCGCCTGCTCGGGCGGCATGTACTGCGGCGTGCCCATCACCGTGCCGGAAATCGTCGGGCCGATTGTGGTGGCTTCCGCGTCGGAGGCTGGTGCGTTTCCTCCTCTGGCAACGGTTCGGGTTGGGGCTTGTGCTTGCCACTGCGGTGTTGCTCCCGGCCCAGTAGCTTGGCCAGACCCCAGTCCATGACCAGCGCCTCACCGTATTCACCGAGCATGATATTCGCCGGCTTGAGGTCGCGATGAATGACGCCCTTGGAGTGCGCGAAAGCGAGCGCGTCGCAGATTTTTTGGAAAACCGTGAGCAGCGCGCTGAGGGGCCAATTGCGGATCGTCTCCGCATCGCTGGCGTCGAGTAGTTCGAGCACGCGCTTGAGCGAAATGCCCCGCACGAGCTTCATCGTGTAGAAGGGTTTGCCGTCCTTGTTTACGCCGAGCTCGTGCACAGGGACGATGTTCGGGTGTTCGAGTTGCGCGGTGACCTGCGCCTCCTGGCAAAAGCGATCGAAAGCCGCTGGCTTCGAATCATCGCGGATGAGCTTCATCGCCACCTCGCGCTGCAAAGTTGACTCGATGGCGCTCTTGATCACACCCATGCCGCCGTGGGCCACGGTGCGCCCGACGCTGTAATTGCGTCCGTCGCGCATCTCGGCGTTCAACGTGCGCCGCACCCTTACCTCGCTCGCGTCGGACGTGCTCGTGTCTCCCATGGAATCGAGAATGACGTGCGCCTCACCGAGCCGGATTTTTTGATCGGGCTGCACGGAGGTCGCTTTCCGAATCTCCTCCTCATCGACGAACGTCCCGTTTCCACTGCCCAGGTCTTCGATCTCCCAATCCACATCGTCCAGCTTCAACCGCGCGTGCTGGTCCGCCACGCCCTCTGCCCGGAAACGGATTTCCGCGTCCGCGCCACTACCGAGGATGTAAGTGCCTGGGGAAAGAGTCTGCGTGAGAAGCGGCTTGTCGCGCAGGAAAACCGTTACCTTCGTCTGGGGTGCCGACATGGGGGATTGTGGTAGACCGTTCGGAGCCGGGGGGCAAGGAGGAGTTGAGAGTTGAGAGTCCCCCGGCCGCGCACTTTCTGGTGACGTTCCGCGCC
Organism: Chthoniobacter flavus Ellin428; assembly: GCF_000173075.1. Lineage (GTDB taxonomy): Bacteria > Verrucomicrobiota > Verrucomicrobiia > Chthoniobacterales > Chthoniobacteraceae > Chthoniobacter > Chthoniobacter flavus. The sequence continues at coordinate 232,830 of NZ_ABVL01000001.1, forward strand.
AGCTATCGAACAAAACCCAGCCGCGGAGCGGCCTATCCGGCGGAAAAGTGGCGGACTCTCAACTCTCAACCCTCAACTCTCAACTCTCAACTTCCCGCTCCATCAACTTTTCCACGATCCGCGCTTCGTTCTCATCCAGATAGCGCGCCGCTCCGCCGGTGAAATACAGCTCGATGCGGCGGCACACTTCCTCCGCTGTAATCATGTCCATGCAGCGGGGCAACGGCAGGCTGCGCGGGCCGGGGGCGGTTTCCGGGACGACGTCGACGCAAAGGTTTTCGTCCTTTTCGTCGCCGTCGCCGAGCGGGATGGTGCGGCTCTTCCAGCATCCGCCGTTGTCGCAACAAAGCAGTGCGCCATTCATGTGAATGTATTGATGATGCGGGTAGGCCTCCCACTGCGACGGTTCACGTCCGCCGGCGACCACCACGCAGGGGCGATTCAACGGCCGGCCGCCCTTCACCTCCACCGCGGCGGCGAGGTGCATGAGCATGGTCACCGGAGAGATGACGCCCTGCGCGTGATAGACCAGCCGCACGAGTTGGCGGAGATCGGTCTTGCCGCGCAGGTCGAGCACTCCTTTCAAGGGCGGGTGCCAGTGCCTCACCTCGCCCACCTGCACAAAGAGGATCTTCCCACGAAAGTGATCCACCACCTGCTGCCAACGCACGGAGTCCCACCACTTGATCGTGTAGTCGGCCTTGCCGCCGGCGACGACGATCCAGAATGGCACCGGCTCGTGGGTGATCTCCTGGACTTGCGACATCCAGTGTTTTTCCTGCGCGGTGAGGAAGATGCTGCCCTTGAACGGCCCGGGGGAGATCCGCTGGCCGATCTTGGTGCTGATGTCATCGGTGAACCCGTGGATGAAATGATACGGGTACTGATTGCTCTTGTGGATGAGCGGATAGTGGCAGTCGATGACCTCGACCTCGGGATCCTCCTCGCGCAGCGGGGTGATGTGCGGATTGTTTTCCCACAGCTCTGCGCAGGAGGTGCGCACGTCGGTGATGAATTGCCCCGGGAAAGTCCGGTGCAGATCGCGCACCGCGGCGGTGAGCATCACGATGTCGCCCGGCGACTGGAAATTGCGCAGGATGAGTTTGCGGGGCCGCGGTTGCCCGGCAGGCGCGGAGGATTTGATAGCGCGGGAAGAGGAAGTGCTTCCCTGGGGAGTGGCTGGAGTCATTGGTCGTCTAGGCGCGATTCACTGCTGCACGCGGAGACAACCCGAAAGTGGCGGACAAACCAGCGCTAAAAGAGGGTCGAGCTGCTGCTCGAGGAAGAGCTTGGGCTCATCGAGCTGCTGCAGGAGGAACTGCTTTGCGAAGAACTGCTGTGGGACGAGCTGCTTTGCGAGGAGCTACTGTGCGACGAACTGCTCATCGAAGAGCTGCTGTGCGAACTGCTCGACGAACTCGGGCTCATCGAACTGCTCGACGAACCGTGGGAAGAACTGCTGCTGCTTGGCGAAGGGCTGCTGCTGTGGGAGGAGCTACTCTGGGAGGAGCTGCTGTGCGATGAGCTGCTCTGGGAAGAACTACTGTGCGACGAGCTGCTCTCCGAAGAACTGCTCGAGGGACTCATCGAACTCGAAGGGCGCATTGAACTGCTCGACGGCGAGCCGCTGTGCGAGGAATGCGAACTGTGCGAGGAACTGCTGTGGGAGGATTCCGAGGAACTGCTGCTGTAGGAGGAAGACGGATCCATCGAGGAGCTCCAGCTGCCAACACAATCAGGCGTCCCGGATGACCCAGACGTCACTTGATTAACCCATTTTCTCAGTGCCTCCAACATGGGCGCGGTTGATAACAGGCCGTGATATTGCGAAGCAAGTGGAATCTCAACTGATTCGCTATTCGGCCGTCATAATGCCCGTGGCCGTATGGTAGCGCCGAACCGCGGCCGTAGAATTCGCCAACCTACAGGCCTTAGTTTTCGTCCGAACTCGTCGGCTTCCTTTTCTTCTTCGTGCTCGTGCTGCTGCTTTTCTTTGGTGTGCTCGGCGCGGGTGTCGAGGCCGCCGTCTGCTTCTTTGGAGTATCCGCGGCTTCCGTCTCGGCCAGCAATGGTGCGGGCGCCGGCCCGCGCAAGCCAGGAATGCGGGAATACCCGACAAAATCCACCTTGGCTTTTTCCGCGTTCGCGGGATCGGCCTTGGGCATTTTGAAATCGAAGACGCTAACCCCCCAGCGTTGAATGCCGTTGTAACTGCGTCCGTCACTCGCGCCAAACACGATGCGCTTGCCGGTGCCTTTTTCGCGCCCGAGATACATCATCACGTGCGAGATCGGGATGTCGCGTCCGTTTTCGTAGGTGCCAGTCCAAAACATGAGATCGCCGGGCTGCAGTTCCTTGAACTCCGGGCTGTCGGCACTCTTGCTCACCACCGGAAAGAAACCGCCGCGCCTCGCCCACAGGTATTGTCCGCTCGAGTCCCGCGGCACGTCCGCGAAATTATGGGCGTGGAGCAGGTAATAAATCGTGCCCGAGCAATCCATGCCGCCGTTATCGGGATCGGAACTGCCGAACGTGTAGGTGAGATTGAGCCGGGTGAGATCGATCGCGTCGCGGATCAATTGCTGGATGCGCGGCGGTTGCGCGGCGAATTCCGCGATCTCCTCGGGTTCCACCGTGGCATTGGGAGCGTGCTCGGGTTTCGCCCTGGCATCGGGGGCCGGAGTCTTATCCGCGGTCTTGTCCGCCGTGACGTGTTTCTTCGGCGTCGGCGTCGCGCCGGTGCCATTGGCGTTTTTGTCCGATGGCGAATCGCCGGTGCCATCTGCCTTGGCTTTGGTTGGCAGCGGCAGATTCAAGGGCGAGGTGGCATTGTGCTTCGGCGCGGGAGTGGATGAATCGTCATCCGAAGACTCCGCTGCCGGCTTCTTCTTCGTCGCCGCATGCATGTCCATCGCACCGCCCATGATCAACGCCGTGCCGGTGAGTCCGACGACGAGGGCGAGGTATCGATTCATCGCCGTCACCATAGCATCGTTCAGCATGAATTCAGCGCGGATTCGAAGAAGACTCGGAGGGATGCGCTCCTGCGCGTTCCCACTCCTCCAGTCGCTTCTCCTCGAAAATGGGGACGCGCAGGAGCGCATTCCTCCCGCTCACCCCGCGAGTTCTTCGAGCAGCGCGCGGTTGAGACCGATGCCGCCGAAGAAATTCGCCAGCGGGAAATTTTCGTCCGGCGCATGCGCGCGGCAATCCGGCAACGCGAGACCGAGCAACAGCGTCTCCGCACCGAGCACACGCTTGAAAGTATTCACGATCGGGATGCTGCCACCCTCGCGGATGAGCGCGAGGTCCTTGCCGGGGAAAGCCCGTTGCAATGCCCGCTGCGCTGCCTGGCCGTCGGCGGATTGCGGGTCGGTAAAATACGGTTCGCCCGCATGGCTGCCGCTGATCTCCAGTTGCACGCCGGGCGGACATTTCGTCCGCAAATGTGCCTTCACCTTTTCCATCACGTCGTCGGGTTGCTGATTCGGCACCAATCGGAAGGTGAGCTTTGCAAACGCCTTCTGCGGCAGCACCGTCTTCGTGCCCACACCCTGGAATCCGCCGCCGATCCCATTCACCTCGGCCGTCGGCCGCGCCCACGTGCGCTCCAGGCTGGTAAAGCCCGCTTCCCCGAAAAGCTCCCGAGAGCCCGTGACCTTCAGCAAATCTTCGTCGCCAAAAGGCAGCCGCGCCCAAGCCGCGCGTTCCCAATCCTGCAGCGGCGCCACGTCGTCATAGAATCCCGGCACCGCGACATGCCCATTTTCATCGTGCAGACTCGCTACGAGCCGCGCCACGGCTGTCGCCGGATTCGCCACCGCGCCGCCATAAATCCCCGAGTGCAGATCGCTCCCCGGTCCGGTCACCTTCAATTCCAGTGCGCCGATACCGCGCAGCCCGTAAGTGAACGTCGGATACCCCTTCGCGATCATCCCCGTGTCCGAAATCGCGATCACGTCGCACCGTAAATCCTCCCGATGCGCGAGCAGGAACTCCTCGAGATGCGCGCTTCCCACTTCCTCCTCGCCCTCGATGAGCAGCACGAGATTCACCGGCAGTTCGCCCTTTTCCTTCAATGTCTCCTCCAACCCGAGCACATGGGCAAAAATCTGCCCCTTGTTGTCCGCCGCCCCGCGCGCGAAAACGACGTCATTCTCAATCCGCGGCTCAAACGGCGGCGAAGTCCACAGTTCCACCGGATCCACCGGCTGCACATCGTAGTGCCCGTAAATCATCACCGTCCGCCGCCCCGGCTGGTGCGCATTCTTCGCCAGCACAATCGGATGCCCCGCCGTCGACACCACGCGCGTCTCGAGTCCCATCCCCGTCAGCTTCCGCTCCAACCACGCCGCACAGGCCGCTACATCCCCCTTCCGTTCCGGATCAGTCGAAATGCTCGGGAAACGAAGAAACTGGAGGTACTCAGCGAGGCGTGGGTCGGACATGGACCCCATTTTACACGTTCACCCTACCGCGGCAATTCTCGTGAACGAACCGGAGTTTTGCGGTCGGGTCGAAGACCAGGAGGTGAGCGGGATCTCTGAGGCAGAGCCAAATTTTTGCCCCCGACGGCAGCGGCAGGAGGCGCAGGCACGACGCTCCCAGAAGGCCGGTTTCATGGCAGCGGGAAAACAGCGAGAACTTCGCAGAAGCCGGTCTGAAAAAAAACCGGTTTATCCGGCTGGGATACGGGCCGCCTTTTAGCGCCGGTAGGTCTTCGATTCGTCGGGCATGCCGCCACCCCAGTGGCGAGTGAGGGAAAGCATTTTGCCGTCGGCGCTGAATTCGCCGGAGAAAGAGGTGCGGCTGAGCGGGTCGTCGGAATCGATGCGGCCGGCATTGACCCACATGCTGAAACGTCCGGTCTCGGGTTGCACCTCGGACGCGGTGTAAGTGCCGGCGTCGGAGAAGATGCCGATGACGCGACCGGTGGCCGGTCCAGCAGTGTCGGGGACGAAGGTGATCTGGTTGCCGTCGCCATTGACCGGGCTCCAGTTGCCGGAAAGCACGTAGATCTTGGCAGCTTGCTTCGCATTGAGCGGGCGCTGACCGCGCTGGCCATGCTTCGATGGCGGCGTAGTCTCGCACGCTACAGAAAGGAGGCAGCTGGCGATGAGCAGGGCGAGGGGGGCGCGGGTGAGCAAAGTGTTCTTCATGGGTCCGGGAATTTGCGAAAAGCGGGGGGAGCTAAACAAAGTGCTTGGCGGATTCCAAGCACGATTGTCGGCCCTCGTCAGCTTCCGGTGTGGGCGAAAATTCCTTGTTGACGGGTCGGGCGTTTTCCCCCAATTTCGGCGACATCAGTTCGCGCTCCCGGCATTCCTGACCAGCTCTGGCAGGAATTTCTCCCTCACAAGAAAGTTCGCAGGAGCGCACCCGAACTGACTTATTTTCCAATACACCCTGATCCATGGCGGGTCATAGCAAGTGGTCCAAAGTTAAACACATTAAAGGTCCCCTCGACCAGAAACGGGGGCAGCTTTTCTCCAAGCTCGCGAAGGAAATCACCGTCGCAGCCAAGATGGGCGGCGGCGATCCCGGGGGCAACCCCCGGCTGCGCTCGGCCATCCTCGCGGCGCGGGCGCAATCCATGCCGAACGACAATATCGACCGGGCCATCAAACGTGGGACGGGCGCCGAGGGGACGGAGGCTTCGAATATCGAAGAATCCGTTTACGAGGCGTATGCCCCGGGCGGCGTGGCCCTGATCGTGGAAGTGGCGACCGACAACCGTAATCGCACTGCCGCGGACTTGCGGTTGATTCTCACCAAGAACCATGGTAACCTCGCTTCGCCCGGTGCGGTTTCCTACATGTTTCATCGGAAGGGACGCGTGACCGTTCCCACTACGACGATACAGGAGGAGCGCTTGTTCGACTTGGTGATTGAAGCCGGCGGCGAAGAGATGGCGCGCGAAGATGAGCATTACATCATCACGACTGCGCCCGACCAACTCTACGCCGTGGCCGAGACGCTGAAAAACAAAGGCGTGCAGGCGGACTCCCAGAAATTGACTTTTGTGCCCGAAACGCAAGTGACGGTGACCGATCCCACGGTCGCCACGCAAGTGGTGCGGCTCATCGAGGCGCTGGATGACAGCGACGATGTGCAGCACGTGCACACCAATTTCGCACCGACCGAGGAGGCCCTGGCCCAATTGTCCGCGTAGCGAATTTTCCCGTAACAACCCTCTCATTTTCCTGACGCCGCGCACTGAGCGCGAGTGGCCGAATTTCACCCGTATCTTTTGTTTATGACAGAGCCAGCAGAACAGCCTTTGCTCGAAGAGCAGAGCGCCGCGACCAAGAAACCCGCCAAGAAGCGGACCACGACCAAGAAGACCAGCGCCAGCACGACCAAGGCGGCCAAGACCAAGGAGCCGAAGGCGAAAAAGACGACCAAGTCCAAAGCTGCGTCGGCGGATGTCGTCGCTCCGGAACTCCCGCTGGAAACCATTCCCACTCCCGCTGTGACCCCGAAGGCGGCTCCTGCGCCCGCCCCGTTGCCAGCTGGCGTGGAAGAATGGCGTCCCTCCGGGCGCGCTACACCTGCACCTGCACCGGTAACTGCACCTGCGCCCGCGCCCGCGCCCGCGGTGGCGGCGCCGACACCGGCTTCCGCTGAAGTTCCGCCGCAACCGGCGGTCAGGCCGCGTCCGGTTTACATTCCGCGTCATGTTGCGAAGCAGATGGAAGAACAGGCTCGCGCTGCTGGCCTCGAGGCTGGTCCCATTCCCGTGGCCGTTTCCGCCGAGGAAGCGGCGCGCCTCGACATCCCACGGGCGGAGTATCGCCCGCAGGCCGAGCGCCCGCCGCGCCAGGAGCGTCATCACCAGGAACGTCAGCAGCAGGCTCCCCGCGAAGACTATACCCGCCAGGAGTATGCCCAGCCCGAGCCTCAGGCCGAGTTGCCGCCGCCGCGCGAAGATGAAATCGGCGAGGCCGAAGGTATCGTCGAAGTATCCGGCAAGGGCTTCGGTTTCCTCCGTGATCCGAAGCGCGGTTTTGCCCAGCATCCCGCGGATGTCTTCGTCACGCCCGAGCTTTGCCGCGCTTACAATCTGCGCGACGGCCAGTGGGTGAAAGGCCAGACCCGCAAGGGCAACCGTGGCCCGCAGCTCTTCAAGATCCAGACGATCAATGGCGATGACGCCGACAAGTCGGCCCACCTTCCGTCGTTCGATGAGCTCACCGTCATCAGCCCGGAAAAATTCATTCGCCTCGAGACCGTGCCCGAGCGTTTCACCACGCGCGTGGTCGATCTCATGTGCCCCATCGGCCGTGGCCAGCGCGGTCTCATCGTGGCACCGCCGCGCACCGGCAAGACCACGCTGCTCCAGCATATCGCCGAGGCCGTGGTGAAGAATCATCCCGACATCAAGCTCATCATCCTCCTCGTCGACGAACGTCCCGAGGAAGTGACCGAGATGAAGCGCACGCTGCCTACGGCCGAGGTCATGGCCAGCTCGAACGACAGCGATGTCAAGAGCCACACGCGCATTGCCCAGCTCGCCATCGAGCGCGCCAAGCGCCTCGTCGAATCCGGCAAGGACGTCTTCATTCTTTTGGATTCCATCACCCGCGTCGGCCGCGCCTTCAACAACGCCACCGGCGGCGGCGGGCGTACCGGCTCCGGCGGTCTCGACAACCGTGCGCTGGAAATTCCGCGCCGTATTTTCGCCGCCGCGCGCAATACTGAGGAAGCGGGCTCGCTCACCATCATCGCCACCGCGCTCATCGAGACCGGCAGCTTGATGGACGACCGCATCTTCCAGGAGTTCAAAGGCACCGGCAACATGGAGCTCGTTCTCGATCGCAAGATCAGCGACCAGCGCATCTACCCGGCCGTCGATATCTTCCAGAGCGGCACGCGCCGCGAGGAATTGCTTCTCTCGGAAACCGACTTGCACAAGATCGCCGTCATCCGCCGTGGACTCGCCGGCCACAAGCCGATCGAAGCCATCGAGCGACTGCTCTTCTTCGTGAAGAAATTCCCGACGAACGCGCAGATGCTGGCGGGCATTCCCGGCTGAGCCGGAGGAGGAAAGTTGATGGTTGATAGTTGAGAGTTGAGAGCCGCGTGGAGACTGTTGGAATTCTCCCGCAAACGAGTAACTCATTTTTCACTTTCCACTTTCACTTTCACTTGCCACTGACACCGTAGTGAGAGTGAGCGCTCTTGATGAGCCCTCCGTCCACTTTCATGAAAACGCAGGAAGTCGAATTTGAAGTCCTCGGCAAGGAAGCGCCGCAGTCCGGCCATGGCTCGACTGTCGATCCTTTCATCGCGCTGATGGCGCGTTTGATGGATGACATCTTCGTCATCCCTGGGACCAGCATTCGCTTCGGCCTCGACCCGATCATCAGTCTGTTGCCGGCCTTTGGCGCCACGGCATCCGCGGGCGTGTCGCTCGTGCTCATCGCACTCAGCGCCCGGCGGGGTGTGCCGAAGATCGTCCTCGCGCGCATGGCCACGAACGTCGTCATCAATGCCGCGCTCGACTCCGTGCCGGTCGTCGGCGACGCGCTCTCGATCTTCTTCCGTTCCAACGCGCGCAACTACGAGCTGCTGCAAAAACACGCCGGTCAATCGCGTGCGTCTACGGCTGGTGACTGGCTCTTCCTGCTCGGCCTTTTCGGTATCGTGATCGCCGTCATCGCGCTCATGATCATCGGCAGCATTGCCGTCCTCCATTTCCTCCTCACGCCGTTCCGCAGGTAGTAGACGGTTGGATTTTTAAAACGCAGAGGCGCAGCGGGGGGGGACAATGGGACAACGGGATTTTCGGAGAATGAGAATAAAAGCTCAGGTCGTCGATCTGATTGTCTCACCGTCATCCGACCTCTGCAGTGCTAGCCCTGAAAATGGACGCAGCTTGCGTCGATTTTTTGACCACGGATTTCTCGGATTTCACGGACTGGAGGTCGCCGCGGATTCTTTAATCCGAGAAATCCGAGAAATCCGTGGTTCATCTCTTCCTCAATCGAAAACCGTTTGGCTGCGGCGCTTTCAATCTCCCCCTTCCGCTTCCGTACACGCCGCAAAATTCGCACTTGGTCGGGCGGTTGTTTCACCTTACGAATAGGCCACTTACACGAGTCCCACTGCTCGCGCCATGTCTGTCCCATCCGAATCAAACTTCATCGATTCCGAAGGCGCGTGGCTTGATGCCGGGGAGGGTAAATGCATTCCGCTGACCAGCAAATGCAACCTCGGTCGGGGACCGGAAAATGACGTGGTCATCGATTCCCCAAAGGCCTCGCGCAAGCACGCCATCATTCATCCCCAGGATGAAGGACAGTTCTGGCTCGTCGATCTGGTGAGCCGCAACGGCACCTTTCGTAATGACCGGCGCCTCGTCCGTCCCGCGCAGTTGCGCGACGGCGATCGGTTGATTATCGGCGGACAGAATTTCGTTTTTCGGCAACCCTCGCGCGCGGCCGCCAAGGGCGAAATCACCACCGTCATCACTTCCACCACCACGACGGGCAGTGACGCTACCGTGCTCGATTTGCAGACCAAAAACCTTTGGCTGCTCATTGCGGATATCCAGGACTTCACCGCGCTGAGTGTGAAAATGGATGTCGAGGAACTGGCCGTCACCATGGGGCGATGGCTGCGCGAATGTCATCGCATCGTCGAAAGCGCGCTGGGCCGCATCCCGAAATACATCGGCGACGGCTTTCTCGCCTGCTGGGAGGATCGCGAGGGAGTCGCTCCCGCCGTCGTCACCGCATTGCATGCCCTGCAGCAACTCCGCGACAACAATGCCGTCCGTTTTCGCGTAGCGGTGCACTATGGCATGATCACTTTCGGCGAGCAGTCTGCCTGGGGCGAACCGAGCATGCTCGGGCCGGAGATGAACTTCATCTTCCGCCTCGAGGATCTCGCCAGCAAACTCGGCGTGCCGTTCTGCCTCAGCGCCTCGGCGCAGACCAAACTCGACGGTCTCATCGCCATCGAAAGTGTCCCCGGCGAACACGTCCTCAAAGGATTCGAAGGCGCCCACCGTTGCTACCGCGTGCCGGATGGGGCTTGGCTGGCCTGTCGGAAATAGGTTGAAACGCGGAGGCCACAGCGCGGCGGAGCCGCAACCAAAGGCCTACCCATTTAAACGCAGAGGACGCCGAGAACGCAGAGGGCCGCAGAGAATTGTTGGAGCATGCTCTCGGGCCACTCGTGCTTATTCGCGTCCATTCGCGATTTAATAAATTTCCGCAAGCTGCGTACACTTTTCGGGTTAGCACTGCACGAGACGCGGGAGGAGTAAGATTTTGACCACGGATTTCAGGCATGATCCATTCTTTGAGTCTCCTCGGGGGGGAACCAACTCGGCGCGCCCAGCGCCATCACCGGCGGCATCGCGAAAGCGCTCATGGCCACGGCCTTCGGTCTTGGCGTGGCCATTTTCTCGCTGCTGCCTTTCAACTATCTCAACGCCCGCCTCGAGGAAGCGCGCCACGAAATCCAGGATGCCGCCCGCATTCGAGATTTAGCTCGTGAAGCGCCCGGCGAATGGAGGAGAGGAAGTAAATCCATTCCCGGAAAAAGTCCGAAGAATCTTCTCCTGGATCGACTGCGCTACCTTATAGGCAAGGCGCGCGCGGCTTGCTTGCTTACTTCGTGAACAACCGCGCGATCGCTCCACCGAGGAAGAGCAGGACGTCGATGAGGTCGCGGCCATCCACCCAGGGATTCGACCAGGGATTTGCCCACGTGCGGCGAGGTTCAATGGGTTCGATGGTGGCGGGGAGAGGACGGTGGCGCTGCTGGTCCTCGAGTTGGACGCGGTCGCGTTCCCGGGCGGCTTCGAGGCCGCCGCCGCGGATGAATTCGACGATCTGTTGCAATTCGTTGCGGTCGAACCAGGTGCCGTGTCCGCGGCAGCAGTCGATGATGACTCCCGAGCGGCCGGCAAAGTTCACGCGGTTCATGAGGGTGTGGCATTCCGGGCAGTGCAGATAGCGCACTTCATCCAGCGTGAGCACGGCGCGCCCGGGCGGCGGTGTGGCACCGCCAAGGACGACGGCCTGCTCCTCGCGGTCGGTGCAAATGGCGTCGAAGGTGGCGACGTCCACCCACAGGCCCTCGCATTTCGAACATTCATGGATTTTCACCGTGCCCGTCGGCCCAAGCGCCACGCTTTGCAAAGCGACCTCGCAGCGTGGACACGACTTCGCCACCGTTTCGTCCTCCCCTTCCGTCCGCCCCACGCGTGCCCCGCAATGGGGGCAGAATTTTGAACCGAGAAAGATCATCCCGAAGCAGGAAGGGCAGGCAATGGTAGCGAGTCGCGACCCACAATGTTCACACTGGGTGGCGTCACTCGAAGCGGCCGCTCCGCAATTCGGGCAATGCAACGTCTGGGCATCCATGGCCGGCATCGTGCCCGGGAAATGAGTTTCGGGAAATCGAAAAGAGATCGGCGTCTCTGCATTTTCAATCCGCTTTAATTCGCAGACGAGGTGGAAGGCGCTGCGAATCCATCGTTGCCAATGGATTCCGTTGGGCAGGCGAGTCGGGCGTCTTCGGCTAGTGCAATCTCCTCTGGAGTCTGGGGTTGTCGATGGACGTAGGTGTAGCCGCCCGCATTTTGGCGTGTGAAAAATTCGGCGGCGGTGGAGCGGCACAGATCGCAGTCGGTGCACGTGTCGTCGACATAGTAGGGGCCGGGGACATTTTCGGGAGCGGTATGAGTGGGATCAGCCATAGGGATAGGATTGGATTTCGATGGCCGGAGATTACGGTCAGCTTGAAATTGAGTGAAATGCATTAGTCGTATACATTAATGCGTTGTATGAATGAGTTTCTCGCTACTACTCCGTTCGACCTCTACGAGCTCTTCCTTTTCCGGTTGGTGGTGCAGCAGCGCAGCTTTACCCGCGCTGCGCAGTTGGCGGGTCGCACGCAAAGCGCCATCACCCGCCAGATCCAGGGGATGGAAAGCAGCCTTGGATTGGAACTGCTCGAGCGGACCACTCGCAGTGTGCGGGTGACGCCGGCTGGGGAGTTCCTATTTCATGAATCCGCGCGGTTGATTGGCGATGTCGAAGCTTCGTTCCAGCGATTGCGCGAGCAATTTGCCGGTGCGCGCAAGGAGGTGCGGGTGGGCGTCTCGCGCAGTATCGGCCTGGCGTATCTGCCCGGATTTTTTCACGCCAATCTGCGTCACCTTCCCCAAGTCTCCTGCCGGGTTTCGTATCAGAAAAGTGCCGAAATCCTGACTGCGCTGGAGGCCAATGAACTCGACCTGGGCGTTCTCAGCCCGCCGAAACGGCTGCCGCAGACCCTCCGTGTAACGCATCGTTTCGACGACGCTTTCACCCTGGTCGCGCCCGCGGAGCTCGCCGCTACCTTCCAGGCCCTCCCCAAGTCGCCGGTTGCCCGCGCGGCGTGGTTGGCGAAGCAGCCATGGCTGCTCATCGACGATACAACCAATACCGGCCAAAAGCTGCATGCCTGGATGAAGCGGCAGGGACTGAAAGTGGAGCCGGCTATGCGGTTGGATGGATTTGACCTGATCATCAATCTCGTGGCGCTGGGCCTGGGCGTCAGCGTTGTACCGATCCGAGCACTCGCTCTTTATGGCCGAAAGCGAAATCTGCAACGGTTGCCGATGCGGGAGCGTTTTGTGCGCGAATTGGTCGTTGTGGTTCGCCGTCACCGGAAGACGCCTGACCATGTGGCTCAGTTTGTCGCAAATGTCCTGTTCTGAAATGCCGAAGGATGTGCGCCTGCCCGGCGGCGCGGACTTCTGACCAAGCCTTGAATCTGCGCTTTTGATCCACTTTCGCCCGCCGACCGCCGGTGGCCCGCCTTCTGGGTCGTGAGCTTTCACTTGGCAAAGTGCCCGAACCGCATTTGAATCCCCGACCCCGCTGTTCATGAATATCCTCGACCGCTACGTTTTACGCAGTTTCATCGAGCCGTTTTTAATGTGCCTGGCGGGGTTCATTGCGATCTGGCTCATCATCGACGTCAGCGACAACTTCAACGACTTCATCGAAGCGCATGCCCGTTTCCGGACGATTCTGGAATACTATGTGACCCAGCTCCCGACGGTCATCCTCATGTCGTTGCCGGTGGGGCTGATGCTGGGACTGCTCTTTTCGCTGAGCCGCATGTCGCGGACGAATGAGCTCATTTCGCAACTCACCGCCGGTCGCAGCGTGGTGCGCGTACTCGCGCCGCTGATCGGAGTGGGCGTCTTGATGACGGGTTTTTGCTTCTGGCTGAACTGGGAGCATGCGCCGCACGCCGAATCGATCAAGAAGGACGCCATGCAGAAGATCAAGCGCGGCAAGAGGGCGACCGATGTGGAGCCGGTGCTGGCCCATCTGTTCCGTGATCGCCGGGACGACCGCACTTGGTACGTGCGCAAGCTGATCTTTCAGCCTGGCGAGGAGCGGATGCAGGGTGTGCACGTGACGCAGCAGGACGAAACCGGCCATATCCTGAAGAAATGGTACGCTTCCTCCGTGTATTACGATCCCGCCAAACAGGAGTGGAAGCTGGAGAAGGGCAAGATCGTGACCTTCAAGCCCGATGGGGACGTGGAAGATCAGGATCTTTTCCTGCGTGGGTTCCGGATTATCAAAGACTGGCCCGAAACGCCGTGGCGGGTGGCCAGTACCGAGCTCAACCCGGGCGGGCTCAGCGTGCACGAGTTGCACGAATATTTGAAATACAACTCCGACTTCCCAGCGGTGCAGCTCGCGCCGTATCGCGCCAATCTCGCGGACCGTTACGCGCTGCCGTTCCAGTGCCTCCTCGCTGTCTTCCTCGCGGCTCCGCTGGGGATCGTTTACAATCGGCGCGGCGTGATCGGCGGGGTGACTGCGGCCATGGTGCTGCTGGTACTCATGATCATGTCGCACTCGTTCTTCGTGATGCTCGGCAAGGGCATGCGCATGGATCCGAATTTCTCGCCGTGGGTGCCGGTCATTGGGCTGGGTATCATCGGCTTGGTTTTGATGTATTATCGTTCGACGAACCGCGATTTTCCGATCCCCAAATTCTTTAGCTGATGATCAACCAGGAATGGAGCATTCAAGGCCGCACCAACCGGTGCGCCGTCACCGGTGTGGAATTTCAGGATGGCGACTATTTTTACACGCTGCTTTTTGAGGAAGGTGTGGGCTTGCGCCGCGAGGACATCAGCGAGGCCGCGTGGAAGGAGCGCAACGACAATCAGCAGCCGTATTCGTTTTGGCGTTCGAAATACGAAGCTCCGCCGCCGCCGGCGCCCGAACCGCTGGCCAAGCAGACTGCCGAGGATTTGCTGCGCCGTTATATGCAGGAAAATTCCGCGCAGCACGCCGCCGCGCGCTACCTGCTGGCGGTGATGCTCGAGCGCAAGCGCATCCTCAAGGAAGTGGAGGCGAAGCAATCGGCCGAGGGCGGATTGACGCGCATCTACGAGCACGCGAAAACCGGCGAGGTCTTCGTGATTCCCGATCCGCAGCTTCGGCTCGACCAGATCGAGCAGGTGCAGGCGGAGGTTTCGTCGTTGCTCGAACCGGGTTAAGGAATGATCCCGCGGAGCGGGGGATGACGAATGACGAGTGTGCAGTGTCTCCGCAGCATGCGTCCGGTAGCTTCTCTTGTCCTAGCGCGAGATCGCGGTCCACACGGCCTTCGCAAGCTGAGCGCGGGTGAGCGGTTGCGCGGGATTGCCGCCGGGGAGCGCCGAGAGTTTTGCCCGCGATAGGACGCCAGCGATCTCCTCGGGTGTGGCGATCTTGTCGGGTTGGAAGCGCACGCTGTCCGCGTCCGGTAGGAGAATGCCGTGGACGGCGAGGAGGTTGACCGCTTCGAAATAGTCGGCAGCAGGATCGAGATCGTGAAAAGGCCAGATGAGCACGCCGGATTTCACAAGGGCGCGTTGCACGACCATCACGCGCTTCGGATCTTTCGCCACGGCGCGGGGTTGGATGCCGACGCGCAAGGCCTCCCACGCCACGGTGGCACTGGCCTGGCCGCAGAGCATCATCTGGCCATGCAGGCGGAGCGCGGATTGCACGACGCTGCTCACGCCGATGTTCTTCGAGGCGCCGAGCAGACCATTGCGCTCGATGGGTATGAGTCCGCGCAGCGGAAACATCGCGCGGTCGGTGTGTGTGGACCAGTTGCGCGTGGCGGTGTGGATGGTCGCCCAAGGACCAGCGGGATCGTCGTGCAGGAAGACACGGCGCGTGGGGTGAAAGTCGATGTTGAACTGAAAGCCGAAGACCCCATCCTCCGGCATGAGCTTCGCCCAGTGCGGTTCGTCGTGCGTGGTGCGGATGTCCTGTTCGCGCAAGATGGTGAGCGCTTCGAGGCGCAGACCTTCGCGCACGTAGGGCTTGGGCGGGAGGTGATCGGCGGTGCCGTATTCGTCGGTCAATTCTAGCCGGCGAAACTCGGGACTGATCGTTTGCAAATAATGGAAGAAACCGAGCGCATGCTGTTTGGCATCGTCGAAGACGATGCGGCGTTGCGCGGGCGTGAGCGCGACGATGTTCTCCTGCGCGGCGCCGGCCTCCGTGGCCTCGAGCGCGGCGGCGACGGCTTGTGGCCAGCGGTCGAGCGGATAGTCCTGCGTTGGCCAGTTGAGGAAGGTCTTTTCCATGACCGGGGCGAGACCGGAATGCCGGGCATCCACCAGGCGGCGGTGCGTGTAGACGTTCACCGGCGGCGAATAGGGGCCGGCGGCGTGCGTCGTGTCAGCGAAGGCGGGCACATTCACCATCAGCGTCCCCTTCGGCCAGCCCAGCGCCTGGAATTGTTTCGCGGTGGCATTTGTCGAACCGTAGTAGCGCCGGACGTCGTAGCCGGCGGGTTCCGGCGAGAGGCTTTCCTGGCCGGCATCGCGCAAGGTCACGCAATAGGTCAAGGGGTTCATCTCCCGCCGGTTGCTCTCGTCGATGACTTCGGGAGCGCTCGGTTCGTCGAAGCGCGCCTTGGCATCTGGCCCAGCATTCCACGCGGCGCCGCTGAGGCGAATGACGTCGCCCCAGTCGGAGGCATCGATGGTGAGACGGGCGCTCACTTCGAGTCGCTCCGGGCCACGGGTAAAAATCACGCCGGTCACGCGATTGCCATCGCGCAGGACCGAGGTGGGTTCCCACCCACGCTCGATGCGCACGTGCCTGGACTCGGCAGCCAGCAGGTCCTCGAAAATGTGTTCCGCTTCCGCCGGCTCAATGGTGAGTCGGCCGCAGAAGCTGTTGCCCGGCGAGGGCGTGCCGTATTTACGTTGGTTTACGGCTTCGATGCGTTGCGCGACTTCGCGGAAGAGACCGCTGCGGGGAAAGTCCGTGCGCTTCCCGTCGACGGCGGTCCATTCATCGACCACGCCGACGCCTTCGGCGCTGAACTGGCCGCCGAGCCAGTCGATATCGTTGACGAGCAGAACTCGCTGCACGCCCAGTCGCGCCGCCTGCACCGCGGCTGCGCAGGCGGACTCATTGCCGCCGACGATGAGCAGGTCGGTACTGATCGTTTCGGCGCGACACGCGCCGGCGAGGACGAATCCGGTAATGAGGAAGTGTAGCAAACGGGGCATGGCCGTGAGCATGCCGCGAAGCGCGGGAGCTTGCCGAGCGAGTTGTTTGTTTGTGCGTTGCGATGGATCGGCCTTTCGCGGCAAGGTGGGAGGATGATGCGTCGTTTTCTCCCCCTCGTTTTGTTTACCTGCACCGCAGCCTTGGCGCACGCGGACAAGATCGTGCTCGTCGCCGGCACGGGCCCCGCGGAGAAGGACGCGCCGGCCACGCAATGCGCGCTGCACGAACCGTTCTGCACCGAGTTCACGCCCAAAGGCGATATGGTCATCGACGAAATGGAGCACGGAAACCGGGTGCTGAAGGTCGGCAAGGATGGCATCCTGCACGTCATCGCGGGAACAGGCGCGAAGGGCGCCACGGGTGATGGCGGTCCGGCGACCGCCGCGACTTTCAACGGCATTCACAATTTCGTCGTGCTCCGGAATGGCGACCTGTTGCTGGCGGATAGCTTCAACAACCTGTTGCGTCGCATCGATGCGAAGACCGGGGTGATCACGACCGTGGCGGGAGGGGTAAAGAAGGGTTTTGCCGGCGATGGCGGCCCGGCGAAGGACGCGTTGTTTTCCACGCTCATCGAGATCGCGCTCAATCCGGCCGGAACGAAACTGTACTGCGCGGATATCGGCAATCGCCGGGTGCGTTGCATCGACCTGGCGACGAATAGCATCACCACCGTGGCGGGCAACGGGAAGGCCGGTGTGCCGGCGGACGGCGCCGTGGCGGTGGACGCTCCGTTGGTCGATCCGCGAGCGGTGAGGCCGGATGCGGAAGGCGGCTTCTACATCCTGGAACGCAATGGCAATGCGTTGCGCTATGTGGATGCCGCGGGCAAAATCAAGACGGTGGTTGGGACTGGGGCAAAGGGGCTGAGCGGAGATGCCGGTCCTGGTTTGCAGGCCACGATGAATGGTCCGAAATACATCGCGCTGGACCGGGATGGCTCCGTGCTCATCGCCGATGCGGAAAATCACGTCATCCGCCGCTACTCGCCGAAGACGGGACTCATCACCCGCGTCGCCGGGACGGGCAAGCCGGGCAATGGGGGGCTGGATGGGGATCCGTTGCAGTGCCAGTTGCACCGTCCGCATGGGGTGACGGTGGGGCCGGATGGAGCGCTCTACATCACCGACAGTTACAATGACCGGATTTTGAAGATTGAGCGGTGAGCGTTTCCTCCTCGCTGTCATCCTGAGCGGAGCGCTCGTGGGCTAGCGGGGAGCGCGCAGTCGAAAGCCGAGCTTGCGAGACGCCTACGGGACTGCGGGGCAAACCCCGGCGCTTTGCGAGCGAGGCTCCCTGGTCGTTCGATCGGGTTTGGCCCGCAGGTCCATGGGCGTCTCGCTGGTTGTTCGGCCGGGTTTGCCTCGCAGTCCCATAGGCGTCTCGAAGACTCGGCTTTCGACTACGTGTCCCGCCACTTTGCCAACGGGACACTCGCTCGGGATGACATCGGGGACGGAGCGCCCGAGATAGAACTCCAGCGCCTGTTCCTTGGCAAGTGGCGCATCCGTGATAACCTAAGCCCCTGATGCTTCCTTGGTTCCAAGACCAGTTTCCACTCTACCTCGCGCCGATGGCCGGGATAACGGACACCATTTTCCGCCAGCTTTGCAAGGAGCAGGGCGCGGATGTGATGGTGACGGAATTCGTCAGCGCGGAAGGTATTTTCCGGCGCAACGAACGGACGCTGGAATATCTCGAATTCATCGAAGCAGAGCGCCCGCTGGGCGTGCAGCTTTTTGGCGGCGATCCGGAACATCTCGGTGAAGCCGCGCGCATGGTCGGCGAATGGAAACAGCCCGATTTTATCGATCTGAATTTCGGTTGTCCGGTGAACAAGGTCGTCTCGAAAAACGGCGGCTCGTCGCTGTTGCGCGATTGTCCGTTGCTGGAGCGCGTGGCCCGCGCAGTGGTGAAGGGCGCGGCGCCGCTGCCGGTGACGGCGAAGATTCGCATCGGTTGGTGCGAGCAGACGATCAATGCGACGACGACCGCGCGAATTTTGGAAGATTGCGGCGTGCAGGCCATCGCCGTGCATGGCCGCACGAAAGAGCAGGGCTATAGCGGCCGGGCGAATTGGGACGTGATTGCCGAAGTGGCCGCTGCCACCAGTCTGCCGGTGATCGGCAATGGCGACATCGCCAGCGCGGCCGATGCGGTTGGCGCGATGAAATGCGGGGTGCGCGGTCTCATGATCGGCCGCGCCGCCATGAGCACGCCGTGGATTTTCCGCGAGATCAAACATTACGTTTCTACGGGCGAGATTCTGGCTCCGCCGCCGCTCGAGACGCAGTGGGCATTCATCATTCGGCATTGCCGCTGGAAAGTGGAAGTCGAGGGCAGTGAACTGCACGCCATGCAATCAATGCGCACGCGGCTCATGGCCTATTCGCGCGGGATGCCCGAGGCGAAGCAACTGCGTTTCCGCTTCGCGCACGTGGCCTCGCTTGCGGAAATGGAAGACATCGCCGCCGAAAACATGGCTCGCGCTGCTGCGGAGGCCGTGGCCGCGTGAGCGCGCGCATTCGCCTTGCGGAGACGCGAGAGGACATCTGCCGTTGTTACGAGGTGGTCTTCGAATTGCGACCGCATCTCAAGCCTGAGCCGTTCGTAGAACAGGTCCTGCGGCAGCAGAGCCAGGGTTACCGTCTCGCCTTTTTGGAGGAGGGAGGGAAAGTGCAGGCCTGCGCGGGCTATCGTTTTAGCGAAAGCCTGAGCTGGGGGCGCTACCTGTATGTCGACGATCTGATCACGGCATCCACGGCGCGGTCCCGCGGCTTTGGCGGTGAACTGCTGCAGTGGTTGCAAGCCGAAGCGCGCGCCGCGGGTTGTGCCGAGTTTCATCTCGACTCCGGCGTGCAGCGCTTCGGTGCTCACCGTTTCTATCTGCGCGAGCGCATGGACATCATCGCGCACCATTTCGCGCTCAAGCTTTGAGCGCGTTTTAGAGCCTCTTAAATAACTTGCCCATCGCGGCCAGATTAAACGCGGAGAACGCAGAGGGCCGCAGAGGGGGAAACAAAAGGATGAGGGATGAAGGATGAAGTGAAGTGTGCTACGCGTTTTTTGGAGATCGATACTCGCTATCGGGTAACGCGCTTTTTCATCCTTCCGCCTTCCGCCTTCATCCTTTTCTTCCTCTGCGGCCCTCTGCGTTCTCGGCGTCCTCTGCGCTTAAATGGGGGAGATTCCTGCCCGGGTGCGTTCGCGATACTGCTTCGAGAGCGCGACGTATTTTTCGGCCCAGACCTTGATACCTGCCTGCTCCTCAAGGGTGAGCGTGCGCACGACTTTGGCGGGCGAGCCGAGCACCAGCGAACCGGGCGGGATCTTCTTGCCGCCGGTCACGAGCGCGCCGGCGCCGATGATCGAGCGTGCGCCGATCTCCGCGCCATCGAGCACGATCGCGCCCATGCCAACGAGCACTTCGTCGCCGATGGTGCAGGCATGCAGGATCGCCTTGTGCCCAACGGTCACGAGTTCGCCCACGTAGGTCCCGTAATCGTCCGCGAGGTGAACGACCGAACCGTCCTGGATATTGGAGCGCGGGCCGATGACGATGCGATTGATGTCGCCGCGCAGCACGCTCTGGAACCATACGCTGGACTCCTCCTCGAGCGTCACGTCGCCGATCACATCGGCCCCCGGAGCGACAAAAGCGGTCGAGTGAATCCGGGGCGTGGCGTCCAGGTGGCGTTGCAATTGCTCAGACAAATTCATGCGAAAATGGTGCGAAGTTGAGACAGGAAAGCAACCGCGAATGCCGATATTTACAGGGTCTTAGGCCAGCCAAAAAATGTTAGAGGAAATGGTTGACTTCAATTTAGCCGACTGTCATCACTCGCGCACTTTGCTGGTTCCCCACCCCCAGCTCTCTGAAAACAATCTAACCAAGGAAACAGAACAAGCATGAACAAGGCAGAACTCGTTGAGGCAGTCCAGAAATCGCTCGGCAAAGACGTGAGCAAGGCCCAGGCGGAACGCTCCGTGGAGGCCGTTATTGAAGGCATCAAGAGCGGTTTGAAGAAGGGCAAGCCCGTGCAACTCGTCGGCTTCGGCACCTTCAAAGTTACGAACCGCAAGGCCCGGATGGGCATCAACCCGAAGACGGGTGAAAAGATCAAAATCAAAGCTTCCAAGAGCGTGAAGTTCGCCGCGGGCAAGGATTTGAAGTCCAAGCTCAAGTAATTTCCCCCTCGCAACCCGAGAAATCCCGTTTTGCCCTCGTGCAAAACGGGGTTTCTCACGTACGGAGGGACGGTCAGGCGGAGGCCGGTCTTAATCTTAATCTTACTCGTAATCTTAATCTTAACCGCTCGTCTCGCGTCGAGCCGCAGAGGGATTAAGATTAAGATTAGGATTAAGATTAAGACACACGGGTAAAACGCGTTTCTCACTGCGGGAGCGGTGCCTGCAACGCATGGAGGAGCCGATTTTCTCTGAAGGAGGCCGAAGAATCGCGATACAGGGTCTCTCAAACCCTTTCCCAAGGGGTCTCTCTAAAGAGGTGGGCGCGCATCCTGCTGAAGGAGTTCCTCTCATAAATGCAGCGGCAGCCCTCCTCCATCGAAAAGAAGATTTTCGCCGGTTTCGGCTTTGCCCTGTTTGTTTCCATTGTGGTCAGCCTGGCCACTTATTTGAACAACCAGCGGCTGGTCGAGACCCGCAAACAGGTTGTGGGGACCCAGGAAGTGCTGCGCAGTCTCAAGCAGATCCTGGCGACGATGACCGATGCGGAAACGGGAGCGCGGGGCTTTCTACTCACGGGCGATGAGGCGTTTCTGGAGCCGTTCAAGGCCGCTACCGGACGAATTGAGCCCGATTTGCAACGGGTGCGACTGGCGACGCGGGACGACCTCCGGGTCCAGCCTCGGTTGGAGCAATTGGATCAGCTCGCCAAGGACAAGCTGCAGTTTCTCGGGCAGGCGGTCGATTTGCGCCGGACCAGCGGCTACGATGCCACGCGCGATCTGCCAGTGTTGCGCGAAGGCAAAACGCGCATGGGTACGATTCGCAACCTCGTAACCGAGATCGAGGGCGAGCAATTGGTCGTGCTCAACAATCAGGACGGCGCGGCCAGGCATAGTTCGTCGATGAACCTGTTCACCGTCCTCCTCGGCAGCATTGCGACCGTGGGCGGGTTGGGATTGGTGTATTGGCTGACCCGGCTGGACATGGCCGAGCGGCGCCGGGTGGAGGCCGCCCTGCGCGACACCGAAGAATTCAAGACGCGCGTGCTGGAGAGCAGCGGGGACAATATCACGGTGTTAAGCCTCGAAGGTCGGGTGCTTTCGATCAACGCCGGTGGTCTGCGTGGCATGGGGTGAAAGATTTCGAATCCGTCCGCGACAGTGAGTGGCTCACGCTGTGGAAGGATGAATGCGAGGTGGAAGCTCGGAAGGCGTTGACCCTCGCCCGCGAGAGCCAGACCGGTCAGTTCCTGGGTTCGTGCATCGCGGCAAATGGGGAGCGCAAGCACTGGGACGTGGTGCTCACGACGATCAATGACGCGGCCGGCAAGCCGGAAAAATTGCTCGCGGTTTCCCGCGACGTGACGGACCGCCGGGCCGCGGAAGAAAAGTTCCGCATCATCTTCGAACAATCCAGCGATGCGCATTTGCTCTTCAGCAAGGACTCCATCATCGACTGCAACGTCGCGGCGGTGCGCATGCTGGGCTTCGAAAGCAAGGAGGCGCTGCTCACGGTGCCGATGTCTTCGCTTTCGCCGGAGAGCCAGCCGGATGGCGCGAAATCCATGGAACGGGCCGCGGAGATCCGTCGCGTCTTGCGCGAGAAGGGGCGGCACACTTGCGAGTGGAACCTTCGCCGCAAGGGCGGTGACGAAATGACCGTGGAGATCACGCTCACCGTGGTGGAATTGATGGGGCGCACCGTGCAGCTCGCGGTGTGGCATGATTTGACCGAGCGCAAAGAAGCGGAAGCGGCTCTGCGCGAGAGCGAGGAGCGTTTCCAGGCGTTCATGAATCACAGCCCGGTGCTGGCCTTCATCAAGGACGAGAACGGCCGCATGCTCTACATCAACGAAGTGATGGAGCACCGCTTCCAGATGAAGCTCGAGGATATCTTTGGCAAGACGGACTTCGATTGGCTCCCCCACGACAAGGCGACGCGACTCACCGCCGTGGATCGTGAAGTGCTGGCCTCGGGCCTGCCGCAGCAGCTCATCGAGGAAGTGCCCACGCCGGACGGCGTGATGCATGAGTGGCTCGTGATGAAATTCTCCATGGGGACGTCGGATGGCGCCAAAATGCTCGGGGGTGTCGCGATCGACGTGGGCGAACAGCGGCGGGCGGAGCGCGCGCTGCAGCAGAGCGAGCGGCACTTCCGCGAGCTCTTCGACGATGCCCCGGTGGCCTATCACGAGCTCGATCTGGAAAATCGCATCACGCGGGTGAATGCCACCGAGTTGAACATGCTCGGCTACCGGCTCGAGGAAATGGTCGGGCGCCCGGTCACGGAATTCCTGATTGGCGAATACACCGGCACCACCGTGCAGCAACCGGCGGTGGGCGATCCGCTCCACGAGGCCTTCGAGCGCAGCTTCCGCCGCAAGGACGGGCGTCGCGTTCCGGTGTTGATGCGTCAGCGAGTGATGACCGACGCCGCGGGCAAGATCTGCGGCACGCGCGCCACACTGCAGGACATCAGCGCGCTGAAACGCAAGGAACTCGAACTGCGCGACGCCGAGGAGAAGTATCGGAGTATTTTCGAAAACGCCATCGAAGGTATCTTCCAGACGACGCCGGAAGGCAGTTACATGAGCGTCAACCCGGCGCTGGCGGAAATCTGCGGCTACGAGTCACCCGACGAGTTGACGAGCAAGATCACGCACATCGCCAAGCAGCTCTATGTGCGGCCGGGGCGGCGCGCGGAGTTCACGGCGATGATGCTGGAAAAAGGCGCGGTGAAAGATTTCGAGTCGCAGATTTACCGGCGTGATAGATCGATCATCTGGATTTCCGAACGGGCGCGCGCCGTGCGCGACCAGGATGGCAAGCTGCTCTACTACGAAGGTACGGTCGAGGATATCACGGCTCGCCGCGAGACCGACGACGCTATCAAGAAGGCACGCGACGCGGCGTTGGAATCCGCGCGGCTGAAGTCCGAGTTCCTGGCGAACATGAGCCACGAGATTCGCACGCCGATGAATGGCATCATCGGCATGACCGGCCTTCTGCTCGACACCGAGCTCTCGCCGAAGCAGCGCGACTTCACCCAGACGATTTCGAGCAGTGCCGATGCGCTGCTGACCATCATCAATGACATTCTCGATTTCTCGAAAATCGAGGCGGGCATGCTGGCCTTCGAAGAAATCGATTTTCAACTGGGGACTGTCGTGGAGGGTTCAGTCGAATTGCTGGCCGCCCGCGCCGCCAGCCGGGAGATCGAGCTGGCTTCGCTGGTCTATCACGATGTGCCTACCAACCTGCGCGGCGACCCGGGGCGGTTGCGTCAGGTGCTCACCAACCTCATCGGCAATGCGGTCAAGTTCACCGACAAGGGCGAAGTGGTGGTGCGGGCGAATTGCCAGGAGAATGCCGAGACGCACACTACCATCCGCTTTTCGGTGACGGATACGGGTATCGGCATCAGCTCCGAAGCGCAGGAGCGGCTCTTCCAGCCGTTTGTGCAGGCGGACGGCTCGACCACGCGCCGTTTCGGTGGCACCGGCTTGGGGCTCGCGATTTGCAAGCAACTGGTCGCCCGCATGGGCGGCGAAATCGGCGTGACGAGCGAAGCCGGCAAGGGGTCGACGTTCTGGTTCACTGCCCGTTTCGAGAAGCAGGCCGGTGGCGGCATGGCGGCGCCGCGTCCGGCGAAATTGAAAGACGTGCGGGTGATCACCGTCGACGACAACGACACCAACCGCGCGATCCTGCATCATCTTCTCAGCAACTGGGGCATGCGCGAACAGCAAGCGGCCAGCGGCAAACAAGCACTCTCGATTCTCCAGGCCGAAGCGGGCCGGGGCCGGATGTTCGACCTGGCGATCCTCGACATGCAGATGCCGGAGATGGACGGCCTGGAACTGGCGCGGGCGATGAAGAAAGACCCACGCTTTGCCTCGGCCCGCATCGTGATGCTCACCTCGGTCGATCGTCAGGAGGATCCCGAAGCGCTGCGTGAGACCGGCGTCGATGCGTATCTCACCAAGCCGGTGAAGCAGTCGCAGCTTTACGATTGCTTGAGCCTGGTGATGTCGCAGGACGTGGAGACGCGCGAGATCAAGTCGGGCCTCGTCGCGCTGAGCGAGCAACCGGCGTCGCTGCCTTCCGAGCCGATCGAGAAACTGCGCATCCTCATCGCCGAGGACAACCCGGTGAACCAGAAAGTCGCGCTCTACCAGTTGCAAAAACTGGGCTACATGGCCGACGTGGTGGAGAACGGCCGCCGCGCGCTGGATGCGCTGGCGCGCTCGCGCTACGACATCGTTTTCATGGATTGCCAGATGCCCGAGCTCGACGGCTACGAGGCCACGCGGGATCTGCGAGCGATCGAAGGCGACGTCCGGCACACGTGGGTCATCGCCATGACCGCCAACTCGCTGGAAGGCGACCGGGAGAAGTGCTTGAATGCGGGCATGGACGACTATGTCAGCAAGCCGGTGAAGCCGGAGGTGCTGCATGCCGCCATCCGGCGCTTCTCCGGCCTGCGAAGCACGGAGCAGGGGAGCCCGGAGGTCAATGTCGCGGGCATCATCGACACCAAGACGATTGCCGGATTCCGCGAACTGGAGATCGAGGGCGAAGAAAGCATCCTCGGCAAACTGATCGACGTTTTCATCGAGAATACGCCGCGGGTGATCAAGGAAGCGCGCACCGCGCTGGCCACGAAGATGTGTCCGCAACTCGAGCGCGCGGCCCACACCCTAAAGGGGAGTTGCAGCAATTTCGGCGCGGAGCGGATGCGCGCGGCATGCGAACGGCTGGAGATGACTTCGCGGGAGGGTAATCTCGACAACGCCGCCAGAATGCTAAAGGAAATCGAAAACGAATTTGAGCTCGTGAGGCTCGCGTTGGAACATGAAAAAACTGCCTGTGCCGTATGAAAATTTTAATCGCTGAAGATGATCCCGTGTCAGTGAAAATTCTGCAGTTCACCCTGCAGCACTATGGGCATGAGGTCGTGACCGCCGCCAACGGGACGGAAGCTTGGGAAGCTTTCGACCACGAGCCGGTGCGCGTCATCGTCAGCGACTGGATGATGCCTGGCATGGATGGCCTGCAGCTCTGCCAGAAAGTGCGCCAGCGAGTCCGGACGGACTACACCTATTTCATCCTGCTCACGGCGATCAATACGGGGCGCGACAACCTGCGCAAGGCGATGGACGCGGGCATCGACGATTTCCTCGCCAAGCCGCTCGATCGCGAAGCGATCATGATGCGGCTACGCGTGGCCGAGCGTATCCTCGAATACACCACGCAGATTCGGCAGCTCAAGGAGCTGATCCCCATCTGCATGTATTGCAAGCGGGTGCGCGACGACACCAACTACTGGGACCAGGTCGAGACCTACATCCACACCCACACTGGCAGTCAGTTCAGCCACGGCATTTGCCCGGAATGCTTCGACAAGCAGATGGGACGCGCGGGGTTGAATGTGACGCCGATGCCGTAGTGGGCGGTGATCAGTAATCAGTAATCAGTAATCAGTAATCAGTAATCAGTAATCAGTGTGCTGAGTCACTGAATACTGAATACTGACGCTCCATCCTCAGCTATGGATAATCAGCTGGATATCCTCCGGCAATCCACGGGCGACCTCCTCGACGACGTTGCCCTTGAGCAGGCGTGACATCGAGAGGCGGTGCGAGGCGCCGAGCATGAGGAAATCCACCCCGAGCGTCGCGGCCAGATCGAGGATGGTGCCAGCGGGATTCGTGCTCACCGCGTAGACGGGCAATACATCCACGCCCACTTCCTGCCCGAGCTTGAGCATGAGGGACATGATGGCCGAGGCCTGCGGGTCATCCTGCCACCGCGCGCGTCCTCCTCCCCCGCGGCCGCCTTCCGGCAAATGCACCGCGAGTTCCTTCACGTAGAGCACGCAGAGCGTAGCCTTGCGCAGACGCGCTTCATCGAGGGCAAAACGCAGCACCGGGGTAATGCCCCGAGCGGAGACCATGATGCGCTGGCCTTCGGTGACGGTCGGCCGCAACCGGTCGATCGCCTCCGGAGCGACGATTTGCGCGACTTCATGGGTGACGGTGATGGTAGTGAGCCCCGAGCGCTTCTGTGCGTAGACGCGCAAGGACAGGCCGATGCCGAGCACGCAGACGACGAAAAAGAGCGCCTCATGCTTTTCGTGAGCCAGGGTGAGCTCGACCGCGGAGAGCACGGCAAACGTGCAGCCGAAAAGCACTCGCTCCCATTTGGCCAGGTCGAGATTCTTGTTGAAGGTGCAGGAGCCCAGGTTGACGGAGATGGCACCGACGACGCCAATGGCATACAGCCCGGCCAGGACTTCGAAGTCGTGAGCCAGCGAGAGCACGACGCACGGCAGCGCCACGGACAAGATGAGCGGGATGATCGGCACGCCATGGCGGTTCAACTTGGTGAATTGCCGCGGCATTTCCCCGTCGCGGGCCATCATGTAAAACACACCGATCATGGCGATGATCGCGGTATTGGCCGCGCTGATGAGCAGCAGGAAAAAGAGGATGCCCGTCGCCCAGCCGAGGGCATGTCCGAACCAGGGCGCGACCGTCAGGGAACCGAAATACTCGCCGACAAAGCGCAGCATGTCCGGCTTGTGGGCCTCGAGCCGGGCGATTTCCGAACGCGGAATGGAAAGCATGGCCCAGCCCAGCAGCGCGGTGCCGAAGACGACTTCCACGGCCACGCTCCAGATCGCTTTGGAGGCTTCCCGTCCTACCTTGGGATGCTCCGGCGTGGACCCCGGATCGAGCTTCAAGACGCCGGTCATATTGGCGATGGCCTCGACGCCGCTCAGCGCGAGGATCGTCCCGGTGAATTGCTTCCAGAGTTGCCACGAACTCTCATGCGGCGGCGTGAGGTGCGCGGTCGTGAGATGCGGGAGGCTCACTGCGATAAGCACGACGACGATCACCACGACGGGCACGCTGAGCAGCACGGCGAGACCGCCACTGTGCTTGGGCCCGAAAGAGTTCAGCCAGCCCATGATGAGCAATGCCCCGATGGTCGAGAGCACGATGTGATGGTGTAAGAAAGGCAGGTTGAAATAATCGAGTCCGGAGTAACCACTCAGCGCGGCCGTGACCGTGAGATCCGCGATGAGCAGCAGGGCGCCGACCACGGCCAGCAGGCGGCCTTGGGCGCGCGCGGCCGAATACACGCCGCCGCCATCCGGAAAATGCCGGCAGATGACGAGGTAGTTGATCCCGACGAGCCCGGTGAGGAGACAGACGGCGAGAATGATCGGCAGCGAGGAATACGCCGCCACGCCGAAAGCCAGGCCGATGACATACGCCTTGCTCGTGCCCCAATCGCCATAAAGAAGCGCGGCTGCGCGTTTCCAGTCTACGTTGCGGGGACGATTGGCGTCGGCGGTAATCAAGGCGATATCTGGAAAAGGTGGGTGGCCTATTTGCCGGGCGCGGAGAGGAACGTCAATCGTGTTCCCGCGCCCCTTCTAGGAATAGACCAACAGAGGAATCTCCTCTGGCAACAGTTGTGAAACCTGCCGAATCAAGTTGCCACGCAGTGCGCTGATGAGCCCGGACCGTTTCGCCCCACCTAGAATGACCCGCGAAGCGCCGACCGTCGCGGCGATATCGACAATGGTATCCGCCGGCGAATCACTCACCGCGTAGCACGGCAGGATGGTGTGCCCATCGGCCAGTTCGCTGGCTTCGGAGAAGATTTGCAGCGCTTCGGGGTCGTCCTGCCATTTGCGCTTGCGGTCGCGTTCGGTCAGCGCCGGTTGCTGGCGGACGAAAAGGAGATAGAGCGGGCGCTTCGTTTCCCGCGCTTCCTCGATGGCGAATTTCATGGTGCGGCCGATGCCCCGAATCGCGCACAGCAGAGGTGCCCCGGGGGCGGTATTGATATCGTGCTGGAATTTCGGAATCGCGATCGCCTTCTCCGGGCTCGTGACCGCGCCTGAAGCGGTGGCCGCGGCCTTCTCCTTGCGCTGCAAATGCTCGGAGGCCAGGCCGCGCATGATCAACCCGATGAGCAGGACCGACCCTGCGAAATAGCGCGCGTCGGGCTTTTCGACGAAGAGCGAAATCTCGATGGCGAGCATGATGAGGAACGTGCAAAACATCAGGACGCGTTCCCAGCGCACCAGATCCAGCTTTTTGTCGGTGGAACTCGCGCCGAGGTTGGTGGCGATGGCGCCGACCACGCCGACAGCGTACAGATTCGCCAGGCCGGCCATATCGCTCACGACTGCCACGAGGATGGCGGGAATGACGGTGGCCACGATGAGGCCCGCATTCGGCACGCCGTAGTTGTTCAGTTTGCTGAAGAGACCGGGCAGCTCCTTGTCCCGTGCCATGAGGAAGGAAATGGCGATCAGGTCCACGATCGCGGTATTGACCGCGGAAAGCAGGAGCACGGCGAAGACGATGCTGACGACAGCACCGGCAATGGCTCCAGCGGTAGCGCCCCACGACCCCGTCACGAAAGTCTGGGCCATGTAGTTGAGCATGTAGTCGCGCACCCCGTGTGCATCCGGCGCGTTGACATCGGGGTCCTGGCCAGGAACCGGGATGACCTGCAGACCGTGCAAGGCCTGCATGCCAAACCCGAGCAGAGCGGTGAAGACGCACACCTCGATCATGACGACGACCAGCGCCTTGGTAGAAGTTTTGGAAACACACGGTTTGCTCGGATCACAGCCGGGGTTGAGCGGCATCACGCCGGTGGCATTGGCGATGGCCTCTACGCCTGAGAGCGCGAGCACGATGCCGACGAAGTGGCTCCAATTGGCGCCGAAACCACCTTCGAGTGGCTTGATATGGTGGATCGCAGCGCCGAACGTGCGGCAGACAGAAAAAGCCGAGCAAAGCCACGACCCACGGCGGTGGGCACCGGAAACGAGAAAGGCCAGGTTGCCCGTGTGCTTCGGCCCGAGGTAATTCAGGACACCGATCACGACAATGGCCCCCGCGGCGCAGTAACCAAGAAGCGCGGCCGGAATGGGAATGACCCGCTGAAGGTATTGGAACGCCGACAGCGCGCTGATCGCCGCGGTGACGATGTAATCCGCGATGAGGAGAAACGCGCCGACGATGGAAATGATCTCCGAGCGATGCCGCACGCTGGCATACACGCCGCCGCCATCCGGGTAGTGCTTGCAGATGGTCATGTAATTGACCCCGACCAGCGCCGTGAGGACGCACATGGCGGCGATGAGCCAGAACGAGCTGTATCCAGCGACGGCAAAGGCGAGGCCCACGACGTATGCCTTGCTCGTCCCCCAGTCACCATAAAGGATGGCCGCCGCGCTCTTCCAGTCGACGTTGCGCGGCCGTTTCGTATCACTTGCGATCATGAATGTGTTGCTACCGCCGTGCTGCGGAACACGGCGTTCGAGTTTCCCTGTCGAGTGCAGCGCGCATCGCCCCTTGCGAAGCGATGCCATCCCTGCCTTGGTGTGACGCTGCCGAGGTTAGCTGTCGGGCTGGAATCACCAAGTGTTCCCGGCGCCGCAGCGCCGTTTGCCCCGTGCCCTTGCGGGCGGGTGGGTCCCCCGGTGGCCTGCACAGCAGGCCATTGAGCGAAGTAAAGATCCACGCCCTTTGTGTAATGGATGCCATTACAAGTCAACGCTGGATGTTGCCCTTCCCCGCAGACCTCGCGGCCTGTTACCGCGCTACGCGATTCGTGGGTATCATGGGCGCGGCCGCTATCGCCTTGGTGGCATTCTGTCAAGGTGTTGGCCGATCAGATCGGCGGTCGCACCCGTACTCGGAAATTACGGAGCCATCTTCACCAAAAGCTTCTCTGCGAAGTCGTGGTTCCGCGCAAAGTGGCTCGGTTCTCGCTTTTGCTACCACGTATCCTATTTCCACGAACCGAATGCCTTATCTGAGAATCCTTTGTTGCCTCCCCGTCGTGGCTGGGCTCGGTCAGGTCTTCGTCGAGGTCCAGCGATTCTTCATTTGCGGCCACGAATTTCTCGTCGCCGCGGGAAAGGTCGAACTCTGCTACCGGCCGAATTTCTGCCTGCTGATGAGCTCAGATCGGATCGCTCGTGCGATAACCGTATTCAACCGCCTGTGAACGATCACGCTCCTGAAACGACAGAAATCCTGGCTTTTCCCCGCCGCGCATCGGTCGAAGACCTGCCGGACGTGGCAAAGATTTATCGCCTCGCCTTTTTCACCGCCATGCCGCAGATGCCCGTCCTGCATTCGCCGGCGGAGGACCTGAATTATTTTCTCACCGGAGTCTATGTGAGCTCGGAATTGTGGGTGCTCGAGGCGCCCGGCGGCGTGAGCGTGGGTTTCATCGCCTTCCGTCCCGGCTGGGTCGATCACCTTTATGTGGTGCCGAAGTATCAACGTCATGGTCTCGGCAGCAGCCTGCTCTCGGTGGCCATGGCTTCCTCAGCCACTCTGCGCGCCAGGACATTTCGGTGCAACTGGGGCGGCCGCCATTTCTTCGAGAAATACGGCTTCCGTATGGAAGGCGAGACCGATGGCCGGGGCAACGAGGAGAAGCAGCCGGATGTGCTGTATGTGTGGGAGCGAAATGCGGGGGCGAAGCAGTAGCATCGTGTGATGCTCCGAGCGCTCGCGCATTACCTGCAGCGTGGTGGAACGCTCGCGTTTTGGTGCGGCGGAGAGCGCTAGGCATTGCCGACGTTTTTCAATATCTTGCCCACGAGACCGCTCTCTCCCGGATGTCATTCTGAGCGGAGTGACCCGAAGGCGACATGGCGGGGCACGCAGTCGAAAGCCGAGTCTGCGAGACGCCTACGGGACTGCGGGGCAAACCCGTCGAATAACCAGCGAGCATCGCTCGTAAATCGGCGGGGTTCTTCGACTGCGTTCCAGTCGTTACACTCCCTCCACTCCGCTCAGAATGACCGCGGGGAGGGAGCGTCTTTCCCAGTTCCGAAGACCGGTTCCCAAAGCGCTCGCAACGCGTTCCTTTTGAATTCGGGAACGCTATTGCGCCAGCGCCCGGAAATGCTTCCAGCATTCCAGAAACCCGGTGGCAAAATCCTCCGGTCGGGCGGTGGTCCAGCGGTCGATCTGTTCGAGGGTAAAGAAGCCGCCGCCGTCGAGTTCGGCGGGATTCAGTTTGAAGGGGCCGTCGTGGTGCGCGCGGTAAAGGCGCACGTGTTCCCAACCGGTGGCCGGGCTGGGCGGCAGCTTGCCGATCTCCTCGACTTCCGCGCTGACGCCGAGCTCTTCCACGATCTCGCGCGGGGCGGTGCCGGCGTAGGTGTCGCCGGAATTCACATGGCCGGCCGCGCTGGAATCCCAACGCAGGGGATGCACATCTTTCCAGCGCGAACGGCGCTGGAGAAAGAGCTCGCCACGCGAATTGAAGACCAGGATGTGCACCGCGCGGTGCAGGAGCTTTTGCCGGTGCACTTCGTGTCGCGAGAGCTGTCCCGTGACACGGTCTTCCTCATCGACCACGTCGAAGATTTCGCCGTGCACGTCTTGCGCTGCATTGGCGAGATCCGCGGCGGCGGAATGACGAATGACGGATGACGAATGGCCAGGGTCGGAGCTTTTGGTCACGAAATTCGTCAGCGCGATCCATTGCTCGAGGGAGAGCTCTTCGGCGCGGGTGGTTTCCTCGACCCCGAGATGCTGGCACAGTGCGGGCCAGTCGAGATTCCGGCCGGCGAGATTCTTGCGGAGCTGCTTGCGGCGCTGGGCGAAGCCTTGTTTTACCAGCCGAGTAAAAAGCTCACCGTCGCACGCGGGCACTTCGCCGGCGGGACGCGGGGTGAGCAGCACGATCGCGGAGTCGACCTTCGGCGCGGGCATGAAGACGCTGCCGGGAAGCGTGCGCAGATATTTCACCTTCCAGCGGCGGCCGACGAGCAAGGTAAGCGCGCCATATTCCTTGGTCCACGGCCCGGCGGAGAGGCGCTCGGCGAGTTCCTTTTGCAAGGTGAAGATGAGCGCACTGACCGGGCTCGGCTCACCGGTGAAGGCGAAAAGGATCTGGCTGGAAACGTAATAGGGGAGATTGCCGAGCACCTTGATCGGCCCGCGGGCGAAGAGCTCGCGCACGTCGAATTCACTGGCGTCGCCATGGATGATTTCGAGTGCCGGAAAACGCTCGCGCAGGAAGCCGGCAAGACGGCCATCCTTCTCGATGACGAGTCCGCGCGGCGAGCGGGCGAGGGCAAATTCGGTGAGCGCACCGAGCCCGGGTCCGAGTTCCACCCAGGCCTCTTCGGGCTGGATATCGAGCTGCGCGACGATCCATTCCGCGAGGTTTTGGTCGTGGAGAAAATTCTGGCCGAGGCTCTTGGTGGGCTGCATGCCCAGTTGATTGAGGCTGGCCTGGATCGTGGAAAGTTTCATGAAAGCCCGGCATTAGAGCGCGTTTAGGGGCGGGTTGCAAAGGAGACCGCCCGTGGAGCAGTCGAAAAACCGCCGCTACAGAAGTTCCCTGCGATCAGAGCGCCATTTTCCCGGCCCTTGCTGGGGATGTCATCCGGCGGTAGCGTGCCCGCCATGGCTGGCGACATCATGAAACGCTCTGGCAATCGGC
The DNA here is from genome assembly GCF_000173075.1 of Chthoniobacter flavus Ellin428. Classification (GTDB taxonomy): domain Bacteria; phylum Verrucomicrobiota; class Verrucomicrobiia; order Chthoniobacterales; family Chthoniobacteraceae; genus Chthoniobacter; species Chthoniobacter flavus. Next base: position 266,077 of record NZ_ABVL01000001.1, read on the forward strand.
GAGCATGGAGGAATATCGCTCTCGCGATCGTTTCGCTGGGATTTCTGATCACGGGGGCTTTCCTCGGAACCAACGCCCGGGCGGTCGATGTCTCCGCCGCCGTCTCCTGGTACGACACGCTCGGCTTTCCGGATGTGAAGGATGCTCCCTACGTGCGCGTTGCCACTGACCGCTGGATCAAGCGCGGCAATCAGCCTCCTGAGAATCGATTTGTAGAGGGGTTTCTGACCGGCGAAGACGTCGACGGCTTCACCGTCTTCCTGTGCAGCACCGGCGATTTTAACCGCCGTCCTGATCCATTCGAACCGTATCCACCTCCGAGGCTGATCCATTTCGTTCGTAAGACAGATGGGCCAGTGCATCTGCGAGTGAATTACGAGGTGATCGATTTTCCAAAAGTGGTCGGTGACTTGATGGCTGTGGTGCATGACCTCAAGACAGGGCCGAAGGACTTTGAAGCTCGCGAGAAAGCCTTCAAGGGGAAGTATCCCGACTTGTGGCCGTCTTTTGATTTTCACGGTGGATGGCCGGTGCCGTACCGGGTTCGACTCTTCAGCTTCGGCCGGGCCTGTCAGCAAAAGGGTCTCAATGAGGTGGCCGGCGAATTGTTCGACGTGGTGGCGAAGATTCCTGACGAACAGACCGGCGAAGTGGATGCTTCGTCATTGCGGGACAAGCTTCAGCGGGAAATGGGGGAAACAGTATTGACCGAGACGGAGGAAAAATTTGGCAATCCCTCCATTCCGCTGACGGACTTGCTGAAGATTTACGAGTCGTTTCCGGTCACTTACCCGGCGAACAAGCGGTTGGCCTACGCGCAGGAGTCGGCAGATTTGCTGCGCAAGATGATTGCGGAGGAGGCCGCGCATCATCCCAAACCGCGCAACGAAATGTCGCCCGCGGAGCAGGTGGCGGAGGATATTTACCAACTGCGCAACGAGACGCATATCATGTGGATCCGGGACCCGCACTATCCGGCGATGTCGGATGATTGGAGGAAGAAGGACGAGAAGACGCCGATCCAGCGTCTCGTGGATTCCGGGAATGCCGCCGTGCCGCAACTGATCGAAGCGCTCGGTGATCCCCGCTTCACGCGTTCCATGGAGCCGCGCTTCAACAGTTTGGGAGGACCGCATACGATCCGGGTGGGTGAAGTAGCGCGACACATTCTCGAATTTCTCTCAGGGCGAAATCTTTACCCTCTCAAATCCAAAGATGGACAATTGGTCAACGGGACGACACGGCACCAGGCCGAAGCCTGGTGGAGAGAAGTGAATGGTACGGGCGAGAAGCAGACCCTGATCAAAACCGCTTCCGCAGGCCGAGGCAAAGGGCTCGAGGCGGCGCGGAGACTCGTGGAGAAATATCCCGACGATGCCCTGCCGGCGATCGAGGCCGCATTGAAGGCGACCCCGGAGCCGGGCTACCGGGGTGAATATGTCGAGGTGGCCGGCTTGCTGCCCGCCGACACGCCGGTGGCTTTTCTGCGCGCGCAACTCACTCCCGATCACGATGTCTATTCGCAGGTCTCCGCGGCCAAAGCGCTTTTTAAGCGCGGACAACCGGAAGCCGTGCCGGCGATCATCGATGCATGGCGCCGGATCCAGCCCCGGCTTCCATCCAATGACGACACCACATTATCCCAGGCCGGCTACATCATCAGTTTTCTGGCAAGGAGCGGCGACGCGCGGGCCATCGACGCGCTGGCCGACGAGGCGAAAAAAGCCCCGCTTCCAGTGCGCTACGCGGCCGTGGAGGTCTTTCGGAATGGAACGTTCAACGGCGGAGGGAGCGGGCCGCAAGTGTCGCTCTACGATCACGTGGAGAAGCTGCCGGCAGGCGAAGCGGAAGCGGCCGTCGAGCGGTTGCTCGCGACGGCGCTGGAAGACAAGGAGCGCTTCTTCGGTCCGGCGGGAAATCTCGAAAAGGTCTCTTTCGCCGACCCGCGCATCTGCGACATGGCGGCTTATGTGATGTCCCACCGTTGGCCGGAAAAATATGCCTTTCAGTGGTCGGCGAGCGGGGCGGAATGCGACACGCAGATTGTCAAACTGCAGGACATATGGCGTTCCGCGCACGGAATGCCGCCGCTTCCCACACCCGCGCCGCCCCCGGTGATTCCCGCGGCCCCGGAGTCCGAAGTCGCGCCATTGCTCGATGCCTATGTCGCGGCGAAAGCCGATGCCGACCGTGAACCCGCTGCGACTAAAATAGTGGAGTCGATGGGCCTGCGCGCCTTGCCGCAGGTGCGGGCCCGTCTGGAACACGGCGCCGACGCCGCGACCTTGCGCCCTCTCGCCCTGCGCCTGGCAAGCATCGTGCGCGAGGTGCACCCTACGACGGACCCGGGCGGAATGGCGGAGAAATCAGGCGTGGAGTTGTTGCGCGGCAAAGTACTGAGTGGAAAGGATCTGGATCGACTCGCGCATCGTTTGGAGGACGAGATGCCCGTGGATGTGGCCGCCGTGACGTTGGTCGCCGAACGCGGCGCAGACGGCGCCGGATTCCAGGTGACGATTGGCTGGCAGCCCGGCAACGTGCCTTTGCACGCGGGTTGGAGCCGGGACATGGCCGTACGTCTCGGGGACAAGACGGTGTATCGGGGCGGAGGGTGGACGGCCGACGGCGCCATGGATCCGAAGCAGATCTTTCGTCAGTTGGCCGAGGAATTCGACAAAGCCACCCGGTCGGGATTCGACGCACCCGTGCTCGTGCGCCTCCGCCTTCAGCGAGAGACGGCTCCTGTAACGCCCGTTGAGGAATGATGTTTCCGAATCAGGGAGAGCGCTGGAGAGCACCGCCGAGGCGGCGGCGTACGGGACAAGTGGTGGCAGGTCCTTGGGCGAGCCTCCGTCGGTGCCGGGGACACGCGCTCACGCGGAAGCGAGGGTGCACTTTCCTCCAGCTCCGATTCGGAAGCGAATTCCAATAATGGACTTAACGTCTGGTTTACGCGATTTGGTGTTGTTTCGCCCCTGTTGCCGGAGGCAGAGGCGGGTTATTCTCCGCGTTCTTCCATGGATCTCCGCCCCCGCTCAATGACCCATTTCCGTTCCCTCTGGACGCTGCCACTGGTCCTTTTTTCGTGGACCGCGCTGGCCGATATCGATCCGGCCAAGCTGCCGCCTGCCGCGGAGTCGTTCGATTTTACCCACGACGTGCAACCGCTGCTCGAAAGCAAGTGCGTGGAGTGCCACCGGGAGGGCAAGCACAAGGGGCAGTTCCGCATCGACACCCGCGAGCAGATGATGAAAGGCGGCGAGGACAGCATCGCGGTGGTGGAGGGCAAGAGCGTGGAGAGTCCGCTCATTCATTACGTGGCGCGGTTGGTCGAGGACATGAACATGCCGCCGAAATCCGAGCAGGCACTGACGCCGAAAGAGATCGGCGTGCTGCGGGCTTGGATCGATCACGGCGCGCCGTGGCCGAAAGACGTGGTGCTCGCACCCTCGCGCGCGAACGACGCGAAGATGACCGCGGCGCTGGCTTCGCTGCCGCCGGCTGCGACGCGGCAGGTGGATTTCGTGAAGGACATCCAGCCGATCTTCCAGAACGCCTGTTACGAATGCCACGGCCCGCGCAAGCAGGAAGCGGAGTTTCGCCTCGATCATAAACCGACGGTGATGAAGGGCGGTGAACTCGGCCCAGCGATCGTGCCCGGCAAGAGTGCGGACAGCCTGCTCGTGCAATTTGTCGGCGGCCTGCGTGAAGAAGGCGTGATGCCGAAGAAAGGCCCGCGCCTCACGGCGGAGCAGATTGGCCTGCTGCGCGCGTGGATCGATCAGGGCGCGGATTTTCCGGACGCGGCGTCTGTGGTGATCAAAGACAATCGCGATCACTGGGCCTTCAAGCCACCGGTGAAAGCGCCGCTGCCCACGGTGAAAAATAAAGCGTGGGTGCGCAACGACATCGACCGCTTCGTTCTCGCGCGGTTGGAACGCGAAGGACTCCCGCCCTCGCCCGAGGCGTCGAAGGAAACGCTGCTGCGCCGGCTGGCGCTCGATCTCACTGGCCTGCCGCCGACCACGGAAGAGCTGGCTGCGTTTCTCCACGACGATTCGCCCGATGCGTATCAAAAGCAGGTCGAGCGGTTGCTCGCCTCGCCGCACTACGGCGAGCGTTGGGGCCGCCACTGGCTGGACGTCGCACGTTATGCAGACTCCGACGGTTACGAAAAGGACAAGCCGCGCTGGATCTGGTTTTACCGCGATTGGGTAATCAACGCTTTCAACCACGACATGCCCTACGACGAGTTCGTGCTCGAGCAGATCGCCGGCGATCAATTGCCGCACCCCACGCAGGATCAAATCGTGGCCACCGGTTTCCTGCGCAACTCGCTGCTGAATGAAGAGGGCGGCGTCGATCCCGAACAATTCCGGATGGAGGAAATGTTCGACCGTCTCGACACGCTGGGCAAGGCAGTGCTCGGCCTCGGCGTGAATTGCTGCCAGTGCCACAACCACAAATACGACCCCTTTTCGCAGGAGGAATACTACCGCCTCTTTGCCTTCCTCAATAACGACAACGAAGGCGCGCGCACGGTCTATACCACGGAGCAGTGGAAGAAGATCGGGGCACTGCAGGGCAAAATCCACGACGACGAAATGGGGTTGCAACAGGCGCATCCCGATTGGCGCGAACGGATGAACGCGTGGGAGGACGCGTTGAAAGCCGAGACGCAGCCCGAGTGGAAGGTGGTGGAGATCGCCAATGCCGGCGACAACAGCCAGCGCTACACCGAGCTGAAGGACAAATCGCTGCTCGCGCAGGGCTATGCGCCGACGAAGCTCGACGCGATTTTCAAATGCACGATGCCGACGGCCGGTGTGACCGCCTTCCGGTTGGAGTTGCTCAACGACACGAATCTGCCCGCGAATGGGCCGGGCCGTTCCTTCAAGGGGACATGCGCGCTGACGGAGTTTCAGGTCGAGACCGCACCCAAGGACGGAAAGAAATCCTTCCTCAAAATCGCCTCGGCGACTGCCGATTTTGGTGATGCGCCGAATAGCCCGGTAGAATCGAATTTCGAAGACAAATCCGGCAAAACGCGGGTGACGGGACCGATCGATTACGCGATCGATGGCAAGGAAGAAACGGCGTGGGGCATGGATGCCGGCCCGGGCCGCCGCAATGTGCCGCACGAGGCGGTGTTCGTAATGGAGAATCCAATCGCCGATGCCGGCACCGAACTGACCATTCATCTCAAACAGATGCACGGCGGCTGGAATTCGGACGACTTGATGACCAACAACCTCGGCCGGTTCCGGATTTCGGTCTGCACCGCTGCGGCGCCGAAAGCCGACGCCGTGCCGAAGCGTGTGCGGCAGTTGCTCGACATCCCGCGGGCGCAACGCACCGAGGCACAGACGGCGGAGATCTTTTCCTATTGGCGCAGGACGGTGCCGGAATGGAAGGAGGCCGATGCGCAGATCGCCGCGCTGTGGAAGGAACATCCCGAAGGCAAGACCACGCTGGTGCTCAATGCGCGCACGCAGTTGCGCGAAACGCATCTGCTCAAGCGCGGCGACTGGCTCAAGCCGGGCAAGCCGGTGCGGCCTGGTGTGCTGTCGGTGCTCAATCCGCTGCCCGCGGATGCGCCGCCGACGCGCCTGAGTCTGGCGCATTGGCTGGTCGATCGCCGCGCGCCCACGACGGCGCGTGTCATGGTGAATCGCATCTGGCAGTCGTATTTTGGCATCGGCATCGTGGCTACGCCAGAGGACTTCGGCACGCAGGGCGAGGCGCCGAGCCATCCCGAGTTGCTCGACTATCTGGCCTGCGAATTCATGGATCACGGTTGGAGCATCAAGTATCTGCAACGGCTGATCGTGAATTCGGCGACCTATCGGCAGAACAGCAAGGTCACGCCCGAACTCTACCAACGCGACCAATACAACCGCCTCCTGGCCCGCGGCCCGCGCTTCCGCGTGGACGGGGAGATCGTGCGTGACATCCAGTTGTCGGTGAGCGGCCTCCTCAATCCCGAGATGGGTGGCATGCCCACGATGCCGCCGGCGCCGTTGTTTCTCTTCCAGCCGCCCGCGAGCTATGCACCATTTCCGTGGGTCGAAGCCGTTGGGCCGGAACGCTATCGCCGTGCGGTCTACACGTGGCGCCGCCGCTCCACGCCGTATCCGATGCTGCAGACCTTTGACGCGCCGGATGGCAACACGGTCTGTGCCCGCCGTTCGCGTTCGAATACACCGTTGCAGGCGCTCACCACACTGAATGAAACCGTGGCCATCGAGGCGGCGCGCGCCTTTGCCCGGCACGTCCTGGAGGAAGGTGGCAAGAGCGATGCGGAGCGCATCGATTATGCCTATCGCCGTGCATTGAGCCGTGAGCCTAATGCCGCGGAGCGCGAGGAAATCCTGAGCCTCCTCACCAAGCAGCAGCAGCGCATCGCGGAGGGCTGGATCGATCCGTGGGAGCTTGCGACCGGCCAGCGCGAACGCCCGGCGGTTCCCGCCGGCACCACCCCGGCCCAGTTGGCCGCTTACACCGTCGTTTCCCGCGTCCTGCTGAATTTGGACGAAGCCATCACGAAAGAATAATCGCCATGACCAAACTCGAACATTTCCTGCGGGAGTATCAGCAGCAGATCACCCGTCGCTGGTTTTTCAAACAATGCGGGGTCGGTCTGGGTTCCATTGCGCTGGGCTCGCTGCTCCAGCAGGAACTCGCGCCCGCCGCGCATGCTGCCGCCGCGCCCTCGGGGCCGATGGCTCCGAAAGCGCCGCCCCTGCCCGCTCGCGCCAAGCGGGTGATTTATCTCTTCCAGGCCGGCGCGCCGAGCCATCTCGATCTCTTCGACTACAAGCCGCAGTTGGAAAAGTTCAACGGCACGCTGCCGCCGGCGGATTTGCTGAAGGGCTATCGCGCGGCGTTCATCAATCCGAATTCCACGCTGCTCGCGCCGAAGTACAAGTTTGCCAAGTACGGACAGAGCGGTGCGGAGTTGTCCGAGATTCTGCCGCATCTCTCCAAGGTGGTGGATGACATCACCATCGTGAAGTCGATGCAGACCGACGCGTTCAACCACGCGCCCGCGCAGATTTTCATGAACACGGGCTCGACGCAGTTTGGCCGGCCGAGCATGGGTGCATGGACGACCTACGGCCTCGGCAGCGAATCACAAGATCTGCCGGGTTACGTCGTCTTCAGTACGGGCACGAAAGGCACCAGCGGGGGCGCGGCGAATTGGGGCTCTGGGTTTCTGCCCACGGCCTTTCAGGGTGTGCCGTTCCGCGGGCAGGGGGACCCGGTGCTGTATCTCTCGAATCCCGGCGGGGATCGACGACCGGGTGCAGCGCGATTCGCTCGATTCCATTCGGCGACTGAAACGAGATGCATTTCGCCGACGTGGGCGATCCGGAGATTCACACACGCATTAATTCCTTCGAGCTCGCGTACCGGATGCAATCGAGCGCGCCGGAGTTGATGGATATCTCGAAGGAGTCGAAAGAAACGCTGGAAATGTACGGCGCGAAACCCGGCGAGTCTTCGTATGCGAATGCGTGCCTGCTCGCGCGACGCATGGTCGAGCGCGGGGTGCGCTTCGTGCAGATTTTCCACGAAGCGTGGGATCACCACAGTGGCCTCACCAAAGGCTTAAAGGATCAATGTGGAAAGACCGACCAGGCGAGCGCGGCGTTGGTGAAGGATCTCAAGCAGCGCGGGTTGCTCGAGGATACGCTCGTCATTTGGGGTGGGGAATTCGGCCGCACACCGATGGTGCAAGGCGGCAACGATGGCCGCGACCACCATCCGAAAGCATTTACCATGTGGATGGCCGGGGGTGGCTTGAAGCCCGGCTTGGTCTACGGCGAGAGCGACGAGTTTGGCTTCAACGCGATGAAGGATCCCGTGCACGTGCACGACCTGCACGCCACGTTGCTCCATTTGCTCGGCTTCGATCACACCAAGCTGACCTATCGCTTCCAAGGCCGCGACTTCCGCCTCACGGATGTTTCGGGTGAGGTGATCAAGGGGTTGCTGGCGTAGCTCGGTCTTTACATGCAAAAAGAGGCAGGCAAGGTAGCCGGCCATGACGAGCTTCCCCTGCGCCCCCGTTTCCAGCCTTCGCAAAATGTCTTTTGTTCGTTCCCTCCTGGCCTCCAGCGTGGCCTCGCTGTTTCTGACTGCCGTCTCGGCCCACGCGCAGGTGGCGATTTCGCAAGAAGGGGACGCGGTGCATGTCGCGATCGATGGCCAGCCGTTTACCGATTTCGTCCTGCGCGGCGGCAATGCGATGAAGCCGTATTTGTATCCGCTGCGTTCGGCGACCGGGAAGCTGGTCACGCGCAAGTTTCCCATGGAGAACGTCGAGGGTGAGCCAAAGGATCATCCGCACCAGCGCGGGCTATGGTTTGCCCACGAACGGGTGAACGGGTTCGATTTCTGGAATAACGAAGCCGATTACAAGTCGACCAATCGCGGCCGCATCGTGGTGAACAAAATCAGCGACATCCAGAGCGGCCCGGATGCGGGCAGTTTTACGGCCGATCTCGAATGGCAGGATCCGAATGGCGGTAAGGTGCTGTCGGAGACGCGCAAGACGACTTTCCACAAGACGCCGACGCTGCGCATCATCGATGTCGATATCACGCTGACTCCAGCCGCCGGAGATGTGAAATTTGGTGATGCCAAAGATGGTGCGTTCGGCATCCGCCTGGCGCCGGCTTTGGAAGAACCCGGCAACGCAGCGAAGGGAGTGACGAACCAAATTCCCGGTACCGGTAAGATGACCAATGCCGAAGGCGATTCGGGGGAGAAAGCGGTGTGGGGCAAGACGTCGAACTGGGTCGACTATGCCGGCGAAGTGGATGGCGAGAAAGTCGGCATCGCCATCTTCGATAATCCGGGCAACTCCCGCCGCGCCCATTGGCATTCGCGCGGTTATGGCCTCTTCGCCGCGAATCCGTTTGGCCTGAGCGTCTTCACCAAGGACAAGTCGCAGGACGGTAGCGTCATCTTGAAGCCGGGTGAAAAGCTGCACTTTCAGTATCGGGTCGTCATTCATCCCGGTGACACCCAGTCGGCGAATATTCCGGCCCTGTGGGATGCTTACTTGAAGGAAGTGAAGTAACGCAGGCCTTGGCGAGGCGCCCTGAGGCCAGTGCCCCTACCGCGACTTTTGCGGCGAAGGGTTCATCCAAAGCGCTCCAAAAAGTGCGCTTCGTTTTCTTACGCACCGCTTCCATCGAGGCCGGGTCGCCCTATCTCGCGAAAATAAGCGAATAGTTCAAAAATCGGAGCGATTTATTCTATGTGGTTTCGGGTCTGCCTCGATAGACGAGTAGCGGCTTTTTCTTACAAACCTATGCCTCACTCGCTTCCCCCGGCGGTCGTGCTGTGCCGTATGGCCGCCTGCGCACTCCTCGCACTGTCCACCTCCAGCCACGCACAGGATGTCCCTGTGCCGCAGCAATCCTACACCACCGCACAGCTCTATCAGCCGTTGCGCACCTTCACGACCTCCGAAATTGGCATTTTGCCCACCCAAGTCGGCATTCACCACGGCTATATGGTGGTCTCGGGCGGACGCCAGGGCGGCACGGGAGGTGATCCTACGGGCTATGGAAAGCTCACCATCTGGCGGCTGTCCCAGCCTTCCGCGCCGAATGTGGTGAACCCGAGCCTGGTCGGCCAGATTGTGGATGATAACATCTACAAGAGCCATGTCATGGGTTTCTCCGGGGAGAAGGTCGCACTGCGGACGAACAAAGTTACGATCTTCGATCTGACCAATCCCGCCGCCCCGACCGCTTTGGGCACGGCGACCGGCGGCCATTCGTCAAGCCACTCCTCCTGTTGGGCGGGCAAATACATCTACACCTGCGGTGAAGGCTACGGCACAGCCAGCGGCTGGCTCGATATCTACGATGTTAGCAATCCCAACACCCCCACGCTCGTCCGGTCCGTCGATCTTCCGACCATCACGGGATTTCGTTGTGCGTCGGTTTTTGTCCTCGGCAATCAACTCGTCGTCTCGGCCAGCCTGACCAATGGGGTCGCGACCTTCGACCTGAGCGATCCGACGAACCCGCTGCTGGTCAACGTTTTTCGGGGTGACACCGGGGCCAATACTTATACTTCCTATCTCAGTGGTTATCGCCTCTACGGCGGCGGCCAGGCCGGGGGCTTGTATATCTACGACGTATCGGATTCCCAGAACATCAAGCTCGTCGATCATGTCACCACGCTGGGCGGCACTCCGCGTTACCCGGTGTTGCAGGATGAGTTCATTCACCTTGGCAATATCGGCAACGGCCACTATCAGAAAATCCGCATCGATACCGTCCCGGCACAAATCGTTGCGGACGTTCCCATGCCGATCCCGCCTGGCGGCGGCCACGCGAACACCGAGATCGCCATTCCCATCGGCAACCTTGTCTATGTCGGCTGCATCAACGGCGCCAATCCCGGTTCCCCGATCACCAATCCGGCGGGTTGGATCATCCCGCACGATACCGTGCCCGACACCCGGCCGCCGGCGGTGAACGGCGTGCGTCCGCTGGACGGCGAGACCAATGTCGCGCCCACGAGTATGATCGGTGTCTCTTTCACCGACCTGCTCAATACGCCTTCCATCAACAGTTCGAGCATCATCGTTCGCCCTGTCGGCGGCACGGCGCTGTCCGGCACTTATTCGAACATGGGCGGCATCGTGAACTTTGACCCCAGCACTCCGCTGGCGGCGAATACCACTTATGAAATCGTCGTCAAAGGCGGCGGCGTGCGGGATTATTCGGGTAACGCTTTTGCCGCGGATCAAATCTATCGCTTCTCCACGGGATCGAGCATCGACACCACCACGCTCGGCCTCGCTCTCGACTATCCGCTCGACGAGACCACGGGCACCACGGCCGATGACACCCTCGGCGCGCACAACGGCACGCTGACGAATTTCCCGGCATCGCCGTGGTCGGCGGGCATTGTCGGGGCCGGTTCGCTGAACTTCGATGGCGTGGCCAGTTATGTGGCGGTCCCGAGCATCGATGTCGGGAGCGCTTTTTCCTTCAGCACGTGGGTGCGAGTGACTTCCGGAAGTTCGAATCTCGAGACGATCGTGGCCAATGCCGCGGGCGGTTTTGCCACCGCGGGCTTCCGTCTTTTTGTCTACGGATCGGCGCACGCGAGTTATCCCGGGCGTGTCCAACTGGAGACCGGCGACGGCACCACCGGCAACGCCGCCAACACCGCGATTGGTGCGCTGCCCTTCGATCAATGGGTGCACCTTGCGGTGACCGTCGATCGCACGGCCGGTGCGGCGCATATCTATGTCAATGGCATCGACCAAACCGCGGATAGCAGCGTGGTCACAGATTTCCCGACCGCGGCCCCGCTTACGCTGGGGCGCATGAGCACCGCGGCCTACTTCTTCGGCGGCGGCATGGATGATTTCCGGCTCTACTCGCGCGTCCTCGTGCCGGCGGATATCGATCAGTTGCGCAATCTGTGTGTCTCGCCCATCGGCCATTGGGGTTTCAATAACACTACCGCGGATGCCGCGCCGAACGGTCGGCCAGTCACCCTCAGCGCCACCGGCAATACTTACGACGCCACGCAAGCCAATGAGGGTGGTTGGTCGCTCAATCTCGACGGCAGCACCGGCTTCGCGACGACCCCGAGTCTCGAACTGGGCAATAGCTTCACCCTGGCCGCCTGGGTCAGGATTCCGTCGGGGAACAGCGGCTTGAATACCATCATCGCCAACGGTCCCAGCGGATACATCGGCAACGGTTTCAATTTCTACGTCACCGGCTCGACCAACGCCACGCCGGGCAAGATTCAATTCGAGACCGGCAACGGCACCGCCGGCAACGACGCCCATACCGCGGCCAATGCCTTCCCGTTCGATCAATGGGTGCACGTCGCCGTGGGGGTCGATCGGGCGCGTGGCACGGCGCTCATTTACGTGAATGGCAAGGACGTGACCGCGGACAATACCATCCGCCCCGACTTCAAGACCGCGGGGACGATGGACGTGGGGTCCATGACGAATAGCTCGAACTATCTCGCGGGTAACATCGATGACCTGCGCGTGTATCCGCGCTGGCTGAGCGATAACGAGATTGGCACGCTGGCGATCGGCAAACTGCTCGGCTACTGGCGATTTGACGGCACGGGCGCGGACGACTCCGGATTTGCCCGCACCGCAACGCTGATGAACGGCGCCGGTTACTCCACCGATGCGGTGCGCGGTTCCGAATCGATGACCCTCGATGGCATCGACAGCGGCTTGGATGACCACGCCGAGGTTTCCGCCTTCGATGTTGGCAATCAATTCAGCGTCTCGCTGTGGGCCAAGCTCACCACCACAGCTACGGGCACGCGGACGTTGCTGGCCAATTCCATCGGCGGGAGCGCCACCAACGGGATGCGCTTTTTCATCAACTCCTGGAACACCAGTGACGGTCGCATCATCTTCGAAACCGGCAATGGCACGCTGAGCGCTGCCGCCGGCACCGCGACCGGTGTTTTCCAGCCCAACCAATGGAATCACATCGCGGTCGTCGTCGATCGCACCGCGCAGCACGCGGACATCTATTACAATCGGCGATTGGTAACGTCGAGCAGCACCATTCGTCCCGACTTCGCGACGAACCTGCTGCTCTACCTCGGTCGCATGGCTACGGCGGCGAACTTCAATGGCCAGATCGATGACTTCCGCATTTACGCGAAGAAGCTCACGACGAGTGATATCGGCGTCCTCGGCGAAGGCAGCCCCGATACCGCGCCGACGGTGAGCAATCTCGCCTCCTCCGCGAGGGCGGCCACCACCGGTACCGGCCTGACCTTCACCGCCACGGCCTCCGATCCGAACTTCGGCGATGCGCTCAGCTACCGTTTCGATTTCGGCGATGGCACGACCACGGCTTGGACGGGGAATAACACCGCGGTTCACACTTTCAATACGCCGGGTCGCTATTCGGTCACGGTCTTCGTCAGCGATGGTACGGATACACTCACGCGGACGATGACGCAGATCGTGTATAACGCGCCCACCAGCCTGCCGCCCTCGATTTCCGCGGAGATGGCCTACGACACGAGCCGTAACAAAGTGTGGTGCGTCGTGCCTGACGGTGACGGTGCCGCGCCCGCGGGCGGCCGCGTCGTCCGCTTCGATGCGAACACGCGCGCGGTTGATTACCACGTCGCTCTCGGGGCGAATACCGACCCCGTCGCGCTGGCGCTGCGGCCCGGTAATGCCGAGGTCTGGGTGGCGTGCAAGCAGAGCGATCAAGTCATCGTCGTCGATGCCAACGCCGGTGCCGTGCTGGCCACGCTGAGCATCGGCCACGGCTACGAACCCACGGGCGTCGCTTTCGCCCCGGATGGCAGCGCCGCGTTCGTCACCTGCGAAGGCGCGGAAAGCATCCAGAAATGGGACCCGACGGCACGCACCAAGACCCTCGAGGTCGATCTCGGCGCCGCCCCGCGTGGACTGGCCGTGGCCTCCGATTCCTCGCGCATCTTTGTCTCGCGCTTCCGCTCGCCCGATACCCAGGGCCAGGTGTGGGAACTGGCCGCCGCCGGGCTCACGCTCACACGGACCTTCGCTCTTCCGCTCGATAGCACGACTCCGGACAGCGCGAGTTCCGCGCGCGGCTTGCCGAATTATCTCTCACAAGTCGTGGTCAGCCCGGATGGCCAGCGCGCCTGGCTGCCCGGCAAAAAGGACAACATCCTGCGGGGCAAATATCGCGACGGCCAGGATCTCACGCACGATGACACCGTCCGCGCCTATGTCGGCCAGCTCAACCTCACCACCTCGAGCCCGAATCCGAATGCGGAAATCGTCGCCAATCGCGTCGATCTCGATAACACCGGGCTCCCGGTCTCGGCGTGCTTCTCGCCGCACGGCGATCTCGTCTTCGTCTCCATCATCGCCAACGAAGAGGTTGCCGTCATCGATGCCAATTCGCGCGCCACGCAACCCGCGATCTCCACCGCCGATAGTGGCCAGTTGTTTGGTTATGCACCGAATGGTCTGTGCGTAAGCCCCGATGGCTCGAAGCTCTTCGTGCACAATTTCCTCGAGCGCAAAGTGCGCGTCTTCGACATCAGCCAGCTCACCGCCGGCACCGGTTCCACGGCCACGCTGCTCGGTACGGTGCCGCTCGTCGTCACCGAACCGCTGGCGGCCAACATCCTGCAGGGCAAAAAGATCTTCTACAATTCCGAGGACCCGCGGATCGCGGCGGAAGGCTATATCTCCTGCGTGAGTTGCCACCTTCACGGGGACAGCGACGGCCGCGTCTGGGACCTGGGCACGTTTGGCGAAGGCCTTCGCAAGACGATTGATCTACGCGGCCATGCTGGCATGAGCATGGGGCCGCTGCACTGGAGCGCCAACTTCGACGAGGTGCAGGATTTCGAGAACCAAATCCGCAACCTGAATGGCGGCGCCGGTCTCATTAACGGGACGGTCAATCCTCCCCTCGGCGCACCGAACGCCGGTCGCAGCACCGATCTCGATGCGCTCGCCGCCTTCGTCAGTTCACTCACGACCATTCCGAAGAGCCCGTACCGAAACCCCGACGGCTCCAACACGACCTCGGCGATCAACGGCCAGGCCGACTTCACCACCCTGGGCTGCGCGAACTGCCACAGTGGAACTCAATTCACCGACAGCTCGCTCACCACGTTCATCCGGCACGACATGGGCACCATCAATGCCAGCTCCGGCCAGCGTCTCAGCGGCACGCTCGATGGAATCGATACGCCGACCCTGCGCGGCATTTGGGGCACGTATCCCTATCTACACCGTGGCCAGGCCGCCGACCTCCCGTCCGTCTTCAACACGACGAACGCCCCGGCCGGCAAGGGCCACGATGTGTTCCGCACCCTCACGACCACCCAGCAGAACGATCTCATTCGTTACTTGTTGGAGTTGGAGTGATGCGCCGGGATTTTCCCGGTTTCATTTAGATGGTGGCGGCCAATTTGCGTTCGCCACTCGTTCTCAATTCAACACCTCAGAGCTAACATGATCCCCCCGTGTAATCTCCGCTCCGTGCTTCGTCGCGCCACGACTCCGGCTGTCTTGGTCATCGCCCTCTTCGCTCTCGCCGAGACGAGCCACGCGCAGGTTCCTGCGATCTTGCGAACGTCCGATGCCGTCGCAGCGGGCCAGCCGTTCCGCATCAATGGCGATGGAATCACAACCGCGGCTTACGTGGCCGTCGCGCCGGCCAATGGCGCCGCGCCCGCCACACCGCCGGCTGGTTACAGCAGTCCGTCCATCGCGCAGCACGATCAGACCGGAAAAAATCACTACGTCGTGGCCACCATGCCGTCCCTCGCGGCGGGCGTCTACAATGTCTGGGTAAACAACGGGTCGGGCTGGAGTCCGAAGCCCTTTCCGATGAACCGAGCGCGGCCGCTCTTCATGTCCGAGTATCAAGCGTATGCCGGTTTCCAGATCGAAGTCGCGGGCCGCAATTTCGACTTGCACGAATTTGGCGGCACAACGACCACCCTGGTCCGTTTGAGAAACAGCACGAACGGCACGACCATCCCGGCGACTATCGTCAATGGCAGTCTCAATCCTGCTCATCTCACCTTCACCGTGCCGACGGCCACGGTGAATGCCCAGTACTATGTGGATGTGTCCAATAACAACGGCGTCGACTGGGGGACGCTCGACAATGGACAATTGTTGCAGATCGTTGCTATTCCGCCGGCTGGTTCCGATCCGCTGGGCATGGGCGTGGTCTGGGCGAAGGATTTCCGATGGGCGACAGTAAAAAATGTCACGCAGCCGCCGTATAACATCAACCCGGCCGATACCACCGGCCCGGGCGACAATGCCGCGGTGCAACAGGCGGTCGACGATGCTTCCGCGGCCGGAGGAGGCGTGGTCTATCTGCCCGCCGGTAATTACTACCTCAGCTTCATTACCCTCGGACCGGGTGTCGTCTTGAAGGGAGACGGCGATAGCACGAAGATCTATTACATCGGCGCGGGCGGTTCTTCCTTCGTTCGTTCCAAGAGAACCAATGAGATGGCTGCCGGACAGAAGCCGGAATTGCAAGGCCTCGCCAACCTGAGCATTCAGCTTTCCAATCAAAGTGTGCGGCCGGATGTGTTCATCTCCCTGGGCGATTTCAGTGTCCCCAACGACCAAAGGGTCGGGAACCGATTGTTTGCGCTCAACGTGCAGCTGAACTACGACTACACGGCCGAGGGGGCGAGCGGCCAGCGGGGCATCGGCTTTTTGGCCACCGGCCTGGAGCGGATGCTCGTTCAGGGTTGCGATTTTGTGGGTCGGCGGGCCACGATTCTGAGCAGCTACGTCGCCAAATACTTCAATCTCCGCAACAACCATTTCGAGTATTCCTCGGGTTACGTCCACGGCAGTTCCACGTTTTCTTTTTACGAAAATAACGACGTCATCGCGCATTCCGGATACGGAGCGGAAAGCCACGGCCTGTTCGCTCGCTCCGATGCCTATGTGGCCAATAACTACGTCGAGGGGACCGGAGGACCGGCCAACACCTACAACGATGGGGAATCGATCTGCAACGAGGCGTCGGGCTACGCCAATTTCAACTTCGGAGCGGTGACGTCGGCTACCGCTACCACTCTCGTCGTCAACTCGCCGGATGTCACTCTCGTCGCTCCCGTCAATCTTTACTACGGCGACCTGAGTGTGCTCATTACCGAGGGGGCCGGGATTGGCCAGTTGAGAAAGGTCTCCGTAAATCCCGCCACCAACACCTTCACCATCACGGGAGATAAGCCCTTCGACATTATCCCGGACCACACCAGCCGCTGGACGCTGTATGCTCCGCTGCGCAACTTTACCATCTATCAAAACACCTTCGCCAATTGCGCCAAAGGGATCTGGCTCTACGGCAACGCCTACGACGATTATGTCGCGGAGAATACCTCGATCAATTCCGCCGGCATTTACCTGCACTGCACCAGTGGCAGCACCGGCACGAACCCCGCCGTCGGTGTCGATAAACAGGGCTATTTCACCCGCATCGCTCACAATACGGTGAGAGGTCTTTCCCGCTGGGGAAATTACGCCGGCATCGGATTGAATACCGGACGCTGGAATTCTGGCGGTAGCTATCTCAGCACCCAGGCTTACGGGACGGAGATCATCGACAATGTCATCATCGGTGATCGAAATGCCGCCACGAATGGCACCACCTATCCCGGAGAAATGGGACCCTACAGCGGGGTCTATGTCATTTCCTACGGCTTTTCCAATCCCTCCAACGGCGTGGGCACGGGAGACGCCACCGACACGATCATCTACGGCAACCAGCTCTCCAACCTGAAGTTCGGCATCAATCTATCGCGCGCGGATAGCGGAAACCTGCTTTCCACGAATCGCTACGACAGCCTGGTCACCACCTTCCTTAACGAGGCGAACCCGCAAAGTGACAACACCATGCAGCTCAACAATACGTCGGGAACGATCGCAGCCACCGCGCCCATCTTCCAGGAAGACTTCAACAACAACACCTCGGCCACGGGTGGCAGCATGTTATTGAACCCAAATAACAAAGCGCCGCTGGTGACGACCATCAATAGCAGCCCAACGATGGGCGCTGGCACTTTCTTGAAAGCCGCGATCACCAGCTCGACGGCCGCACAAAACATCGCGCAATTTACGCCGGCCTCGCTGGTGGCCAATTCCTGGGCCGCCATGGCCCAGGGGACGGCCAATGGATGGTCCAATGTGAATATCAATGGCGGCCTCGACTTGTTTGTCCGTCCGAATTCCGTGCCGTCCGGGGATCAGAGTTGGTTCCGCCCGGTCGACGTCGATAACCGGTCCAGCGGAGGACTGCGCATTATTTTGACGGGAGCCGGCAACAGCCTGCAACTCCAACTGGTCGCACCGACGGGCGTGAATGCTTTCAGCACCGATGGGGTTACTTACAATCTAAACACCGTGGTCACGACGCCCGGCTATGTGCTCACTCCGGGAGCGGTCTATCACATCGGGTTCACCCTGAACACCGCCGCTTCGGGGCAGGTCACGGCCCGGCTGTTTGCCGTGGCCAACAATGGCGCCATCAATACCGCCAGCACTCCGCTCGCTTCGATGACCTTCTACGTAAGCGCTGCGTTGATTCCGGCCGTCGATGCCTTCAGCGGCCAAAACTGGACGATGTCGGCGCGCGGGACTTCGCCCTTCAGCGACAACGTCGATTACGATCAGGTGCGTTTGTTCAACAGCGATCCGGGGATATTCCCGGCGGCTCAATAGAGCGTGTTCACGCGGATGCGCTAGCTGCCGCGGAGCCATTCTGCGCGAAAGGCGGGATCAAAGCGGAGGCGTCGTCGAGGCGGCGCTCGCCCTCAGCATTACCCACATCTCGAAAAGACAGCGGAGAAGCCCGCGAATCACTCAGATAACGCGAATGGGGAAGGATGTCATTCGTGTCATCCGCGTGATTCGCAGGCCCTTCTTCTCTGTGGAGAGAGCTTCAAAAGAGTATTGGGAATGCTTAGGCTCCGCCGCCGCATCCGAGGGAGCGGGGCGACTACATCCGCCATGCTCCACCCGGTTGGAGCCCGGACCGCTGACTCCCCGAAAACAGCCGTGGTGTGGTTCGCGGACGATACCTCTTTGAACCGGCATTAACCGGCAACAAAAGAAAAACGAACTGAAAGGAGGCCGTTTTGGCTATGAAACAACTACTGATTCCCGGTGTCGCAGCGTTGACGCTGATGTTCACACCGATGGTGCACGCTCAAACTGTCGTGCGCGAAACGACCACCGCCGCCGTGGACCCTCTGGAGGCTACTGGCACGGTGACCGAATGGGGTCCCGACACGATGATTGTGCGGGAGAGGGACGTGGCTGATCCCGTCCGTTTTGGCTTTGCCAAGACCGTTGAATACGTCGACGAAGCGGGCAATCCTGTGACCCGCGAAGTGATCACACCGAATACTCCCGTGCGGGTTCGTTATATCCGCGAGGGCGATCGGATGCTGGTCAATCGGGTGATCGTGTCGCGCCCGGCGACCACTGAGACGACCACGACCACCACCACCACCAGCACGGTGACGGGACGTGAGGCGAAGGACATCCGCAAGCTGCGCGAGAAGATCGCGCATGACGAAAAGGAACTGGCCGAGCACCCCGACCGGGTGAAACTGCAGGAGCAGCTCGACCGCGACCGTGCTGCGCTCAAGGAACTGGAACGAGGCCCGCAGTAAGCGAAGTAAAGCGGTATTAGGGTGCAGGGTGCAGGATTTCATCATTCTGCACCCTGCGTCGTTTAGCCTGTCAGGCTTGAAAAGCAGAACCAGCGAGGGTGCTTTAGGGCGTCAGCGTCACGTTGCTCATGATCGTCCGGCAGAGAGTTCCGTTGTTGTTGTGTGCCGTCACGCAAAGGCCGGCGCAGACCGCGGTGGGCAGATTGACCGTCGCCGTGCCGAGTTGGGTCCAGGTGACGCCATCCGCCGAATAACTTCCAACCACCGTGGTGGTGCCGGTGCGCTGAAGCTTGACCCAATAGGGAGCGCGCAAGGTGCCGGCGACCGCGACTTGGGACGCTGATCCGCCGACGCTCGTGCGTTGCTGCATGGCGATGCCCTGACCCGGTGTGACCAGGATGTCGACAAACATCCCGTTGGCGTTGTGACTGTCGCGGAACATCAGGCCCGCCTTGGCCCAGGCATTGGTATTGTCGACGGAATTGACCAGCGCTACGAGGGTGCCATTGCCATTCCACGAGGTGTCCACGAATTGGAAAGTGTCCGCCGTGTTCCAAATGTCAGAGCCCGAGCCGTCCACGAAATACGTTCCGCTGGTGTAACAAATCGCCGCGCCATCCGCCGCAACACTGCCGATATCTTCGTTCGTGGAAAAGATGCCGAGGGGACCGGATGGCCGGGGCCCGCCGACATAGAGTGGGATGAAGAAGTTACTCGCATAAGTGCCCCCGCGAGCAGGGAATTGCGTGTTGGAAGTCGTGACTGTGGTGGTGCCGCTGGTCTCCGAGATCGGCACGGTGAAAGTCCCGCTCATGTTGGTGAATCCCGTGTAGCAGACGCTGGAGTTTGTATTCGAAATCATCGGCGTGCTGCCTGGGCTGGTGGTGACATTGGCGTAGCCGCCGAGAATTTCCGCCATGCCGCCGCCGGTGGCGAGGATGGAGGATGCCGGTTTGTTTTCGGTCTTGTAACCCAGCACCCAGAGCATGCCGCCATTGGTCACCTCGTCGGCGGAACTGGGACTCTCGTCGTTGATCGAACGCGCCCAAATTTGCTGTCCGGCGGTGCAGAAGGAGGTGCCGGCCCCCATGTTTGTGCAAGACTCGATGAAAGTAGTGATGGGCGCGCTTTGCTGGTTGATGACGTTCCCGGAGTTAAGCTCTGCGACGACTGTCCGCGCGGCGTTGATGCTGATGGACGTGTAGCCCGATTTGCCGACCAGGATGACCGGATTGGACGAGGCGGCATTCACCGAGAAGGCGCCGCCGGTAATGCTGCAGAACATGAAGTCCACCCGCTGAACCGAGGCCGGAATGGTGATCGTCTTGCTCAGGATGTAATTTTTCCCCGGGAAATAGACGACCGTCTTGCCCCCGGTGCCGGCGGCATTGAATGCGGCCTGGATGGCCGTGCTGTCGTCGACGCTGTCGGAACCGTTGGCGCCGTAGTCATTGACGTTGACCCAATTCGTAAGATTCGTCTCCCACGGGACGATCGGTGTGTCCTCCACAGGGAGGGCAAAGGAGTGCGTGTCCTGACCGGTGAACAGCGTGGTCGGCGGATAAGCGCAGTATTCGGAGATAAACGGCCCCGTGACGGCGTTGACGGTCTGATTTTTGATCGCGACCGTATAACCGGAAACCTGCACGTTTCGGGCAAAGAGATCCTGCTGGGTGCCGGTGATGGCCACCGCCGGCGAAGTGGAACTACCGCCATTCAATTGGCTGTCCAGTAACACACAACTGCCGGCCGCGTTCGAAAAGCTAACCGCGGGAACGTGGTGGGCGCTCTGGTTCGAAAGCAAGTCGCGAACGGCTACACCTCCGCCCACGATGGAGATCGCGGCGACATTTTGATTCGTGCAGGTGAGGTGCTCGAAAGCGCTGTCGTTTTCTGCGCCCGGCAGGGAGTAGACGGCATCGTCAAATCCGTTGATCGTAATGTCTTTGAGATAGGCCTGGACGGAACCCGTCTTGAACCAGATGCCGTAACATCCCGCGCCATCCGCGGAGGTGATCGTCACATTGGACATCCGCGCGGAGTTGGCGCCCTGGAAATGGATGCCGGCGGCGCCGGGATTGCCCGAACCGGTATTGACCGTCAGATTCTCGCAGAGATTCGAAGTGGCGATGTTATTGAAAGTCGTGGACGGGTGCTGGTAGCAGAGGACCGGAGTGGGAGATGTCTTCGACTGGAAAGCAGCCAGGTTGTTATCCAGTTTCAGCGTCGCTCCCGCGCGGCTTTGGCCGACGAAGCGCACGTGATTGATGTCAAGACCGCTCACTACCGCTCCGGTGTAGATGATCGATTGGGTGAGACGATAGGTGCCGTTGGGGATGTAGATGATGTAGCTGTTGGACGCGGAAGCGAGGTATTGGTTTTTGATGAAATTGAAGGCGCTCTGGAAAGCGGCCGTGTCGTCGGTGGTGCCATTGCCGGTGGCGGCGGTGATGCCCGATGGAGGGGTGCGCAGGTTGATGATCCGGCCGCCGTTCTGCACGAGGGCGGCAGCGGGATAGACGACGTTGGTATCGATCTGGCGGTCGCCGGCGGCGCCGCAGGGGAGCGGATGCGTGCCGAGAAGCAGGGCCGCGAGGATCGGGAGGGCGATGACGGGGAGGCGGTGTTTCATAGAGGTGAGGTTGGTGGTGGAAGAGCGTGAGGACAAAATGGCCCGGACATCAGCGAAGGACTGACGGACACAGGGGACAGAGAGGTTGAAAAAGGAGAGCGATCAGCCGCCGCCGGGGGCAGCCGGGCGGGCCAGTTCGCGCACTTCGGCAGGAGCCAGCGAGCGCCCGTAGACGCGCAATTCATCGATGAGGCCGCCGAAGCGCCGCGTGCCATCCGTCGCCATGAGGCCGATGTGGAGCCGCGCGTGCCGATTGAAATTGGGGCGAATCCCGCTGTGCTCGGTCACATCGTGTCCATCGAGATAAAGCTGGGCCGTCGCATTGCGTCCATCGATCACCGCTGCGACGTGATGCCACGCGCCGGGCTGGAGGAGCTGGCCGAAGCTGACCGCCTGCGCGCCGAGGCCCGGGCCCGAACTGGTTTCGAAGACCAGATCTCCGCGGTCGCTATCCAGAAAGAAACGGAAGCCATCGGTATGCACGCCGTCGGCGCTGTTCGCCAGGAGCGGATTTAAGTGCAAGGTCTCGCCGGAAAGCCGTATCCAGGCCGTGATGCTCAGGTTTTCGGGCAGGGTGACGACGCTGGTGCGAACGCGGGCGCGGCTACCTTCGAGATGGAGCGCCATGCCCCGCCAGCCTTGCGACCAAATGCCGGCCAGCGCGTCGGGCGGATAGATTTCGGCCGGCCCGATCCCGCCCGCGTGATCGACACTCTGCGCTCCGGAACCTTCGTCGAAAGTCCAGTGGCCGAGTAATCCCTGCTGGAGGGATTCGGCGACGGCCAGCGGCTGAACGTCCACGGAAGCACGGCCATCGACCACTGCGGAGTGCAAGGCCTGGACGACCACGCCCGAAGCCTCGCTGCGCTTTCCGAGCAGGACAGCGCCTTCATCCACGCGGAGCTGCGTGCTGTCGGGGCTGGCGCCGAGGGTAAAGCGGGTTCCGATCACTTCGGCCTGAGCGTGAGGGGTGAAGAGCAGCAGCGGAGCGTGCGGCGGTTGGTGCGCCACGCTGGCCTGGAGCGAGCCGCGCCGCAGCTCGAGGCGTTTCGCCGGCTGCAACGCGGCGAAGTAGAGTTCCCCATCACCGGCCAGCTGTAGGATGGTGTTTTCCGTCCGGAAGCGGATCTCCGCCCGGCTGCCCTCGTCCGAAAACAACGTGTCGCCCGCCTCGAGATCCGCGCCCTCCGAGGGAATGGTGGCGCGCTTCCCGCCATGCAGTACGGTGCCGTGGCCGGCGGAAAAAGTGACGTGCACGAAAAGGGGATCGTGGGACGGCGCAGCCGCGTGCGGCCACCACCAGACCAGCCCGCAGAACACAGCGAGAACCGCGGCCAGGGCCAGGAACCGGTGGGACGAACGGATCGGAGGATCGAAGGGAATCGGCGCGACGTGAATGCCGTCGGAGGCATGGATGTCCTGGAGAAGCAGACGTTCCCAAGCCAGTTGCAGGTAGGTGGCGCGGAGATCGGAATCGCCTTCGAGGGCGTGCTCGACGTGGTCGCTCTCTTCCTCGGATAAGGCGCGATCCAGATAGGCGATCAGATCCTGCGTAGTGACGTCAGGTTTCATGGCTTTGCAGGCTTTGGCGAAGACACAGATTCAAAGCGGCTCGGGTGCGGAACATGCGCACCTTGACCCAGGCAACTGAACGCTGCAGCGCGGAGGCGATCTCGGAATATTTCAGTCCGCCTTCGAAATGCTGCCGGATGACTTCGCGATCCAGATCCGGAAGCTTTTCCATGCAGTCGGCGAGCGCCCGCCGCTCCAGTTCGAAGCGGGCCTCGGAGTGGCGCTCGGTATCGAGCAAAAGGGGAAGCTGCTCCTCGAGTGCGCGACGCCGGTCCTGTTCGCGCTGCTGCTTTTTGCGTTCGCGATACCAAACGTGGCGCGCAATGGAACAGAGCCAGCAGGTGAAATCGGCCTCGGGAAAATATTGATCCTCCTTCCGGTGAGCGATCAGCATGGTCTCCTGGACGATGTCCTCCGCCAACGGCAGATCTCGGCAACACGCGTAGACATAGAGAAGAACCGCGCGGCGATGCTCAGCCAGAATTTGGGTGGCGGGAGGGAGCTGCATGAGGGGGACTCACTGGGATAATCTCCCGTCCCGCCCGGAGGTTACAGGAATTTTGCTGACCGCGCCGTTTCGCTTCCCTCCACAAAACTTGGCCGGCGGAAATGCCGGCCCACCATTCGCCGTCTGCATGGTGGATTTGTGCCGCAGGTACATGCTGCTTCCCGTAGGACCAAGGTCCGATAGGAGTGGGCCGTCTAACAGGGCACGGTTCCCGATGCAACCGGGCGAGAACGCCCGGCCCCACGCTCCATGAAAACGTTGCTGAAAGAAATCCGCGGCAACCCGCTGCTTTGGCTGCTGGCATTTGTGCCCGTGGTGTTCGGCGCGGCCAGGTTTAAGCCCGAGGCGCACACGCTGCTCTTCGTCCTGTCGGTGCTGGCGATTGTGCCGCTGGCGGCGCTGCTGAGCCACGCCACGGAGTCGGTCGCGGCGAAGACCGGCGACGCGGTCGGTGGGCTCCTCAATGCCACGCTTGGGAACTTGACCGAGTTGGTCATCGCGCTGGCGGCGTTGCGAGCGGGCGAATACATGCTCGTCAAGGCATCGGTGGCCGGCGCGATCGTCACCAACACGCTCTTCATGCTCGGCGCGTCGTTTCTCCTCGGCGGCCTCAAGCATCACACCCAGGAATTCAACCGTGTGAGTGCGCGGATGCAGGCGGGAATGCTCTTTCTCGCGACCATCGCCCTCCTCGTGCCATCCGCGATTGTCGAGGCGGATTCGGGGACGCATGCCGAATTCACCAACAAGCTGAGCGTCGGTTTCGCCGTGTTGCTCATCGCGGCCTACGGACTCGGTATGTTGTTTTCGCTGAAAACGCATCGCGAGCTCTTCGGCAGTGAATCGCACGGCGAGGAAGGCGAGGAGCCGTGGCCGATCGGCCTCGCGCTCGGGGTCCTCGCGGGCGTGACGGTGCTGGTCGCGCTGGTCAGCGAGATCTTCGTCGAGTCCGTGCAGGAAGCGGCGGTGTCGTTCGGCATGACGCAGGCTTTCGTTGGCTTCATCGTCGTCGCGCTCGTCGGTGCGGCTGCGGAGATGGCGTCTGCCTTTTCCGGTGCGCGAAAGAACCGGCTCGACTTGAGTGTTGGCATCGCGCTCGGCAGCGCGTCGCAAATCGCGCTTTTCGTTGCGCCGGTCCTGGTGCTGCTCAGCTACGTCATCGGCCCCACGCCGATGAACCTGCAATTCTGGCCGGGTGCGGTGGTGATGATGCTGGTCGCGGCACTCACCGCCTCGCTGGTCACCAACAGCGGCCGCTCCGCGTGGTTCGGCGGCGTCCTCGTGTTGATGGTTTATCTCGTCTTCGCCATCACGCTCTACCTGCTGCCGCCGGGTGGGCAGGCCACGCCACCATGAGCCGCTCCGCTATCTTCGATGCCAGGGGTGACGCTCGCGCCGCGGCCCAGCGCGCCGCTGCCAACGCCTCGCTCATGGCGCGTCAGCCACAAGGAAATGCCCCTACGAGCGCTTCGACGATTTCGCGAAGGGACAGCACAGGGGGAGCAGCAGAAGCCGGTGGTGAACGAACTCTTCATCCGGACTGCCGAGGCGAACACTCATGGCAAACCCCAAATCTATTTTGCAGGTATAAGTGATTCGCCATCAATGAATTATTGATGGCGGAGCCTACGGGGCTCGAACCCGCAACCTCCGCCGTGACAGGGCGGCGCTCTAACCAATTGAGCTAAGGCTCCTCGAAGGAGGCGCGCACACTAGAGCCCGAGGCTGGAGGCGGCAACAAATTTTTCGGATTTTTTTCGCGCGCAAATTCCGCGCTGCCCTACCGTGACAAAAACCTCGTTTTGATGCCTGCGACTTTGCCCCAACCTCGCGTTTTTCTCACTGCCGAATGGCGATCGCTGCTCATGGTGAATTACGTGATGGATCCGGCGGTGTTGCGTCCGTTGGTGCCGCGCGGCGTGGAGCTGGATCTGTGGCAGGGCGAAGCGTTGGTGAGCATGGTCGGGTTTCTGTTTCTCGACACGCGGGTGTTGGGTGTGCCGATTCCGTTTCATCGCGATTTCGAGGAGGTGAACCTGCGCTTCTATGTGCGGCGTGAGACGCCGGAAGGCTGGCGGCGTGGGGTGATTTTCGTGCGGGAGATCGTGCCGCGGTGGGCGATTGCTTCGCTGGCGCGCGGCCTTTACAATGAGCCGTATTTGGCGTGTCCGATGCGACATCATCTCACGGCGGGGACTTGCGAGTACGGGTGGCATTTCGCCGGGCGCTGGAATTCGTTGAGCGCGGAGTTTCGCGGCGAACCGGTGTTGCTGGGCGAGGGGAGCGCGGAGGAATTCATCTTCGAGCATTATTGGGGCTACACACGGCTGCGTGATGGAAGCACGGCGGAATACCAGGTGGAGCATCCGCGCTGGCGGGCGTGGACGGCGGAGAATCCACGGCTGGAGGGCGACATGACGGCGCTTTATGGAGCGGAGTTTGCGCAGGCGCTCGGACGTGCGCCGGTTTCGGCGTTTCTCGCGGAAGGGTCGGCGATTTCGGTGCGGAAGGGGGCGGGGGTGAGAGGGGGAGGGGGAGGAACATCCAACATCGAACGCCCAACCGTTTCGACAAGCTCAAGGTCCTGAGCTTGTCGAAGGACATCCAACATCCAATGACGCAAGCTAGGCGCGGACGGTTTTCGGGTGTGGGTGTTGAAGTATCCGATTAACTCCGACCGAGTTTGGGTCGGGCGATTACGGCTGCTTCCGCCGGGTGCGCGGGGCGATCAGCACCAAGCCGCAGCAACCGAGACCGGCGAGCAGGAATTGCGGGAGGATCTCTCTGCTGGAGGTGTGCGGCTGCGGCGCCAGGTCCTTTTTCTCCAGGTCGTAGCTGACTTCCAAACCCTTGCTACCCGGTCGCACTTCCTTGATGTGCACCTGGATGGTCTCGCTTTTGACGAAGCGATGTTCAACGGTGAGCCAGAGCCGCGGTTTGTGGTCGGCATCCTGGACGTAAAGCCGCGCTTCCTGGTGGAGTTCATAGGTCTTGTTATCCTTCAACGGTTGCGACGAGGACCGGTCCACGACGATCGTAAACCTGGTCTTCGAAAAAGCCGCCAGATTGGTGACAATGAGTTGGTCGGGCTTCGGGACGGGGATGTCCGCACGAGCGGCGACGACGGCGAAGCCGCAGAGGAACGCGGCGAGAAGAAAGGATTTCATACCGATGAAAAAACCACAGAAAAGATGGAAGAATGTGTCACGAGCGTCAAACGCCATTCGCAAGAGCGGTGCGTTGTAAATGTCGACACCCGTCGATCTGCGGCTAGAATTCCCATGGTGTCTTTTGGCGCCACCCTATGACGACTTCTCCTGCTCTGCCCGTCATGGCGGATATCGTTGTCCCGCCGCCCACTCCACCGCCTCGCACGGTGTCACCTTATATGACGGTCGGCGTGTTGCCATTCGTGACCCTCGCCGTCGTGGCGATCATCGTGTTGTGGTTCGCACGCAAAGCGCGGTCGCTGAAGTCAAGCGCGGCTCCCCTTGCCACCTCGACGGTCATCGACCGCCGCTACAGCTGCCCGCCAGGGAAAACCTAACCTCTACGCCATGATACGGCTGGCCCTCGCTTTCGTCCTCACTGTTCTGCTCGAATGGCCGGTGCTGGCGTGGCTGTCTGGGATGGGTTTTCGTCCGACCGGATTGCTTTGCCTCTGCATGAACGGCGCGACGTGGGGCACGGCGATGGGCGTGCTCGCGTGGTGGTCCGTGCCGGTGCCGGCGCTGGAGGCGGTGATTATTTTGGCGGAGGCGGGCATCCTGGCGTGGTTTTGGCGCTGGCGGCCGCCGCGGGCGCTGGGCATTTCGCTGGCGATGAATTTCACGAGCTGGTTGCTCGGAACGCCGTTGTTATTTTTTCTCATGCCCGGGTCATGAAAAGCCACCTGCGCTTTTGCCTTCTCGCTCTGCTCGCCTCGAGTCACGGGGTGAACGATTTCATCGCCGGCTGGATGCTGGGCGGCGGGATGCCGAGTGCCACGGGGTGGGATCGACTGCCGTGGCTGGCCATTTATGCGGCGCTGGCTTTTGCCGGGCAATTGCCGGTGGCGTGGATCATGGATCGCTCGCCGCGGCGGCATCCGTGGCTGATCGGCGCGCTGGCGACGATGATCGGGGCCGCCGCGACGTGGAAGATTTCGCCGGGCACGGCGATCATCCTCTCGGGTGTTGCCTCGGCGTTCTGTCACGTCGCCGGTGGAGCGATCGCTTTGCAACTGCCGCGCGGCGAACGGGCGATAGGCTGGTTTTCCGCACCGGGAATTCTCGGCCTCACGCTCGGTGGTTGGCTGGGCAGTACGCAAGGCCCGCTCGCCGGGTGGGTCGCGCTGCTTCCGGTCGCGTTGTTAATGGGTTGCCTCGCGCTCCGCGATCGCTGGCCGAAGGTCGAAGCGATGGGAAACCCCATCCCCACGCCCGGCGTCGACGCCCACGACGGCCTCATGCTCCTTATCCTGCTTGCGCTCACCTTGCGCTCCGCGGTGTGGGATCTGGTGCAAGTCGCGCGCACCTCGGACCCTCACCTCCTCTTCGCCATCGCGGCTTCCGCCGCCTTCGGCAAGGTGCTTGGTGGCTGGATGATCTCCCGCTGGCCGACCGTCCGGCACGTGAGCCTCACGCTCATCGTCGCCTGCCTCCTGCTGGAATTTGCCCGGCAATCCATCGTCGGGCTCTGCGCCGGCATCGCTCTGCTGCAATCCACCATCCCCGCCTCCATCGTCCTCCTGCACCGTTCCTTTGCCACCTCGGCGGCGCGGGCCAGCGCCTACGTGCTGGGACTGACCGTCGCCCTCGGGGGATTGGTCATTCCGCTGCGTCTCGACATCACCGCCACCCTCCTCGCCGTGGCCGTCGCGGCGGTTCTCTTGCTATGGTGGAGCATACGTCTTCCTCAACCCCAACCGGCGGGCTGAATATTCTCCGTCCGATACTCGTCACTCGACACGCCCCTTCTGATTTGTTCGCATCGCTCGCTATGAGTTCACTTTGGGATCGCTACCAGAAATATCTGCTTCGCAACGAGAAGCTCGGCTTCTCGATCGACATCAGCCGCATGCGCTTCGGCGATGACTTCCTGCCGAAAATGGAACCGCTCGCTCAAAAGGCCTTCGCGAGCATGAAAGACCTCGAAGCCGGTGCCATCGCCAACCCGGACGAAAAACGCATGGTCGGCCACTACTGGCTGCGCGCCCCGCAACTCGCGCCCCAGCCCGAGCTGAAGGCCGAGATCGAGAACTGCAACAAATCCATCCGCGACTTTGTGCAGCAAGTCTACGCCAGCGGCCGCTTCACCGACGTGCTGGTCATCGGCATCGGCGGCTCCGCGCTAGGCCCGCAATTCGTCGCCGACGCCCTCGGCACGGATGACGACAAGCTGCGCCTGCATTTCTTCGACAACACCGATCCCGACGGCATCGACCGCACGCTCACCAGCCTGCAGCATCGGCTGGAGCACACCCTCGTCGTCGTCATCTCGAAATCCGGCGGCACGCCCGAGACGCGCAATGGCATGCTCGAAGCGCAGGCCGCGTACAAAAAAGCGGGGATCAATTTCGCCAAGAACGCGGTCGCCGTGACCGGCGCCGACTCCACGCTCGACAAGGTCGCGCTGAAGGAAGGCTGGCTCGCTCGTTTCCCGATGTGGGATTGGGTGGGCGGCCGCACTTCGGTGATGAGCGCCGTGGGCCTCGTGCCCCTTTGGTTGCAGGGCCTCGACATGCAATCGCTCCTCGATGGCGCCGCCGCGATGGACGAATGGACGCGCACATCGGAGACGCTGCAGAATCCTGCGATGTTGCTCGCGCTCATGTGGCACTATGCCGGCAACGGACGCGGGGCGAAGGACATGGTCGTGCTGCCTTACAAGGATCGGCTCGCGTTGTACTCGAAGTATCTCCAGCAGCTCGTCATGGAATCGCTCGGCAAGGCGCTCGACCTCGACGGCAAGGAAGTGCACCAGGGCATCGCCGTCTATGGCAACAAGGGCTCGACCGACCAGCACGCCTATGTGCAGCAGCTCCGCGATGGCGTGCACAATTTCTTCGTCACCTTCATCGAGGTGCGCAAGGATCGCGCCGGCCAGTCCATCGAAGTCGAGCCGGGCGTCACCTCGGGCGATTTCCTGCAGGGCTTCTTGCGCGGCACCCGCGCGGCGCTCTACGAGGGTGGACGCGATTCGCTCACCATCAGCATCCCGGAAGTCACGCCGTTCCAGGTCGGCGCGCTCATCGCGCTCTACGACCGCGCTGTCGGTTTCTACGCTACGCTGGTCAATATCAACGCCTACCATCAGCCCGGCGTCGAGGCCGGCAAGAAAGCCGCCGCCACCGTGCTCAAGACGCTGACCCGCGTCCGCGGCTCGCTTTCGGCTACCGCGCAGACGGCCAGCCAGATCGCCACCGCCTTGAGCGAAGACCCGGAAGCGGTTTTTCATGCGCTCAATCACCTCGCGGCAAACGATTCCCGGGTTCGGAAGCAGTCCGGCGGTGCGCCGGGCTCCGATACATTTCTACTGGCCTGATGCCGAAATCCACGCAGACGACTACCTCGACAGACAGTGTTTCCGTCCCATTCCCGCGAATCACGGGGATGGTGCGGCAACTCACGCATGATGTCCGCAACGGATTGAACAACGTCGACCTCCAGGCGGCATTCTTGCAGGAGATCGTGACGGATCCACAGGCGGTGCCGGAGATCAAGCGTCTGCGCGGCATGGTGACCGACGCCGCGAAAATGCTGCAGGCGTTTTCCGCCATGTTCTGGCTGCCGGAGCCGAATCTTGTGACCTACTCGGCGGCGGTCTTCATCGAGGATTTCAGGATGCGCCTCGGCAAGATCCTGCCGGAGCAGGCGCCCGAGATCCAGTGGACGGTGAAGCTCGGCGACCAATCCATTTCCGTGGATATCGAGATGCTCTATCGCGGGCTGACGGAGTTCATCAAGAACGCCTTCCATTTCCGCGAAGGGCAGCGGCCGATCGAGGTCCACGTGGGCGCCGATGCCTGCCATCTGCTGATCGACTTGATCGAAAGCAAGACGTCCATCCCCTCGGCGCCCGAGGGCTGGGGGGTCGAACCGCTCAATTCCACGCGCCGCAGTGGATTTGGCATGGGCCTTTTCCATGCGCGCCAGGTGCTGGCTGCTCATCGCGGCGACGTGATGGCGACGTTCGATCCCAAGGCGGAACGGCTCACGACTCGTCTGTCGCTGCCGCTGGCCGCTCGCTGAAAATGGGTGCTCCCGCGGTGCGCTATAAAATAGTCGTCGTCGATGACGAGCGACCCGTCCTGCTCACGCTCGAGGCGTTGCTGACGCGCCACGGTTACGAACCGCAACTCGCGCACACCGCCACGGCGGGCCTGGCGATAGTGCGGAAGTCGAAGCCCGATCTCGTGCTGCTCGATCTCGGCCTGCCGGACGCGGATGGTCTCGACGTGTTGAAGGAGTTGAAGGCGGAGTTACCCCAATTGCCGGTGATCATCCTCACGGCTAACGACTCCCTGAGCAACGCCGTGGAGTCGATCAAGCAGGGCGCGTTTCACTTCATCTCCAAGCCCTACGCCGTCGAGGAATTGCTCAGCCTCATCACCCGCGCCATCGAGCAACGCCAGCTCCAGCGCGAGGCCGAGACGTTGCGCGAGGAAAAGCAGGAACTCTCCCGCCGACTGGCCCATGCCGAGCGCCAGCTCGCGCCGGTGGCCCAGAGCCGGTCCATGCGCAATGTGCGCGATCTCGTGGAGCGGTTTGCGCCCACGGATGCGAATGTGCTGCTGCTCGGCGAGAGCGGCGTCGGCAAGGAGGTCGTGGCGAATCAAGTCCACCGCCTGAGCCGGCGCGCGGATGGCCCGATGGTGAAGCTGAATTGCGCCGCCTTTCCGGCGAACATGATCGAGGGCGAGCTCTTCGGTTACGTGAAAGGCGCTTTCACCGGCGCCGTCGCGGATTTCCCGGGCATGATTGCCCAGGCGACCGGCGGCACGCTGTTCCTCGACGAGATCGCCGAGATGCCCGTGGAGTTGCAGACCCGCTTCCTTCGCGTCTTGCAGGAACGCGAGTTCCGCCGGCTCGGCAGCACGAAGACCATTCCGGCGAATTTCCGCCTCGTCGCCGCGACAAACCGCAACGCCGCCGAAGCCGTGCGCAACGGCACGCTGCGCCAGGACCTCTACTACCGGCTCAATACGTTCCAGATCGAGATTCCGGCCCTCCGTGAGCGCCGCGAGGATATCCCGGCTCTGGTCGCGGTGTTCCTGGCCCGATTTGCCAAGCAGATGGGCAAGCCGGAGCCGACGATTGCGCCGGAGGCTTTTGATCGGCTGCTCAACTACGACTGGCCGGGCAACGTCCGCGAGCTCCAGAACGCCATCGAATACAGCGTGGTGCTGGCCGATCAGGCACTCATCACCGTCAAGGAACTGCCGCGCGAGATCCAGCTCCCCGCCGCCCTGCATGAAGCCCGGGCCGCCAACGCCGCGGCTTCGTTAAATCTCGAGGACCAGGAAAGGCAGGCCATCCTCCAGGCGCTCACCCAGGCCCACGGCAACAAGAAAAAGGCCGCCGCCATCCTCGGTATTCATCGCCCCACGCTCTACAACAAGATGAAGCACCACGGGATTAATCTGAAGTGATTGCTTCTTGTTTCCAAACGGCTTTCGCCGCATGCTGTGGGGTTTCTGTCTGTCTCAGATGTCCACCCTGCCCACCACGCTCCGCCACCGCGAAAAGGTCCTCGCGCATGCCGAGCAACAGCTTCGTTCCCAAGGGGAGCTGAATTCGGCGGACCTGCTCTCCCTCTACAAGAAGTTCCTCAAGATCGAGAACCATCGCATCCGGCTGAAGCACTATAGCGGCGGGGGCGGACGCGAGATCTGCGCGCAGCGGGCCAGCCTCGTGGACATCGTCCTGCGGCATTTGCTCGAGGCGGCGGTGGAAGAGGCGGACCGCAAGACCCCGCTGCCCAAGCTGGCGCTGATCGCTCTCGGTGGCTATGGCCGTGGCGAACTGAATCCCTTCAGCGACGTGGACATCATGTTCCTGCACGAGGACTCGATGAAGGTGCTCGATTCGCGCCTCAACGACATCGTTCAGCACATCCTCTACATGCTCTGGGATGTCGGCTTCAAAGTGGGCCACTCCACACGTTCCATTTCCGGGGCGATCAAGCACGCGAATGAGGACATGCTGTCCAAGACCGCGCTGCTGGAGGCGCGCTTCATCGCGGGGCAGGAGGAGCTGTTCACGAAATTCAAGAACGCCTTCGTGGAGAAGTGCGTCGACAAGTATGTCGACGAATACATCAAGCAACGCGTCGAGAACCAGGCGGAGCGCCACGAGAAATTCGGCCGGACCGTTTATCTCCAGGAGCCGAATATCAAGAACGGCTGCGGCGGGCTGCGCGACTACCAGAATCTGCTCTGGATCAGCTACTTCAAGGAGCACGTCCAGACCACCGCGGGCCTGGTGGAAAAGAAGCTGCTCAACGAGGCCGAACGCCGCCAGCTCGATCGCGCCTACGATTTTCTCCTGCGCATCCGCACCGAACTGCACTATCTGAACAAGCGCTCGACTGATGTCATCATCATGAGCCAGCAGTTGCAGATCGCCAACAAGCTGAACTACCCGCAGAAAAATATCCTGCGCCGCAGCGAGGCCTTCATGCGCGACTATTACCAGCAGGCGCGGGTCATTTACTCGATCACCGAGCTGCTTTCCGAGCGTCTCTGCCTGAGCACCACGCGTTCGCAAAAGCGCAACGGTATCTTCGGCTTGCTCCGCAAATCGAAGCCGGTGAAGGGCGAGGAATTCGACGGTTTCTACAGCCAGGACGGGCTGATCTACGCCGATTCCTCGAATGTCTTCAACCAGGAGCCGTCGCGCATGATGCGCCTCTTCCAGCACATGCAGCAGCGTGGGCTGGAGCTCAGCCCGGAGCTGGCGCAACTGGTGCGCCGCCGCTTGCATCTCGTCGATCGCACGTTCCAGTACGCGCGCAATACCCGCGAGACGTTCCTCGCCATCTGCTCGCGCAAGGGGCAGGTCGGGAAAGTCTTCCGCGCCATGCACGAGGTCGATTTTCTCGGACGCTACATCCCGGAATTCGGCCAGCTCACCTGCCTCGTGCAGCACGAGTTTTTCCATCGCTACACGGCGGATGAGCACACGCTCGTCTGCGTGGAGAAGCTGGACATGCTGGTCGACACCAAAGAGGCGAAGTTCGCCGAGTATCGGAAGCTTTTCCAAAAGCTGGAAAATCCCGCGGTGCTGTATCTGGCGATGCTCCTGCACGACACCGGCAAGGCGGCGAATGCGCGCGTGCACGCCGAGGCCAGCGCGCTCTTTGCGCAAAAGGTCGCGCGTCGGCTGCAGCTTTCCGCCGAACAGCGCAAGGCGCTCGTCCTGCTCGTCGATAATCACATTCTGCTCTCCATGACTGCGCAACGGCGCAATCTGGAGGATCCCGCGACCATCGCGGAGTTCGCTTCCTTGATCAAAGACCAGGCGAACCTCGACGCGCTGATGCTGCTCACGCTCGCGGACGGGCAGGGGACAGGGGACGAAAATTGGTCGGACTGGAAGGAATCGCTGGTCTGGCATCTTTATCGCAGCACGACGCTGTATCTGGCCGATGGCGAGGCCTTCTATCGCCAGCGCACCATTGAGCGCGAGGGGCTGCGCGCCTTGGTTCGCAAAAAGCTCGCGGCGGAATACCGCGACGAGATCGACGCGCATTTCGAGCACATGCCGGATCGTTATTTC
Organism: Chthoniobacter flavus Ellin428; assembly: GCF_000173075.1. Classification (GTDB taxonomy): domain Bacteria; phylum Verrucomicrobiota; class Verrucomicrobiia; order Chthoniobacterales; family Chthoniobacteraceae; genus Chthoniobacter; species Chthoniobacter flavus. The sequence continues at coordinate 300,743 of NZ_ABVL01000001.1, forward strand.
CAGACCTACACGGTTCCGGAGATCGCGGAACACATCCGGCTTTTCCGCGCCTTCCTCGAGACCCGCCATCGCGAAGACCAATCGCCGCTGGCGCCCGCCGTGAAATGGATCTCGCATCCGAACAAGGGGCACAGCGAATTTCTCTTCTGCGGCTGGGATCGCAAGGCGCTGCTCGCCCGCATCGCCGGTTCGCTCTCGATCGCGCAGTTGAACATTCTCAGCGCGGATGTCTTCACCCGCACGGACAACCTCGTGCTGGATATCTTCCGCGTTTGCAACACGAGCTTCGAGGCGGTGACCGATCCAGCCGAAACTGCCCTCGTCGAGAAACGCCTGCGCCAATCGATGGAGGACGAGAATTTCGACTTCACCGCGGCACTCGAAAAGTCCCGCAAGAAGCGTGGCTTCCAACTTTCGCAGGAGCTCGATTTCCCGACGCGTATCGTCATCGATAACGACGCGCACCCCGTCTATACGCTGGTCGATATCCAGACCCCAGACCGCCTGGGCCTGCTCTACCGTCTGCTGCGGGCCATCGCGGAAACGAACGTGCAGATCGCCCTTTCGCGTATCGCCACCGAGAAAGGCGCCGCCATCGACACCTTCTACGTGACCGATGTCGAAGGCCGCAAACTGCGTAGCGCCACGGCCATTGCGAAATTGCAAAAGGCCTTGCAGGTCGCTTCACAGCTCGGCTCGACAGTCTGACGGAGCAGTGAGAGTGAAAGTGAAAAGTGTCGCCGTAGCCACTTTCCACTTTCACTCTCACTTTTCACTGCTGCGATGCTTCGCCAATTTCCGCGCATCTTCCTCTGGCACGTTGTGCGCCATCTTCAGCGCCACCGCTTGCTCGCCGTGTTGAATGTGCTCAGCGTGGCGCTCGGCGTCGCGGTCTATCTCGCCATCCAGATCGCCAACCACAGCGCGTCGCGCTCTTTCGCGGCGGGGATCGATCTCGTGGCGGGCAAGGCGCAACTCGAAGTGCGCGGTGACGTCGACGAAACGCTTTGGCCGTTGGTTGCCCATCAGCCGGGCGTGAAAGCGGTGACCGGTCTCGTCGAAGGCAAGATCACCTTTCCCGATTGGCCCGGCGAATACTTGCAAGTGCTCGGCGTCGACCTCCTCACCGGGGAACCGTTCCGCACCTTCGACATCAACCAGCAGGGCAACAGTCCGCCCCTCGAGCAATGGATGGGCGAAGGGGGCCAGCTCGCGGTGCAGACGGAATTCGCCCGGCGGCACGGCCTGAGAATCGGTGACCACCTGCGTGTGCTGGTCAATAGCGAGATCAAGAACGCGACCGTGGCCGCTTTTCTCAACAGCCGCGATGAAGCGGCCGCCATGCCGGCCAATTTCGCCGTGATGGATATCGGCTGGGCGCAGGAACTCTTCGGCCGGCAAGGCCATCTCTCTTCCCTGCAATTCCTGCTCGACGATGCGAGTCAGGCCAAGAGGGTGGCCGCACAACTCAACCAATTGCTTCCCCCGAGCCTGCACGCCGCGCCGCCGCGCCAGCGCAGCTACCAGATCGAAAGCATGCTCTCCGCCTTCCAGCTCAACCTGACTGCGCTCAGTATGGTGTCGCTGCTCGTTGGCGTCTTTCTCGTCTACAACACCATCTCGGCTTCCGTGGCTCGGCGACGCGTGGAGATCGGCATCCTGCGCTCGATCGGCGCGACCCGTTGGGAGGTGCGCGCCTTGTTCCTCGGTGAAGCGGGAGCCTTTGGTTTTCTCGGTGTGATCGCCGGCATGTTTGGCGGCGTGCTCCTCGCTCGCGTGCTCACCGGTGCGGTGGCCAAGACGGTGACGTCGCTCTACGTGCTGCTCAGCATCGACCGCACCTGGCTCGATCCCTGGCAGTTTGCCACCGCCGCGTTTTTCGGCATGGCCACCGTCATCGTCGGCGCGTGGCTGCCCGCTGGCGAAGCGGCCCGCGTCGATCCTGTGCAGGCCTTGAGCCTCGGTGCGCACGCCGAAGGCGCGGTGACCCGCATGCCGCGTCATGCCTGGTTCGGTCTCGGCGTTCTTTTGCTCGCCCTCGGCTCAGGCTGGCGGGCCTTGCACGGAGGAAGTCCAGCGTGGAGCTTCGCCGCGGCGTTTTTCGTGTTGGCGGCTTTTGCGCTGTTCGCCCCAATGACGACATGGTTCTTCGGCTTGCTGGCAGCGCGAGTCCGGCGCGCGGGCGTGATCTGGCAATTGGCCGCCGGTCACCTCCGCCAATCCATTCACCGCAATGCCGTCACCGTCGCGGCGCTCGGCGCCGCCATTGCCATGACCATCGGTCTCATGGTCATGATCTTCTCCTTCCGCACCAGCGTGGACGCGTGGATCCATCACGGCATCGTCGCTGATCTTTTCATCGCGCCCGCCTCCAACGAAGTCATCGGCCTCGAAGCCGCCGTCCCGTCAGCGGCCATCGAATGGCTACGCGCCCGCCCTGAAGTCCGCGCCGTCGACACCTTCCGCGAATTGGAGTGCTCATTTGCGCGACCGGATGGAAAGGCCAACACCGCCCGCCTCGCCGTGCTGCAAGGCGAATACCGCCACAACCTGAGCTTCGTTGGCGGTGACGACGAACGCAAAATGGCCCGCGTCTTTCACGATCGTTGCGTGGCCGTAACCGAACCCTTTGCGCGCAAGTTCGGTGTGCATGGGGGCGACCATCTGCAACTCACCACGCCGCGCGGTCCGGCGGATTTTGAAGTGGTCGGTGTCTACGCCGACTACACGCGAGACGAGGGACAGATGCTCATGGCGCGAAAGAATTTCGAGGAATGGTGGAATGACCCACCGGTGCAATCACTGGCGATCTATCTCCAACCGGGAGCGTCTGCGGACGCCCTGACCGATGCTTTCCGCCAACGCTTCAGCTCCGAAGGGGAATTCGCGATTTATTCCAATCGCAGTCTGCGCCAGCGCATCCTCTCGATTTTCGATCAGACCTTTGCCGTAACTTATGTGCTGCGCACGGTGGCGATTCTCGTCGCCATTGCCGGCATCTTTCTTTCTGTCACGACGCTCGCCGCCGAGCGCGAGCGCGAAATCGGCACCTTCCGCGCGGTCGGCGCTTCGCGTGCGCAGGTTCAAGGCCTGCTCATGACCGAGGCTGGCATGCTGGGGGCGATCGCCACGGCGCTTGGACTCGTCTCAGGCCTGCTGCTGGCCATGGTGCTCACTTGGGTGGTAAACCCCGCTTTCTTCGGCTGGACGATTCACTTGCGGCTGCCGTGGAGCAGCCTGCTCGCCACCTCCCCTGTGGATCATCCCGGCCGCGCTGCTCGCCGCGTGGCACCCGGCCTGGCGCGCGAGCCGTGCGGCCATCGCTACATCTGTTCGGGAGGAATGATCATGCGTTATCTCTCTTTCCTTCTCGTTCTCCTCAGTGCGCTGCAGGTCTCCGCCGCGGATTGGCGCCTGGCCCTCCCCGGCTGGCGATACGAGTTCCCTCGCGATCAGCACATTCATCCCGATTTCAAAACGGAGTGGTGGTATTTCACCGGTCGTCTCACCGATGACCAAGGAAACGTCTTCGGTTATCAGGTGACTTTCTTCCGCCAGGGGCTCCGCCCACCGGATGCTCCCAGTGGCACGACTTCGCGCTTCATTGTCAATGACCTGAAGTTCGCGCACTTTGCCATCAGCGACGTTCGTGGACAGCAATTCCACTTTCAACAAAAGCTCAGCCGTGGCGCTTTTGGTGAGGCGGGATTCAGCAATGGCAGCCGTCTCGCGTGGATCGACGATTGGTCACTGGAGCTCGCGCCCGATGGCACTTTCGCCCTCCGCGCCAGTAACGGCCCAACGACGCTGCAACTCCATCTGCAGAGCGCCAAACCGTTCGCCATTCAGGGCGAGAATGGCGTGAGCCAAAAGGCCGACGGTCCCGGTCACGCGTCTCATTATTTTTCCGCGACGCGTCTGGTCACGGGTGGCACGCTGAACATCGGTGGCGAGGCTCACACGGTGCAGGGCGAGAGCTGGCTGGATCGTGAATGGGCGAGCAACCAACTGACGACCAATCAAGTCGGCTGGAATTGGTTCAGCCTGCAATTCGATGACAACACGGAACTGATGCTCTACCAGATGCGCACGCGGGACGGCGGCCTCGATCCGAATTCCAGCGGTTCCTATGTCGCGAGCGACGGCACGGTGCAGTATCTGCGCCGCGAGGATTACCAGCTCACGCCGACGAAGTGGTGGACGAGCAAGGCGACGCAAGGCCGCTACCCGATCGCGTGGCAGCTCACCGTTCCCAAGCTGAATCTGCAGTGCGCCATCTCAACGCCATTGGAAGCGCAGGAGCTGGTGCTGAATCCGGTCGCTTATTGGGAAGGCTTGGTCGATCTGCAGGGCTCCCACGAAAGCCGCAGCGTACACGGCCACGGGTACATGGAACTGACCGGCTACGCCGGAGTGCTGGTCGGTCTATCGGAAGGCGCGAAGCGGTAGGGAAGGCCGTCTGCAACGGGATCCATCCAACCGCTCAGTCTGAATCCTTAATCCTTAATCTTATTCCTTAATCGTTAATCACCGGTCTTCACCCAAGGGCAGAGGGATTAAGGATTAAAAATCAAGATTAGATCAGCCCAAGCTTCATCTTGCCGGATTCGCTGATCATCGCCTGGTTCCACGGTGGGTCCCACACGAGTTCGACTTCGGCATCGCCGACGCCCGGCACGCCGAGCACTTTCGACTTTGCTTCGGAGGCGATCACCGGACCCATGCCACAGCCGGGAGCGGTCAGCGTCATCTTGATGTCGACCCGCGCGCCATTGCTGTCGCGCGGCGTGATCACGCAATCATACACAAGGCCCAGGTCCACGATATTGACCGGGATTTCCGGGTCGTAGCAGGTGCGGAGTTGATCCCACACCGCCTTCTCGTCGACCGGCACATTGGCGTCGGGATTCTCGCCGCCTTCCGCCTTCTTCGCGGCGCGTTCGAGGCCGAGTGCGTCGGCGTCTTCGTCCGCGATGCGGGCGAGACCCTGGTCCGTGGCGACGGTGTAGCTGCCGCCAAGGGCCTGGGTGATGAAGACATGCGTGTCCTTGGCCAAAGTGATTGTTTCGCCGCTCGGGATGCGGGTGGCCGCGCAATCGCGGAGCAGCGTTTTCTCAGTGTTTTCGTGCATGGGTTAGGAATTGGGCTTTTTCAAAACGACCTTCACCTTGCGCTCGGACGAGGTGGCGGCGTTGAGTTGATCGAAAAGGGTGGTGGCCCGTTCGGCGGGCGGGGGTGCAGGTTTGGCAGCTTCGGGCTGCGGTGCAAGCGCGGAACGCAGCGCGCCCTCGACAAGTTGCGCGCAGTGAATCTTCATCGGCGGCAGCGCCCCGAGCGGCGCGGAGAGGTCCTCGCCGGACATGGAAAGCGCCTCGTCGATGGTCTTGCCGGCGATCAGCTCCGTGGCCACGCTGGCCACGGCGATGGCGGTCTCGCAACCGAAGGTCTGGAACGTCGCCCGGTCGATGACCTTCTTGCCGTCCTGCTCCTTGAATTTCACCCACATCCGGAGCATGTCGCCGCAATCGGGACTGCCGACCGTGCCGACGGAATCGGCGTTCTCCATCTCCCCGAGGTTCTTCGGGTTGGCGATGGCGTCGTGGATGCGTTGTTGAAGGTCGTCGCTCATGGGTTTGGGCTACTCCAGTTCGTAGCGGGGCAGGTTATTGTCAACTTCCACGCTCCAGGCATCGATGCCTCCGCGCACGCTTTTCGCGTTCTCGAAGCCATGGCCGACGAAATAGGCTGCGGCGTCCATGCTGCGGGTGCCTTGGTGATCCATGACGGCCAGCAGCGCCCGCCGGTCGCCTTTCATGAGGATTTCCTGCATGAGCTCCTGGGTGAAAAAGATCGCCCCTTCGACGTGCACGGCGTCGTATTCCTCACGAGTGCGGACATCGACCAGCTTCGCTTCGGGATCGTTTTTCAGAGCCTCGGCCAGCTCGGTGGCCGAAATTTGCATCTTCTGGTCCTGATCGTGGCTGGTGAGGATGTGCTCGACCACCTCGGGGACGGACAGGGCATCATTCCGCGCACACACCCCCGCCAGCGTCTCGTCCGGCTGGAACCCGCAACTCGCGCATCCACCGATATGGTAGCGGCGGAAAAGCGCCCGCTGCGCGCCCGGGTAAAGCTGCAGCAGGTCGCGCATGGTGATTTGCGGGTCAATCGTGGTGGCGGTGGACATATCGGCACAAAGTAGCGGTGTCCGGCCCGGCTGACAAACGCGCACTTTACCGGACTGGCCCTGCCGGTTACCGTCCCGCCCTCTCATGCGTTTTCAGACTCTATTCGAAGGCCGCTGGATTTTCGCGGTCGTGATCGCTCTCGGCATCATCGGTGGCGTGCTCGGCTGGCTGTGGCTCGACATCATTTCCGTCCTCCTTCTGCTCTTTTGCATCAATTTCTTCCGCGACCCGGATCGTCCAATTCCCGCAGGAGATGAAGTGGTCGTCGCCGCGGCGGATGGCGTGGTGGCGGATATCGTCGAGATCGAAGAAGACGAAGTCCTGAAGACCCGTTGCCGGCGCGTGGGCATTTTCCTTTCGGTCTTCGATGTCCACGTGAACAAGGCGCCCATTGCCGGCAAGGTGACCTACCTCCAGCATCACCCAGGGCTCTATCTCGACGCCCGCAATCCCGAGTGCTCGGTGAAAAACGAGGCGCTGACCTGGGCGATTGAAGGTGCGAAGGCGACGTTGGTCATTCGCCAGATCACCGGGGCCATTGCCCGGCGGATCGTCCCGTGGTCGAAGGTGGGCGATACCGTGGAGAAGGGATTCCGCTTTGGAATGATTCGCTTCGGCTCGCGCACGGAGATATATTTGCCGATGACCGCGACCGTCGAAGTCAAGGTCGGTGACCGGGTGTCCGGCGCCCAGAGCATCATCGCCCGATTGGCCTAAAGACATTTCCATGAGCGAAAGCACCGGCCCGAAAATCTATCTCCTGCCGAATCTGATGACGGCGGGAAATCTTTTCTGCGGCTTTGCCGCCACGCTCAAGATTCTCGAAGGGGCCTTGATTCAGGCCAGTGCGCTTCCGGGGATGGGAGAGGCGATCACGGCGGCGGACAAAGCGGCGGCGGACAAATTTCACTTCGCCATCTGGTGCATTCTGGCTTCGTGCATTTTCGATGCGCTGGATGGCCGTCTGGCCCGTTTAGGCGGGCACGAGAGCCCTTTTGGCCGGGAATTCGATTCTCTGGCCGATATCGTCTCCTTTGGGGTGGCGCCGGCGCTGATGGTCTATCGCATCGTGCTGCACGAATTCCCAAATGTCGGCTGGCTCATCGCGTCGGTGTATCTCATCTGCGGCGCGCTCCGTCTGGCCCGTTTCAACTGCCTCGCCAGCGAGGATTCCGCCTCGGCGAACAAGGAATTCCGCGGCTTCCCGATTCCCGCGGCAGCCGGCGTCATCGCCTCCATTACCCTGTTCCTGCTGTGGATCGATGAAAGAGGCCGCGAGATCGGCCAGGGCAAATGGGTTCTGCCGCCACTGATGCTCTTCCTCGCCTGGATGATGTTCAGCGGATTCAAGTATCCCAGCTTCAAGGCGATCAACTGGCGCACGACCCGTAGTCTGCCGAAATTCATCGTTATCGCCTTCGTCCTCGCTGTGACCGTGGCCTACTACCAGTGGATGCCGGCGGTCATCTTCATCAGCTATCTGCTCTACGGTTTCCTCCGGCCCTTCCTCTCGCGCAAGATGAAGGAGGAGATCGAGGAAGAAGTAGAGGACGAAGACCCGCTGGAGAGCCCGTAGCCGGTCGTGAGCGACTTCGCCCAGGCCGGTCTCATCTGCACGTTGCAGCGGCTGAATGACGCGCACATTGCGCGGGTGGAAACGGAGCTGGTCGAACTGGCTGGCGAGCGGCCGATCGCTCTGGTGTTGCCGTGTCATGGCCGCGATCTGGAGCAGCCGGTCTTCGGGCGGATGCTCGAGGAACTGCGCGACGCCCGGTTCCTCCGCGAGATCGTCTTCAGCGTGAACGACGTCGCGCCCGCGACTTTACAAGCCTTGCCGGAACGCCTCGCGGTGTTGCCGCAAAAGACCACGCTGCTGCACAATGAGCCGGGCGCCGATCAGCCCGCGGGCAAAGGCCGCAATGTGCGCGTGGCTTTCGAGTATCTGGCGAGGGCCGGGGAGTGCGCGATCTTCGCCACGCAGGATTGCGACGTAGCCAGCTTCCGGCGCGTCGATCTCGCCCGGCTCTGCTACGCCGTGGCGCATCCGCAACTCGGTTACCGCTTCGCGAAGATGTATTACTCGCGGGTTACAGATCGTCTTTACGGTCGTGTCTCACGCTTGTTTCTCGCGCCGCTGCTCCACGCCGTGGTGCGTGTGGCGGGACATCTCCCGCTCGTCGATTTTCTGCTCAGCTTCCGCTATCCGCTGGCGGGCGAAGTGGCGTTGACCCGGGAGTTGGCGATGCAATTGCCGATGAGTTCCGGATGGGGGCTGGAGATCGGCCAGCTCTGCGAAATTTTCCGCCGGATCGATCCGCGCGAAGTGTGCCAGGTCGATGGCGGCGCCGGTTACGATCACAAACACCAGCCCGCGACGACAGCGCTCGCCGGCATGGCCGGAGAAATCGCGCACGAGCTTTTCGCTCAACTCGCCGCCGAAGGCCTGGCGAAGGACGTCGCCTTCCACGCGGCGATCGCCGCCGCCTATCGCCGCGAAGCCGCCCACGCCCTGCGTCGAAGTGCCAGCCTTGCATTGATCAACGGTCTCCCCTTCGACGAAGCCGCCGAGCACGCCATGCTCGAGACGTTCGCGCGGCAATTGGACGCGCCGTCTTTTTAGGCTGGATTGAGAGGTTGCTGCAAGGCGCCGACAAAACAAGTGGAGACTACAAACAACTCCGTACTTGGCCGGGTGCCCATTCGGTGCTTCCCTACGCCCGCCATGCCGAAAAAGCCTGTTGTTCTTATTATTCGTGACGGCTGGGGAATCAATCCCGGCGGTCGGGCCAAAGCCCAGGAAAACGGTGACGCCACGTTGCTCGCCAGGACTCCTTTCCACGATTATCTTTACGCCACCTATCCGCAGAGCACGCTGAGCGCGAGCGGCATGGACGTGGGCCTGCCCGATGGGCAAATGGGTAATAGCGAAGTCGGCCATCTCAACCTCGGGGCGGGCCGCATCGTCTACCAGGATCTCACGCGCATTAACAAAGCAATCAAGGACGGCGAGCTCGCCAAGAATCCGGTACTCATCGAAGCCTTCGCCAAGGCCAAGGGACACCGCTTGCATTTTCTCGGATTGGTCAGCGATGGCGGGGTGCATTCGCATCAGGATCATCTCATCGCCCTGGCCAAAGCGGCGCACGACGCCGGCGTCGACGACATCCTCGTGCATGCCATCACCGATGGCCGTGACACCTCGCCCACCGGCGGCGCGGGATTTCTCGCCGAGGTGCAGAAAGGCCTCGAACCGTCGGGCGCCAGGATCGCCACGGTGATCGGTCGCTATTACGCGATGGATCGCGACAAGCGCTGGGAGCGGAACAAGCTCGCGTGGGACGCAATCGTGCTCGGGCGCGGCCCGGTATCGGACAAGACGCCGAGCGAGGCGGTCTCCGAGGCTTACGCCAAGGAACCGCGCGGCGACGAATTCCTCACGCCGATTATCTTCTCGCATGCCAATGAACAACGCATCCGCGATGGCGATGTCATCGTGTGGTTCAACTTCCGCGCCGACCGCGCGCGGCAGCTCTCCCTGGCCTTTTTGAAAAAGGACTTCAACGGCTTCGACCGCGAAGTCACCCCGGCCGTCCACTACGTCACGCTCACCGAGTATGACGAGACCTACGGCGTGCCCGTGGTCTTCGCGCCGCAATCGTTGAAGAACATCCTCGGCGAAGTCGTCAGTGCCGCGGGCCTCAAGCAACTCCGCATCGCCGAGACGGAGAAATATCCGCACGTGACCTTCTTCTTCAATGGCGGCGTCGAGGAACCGTTCCCCGGCGAAGACCGCACCATCGTGCCGTCGCCCAAGGACGTGCCGACCTACGATTACAAGCCGCAGATGAGCGCGCCGGAAGTGACCGAAAAAGTCCTCGAGGCACTACCCAACTACGACCTCGTCATCCTCAATTTCGCCAACCCCGACATGGTCGGCCACACCGGCGTCGTCGAGGCGGGCATCAAGGCCGTGGAAACGATCGACGATTGCGTGCGCCAGGTGGTCGAGAAGACGCTGTCTCTTGACGGCCAGCTCCTCCTCACTGCCGACCACGGTAATTGCGAACTTATGCGCAATCCGGACGGCTCGCCCAATACCGCCCACACCACCAATCTGGTGCAATTCATCTACGTCGCCAAAGAGGGGGAAAAGGCCAAGCTCGACAGCGGTATCCTCGCCGATGTCGCGCCCTCGCTCCTTGCCCTGCTCGGCCTCCAGCAGCCCGCGGAGATGACAGGGAAGAGCCTGGTGCACCGGTAAGCGGCCGAAATCGGAATGGGAGAAAGGGGGGAGAGGGAGAATGGGAGAAGGACTTGATCCCCCATTCTCCGTTTCACCCATTCGCCCATTCGTGCATTTGCCCTCAAATTGGCATTGCGCAATCCGCGCGAATTCGTAGCTTTCCCGGCTCCGCGCCTTCGGGCGCGGGCATCTTCAGTTCGTTGGCCGATGGTGTAGTGGTAGCACAGGGGTCTTTGAAGCCCTTAGTCTAGGTTCAATTCCTAGTCGGCCAGCCACTGGTATGTGATATGGCGCGCGATGACGCTGTGATTACTCTGTTGTGCGCGCGGATCGAGAATCCTGAAACGAGACAGGGCGCGCCCCGATACGCTTTTTCGAGGCCACTTTTTGGTTACCTCGCTCCGAACTCGAGCCGGGTTTCGTTGATGGCCATGGTGCGGGCGGTCTCGAACCATTTCGGGGCGAGCTCCTTCGGGACCAGGTAAAAAAGCTCCTCAGGGTCATTCGCCACCCTCGCCGATGGTGTGCGGCGAGCGTGTCATCAGGTCGAACAAAATGAGGCTCAGGCAGTAGCGCGACTCAGGGGGGATGTGCTCCTCGCGCATTCGAGTTCCCAGCGCCGGCGGTAAAGCAACCCCTAGTTTTGGTGTTGGCTCTTGGGATCTGCCCGACTGGACATCTCGTTAATCACTGAAACAGCAGCGACGAAGAAGAACATGACTGCAAAGTAGCAGAGAAATTTGTGGGCCAATGATCCGCGCCCGATTCCTCCTGTAGCCCAATAAAGAACATTTCCCGCAGAGAAATAGAGCAGGATTATAACTGCATGAGCCTTGATGAATTCATCTACTGAGTAAGCAGGATGGAAATACCGGTTGATGGCGATCACGCAAACATTCCAGATCAGCCATAAGGTGAATTCTGCCACTCTCCGTTTCATGCCCGGTCAATAGCCGAAGCGCCGTATTGTGGCGAGCCTCTATTCCTGCGCTTTCTTCTCCTCCAGGCGCTCCAACTCGTGCCGCCACCACGCTCCGAGCTCTTCCTCCTGGCCGGTCTCCCTCCCGCGCTCCAACATCGCAAAGGCATTGAAGGTCAGCGTCGCTTGGCTCTACGACGAGGCGTAGAAACCATCGTGACCTTCCGAACGCCGCGCCCCGGCCGCTAAAAGGGCAATTGCTGTGAATCGCCGCGTTTTCCTATTCGGTTTGTTGTGGGTTCTGTTGTTTTCGGGAGGGTAGGCCAAGGCATGGCTGTAACGGCGATTGCCCATAGACCCTTCCCCTGAACCCTATTTTGCAATTTCGTGCTGTGACCCTATTTCGTGCTGACATGGTCACTATCGCTCTATCGCCTGCGGAAAAGTTTTCTCGACCGTCTCACGAAATGCGTGAGGGATGCTGGTGAGGCGGAGTCCGCTAGGGCGGTCGCAAATGGTACTCTTGGCGGAAGACGGATTCCGCCAGTCGATGAACTCGAGATAGTCCGACGTGGCCCACCAAAGATGATGAGAATCATTGTGCCAGAAGAACACGAATGGCTTGTCGCGCTGCGCGCGGGTTGAGGAGGTGATGGCAATAGACCTTGAGCCGTCTTTTAGGGACGTTGCTGTCTTGATGGTGTAGGAGACTTCGCCGTTCCCGTTGAGAAATAGGCGCAACTCCGTGTCTGGTGTTAGTGAATATGTGCCTAGCCGAGTAAAGAGGTTCGCGGATTCAGATGCGTTGGTGAAGGATACGCCAGCAACCAGTAGCAGGATTAAAAAATTGCGTACCGTATTCATGCAGGCGATGGGCTTCGTTGGGAAATCCAACCAGAATGATGGTCGCCACCCACCCTGATATGCTTACCCGTGGTGCGAGCGAAAATTTTCATAACTCGGCTTCGACTAAAGCACTGTCCCCATCGGAAAGGCAAAGCAAAGTCTATCTGGAGCGGCCGCGTGAATCTGCGAACACGCAGGCTCGATGATCGACAACGTTTCAAAAGAAGCCGTCCGCGCCAGTTTATGACCCTCACTTCTTCTGCGTCTCACAAACGACCCTTTACCGGCACCCGAAAGTAAGTAGTGACCCGCTTTAAGCGGCGGTCGCTTTTCAAGGATGATATAAGTAAAATTTCCCTTCATCATCCGCCTGTCACCTTCTTCACGTAGATTTCCTATTGGTTCAAGCGTCCTTCGCGATCTTCACAAAAAACGGGAAGCTGGAAAAAAACTGGTTGGAGTGGCGGAAATGGAATCGTCCGAGCGTCCATCAACGCGGGTTTGTTCTGTCAGTAGCAAGTTTCAGGTGGTGCTGTCAGCTTTGGTGGCAGTTGTCATGTTCGTCGTTGCAAGCCATGAGAGGCGCGCGGGAACATCGGCGCTATGAACGACCTCAATGTGAAAATCTATGCGGACGGCGCCGACAAGGAGGGGATGCTGGCCCTCAACGATGATCCGCTGATTCAAGGGCTCACCACCAATCCAACGCTGATGGTCAAGGCGGGCATCGCCGACTATGAAGCGTTTGCGAAGGACGTCCTGACGTTCATCCGCACCAAGCCAATTTCATTCGAAGTGTTCTCCGACGAGTTTCCCGAAATGCGGAGGCAGGCGCTGAGGATTCGTGACTGGCAGGACAACGTCTACGTCAAGATCCCGGTCAGCAATTCGCGCGGGGAGAGCTCGATTCCGTTGATCCGCGAACTGTCGAAGGAGGGCGTGAAGTTGAATGTCACCGCCATCCTGACCATCGGCCAGGTGCGCGACGTGGCGGACGCCCTGGATGCCGCGATCGCCGCGGTAGTGTCGGTTTTTGCCGGGCGGATTGCCGACACAGGCCGTGATCCGATGCCGCTGATGCGAGCCTGTCGCGCGCTTCTGGAAGCCCGCCCCAGGGCGGAACTGCTCTGGGCCAGCGTGCGCGAAGTTCTGAACATTTTTCAAGCGGAGGAGTGTGGGTGCGACATCGTCACCGCGCCGCATGACATTCTGGGGAAGGCCCGAAAGTTCTGCGGCATGGATCTCGCCGCACTCTCGCTGGAGACGGTGAAGATGTTCAGCGAAGATGCCACGAAGGCGCGCTTCCATCTGTAGCATCGGGCATCGTCATTTCCGAAAACCCGTATCCGTCACTTACCGCGTGTGCCTTGATAAGCGCCGCACGATTCGCGGACCACCAGGCGTGGGGTCAGGAGCAGCGTGCGCGCGGGAAGCATGGGGTCGGCGATTCGTTCCAGCATGGCGCGGAAGGCGGTGAGTGCGAGGTCGGGGCAGGGTTGTTCCATCGTGGTCAGCGGCACGGTGAGCAGGCTGGCGAATCGCACGTCGTCAAAGCCGACGAGGCGCACGTCTTTTGGCACGGAAATCCGCAGGCGGCTGAGCGTTTGCAGCAATAGCGCGGAGACCTGGTCGCTGGCGCAGAGGAGCGCGTCGCAGGTGCGCGGCTGCGTGAAGGTGCGGACAAATTTGGCGTCCGCCGGATCGCCGGTAAAAACGAAGGCCCGCGGATTCTCCAGGCCGTGCGCGAGCATCGCGGTGCGCGCGCCGGCGATTCGGGCATCCACCGTCGATGCGCTCAGCGGTCGCGTGATGTAGGCCAGGCGACGCGCACCCAGCTTGATGAGGTGCTCGGCCAGCAGAAAGCCGCCGGCGAAATTGTCGATGCCGACGAGGTCGAGCGGGCTGCGGTTTGGGAAGGGGCCGATGTCGCGGTCCAGCAGCACGACGGGGATGCCCGCCGTGCGCAGGCGGTCGATGATGCGGCGGTTCGCGTCCTCTCGGTCGGCGCGGTGCTCGAACGGGGCAAAGAAAACACCCGCTACGTCGCGTTCGATGAATTGGCCGCAGAGCGCCTCCGCCTCTTCCACGCTCATATCCGAATCCACGCCAGCGGGCTGGGTGCTGCCGCTCCACCAGAGTCCGCAGTCGTGCTGCCGGGCAAGGCTGGCGAGGGTGCTGCAAATGGACTCGAAAATTTCCGTGCGCCGCAGGCTGGGTACGATGAGGCCGAGCTGCAATGCGGTGGGGCGCGCCGCCTTGCCCGGGGCCGGCCCGGAGCGGAGGTAGGTGCCGGAGCCCGCGCGGCGCTCAATGAGACACTGCTCCTGGAGATCGCGGAGCGCGCGCCCGATGGTGGGCCGCGAGACGCCGAAGCGCTTTACAAGCTGCGCCTCGCTGGGCAGCCGGCCCGAGCGATTGAACTTGCCCGCGGTGATCTCACTCGCGAGTTGGCGGGAGACGGTCTGGTGTTTCGAGGGGGCATTCATGGCGCAAATGCAGTCAGTAACAGGTGAAAAGTAGTTCTGACAGATTTTATTGAAGCTGTCATGTTCGTCATCGCCATGCGATGGGCGTGGCCGCAGCGTGACCGCTGAACACACCCCTATGAACACCGCTTCCTGGCAGACCATCCCCGCGCGCATCGTCCCCGGCTTCCGCCTCGCCTCGGGATCGAACGGCGACCCGTGTTTTCCCGGCGGCACGCTGCGGATGCAGACGCCGCACTTCCGCACGCTCGGCCTGGATCTCGGCTGCTTCCACCCCGGCACGGTGAATGCCAAAATCGCGCCGCGGCACTTCCGGACAGGGCGGGCGCGCCATACCTTCCGGCAGGTGAAATGGCATCCGACCGATCCGGCGGAAGACTTTTCATTCTTTGATTGCCGGCTTCTCCGCGACAATGCGCCGCCGGTCGCGGGCCTCATCTACTATCCGCATCCGGAGACCAAACCTAAGCACTTCCCGGAACCCGATGTTCTGGAAATGATCCTGCCGTGGATCGAAGGGCTGGGCTACGGCGCGGCAATCAGTCTGCAGGTTCCCGCGGATCAAATCATCATCGAGTGAATTCGAAAAACAGCCTACGAACACGCAGGCTCCCGCCGGTTCATTCGAGCAGGCACGGGCGGAAGCGCTCGCGCTGGATGTCCCCGCCGCTGCGAACACTTCCCGGCGTGAAGCCATCTCTGCATATAGTGATCGCATGAACGCCGAACCGTCCCCCCCGGTCACGCTGCTGGAATTCCGCGATATCGCGAAGTCTTTTGGCGGCGTATGGGCACTCAGCGGCGTGAGCTTCGACCTGCGGGCGGGCGAGATTCATGCGCTGCTGGGTGTGAATGGCGCGGGGAAATCCACCCTCATCAAGACGCTGGCCGGCATCCACACGCCGGATGTGGGAGAAATCTGGATGGACGGGAGGTGCACGCCGATCAGCAGTCCGGCGGATGCGATGCGGCTCGGTGTCCGCGTCATCCACCAGGAGCTATCGCTTGCGCCGAACTTGAGCGTGGCCGAAAATTTATTTCTTGGCCGCGAACCGGTGCGGCTCGGCCTGCTCGACCGGCGCGCCATGGAGCGCGCCGCGGCATCGCTGATGCGTTCGCTGGGTTTTGATGAACTGGCCGATGTTACCGTGCGCGTGGAGACGCTGCCGATGGCGCTGCGGCAGCTCGTGGAAATCGCGCGTGCGCTGTCCGCCGCCGCGCGCATCCTCGTGCTCGATGAGCCGACGACCTCGCTCACCGCCGCCGAGTCCGCGGCGCTGTTCCGCAAACTGGAGGCGCTGCGCGCCCAGGGCGTGGGGATCATTTACATCTCGCACCGGCTCGGCGAAATCAGCCGCCTGGCGGATCGCATCACGGTCCTGCGCGACGGCCGGAGCATCGGCACGCAGGATGCGGCGCATCTCGACGCGGCGGCGCTGGTGAAGTGGATGGCGGGCCGTGCAGTCGCGGAGGTCGCGCAGCGACCGGCGATGGCGGCGGCGGGCGGCGTGGTTTTGCGCGCGGTGCATCTGCGCAACGCGCGCGTGCGGGACGTGAGTTTCGAGTTGCGCGAGGGCGAGGTGCTTGGGCTCGCCGGGCTGGTCGGCGCCGGCCGCACCGAACTGGCGCGGGCGCTTTTCGGAGTGGATGCGCTGGAGGCCGGCGAGATCGAGATCGGCGGCCGGGCGCTGCCGCATCCGTCGCCCGCTGCCGCCCTCGCCGCGGGTCTCGTGCTCGTCCCGGAAGACCGCGAGCTCGAGGGCTTGATCATGGACCAGAGCGTGGCCTTCAACGCGGCCTTGCCGTGGACCGCGCGGTGGCTGCGCCGGGGCTCGCTGGATCACGCGCTCCGCCGGGCCATCGTCCAGCGCGCGCTCTCTGCCTTCGCGGTCAAATGCGCGAACGCGGACGCGGCCGTCAGCACGCTCTCCGGCGGCAACCAACAAAAAGTCCTGGTCGGGCGCTGGCTGGAGAGCCGCCCGCGCGTGCTCATCCTCGATGAGCCCACGCGCGGCGTGGATGTGGGTGCGCGGGCCGATTTGTTCGGGGTCGTGCGCGCGCTCGTCGAGCAGGGCATGGCCGTGCTGCTCATTTCGTCCGATCTCGATGAGGTGCTGGATTTTTCCCATCGCATCGCGGTGTATCGCGAGGGGCGCATCCGCCGCACGGGCGCGGCGCGGGACTTCGACCAGGAAACGCTGCTTGCCGAACTGACCGCCACCGCATGAAAAATTGCAAAGCCATCCTCCCGCTGCTCGGCGCCGCCGTGCTCCTGCTGGCGATTTTCCGTGCGCTGGCGCCCGCCTTTCTCAGCGGCAGCAATCTGCTCGATCTCGCCCAGCAGATTTCCGTGAATGCCATCCTCGCCTTCGGAATGACGCTGGTGATTCTTTCCGGCGGAATCGATCTCTCCGTGGGTGCCCTGCTGGCGCTGGGCGGGACGGCCGCCGCCGCGATCCTGCCGGCGGGTGGATTCATCGCCGCGCTGGCTGCGGGCATTGGCGTGGGCGCGCTCTTCGGTCTGGGGAACGGGCTGGTGACGGCTCGGACGCGGATTCCACCGTTCATCGTGACGCTGGCCACCATGCTCGTCGCGCGCGGTTGCGCGCTACGCTTCAACGAGGGCCGCCCGATGAGCATCGCGCTCACCCAGGAAACCTTTCTCGCTCTCGGTAATAGCCGCTGCGCCGGAGTGCCGCTGCCGGCCATTTTCATGGGCGCGCTCTTTGTCCTGGGCAGCGGGCTGCTGCACCGCACGCGCTACGGCCAGCATCTCTACGCGATGGGCGGCAGCCGCGAGGCGGCGCGTTTCACCGGCATCGGCGTCGCACGCGTGGAAGTCATCGCCTATGTGCTCTGTGGCGCGTTGGCGGGAGTCGCGGGGCTGATCCAGACCGCGCAGCTTTACAGTGCGGAACCGGCCAGCGGCCAGGGCTTCGAGCTCAATGCCATCGCCGCCGCCGCCGTAGGGGGAGCGAGTTTCAAGGGCGGACGCGGTACGATGCTGGGCACGCTGCTCGGCGCGATTATCATCGGCATTCTCGACAAGGGTCTCAACCAGGCAGGCGTGCATTTTTCTTTTCAGTATATGGTCAAGGGCGCTGTCATTCTCGCCGCCGTGGGCAGCGACGTGTGGCGGCGCAAGGAGACTCGATGAATTCCGCAATGCCCTCCAACAGCTGACACGCCATGAACCGACAGCCCGCCGCCTTTCTTTCTTCCGCCCGCCGCCCGCCGTTTCCATTTTTGCGCCGGCTCCTCCTGTGTAGCCTCATCGTGCTGGTGGGCTGCGAAAAGAAGCCCGCGCCGGACACTGCCGGAGCGGCGGGGAGCCGGTTCTTCGCCGTCTCGTTCCAGACGCTGAACAATCCGTTTTTTGTCGATTTGAACGACGGCCTGAAGCAGGTGATCGACGAGCACGGAGATCGTCTGGTCACGCTCGATGCGCAATTCAGCAGCCTCAAGCAAAAGAACGATTTGAGCGACGTGATTGAGCAGAAGCCCGCGGCCATCTTTCTCAATCCGGTGAACTGGGAAAGCGTGCGGGCGACACTCATCGCGGCGCGAAACGCCAAAATTCCCGTCATCGTCGTGGACGCGCCGGTGCCCGACGCAGACCTCGTGCTCGCGCAGGTGGCGAGCGACAACGTGGCGGCCGGCCGCCTCGCCGCCCAGGCCCTCGGCGATGCGCGGCCGCAGGCGAAGGTCGCCATCCTCCAGTACAGCGTGAACAAAGCCTGCGTCGATCGCGTGGCCGGCTTCACCGACGTGCTCGCGAAGAGTTTCCCTGGCGCCACCATCATCGCCCGACAGGACGTCAAGGGCACCAGCGAGGCCACTCGCCCCGTGATGCGCGATCTGCTGGGACGTTTTCCCGATTTGGATGCGGTCTTTCCGATCAACGATCCCGGCGCCATCGGCTGCGTGTCCGCCATCGATGCCGCGGGACGCAGCGGCAAAGTCCTCGTGGTCACGGTGGACGGATCGCGCGAGGCGGCGCAGTTCATTCTCAACGGCGGTATCCACAGCACCTCGGCGCAGTTCCCGAAAAAGATCGGGAGCCTCGCCGCCGGGGCCGCCTACGACCATCTCGCGGGGAAGCCAGTGGACAAGGAAATCAAAGTGCCGGTGACCCTGGTCACCAAGGCGAACGCGGCGGAATTTGTGAAATGAGCCACGCCGATCCCATGCCAGTGGGCGACGGCTGGCTCAACGAAGACTAAAAGACCCAAGTCGGAGGGGAACGATTTTCGTTGAGAGGGAGATTCCATAATCCCTCCAACTTGCTTAGTATGCGATTGTTCCACCTATGAAACTCTCCAAACGCGGCGAATATGCCCTGCGTGCTCTCATCGACTTCGGCATTGCTTACGAGCTCGGCCGGCCCCTGTTGAAGATCGGAGAGTTGGTGGAAAAAGAGCGCCTGCCAGTGAAATTTCTCGAGCAGATACTCACCCAATTGCGCGGTGCCGGTTACATCGAGACAAAGAGGGGGAAGGCCGGCGGCTACTTCCTCGCCAAGCCGCCGAAGCAGATCAGCCTCGGGCAGGTGATCCGCCTCATCGATGGCCCGCTCGCGCCGATTTCCTGCGTCAGCGTCACCGCTTACGAGCGTTGCAGCTGCCCGGATGAAGCGCACTGTGGCCTGCGCATGCTCATGCTCGATGTGCGCAACGCCATCGCCCGCATCCTCGATCGCTACGTGTTGGGTGACGTGGTGGACATCACGCTGCGCAAAATGCGCCGCGACAACGTGCCCATCCCTTTCATCGTGGAAAAGCTGCTTGGCCCTTCCACGCCGCGCAGCGGAGAGCCGGGCTTTGTGGATGACTTTCCGCTCGGCGGATTTCTCGCCGAACTGGAGGAGTCGAAGTCGGACAAGGGAACGCGTCCGCCGGCGCGGCCGAAGGCCAGGGGAAAAGCGCCCGGGAAAAAATAGCGCTTGTAAAGTATACCGACTAAGTAGATAAGAAAAACGCCTGCGTTTCGCGGGCTTCGTTTTGCCCACCATTTCCGTGGAGGCATTGACCTTACGCACCCACTTCGGGCCGCGCCACCGGACCTCCGGCGGCGGTCTTTGTCTTCCAAGGAAACATGACGCAAAACATTTCTCAGCGCAGCGCCGGCCTGCGCCACCTGCCCACCGGTTTCGGTCTTGCCATCGTCGCGACTGCTCTGGTCGCCACCGCCTCGCTCTCCCGCGCCCAGGATTCCGGCGCGCTCATCGACAAGCTCGTGCAAAAGGGCATCCTCAGCAGCAAGGACGCGGATGAAGTCCGCACGGAAATCCAGCAGGACGCTGCCCAATCCCAGATCGGCAAGATCGCTCTGAGCAACTCGGTCACGCAATTGCGGCTCTACGGCGACCTGCGCCTGCGCTGGCAGTACAATGATTCACAGCAGCAAATTCCGGACGGCAACAATGTGAGCCAGCAGTCACGCTGGCGCTATCGGTTGCGGCTCAATGCCGACTGGCAACTCGGGAATGATTGGTTCGCGGGCGTGCAGTTGCAGACCGGGCAGGCCGCCGACTCGGGCAACCAAACTTACAGCAACGGCTTCAACAACGATTCCATCTTCATCTCCCGCGCCTTCCTCGGCTACCAAAACGACTGGCTGAAGATCATTGCGGGCAAACAGGCCAATCCGTTTTACACCACCGATCTGGTCTGGGATCCGGACATCAATCCGGCGGGCCTGACCGAGACGATTGCGTTACACAAGATGCCGCTCTTTGGCGGTTCAGCGGGGCCGGATGGCAAGGACGGCATCTCCGTGCCGACGCATGTTTCTCCGTGGGAAGCCACGCTGGTCGCCGGTCAGTTCATTTTCGGCGACAACAACGAGTTCAGCAATACTGGCGACCTCAGCAGCGACCCGTGGATCTTCGATGAGCAGCTCATCGTGAAATACAATTTCAACAAGGATACCAGCGTCACTTTCGCGCCTGGTTTCCTCGTGGAATCGGCCGGCCATGTGTCGGGGGCGCTCGATTCGCTTCCGTTTACGGACGCGGGCGCGATCAGCAGCGGGACAACGGCGGTGCAGACCACCGTGCAGAATGCGAACCAGGTGCAGATTTCCTATGACGCGAAGGGTGTGCCGACCAAGACGATCACCCCGCTGACCACGACCACGACCACGCAAACGACGATCACCCCGAACAACCGGACTGTCGGTTCGGCCACGGTCAGCGGACCGCGGACGATTACCTCGACCGCGGCATCCGGACGGAATGGAGGAGTGATTACCCTGACGGGCAAGGCTTCGGGGCTGGCGACGGATCCGTCCAAGGCCAATCAAACCACCACCAGCGTTCAGACCACGCAGAAGCAGACCGTTTCGACGACGAACAATGTCACCTTGCCGGGCATCACTGGTGAGACCCGCGCGCTGCACATTCTCACCGCGCCGGGTGACATTTCCTTCAAGCTCGGAGGGATCAAGACGAAGCTCTACTGGGATGTGGCCTATAACTTGAGCGGCCGCGATCGCTTCGACAACGTCTACGAGCTCAAGGACTTTGGCAGCCGTCCCTACAAGACGCGCGACGGACTGTCCTGGCTCGTCGGCCTGCAGCTGGGTGAGACCAAGAAGAAGGGCGACTGGCAGGCCTACATCAACTACCGCGAGGTGGGCATCGCTTCCATCGATCCCAATCTGAACGACTCGGACTTTGGGTTGAGTGCGTTGAACACGCGTGGCTTCAAAATCGGCCTGGCCTATGCGCTCACCGATTTCGTGGTCCTGAATGCCACCGGCTACATCACCTGGAACCTCGACGACAATCTCTACGGCGGACGCGCCACCAGCGCGGGGGGCATCGCCCCTTACAACGCGGCCAACGAGGTGCAGCTCGACGTGAACATCAAGTTCTAGATCGAGAGCGACAGCGTGGGAATCAGGCCCGGCGTCACGCCGGTGGCGCCGGGCCTCCCCTCGCGACGCGTTTATGTCACACGCTCCGGAAAAACCTCTTGCCAACTGAATTAACACATACTAAATCAATCTCTATTATACAACTAGAGATTAATCCGCCGCATCCTATGTCCAATTCCGCCGCTTCTTCCCGCCGCCCCGCTCAAACCGCGGGTGACGCGACCGAATCCGCCGAGGAAACCGCTGTTGCGGCTCCGTGGGTTGCGGTCGTCACCGAAAAGGTCAGGTCCATGCGCTACGGCATCGTTCAGATCGTCGTGCACGATTCCAAGGTCGTGCAGATCGAACGGACGGAGCGCACCCGGTTCGACATTCCGCAATCCACGGGCCAGCGCTAAGGCCGCTCAATCCTCTTTCCACCCCGGGGCAAGGCTTTCGCGATGCTCTCGTCCTCGCAAAAACCACCGAAACCGCCACTGCCAACCCTGAACCTGATATCCGCATGATCCTAAAATCGCTTCTCGCTTCCCTCGCCGCCACCCTCAGCCTGGCTTCGCTCGCGTCCGCGGAGACGGTGACTTTGCTCAACGTCTCCTACGATCCCACCCGCGAATTTTACCAGGAGTTCAACGCCGCCTTTGCGAAACACTACAAGGGGGAGACCGGCAAGGATGTGAACGTGAAACAATCGCATGGCGGCTCCGGCAAACAGGCGCGGGCGGTGATCGATGGCCTGGACGCCGACGTGGTGACTCTCGGGTTGGCCTACGATATCGACGCCATCGCCGCAAAAGCCGGGCTGCTCAGTAAAGATTGGGCCAACAAGCTGCCGGACAACAGCGCGCCCTATACCTCCACGATCGTCTTCCTGGTGCGCAAGGGAAACCCCAAGGGCATCAAGGATTGGGACGATCTCATCAAGCCCGGCGTGAAGGTGATCGTGCCGAACCCGAAGACCTCCGGCGGTGCCCGTTGGGCGTATCTGGCTGCCTGGGGGCAGGTGCTGGCGCGTGGGGGCGATGATGCCAAAGCCAGGGCCTATGTGGCGGATCTCTATAAACACGTGCCGGTGCTGGACTCCGGGGCGCGTGGCTCGACGACCACTTTCGCGCAGCGCCGCGTCGGTGATGTATTGCTGTCCTGGGAAAACGAGGCGTATCTCGCGTTGAAGGAATTCGGCGCGGACAAATTTGAGATCGTGAATCCGTCGGTGAGCATCTCGCCGAGCCGCCCGTGGCGGTAGTGGACAAGGTGGTAGACAAGCATGGAACCCGAGCGGTCGCGGAGGCCTACCTGAAATATCTCTACTCGCCCGAGGGGCAGGACATTGCCGGGAAGAACTATTATCGCCCGCGGAATACCGAGGCGGCGACGAAATGGGCGCAGAATTTTGCCCCTATCAAGCTGTTCACCATCGATGAAAAGTTTGGTGGCTGGGCCAAAGCCCAGAAGACCCATTTCGATGACGGCGGTGTCTTCGACAGCATCTACAAGCCGTAGCCGCGAACCGTTTGATCGAGAGAAATTTCCATCATGGCCACCACGACGATTCCTGAACTGATGAAGCAAATTGATTCGAGGACGAACGAGGACTTCACGCCGTCCCTCGCGCAGAGAAACTCGATCAAGAAACTGCTGTTGCCGCTCTTCCTGCAGGTCGGCACCACGGCCCAGTCGTTGCGCGCCGATTCCGCGGGCTTCTGGCATGTGGGCGAGGAGCGTTACTGGTTGCCGCGCCTGGTTTTCCGCGGCGCGCAGGAGACCGGCGAGGAGACGATCCGGTTGGCCATCTTCGCTGGCTTGCACGGCGATGAGCCGGCGGGCGTGCACGCGCTCGTGGATTTGCTCCGCGTGCTGGAGGCTGACCCATTCATGGGACGCGCCTATCGCATCCACATCTATCCGCTGTGCAATCCCACGGGATTCGAGGATGGGACGCGGCACTCCCGCAGCGGGGCGGACCTGAACCGCGAATTCTGGCGCGGCTCGCTGGAGCCGGAGGTGGCGATCATCGAGCGCGAGCTGCTCCTGAATAAATTCCACGGCATCATCTCGCTGCATTCGGATGACACCAGCGATGGCGTCTATGGTTTCGTGCGCGGCGCGACGCTCACCCAGCATCTCATGAAACCTGCCCTGGCGGCAGCAGAGGCGGCGCTGCCGGTGAACCAGGCGGCGATCATCGACGGCTTTCACGCGGTCGAGGGGATCATTCACACCGCCTATGACGGGATCCTGACAGCGCCTCCGGGAACGACGCCCGCGCCTTTCGAAATCATCCTCGAGTCGCCGCATCACGCGCCGATGGATTTGCAGCGCCAGGCCTTCGTTTTGGCGCTCGAGCAGATCCTGCGTCACTACCGCCGCATGATTTCCTACGCCGCGAATCTCTAAAATGTCTGCACTCCCTTCGCCAAAGACCAAACGCGTTTTGCCGGGTTTCGGAATCTCGCTCGGATACACGCTGCTGTACCTGAGTTTGATCGTGCTCATTCCGGTGAGTGCCTTGTTCTTCAAGGCGTCGGGCATGGGTTGGGAGGCCTTTTGGAGCGCGGTTTCCGCGCCCCGGGTGGTGGCTTCCTATAAACTGAGCATCGGTGCTTCGCTGGCCGCGGCGACGATCAATGCGGTGGCGGGATTGCTCGTGGCCTGGGTGTTGGTGCGCTACCGGTTTCCGGGTAAGCGACTGGTCGATTCATTGGTCGATCTGCCGTTTGCGCTCCCGACCGCCGTGGCCGGTATCGCGCTTACGACCATTTATGCGCCGACGGGTTGGATCGGCCGCTGGCTGACGGCGGATGGTCTGAAGCAATTGATCCATGCGCCGCTCGGCATCGTCGATGCCATCCTGGCCCATGCGGGTAGTGCCTTCACGACCGTGCCGTTCGCCCAGTGGTTGGAGCGGTTCATTCCCGAGGACGGAATCCAGACCGCCTTCTCTCCGCTCGGCGTGACCATCGCGCTGACCTTCATCAGCCTGCCCTTTGTCGTGCGCACCGTGCAACCGGTGCTCGAGGATCTGAATCCGGAATTGGAGCAAGCCGCGGCGACCCTCGGCGCCAATCGCCTGACCACCTTCTGGCGGGTCATTTTGCCAGAGATCTGGCCCGCGCTGCTCACCGGCTTCGCCCTCGCCTTTGCCCGGGCCATCGGGGAATACGGTTCGGTGGTTTTCATATCCGGCAACATGCCGATGAAAACGGAGATCACGCCGCTGATCATCATCACGAAGTTGGAGCAGTTCGATTACCGCGGGGCGGCGGCGGTCGCAGTGGTGATGCTGCTCATTTCCTTCACGATGCTGCTCGTCATCAACCTGCTGCAGCGCCTGTCCTCGCAGCGCTTCGCCGCTCCCCTTTGATCCTATGGCCGGCACCGTCACACTTCGCGCGCCGATTACGGCGCCAACTCCTTCCACGAGAACCATCGCTTCGCCACGCTGGTTCCATTGGGCATTGATCGGGAGCACGTTGCTGTTTCTCGTGCTGTTCCTTTTCCTGCCGCTGGCCGCGGTTTTCGTGGAGGCGTTTCGCAAGGGTTCGGAAGCGTTCTTCGCCTCCTTTCACGATGAGGATGCGCGCTCCGCGATTCGCCTGACGCTCACGGCGGCGGGCATTCGCCGTGCCGCTCAATATGGTCTTCGGCCTGGCGGCATCGTGGGCGATCGCCAAGTTCAATTTTCCCGGCAAGAGCCTGCTCATCTCGTTCATCGATCTGCCGTTCGCGGTGTCGCCGGTGATCTCGGGTCTCGTCTATGTGCTGCTCTTCGGCGCACAGGGTTGGTTTGGGCCGTGGCTGCGCGAGCACGATATCAAGATCATCTTCGCGGTGCCGGGGATCGTGCTGGCGACGGTCTTCGTGACCTTTCCTTTCGTCGCCCGGGAATTGATTCCGCTCATGCAATCGCAAGGCAGCGAGGAAGAGCAGGCGGCGGTCAGCCTCGGCGCGAATGGCTGGCAGACTTTCTGGCACGTGACGCTGCCCAATGTGAAGTGGGCGCTGCTCTATGGAGTGATCCTGTGCAACGCCCGGGCGATGGGGGAATTCGGCGCGGTGTCCGTGGTGAGCGGGCACATCCGCGGCGAGACCAACACGCTGCCGCTGCACGTGGAGATTCTTTACAACGAATACAACTTCGTCGCGGCCTTTGCCTGCGCCTCGCTGCTCGCGCTGCTCGCCTTGGTGACGCTAGCGCTCAAGGCCATCGTCGAGGCGAAGTCTTCCCGCGCCGCGATTGAATCCAGCGTGCTGTGATCGCGCACAAACCCGTCTATTCCCATGAGCATTGAAGTCCAAAACATCAGCCGCCGCTTCGGTAACTATACCGCGCTGGAGCAAGTGAACCTGCGCATTGAGAAAGGCGAACTGGTGTCGCTGCTCGGGCCGTCTGGTTCGGGCAAAACGACGCTCCTGCGCATCATCGCGGGTTTGGAAAGCTCGGATACGGGGCGCGTGTTGCTCCACGGGCAGGACGCGACCGAAGTTGCAGTGCGCAAGCGGCAGGTCGGCTTTGTCTTCCAGCACTACGCGCTGTTCCGGCATATGAACGTGTTCGACAACGTCGCCTTCGGCCTGAACGTCCGTTCGCGTAGGACGAGGCCATCGAAGAGCGAGATCCGCGAACGCGTTTTCAACCTGCTTAAACTGGTCCAATTGGAAGGACTGGAGAAGCGCTACCCGACACAGCTCAGTGGTGGTCAGCGGCAGCGCGTGGCGCTTGCTCGTGCCCTCGCCATCGAACCGAAAGTGCTCTTGCTCGACGAGCCCTTCGGCGCGCTCGATGCCAAGGTGCGCAAGGAATTGCGCCGCTGGCTGCGGCAGTTGCACGAGGAACTGCACATCACCAGCGTCTTCGTCACTCACGATCAGGAGGAAGCGCTGGAGGTCGCCGATCGCGTGGTAGTGATGAACAACGCGCGCATCGAGCAGGTCGGCACGCCGCGGGAGATTTACGATCATCCGGCGACGCCATTCGTGAACGAATTCCTCGGCAACGTGAACTCGCTGAGTGCCCGTGTGGAGGAAGGTCGGGTGCATGTCGGCGCGATCGATCTCCTCGCACCGCTCGACCTGCAGAACCAGCAGGCGGCCATTGCCTATGTGCGACCGCACAACATCCAGCTTACCCGGGTGAAGAACGGCAAGCCGGTCCTCGAGGTGAAAGTGCGGAACATCTATGCCGCCGGCCCGACGGCCCGCGTGGAACTCGAACGCACCGACACGGGCGAAGAACTCGAAGCGGAAGTCCCGCGCCTTGAAGAGCAGCATCTCGGTCTGAAGGTCGGCGAGACGGCCTTTGCCAGCCTGCGCGAGGCTCGTATTTTTCCCGCGGGGAAGTCCTGAGGGGCTCTTGTTCTTAATCGTAATCTTAATCTTACTCTTACTCTTACTCTTACTCTGTCCACGTTCGGCTCCTGGAGGGGATTAAGATTACGATTAAGATTAAGATTAAGAAGCCAGATGAGGACCGTTCGCCATGACGTAGGCGGTGACTCCGTAGCCTGCTGCGGTCTTGCTTTTGCGGACGCTCCGTTAACACTGGGCGTATGAACGACTCCATGACCAGCACGACGTTTGAGATTTCGGGCTATCGGACGGTAAAGACGATCGGTCTGGTTCGCGGGATCATCGTGCGTTCGCGCTCCATCGTCGGGAACATCGGCGCGGCGTTCCAAACGCTGCTCGGCGGCAACATCACCATCTACACCGAGATGTGCGAAAAGGCGCGGTCCGATGCCTATCTGCTGATGCTCCAGCACGCGCAGGAGCGTGGCGCGAACGCAATCATCGGCGTGCGCTACGATGCGACGGAGGTCATGCAGGGCGTGACCGAAGTGCTCTGCTACGGCACGGCAGTGGTGGTCGAGCCCGTCATGCCGGAAGTGCCCGGTTATTCGAAGTCGTAAATGACAACGCGGGCGCAGTTCGGCTTGAATGCCTTCTCGACGAACTCGAGGTGCAGCGGGTGCACCTGGTAGTCGTCCTGCTGCTGCTTGTTCTCGAACTGCAGGTACAGCGCCACCTGGTAGGTCTGGTCGACGACGTCGCGATGGCTCTTCGCCATCCGGCCGATGTGGAAGCTGCGCACGCCGGGGATGGGGCGGAGATATTGTTCCGCGCCGGCGATCAGCGCGTCGGTCGCACCGGGAATTTCAGGCTTCGTCCAGAAAATAACGACGTGGGAAAACATAAACTGGGGAATTGATTAAAATAGATTGAAGGTTGTGGACGCGCAGTTTGGTATCGGATGCGTTCACCGTCGGCAACGCCGCAATCCCGATTTCATGAAGCTTTCTTCCATCCTCATTTCCGCCACTGGGGCAGTGCTGCTCGCCGGTTGCAATTCGCTCGATAACCCGATCTCCAATCTGTTCCACGGTGCGGGCAATGATTCCCGGGTCTACAACTCGCAGACCGGACAATGGGAATACCCGCCGGACAAGCGACAGAAGAAGACGGCTGCCGCGACAGCGACGCCATCGCCGCAGAGTTTCAACGATACGCGCTACTGGGACCCGCAGCGCAATCAGTGGGTGCAGACGGATCAGCCGCGGACGCCGACGTCGCCGAAGGTCAAGCCGACTCCGGCGCCCGCGGGCGCCACGGCCACTGCGCCCGCTCCGCAAGCCCCGCCTCCGCCTCCGCCGCGTCCCGATCACGAGACCGGCGTCTACAACGCCTCGACTGGCAAGATCGAGTGGCAGACTTCCGACGCCAATGTGCCGCGCGGCGCGGCCCCGGTGGAACCGAAGAAGAAGAAGCATTGGTACTGGCCGTTTTAGAGGGGTTGAGAGTTGAGAGTTGAGAGTTGAGAGCCGCGTGTTCACCTACGAGAGCGCGGCTGGAGGGCACCGCTCCGTCGGTGCCGTGAGCGAGGAAGCGACGGCGCGCTTCCCTCCAGCTTCGATTCGGAAGTTAACGCGCCGACAGCTGCGGGAAGTTGACCTGTTTTTCCTGTTGCTGGATGTGTGAGATGCGCGCGGCGAGCCGTGGAGTGGGGGAGCGCGGATCCCAGCCGCGTGGGTTGGGCAGGATGGCGGCGAGTGCGAGGCATTGATCGCGATTGAGATCGTGGGCGTTGACGCCATAGTGTGCGTGGGCCGCGGCTTCGATGCCGTAGACGCCGTCGCCCATCTCGATCACGTTGGCGTAGAGCTCGAGGATACGGCGCTTGGAGAGCAGCACCTCCATCCAAAAGGTGTAATACGCTTCGAGTCCCTTGCGGATCCACGAACGCTCCTGCCAGAGGAAGAGTGACCGGGCGCATTGCATGGTGATCGTCGAGGCGCCGCGCACTTCCTGGCCAGTGCGCTCCGCGTGCTTCTCGGCGGCGTGGATTTCCCGCCAGTCGAAACCGTGATGACGAAAGAAGCGCTGGTCTTCGGCGATGAGCGCGAACTTGAGGAAGTCATGTGGGACGCGGGCCATGGGCAGCCAGGTGTATTGACGCGGAGGCGAAGGATGTCCGGCAAACCGAGCTTCCACCGGACGTAGCAGCATCAGCGGTGTGATCGGCGGATCGACGAAGCGCACTGCAGCGACCTCGATGACGGGGATCACCGCCAGGATGAGGATGAGGATGAGGACCCAGCGCCACCAGCGCGGGCTTGCTCCGCGAGCCGCTTTGCTCAAAGAACGCGAACCTGCGGCGGCGGAATGACCACCGGACGAACCCGCGGAATCTTCAGGCGGCCTTCTTCATCCTGCAAAGCCGGGGTGACAATCTCGGCGGCGGTGATGTCGATGACGTTGGATTCCTTCTTCTTCTCGCGAGCTTTTGCGACGGGGACTGGCTCCGGCTCAGGTTCCGCGACGGCTGGCTCGGGTTTCATCGTGCCGGCGGAGACATCGTGCTTCATCGCGGTGAACGCCACCTTGGTGTCCATCTCCTCGAGCAATTGACGCTGATCGTCTACGAGCTTCTCGATGCGTTCGCGCAAGGCGTCACGCTGCTGGGCGATGCTGTCGCGCTCGCGGCGCAACCGGACAAGGTCACGCTCGGCGCGCGTCTTGGTCTCGTTGTCGGCCACGGCAAACGCGGCGCGTTCCTTCTCAAATTCGTTCAGCTTGTCGGCGAGCCTGGCGCGCTCGGCGTCGAGCTGGGAGAGCGCGTCGTCGCGCTGCTTCACCACCGTCTTGAACTCGCTGGCAAAAACCCCGGCTTGCGCCTTGTGCGTCTCGCGGGCCTGCTCGAGCTCGGCGGTGACCTTTTCTTTTTCGGCCCGCACCGTATCGCGCTCCTGCGTGAGAGCGACATGCTTTTGCTCGGCTTCGACGGACACGGCGGCGAGCCGTTCGGCCACGCTCGCGCTGTCATGCTGGGCGCTGTCGCGTGCGGCGAGCAGCGACGCAATCTCTGCGGGATACTTGCGTTCGGCTTCGGCCAGCGCGGCGCGCACCTTGTCACGCTCGGCGGTCAAGGCGGTCACCGTAGCGTTCATCTGCTCGGCGAGCGCGGCGACGGCATCGGACTTCTCGTCGCGCAGACTGTGCACCGCTTTCACGTGACTCTCCTGCAGCCTGGCAATCCGCTCGTCCACCTCGGAGGCGATCGCAGCTTTTCCGCGGCGATCTTCGCCACCGCCGCATCCTTCTCGGCCTTAAGAGCGTTGAGCGCCCGCTCGTGCTTGCTGGTGAGCGCCGAGATGGCGGCCTGATGTTCGGGCAATTGTTTGGCGGCTGCTTCCATGCGAGCGGTGAGTTCCGTGCGGCTGTCCGAAAGAGCATTCTCCGTGCTCCGCAACCTGGCCTGAAGTTCTTCGATCGACTTGCGCGCTTCGGCCAGCTGCGATTCCACGGCGACCTTGATGGCCTCCATCTTTTGGAAATTGGCGTGCAGATCCGCGATCGTCTTGTCGTAAGTGGCGCGTGCGGCGGCAAATTCCGTCGAGAGCGCTTCCTTCGAGGCGCGCAGGGAATCGCGATCCCGATCGAGCGCGGCAAAGGCGAGACCATGCTCCTGCTTGGCGGCGGCCAATTCGCCGGCCATCGTCTCGATCTTCGCGACCAGTTCGTCGCGATTCTTCGTCACGTCGGTAAGCGTCTTTTCCAGCGCGGTGCGCGCCGCGGATTGCGTCTCGCGGCCGGCACTCACTTCCTGATGTTGATTGCGGAGGCCGACGAGTTCCTTCGTCACCGTCTCGAGTTGGTCGCGCAACTTGTCGCGATCCGCCGTGAGTTCGGTAAGCGCCTTGTCGTGCGCTTCTTTCGCCGCGCCCACATTGGAGGAAGCCGCTTCCTGCGAAGCGCGCAGCCTGGTCAATTCGTCGGTCAGCGCCTTCTTTTCGGCCGCGAGCTTGTCCTGCGCGGCGCGCAAGCCGGCCAGATCGCCTTCGAGCTTCTGCTTTTCCTGCTGCTGCGCCGCCCGGACTTTCTCGATCTCGGCCTTCAGCGTCTCGTGCTCCTTCTGTAGCGCATCGCGCTCGGCCAGCGTCTTTTTG
This sequence comes from Chthoniobacter flavus Ellin428, assembly GCF_000173075.1. Lineage (GTDB taxonomy): Bacteria > Verrucomicrobiota > Verrucomicrobiia > Chthoniobacterales > Chthoniobacteraceae > Chthoniobacter > Chthoniobacter flavus. Next base: position 331,744 of record NZ_ABVL01000001.1, read on the forward strand.
TTCTGATCCTGCAGGCTGGAAGCGTTGGCGTCGCCACTCTTGCGCGCGGCTTCGAGTTCGCCGGTGACGCGGGCGTGTTCCTTGGAAAGTGCTTCGTGGGCCTTGGCCGCCACCGCGGCTGCCGCCACTGCCGCGGTCGCCGTCGCGAGTTCGCGGGTCAGGCGTTCCTTCTCCTCGCGCTGCTGGGCGAGTTCCGACTGCTGGGTGGGAATCGTCGCGTTGAGCTGTTGCAGCGAAGAATCCTTCTCGGCGAGCGACGCCGTGTGCTGCTGCTTCAGTTTCGCGAGTTCTTCCTGATGTTGCTCGATCGCCCGGGCATGTTCGGTACGGGCCGAAGCCAGTTCCTGGGTGAGACTCTCGTTTTCCGCGGCGAGCTTCTGCGCGCGGGTGGTGATCTTCGGCACCGCGCCCGCCTGGGTCTGCAACGAATTGAGCCTGGCGGTGAGATCTTCGCGTTCGGTGGTGAGAGACTTGAGCTGCGCCTGCAACTTCTCGTTCTCCGCGCGGACCTGCGAAACGTCATCCTTCGTCTTGTTGTGCTCGGTCTCCACGCCCTGCAGCGCTTGCAGCTTCGCCGCGAGATCCTCGCGCTCGGCTTGCACGGACTTGAGTTGTGCCTGCAGCTTCTCGTTTTCGGTCCGGCCCTGTGCCGCGTCACCCCTGGCCTTGTTGTGCTCGGCTTCGACGCCTTGCAAGGCCGTCACCTTCGCGGCGAGGCCTTCGTGTTCAGCCTGCAGCGACTTGAGCTGGCCCTGGAGTTTTTCGTTCTCCGCACGAAGCTTGGTGACTTCTTCCTGAGATTGTTTTTGGTCCGCCTCCACCTTCGCGGAGAGCTGCTTCTGCGGGCCTTGATCCGCGAGCGATTTTTCGTGCTCCGCGACCTTGGCGGCGAGCTTCTTCTGCTCGCCCTTGAGCGCTTCCTTTTCCTGGAGCAGCGCTTTGATGCGGGTGCGGTAGGACTCGATGTCCGCCTCGAATTGCGCCATGGCGGCCACGCCGGCCCCCGAACGATCCTCGGCATTGGCCAGCTTCCGGCGCGCGTCCTCGAGATCCGCGGTGAGCTTCGCATTGACCGTCTGCAACCCCGACGACATGTCCTGCAGCTCTTTAATATTCCGCGAGGATTCCGTCTCACGCTTGCGCAAGGTGCCTTCGTGTTCGCGCTGGAGCGAACTTTGCAATTCCTGCAGTTTCGCGACGCTCTCCTGTTGGGTGCGATCGGCGGCCGCGAGCTGACGCTCGACTTTTGCCTTCGCTTCACGCTCGCGCACCAGTTCCTGTGCGTTATCGCGCTGGGCGGTCTCAAGCACCGAGATCCGGCGTTGCAATTCGTCAACCTGCTTCTGGGCCGCTGCCGCGGCGATCGCGCCACCCGCCGCTCCTGCAGCCACCTCGCCGGCGACCGCACCGATCTTGCCGCGCTTTTGAAATTCGGTGATCTGCTTGGAAAGATTGGCCTGCTGCTGCGCCAGGGCGTCGCGTTCCGCGATGAGGTCCTTGATCCGATGATCGGTGCCCTGCGCCGCCTTGCTCAATTCCACCCTGGCGTTGGAAAGTTCGAGTTTATACGCATCGCGCTCCTGCTGAACCTTGGCAAGATTCTCCGCGCTCTTGGCCGCGACGCTCTTCTCAAATTCGACCTGCTCGTTCTTGTCGTCCGACTCCTTTTTCGCGCGAACGAGTTCGACAATGACCTTTTCGCGTTCTTCGAGCAATGCCTTGCGCTGTTGGTCGGCCGCCGCGAGTTGACGTTCGTATTCGCCCTTGAGCCGCGCCACGAGGCCGCGCATGACGTCGCGCGCCTTGATCGCGTCGTCCTTCGTCATCTTCTCGTCTTCCTCGGCATTCGGAGTGGGAATCGGAATCTCGGCCGGCCTGGGCAGCGGGGCTCCGGCCACCGGAGGCGGTGGTGCGGCCGTCTGCGGCTGCAGTTGCGTTTGCGGTGCCTGGGGTGGCGCCTGCGTCGCGGTATCCGCCGGACTGCCCGGGATAATATTGCGGACAGCACGGCGCGAACGCAGTTTCTCCGCCAGTGAATCCGCGGCGGCGGCGGTGAGGCCGGCGGGCGCCGGACCGCTCTGCGGATTGCGGTGCGCCAGCAGCATCTTCATCACCTTCTGCCAGGGGAAGCGCACTTCCACATTGTCGGAAGGGAGAATCTCTCCACGGAAAATGTTCGGGCAGCGCCGATAGATCTCCGAGACGGGAACGGTCGTCTGGCCGCGGGCAATGCGATCCGCCAGATCACCTACTTCGAAGGCCAGGGACGTGGCCGGATCTGGCTTTTGATCGCCGAGCAGGTGCGCGGGAATGCGCGGGAGAAAATCGCCGAGTTCGAGAGTGATCTCGTACTGGGGGCCGAGCGCCGCCGCGAGCCCCGCGGCGGAAATCGTGGAGGGCGCGTCCTTCTTCGTCGGCGCTTTCAAATCAGCATTGTAGCCAGCCGCCACCGTGGTGGCTGCGATCTGGACTGCGGGATCAGGTTTGCGGGACGGTGCTGGCTCCCCTTTGGTTTCGGGAACTGCTTCGGGCCTGGCCTGAGTCGCATTCTCCGGCGTCTTTTCTTCAGACGCTTTTCGTTTGAAACGATCGAGGAATGACATGAGCCGACTTTGTTTTTGAAAATGTTAGCACGTTCTAGTCCCTAGGCGCGGCAAGTTGTTACCCGGTTGCAATCAATTTGTCTGTGAAAAACGTGGGGTCGATTAAATTTTTTGCAGCTGCTTCCTTGAGTAGGTTCTCGCAAGCCTCGGCCAGCCGCCCGGGCAGGACCGCCACGATCCGGACGAACTCTCCTTCATAATGGGTTTCCAGGATCCGCGCCTGGCGGTGCAATTGGGCGAGCAGGCTTCCCGCACTTTGGGGAATCAGGAATTCCCGGGTGACCATCCCGGTGGCCACGAACTCGGCCATCCGTTCGACCAGTTCTTCGATGCCTTCGCCGGTATGCACAGAGAGAAAGACGGCATCAGGGAAGTGGCGTCGCAGGCCGGCCAAGGCCGCGGAATCCCCGACTTTGTCGATCTTGTTGAAGGCGATTAAGGTCCGCTTGGCGTCCGCGCCCAACTCGGCAAGCACCTTCATCGTCGTATTATAGTACTCCATCACTTCCGGCTGGCTGGCGTCGAGCAGGTGGATCAGGAAGTCGGAGAGCGCGGCTTCTTCCAGCGTCGCATTGAAAGCCTCAACGAGCCGATGCGGCAATTTGCGGACGAACCCGACCGTGTCGGTGAGCAGCAGTGGCTGCTTGTTCGGTAGCGCAATTTTGCGAGTTGTTGTATCCAAAGTTGCGAAAAGTTTATCCTCAATGAGAACGTCCGCGCCGGTTAATCGGCGGAGCAGCGAGGATTTGCCGGCATTCGTGTAGCCCACGATCGCGGCATTCGGCACGGGAGCGCGTTTGCGGTCCTTGCGTTGAGTGGCGCGGGACAGGCGCACCTGTTCGAGCTCGCGCTTGCAGCGGTCGATGGCGGTGCGAACGCGGCGCTTGTCTTGTTCAAGCTGGGGTTTCACCTTCACCACGGGCGCCGATGCCGCCGCCCTGGCGGACTAAGTGTCCCCAAGCCCGGGTCAAGCGGGGCAGGGAGTATTCGAGCTGGGCCAGTTCCACTTGGAGCCGCGCTTCGCGGGTCTGCGCGCGCCGGGCGAAGATATCGAGAATCACTTCCTGGCGGTCGATGACCGTGATGCCGGCGAGATTTTCCCAGTTGCGCTGCTGGCTGGGGGTCAGTTCGTGTCGAAGATGATGACGTCGAGGCCCTGATCCTTCACGCGTTTGACGATTCATCCGCCTTGCCGGTGCCGATCAAGAGACGGGCGTGCTGCTCGCGATGATAGACGAGCAGCCGATCCATGATCGGGATGCCGAGTGTCTTGACGAGCTCTTCGAGTTCCTCGAGCAGACTCGTCGCTTCGGGGCGCCCATTCGTGTCGGTATAAGCGCCCACGAGGAGCGCGCGCTCCACCATTTTCTCCTTCTCTTTGATGTCGATCATGGAATTTGCCAAGGGACCAGCATACTCGGAGGAACCCCGTCACGCAAAGGAAGACCCAAGGTTCTTTTCGATTCTGATTGGTCGGCTTGGCTCGCATCCTCGTTGAAGTCATCGATCCATGGACCCACGCCCGCCCGATTCCTCGGAGGTCAACGCTGCCAACCTTCACCGATTAATATAAAGGGGCGGTCAACGCCCTCTCGTTTCCCATCGCCTCGTGCCAGAACAGGCGTTACCTGTTTAACAACCCTCCATGAAGAACCTGCTCGTCTGGCAAAAGCTCGCCCTGCTGGGTGCGGTCTTTTTGGTTCCGCTGGTCGTGGTGACGTACGCGCTCATTTCCTCCGTGCACAGCCTAGGTGTGGCTTCGGCTCGGCATGAGTTGCAGGGAATCGAATATGCGCGGGCCCTTCTGCCGGTGCTGCACGATGTGCAACTGCTCCGCGCTTCCGACGCCACGGCTGCAGAAGGGGACCGCGCCCGGCACCGGGCGGATCTGCAGCACGACATGGCCCAGCTCGATGCCGTCGATGCCCGTCTGCGTGCCAATCTGCGGCTTTCCCAGAAATGGGCGGCGCTGGCCGAGCGCTGCCGGAAGATCCTCGAGGCCCCGCCTTCCGCGGGCACGCAGGATGAACTGGCCCGCATTGCTCGCAGCGGCCTCGGTTTGATCCAGGAGGTGGCCGACCACTCCGAGCTCACCCTCGATCCCGAACCCGGCAGCTACTACTTCATGGACCTGGGCCTGCTGAAATTGCCGGAGCACGCGGAGTTGGTTTCGCAGGCCTGGAGTCGTCTCACCGCCGGTGCGCCGGGGCAGCCGCTCGATACCACCACGCGCTACGATCTGCGCCGCATCACCGGGGTGATCGACTATCTCCATACCCAGGCCAGCGAAGCGCTGGCCAAGGCGCAAACGGCCGCTCCCCAGGCGGCCGGGCATCTGCAAATTCCCAAGCCAGTCTCGGATTCGATCGAACGGGCCCTTTCCTCGAATACCTGGCGACTGGAACCATCGACGCTGGCTACGGCCCTGACGGCACGGCTCGATGCGGATTACCAGCTTGCGGACAAGGTGAGCTTCGTCCTCGTCGACTTGCTTCATCAGCGTATCGATCGTTTGCAGCGGCGCGTCATTCTCTCCCTGGTCATCGGCGTGCTCGGGCTGCTCATCGTTTCCGCGCTCGGCTGGTCGCTCATTCGCGACATCACGCAGCCGCTGGGTGAGCTCTCGACCACCGCGCAAGCGATCGAGGAGGGGGAACTCGATGCGCCGGTGACAGTGCGGCATCGGCGCGACGAAATCGGGCGGCTGGCCGATGCCTTGCGTCGCATGATCATCGCGCAGCGGCAGAGCCGGCAAAAGCTGGTGGAGAATAACCTGGAAATGCTGGCGGCAAATGAAAAGCTCCAGGCCAAGACCGCCGAAGCGGAGCACCTCGCCGTGGAGGCCACGGCGGCGAATCGGGCCAAGCGTGACTTTCTCGCGGTGATGAGCCACGAAATCCGCACGCCGATGAATGGCATCATCGGCATGACCGAGCTGGCGCTGAACTCCGGGGTCACACCCATCCAGCAGGAATATCTGGAGATGGTCCGCAGTTCGGCGGAGACGCTGCTCGAGCTGCTGAACGATATTCTCGATTTCTCCAAGATCGAAGCGGGGCGGCTGGAGCTGGAACACATCGATTTCGACCTGCGCGATTTGCTCGGCGACACCATGCAGGCGCTCGGGGTGCGGGCGCATGCGCACGGCCTGGAACTGGCGCTGCAAATTCGCCCCGATGTGCCCGACGCGCTCACCGGCGATCCGCACCGCCTGCGCCAGGTGGTGGTGAATCTCGTGGGCAACGCGCTGAAATTCACCGAGCGGGGCGAGGTGACCGTGCTGGTGGAGAACGACCCGTCCGGTGATGAAAAAGTTCGGTTGCGCTTCGTCGTGCGCGATACGGGCATCGGCATTCCGCCCGAAGCGCAGGCGCGCATCTTCAATGCCTTCTCGCAGGCGGATAGCTCGACCACGCGGCGCTTTGGTGGCAGCGGGCTGGGGCTGGCGATCACCAGCCAGCTCGTGGGCATGATGGGTGGCCAGATCAATGTGGAAAGCCAGGTGGGGCAAGGGAGCACGTTTACCTTCACCGCGGCCTTTGACCGCCAGCCGGACCGGCCACCGATTACCCTGCCGGAACTCGAACACCTGCGCGTGCTTGCCGTGGATGACAACGCGACGAACCGCCTCATCCTGCGCGAGCTCTTCACAAGCTGGCGCATGGAAGTGGTGATTGCGGATTCCGCGCCGGCGGCGCTGGCGGCGCTGGATCGTGCGGGACGCGACGGTCAACCAATCGCCCTCGTGGTGACGGATATGATGATGCCGGACGTCGACGGCTTTGGCCTCGTGGAGCGGATGCGTGCGAGCCCGCTGCTGCGCGATACGCAGGTCATCATGCTCACGTCGTCGAATCGTCCGGAGGATATGGCGCGTTGCCAGCAGATGGGGATCGGGGCGCATCTTGTGAAGCCGATCAAACAATCGCGACTCATGGATTCCATCGTCACCGTGATGGGCCGGTCGTCGCGCCGCCGGGAAAAGCCGGTCGAGACAGACGTGCCGCGCCAGCGTCCCTTGCGCATTCTGCTCGCCGAGGACAATGCGGTGAACCAGCGCCTGGCCGTGGTCAATCTGGAATCGTGGGGCCACACGGTGACCGTGGCGCACAATGGACGCGAGGCGGTCGAGTTGTTTACCGCGCAGCCGTTCGATCTCATCCTCATGGATTCGCAGATGCCACGCATGGGAGGATTTGAGGCGACGGCAGAGATTCGCCGGCGCGAGGCGGGCAGCGGCGCGCATGTGCCGATCGTCGCGATGACGGCGAATGTGATGAAGGGTTCCCGCGAAGAGTGCCTGGGCGCCGGGATGGATGGCTATGTGGCCAAGCCGATGCGGCGGCATGAGTTGATCAAGGAGATCGCGGCGGTGGTGCCGGGTTTCATCCTCGGCAGCGAACCCGTGCCCGCTGCGGTCGAGGACATCGATGTAGAGGCGGCTGTGCCAGCCGCCTCCAATGTTGGAGAAACCTCTATTGAAGAGACCGCTCCCTTCGACTCCGCCGCCTTCCTCAAAAACCTCAGCGGCAACCGCGCCCTGGCGGTGAAAATGATCCATCTCGGCCTCGACGCAGACGCGCCGCGGCTGATGAATGATCTGCGGGAAGGCCTGGCTATTCGCGATATCGCCGCGATTGAAAATGCCGCCCACGGCATCAAGGGGCTGGTCGGTGAATTTCGGGCACGCGTGGCCTATGCCGCGGCCAAGGAACTCGAGGACGCGGCCCGTGGGCACGAATCCGAATCAATCCCCGGCTACGCGCAGGCTTTGATGGAGGAGTTTGACCGGTTGGCCGTGGCGTTGCGGGAGTTTCTCGCGGAAGAAGAAGGGGGGAAAGGTAGAACATCCAACGCCCAACATCCAACACCCAACATCCAATGAAGAACAGCCGATCCGCCGGACGCTCTCGCAGTTCGCTTGCGCCATTGGATGTTGGAGGTTGGGTGTTGGAGGTTGGATGTTCTCCCCATGTTGGGTGTTGGACGTTGGATGTTGGATGTTAATAATCCCCAGTATGAGCACTCCCTCACCGACAAAAGGCCGCATCCTGGTCGCCGAAGATGTCCGGGTGATCGCCTTTAAAATTACCCAGGCCCTGCAGGTCGCAGGTTACACCGTGGAGACGGCGGCGGACGGCGAAGAATGCCTGAACAAAGCGCGGCAAATGCTGCCCGATCTCGTGGTGCTGGATATCATGATGCCGCGGATGCACGGCATCGAAGTGCTCAAGACCTTGCGCGACGAGCATCGCACTGCGCGCACGGGCGTGATTGTCTGCACGGCCAAGGATTTCAAAACCGAGCACGACGAAGCCGCACGGCTCGGCGTTTTCGATTATCTCACCAAGCCATTTGAGCCGGCGGTGCTGGTGAAAAAGGTGGAGGCGTTCTTTGCGCGCCGCGGTGGTGACCGGGGCGTGCCGGAATATCCGAGCCCCATCGTCACGGAAGATTTGCCAACGTCGACCTTCACCCCGGTGCTCGATACCACGCGGCTGGGCTACACGCTCTGGGGTTCGCGCGGTTCCACCCCCACGCCGGGGGCGCGCTTTCTGCGTCACGGCGGCAATACTTCCTGCATGTCGGTGGTGCTGGGGGATGAGCAATTCGTCTTCGACGCGGGTTCGGGTATTCGTGATCTCGGCTTCGACGTGCTCCAGAGCCAGCGGCGCAAGCTGCATCTGTTCGTTACGCACACGCACTGGGATCACATTCAGGGATTCCCATTTTTTGCCCCGGCTTATGTGCCTGGATTTGAGATCACGATCTATGGGGCCGAAGGCTTTGGCAAAGACCTCAAATCCGTCTTTCGCGGCCAGCTCGACCGGGAGTATTTCCCGGTGCAGATGGAGGATATGCAGTCCTACCTGCAGTTCCGGCAGCTCGCCGTGAATCCGATGACCATTGGATCGGCGCGGATTTCGTGGGAGTTCGCGCAGCACCCGGGCGCCACGGTGGGCTACAAGATCGAGATCGATGGGAAGAAGATCGTCTGGGTGCCCGATAATGAATTCCTCCAGGGCTATACTGGGTCGCCAGAGGATTTGACCCGCGACCACCCGCTGGTGGTGCCGTACGGCCGAATGATCGATTTCCTTTCCGACGCCGATGTGGTGATTCATGAGGCGCAATACACCTGTGAGGAGTATCCCAAGAAGGTCCGCTGGGGGCACTCCTCGGTCTCAAATGCCTGTGCCCTCATGAAGTTGGCCGGCGTCCGGAACTGGGTCGTGACCCACCACGACCCCATGCACGACGACGCTTTCCTGGATACGAAGCTCCAGTTGACCCGCCAGATCTTCGAACGGATGGGCCATGAAATGTATGTGACCCACGGCTACGACGGGATGACGGAATACTTCCGGTAGGGGAGGGCAAAGTGCTCAGTGCCAGGTGCCGGCAGAATCTGGCGTGAGCCCGGCCACTAAACACTTTTGGCACTAAGCACTAAGCACTTTCCGCCCCGCGCCCCGGCACTTTCCCCAACCTTTCCCTTTTCAGGCGAAAAACCTGTGGCATTCTCCCACCCGTGAAAACCCCTGAGCCCCCCCGTTTCCTTTCTGCCTTCCCCGTCTCTTCGGCTGAAGCTCAGCCAGTGGAAATCCGTGAGGAGAAAACGCGTGAGGACAAGACCCGCGACGAGAAGGGCCGCGACGAGAAAGAGAAGAAGCGTGACGAAAAAATCGTTCCTCGCTACGTCCATGCGCCGGCCCTGCGTGACTACGGCATGGGACCGCGGAATCTTTTCTGGGGTGTTGGCCTGCTGATTGTCGCGTCGGTCATGCTCGTGGTCGCGATTCTCCTCGTGGGCTCGAAGGCCATGATTTCGGTGGCCACGTGCCTGCTCACTTTCACCGCGCTTTTCGTTCTCACCCGCATGCACGTTTTCCGCCAGCGCAATGGTGGTTTCCTTGCGGTGGGCCTGGTCTGCCTGATCGGTGCGGCGGTTCCGCTGCTCGAGAGCGCGTTTACGGCGGCGAAGACGTTCGTTTCCGTTCGCACCACGGGCTCGTCGGCGGCGTTTCGCGTGGATGAGCCGGCGCCGTTGCTCACGCAGTCCTTCGCACTGGCGCAGCCGTCGGCGGACGCCAAACAGGTGCGGGTCCTGCGCGATTCGCGGGTGGTGATTGCCGGCAAGCCGTTCGAGATCAAGGCGGGCGACCGGTTTCTGTTCGTCGGGACGAAGGGTGACGAGACGGCCTTTGGCGTGCGCGACCTGAATGTGTCGCTGCCCTCCAGTGTGGTCGAAGTCGTCGACCCGAAAGCCGTGGCCAAGGAAGTGCCGGCGACCGCGGCGAATCCGCTGACTTCCGCGGCGTCCGCTCCCGCAGCGCCCAAGGCCGCGGCGAAAGCGAAGGCCGGTGGCGCGGACGATGCGGAGCTGGCGGAGATCACTCGCAGCGCCCAGCAGGAGGCGATGCGCCGCTACCCAGCGCTGGCCTTGAAGGATTCGCTCGAGAATGCGATGTTCGTTTCGACTTACAAGCAGCTTCGCGAAGCGGGGAGCGACAATTTTTTCTCCAATCCCGAATGGCCGATCGAGCTCGCCGAGCTTCTCGCCAAGCGCGAGGGTTGGAGCCGTGGAGGCAGCCCCCTCACGACCGGACCGGCTCCGGTTCTCGACGCGCCCGCGGAGGCTCCGATCGCGGATGCGCCCGCCGCTGAGCCGCCCGCTGCGGAACCGCCGGTCGCCGAAGCACCTGTGCCGGTCGCGCAACCGGTGCAACGTGCGCTGCCTGTGGCACCGGTAGCGCAACCTGCCGCCAGGCCCAAAGGCCCGCCGGCGGCTCTCCCTCCGATTAGCGCACTCGACGCCGGCGCGAGCCTCCCGCAGACCGGGGGCCGCTAGGTTTTATCGACACTCAAACTGGCGAATAAGGTGCATCGCGGAGCGATGCCATGCAGGAAGCCGTGGACTTTCCAGTCTGCTTTGGCAGACGACGCTCTCGCTAATCGCGGCACAGCAGAAACTGCCCGAAACCGCCCCGGCGCGAGCGGTTATAGGCAGCGCTTTGCCCGCCAACTCTCAGCGGCGCTCACTTTACCGTCTCGAGATATTTGAGGCTCTGCGGCAGAGCGTCATGCACGGTCGGGGACTCGTCCTCGATGAAATAATACTTCACGCCCACCTTGGCAGCGGCTTTGAGGATCGTCGGCCAATCGATCTGGCCCGTGCCAATCGGCACGTCGTCGGTCAGCGGGGCATGGCCGGTGTAAACGCCACGCATCGCTCCTTTGCGCATATCCTTGAGGTGCATCAGCGCCCAGCGGCCCGGATACTTCTCGAGCAACTTCGCCGGATCGACGCCCGGCAGGAAAACCCAGAACACGTCCATCTCGTAAGACACGAGGTCGGGCTTGGTCTCTTTCACCAGCATGTCAAAGAACGTGTCGCTCGCACCTTCGCTCACCGGTTTGAATTCATACCCGTGCGTGTGATAGAAAAACTGAATGCCCGCGGCCTTGAACGCCTCGCCGAAGGTATTGAAATCGGCCGCCGCCCGCTTCACATCGGCCTCGCCGAATTCCGCTTCCTTGTGCGGAATCCACGCGACGCCCGCGTATTTCAAACCCAGGGCCTGCGCTTTCTTCACCGCGCCGGGCAGGTCCTTCTTCAAGTCGTCGTAGCCGAAGTGCATGCCAATCGGCGTGATGCCACGCGAGGCCAGCTCTTCCTTTACCTTCTCCGGCGGCAGCGGGATGGCCGCGTAGACTTCGGCGTATTTGAACCCGAGCGCCTTGGTTTCATCGAAGGCTGCGATCGGGTCTTTCTTGAAAGTGTCGCGCAGGCTGTAGAGCTGAAGGCCGAGCGGGCCTTTGAAGTCGCCTTGCAGATCGATTTCCGCGGCTTGGGCGGTGACGGCGAGGGCGAGCAGGGGGAGGAAGAAACGTTTCATTGAGGGGTAGGTGGTTCTGCGGGAGTTCCTTATCTTAATCTTAATCGTAATCATAATCTTAATCCCAAATCCTCACGCCAAGGGAAGAGTAAGATTACGATTAAGAAACCGCCGCCGCCTTGCCGCTGCCACTCACCCGTAGCACGCCGTCGGTCAGGATCTTCGCGCGCAAACCACCCCGGCCGCGCAACGCTTCCTCGGTGCCCGCGGTGAAAGCGCCATCCTGCCAGTAGCACGGCGAACATTCACTCGTGGCCAAAAAGCGCACGCCCTGAATGGCGAATTCGCGCCCGACCAGCGCGTACAAATCGACACCGCGCGTGATGACGTTGCGGCGAAAAACCGACGGCGCCTTGTCCCACACGCCGAAGCGCGCGCAGAGATCATCATACATTTCCCCGGGGAAAAAGGTGATCTGGCCCTTGTAGTCGGGTTTGTAATCGAGAAACCGGTCGCCCTCGATTCCGCGTCCGGCGAGGCAGCGCACTTCCGGCACTTCGATCATCGGATTTTCCCCCGGCGGCTTGCCGTGATGACCGAAAAAATTGTGCCCCGGCGAAATGAAAAGATGCTGGATGGTGATGGCGGGCTCGTCTGTCATTCGGTGCTGTGTTGCAAGATGCTGCCAATTCATCGTCGTCGCCAACAGGAAATCCGGCCTTCAGCGCGGTGCTGCTGGCCGGCGGCAAATCCACCCGTATGGGGCGCGACAAGGCCGCCGTCATCTTCGAAGGCCGGCCGCTCTGGGAGCGACAACTGGCGACCCTTGCTGCGTTGCAACCGCGTGAGCTTTTCATCTCGGGCAGGCCGGATGGTCCCTACATCGATCACGGAACCGAGGTGATCGCCGATTTGCATCCCGGCTGCGGACCGCTGAGTGGCCTCGAGTCCGCCTGCTGGCGGACGCAAACACCGCTGCTCTGTGTGTTGGCGATCGACCTGCCATGGATGACGACAGCGTTTCTCGAGCGACTGGTCAAAATAGCCACGCTGGATGGCCGCGGCATCGTCCCACGAAATGGCGATTACTTCGAACCGCTCGCCGCCGTCTACCCGCGCGGAATTTTGAGTTTGGTCGACGCACATCTGCGTCGCGGCGATCATTCGATGCAACGTCTCATCCAGCGCGCGGTCGACCTCGACCTCATGATCGTCGACCCGCTGCCCGAGGACGAACGGTCACTCTTCCGCAACGTCAACGCGCCCGCCGATCTGCCCGGTAACTGAAAGAGGGAGTAGCCGCAAAAAGGCGCAAAAGGCACAAAAAGAGTTCCCATTCCGCGACTCCCTTTTTTGCGTCTTTTGCGCCTTTTTGCGGCTACTCCCTTCGCACATTTCCAGATCGGCACGTCGGCTTTCATCCGGTCGATCGCGTCGGCGAGAAAGCGCAACGCCTCGCCGCGGTGAGAGGAAAGCACCCGAACGAAGAGCGACGCCTCGCCGACTGGCACCCAGCCGAGTCGATGAATGAACACCACCGCGGCACAAGGGTGCGCCGCGCAGAGTTGGTCGAAGATGCGTTCGAGGTGTTTCCGCGCCATCGATTCATGCGCCTCGTAGTGGAGACCGGCCAGCGCCGCGCCTTGCTCGAGTTCGCGCACCAGGCCTTGAAATTCGACGCACGCCCCGATCTCCCGCGAGGGCAGGACGGGCGGGGGGATGACAATCGGGGTGTGGGTAAAGGTGATTTGCTTTTCCATGGCTAACCTCCGCTGACCGGTGGAATGAGCGCGATCTCCCGGGCGTTGCCGATCGGGCCATCCCACGAATGATATTCCTCATCGACCGCCACCCGCCACGTCTCGAGACGTGCACCGGGTAGCACGCGGGCGAGGATGGCGCGCGGGGTTTCTCCCGGCTCGCAATCCACCATGCGCTCGGGCCAGCCGAGTTGGTCGCGGGCTTGGGCAAAGGCGAGGAGTTTGACTTGCATGGATGGGATGTAACGGAGAACTCTCGGCAAGCGCCAGCGCGCTCTCAGTCTTAATCTTAATCTTACTCTTTCCCTTGCGCGGAGGGATTAAGATTAAGAGTAAGATTACGATTAAGAGCCTGCCGCCCGTCCTTTCACCCGCCATGCTCTCTCTCGCCGAAGCCCGTTCCATCATCGAGCAACACGTCCAACCGCTCGAGCCACAGGCGGTCCCGCTCGCCGCGGCGCGTGGCCGGGTGCTGCGCGAGGATGCGCTCGCGCCGGATGATCTGCCGGCCTTCGACCGTTCGGCGATGGATGGCTATGCGATCGATGCGAAGGACGCGTCGCCGAAGTTTCGCGTGGTCATGGAAGTTCAGGCCGGCCAGGTACCGACGCGGCGTCTTCATCCCGGCGAATGCGCGCGCATTTTTACCGGTGCGCCGATTCCCGAAGGTGCCTCACAAGTCATCATGCAGGAAGACGTGGAGCGTGATGGCGAATGGATGACCGTGCGCGAACGGGACACGAAAATGTGGATTCGCTATCGCGGCGAAGACGCGCGCAAAGGTGAACTACTCCTCGCCGCCGGAGCGCGCTTGCAGGCGGGGGAACTTTCCCTGCTTGCCCAACTCGGCATGGTGCGACCGCGCGTCGGTCGCGCACCGCGGGTCCTCCATTTTGCGACGGGTAACGAGATCGTCGACCCGTCGCTGACGCCTGCCCATGGGCAAATTCGCGATTCCAATTCCACGCTCATCGCTGCCTTGTTGGCCGATGCCGGTGTACAATTGATGGCCCAAAACCGTTGCGGCGATGATCTCGACGATCTCGTCGGCGCCATCCGGCAGCACACGGCGGAGAGTTGGGATTGCCTGCTCATCTCCGGTGGTGCAAGCGTGGGGGACTACGACTTCGGCGCGCGGGCGTTGCGAGAACTTGGCTTCACCATCCACTTCCCGCAGATGAATATCCGCCCGGGAAAACCGCTCATCTTCGCCACGCGTGAACGGCAGATTGCGTTCGTCATTCCCGGCAATCCCGTCTCGCATTTCGTCACCTTTCAAAGCGCCATTCGCCTGGCCCTGGAGCGAATCGAAGGGGCGCTGTCGGCGTGGAAATCGGCGAAGATCGAGTTGGCGGCCGACCTGCTCGCCAAGCCCAACGAGCGCGAGACATTATGGCCGGTGCATGTCGGCGTGCAGGACGGCGCGTTGCGCGCCACACCGCTGGCCTGGCAGAGTTCCGGCGATCTGCGCGGATTGCTGGGAGCGAATGCGCTCGTGCCAATCGCGCCCGGAACCACCGGCGCGAAAAGGGGTGCGCTGGTTGATTGTGTGTTGCTGGGACCGCTGGCTTGACCGTGCGAATCTATAGACCGGGCTTGAGCGCGCGGGTGGCGATATAAGTCGGCGCATAGCGATTGAGCGGAGTGGCGTCGTCATCCCATTTGTCCTCGTAGAATCCCGTGAGGGTAAAACCGGCGGCCAGTTGCCCGCCGATCTGCGCATCGAGTGAATGGCTGAACTCAGTGGCCATTCCGCTTTTGAGCCACCTTTCGCGGGCCATTGGATCAGGATTCGTGAGGTCGGAAAAGGGCAGCGGGTATTTCACGACCAACTGACCAGTGGCTCGTGCCTCGTCGTGGTCGAAGAGGTGAAAAATCGGGTTCATGAAGCCGGCGAGAAGGACACCGCCTCGGCGAAGGACGCGAAAACATTCGCGCCACACCGGTCGCACGTCTTCGGCAAAAACATTCGACACGGGATGAAAGATGAGGTCGAAGCTGGCGTCGATCAGGGGCGATAAGTCCGCCATGTTGCCGCGAATGCAGGTAATTGGCAGGCCATCGCGCTCGGCCACGATCCGGTCTTTGGCCAACTGTTCGTCAGAGAGATCGAAGCTCGTCACGCGAGCGCCCGCGGCCGCGAGGACGGGAGATTGCTGGCCACCGCCGGAGGCTAGGCAAAGCACGTCACGCTCGCGCAGTTCACCCAACCAGTCACGCGGTACCGGGATATTCGGGGTGAGGATGACTGACCAATCGCCGGAGCGCGCGCGTTGGATGGTCTCGCGATCAACTGGCATGCACCAACGACTGGTGCTACCGCGCGATTCCTGGTTCCAGTCTGCGCGGCTCCGCTCAAGGACGTCGAAGGGTAATGGATCTGGCTGCGGGTTCATGAGAATCGGCCGGGGGCAGCTCTTCGCCGTATTGATTAGGTCGCGTCCGTGGCAAGCGCAAGCCGGCGCGCGCGCTGATTTTCACCCGCGGTTGGCATTGACGACAAATTTCACGCTGCGTTATATGTGCTCTCATATAACGCATGAATTCTTTTCGCGCTTTTCCCGGCATCGCCCTATCGGTTGCTGCATTGGTGCGCGTGGCTGCCGCGGCTTCCGTGACGCTAAATCCGATTCACGACACGTTCGTTTCCTCGGCTAATGCGTCGTCCAACTACGGCGCCGCCGGAGCGCTGTTGATCGACGCCAGCGGATTGCCGAAGGGGGAGTTCGATTCGTTGCTCCAATTCGACCTTTCCAGTGCCAGGTCTTCTTTCGACGTCACCTTCGGCGCTGGGCAATGGACGATCTCGTCGATCACGCTCCAGCTTTTTAACACCAACCCGAATAACGGGCTTTTCAACAGCGCAGCCGCCGGACAATTCACACTCAATTGGATGCAAAACGATTCCTGGCAGGAGGGCACGGGTACGCCGGCCACGCCGACGACGGATGGCATCACCTACAGCACGCTGCCGAGTTTTCGCAGCGGGGCGGATGAATCGCTCGGCACGTATTCTTTCAACGGCGCCACCACGGGCAACAACACGTGGACGCTCGGATTGACGAACCAATTTTTGGCCGATGCCACCGCGGGCAATGTGGTGAGTCTGCTCGGCCTGCCATCCGGTTCCGTCGTGTCCTATACCACGAACTCCGAAAACTTTTCGACGCCCGCCAGCCGTCCGGTGTTGACGGTGACCGCCCAGTCCGTGCCGGAGCCGGCAGCCATCGGCTTTCTGGCGATCGGTGCGATGACCGCCCTGGCGCGGCGCCGGCGCGCGGTCGCGGCGCGTCCTTAATGTACCGCCAGGAGCCAACCTGGGTATTTCGTGCTTGCGATTGAGCGTTATATCCAATCGGATATAACGAATGAAATGGACGCCCTTGCTTGCTCTTGTTGCCTTTTGCGCGGCCTCCGTGCGTGCTGATGTCGTGACGATCGGCGCAGCGCATGACACTACGATTTTTCAAAACAATGTGAACAACGCCGCGGGCGGTGGCCCAGGCATTTTTGCCGGCACCAATGGAGCGATTTCGCCACGGCGGGGACTCATGTCGTTTGACCTGAGCAGCATCCCGGCGGGCGCGACGATTACCAATGTGCAATTGACGCTGACCGTCGGCCAGATCGCCGGGTCGGGTGGCAGTGGCGGCATGAGCACGGAAACCATCGGCCTCTTTGAAATCACGCGCCCGTGGGGAGAAGGAACCGCGGAGAGCGGTGCGACCTCGATGGGAGGCACGGGACAAGGCGCTGCGGCGGCGAACGGCGATGCGACTTGGAACCAATCCGCTTTTGGCCAGACATCGTGGACGAACCCCGGCGGCGATTTCGTGAGCACGGCGAGCGCCTCGTTGACGTTGACCAACGCTCAGCCGGGCCTGAGCTTCACGTGGCTTTCGACTTCGCAACTCGTCTCCGACGTGCAGGGCTGGCTCGATACCCCATCGACGAACGACGGCTGGGAACTCATCAACGCCGATGAAAAGGACGGAACGACTTTCGACGCATTTTACACTCGCGAAGCAGCGGAAGCAGGCGCCACGTCCGGCGAATTGCCCTCGTTGCAAGTGACCTTCACCGTGCCCGAACCGACGACCGGAGCGCTAATGACCTTTGCCCTGCTTGGAATGGTGTCTGCACGTCGATCGCGCCGCCGGCCATGATTCCGCTCGGCATGCTACTCCGGAGAGTTCATTGGGAGACCGTGAAACCCGTGAAGTTCGAGTTGCTGCTCCTCCTGGCCGTCGTTTGCGCGGTCTCTGCCCGGGCGGATGTCATCACCCTGCCGGCGAGCAAGGATGCCTCGATCGTGAAAGGGAATCCGGACAACAACAACGGCGGCGGCCCGTGCTTTTTTTCCGGCACGGATGGAAACTCTTCGCCGCACCGCGCGCTGATTGCCTGGCAAAACCGAGCCATCACCGCTTTTACGTTGATCGAGTTGCTGATTGTCATCGCGATCATCGCCATCCTGGCGGGCATCGTGATGGGTGTGCTCGGTCCGGTGAGCGCCGCGCGTGATCAAACGCGCAGCGCTTCGAATATGCGCCAGTGGGGCGTGGCGCTCGCCGCCTACGCGAATGACAACGACGGCTACATCCCGCGGCGTGGGCAGGGCGTGCAGCCGGTCATGCAGCTCAACCGGCCGGAGGATTGGTTCAACGCGCTGCCGCCGTATCTCGGCCTGCAGGCCTACGGCGATCTGGTCGCCGCCGGGAAGCGTCCGCACGCGGGTGACAACTCGATCTTCGTGCGACCCGGGGCGAAGGATCCCGGCGGCACAGCCTTCCTGAGTTACGGGATGAACATGAATCTCTCGCCTTGGGATTTGACGCAGGCGACGAAGCTGAACCTGGTCTCGCAGCCTTCGCTGGTCGTTTTTCTCGCGGAGACCCCCGGTCAGTATGCGAGCACTTATCCCTCGAAGCGGGCTTACAGCTGCCAGGCGCCCTATCGCAACCAAGGCAACATCCTGTTCCTCGATGGCCACGTCAGCGCGTATTCCGCGACCTATATCGGCGTCAATAAAGGGGATCCCCACCGGCCGGATATTTCCTGGCTCACTGGCACGGCAAGCGACGCGCAGGCGGGGCAGTATTAAGAACGAACATCCAACACAACATCCCATGATTGCTTCTCGACGCGCTTTTCTCGGTTCCGTGCTCCTCACTTCGGCGGCTTCGATATGGACTCCGTTGTTGTTTGCCGAAGAGCGCCCGCCCATTCGGGTGGCGGCGATCGGGGGGATGACCATGACCGGGATGTGGCAGGAGCTTGCCACCAAATTTGAAGCGGACACGGGCTGGAAAACGCTGCTCGTGATCACGGGACCGAAGGATGTGCTTTCCGCCCCGTTCAAGCGCGGGGAGATCGATCTGCTCACCATGCACAGCGCAGACAAGACGACGGATCTGGTGGCCGATGGCTATGGCGTGAATCTGCGCCCGTGGGCGCGCAACGAACACACGATCGTCGGGCCGCCGAGCGATCCGGCCGGAATCCGCGGGATGAAGGATGGCGCGGCCGCGTTAAAGAAAATCGCCGCGGCCCATGCACCGTTCGTCGATTTCTACGGGCCGGGCAGCCGGGAGATCACCCACAAACTTTGGCAGCGCGCGGGACTCAAGCCCGAGGGCGACTGGCTGCTGAAAGATGAAAGTGATTTGCCGGAAAACATCGTGGCCTTTGCGGAAAAGAAGCAGGCCTACGTGGTCGTCGGGCGCCTTCCGATCACCTATGGCAAAATGGCGCTGGGCAAGATGGAAGTGCTCGTGCAGGGCGATCCCGAAATGCGCCGGACTTATGTGGTCGTCGAGGTCAATCCGCAGAAGTTCCCGCAGGCGAACGCCGCTGGAGCGCGAGTTCTGGCCGATTGGCTGACTGGTGATCCTGGGCAGAAATTTCTCCTCGATTATGGACGCAAAGCGCCCGGTGGCATTCCGCTGTATCACCCCATTCACGTGCCGGGTGAGGAAGAGGGTGTGAAGGGGATCAGTAATCAGTAATCAGTGGCGCGGGGCTTCTTCCTTACTGATTACTAAATACTGATCACTGATTACTTTTTCCCGTCCGCCCACGCTAGGCGCGCAGCAGCTTCCGCAGGCGCAGCCATGAGGGGCGCGCGGCTTTTTCCGTTGCGTCGGCCATGGCTTGATATTCCGCCAGCACTTTGCGGCCGAGTTCGGTGACGTGCGTGCCGCCGCCCTGCTTGCCGCCGCGGGCCAGCTCCACGAGCGGCTGCGCGAATTGTTCGTTCATGGTCCGCGCCAGCGACAGAGCCTTGACGTAGGACATCTTCATCAGGGAGGCCGTGCGGTTAAGGCTGCCGGTCGCGAGCAGCGATTCCAGTAACTGCGCTTTGCCAGGTCCGAAGGCGATCTGCTCGTCATTCATGATGCGGACGCGGACTTTCAGGGTGGGCTCGGTCATGCGGTTGTCGCCACCTGCATACGGCCAGCCAGCGCCACTGTCACGCCAAAGGCGCGCGGCATCCCCTGACGCTCTCGCGCGGATATGGATGTTGCAAAGTCACATCCAGAGTGCACGCTGGCACAGCGGAACCCATGAAATCGGACGATGTCGCCGAACCGAGCAGCCCGCAGCAACGGGTCAGGGAACTTGATACCTTTGAGCCTCGTCCCACGCACGCCTTCGATCCGCCCCCGGCGCTCACGCCGCTCACCGGCCGGGATACCGAAGTGAGCCTGCTGCGCGACCGCTGGGAACAGGCCGAGGAGGGGATGGGCCAGGTGGTGCTCCTGGTGGGCGAAGCGGGATTGGGTAAGTCGCGTCTCGTGCGCACCGTCGAAGACATTGCCCGGAGTTCAGCGGCGGAAAGTGCCGCCGCGAGTTCGGCCTCGAGCGTCGTCGAGTGGCGTTGCGAGCAACGTTTTCAAAACACCGGCTTGTACCCGGCGGCCCAGTATTTCGCCCGGGCGCTGGGGTTTGCGCGGGATGAATCGACATCGGCGCGATTTGATCGCCTGGCGCGGTATCTCGAGGAGTACGACCTCGTCCGTCCGGAAATCGTCGCGCTTTTTGCCAAGCTGCTTTTCCTGCCCGCGGACGAGCGCTATCCCTCCCCAGGTTTGCCCGCCATTCGCGAACGGGAGGAAATGTTTCGCGCTTTGCGGCACTGGCTGCGCGCTTGCGCGGCACGGCAGCCGATCCTGTTTGTGATCGAGGACCTGCACTGGATCGATGCTTCCACGCTCGAGTTTCTCGGCGAATTCATCGCCGAAGGGTTGCATGATCGCATCCTGACGTTGCTGACGTTTCGTCCCGAATTCAAGACGCCCTGGCCGGCGATGGCGCACCAGACCAGCCTCGCGCTGAATCGCCTCACCCGGCGACAGGTAGCGGCTTTGGTGCGCAACGAGGCCGGCCGGCCGGTGCCGGAGTCGCTGGTGACTCAAGTCTACGAGCGCACCGGCGGCGTGCCGCTGTTGGTCGAGGAATTCAGCCGCATGATTCGCGAGTCTGCGCAGACGGCATCTCCGGACGGAAAAACAAACCGCGGCGCGGCCGGCGCGCGTGAAATGCCCGCGACTTTGCAGGAGCTCGTCATGGGGCGGCTGGATCTGATGTCGAGCAACTGCGAGGTCGCCCAACTGGCGGCGACCTTGGGCCGGGAGTTTCATTACGAAATGCTCGCCGCGGTCAGTTCGGTGGATGAGCTCACGCTCCAGGCGGAATTGGACAAACTGGCGGGCGCGGAAATTCTCTACGTGAAGGGGCAGCCGCCGCGCTGCGCGTATCAATTCAAACACGCGCTACTGGAGGAAGCCCTGCGCTCCGCGCTCGACGAGACGAAGCGCCAGCAATTTCACCGCCAGGTGGCCGAGGTCATGGAGAGCCAGTTTCCGCGATCCGCCGAGGAGCAGCCGGAATTGATCGCGCTGCATTTCACCGAGGCGGGATTGATGGAGAAGGCGGTTAACTACTGGCTGAAAGCGGGTCTCCGGGCGCGCGAGCAGTTTGCCAATGTGGAAGCGATCGCGCATTTCACACGCGGCCGGGAACTGCTGGCCACGCTGGAGCCTGCGCCGCGGCGCGACGCGCTGGAGCTGGCGCTGCTGGGGCCACTTGGCACCGCTTACATTGCCGCTCGCGGGTATGCGGCGCCGGAGGTGGGACCGGTCTTTCATCGGGCGCGCGAGTTATGCGAGCTGGTGGGGGATACGCCGCAGATTTTTACCATGCTGCGCGGGCATTTTGCCTTTCACCTCGTGCGGGGCGATTTTCGGCTGTGCACCCAGCTCGCGGCTGATGCGGTGGCGTTTGCGGAGCGGATCGGCGATCCCGGATTGCTGATGGAGGCGCTTTTTCTGCGCGGGCTCACCCTGCTCTATCGTGGGGATTTTGCCGGGGCGCGGGATTGCTGTGCGCAGGCGCTCGATAAGTACGATGATCGTGAGCGCACGGCGTTTTGGGCGGCGCTCACGGGGGAAGATGGCGGCGTGATTCATCGCTGCTACCTGGCGCTCGCCATGTGGCATCTCGGCGAGGCGGAGCAGGCGTTGCGCATGAACCGGGAGGCGCGCGATCTCGCGGCCACGCTGAATCAGCCCTTTAGCGTCGAATATGCCTGGCACCACACCGGTTGGTTGCATCAGCACTGCCGCCTCGGAGGGAAAACGCATGATGCCGGTGAGGAGCAGCGGCGCATCGCGATCGAGCAGGGTTTCCTTTTCTGGCAGGCCTCGGGCACGCTTTACTCCGCGGCAGGGCTGCTGCTCCTGGGACGCACCGAGGTGGGGCTGCGTCAATTTCGTGAAGGTCTCGACGCTTACCGCGCCACCGGTGCAGGGCTGGGGCTTTCCTACTATCTTGGCATTCTCGGCGAGGCGTTGACGCGTGCGAGTCGCTTTTCGGAAGCGCAGCAGGCGCTGCAGGAGGCCCTTGCGTTGGTGGAGAAAAATGACGAGCGTTTTCAGGAGGCCGAGTTGCATCGGCTGCAGGGCGAATTGCTGCTGGCCGAGGCGGATGACCAGGCGCCGGCGGAGCGCTGTTTCCGCCGGGCCATCGAAATCGCGCGCGCCCAGCGAAGTCGTGCGTGGGAACTCCGGGCCAGAATGAGTCTTGCCCGGTTGCGTCAGCGGCAGGGCCGCAGTGAGGAAGCCTTCCGCGCGCTCACTGCTCTTTTTAGCGGGTTTACCGAGGGCTTTGAGATGCCTGATATGGTCGACGCCGCGGCGCTGCTCAAGGAGTTGGGCAACGAACGGATGCGGGCGGAATTGGAGGGAGGTGTTAAATATGTGCTCGGCTGCATTCCTCCGCCGCTGCGGGGAGCGGTCTCGGTAGACTGGCGCTACATCCCGTCGTCCACGCTCGGCGGCGACACGCTGGGCTTCCACTGGCTCGATCCGGATCATCTCGCGCTCTATCTCATCGACGTCACGGGACATGGCCTCGACTCGGCGATGCTCTCGGTCACGATGCACAATGTGATTCGCGCCGGTTCATTGCGTGGTGCGGATATGAAACGACCTGAGCAGGTGTTGGCGAAGCTCAACGAGACCTTCCAGGGGGCGCAGCATGGGTACAAGTTCTTCACGATCTGGTACGGCGTGTATCAAGTCTCCGCCCGCCAGCTCGCCTACGCGGCGGGCGGGCATCCGGCTGCGGTGGTCCTCCTACCCGGTGTGGGCGAACCGCTGCTCCTGCCGGCAACTGGCACGGTGATGGGCGTGGCCCGTGGGTTCGAGTTTCCGGCATCGTCGCACCCCGTTCCCGCAGGCGCGCGTCTGCTCATTTTCAGTGATGGCATTTTTGAAATTCGCCGGGAGAAGAAAACGGTGTGGAACTTGCCTGAGTGCGTCACCTACGTGGCTGAGTTGGGACAACGCGATGTGAATATTATGGATGGCTTGTTCGAGCGCGCCCGGGAACTGCGCGGATCCTCGCAACTCGATGACGATTTTTCGATCATCGAGGCGCGGTTTGAATAAGACTGCTCGCGGTTTCGGCAAGACAGTCTTCCATTTCGTGCGGTCGCATCCGATGCTCTGCGGCCTTATGTTCTCCCGATCTCTTTTCCGTTGTCTGGCCATCGCCGTGCTCGCTCTTGGTTCCGGCACCTGCCTCCATGCTGAGGCTCCGGCGATTCCGCAGCAAAAGGAGTCCGATCCCAATCTTCCACCGAAGGGCGGCAGCTGGAGTTTGCGCGAGGCCACGGTCACCGATCCCAGCCTGCCGCGGGTGCTTCTCATTGGCGATTCGATCACGAATAGTTACCTCGAACCGACGCGGAAAGCGCTGGCGGGTAAAGCCAATATCGACGCGTGGATTACGCCGACCACGCAGGCCGACAAGTCCCTGCCGAAGACCCTCGCGGCCATCCTCGCGTGGCAGAAGTATGCGGTCGTCCATTTCAATCTCGGCCTGCATGGCTGGCAAAAGGGCCGCATTCCCGAAGGGCAATATGAGCCGCTCACGCGGCAACTCGTGGAGAACCTGCGCAAGGATGCCCCGCAAGCCACGCTCATCTGGGCGACGATCACGCCGGTGACCGTGAAGGGTGAGCCGGATAAGTTGAACCCGGACATCCAGCCGACCATCGAAGAGCACAATCGCATGGCGCTGGAAGTGATGAAATCCGCGGGCGTGGAGATCGATGATCTCGCCGGCTTGATGGCGAAGAATCTGCCGCTCGCGGCGGGCGATATGTTTCACTGGAAGCCGGCGGGCGTGGCCTTGCTCACTGACTCGGTGACGAAGTCGATCTCCGCCGCCTTGGAAAAGCAGAAGTCGAAGTAGAGCTTCGGGCCAGCGCTTCGCTATTTGCCTAACACATTGCATCCAGCGCAATAACCAGCGGGTCGGCGTGGCCGTGGCGGATGCACCGAATGGTCCGTGGCGGCGGATGGATCAGCCGCTCATTTTGCCCGCGCCCGGTTTCGAAAAAATTCGCTTCGAACAGGTCGGACGCGTGCTAGTCTCGCCGCCCCTATGATGCGACGTTTCTTCCTTCCTCTCCTACTCCTGCTTTGCGGCGTGATCGTGGCGCGTGCTGAACGGGATCTTTATAATCCGCTGGCCGTCGGGTTGCGCTGGGATGTGGACGTGGAGATGACGACGCCGGGTGGCCAGAAAGTCCAGGGGACTGCGGTGCGCGAGATCACTGGCACGGATAAGATCGAGGGACACACTTATTTCGTCGTCACCACGAGCTTCACCGGCATCGAAAAGATGAAGGAATTCACGATGTATCGGCGCAAAGCGGCGAATGGAATTTACGCCTTCAGCGCGCTGGACAAGACCAAGCAGGAGCACATGGAAGAGGCGATCCCGCTCAGTGTCGGCGCGACGTGGAAGACGAACATCTTTGGTCAGCTCATCGTCAGCACGGTGGAGGCGAAGGAGTCACTGAAGATTGGAGACAAGACCTACGATGATTGCATGAAGATCAGCTACAAATCGGATGATGGGAAATTGAGCGGTACCTACTGGCAGGCGCCGGATGTCGGCAATGTGCAGGAGGAAACGAAGGTCGACGGCCTGACCTACAAGTTCACGCTGAAGAAATACAGCGGGCTGAAGTAAGATCCGGCGCTTATTTCGCCGAGGGGGCCTTCAGTTTGTCGATGAGATAGTCCTGGATCGTGGCGTGTTTCACGCCGGGTGCGCCGGGGTAGACGAGTTCGCACGGGACACCGAATTCCTGGCAATGTTCCTGCAGCTTCACGCCGAAGTTGGCGGTGTGCGTCGGGTCCTTCTGCGGTTGGCCGAGCGCCGGTGGCGCGCCGAAGTTCATGTAAATCGGCGGATCATCCGACGAGACCAGCGCGTAGGGGGAATACTCCTGGATCCACGGCAGGATCGTGTCCCGGCCGGCGAGGAAGGCGTCGAATTGCGTGATCTTCTTTGCCGGATCGGCGACGAAGAAGAAGGCATGCCCGCCGTAGGTGCTGTTCGGCGTCCATTCTTTCATCTGCTTCGGATCGAGCGTCGTCTGCGGCGCGCTCACCGCGGCGCACCAGAGGCGGGTGGATTCGTGGGCCACGGGGTCGGCGCTCTTCGGATCGGCCATATCCGGATGGAAGGCCAGCCACAGCGAAGTGCAGGCGCCGGCTGAACCACCGCTCGCACCGATGCGTTCCTTGTCAATGTTCCACTCCGCGGCCTTGCTGCGGACGAACTGCAGGGCGCGTGCGGCGTCGTGCAGCGGACCATTCACCGGAGGCACTTCGCCGTCGGCGGTGGCTTCGGGGATAAAGCGGTATTCGACGGAGACGACGGAGATTCCGGCCTTGAGCATCTGGGGGAGCATGCCGCTGAGCCCGCTCAGGCGACCACCGCCCATCCAGCCACCGCCGTGGATGAAGAAAAGCAGCGGGGTCGGCTTGTCGGATTCGGCTTTCCAGAAGTGCATCACTTGCTTGCGATGCGGGCCGTAGGCGACGTCGTAAGCGGTGGGGGTTGGGAGCTCGGGATTTGCGGCGAGAAATTTCTTTCCTTCCTCGGCGTTGATCTGGTGAACGAAAACGTTGCGCCAGCGAATCTCGCCGCCATGCGTCTGGAGCATGATCGGGCCTTTGGCGGGAAAGGGCTGGCCTTTGTCCCAATAGTTCTCCATCGGCGCGCCCTGGACCACGGCGCGGGTGTTCAGCCATACCCAGGTGCGCGCGCCGATCTGGCGAATGCGCAGCGTATTCCATTGGCCGAACGGTTTGTCCGCTTTCTCAATCGGATCGCGGCCGAGGGTTTTGGGCGTGTTGTTGAAGAGCCCGCCGGAACCGCGGTCGGGGTTGCGATCGGGGTTCTTCGGGTCCCACACCTGGGTGTCGTCCCAGATCTGCACCTGCGGATTGCCGCGCAGGTAGACGCCGCTGTCGGCATGCGGGACCGTCTTGTATTCGAGTGTCAGCTCCATGTCACCGAATTGCTCGTCGCTCGTTGCGTACGGGCCGGTGCCATCGTTGACGAGTTCGCCATTTTCCACCCGCCAATGGCTGGGAAATTCCTCGCGCTGCTGCTTGAGATTCGCGTCCTTTTTTTCGCCAGTGAGCTTGGCGGACGCGTGCGGATTCAGGCCGTACCAGCCGGTGAGGTCTTTGCCATTGAAGATGGCGCGGAAGCCTTCCGGTGGCTTGGGGTCGTCGGCCTGAAGGAGAGCGACGGGCAGGAAGGCGAGTGCGAAGAGAGCAGCGACTTTCATGGTGTTTTTAGGGGGTGAAAGTGAAAAAGGGAGGCGCGGGATTGTGGTCATCCGTGTGTGGATGACGAAGAGAAAATCGTTTTTGGTCGATCCTCTTTGGAACGGAACGAACGATTTTCAAAAAGACTTCACTCCGCGACGGGCTCGGCGATGATGGCCGGATGAAGATTCCCCCGCACTTTGTTCGCTTCTGCGTGTGTCTCAGCATGGCGTTGATGGCCGCGCGTGGTGAGGAGCTGAAGCCGCTGCAACCGGTCGATACGACACCGAAGCTCGAGATACTCAACAAGCAGATCGAAATGAACGCGGAGGACGCACAGGCCTATGTGAACCGCGCCTACACCTACGCGTTGCTGGGCCGCAAGGATGACGCGCGCGCGG
The DNA here is from genome assembly GCF_000173075.1 of Chthoniobacter flavus Ellin428. Taxonomy (GTDB): domain Bacteria; phylum Verrucomicrobiota; class Verrucomicrobiia; order Chthoniobacterales; family Chthoniobacteraceae; genus Chthoniobacter; species Chthoniobacter flavus. The sequence goes on from NZ_ABVL01000001.1 coordinate 358,490, forward strand.
ATCTGAAAAAGGCGATCTCGCTCAAGAACAACGCGCCGATGCAGAACCGCGTGGGTTGGGCCTATTTCAACAACGGCGACTATACCGAGGGCGGTGCGCGCTTTCGAGACCTCCGCGAAAGAGAGCAATTACTCGTCGCATTCCGATTACTATTCCCTGGTGCTCGGCTACTGGGCGACGGGGCAGACCAAACTCGCGCTGGAGAATTACCAGCTTGCGGTCGAACGCGACCCACGCTTTGGCGAATTCAAGACCCTCGAGGAACGCATCGCCGAGTGGACGCCGCTCGAGCGTCGGGCGATGCATGAGATTTACACGCTCTGGAGCAAGACCTGGAAGGCGAGCTAGGCAGAGTTTGAGAATCTGAAGACGCGCCAAGGGCTCTTGCGTTCTTGGAGTGCGGTAGTCCTCTCTAAGCATTACCCACATCTTTGCTCGGTGTTTGGACGTCGATACAGATAGCGCCTTGGGAGCGGCGACTTTCCAGTCGCCGACCGAAACAAACGCGCGGTGCGCCATCTTTTGGGGCGTCGCTCCGCGACGCAGGGCGACTGGAAAGTCGCCCCTCCCAGTGAGCCGCTGCCGAATTTCCCACTGTCTCTAAATCGACCAAAGATGTGGGTAATGCTTAGAGTCCTCTACCGCTTTCGGGAACCGGAACCCAAAGCGCCAGAGGACAGGCGCACTCCAAAACGCTGTCGCGTAATGCTTCGCTCAGTGTGACCTGACACGGCAGAATCTCATTTCGCGGTGTGGCTCACGATGAAATCCACGGCGGCCTGCGGATCTTTTACGACCAGCGGGGAATGTCCGATGCCGTCCTCGAGCACGACGGTGATCTTTCCACCCAGCTCACGATAGTGTTTCTCCAATGCGAGAGTGTTGTCCTTCAGCCACGGATCGAGGCTGCCGCAAATGTGGAATAGTGGCACGCCCGCTTTGGCGAGTGGTTCGAGGTGATCGAGCAGGGGATCATTCGACATGAGGCTGCGCAGGATCGGGTTCTCGGCGTAGATACAGGAAACTTTGTCCGGATTGGCGATGGCCCAGGCGTAGGCTTCGCCGGCTGCGGCGTCGCTGCCTTCCATCGCGGGCTTTGGCGAAAAGCCGTGCTCCACGAAGTGCTTGTAGACCGCGTTCCATTGCGCGAGTTGCGGGCCATTGGCGTTGTACGGAACGGGGCCGGTGACGATGTGAAAGCCGCGCGCCAGCAGGGCGAGATCGACTTTGTCCGTCCGCTTCGCCGCGCCGACGCGATACACCCACGGCATGCCCGGCGCTGCCTTCTGCGGCGCCAGCACGGTGACAAACGGATCCATGCCCGCAACCGCAAACTGGTAGCGATCATATGATCCCGTGAAGAACGGTCCGCGATAAGTAATATCCGCCTCGTCATTCGCGAAATGTTCATAAGCTTCCTCGGTGCCGTAGAAGGTGGACTTACGAACTTTGTCCCCGAGATAACTCGGCGCCGGGGCGCTCTTCTCCGCGACGCTCGCCAGGATGAAATCCACGATTGGCTTCGGATCGCGCAAGCTGTGGGGATGATGGCCGAAGCCTTCCTTCACCATCACGGAAATGCGTCCGCCGAACGCGGGATAGATGCTCTCGATCGCCGCCGTGCAATCGGGAAAAAGCGGATCGATGCTGCCGCAGACATGAAAGAGCGGCACGTCATTCGCCGCGAGATCGCCCAGTCGCCCGAGGCTCTCCCGGTCGCAGGCGGGATTGTCCGCATAGATGCACGTGACTTTGTCCGGATGCGTGGTCGCCCAAAGATAGGAGTATTGTCCGCCGCGGCTCATGCCGATGAAACAAGGCTTCGGGGAAAGACCGCGCTTTTCCGTGAGCCATGCATACCAGGCATCCCATTCCTTGCCCGGCTTGAGCGTGGCATTGGCGGAAGTATAGGCGATACAGAAGCCATGCTTCAGCAATTCGATTTCGGTCTGCGGTTCGTGGTTCCAGTAACATCCGCGCCATGACCATGGGTGCCCCGGCGCTTCTTCCTTCGGCACCACGAGCACGCAGCGCCGCTGACCTTTCGCCGGTTCCTTGATGCCATCGCCTTCGCCCGGCGGCGCCTTGAAGGGTGTGATGGCCAGCGTCTCTTCATCCATCACGAAATCATAGCGATCGAACCCGTGCCACGTGCTCTTGTTATCCACCGTAGTCTCCGCTGTTTCCGCCGCGGTCGCGGGACGCGGAATATCCACGCCAGCCACGGTCATCAGGACTGCCAGAGTGAGACCGGACGTCGATTTGCGGAGAGCGATTTTAGAAAAGGGAGCGAACATGAGAGCGGGAATGTTGGATGGTCATCAATATCCGCCGCTGAGGCGGATCTTAGCTGGGCAACCGCACGCTTTGTGGATGCCGGATGTGGTCATCCGGATCGTAGCGTTTCTTCAGCGCTTGAAGACGCCGATAATTCTCCGCGCCGTAATAAGCCGTTGGCCAGTCGGTGAAAGCGAGGTCGGGATAATTTGCGTAATGGCTCGTGACGCCCGCCTTGGCGATGTGATCGCGAATGCGTCCAATGGCCGCGCGCAAAGCGGAGGCGTGAAAGGGGTTGTCCCAATAGGCCTGGGCTTCGCCGAGATAGGACCACGCGCGATGCGGATAGGCGCCATCGGCTCCGTGGGTAATGGCGCCGCCCATGGTATTGATCTGGAAGACGAGTCCCGGCTTGGTGAAGACCTCGAAGAAGATGCCCGGCAGCGCACTGCGAAGATCATCCATGCCGCGATAGAAGCCCGCACTGGTGTTCTTGAAATATTCCGGGCCCGGGCCGCCGTAATACCAGGGCATGGATTTCGTCAGCGGCACTACCGGAGCGGCAGTCGCCTTGTTCGTCTGCGCGGTGAGCGCACGGCGGAAGGCTACGATCCCTTTGTCTTCGCTCGAACCGATGGTGGTGAGCAGCACCGTGACCTGGCTGCCGTTCATGATCCAGGCGGAGAAAGCATCGTCCGGCAATGCGGTTGTAGCCTCGAACCACGCGGCGAGGAGCGCGGTCGCGCGTGCTTCGTCGAGATGATAGGCGCGGAATTTCCACGACGAAAAAGCGCGGGGCACCGGGCGGGTTTGCAGGGTGAGTTGCGTCACTGCGCCGAAGTGTCCGTTGCCGCCGCCGCGCGCGGCCCAGAGCAACTCGGGATCCTCGGCCGAATCGCGGATCGCACCCGTGCCATCCACCATGCGGAAGCTGCGCAGATGATCGCAGGTCAGCCCCCATTTGCGGGCAAACATCCCGTAGCCGCCGCCGAGGGTGAGCCCGGCGAGTCCCACGGTGGCACACGAACCCGAAGGCAGAAAGCGTCCCTTTGGGAGCAGATATTGGTTCACCTCGCGCAAGCGGCAGCCCGCGCCGGCAGTGAGTAATCCGCTTTTCGGGTCAAGATGCAGGTCGCGCATCGGGGCGACATTGACCACCAGTCCGTCGTCATTCAGCGAGAAGCCTTCGAAAGAATGCCCGCCGGATTTCACCGCCACCGGCCAGTTTTCTGTCCGCGCACGCTCCAGGGCTTTTTGCACGCCAGCTTCCGTGGCGCACGAGGCAATGACATTCGGCCGCAGCAGAATGCCCGCGTTGTAAACCTGCCGTGCCGCGGCGTAGCCGGAATCATCCGGACGAAGAAAGAGAACGTCCTCCGTCTGCCGCGGCGGTTCCGGCGTGGGTGTTGAAGCGGGACGTTTCGGCGGAACACCCAACGCTTTGGCAAAAAGCGCGGCCCCAGCCGATACGGACGTGCGAATGAATCTCCGGCGCGTCTGGCTCATGAATGGGCGGGAGAGTGCACGCGGGACGACCTGGAGTCGAGACGGATTGAGAAACCGTGACCGCTAGCTGATCAATAACAACCGCGGCGGTTCGTCCGGAGAATGCGCGGGTGCCCGGTGCACGCAGGGCGGCACCGCACTGCCGGGCCAATCCACGGCAATCCGCCACAGATTGCCATGGCCAAAAGAAAATGGTCGCGCATTCGGGAGCGGGGCGTAGTGGAGGTCGTAGCAATGCTCACTCAACCACTCGGCAAAGGCCTCGTCCTCTTCGCCGCCGAAAAGTCGCAGTAACTCCGCACGCGTCTCCGGAATATCCACCCGCCGAAGCGCCTCTTCGTTGCGCAGCCCTTCGCTCGGTGGTCCGTAATAAGTGCATAGCCAGGTATCCGCTTCCACCGGCGCGCTGTCGGCGTGGAAGGAAAAGACATCCGTGGCGACCGGCCCCGGCTCTTCATCGCGCGGGTAACCGTAAATGCAATTGAGCACCGGCTCCCGATCCAGGTCTCGCAGCCGCTGCAGATCGGCGAGCATCTGCCCGACCGCCATTCGCCCGGCCGCGCTCACTTCGAGACTCCGCAGCCGCTCTTCCTCGAGCGTCACGATACCTTCACCGTTTTCCACCTCAAGTCTCCGCACGACTTCGCCAAAATCGCCGTCCAGCGCCCGCGGCCAGCACAGCGCATTCATCCCGTCTGTAAAGGGCGTCGCTACCAGTTCATCGAAATAATGGACGACTTTGATCCGTCGGTAGTCGGCAGGCAGGAGAAAAGAGGAAGTCATTCGCGAGGCGACAAAGAAGATATATATGGATCGGATGAGAGACGAGGCCCAAGATAGCGCAGACGCGTCCCGCGGGAAGGGCGTCAATTTCAGCGTGTGGACGCGGGACTGATATAAGAGCATCCTTCGCAACGCATCGCTTGTTCCCGATCATTCATTCCGCGCCCACGCCTCATGTTTTTCCTCCATGTCAAGAAACGCTGGCTCTTCATCGGTTCGTTATTGCTCACCATGACGGTGATGCTGACCGCCCTCTATCTCGCGCGGGATGGCGGCCCGTATGGACGGGTCCCCAAGCTCACGCGACTCGGACAGGAGGATGTTTACTTCACGTCGCAATTGAGGCCGAAACAAATTGCCGGGTTGCCGAGATATCACATCAAAACCGTCGTCGATATACGGCCGGATGGAGAGGCGCCGCATCAACCATCCTCTTCGGAAATGGTAGAGGTGGCCTTTGCCTATGACATCATCTTCCGCTACATCCCGGTGCCTCACGAAAGCATCCCGCCGGAAGCAGTGGAGGCGCTCGACAAGGCGTTGACGCCGAAAGCCATGCCGGCCTGCCTCTATTGTCGGACGGGACGCCGCGCGGTGCGGCTTTATGCGCTGGTCCAGGCCTCACGGGCGAATGGCCCGGATGCCGCGGCTATTCTCGAGATGGTCAGGGATGCTGGATTTTCCGCCGACGACTTGAAAGAGGAGATTGCGCAACGTATCGCACGCCGTAATACTCACGCTGATGCCGCTCTGCCATGAACGCGAATTCCGCTGACGCTATTTCCTCCCCAGTGCCGGTGAATAAGCCCATCCAACCGCAACGTGGAAGCGGTTGGCTCGAGGTAGTTCGGGACTGTGTGGCGCGTGTGGTGATCGTGGCGCTGGGCATGTTCCTGGGCTGGATTGGCGCGCTCATCATCGCGTTTGTTGTGGGCTGGAGGCGGTTAATTAATTGCTGAGCCAATTCGCGCTGAATGCTTTGTTCCGCGTCGGCGACTGGCCGCTGCCGGACGCAACCGCGCAACGGAATTGCCACTTCGGTAACGAAGGGAGACTTTCTTGAATAACGTTGGCGACCCCGCCAAGGCAGGTCGCCAAGAATCGAGGATTTTTCCAGTCGTTACCAGCGGTTACCGTCCGTAGTAGTAGAATTGGTAACCTGGAGTTCCGTAGCGGTAATAGTCTTCGATATCGCGGCGGTGGTGCCAGTAATCCCGGTCATCATGCCGACGATACCAATGACCGCGATCATGGGACCAATCATGATGATCACGATGATGGTGATCGCGATCTTTGTGATCATGTTTATCCCGCGCGAAAGCTCCGGTCGGAATGAAGAGAAGTGTGCCGAAAACCAATCCAAGGAGAGTTAATTTTTTCATAGCTGAAATGAGTGACGCAGGGCTCGGGAATTCCATTCATGCTCGCGAAGCTCCAACGTTGTTATTCACCCGAACTTAGGTTGTCGGGGATTCCTTGAGGTTGCTGTAGGCTTACCAAAGCCTCGCTTTGTTGGCGAGAGGATGTGAAATTCCACCGTGGTCGCGAGCGGGAGATGCTCTTCCACGACTTCGCGAGCGAGGCTGAGCCAGCGCGGGCAGCGGTCGAGGATGGCGCTGTCGGCGGAGGCGATGATGGCTGGGGAGACGGCGAGGATGCGGTCAGGGTCGGGGACGAGTTCGACTTGCCAGAGCCAATGTTGGGCGGCGGCGATTTCGAGGAGGAGTTGTTTGAGGCGGGCGCTATTGGAGACGGGGGCGTCGAGATACCAAAGGGCCGATTGCAGAGAATAGCGCGCGAGGGTTTGGCCAATCAGGGTGATGGCTTTGGGCGTTTCGGCGACTTTCTTGAAGTTGCCGTGCATGCTGGCCATGTCGCGGTAAGAGCCATCGCGGCCGATCAGCATGACGGCGCTGGCGAGGGCGGCTTCGACAGTGGTCAGGACGTTGTAACCGTCGATTTCGAGGATGGCGCCGGTGAGTGCGACAGGGGTCGGTGACCTGGCGGCCCTGGCGGTCGATGAGTTGTTCGTCGGAGCAGGCGCAACGGCGGACGGCGATCCTCTGGCGCTCAGTGAGGGCGTAGCGATCACCGACGAGAGTGCCGGCGGATTTTTCGGCGTAGCCCCGGGAAAGGAGCCAGCAGAGATCCGCGCACGCGGCGCGCAGACGGGGAAGCATTTCGGGAGCGAAGGCTTCGGCGTCGTGTGGGTTGGGGCCGCGATGTTGGCGCTGGTCGGGCATGGGGGCGGGGGAAGTTGAGAGTTGAGGGTTGAGAGTTGAGAGTCCACCGTTGGGCCGCGAATTTGGATCGCTCCGCGATGATATAGGTGAGCGGGAGAGGGAATGACGAATGATCCTTCGGGAACGAATGAGAATGCGGGTGGAATCGAGCTTAGGTGGATGTCGACCTCCGGGCGACATGGGAAAAGCAAACACGCCGGAGGCGTCTGAATTTGCGGGAGAAGGCAGGAAGGGTCGGGCGCTTCGCGCGTTGTTTTTGTCGTCGCGCTCGGAGATCGCGATCCACCGAGATTGGTTTTAATGGGCTGGGATTTGCATTCCGGCGATTCTCTGCCACAGTGCGCGCCCGCAAAATCCGAAGGATGAAGGCGGGAAGGAGGAGAATTTAGCTCCGCTCCTTTCTGCAGTGCCGGGTTGCTGGCGCGCTCTTCATCCTTCATCTTTCAGCTCTCACCCTTTTCTTTTACCCGCCATGTTTGTCGACCATATCCGCATTTTTGCCCAAGCCGGGGACGGCGGGGATGGCGCTGCCACGTTTCGCCGGGAGTCGTTTGTGCCGATGGGCGGCCCGGATGGTGGCGATGGCGGTCGCGGTGGGTCGGTCGTGCTCCGGGCGGATACGCACACGGATAACCTGACGCCCTTTTTCTACGAGCCAATCGTCAAGGCGAAGCACGGGGAGCGTGGGCAGAGCCGGCAATGCTTCGGCAAGAGTGCGCCGGATAAGATCGTGCCGGTGCCGATCGGCACGATGGTCTACCGCCTGCCAAGCGAAGAGCCGGAAGGCCCGGACCCGATGGTGACCCACGGCGACGGGGCGATGTTTGTCGATTTCACCAAGACGCCGGAAGGCGAAGATCGGCCGAAGCGGGATCGCAAGGCGCCGATCGACCCGAATGAGTTGGAGTTGATCGCCGACCTGACGAAGCCGGGGCAGGAGTTCGTGCTCTGCAAGGGCGGCAAGGGCGGCATCGGCAATGTGCATTTCAAGAGTTCGCGGAACCAGGCGCCGACGCGCTACACCGAGGGGACGCCGGGGGAACAGGGGTATTTTTACTTTGAGCTGCGCAAGATCGCCGATGCGGGCTTGGTGGGTTATCCGAATGCCGGAAAGTCGACGCTGCTGGGGCGAATCTCAGCGGCGCATCCGAAGGTGGCGCCGTATCCTTTCACGACGCTCACGCCGCACATTGGCGTGGTAGAACTGCCGGGGTACCGGCGGCTGACAGTGGCGGATATTCCGGGGCTGATCGAAGGGGCGCACGAGAATGTGGGCCTCGGTCATGATTTCCTGCGGCACATCGTGCGCTGCAAGCTGCTGGTCTTCGTGCTGGATATGGCGGGGAGCGAAGGGCGCGAGCCGCTGGAGGATTTGCAGAAGCTGCGTAAGGAACTGGATCTCTATGATCCGAAGCTGAGCGAACGCCCGTGGATCGTGGTGGCGAACAAGATGGATCTGCCCGATGCGGCGGAGAAGCTGAAGTTCTTCAAGACCCGCTATCGGAAGCTGACGGTGATTCCGGTCGGAGCAGACGAGAAAAAGGGCGTGAAGAAACTGATGGAGACGTTGTCTGAACTGATCGCCGAAGTGCCGGAGCAGCCGGCGCCGGCGGAAGAGCCGAAGGCGGAGGAGTAGGACAGTCCGTTTCTAGTAAAACCGCTGGCCGAGTGATAGAGCTGCAAAAGCTTCCCGCCTTTGTGGGCTTTGGAGTGCAGTTTCAAAAAGCGAAACTCCGCGTTTTAATCCGGCATCACACCAAGTTCGTTTCGGCGAGACGCCGAAACCAGCACTCGGGACGAGTGCGCTCCCCGGAGATTTGCTTCCGCGTTTTGGTTGAGAACAGTGCGCCTCTTTGGCGCGATTCAGCCTAGAAAACGCCCGAAGTCGGATGGCTCGTCGGCGGGGCGCCGCCACCGTCTTTGAGCCTGGCGCCGAGGAGGTTTTGGAAGTCCTGGAGCTTCTGGACGACGTCGGGGCCGCGGGTGAGAACGGCCTTGGCCAGCTTCTCGTAATGCGCGGGATTCCGCTGGGCCAATTCCGAGAGGGCCATGATTACGGCCAGAGTATTGTTGATGTCGTGCTTTACCTCGCGATACTTCTCATGGATCGCTTGCAGCTCTTCTCTTGTCATTTCAAAAGGGGTGGACATCGCAATTACCTCTGGAGACGGGATAGTGATTGTGCTTGATTTGCCGATTCAACCCATCGGCGGAAATGCCAGCAGAAGTAATCAGAATCACCGGAGCACGCCAGCATAATCTCCGGAATCTCACACTCGAGATTCCGCGGGAAAAGCTGGTCGTTATCACTGGTATGAGCGGGTCCGGCAAGTCGTCGCTGGCCTTTGATACGCTTTACGCGGAGGGCCAACGGCGTTACGTGGAAAGCCTGAGCGCCTACGCGCGCCAGTTTCTCGACCAGATGCAGAAGCCGGACGTGGACTTCATCGAGGGGCTGTCGCCGGCGATTGCCATCGAGCAACGCAGCAGCGGGGGCAACCCGCGCTCGACGATTGCGACGACCACCGAGATTTACGACTACCTGCGGCTGCTTTATTCCTCGATCGGTCAGCCGCACGACCCGTCGACGGGCGCGCCGATCAGCAAGCTGACGCCCCAGCAGATCGTGGATCAGATCGTGGCTTACCCCGCGGAGAGCCGCATCGTGCTGCTCGCGCCGCTGGTGCAGGACGAGGTCGGGGAGTTTCGGGACGTCATTGAGAAGCTGAAGCGGGAGGGCTTTGTGCGGGTGCGAGTCGATGGGGAGATCATCGAACTGGGGCGCCCGGAGCCCATTCGACTGGAAAAAGGGAGCAAGCATCGGATCGAGGTGGTCGTGGATCGTTTGGTAATTCGGGAGGGAGTGCGGACGCGGTTGGCGGATTCGGTGGATACGGCTTTGAAGTGGGGCGGGAATCGGCTGGCGGTGCTGCGCCGGGTGGGCGAGGCGTTGCCGGAAGTCTGGGATGAGTTGAAGTATTCGATTGATTACAGCAATCCGAATACCGGATTCACGTTACCGCAGCTCACGCCGAAACATTTTTCGTTCAACAGCCACTTTGGAGCGTGTCCGATGTGCCATGGTTTGGGCACGGAACTGGTGTGCGACGCGGAGTTGATGATCCCGGATCAGGATAAATCGCTGACCGAAGGTGCGGTGGCGCCATGGGCGAAGGCGGGCAAGCGCATGCAGGGCTACTACAGCGGCGTGCTGGAATCGCTGGCCAAGGAATATCGCGTCTCGATGGAGGCGCCTTATCGGGAGTTGCCGGAGAAATTTCAGCAGGCGCTCTGTTTCGGCACGGGTGAGCGCGTGGTGACGCTGAACTGGGGCGAGAATGGCAAGCGCACGAAGGTGGAGAAGCCTTTCGACGGGTTGGTGGCGTCGTTGCAGAATCTTTACGACACGACGGAGAGCGAATTCACGCGGCAACGCATCCGGCAATACATGAGCCGGCGGACCTGCTCGGCGTGCCAGGGGGCGCGATTGAAGCCGGAGATCCTCGCGGTGACGATTCGCAGCGATGCGCTGGGGGATGCGGGGTTGCTTGGAGAGCGGAATATTCACGGCTTCTGCCAACTGACGATTGCGGATGCGGGACGATTTATCGAAGAGCTTTCGATGAATGAGCAGCAGCGCTTCATCACGAGTGAAGTGCGGCGGGAGATCGCGGCGCGGCTGGCCTTTCTCGTCGAGGTGGGGCTGGGCTATCTTTCGCTCGATCGCGAGAGCGGCACGCTCAGCGGTGGCGAGGCGCAGCGTATTCGGCTGGCAACGCAGATTGGCTCTGGATTGGCGGGCTGTCTTTATGTGCTCGATGAGCCGAGCATCGGTCTGCACCAGCGCGACAATGACCGATTGATCGGCACGCTGCGGCGACTGCGCGATCTGGGGAACTCGGTGATCGTCGTCGAGCACGATGAGGACACCATTCGCGCGGCGGATCACATTCTCGATCTTGGGCCCGGCGCTGGTGCGCGCGGCGGGCAGATCGTGGCGCAGGGCAATCTCGAACAGATTCTCGCAGTTGAGAATTCGCTGACCGGCCAATATCTCGGCGGCAGGACGCGCATTCCCGTGCCGCGGCATCGCAAGGCGCCGCAAGGGACATGGCGCACGCCGGATTCGCCCGGATGGCTGACCTTGCGCGGCGCGACGGAGAATAACCTGCGCGAAGTGACCGCGGCGTTTCCGCTGGGCTGCCTCACGTGTGTCACGGGGGTGAGCGGCAGTGGAAAGTCGACGCTGGTCGACGATATCCTGCGGCGCGCGTTGTTTCGCCATTTCTATCGTTCGAAAGAACGTCCCGGAAAACACACCAAGCTGCACGGCTTGGAGCAGATCGATAAAGCGATCGTCATCGACCAGACGCCGATCGGCCGCACCCCGCGTTCGAATCCCGCGACGTACACCGGTGCGTTTGGGCCGATTCGCGAACTCTTCGCCAATCTGCCGGCCTCGCGCATTCGCGGCTACGATGGCGGGCGCTTCAGCTTCAACGTGAAGGGCGGCCGCTGCGAAGCCTGCGAAGGTGACGGCATGAAGAAGATCGAGATGCACTTCCTCGCGGATGTGTATGTCGAATGCGAGGTCTGCCGCGGGCGCCGCTACAATCGTGAGACGCTGGAGATCACCTATAAAGGCAAGAACATCGCCGACGTTCTCGACATGACCGTGGACGAAGCCGCGCGCTTTTTCCGCAACGTCACGCAAATCTCCGACAAGTTGCTCGCGCTGGAAGACGTGGGGCTCGGCTACGTGCATCTCGGGCAGAGCGGCACCACCCTGAGCGGCGGTGAGGCCCAACGCATCAAACTCGCGACCGAACTGGCGAAGAAGGCCACGGGGCGGACGGTTTACATCCTGGATGAGCCGACGACCGGCCTGCACTTTGCGGACATCCACAAGCTGCTCGAGGTGCTGATGAAGCTGCGTGACTCGGGCAATACGCTCATCATCATCGAGCACAATCTCGAGGTGATAAAGTGCGCCGACTGGGTGCTCGACATGGGCCCGGAAGGGGGCTCGGGCGGCGGACAGATTGTCGCGCAAGGACCGCCGGAAAAAATTGCCGGGGTTGTCGAGAGCCACACGGGCCGCTATTTGCAGCGGATGCTATGACGCGCCGCCTGTTGCCTTTCCTTTTTTGTCTCGCGACCGCCCCACTGTACGCCGACGACCCGGCGCTGCTCGTGGAGGCGCGGCAGGCTCGTGCGGAAGCCATCCCCGAAGTGGCCGTGCAAAAGCTGCGCGTGCTGCTGAAGTCGAACGATTTGCCGGCGGACACCCAACGGGCGGCCAATTACGAATTGGCGGCTGCGCTGCTGGCCGCGGATGAACTCGAGGAAGCGGAATCCGTCGTGCAGCCGTTGGCGGACGCAGGCGATCCCGCGGCGCGGTTGCTCCAGGCGAACATTTTCGCGGGTGATGGACGCTGGCCGGAAGCGCTGCCGGTTTACCAGTCGCTGGCCGATTCGGCCGACGTCGGCGAGGCCGCGCAACTCGGTGCGGTGGAATGCTTGCAGGCGCTCGGGCGGATCAACGACGCGGCGAAGATGCTGGAAAAATTTACCGCGGAGCATCCGGCGAACGTCGGCGCGCGTCTCCGTCTGGCGAGTCTCATGATCGATCTGAAGAAGGTCTCGCAGGCGGATGAAATCGTGAAGAACGCGACGGCGGTCAGCGGCACGGAGGCGAAATGGAAACAGTATCTCGAAGCGCGTTTGCTGCTCGCGCAGGATCAGGCAGCGCCTGCCCTGCTGGTTTTCGATGAACTGCAGCAAAATCCCGCGGAACTCACGCAGAGCCTCTTCTTCGGCGCGGTGCTCGGCAGTGCCGAGGCGCGCGCGGTGCTGAATGGCTTCGAGGCTGGCGACAACGTGCTGGAGCGGTTCATCGCACATCATGACGACAGCGCGTATCTCGAGGAAGCGTTTGACCGGCTCGACGAATTGTACGCGCAGGAGGAGCGCCCTTCGGACACCGAACTGCGGAAGTGGGCGGCAAAGACGCCGCCGCGCCGCGCGGCCCTGGCGAAATACTATCTCGCGCGGATGTACCGGCGCCTGCACAAGACCGACAAGGCGCTCTCCACGCTCGATAGTTTCATCCTGGGCAACCCAACGAGCCCGCTGCTCAATTCGGTCTATCTTTTGCAGGCCGATCTGTATCTGGACAAAGACAATCTCCCCGCGGCATTGCACGCGCTCGATGAAGCCGGACGCCGGGCGCAGAATGAGGCGGAGCGAGCGGAGATCGAGATGCGCACTGCGCTGGTGCACTATCGCCAGGGTGAATCGTTGCTCGCGGAAATCTTCTTTCACCGCGCCGCCCAGGGCTCGGAAAAGCTGCGGGTGAATGCCACCTTCGACGCCGCGTTGTCGGCACTCAACCGCCGCAATTACGAGAGCTTTTTCAAGGATTACCGGGACCTCAGCAACCTGGCGCCGAACAGCGCACTGCGCAGCGATCTCCTGCTGGAGGAAGGCTTCGCTCAGGCGCGGGCCGGTGATCCGCACGCGGGAGACACCATCGAGCTTTACCTGCACAATTTTCCAAAGCATCGGCGCCAGAACGAAGCGCAGGTGGCGCTGGCCGAGCTGGCGTTCGCGGATGGCGATAAGCTGGGCGCTGGGCGGTATTTGCAGGTCGTTGACAGCTCTTCACCTGACACCGACACTGCGGCGCGGGCAGCCTGCCTCGCGGTGTTTCTCGCCGATGCCGAAACGCCGCCAAACCCGGCGAAAGTCATCGAGCGCGCGCGCAAATTCCTGCACGACTTTCCGCGTTCTGCCTATCTGCCTGAAGTGCGAATGAAGCTCGGGCAGACGTATTTCAGCACCGGTGACCATGCGAATGCGGAGACGCAATTCACCTTGATCGCGCGCGAAAATCCCAACGGCCCGTATACGGAGACCGCGCTCTACCTCGCGGGGCAGGCGGCGACGCAATGGCTGGATAGCGGCGCGGTGGATCGCGCCCTGCGCCTCTTTGATGAAGTCGTGAAACTCGACGGCCCGCTCAAGCTCTACGCCCGGCAACAGCAGGCCATCGTGCAAAGCCGGCTCGGCAAGGAGGGTGAAGCCGTGACGATCTACGACCTGATTCTTTCCGCCCAACCGGCGCCGGACCCGGAATTGCGCTACGCCGCGATGTGCAGCAAGGGCGACAATCTCCGCGCGATGGGACGCAAAGAACCGGCGCAACTGGAAGCGGCCGTGACCGTCTTCGATGAACTGGCCGCGCTCCCGGGAGTCACGCCGACGTGGCGCAACCAGGCCCTTTACAAGAAAGGCCTCACCTTGGTGCAACTCAACCGCGAGCCCGAGGCGCTCACCGCGTATTACGACGTGCTCGACAAGACCGTGGCCGAGGGGCGTGAGTTTTTCTGGTTCTACAAGGCGGGTTTCGACGCCGCACATCTCTTCGAGCAAAAGGAAAATTGGAAGGCCGCCATCGGCATCTACCAGAAGATGGCAAAGCTCGAAGGCCCCCGCGCCGCGGATGCCCGCGCCCGGCTCAATCAGCTCCGGTTGGAAAAGTTCATTTGGGAGTGACGTGAACTTTTCGATTTCGAATTTCGAAATTCGGATGTAGAAACACCGCCCCTTTCCGTCCTGCGACTTTGCGGAGAGGCACTTCACCAATCACCATCACTTCCAAATGCCCAAGCTTTTCATTCCCGGCCCCGTTCAGGTTTCTGAGAAAACGTTCCGCGCTTTTTGCCAGCCGATGATCGGTCACCGCAGCGGCGACTTCAAAAAGCTTTACGCCTCGATTCATCCGCGCCTGCAGGAGCTCTTCGGCACGCAGCAGCCGGTGTTCCTGTCCACGTCGTCGGCATGGGGCGTCATGGAAGGCGCGCTCCGCAACCTCGTCGGCACCGGCAAGGTGCTGAACTGCATGTGCGGCGCATTTTCGGACAAATGGTTCGACGTTTCGAAGAAGTGCGGCAAGGAAGCCGTGGCGCTGCAGGTCGAGTGGGGCCAGCCCATTCGCGGCGAGCAGATTCGCGAGCAGCTCAAGCAGGGCGGCTTTGATGCCGTGACCGTCATTCACAACGAAACCTCGACCGGCGTGATGAGCGACATCCGCGAAATCGCCGAGGCCGTCCGTGAATTTCCGGAAACGATGCTCATCGTCGATACGGTGTCGTCGTTCAGCACCATGCCGATCCCGATGGATGAACTCGGCATCGACGTCCTCCTCACCGGCTCGCAGAAGGCGCTCGCCCTGCCTCCCGGCCTCGCGCTCTTCTCGGCCAGCAAGAAGGCGATGGAGCGTGCCGGCACGGTGAAGGGCCGCGGCTACTATTTTGACTTCCTCGAGTTTGCCAAGAACCAGGCCGACGACATGACCCCGAGCACGCCGAGCATTTCGCACATCTACGCGCTGCAGTCGAAGCTCGACGACATCTTTACCGAGGGCGTCGCCGCCCGCCACGCCCGCCATGCCCAGCTCAATGCCATGGTCCACGAGTGGGTGAAAAAGAAGGGCTTCGAATTCTTCGCGCCCGAGGGCTACCGCTCGAAGTCGCTGACCTGCGTGGCCAACAATCGCAACATCGACGTGCCCGCCCTGCTCGCCGCGCTCAAGAGCAAGCACGGCTTCATCATTGATGGCGGCTACGGCAAGCTGAAGGGCAAGACCTTCCGCCTGTCGAACATGGGCGACGAGACCCGCGAGACCATCACCGAGTTGCTCACCGCGCTCGACGCAGAAATTCCGGCGTAAGCCGGTGGGCGGCGGCCTCGATTGGCCGTATCCGTAGTCTAAAAATCCGCGGCTCATCTGCCGCGGTTTTACCCATTGCCAGAGGGGCAGCTTTGTGCGAGACAACGCGGTCTCGTTCCCCTCCTTTCAAGCTGTCCTAACCCTTCCCGCGCGATGGATATTTCGAAGATGATCGAATGGGCCTCCCGTGTGGCTCGCCAGGTGTTCCTTGCTTTGGCTTTATTGATCGGTGTCCTCGCCTTGGAGGTCCACGCCCCAGACCGCGGGAAGCGTGGATACGACATTCCGAGCGACAGTGACGGGCGGGCAGAACGTCGTCCCGCGCCGCTGTCGTCCAGCCCCGACGGCAAGATCGTTGTCGCCGGTGGATTTACCCACTGTCGGAACTTTCTTTCCCACCACCACTCGAAACAACATCGCACGGCTCAATGCCGACGGCAGCCTGGATGCCGGCTTTAATCCTGGCACCGGGGCAAATGGCACCGTGGATTGTCTCGCCATTCAGCCGGACGGCAAAATCCTCGCGGGTGGTCTTTTCACCACCATGAATGGTCAGGCGGCGAGCTTTTTATGTCGCTTCAATGCCGACGGTAGTCTCGATTCCGGATTCACGACCGGCATTGTAGGTAGTGAGGTGCTGGGCATTGCGCTGCAACCCGATGGCAAGATTATCGCCGTCGGTGGTTTCGGCGTCGTCAATGGCTCCAGCCAAACCCACATCACCCGTTTGAATGCCGATGGAGCGCTCGACCCAACCTTTTCGCCCACGGTCGGCGCGAACGGCCAGATCAACTGCGTCGCGCTGCAGCCAGATGGAAGGATCGTCATCGGCGGATTGTTTACGACCGTCAACGGCGCCCCGACGAATCGGATCGCCCGGCTCACGTCCACGGGACTTTCCGATAGTTCATTCAATCCCGGAACGGGCGCGAATAGCAGCGTGGTCAGCATCGCCTTGCAACCGGATGGCAAGATTCTCCTGGGCGGGTCATTTGCCACCATCAATGGAACTTCGCGCAGCGGAATCGCGCGGCTGAATAGCGATGGCACCTTGGAGAACGCCACCACCTTCAATCCCGGTACCGGCCCGGGTGGCACCATTAACAACCTGGCTCTGCAAACCGACGGCAAGATCCTCTGCGGTGGCGGTTTCTCTACCTTCAATGGTTCGCCGCGCTCCAATCTGGTGCGGCTCGGGAGTGACGGCACCTTGGAAAGTGCGGCTGCCTTCAGCGCGGGAGTAAGTGGGACCATTTACAGCATCGCACTCCAAGGGGACGGGAAGATTCTCCTGGGCGGCAGCTTTGCAGTTTCCTTCGATAATTTGGTCGTCCGTTTGTTGAACAGCACGGCCACGGCCTCGCTGACCACATCGAATCCCACTCTCGCTCAGTGGATGCGCAGCGGGGCCTGCGGAGAGATCTCGACCGCGACTTTCGAACTCTCCACCGACAACGGCAATACTTGGAGTTCCTTGGGCAGTGGTTCCCGGATCAGCGGCGGCTGGCAATGGACCGGTCCGAGCCTTCCCGCGAGCGGTTATCTCCGCGCTCGAGGATACGAGACCACCGGAGCGGGGGATGGGGCGGTCAGTCTAATTGAGCAGGTGGTCCCGTTCGGCGGTGCTTCCCAAGCGCCAGTAGCGAATACCCTACCGGCGAAGCTTACGGCCAGCGGGACCACTTCCTCCGTTGTGGACGGTGCGGTGCTCAATGCCAGCGTGAATGCGCTGGGGAACAGTACTACCGTCACGTTCCAGTATGGGTTCAGCGACAGCTACGGCGCCAGTGTCGCGGCGACGGCATCCCCCGTCAGTGGCAGCAATTTCTCGGCGGTTAGTGCTCCGATCAGCAATCTGATCGCCAATTTTACCTATCACTATCGTGTGGTGGCGGTGAGTTCCACGGGCACCACCTACGGTAATGATCTCACTTTTATCGCGCTGAACCAAAACGCCACTTTGACGACCTTGGGAGTCACCGGCGTTTCCCTGACCCCGCCTTTCAATCAATTCGCGGGAGCCGGGACCTACAATGCCGTGCTTCCGACGAATGCGACGACGGCGACGATCAACTTCACTCTTTCAGATCCAAATGCCTCGGCCAGCGTCAACGGAATTGCCTTGCCGAGCGGAACCACGGGCGCCGTGGTCGCCGTGGCCCCCGGAAATACGACCATCCCACTGGTCGTTACTGCTCAAAACGGGATCACGCAGAATACTTACCCCATCCTCCTAACCGTCCCGACTCTACCAACAGCTGCCACCGGCCACCCCGATGTCGCGGATACTTACGCCGTGTTGAAGGCCTCCGTTGACGCCATGGATACCAGCGCATCCGTCACCTTCCAGTATGGGCTCGATACGAACTACGGGACCACCGTTGCCGGACCTATCATTGGCAGCGGCTTCACCCAGATTCGAGGACTCAAGGTCACCGGCCTTTTGCCAGGTACCACTTACCACTACCAGGTCACTATAACCAACAGCCAGGGTACCGTGACGAGTAATGATGGCGTTTTCACCACGGCCCTGACGCTACCACCGGGCAGTATCGACGATAGTTTTAATCCCAATGTGACCACCATCCAGGCTACGGCCATACAACCGGATGGCCGCATCGTGGTCGGTGGCTTTTTTGGTCAGGTTCAGGGAAAAGCATTCAACAATATCGCCCGGCTCAATCGGGACGGTTCTTTCGACACGAGCTTCAGTGCCGCGGCGGACTCGATCGTGAACTGCGTGGCCGTGCAGAGTGACGGGAAAATCCTCATCGGCGGTTCTTTCTTTCATGTGAACGGCGTAGCCGTGAAAAATTTTGCGCGGCTCAATCCCGACGGGTCGCTCGATACCAGTTTTGCCGTCGCAGTGGATGACAGCGTCAGCTCGATCGCCTTCCAGCCCGATGGCAAAATCTTGATCGGTGGTTTTTTTTCCACTGTGGGAACGACCTTCCAGAAATACCTCGCCCGCCTCAATGGCGATGGTTCTCTCGACACAAGCTTTGCGCCCTCGGTCGATGTTTGGGTCGAGAGTGCCGCCCTTCAAGACGACGGCCGGATCGTCATTGGCGGTTTCTTTTCCAAGGTGAACGGTGTGGCCCAAAAAGGGATCGCTCGCCTGAATGCCAATGGCACCACGGACAGCACTTTTACCGCTACCACGAATAACGCGGTCGACAGCGTAGTGGTGCAGCCAGATGGCAGTGTCGTCCTCACGGGGCAATTCACTGCGGTGAACGGCATTACGCGCAACCATGCCGCTCGCGTGGCTTCCGATGGAACGCTCGATGCGAATTTCGACCCCAATACGGATGGGCGGGTTTTCACTGCCGCCCTCCAGACAGACGGCAAAGTCGTAATCGGCGGTTTTTTCAGCAACGTCGGAACGACCGGGCGCAATAACATCGCCCGTTTCAATACCGATGGGACGCTGGATACCGCCTTCGATCCGGATGCCAACGCAATGGTCTATTCCGTGGCGTTCCAAGCCAATGGAGAGGTGCTCGCGGGCGGGGCCTTCAACACGATGTTCGGGGAGGCGCATGAGGGTTTGGCGCTGTTGGAAAGTGATCCTGCTCTACAGATGTTGTCCGTCCCTGATCTCACGCAGATCGAGTGGAACCGGAGTGGTGCAGGGCCGGAGATCGCCGGGGTGACTTTCGATCTCTCCAACGACGGCGGGGCAACTTGGAACGCGCTTGGGAATGGCGTGCGAATCAGCGGCGGCTGGCAACTCGTCGGGTTGAGCCTGCCTTCCAGCGGATTGATTCGCGCCCGCGGTTGGGCGAGGGGCGGGAAACAAGGCGGCAGCTCGGGCATTCTCGAGCAGGATTTTTCCTATCCGCTTTCCGATCCGGTGGCGCCGCAAATCAGCGTGCAGCAACCCGCGGGCGTCGTGCTCACCTCCGGTGGCAGCACGGTCGATTTTGGTGCGCTTCTTCCCGGTGCGAACGCCGCCCAGACCTTCACCGTGTTCAATACCGGCAATGCCGATCTCACCAATCTTGCCATTACCATCGATGGTTTGAATGCGACTGACTTTGTCGTTACCTACGCGCCGGCTTCCGTCCTCAGCGCTGGCGAGAGTGCGACCTTTGCGGTGCAATTCATTCCCGGCGCGGCCGGCCCGCGCAGTGCCGCGCTGCATGTGGCGAGCAATGCCGCCAGCAACAATCCTTTCAATATCAGCCTGACCGGCACTGGGCTGACGCAACTGCAGAATTGGCGCCTGACCTGGTTTGGCACCACCTCGGCCACGGGCAATGCCGCTGATACTGCGGATTTCGATGGCGATGGCGTGCCGAATCTCCTCGAGTTTGCCATTGGCAGCGACCCGACGCATGCCACTGCGGCGCCGGGCCATATCACCCACAACGGCAGCAATCTCGTCTTCACCTACCCGCGCGCCGATGGGGCGATGGCTGATGGTATCAGCTTCATTGTCGAGTGGAGCGATTCGCTCTCGTCCAATAGCTGGAGCAGCGTCGGCGTCTCCGAAACGATTCTTTCCGACAATGGCACGGTCCAGCAGGTGCAAGCGACGCTGCCCGACGGCGGTCGGAGCCAGCGATTCGTCCGCCTGCGCGTGACGCATTAGAAGCCTCAATGCGTAAACACAGCCTGGGCTCCTGATGTATTCGATCGTCGAAGTGACAGCGGGGGCGATGGAAGGGGCACAGCTTTAGCTACGAATCCGCGCGGATGCCACGTGGCAATAGCTTCACCTTTCTTCGGCTTGCGTTCGCGCTGGCCGTTTTGTTTTCCCATTCCTTTGGGTTGGGGGGCTTTGGCGTCGACCCGTTACTCGCGTTTTCGCACGGTCAAATGCAAATCGGTGAGCTGGCGGTCCTGGGATTTTTTGTCATTAGCGGGTTTCTCATCACCGCGTCCGCTTTGCGTCAGCCGTCGATTCGACAATTCGCGCTCAATCGCGCCGCGCGCATCGCGCCCGGTTTCTGGGCGGTGCAACTGCTGACCGTTTTCGTCCTCGCCCCGGCGATCACGCTCGCGAGATACGGCCATTTCCTGGATTACTGGGGAAGCATTCTCGTCGGCCCCAATTCGGCCTGGGACTACCTGTGGCGCAACGCTGCTTTTCGGATCGTGCAGTACCCGATCACGAATCTCTTTGCGCACAATCCATTGGCGGGCGCGGTCAATGGCTCCCTGTGGTCACTGGGACCGGAGGTGACCTGTTACGTTTGTCTTGGCCTGGCGACTTTCTTCGGGACACTGCGGTGGAAATACACCGGTCCACTCTGTTTTCTCCTCTTCTACGGTTTCCATCAGCTCGCTCTGATTCGCCCGGAAACGGGGGTCGCAGTCGCGCGGGTGATGGAAAACGGTTTCATTTTCGGACTCCACCAGCCGCTTTATCGTTCGGTGTTTCTCGCCTTCCTCGCCGGGATGGCTTGTTACCAATTTCGGGAGGCTCTCCGCTGGAAGGGCTGGCTGGCGGCTGTGGCTGGTGCGGCATTGCTCATCACCTGCTGGGTGGGCGGTTTCGATTTCGCGTGGCCCATCGCCTGGCCGTACCTGGTGCTGTATCTGGCTCATCGGCTGCCCTTCGAGCGGGTGGAAAAGTGGGGCGACTTTTCCTACGGCATCTACATTTACGCGTTCCCCATTCAGCAGTGCCTCGCGCTCGCGAAGGTGCAGCGCCTTGGATTCATGGCATTCCTTGGCGCGTCGGCAATCTTGTCGATTCTGGCGGGGGCGGCCAGTTGGTTCCTGCTCGAGCGGTGCGTGCTGAGGTGGGCGCGGACATTTTCCGAGCGGTCGCGAGGGACGAAGCCGGTGGAAGTGGCCAGGCAGCTCAAGTTATTGCCCGAGGAAAGCTAGCGGTAGCCGCCAAAGATCACTGGCGCGGTGGGGCCGGGAAGAGTGGAAGCGATGCCATGCGTCCTCTCTCCCGCATTGACCGGGCGCGGGCTTTTTCTGATGTTTCACAGCCTCTCACCATGAACTCACCCCTAGACAACTCCTCCATCAATCGTCGCAGTTTTCTTCGCACCACCACCGGCGCTGCCGCTGCCCTCGGCGCACTTTCCGTTGAACGTTTCGCGCATGCCGCGGAAGGCGGGCCGCTGAAGCTCGGCATGGTGGGTTGCGGTGGCCGTGGCACCGGCGCCACGAACCAGGCGCTGCATTCCATGGAAAACATCCAACTCGTCGCCGTCGGCGAGTTGTTCAAGGACATCGCGGACAAGGCGATCAGCAATCTCTCGGCGATGAACTCGACGAAAGTCGATGTGGCGCCCGATCACCTTTTTCTCGGTTTCGATGCTTACAAGAAGGTGATCGCGGCGTGCGACGTTGTCGTCCTTGCCACGCCGCCGACCTATCGTCCGATGATGTTTGAAGAGGCGGTCCGCCAGGGCAAACACGCCTTCCTCGAAAAGCCGGTGGCCGTCGATGCCATCGGCATCCGTCGCGTGCTCAAGGCTGCCGAGGAAGCGAAGAAGAAGAATCTCAAGGTGGGCGTGGGCCTGCAGCGCCGGCACAAGCCCGGCTATCTCGAAGCGGTGAAGCGTGTGCAGGATGGCGCGATCGGCGACGTCATGTATGGCCGCACGTTCTGGGACATGGGCGCGGCGCGCGCCTTCGTGAAGCGCAAGCCGGAGTGGAACGAACTCGAGTTCCAATTGCACAACCAGTTCTACTTCGCCTGGCTGTGCGGCGACATCATCGTCGACCAGGGCTTGCACAACATCGACGTCTTTAACTGGATCAAGGGTGCCTATCCCATCACGGCCAAGGGTGTGTGCGGGGCGGAAGTGCGTCGCGGCGAGAATGCCGGCTGGCTCATGGATCACTTCGCCATCGAGTTCGAATACGCCGACGGCTCGCGGCTCTTTCACCAGAACCGGCAGATTCCGGATTGCTGGAACTACGTCGCGGAAAATGCGCACGGCACGAAGGGTTCGCTGGAGTGCATCAACGACCGCACGATCTTCAACATTACGGGTCCGAACGAGTGGCACTACCAAAAGGAAAACCCAATCATCGATCCCTACCAGCAGGAGCACAATGACCTGTTCAAGGCGATCACCCACAACGAGCCCTATATGGAAGCCGAGCGCGGCGCGAAGAGCACGATGACGGCGATCATGGGCCGCATGGCCGGCTGGAGTGGACAACTGATGAAGTGGGATGAAGCGATTGCCAGCGAGGTGCCGTTTGGCAAGGAGTTCCAGGATCTGAATGGACAGCCGCCCATCCTGCCCGAGGCGGATGGCACGTACAAGTTGCCGACGATCGGCAAATACAAGGCGATCTAAGAGACTGTGAAAAAGTGCCCGCGAATTACGCGAATGACACAAATGGGCGTATTTTTCATTGGCGTCATCTGTGTGATTCGCGGGCCAAATAATCTCGCTGCCGCTTTATTTCACAGTCTCTAAGATCGCGGTCGCTCACTGCGGATGAAATTCAGCGCCGCTCGCGCGTAGTCGCGGGCGGCGTTTTTCTTTGGCGGCTGGGTGGCCCTCGCATCAGTCCTATTCTTCCTCTCATTCCTATCCGGCGTGCCGCTTCAGCGAGTAGGAAAATCCCCGCCGACACACATTTCCGCAAGATCGGGTCTGCCCCCGCCGTATTCTCTCCCAAACCATGAATCGCTTCCCGCCCATTACGTGTCTGGTGCTGCTTGCCGCTCTCCCGGTCATCGCCAACGACGGCGCCATGCACGATGGCTCGCGCGGGCCGGAACCGCTGGAGAAAACCGAGAGCCCGGTGCGCATGGTTTCCGAGCACATCGAAGTGCAATTTGGGGCGAAGCGCAGCACGGTGCATTGCACCTTTCATTTTCGCAACACCCAGACCGACGCGCCGGTGACCCAACTCCTCGGCTTTCCCGACGAGGGCGCCGCGATTGATGGCGCTCGCCGGCGCGGTTGGCCGCTCATGGATCCGACGCTCTCGCCGATCATCCGCATGCGCACGGCGGTGAATCGCCGGCCGGTGAAATCGCAACTGCACGTGGTGGAGGTCGCGCCGGGTGAGGAGGGGGGACACTTCGCGTTTTGGGATGCGCATCATCAGCACGGCATCAGCGCCTGGTACACGCTGGAGGTGAAATTTCCGGTGGGGCGCGACGTGGTCGTCGAGCGCTTCTATACCGTCGAGAACGGCTGGACGATGCCGAGCGTGCGCTACTTCCACTACACTACCGAAACGGGTGGTGCGTGGAAGGGGACGATCGGGCGATTGCAGGCCGACGTGACGCTGCGCGATGGGCTGACCGCTTCGCGATTGGTCTGGCCGGGGACGAGTATCAGTGACTCGAAATTCGAGAAGGGGCGTCCCGGCACCACTGAGCCCGAACGCGCCGCATGGCAGGTGCGCGACGCGCGCCATCTGCGCCTGGTGTGGAAGGAATTCGAACCGCGCACCGAGCCGGAGCATCGCGGGTTTACCATCTCGCGTCGCGCACCTTCCGACGCATGAAGCCGCTTTTGCCCGGTTTCTTTGCGTTGCTGTTTTGCAGCGTGCTCTCCACGGTGCGTGCGCAAAGTGTCGCGGAGCTGCGCTGGGATCACCGCTTGGAACATTACACGCGAGCCGAGGCGTCGGCTTATGATGCGTGGGTAATCGCGCCGCCGGCGCGGGAGAGTACCGATCCGCAGGAACTCGGCGCGATTCTCGAGGCGATCTCTCACCAGCCGAACACGTCCATCGCCCATATTTTCCTCGGCGATCTGATCCGTCGTCCAGGATTCCAGGCGGCGGTGATGGATTATGTGTCCGCGCAACCCGAGTTCCAAAAGCATCCGCCGCCAACGGGCTTCGGTCGTTGGGAGTTCAAAAACAGCGCGAAGCTTCGGGTGCTGGTCGAGCAGGGCTTGCTGCGGTCACCGTTTGTCGCGGATTGCAATGCCTTGCTGGTCAAACACGGCAAGGCGGTGAAGTCCGTCTCGATGGAGAAGCTTTTCTTCACGAAGCAGGACGGCAAGTGGGGCTGGGAGGCGATCGTGTGGTTGATGATCGATCCGCCGCCGAACGGAAAAAGGTAGGGCGTTCATTGCGGAAGGCGCGTGAAACGACCACGGACGGATGCACTCCTGCGCGTCCCTCTCTTCATTTCGCCTGCGCCCGCGAAGGTTGGGGAACGCTCCCAAACGCGTCCCTCCGCTTTAACAAATCCGCGACGAAGCTTTTCAGCGATTCAGGTTTAGGTTTTTCATTGTGCAGATGACCGACGACGCCCGAACCCGCTTTCTGCAGAAAATCGAAGCAGCGTGGCGTGCACAGACATTGGTGAAGCTCACCCTCAGCCAGCCGTTGGGCGCGGAAATCGGTCTGCGCAACGTCTATGGACGCATGGTCGATTTGCGCGAGGGGCGGCGATTGTCATTGGTTTGGCGCTACGCCACTCGCGACGTGACGAAGAATTTGCCGCTCGACGAAGTGCTCGGCCTGCTAGGCAAGTCGCTCGGGAGTGAATGGGCGCGCGCGCATCTTTTCACCACCTCGGGCGACTGGCAGCTTCGCTGCGATGAAGCCGGTCACGGCACGCTCAAGGCCAGCCGGCCGGCTTTCGTCGAAGTGCCCGCGCCGGAACACGATCGCGAAAAAGTCGTGCCGGTGGCGGTGGCCGAGGCGAGTTGGTTGCAGGCCCTCGGGGTGACGAATGCCAATGGCGACGCGCGTCCTGGGATGGCGCCAAAGCTGCGGCAGATCCAACGTTTCGTGGAGTTGTTCGGACATCTGCTCAAGGAGGCGATGCTGCCCGAGCATGCGCCGGTGCGGATCGTGGATATGGGAGCGGGGAAGGGATACCTGACTTTTGCGGTCGCGGAATATTTCCGGTCGCGTGAGGTGAAGGCGGAGATCACCGGCGTGGAAGCGCGCGCGGAGCTGGTCGAGTTGACTAATCGCGCGGCGCGTGAGCATGGCTTTCCCGATTTGAAATTCGTGCAGGGGACAATCGCGGATTTCACCCCGTCCGATCCGCCGGACATCCTCATTGCCCTGCACGCCTGCGACACGGCGACGGATGATGCGCTCGCCCAGGCGGTGCGCGCCGGGGCGGCGTTCGTGCTCGTTGCGCCGTGTTGCCACAAGGAGGTGCGCGGGCAATTGCAGCCGCCGGCGGTGCTGCGCGACGTGTTGCGGCACGGCATTCTCGCGGAGCGCGAAGCCGAGATCGTGACCGATGGATTGCGCGCCTTGCTGCTCGAGATGCATGGCTATCGCGCGACCGTTTTCGAGTTCATCTCGCCGGAGGAGACGAGCAAGAACTTGATGATCGCGGCGCAACGGCGTCAGCAACCGGTGGATGTGGCGCCTCTGCGCACGCAGTGGCGGGCGCTGATGGATTTCTACGGGCTACGTGAGCAGCGGCTGGCGAAGTTGTTGGGGGAGAGCGGTGCAGTGGGAAGCCCGGGAGTGACCGTCGCATGATCAAACACTTTTCGCCCCACGATCTCGGGACGCTCCGCGCCATTCGTGAGCGCTTCCTCGCCGGTACGGCTGGCTCGGCGGACTACTGGCAATCGCCTGAGCATCTCGCGCTGTACGATAGTACCTATGCCGAGCGCATCGGCTGGAAATGGGATGCGGTGCTGGATGAATTGCGTCGGCGTGGATGGCAGTCGCGCTGTACGCGGGTGCTCGATTGGGGTTGTGGCACGGGCATCGCGCATCGGCGGGTCCTGACGACGTGGCCGCAATTCCCAATGCTCGCGTTGCATGATCGCTCGCCGCATGCGCGGATGTTTGCCGCGGAGAAAGCGCGCCGGGAATTTCCCGAGGTCGACGTGACATGGGGTGCGCCGTCGGTGACGTCCGACACGCTTTTGCTCGTCAGTCATGTGATCAATGAACTCCCCGAGGCCGAGTTGGCTCGTCTGCTCGAACTGGCACGCGCAGCGAGAGAGGTGATTTGGGTCGAAGCCGGCACGCATGTGGATAGCCGGCGCTTGATCGAGGTGCGCGAGCGCTTGCGCGATGTCTACACGCCCGTCGCTCCCTGCACGCACACGGCCCGCTGCGGGATGCTCACCGCGGAGAATGCTGCGCATTGGTGCCATCATTTTGCGCGGCCGCCCTCGGCCATTTTCCAGGACGCCCGCTGGGCGGAATTTGCCAAGGAGATCGGGATCGACCTGCGCAGCGTGCCTTATAGCTTCCTCGTGCTGGCGCGGACGCCGGCCATGGAGGCGGGATTCTCGCGCGTCATCGGCGAGCCGCGCGAGGCCAAGGGTCATGCGAAGGTCTTGAGCTGCCAGGCCGAGGGCGTGGCGGAATTTGTCCTGCAGAAACGCGATGCCCCGAACCTTTTCAAAGCCATGCGCAAGGGATCGCTTGGGCCGGTTTACCGATGGGAGATGGAGGGCGGGAAGATCGTCGGCGGTGAACCGGGGACGGTGGTGGATTCTTAATCTTAATCTTAATCCTCTTCGCCGTCGTTCGGAGGAGAGTAAGATTATGATTACGATTAAGATTAAGAAACCGGACCGCCTTTCCCTCTTAGCCGGCCTTGTATTCTCGGGCGGGTCGTCCTAGCGTTTCGGCCTCCAAATGAAACCCTCCATCATCCGCAGCCTCGGCTGCATCGCGCTTGGCGCCGCGTTTACCCTCGCGCCTCTTACCACCATGGCTGATTCCGCACTCGAAAAAGGCAAAGCATTTCTCAAGGAGAACGCGACCAAGGAAGGCGTGAAAACGACTCCCAGCGGACTTGAATACAAAATCGTGAAGGAAGGCACGGGCAAGAGCCCGGCGGCCGCCGACACGGTGCTCGTGCACTATCGCGGCACGTTGCTCGACGGCACGGAATTCGACAGCTCCTACAAGCGCAACGAGCCGATTTCCTTCCCGCTGAATCGCGTGATTCCCGGCTGGACCGAAGGTCTGCAGCTCTTGAAAGAAGGCGGTAAGGCGATCCTCTACATCCCGTCGAATCTCGCCTATGGTGAGCGCGGTACGCCCGGCGGCCCAATCGGCCCGAACGAAACGCTCATCTTCGAAGTCGAGCTACTGAAGGTGCAGTAAGGATTTGTTGAGAGTTGAGGGTTGAGGGTTGAGAGCCGCGCTTTCTGGAAACGCGCCCGCAGTCGAAGCGTGGCTCTCAACTCTCAACTACCGACTCTCAACTCTTCATCCCCAGCCACAGCGTCTGCGCCGCGGCGTCGGGCGGAATGTCCGGCAACGGCGGTTCCGCGTGAAACTCCGCGGCGCGACGCGTGGCCTTGAGGGCAAAGCGCGCGATGCTTTCCAGCGCGCGGCGGTTGAGGCGGGTGCAATTGGTGGAGACGAGGATCCTGGCACATGGGGCGGTAAGTTCGAATGCGGCGAGAAGCAGCGCCTCGAGATCCTGCTCAACCTGGAAGCGCCGCCCCTTGTTGCCGCGGGAAAAGGTCGGCGGATCGAGAATGATGATATCGAACTTCTCGTTCTTGCGCGCGAGTCGCGGCAGCACATCGAGGACGTCATCGGCGAAAAAGCGGTGTTTCGAATCGTCGAGGCCGTTTAGGGCAAAATTCTCGCGTCCGCGGTCGAGGGATTTTTTGGAGAGATCGACGCTCACCGTTTCCGCACCGACGAGAGCGGCG
The DNA here is from genome assembly GCF_000173075.1 of Chthoniobacter flavus Ellin428. Taxonomy (GTDB): domain Bacteria; phylum Verrucomicrobiota; class Verrucomicrobiia; order Chthoniobacterales; family Chthoniobacteraceae; genus Chthoniobacter; species Chthoniobacter flavus. Next base: position 386,590 of record NZ_ABVL01000001.1, read on the forward strand.
GTGACGGAGAAGGAGCACGTGTAGGCGAAAGTATTGAGCAGCCGTTTCGGTTCTTCGCGATGGACGAGAGCGCGGTTGGCGCGCTGATCGATGAACAATCCCGCCGAATAGCCCGCGCCGAAGTCCAGACCGAAACGCATGCTATTTTCCTCCACGACCGTCGTCAGAGGCAGCGTGGCGTCTCCGTCGAGCAAAACAGGAGAGATTCGTTCCGCATTTTGACGGGGGAGAAACTTTCCGAAAACCCGCTGCGGCGGGTACTTATTATCATTGCACCAAGCAGCCAGACCACTGCGCAATTCCTCCCGCGCAGCGTCGGATTTATAAGAAATCAGCACATCCTCGCCGAAGCGTTCGACCCAGCCATCCGGGCTGGTAAAGAGACGGTGGGCGTTGGTCCCGGCGGCGTTAAAAGCGGCCAAATGGGCACCCGAAAGCCACGCTTTCGAGGAAATACGCAGGTGAGGGCGGGCGGTGGGACGACTCAAAGTAGGTGCGAGAATCCTTTGCGCGATCATTATTTATCAAGTAGATTCGCGGCCAATTTTCCCGAACCCCGAGCCTTTTCTCTATGCGCAAATCTGCTCTCATCATCTTCGCGGCCCTCGCCGTCTCGACCGCTCCCATGCGCGCAGCGTCGAACGCTGACCCAGGTGATTTGTTCGTCAATGCCTACATGGCCGTCCAGCAGGGCGAAAAAGCGGAGCAAAGCGGCAACTTCAAGCTCGCGCTGACGAAGTTGCGCTCCGCCGCCAACGTGCTGGATCAGATCGCCAGCCAGTTCCCGAACTGGCAGCCGCAAATCGTCGACTATCGCAAGACCCGCACCGCGGACTCCATCACGCGCGTGCAGGAAAAGATCGCCCACTTCGGCGGCGGCAAAGCCGAGGCGCTGCCCGCTCCCGAGCCGGCGCCTGCATTGCCGGAGGCGGACAACACCGATCGCCCGCTGAATTTTCAGCCGGACGCGTTTAGCGCGCCTGCGCCGCGGACGGCCCCAGTGAGCGCCGCGCCGCGCACCAGTTCGCACGGCAAGGGCTCCGTGGCGCACAGCAGCGACACCGATCTTTTTGCCGAAGCCGAGGCGCGGATGAAGAAACTGCAGGACGATCTGCAAAAAGCGAAGGACGAAGCGGCGCGGTTGCAGAACGAAAAGTCGCAGATTGCGGTTCAGCTCGATGCCGCCGCGAAAGCCCGCAAGGATTCCGAGGACAAGCAGTCGGTTCTGCAGAAGCGCGCCGACAATGCCGAGCAGGCGCTGATGAAGGCGGTAGCCGATGGCAAGACCGACTCGGAGAGAATCAAGGGCCTGCAGACGGAAGTGACCGCGAGCAAGAAGGCGCTGCGCGACCTGCGCATCGATGCCGAGGCGGACGCGGAATTCCGCAAGCAGCTCGACGACCGCTACAAGAAGGCGCTCGAGAAGATCGCTTCATTGACCGAGCAGCGCAATGCGGCCAACGACGCGGTCAAGGCCACGCCGGGCAAGATCGACGCCATTCAAAAGCAGCTCGACCAGGTCAAGAAAGAGAAGGATGACCTCTCGACGAAATTGCAGAAGGCCGAGACGCAACTCAGCAAGGTGACCAGCGAGCGCGACGACGCGCTGGCGCAGGTAGCCAAGCTGCAGGAAGCGCAGAAGCAGGTGGACAAACTCGTGGCCGACAATGCTTCACTCATGGCCAAGCTCTCCTCGGCGGAGAAGACGATCAATCAATTCAAGCTCGACGGCGCGGCGAAGGACCAGGAGATCGCTTCGTTGAAGAAGGAAGTGGGTTCGGTGAAGGAGCAACTCGCGGCGGCGAAGAAGGAGAGCGCGGATTACCAGCGGCAGATGGCCGATCTGCAGGCCAAGCTCGAAGACTCCGGCAAGCAACTTGCCGAGGCCAAGGCCGAGAACACTGCGAACGCCGCGGAGAAGAAAAAGATGGTGGAGGAAAACACCATCCTGCGCGGCATCGTGCTGCGTCAGCAGAAGGAAGAAGCGGTCCGCGCCAAGACCCGCAAGGTGGTGCTGGGCGAGCTGGCCGATCTCGAGATGCACTCGAAGTCGCTGCTCAAGCAGATTGATTTTCTCAGCCAGCCGGTGGTGAAGCTCACCGAGAAGGAGCGTTCACTTTTCAAGAAGCCGGAATTGCAGATCAGCGAATCGGAAATCGCCATTGGTGGAACGGGATCCGACACGACGTCGGCTCCGGCTCCTGCTTCCGCTCCCGCGCCAGCTACGCCCGACGTAGCGCCGGCCGCTCCGACCGTGCCCGCCCCGCAAGCCGCTCCCGCGGTTCCGCAACAACCAGCGCCTGCCGCTGCTCCGGTGAGCACGCCGATTCCCGCGCCCGCGCCTGTCCCGCAGGCGGCCAAGGCCACGGCGACGCCTTCAAAGTCGAGGAATAGCGACACGCCGAAGGTAGCCGACAACTCGAAGAAGGCCGACAAGAGCCGGACGATGGAGCAGCCCGCGCTGCCCGCCCAGGATTCTCCCGCGCTCTCCCTGCAGCAGGGCCAGCAGCCGACGCAACTCGCGATGTCGAAGCCGTTCAGCAGCCTGCCAAATACTTTGGAAAAGGCCCCGGCTCCCGCTCCCGCTCCGGCCCCGTCCGCCGTGCCCACGCCGGTGACTCCCGAGCCGCCGCCCGCAGGTTCGTCCGGCGACAGCACGCTCGCCACGGCGACGGCGGATGGCGGAGCCAAACCGGCTGCCGCCGGGCCGAACGTTCCGGCGGAACTGTTGCCGCTGGCGCGCCAGGGCAAGGAGGAATTCGAGCGTGGCAACTATCTCGATGCCGAGAAGACCTATCGCAAGATCCTGGCGAAGGCCCCGAACAACCTCTACACGCTGTCCAATCTCGGCGTGGTGCTTTTCCGCGCGAACAAGTTCAAGCTCGCGGAGGAATCCTTCAAGAAGGCGATCGCGATCGCGCCCGAGGATGGCTTCTCGCACTGCACGCTGGGGATCGTTTTTTACAGCGAGGGCAAGTATGATGAGGCGGTCAACGAATTGACCAAGGCTCTCGCCGTCGATCCGAAGAACGCCACCGCGCACAATTACCTCGGCATCACCGCCAGCCAGAAGGGCTGGCAGGAGGCCGCGCAGAAGGAGCTCGAGACCGCCACCGCGCTTGACCCGAACTACGCCGACGCCAACTTCAACCTCGCCGTGGTCTTCGCCACGCAGACGCCGCCGAACAAGGAAAGCGCCCGCAAGTACTATCAGCGTGCGACCGAGCTCGGCGCCGAGCGCGACAGCGCGCTGGAGCAGTTGATCAAGTAAGTTACTTCGCGTGGTAGAACTTCGTCGCGTTGCCGCCGAAGAATTGCTCCCGTGCGGTGGCGCCCATCTGGCGCGTGTAATCGTCGACCAGCGTGTGCACCTGGGCATAGCTCGCGGCGCGCAGGCACACTGGCCAGTCGGAGCCGTACATCACGCGGTCTTCGCCGAAGGCTTCGAAGACGACATCGAGGAATGGCTTGAAGTCAGCCGGTTTCCACGCGGCGAGATCGGCCTCGGTAACCATGCCGCTCACTTTGCAAAGGACGTTCGGCGCCTTGGCCAGCTCGCGAATCTGCTCCCGCCACGGGGAGAGCGTGCCGTCCATGATCGGTGGCTTGGCGATGTGATCGAGCACGAACGGCTGCTCGGGGAAACGCTTCGCCAGCGTAATGGCGGCGGGCAATTGCCGCGGGTAAACGAGGATGTCGTAGGTGAGCTTGAAGGCGCGCAGTTTGCCGATGCCGCGCTGGAACTCTTCGCCGAGCATGAAGTTCACATCGGGCTCATCCTGCACCACATGGCGCACGCCGCAGAATTTGGGATGCGGCGCGAGCGCGGCGAGATCGCGTTCCACATCCGGTGAGCGCAGGTCCACCCAGCCGACCACCCCCTTGATGATGGAGTGATGCTCGGCCAGCTCCAGCAGCCAGTGGCTTTCATCGATCGTCTGCCGGGCCTGCACGGCGATGCATCCCTCGAGGCCCGCCGCGGAGAGGAGTGGCGCGAGATCCGGCGGCAGCCAGTCGCGCTGCAGCGGTGAGCCGGGAGCGATCCACGGGTATTGCCTGGCGTCGTAGCTCCAGAAATGTTGGTGCGAGTCGAGTTTCATGGGGACGGGGAGAGGGAGGGAAAGGCAGAACATCCAACATCCAACGCTCAACATCCAACATCCATTTTTTGCGGCCACCGGTCTGCGCACGCCAAGCGGGAAACCGGAAGCAGGCTTGCGCGCACTGACTGTCGGGAATTAACTTCTTACGTATGAACACGTTTCAGAGACTGCTGTTGATTGGGCCGGTCGTCCTGTTGGCGGCTTGTGCCACGATTGCGACGAATACCACGACCAAGCGGGACTACGATCGCAACGCCGATTTTACGAGATACAAAACCTACGCTTGGGTGGCGGCGAAGACCCAAGCCACCTCTCCGGCGGTGGATCAGGCGATTCGTGCGGCCGTCGACAAAGGTCTGGCCGCGCACGGTTTCAAAAAAGCAGACGGAACGACGCCGGGCTTCTATGTCACTTACCATGTGACCGGAGAGAGGCCGGATGCGCATCACTACACCGATTGGAGTTTGAACGTGGCGACCGCGGCGGGCGCCGGCTACTATCAGGGCTGGCCGAATAATCCGGAGACCTATCGGATCCTGGATCAGGCCCATCCGGGAACGCTCATCCTCGATATGATCGAAAGCGGACGAAATGCGCTCGTCTGGCGCGGGGTGATCACCTCGGCCCTCGACGAAAAGGCGAAGGATGATGCCAACAAGGCGACCGTCGCGGCGAACCTCCTGATCGGCATGTTCCCGCCGCCGCCGGCCCCGGTGGCGAAGACGCAATAGAGCGGTCGCTAAAAAGTCCGCTTGGCGGAAGGGCGAGGGCGCTTTACGTTGCCCGCCCTTTTATGAAATCTGCCGCATCCCGTGCTGAAGGAATCTGTTATCTCGCTGGTGCGGGACCGGGCGATCTTGGACTCGTCACGCTGAAGGTGAAGGAAGTCGTTCAGGAGGCGGAAGTCATCGTTTACGATTACCTCTGCAATCCGGAGATTCTTTCGTGGGCGCCGGCGGGCGTGGAAATCATCTATGCCGGTAAAAAGGCCGGGGCGCACACGTTGAAGCAGGAGGAGATCGATGCGCTGCTGGTCGAGAAGACCAAGGCGGGCAAACGCGTGGTGCGATTGAAGGGCGGCGATCCGTTTTTGTTTGGACGCGGAGGTGAAGAAGCGGAAGCGCTCGCTGCGGCGGGTCTGCGCTTTGAAATCATTCCCGGGGTCACCTCGGCTATTTCCGCCCCGGCGTATGCGGGCATCCCGGTGACCCATCGCGATCACGCCGCGCAACTCACCATTTTCACCGGACACGAAGACCCGGCCAAGACCGAAAGCTCGCTGGATTTCAAGCAACTGGCGTCGACGCCGGGCACGAAAGTCATGCTCATGGGCGTGGAGCGGATCGGCGTCATCACCGCGCGCTTGATCGAAAATGGCGCGGCGCCGGAAACTCCGGTCGCGCTGGTGCGCTGGGGGACCACCGGTCGCCAGCAAACTCTGCGTGGCACATTGGCGGACATCGCCGGCAAGGTGGAAGTCACCGGCTTCAAGGCGCCGGCGGTGTGTGTCATTGGCACCGTCGTCAACCTGCGCGACACGCTGAACTGGTTTGAGACCCGCCCGCTGTGGGGCAAGCGCATCGTCGTCACCCGCACGCGCAAGCAGGCCGGCGGTCTGAGCAGCACGCTGCGCCGCCTCGGCGCCGATGTCTTCGAACTGCCGACCATTCGCATCGAGCCGCCGAAGGAACTCCTCGAGTTCGGCCAGCTGGTGCAGGACGCGCACTCTTACGACTGGATTGTTTTCACCAGCCCGAATGGCGTGGATGCGTTCTTCGAGATGTTTTACAAGATCTTCAACGACGCCCGCGAGATCGGCGGGGTGCGCATCGCGGCCATCGGACCGGCCACGACCGCGCGCGTGCGTGATTTCCGTCTTCACGTCGACCTGCAACCGGAGGAATTCGTCGCGGAAGGCGTCGTGCGCGCTTTCCAAAAAGACGGCTCGGTCGAGAACCAGAGAATCCTCCTCGCACGGGCGGAGCAATCGCGCGACGTCCTGCCGAAGGAATTGACCAAGCTCGGCGCGATCGTCGACGTCGCGATCGCCTACCGGACCGTGCCGGAGACCGAAGACGTGAGTGGCGCGCTGGCGCGTTTCCGGGAAGAAGGTGCGGACCTCATCACCTTCACCAGCTCTTCGACCGTCGAGAATTTCCTCGCCCTCAAGCTTCCGTGGCCGACTGGTCTGAAGGCTGCGTCGATCGGTCCGATCACCTCGAAAACGATGCGAGACAACGGCTTGAAGGTCGATGTGGAAGCCAGCCAGTACGATATCCCCGGTTTGGTAAAAGCCATCCGCGGATTCTACGGGGCTTAGATCGCGCAGCGGTTGGATCGAGCGGATTCATGGGAATGGCTCGTGGCTGCCTGGTGGAAACATGTCGGGGCGAATCCGAGGTTTCCGCCGATTCCAACGATTGCAGGACAGGCTGGTGCGGCGTCCGAGCTAATGCGTCAAAAACGAGAATTCGGCGGTGGATTCCAGAAGCCATCCTGTCTCGTCGGCCCTCTTTATAGGGTACGTATTCCTCACTAGAAACGTAAAATCTGCATCTTCTCACCCACCGAGGGGCGTTTATTCTCAAAATTACAGGGGTTGGCCCGAATTTGGCTAGGTCATTCCTGCGTATGCCTCAACAAGAACAAAACCTGGACGCCGATTTCGACACCCAGCTGCGTGGGTTATTCCAAGAGGCAACTCAGAATATCGAGGAACGGGAGACCGCTGCCCGCAAGGGAGAAGAAAACAAGGAGCAGGAGATCACCCGCCGGGTGGAGGAGCGGATGGCCAAATCCTACGTCACCGTGCCGGACATGTTGCGCCCGCTCATGCAGGGGCTTCTGGCCGTGACCCGGGCGACCGGCGAGAATACGACGATTTTGCAGAAGCTGGACAAGACCACCGATGCGTCCGCCACGGCGCAGGGGGGCCTGCCGACGCTCGTCCGCGAACTGCAGGCGATGGTCGACCAGAAGAGCGGCTTGAATCAGCGGATGTTCGACGCCTTGCACCAGGAGTTGAAGGGCTACAAGGACGGCTTCCTGCTGGAGTCCGTTCACAAGCCGATCATTCGTGACCTGATCACGCTGTATGATGACCTGCGCCTGACCCATCGCCAGCTGCAGGAGGCGGCTGGGGATTCGGCCAAACTTTCCTCGGAGATGGGAGACAAGCTGTTCGAGCGGCTCAAGACGATGGACACGAATGTGGAGCACAACTGCGAATTCATCGTGGAAGTGCTCGCCCGCCTGGAAGTGACGATGCTCCCTGTGGGCAGCGGCAAGCTCGACAAGCAAACCCAGCGCGCGGTGGCGGTGGAGATGGCGGAAGATCCCGACAACGACGGCGACATCGTGCGCGTGGTGAAGCGCGGGTTCTTTTGGAAGGATCGCGTCCTCCGCGCGGAGGAAGTGGTCATCAAGAAATGGAAAGAAGGTTTTCTTGTGGCCCTCGCCACCCCTTTACCTCAGCAAAAATAGGTGCTTTTCCACTAAAGGCACGTATCCTGCGGCAAAACCCTACCGGACACCGACTTTGACCCCGCAAAAATGAGCGTCCCCGATAAAGCTACCTCCTCCCGCAAAGCAGTGGGCATCGACCTCGGCACGACCTTTTGTGCCATCGCCCACATCGATGCGTACGGGAAGCCCCAGATTATCCCCAATTCCGAAAGCGAGCGCATCACACCCTCGGTGATTCTCTTCGATGGCACCAATGCCATCGTCGGTACGCTGGCCAAGCAAAATGCCGTGGCCGAGCCGGAGAAGATCGTGGATTTCGTGAAGCGCGAGATGGGCAAGAGCAAGGCGCAGTTTCATCGCGAGTTCAACGGGAAGATTTATTCCGCCGAGGAGCTTTCGGCGCTGATCATCAAGAAGCTGAAGAACGACGCGGAGAGGTATCTCGGCGAACCAGTCACCGACGCGGTGATCACAGTCCCGGCTTACTTCAATGATGCGGAACGCACGGCCACCCTGCACGCGGGCCAGCTGGCCGGCTTGAATGTCCTTCAGGTCATCAATGAACCGACGGCGGCCGCGCTGGCCTACGGTCTCGACAAGCTCGATTCCGACCAGACGGTTTTCGTCTTCGACCTTGGCGGCGGCACCTTCGACGTCACGATCATGAAGATCGAGAACCACCACATTCGCATGATGGCCAAGCAATGGCGACCATCGGCTGGGGGGCAAGGACTGGGACGACATTATCGTCAACTGGGTGGCCGATGAATTCGACAAGATCCATGGGGAGAATCCGCTGCTCGATCTGCAGAGCTACCAGGATCTCTACAATCGCGCGCTCACCGCGAAGATCCAGCTTTCCAGCCGCACGCGCACCACGATCGTCCACAGCTACAACGGCAAGAGCGTGAAGCTCGACCTCACGCGTGACGAGTACGAGAACCGCTGCCGTCACCTGCTGGAGAAGTGCAAGACCATCTGCGAAATCGTCATGCAGGAAGCCGGTCTGCAGTGGAGCCAGATCGACCGCATTCTGCTCACGGGTGGTATGACGCGCATGCCTTCGGTGCGCGACATGATCAAGGCGATCTCCAATGTGCCCGTGGCCGACGACGTGAGCCCCGACGAAGCGGTGGCGATCGGTGCGGCCGTGCAGGGCGTGCTCTCGCTGCTCAGCGAAGAGGACAAGCTCGGCGAGCGCGTGTTGCCGCAGGAAGTGCGCGACCAGTTTTCCAGCGAGGATGGCTCGCTCATCAAAGTCACGAACATCACCACTCACACCCTCGGCGTCGTGCTGTGGGACGATGGCAAGGTCGAGGAATACGTCTTCCCGATGATCCGGAAGATGACGCCCGTCCCGGTGGAGACGAAGAATTCCTTCGGCACCGCCAAGGCGAACATGAAGAACGCGATCGTGCGGGTGGTGGAAGGCGAGAGCACGGTGCCCGGCGAATGTACGCCACTCGGCATCTGCGACATCGAGTTGCCGCCCTTCCTGCCCAAAGGCTCGCCGGTGGAGCTCACCTATAGCTACAACGAGAACCAGGTGCTCGAGGTCATTGTCGACGCCTATGGGCGCCAGAACCGCGTGCAGATCGCGCGCAACACCGGTCTCTCGGACAGCGAGATCGAAACCGCCACCGCAGATTTGCTCCAGATCAAGGTTGTCTGAGCCGATGATTTAATTTCATTCTCGGCTTGTGGCGTTACCGAACCCGATTCCCGACAATCCGCTGCGCTGGGACGGTTGGAAGAACTACAATTCTGACGACCTGTATGCGCGGTTGTGCCTCTCCTACGAGTCCAATCCGAGCCCGGATCAGATCGAGGAAAACTGCCGTCAGCTCCTCGTCTGGTGGCAGAAAAAGCTGCCGCTGAAAAACCAGCCGAGCAACCCGCTCTCGCAGATGTTGCGTGGCGGACTCGATGAAGCGCCGGCTTTTCTCGCGGAAGCGCGCACCAAGCTGCTCGATGCGGAATTGCGGTCGGTTTTCGACCAGTAATTGCATTCGCAGATCGTCCAGGAGGCGATGGGCGAGTTTAGGAAGCTGCTCGCGTTTGCTCTGCATGAAAACAAGCTGCGCGAGGAAGACGAGAATCGTCTCTACGAGCGCGGGCGCGGCCTCGGCCTGACGAAGGATGATATGATGGCGGCGATCAACGCCGAACTCGAGCGGGTCGGAGGTGAGCGCGTCGCCCTGGCCATCATGGTGGCTCCCGTCGCGGCGCCGACACGAGCCGCCGGTGTTCCCATGGCCATGCCGGCCGGGCTGGAGGGCCAGGATCCTTTTTCCGAGTTTCGCCGCATGCTGCGCCTCTCGCGGCTCTGCCTCGATGGCGAGGAGATGACCGACGACCAGCGCGACGCCATGTGCAACATGGGCGAGAGCCTCGGACTCACCGGCGGACAGGCGGAAGATTTGATCGACGAATATCTCGAAGAGATGAGCGGAATGCCGGTGACCCCCGTGGCGCCGACTCCGGCTCGGGCTCCTGCCGCCGCGGCGCCGATTCCGCCGGCGAAAGCGGCCTCGGGAAAATATGCGGCCGTCCCGCCGCCGAAGAAGTCCGATCCGCCGACGCCCGCGGCGAAGCCACCGGTGGCCAAGGAGGTCAATACCTCTCCGCTGGCCCGCGCCCCAGGAGCGGCAGAAGTATCCGAATTTCACCAACCACGCCGGCGTCGAGATGTTGCTCGTGACGTCGGGCGTGTTGCTCATGGGCAGCACCGCGCGCGATGCCTCGCCGCACGAGCAGCCGATAACGCAGGTGACGCTCAGTTGCTTTTTCCTCTCCCGCTTTCCGATCACGAACGCGCAGTACGAGAAGTTCGACCCCGCGCACAAGATGAAGCGGGCGCTCAACGCGGGCGACAATCATCCGGTCGTCTACGTGAACAGCCGGGAGGCGGAGAAATTCTGCCAATGGCTGTCGACCAAGGAGGGCCGGAAGTATCGCCTGCCTACGGAGCCGGAGTGGGAATACGCGGCGCGCGGCATGGATGGGCGCACCTTCCCGTGGGGAGAGCGGCTCGACGCCGGCAACCTCGCCAACTTCGCCGACAAGCAAACCAGTTTTGCCTGGCGCGATCCGAACATCGACGATGGCTTCCCCGAGTCGGCACCGGTGGGTAGTTTCCCGCGGGGCGCCAGCCCGTTTGGCATCGAGGACATGGCGGGCAACGTCTTCGAGTGGTGCCTCGACTATTTTGAAGTTTACCGAGGCAAGGATCGCGTGAACCCGCGCGGTCCGAGCAATGGAACGAAGCGCATCTATCGCGGCGGGAGTTGGAAATCGCGGGCGACCAACCTGCGCACCACCGCTCGCAATCACAACCTGCCGGACTACTCGTCAAATGATGTTGGCTTCCGCGTGTTGTGCGAGTGCACGGAGTAGGTTTCTGGAGTGTCCATTTCCGAACTCTCCTCTCCGATCCAAGAGGACAGATGGGAAGCATAGAGGAACTCCTCACACTGCAGCAAAAGCAAAACAGCCAGCCCTCGTGAGGCTGGCTGTTTCGAAAACTGAAATGAAAGCTGCGCTCTCGCAGCGGACCCAACTTAGTTGGCCGTGTGGAAACGGAACTTCGCCTTCGCGCGCTTGGCGTTGGCCTTCGCCTTGCGGCGGGATTTCTGCGTCGGCGTTTCAAAGGCGCGGAGGCGACGGACTTCGTCCATGATTCCCTCGGCGTCGAGTTTGCTCTTGAGGCGTTTGAGAGCGCGGTCGATAGGCTCTCCTTTGCGAACGATGACTTCAGGCATTGTAGGTTTCCCTTGGGCTAGTGGTTAGTAAAATTTGGTAAGCGGGCTGCCAGACTAGGAGGGGAAGGCTCCGTCGTCAATGGTGGTTTCCGGGATTTTTCGGATGCCGGGCCGCTCTCTCTGAAAACGGCAATCTTTGCCCATTTGTTCCGATATCCGCCGCAAAAATGCAGGGAAATATCTCTTTTAAAGAGGTCGACTGGGTCGAAATGACGCAGAGAAGGAGGCATTTACTCTGGATGCGGACGTTCCTGCGAGATTTATAAATTAATTATTCTGCCTCGATCCGCTCGCTCAGCCGCCCTTTCATCCGGGCAAATTTCGGATCCTGCACTTGAGCCAGCGCCGCTCGCGCCTCCGGTTTGTTCCCCAGCTTCATGTGCACCCGCGCGATATTCACCAGCGCGAAATCCTTCTGCGTCGAGATCTCGCAAAGATGCTGCCACGCCTTCAACGCCGCCTGCCAATCCGGCTGCGGTAGCGAATAGAATGTCTCCGCAAACGCCCGCGCATATTCCGCGTTCAATGGTTGCAGACGCACCGCTTCGGCGAAGTGCTGGAGCGCTTCGGCAATGCGGGAATCGGAATCCGGGTGCGCTGCATCGTGCAGATCGTGACGGAAGAGGAACACGACATTCGCGTAGCTGAAATGGTAGTCCGCTTTGTCCGGCGCGCTGTGAATCGCCCGCGCATAATACTCCGCCGCCTGCTTCACCTCACCGACGGCGACGGCATTGCCACCGAGATGATCGAGCACCACGCCGTTGTTCGGATCGATCTTCTCCGCTTCCTGCCACGTCTTCACCGCGCGATTGTGATCGCCTGTCTCCCACAGAAATTCCGCGTGCCCATTCCAGATCGCCGCATCGCGCGGATACTTTGCGTCGAGATCCGCGAAGATGTGCTCCATCTTTTTCATTTCCTCCGGGCCCGCCTGCCGGGCGATCAGCGTTGCCGCCATCAGTTGCGCGGCGTGCAAATCACCCAAGGGCGTCGCGGGTGGGGGAGGGGACGGCGGAACTGCGTGCAAATGCGCAGTTTCCAATAGAAAAAAACCAGCCAGCACCAGCAGTTGACGCCTATGGGCAACATGCTTACTTTCGGCCCGCAGTTTGGAAGTGTGAATTCTTTTCACCGACTGAATGCAGTGTAAGCGCGGGTTTACCCGGCGCCAGCACGCATTTGGCTGTAAAGCTTCCGGACGGCTCAACCCCATCTATGCAGAAACTCGACTTCGGAGAAAAACTCGACCTGATCGTGGAGCAGGACTCGCGATACGATCGTGAGGCTTATCACTTCCTCCGCGACGCTTTGGACTTCACAGTCAAGCAACGGAAGAAAGCCAAGGAGAGCGGCGACCACGTCACCGGTCAGCAATTGCTCGAAGGCATCCGTCTCTACGCCCTGAAGGAATTCGGCCCCATGGTGCCGACCGTTCTCAGTTATTGGGGCGTGCGCCGCTGCGAAGATTTCGGCGAGATGGTCTACAATTTCATTCGCGAAGGCATTTTCGGGAAGACCGATACCGATTCCATCGAGCATTTCCGGGACGGTTACGACTTCCACGAGGCCTTTGTCCTCCCGTTCCTGCCGGAAAAGACGCCCGCGCGCCGTCCGAGTAGCGAAATTGCGGAAGAACTGCATTGATCGCAGCCGATTAAGGGCGGACGGTGGGTTCTTCTACTAATGATGCCACCATCTCCTGCCACCGGTCCGGCCGCACCGAAAGCGATCAGCTATCCCGCCGTTAACGCCCGAACGTGGACCCTGCCGAATGGCCTGGGGCTCATCGTCCAGGAAGACCACAGCGCGCCGGTCGCCAGCGTGCAGGCGTGGATTGAGACGGGGAGCATCCATGAAGGTCAGCATCTCGGCGCCGGGCTCTCGCATTTGCTCGAGCACATGCTCTTCAAGGGCACCCCGACGCGCGGGGCCAGCGCTTTTGCCCAGAGCATCCAGGATGCGGGTGGTTACATCAATGCCTACACCTCGTTTGAGCGGACCGTCTACTGGATCGATATCCCGGCCAAAGGCGTTCCGGTCGCGCTCGATCTGCTGTCCGATGCGGTGATGAATTCCACCCTGCCCGTGGAAGAATACATCAAGGAGCAGGAAGTCATCCGGCGCGAATTCGCCATGGGGATGGACGATCCCGACCGCATGAGCAGCCAGGCGCTCTTCGCCACGGCCTTCTACGAGCATCCCTGCCGGCATCCGATCATCGGCTACCTCGATGTCTTCAATGCCCTGCAGCGCGACGAGGTGATGGCCTATTACAAGAGCCGCTACGTGCCGAACAATATGTTCTTCGTGGTGGTGGGCGACGTGAATGCCGACGAAGTGCACGCCAAGTTGGCCGAGCTCTTCGCTCCGCATCCGCGGCGCGGTTTGCCGTCGACCTACATTCCCACGGAGCCGCCGCAGCTCGGGAAACGCGTGTCGCACACCGAATTTCCGACCGAACTCACCCGCTTGCATCTCGCCTGGCACATCCCGCCGACGTCGCATCCGGATATCCCGGCGCTCGACGTGGCCGCCGTGGTTCTCGGCAGTGGACGCAGCTCGCATCTCTACAAGTCCCTGCGCGAGGATCTCGCCATCGTCCATTCCGCGGATGCCTGGTGTTACGCGCTCATGCACGGCGGATTATTTGGCGTCGATGCCGTGCTCGATCCGGGGAAGCGCGAACAGGTCGAGCGCGAGGTGCTGGCGCTCCTCGATCAACTGCGCGTCTCGGGCGTTACCGCCCAGGAGCTCACCAAGGCAAAAAAAGCCTCGCTGAGTCATCAACTTCAGTCCGTGACCACCATGCGCGGTCGCGCGGCCGATCTCGGCTCGAACTGGCTGATTGCGCGCAATCTCGATTTTTCGCGTGATTACCTGGATGCGATCCAGCGTGTGACCTCGGAGGACATCCAGCGCGTGCTCGCGACTTACATCGTCGACCGGAACATGTCGCTCGTCTCGCTCAATCCGCCCGGTTCTCTTGCCGCGGCCAAGGCGGCCGATGCGGCGATCAGTGCCGGCGAGATCCAGAAGTTCGAGCTCTCGAATGGCCTGCGGCTCCTCGTCCGTGAAGATCACCGCCTGCCGCTGGTCTCGTTCAATGCTTCCTTCAAGGCCGGCCTGCTCGCTGAGACGGCGGCGAACAACGGCCTCACGCGCCTGCTTTCCAAGGTGATCCTCAAGGGGACCAAAACGCGCACCGCCGGCCAGATTGCCGACGAAATCGAGGACATGGGAGGGGTCATCGGCAGTGATGCGGGCAACAACAGCGTGAATGTTTCGGCCCGGGTCATGCAGCCGGATTTCCGTGCCGGTCTGGAGATCTTCGCGGATATCCTTTGCCACGCGACCATGCCTGAAAAGGCGGTCAGCCGCGAAAAAGAAGCCCAGCTCGCCGCGATCAAGAGCGAGGAAGAAGAGATGACCGTGGTCGCGCGCAATCTGCTGCGCGAGGAGTTGTTCGGCGCGCATCCCTACGGTCTGCGCGCGTCCGGCACGCCGGAGTCCGTGGCCAGCCTCACTCCCGATGTCCTGCGCGCGTTTCGCGATCGCCACATCGTGGCGCGCAATGGTGTGCTCTCCATCTTTGGTGATGTGCAGGCCGAGGAAGTGCGGAAGGCCGTCGAGGAATTGTTCGCCTCGTTGCCCGCTGGGGAACCGGCGCTGGTTTCGGTTGCGGAGCCTCCGAGACTGGCGGCGTCGCGCGAAGTCGAGGAGATCAAGGACAAGGAGCAGGCCGTGCTCATGGTCGGCTTTCCGGGCACGGATTTGTTCGATGACGATAACGCCGCGCTGGAAATCATCGATGAAGCCTGCAGCGATCTCGGCTCGCGGCTCTTCCTGCGCATCCGCGAGGAAATGGGTCTCGCGTATTTCGTTGGCAGCAGCCAGATGAGCGGTCTCGCCCGCGGGATGTTTGGATTCTATCTCGGCACCGACCCGACGAAACTGGCCGACGTGAAAGCCGCCTTGAACGAAGAAATCGCCAAGCTCGCCGAGCTCGGCCTCGCGCCCGAGGAACTCGCCCGGGCGAAGGAGAAATACATCGGCCAGCAGGAAATCCGCAATCAGAGCAACCAGGCTTTCGCCTTTCAGGCCGCGCTCAACGAACTCTACGGCCTCGGCCACAGCTACCATCTCGAACAACGCCGTCAGATCGAAGCGTTGACCGTCGAGCAGGTTCAGGCCATCGCACGCAAATATTTTACCCAGCCCGCCATCACCGCCATCGTGCGGCCGAAAGAGTAGGTGCGACTGTCGCCTTTGGAGCGGGGGTCTATGCTCGTCGGCGGATAGGAGGAATGGGAAGAATAGGAATGATAGGATCCCATGGCTCCTATTCCTCCTATGGCCTCCGGCGATCATAGACCGCCGTCACAAGTCGCTGCGCCGGCGGAAATAGCTTTCGAGACATTCCGGGATCGGAGAAACTCCTCCGCATGCCTTCCTTCGACATCGTCTCGGAAATCGACAAACAGGAAATCGATAACGCCATCAATCAGGCCGTGAAAGAGCTGGCTACGCGGTTCGACTTCAAGGGGAGCACCGCGACCATCGAGTGGAATGCCAAGGACTCGAAGATCGAGCTGAAAGCCGAGGACGGCTCGCGGCTCAAGTCGTTGCATGACATTGTCACCGGCAAGCTTGCCAGGCGTGGGGTCGATCTCCGCAACGTCGATCGCCAGGATCCCGCGATCTCGCCACTCGGGCATGCCACGCAGGATTTCGTCATCAAGCAGGGCCTGGATGGCGACAAGGCGAAGGAGATCGTGAAGGCGATCAAGGACCAGACTTTCAAGGTGCAGAGCGCGTTGCAGGATCGGCAGATTCGCGTGACCGGAAAGAAGAGAGATGAGCTGCAGGAAGTCATCGCCTTCCTCCGCAGCCGCGATTTCGACGTCACCCTCGGCTTCAAAAATTTCCGCGACTAGGCGGTCGCTTTCTGCGCGCACGACGAAACGGAGTGTGCTCCCGCGCGCAGATTTCCTGTCCAAAATTCTCACCATCGGACTAACCCTGTCGTCTCCACTGCCTTTCATGAAACGATTCCTATTTTCTCTCGCACTGGCCCTCTCGTTCTCGCTGCACGCCGAGGAGCCGCTGGAGATCAGCGGTATTTATCCGGGCCTCGCTTCGTTCAATAAAAACGGCGAATGCGGTATCGGCGCGGTCGTCCCTTGGGCAGGCAAACTGTGGTGGATTACTTACCCGCCGCATCTCACGCACGGCAGCAACGACAAGCTCTACTCGTTGTCACCGGACATGAAGACGCTGGAGATGGCGAAGGAGAGCGTCGGCGGCACGCACGCCGACCGCATGATTCACAAGGAATCGAACCAGCTCATCATCGGCCCGTATTTCATCGACGCCGAGGGTCACGTGCGCGCGGTGGATGTGAAGACGCAGCTCATCGGCCGCATGACCGCGGTGGCGCGGCATCTCACCGATCCGGAGAATCTCGTTTATTTCTACGACATGGAGGGCGCGCTCTATGAAGTGAATGTCCATACGCTCGAGGTAAAGAAGCTCTTCAGCAAGCCGGTACCCGGCTGGCATGGCAAAGGCGCTTACACCGCACAAGGACGGCTGGTTATCGCCAACAACGGCGAGGAACCCGTCGGCGGCATCAAGATTGAAAACCTCGCCGAGTTGCCGCCGAAGACGCCGGAAGATCGCGGTGTGCTCGCGGAATACAACGGCAAGGACTGGCGCATCATCCAGCGCCGGCAATTTACCGACGTCACCGGCCCCGGCGGTATTTACGGTTCGCCGGATGACAAGGCGCCGCTCTGGACCATCGGCTGGGACAAACGCAGCGTGGTGCTCAAGCTTCTCGACGGCGGCGAATGGTTCACCTTCCGCCTGCCAAAAGGCTCGCTGGCCTTCGATCCCTGGCATGGCTGGTATACGGAGTGGCCGCGCATTCGTGAGGTGAACGACGGCAAGTTCCTCATGGACATGCACGCGCAGTTCTTCAATTTCCCGCCTACCTTTTCGCACGCGAACACCGCGGGCATTCGCCCGATCGCCACGCACCTGCGCTATGTCCCGGACTTCTGCGCGTGGGGCGACAAACTGGTCGTCGCCAGCGACGATACGAGCATCATGCGCAACCCGCTCGCCGGGCAATCGCAGTCGAACCTGTGGTTCGGCAAACTCGACGATTTGAAGACGTGGGGGACCCTCCGCGGGGTGGGGTGGGGTGTGGGTGGATGATCCGGTGAAAGCCGGCGAGCCCAGCGATCCGTTCCAATTTGCCGGCTGGCAAAATCGCAGCCTGCACCTGGCCAACGACGGCGACGCGGCGGTGAAATTCACCATCGAAGCCGATGCCAATGGCAAAGGCACGTGGCAGCCGCTGGAGACGATCTCAGTGCCCGCGCACGGCAGCGCCCATCGGGAATTCCCGGCCGAGACCAGCGCCGAGTGGGTGCGGCTCAAGACCGACGTCGATACCAAGGCGACCGCTTATTTCCACTGCTCGAATCCGAATCCGCATCCGGCCTCGACCGCCACGCCGCAGATCGACCCCGCGAAATCCGCGCTGCTCCGTCCGGCAAAGGGCAATCGCAATCTCCAGGTCGTCACGCCCGATGGCTATTATGAAGTCGATGAGACGCTGAACCTCGCGTCGACGGACCAGCCCGAGGAAGTGAAGAAGGTCATGCCGGATTTGAAGATCCCCGTGGCCGCGACCGTGGATGCTGCGTCGGTGATCGTCACCGATCATCTCGGCCGTCGCTGGCGTTTGCCGAAGACGGATGCCGCGTATGATGCGCCGGCCACACCGTTGCGCGCGGTGCGCGAAGTGGAGAGCGAGCGCTTCCTCGGCAACATCCATGGCATCCTTTACGAAATCCCGCGCGCTACGGGCAAAGGCGATCTCGACCCGCCGGATTTCCAGAAGATGAAACCGCTCGCCACGCATCGTTCCGCGTTGGTGGATTACTGCACGTGGCGTGGGTTGCTCGTGATGTCGGGCGGCGCCGCCGTGCCGGGTGCGGGCCGCGTGATCACGTCGGCGGATGGCAAGGTCTCGCTGTGGTTCGGCAAGACCGATGACCTCTGGCGTTTCGGCAAAGCCGTCGGTGAAGGCGGTCCATGGAAAGACACGGACGTCCGCGCCGATGCCCCGAGTGAGCCGTATCTCATGACGAACTTCGACAAGAAGTCCGTGTCGCTGTCGCACAACGGCAGCAAGCCGGTGACCTTCAAAATCGAAGTCGATGCCGTGGCCAACGGCGAGTGGCACGAATACACGAAGCTCACTGTCCAGCCCGGCGAAACGCTCAAGCATGAATTCCCGCCGGGCTTTGGTGCCCATTGGGTCCGCGTCCGCACGGATGCCGATGTGAAAGCCACGGCGACGTTCCATTACGAGTAAAGGCAGGCACGCGATGCGGTAGGCAGTGTTTTCGGGTTCGGAAACAGAACCTAAAATAAATCGCGGGTGTCGTCGGTGGAATCAGCCGGAAGGCTAAACCCCACTCAACGGCACCCGCGTGTCCGTTAGTCAGTCGGCGCGTTTCGCTCGCGATATTGCTGACAACTTACTTCCCGATCTTCCCCTGGATGCTCTCCGCCATCGAGAGATGCTCCTTCAGCGTGGGCAGCAACTTGTTCGCGAGGTTTTTCACATCGGTGTCTTTCGCCTCGTTCGCTTCCTTCTCAAAGGCCTCGATGTCTTTTTTGTGATCCTTGATCTGGTCATCGATCCAGGCCTTGTCGAAATCGCCGCCAGTCTTCGCGTCGAGCGACTTGCCTTTCGACTGGTCCTTGAGCGACGTCCCGCCCTCCACGCCCACCTTCTTCGAATCCGCCATGGCTTTCAGTTCGTTGTTGGCTTGCGTATGGTCGGTAACCAGTTTCTCGGCAAATGCTTTGACGTCGGGGTTGGCGGTCTTCTGCTCCGCCATTTGCGCACTTTGGATTTCGGTGACTCCGCCCTTGTAGGAGTCTTCCAGGAACGACTTGTCCGTATGGTTCAGCGGAGAGTCATCAGCAGACGCCGCGGGAATGAGGGTGACGCTGGCGGCCAGAGCCACCGCGCTCGACAGGAGGATACGTGGTAGAATTGTTTTCATAGGATTTTGAATCGGTCTTCTCTCTGTGTTCGAGAGCCGCGGATGAGGTGGAGCTCTGACTGAAGCATCCGGGGCGCAGGAGATTGTGCAGCAGTCTCCAAAACATCCGTGAAGCCCCCGGGTCGCGTTGCCATTGGAAAAGAGATACACACACCATGCTCTATTTCCTTTTAGTTATATTTGCCTACGGCACCTGCTGTTATGCGTTGACTGCTGCGGCGGCCGAAGAAAGCGAACGCCGGTAATGCCGGGCGTTGCGCTCCCCTCGAGCCGCGACGCAGCCCTGTCCGCAAATCAGCGGCGGTTCTCGGCGACCTCGCCCAGCGCGGATCCGCGCGAATGCCTCTGGGCAAAGGGATTGTTGTCTCCGTAAAGCAGCCACGGGCCGTTGGGCACTTCGTGCGTGTCCACGAATTTCCAATCCGTGACGTCCGTGCTTTGCAGTCCGAGATAATCGCGCACCGCGGGTGACACATCGAGACCGGCGCCGCCATTGAGATTCGGCTTCGGCCGATCCATGCCGAAGACGTACTGCCAGTGGTCCGTGCGGAAGGGGCCGCAATCGCTCCACTGCGCATAAGCCACGCGGCCTGAGCGGCCGCGAATTTCCACCCAACGATCGCGGCACACCGACTGTCCTTCCTTGCGAAACGCTTCGCGGAACCAGGGGATGGCGACCCGGGCTTCCGGCTTCGTGGTGCCGCGGGTCACGTCGTTGTAGGGCAACGCGACGTAGAATGGATTTTGTCGCGGAGTGAAATTCACCGGCAGGAAATTGCGCCGCGCCTCGGGATTCGGATTGTCGAAGCCCCCATAGCTCTGGGTCCAATGCGCGTCCCACGAACTCGAACAGTTCGGCGTGAAATTATTGCCGCCCACCGGTTCGCCAATCCAGAAAACGGTGGTGACGATTCCCGCCTTCCAGGGATAACGATCGGCCCTCGTTCCGCCGTGGGCTGGAGGAAGAGCGGGCCGTGCCGTTTCGAGCGGATGCGTATCCGCTATTTCCAGATCGGCGCGTTTCGACATCGCGACCACGACCTCGGCGTGCTTCGACGACGGGGTCGGCTTCGGGGCCGGAGACGGGGCGGAGTGATTTTCCGCCACGCGCATCTCGGAAGTGCGCTTCGCTTCGGCGATGCTTTCGGTGTGAGCAGTGGACGCTTTGGATTTCCCCGAAGGTGTCTCGGTCGCGTGCGATTCGGAGTGATGCTTCGCCCTCGCCACGTTCTCTTCGTGGTGCGCCTTTTCCGTAGCTTTGCCGCTAGGGGTGGACACTGCGGGTGAATGCGCCTCGGCGATTTTAGGCGCTGGAGAAGATGCCGCCTTGGCCGGCGCAGCTTCGCTCTTGTGCATATCCGCCGTACGAGCCTCTTTCGGCGGCACTTCCGCAGTCGCACTCGCCGCAGCTGGCGCCGCGTCGTTGAAACGGACGCCGAGGTTTCGCGTCTCGGCAAAATGTTTCCCCGAGGGAGTCGGCGCCGGCGTGGTGGATGACGCCCCGGCTGGCGCCGTCGCACTCAGCCATTGCAAGCGCCTGGCGGCGTCCTGTGATGAAAGCGCGCTGTCCTGCCCGGCGGTCTGAGCCGACAGATGCACCTGACTGAAAAGCGCCACAGCCAGGCAAAAGAAAAAACAAGACCCTCTAGTTGGTTGGATTTCCATTTCGGGGCGCTGCATCGCCTAATGCAGGAAGCCCCGATGCGTAAAGGAGATTCCACGTTGCTTCTGGGAGGGCCGTCGTGGAAAAATCGAAATGTGTCGACGATCAACTGCGGCCGCGGTGCTATCGAACACCACGCGAAACGGTTCATGCGGTCACGTCCGTTTTACGAGGCGTGCCATCCACGGCACACGCCCACGCAGGATCTACTTCATCGAGTGCAGGCCGATCATGTTTCCCTCCGTATCCACGACGAGGGAAATGAACCCATGCTCGCCGATGGACGATTTCTTTTTCTGGATGCGCCCGCCGTTTTTCTCGGCGAGCTCCGCGCCCGCTCCGCAATCCTCCACCGGGAAATAAATGATCACCCCACCGACGCCGGAATCCTTGCCCTCCATCTTCACCAGCGCGCCGGTACAGCCGGGGGCTTGATGATCCATCGGCCAGGCCCACATCTCCACGCCCGGACCACCGAGGCTTTCCAGTTTCACAGTGAAGGTCTTTTCATAAAACGCCTTCGCGCGATTCACGTCCTGAACGTAAATCTCGAACCATCCAACAGGGTTGTGCTTTTCGCTCATGTCGTGCCTATCGCCGCCCGCCGTCGCGGCGGCTGTATGCATTCGCCATCGTCACAGCATTGTTACGATTCGGACGCAGTCTGGCCTGCGTCTTGCCGGACGCGTTCGAGTCGTTGCGGTGCAGAGGCAGGCTGTCCCGGAGGGACAAAGGAATTTAGCCGGGGGTACAGCGAGCTTGCGAGCGACACCCCGGAACACGCCCCCACACGGATGCGCCCCGGAGGTGGCGCGGGATTCCTTCGCTAGGCGGGAGATTCCTCCGCCCTTTCAGGGCGGGCCCGTGGAGGGGCGCAGTTCCGGTGGCTGCGCCTGTTCGCTTGAAGCTCACGGGCTTGCACACCGGCTAAATTCCGTTGTCCCTCCGGGACAGTCTGCTGCTTCGCCAAATCTGACTCGATGGCACCAACTAGGATATGGGTAAAGATCAGCTCACTGAGCTCGGCTACCGCCGCCGTTATTTCTTCGCCGCCGCGGCGTCGGGCAATTTGCCGGATTGCCAGGCGATGAAATGCCAGTGGCCTTTTTCCTCGCGCCACACACCGAGGAAGACGAGCACCATCTCCGCGCTGTCCGCCTTGCCCACCTTCACACGCGCGCGGCCGGTCATGAGGGCGATGCCCGGCGCCGGAAAGCTGAAGCTGCGCTCCTGGTATTCCCACGAGACATACTTGAGTTTTCCGCCGGTCAGCGCGTCGATGTAAGACGCCTTCGTGTCCACGGCACCGCTGGAATGTGAATAGTGAAGATCGTCGGAATAAATGGCCTCGAGTCGCGCGCGATCGCCGGCCAGCGTGGCCGCCACGCGTTCGTCGTCCGCTGTTTGCAAGGCGGGCGTGCGCGGGTCATCCGCGGCATGCAGGGGAAGGAGCGTGAAGGCGAAAAGGGCGAGGAGAGGAAGCAGGAGGGATTTCATGACGGCGAGTTGTATAATGGAAGAGATTGGACGTTGGCGAATCCTCCGTGCGAAATGACCTCACAAAGCGTTTTCAAAATTGGTGATGGGAAAAATTGACCGCGGATTACGGATTTCACGGACGAGTCTCATGCGTTCTTACAATCCGTGAAATCCGTAATCCGTGGTTAATCATCCAGTCAGGGCAAGTTCGGCGGTATTCGGAATTAATGATGCTTATAGGATTGTTTCGCGCGGGACGAAGGGAGGGCCGCTCGCCCCGCCCGGTGCACGCAAAGAGCTTCTGCCTTGCGATCCTTCCGCGTAATCTTACCGCTCTCATGAAAGTTCGCGGACGTTTTCTTCCTTCATGGTTCCTGCTCGGATGGGTGCCGGTGTTATTCAGTGGTTGCTTGCTCGTGCCGCATTCGAGGGGACACACCGAGCATCATCACGCCTTCATTGATTACTGGCCGAAAGAAGCCCACAAGCCGGGGCTGAAGCTGGCGGTGAAGGACAACATCGACATGCGCGGTGTGGTGACCACGGCGGGCTCGGAATATCTGGCGAAGAACAATCCGCCGGCGAAGGCGGATGCGCAGTGCCTGGCGATCGCCCGGGCGCGCGGGGTGCCGATCGTGGGCAAGACGAACTTGAGTGAGTTCGCGGTCGCGCCATCCGGCTTCAATGAATATTACGGCACGCCGAAGAGTCCACTGAGTCATATGCATCGGTTGATCCCGGGCGGTTCTTCGTGTGGTTCGGCAGTGGCCGTGGCGCGAGGTTATGCGGATGTCTCTTTCGGCACGGATACTGCGGGCTCGGTGCGGGTGCCGGCGGCGTGTTGCGGCGTGGTGGGACTCAAGACGACCTTCGGACTGGTGTCGCTGCACGGCGTGGTGCCGGTCGAACCGAAGCATTTGGACACCGTCGGGCCGATTGGCAAGAACGTCGAAGATACCGCCAAGGGCATGGATCTGCTCGAAGCGGGATTTGCCGGAAAATATGCGGCGGCGAAGGCCGCCAAGCCGGCGGGGCGGGACATTCGCGTGGGGCGCCTGTATCTCAAGGGGACGAGCTCGGGCGTGGACAAGGCGGTGGATGCGGCGCTGCAGAAGGCGGGTTTCAAAGTGGTGCCGCTGGATGAGAGATTCCGGGAAAAATGGGACCAGGCGAAAAAGGATGGCAACACCATGGCGGCCGCGGGCGTGTGGCTTAGTGAGGGGCCTTACCTGACCAGGAACGGGGTGAGCGCCCGCACCAAGGCGACGATTCTCGTGGGCCGGGTGCAATATCCGCTCGCCTACCGGCGCGCGCTGGCCCGTCGCGAGGAATGGCAGGAGGCGCTGCGTCACGCTTTCCATAAGGTGGACTTCATTGCGTTGCCTACACTGCAGTCGACGCCGCCAGGGATTCCGCCGAATCTGAAGATCGGTCTCCTGGAGATCTTCATGCTCGATTTTCAAAACACCGTGGCCGTGAATTTTGCCGGGAATCCGGCGCTCGCGGTGCCGGTGCCTCTGGCGCACACGAATGTGCGGTTAACCAGTTTGCAGCTTATCGCGCCGCCGAAAAAGGAGGCGGAATTGCTCAACGCCGGACGGCTCGTTGAACAGGCAGTGAAGCCGCGTAAATGAAAAAGAATTCAGCAAAGTCCACCTTGCGAAGTGCGCGCGAACTGCCATGGGTATCATTAAGCCCTTAAGCCCTCTTGAAAATTATGCGTCGTGCCATTCTTTTTAGTACTATTATCGCCGCCTCGGGTTTGTTCTTTGTTGGCAAAAGCAAGGCCTCGGATTCAGCGGACGAATTGATCCGGAAAGGCGATGTTTATTACGCCAAACTTCAGCCCTCTGAGGCGCTGAAGTTTTATCTTCCTGCCGAAAAGCTGGAGCCTAACAACCCGCAACTGCTGGTGCGCATCGCCCGGCAGTATCGCCACCTCATGAGCGAGGCGTTGGCGAAGGAAAAGAAGCAGGAATTTTGCACGACAGCCGTGGAGTATGCGCAACGTGCGGCGACGCTGTCGCCGAACGATCCGGACACGCAGCTCGCGGTGGCGATCGGCTATGGCAAGTTGTTGCCCTTCGTAAGCACGAAGGAACAGATCGCTGATTCCCGGCTGATCAAGTGCGCGGTGGACAAGGTGATTTCGCTCGATGCGAACAACGATCTCGCATGGCAGATTTTGGGGCGCTGGTATTTGGCGCTGGCAGACGTGAGCGGGGTGAAGCGTGCGCTGGCCCAGATGGCGTA
Organism: Chthoniobacter flavus Ellin428; assembly: GCF_000173075.1. Taxonomy (GTDB): domain Bacteria; phylum Verrucomicrobiota; class Verrucomicrobiia; order Chthoniobacterales; family Chthoniobacteraceae; genus Chthoniobacter; species Chthoniobacter flavus. Next base: position 411,404 of record NZ_ABVL01000001.1, read on the forward strand.
CGGAAAGTTGCCGCCGGCCAAATACGAAGACGCGGTGCGGTGCTTTGAAAAGGCGATCGAACTCAATCCCAACCGGCTCATGCATTACATCGAGCTCGGGCGGACTTACGTGCAGATGGGAAAGTTCGACGAGGCGAGGAAGTTTATCGGCAAAGGGCTGTCGATGCCTAATACGGAAAAGGACGATCCGGAGACGAAGGCGATGGGGCGTCAGCTGCTCGCTAAATTGCAGTAGGCTTTTCGGTTTAGTTGGCCGCACGAGATAAAGCGCGAGCGCTCCATTCCGTGCGAATAACTAAACTAGATTGAAAGTGCTGCTGTTAGCGGCCGAAGCCCCCGGCAGCTTATCCGTGAGGCTGCCGTCGATGTAGAGGTGGTGCCAGAGCTGGGTCGCGACCACGGCGGCGAGACCGCCTTCGACGGATAGACGTGGCAGCGAACGGGGACGCAATTGGCGATAGGCCTGGCGCCAATGACGGACCGATGCCGCATCGAAATAGCCAGTCTTGCGGAGCGACTCTTCGCTGACCAGGTCCGCAATGTAAGGTGGCTCGGGATCCATGTGGAAGCTGTCGAGCGGCGCCTGGAAGATGACCTTTCCGCGCCGGTAGACCGACGGCGGCACCCAACGTTCGGCAAGCAACCGCAGGATATGTTTGTCGCGGAAGCCGCGGAGTTTCCACTGCACGGGATCCAGCTTCGCGAGGAAGTTGAAGACCTCTTCGTCGAGAAAAGGGTAACGCACTTCCACCGAGGAGTGCATCGCCACGCGATCTCCTTTCGCTTGCAGCAAATGACCGGCGAGCGTCACCCGGCCGGCAATCCAGATGCCGCGGTTGAGCGGGTGCCAGCGCTTGGAGCGCTCGAGCGGAATCTGCAGATCAGCCCAGGGATTGGCCTGCTCACGCACGGCGTGCATGGATTCGGAATAAAAGCGCAGCTTCGAGAGCGTAATAATGCCATAGGCATCGATCCACGCACTCGGGCCACCGATCGTCGCTTCGACGCGGTGGCGGAATTCGCGCTCATATTGCGGCACGTTGTTGAGCCGCAGATAGCCGCGCCGCACGATGTCGCTCAGCCCGGGGATGACGTTGAGCGAGTCGAGGATCTTCGCCACTTTGTACCACGGATAGCCGATCATCCATTCATCGGCGCCTTCACCGGTGAGCACGACCTTTTGGTCGTTCTGATGGACGCGTCGCGCCAGCATGAGGAGCGCGGCGCAGGAGGTATCAACGACCGGCGCCTCGGCCGCTCGGAGCAATTCCGGGTAGGTGTCGATGGCATCCTGCGCGCGGAATTCTTGGACGATCGGCGGCTTGGTTTTGATGTGCCGCGCCACGAGATTCGCGGCGTCGAGTTCATCCATCTCCGGCGCATCCACGCGGATCGTGTAGGTATTGATCGACGAGCCTTTCAGATGGCAGGCCAGCGCGGCGATCATGCTCGAATCCACGCCACCGGAGAGATACGAGCCGACCGGTACGTCCGCTTTCAAACGCATGTCCACGGAGCGGAGCATTACCTCCTCGAAAGCGTCAACGAGCTTCTTCGGATCCTGCCCGCGCTCCTCGTCGCCCATGTCGGGAAAATCCATCGCCCAATAGGCGCGTTCGTTGATCTCCGCGGTGTGTCCATTCCGAGCGCCGGTGATATCGAGGAAATGGCCGGCGCGCAGCAGTTGCACGCCTTCGAAGCAGGTGATCGGGCCGGGCAGCGCGGCGAAGCTGAAGATGTGATCGATGCCGCGTCGATCCGGCCGCGCCGGCACCATGCCCGAGGCGAGCAACGCCTTGATTTCCGAAGCGAAGAGCAGCCAGTCGCCCTGCCGCGTCCAGTAAAGCGGGCAGATGCCAAAGCGATCGCGCCCGAGTTGCAGTCGGCGCTCTTTTTCATCCCATACGGCGATGGCAAACTGACCTCGCAATCGCTCCCACATGCCTGCCTGATTCTCCTCCCACAGGTGGGGGATGACTTCCGTATCGCAATGCTTGATGAGGCGATGGCCGCGCGCTTCGAGCTCGGCGCGCTTGGCGAGATGATCGAACAACTCGCCATTGAAAATCGCGGTGACGCTGCGGTCTTCATTCACGACTGGCTGCTGGCCATCGGCGAGACCCACAATGCTGAGTCGTCGCATGCCGAGGCCAACACCGGCGCCGAAGTAATAGCCTTCTTCATCGGGGCCGCGGTGAAGAATCGCGCGCGTCATCCGGCGCACCACTTCCTCCGGTACTGGTCGTTGATCAGAGAGGTCGAAAATTCCTGCGATGCCGCACATGCTTTTGTCGTTTAATCGGATGCCCCAGCCTTGGCGACCGGTTTCTTTTGCCGGGCAGGTGCAGTTTTCCGGCCCCTGGACGCATCGATGATTTCAGCCTTCGTAAAAAATTACACGCGAATGGCGGGTCGGTGACGATATCTCTAAGTTCCGGGGGGAACCGAAGCCCCGTCCCCGACCGCGAACGGTGGGGGCGGGGCCTTCGAGAACTTTGTCGAAGGTCAACTCGCGCTGGCTGTAGCCATGGGCACGAAATGTTGTCGGATCGATTCGAAGTGCGGTCGCAGGAAGGTCGCTGCATCCATTCTGCCGGAGGTGACGGCGGCAGCGCCACTCGCGGTGAAGGCGTGAAGGTCAGCGACCCCCATGAAACCGAAGATCGCGCGCAGGTAGGGTTCGACAAAATCGCACGCCGCCAGGGACGTGCCGGGCTGATACACGCCGCCGGTGGAGATCACGAAGGTGGCGCGTTTGTTTTTCAGCAAGCCGGTGGGGAGACCATCGACGTAGGCGAAGGTCTCGCCCACGCGCACGATCTGGTCGATCCACAGCCGGAGGCTCGCTGCGATGGTGAAATTATGCATCGGTACGCCGATCACATATTCGTCGGCCGCTTGCAGCTCCGCGACGAGCGTATCCGAAATACGGAGTAACTCGCGTTGCTCCGCCGTGCGGGATACTTCTGGCGTGAAGGATGCGTTGATCCATTCGCCGGTGAGGAGCGGAAGATCGCTGCCGGACAGATCGCGCCGCCGGATCGCTCCCTCGGGATTGGCCCGCTTCCACTGGGTGACGTATTCGGCGGTCAGTTGCCGGGAAATCGACATCGCGCGGCGCGGGCTGGAGTCGATGTGCAGCAGGGTGGGGCGCGAGGTCATCGCGATGCCTTTCCAGTGCCGACCATGAACCGCCCGCCCAGCAGCGGCCGGACTTCCACCGATGAATAAGCCGCCGCCGGATGCCGCGCCGCCCATTCGAGAGCCGTCTCCAGGTCCGGCACATCGATGATCCCGACGCCCGCGAGGAATTCCTTCGTCTCCGCATACGGCCCATCATGGACCTGACGTTTGCCTTCACGCACGGTCACAGTTGTCGCCTTCACCGGCGATTCGAGACCCGCGCCGCCGACGAAAATGCCCGCCGCCATGAGCGCCTCGCCGTAAGCCCGTCCGGCGGCGAGTGCGGTCGTGTCGTTGCGGCGGTCGAAGTGTTCCTGGGATTGATGAACGAGGAGTGCGAATTGCATAGTGATGGAGTGTTTGAATTCGAACCGGGGATCATTCCGCGGCTCATGAGAATGTCGTCCGAGGAGGAGGCAGTTCGACATTTTCGGATTATTTTCGAACGGCCGGGATGAAGGGCGGCGATCTGATGTATTCCCGTTAATTCATAACCCCCATTTATATGCACAGGGAGATATACAAATTCCGGTCGACTCCAGTCTTCATTTTACGGTTGTCGCCCCGATATTTTTCTAGTGGAATTCCCCGAGGTTTCTCTGTATCCGCGCGCTTTCACGTAGACGCAGCCCCAAGACGACTTACGATAAATGATAAACGCGGCTTGACGGGGGTATCTCTGCCATCGGTCAATTGCCGTCCGGTCCCATTCCGGCCCTTTACTCAAACTCATGTCCAAAGACCGTATCGCAATCATTGGAGTCGGCTGTCGATTCCCCGGAGGCATCAACACCCCTGACGCCCTCTGGAAACTATTGGTGGAAGGCCGGGAGGCGGTCAGTGACGTGCCCCCGGACCGGTGGAATGTCGCCCGCTTTTTCGACGCCGAGCCCGGCATCGTCGGCAAATCGATCGCCCGCCGCGGTGGCTTTATCGACGGCATCGACCAATTTGACCCGCAGTTTTTCGGCATCTCGCCGCGCGAAGCTCCCTACGTCGACCCGCAGCACCGTCTCCTCCTGGAGACCGCGTGGGAAGCCATCGAAGACGCCGGCATCGTGCTCGATTTCGAAAAGGGCACTGACATCGGCGTGTTCGTCGGCATTTCGCACAACGACTATCACACCATCCAGGCCACGCCTTCGGATTCCGCGGGCATCACCCCGCACTCGCCCACGGGCACGGCACACAGCATCGCCGCGAATCGTATTTCCTACTGCCTGAATCTCACCGGCCCGAGCGTGGCCATGGACACCGCGTGTTCCTCGGCGATCACCGCGCTGCATGCCGCCTGTGAGCACATTTGGGGTGGCCACGGCGACGTCGCCATGGCTGGCGGTGTCACGGTGATGATCACGCCCGGCGGCTTCATCGGCTTTTCCCAAGCCTCGATGCTCTCGCCCGATGGCAAGTGCAAGGCCTTCGACGCCGCCGCGAACGGGTTCGTCCGCGGCGAAGGCGCCGGCATGATCCTGCTGAAAAAGCTTTCGCAAGCGATCGCCGACGGCGACCCGATTCACGGTGTGATCGTCGCGACCGCGCTGAATCAGGACGGCCACACCAATGGCATGATGCTGCCCAGCCCCGACGCGCAAGCGCGACTGGTCAAAGACGCCTGCAAAATCGCGGGCATTGATCCGCTGCAGATCCGTTTCGTGGAAGCGCACGGCACGGGCACCGCGGTGGGCGATCCCATCGAGGCCCACGCCCTCGCGGAAGCGCTCTGCGCGAACCGTCCGGCGGACGAACCGCTGACCATCGGTTCGGTGAAGACCAATCTCGGCCACCTGGAGACGGCCGCCGGCGTCGCCGGTGTCGTCAAGGCGATGCTCGTGCTCAAGCGCAAGCAGATCCCGGCGAATCTCCATTTCGAAACGCCGAACCCGAACATCGATTTCGAGAAGCTGCGCCTGCGCGTGAATACCACGCTGGAGCCGTTGCCCGAGGCGAAAGGCCCGCGCCTGGCCGGCGTCAATTCCTTCGGCTTCGGCGGCGCCAACGCCCACGTCATTCTCGAGGAACCGCCGCAGCGCCCGCACCCGGAGCATCATGAAAAGCCGGTCGAGCGCCCGTGGCCGATCGTCCTTTCCGCGCGCTCGGAAAAAGCGCTTCGCACCTATGCCGGTACCTTCGCCAAGTGGCTGGAGGAACGTTCGCACGCCAATGGCGACGCGCCGCTGTTGCCCGACCTCGTCTACTCGCTTGGCGCACGCCGCAATCACCACGCGCATCGCCTGACCCTGGCGACGAGTTCGATGACCGAACTCATCCGCGAACTCGAAGGCTTCGCCACCGAGCAGGAGAGCCTGAAAATTCGCACCGCCTTCACGCCGCGCCGCGAGACCGCGCCGCGCATCGCCTTCGTCATGAGCGGGCAGGGGCCGCAATGGTGGGGCATGGGCCGCGAACTCATGCGCCACGAGCCGGTCTTCCGCCAGATGATGGAGCGTTGCGCCGCGGCGATGAAGCCCTACGCGCGTTTCTCGTTGCTCGAGGAACTCGGTCGCAGCGAGGAGACCTCGCAGATGAGCCGCACGGAAATCGCCCAGCCAGCCATCTTCGCCATGCAAGTGGCGCTGGCCGCGCTGTGGAAATCGTGGGGCGTGGAACCGGCGGCCATCGTCGGCCACAGCGTCGGCGAAATCGCCGCCGCTTGCGTCGCGGGCATCTTCAGCGTCGAGGAAGGCGCACGCGTCATCGTGTTGCGCTCGCGTTTCATGGATGGCTGCGCCCGTGGCGAAGGCACCATGCTCGCCGTCGGTTTGCCGGAGGAAGAAGTTCGCGCCCTGATCGCGCGGCACGACCGCACCGTGACCATCGCCGCCATCAACGGCCCGCGTTCGCTGACCCTCGCCGGTCCGCGCCTTTCGCTGGAGGCGATGCTCGCCGAACTCGAACCGCAAGGCGTCTTCGCGCGCCTCGTCAAGGTCGATCATCCTTTCCATCACCCGCTCATGCGCCCGGCTTCCGAGGAGCTCGAGCAGGCCATCGCCGATCTGAAACCGCAGACGGAGACGACGCCCTTCTTCAGCACGGTGACCGGCGGTCGCTGTTCCGGTGAAGAGTGCCAGGCGCTCCACTGGGGCCAGGGCGTACGCCAGCCGGTGCTTTTCGCGCCGGCGGTCAATGCCATCGCCGAATTCGGCGTGGACGTGTGGCTGGAACTCGGTGCGCATCCCGCGCTCGTGCACTCCCTTCAGGAATGTCTCGCCGCCCGTGGCGGCACGAAGCCGCCGGTGCTTTCGTCGGTGCGCCGCGAGCGCGAACACGAATCGCTGCTCGAAACCGTCCTCGACCTGCATCGCGTCGCGGTACCGCTGAATTTCGCGGGCATGACGCCTTCCCGCCGCCTGCTCGCCATGCCCGCCTACGCGTGGGACAAGAGCCGCTGGTGGAATGAATCCAACGATTGGCGCGACGGCCGTCTCGCCGCCGGTGGACGCGGCCTGCTCGATGCGCGCCTCGCGCACTCCACGCCGACCTGGACCGCGCGGCTCGACAACCGCCACATGGCCTTCCTCAAGGACCACAAGGTGGACAGTCACGTCATCTTCCCCGCTGCCGGTTTCGTGGACATGGTCCTCGAAGCGGGCGTGCAACTTTTCGAAGGCCGCCCCTTCGTCGTGGAAGACTTCGAGATTCGCAAACCGCTCATCCTGCCGGACCCGGCCTCGGGCGTGTATCTCGAGCTCACCTACGAGCCGAACGATCGCACTTTCGCCATCCAGAGCCGCTTCGAGCAGAGTTCCAGTTGGTCGCTGCATGTGGTGGGTTCGATCCGCGGTGAACGCACCGAATCGCCTTTCGCCTCGACCACCTACGACGGCCATGCCGCCAAGGGAGTCGAACCGGTGGAAGTCGAAGGCTTCTACCGCTACATGAGCGACCTGGGCCTGCGCTATGGCGAGGAATTCCGTCCGATCCGCGAACTCGCGGCCGGTGCCGGACATTCATCGGGCCGCGTCACGCTTTCCGAAGCCTCCGCGACGCGCGCCAGCGAGTTTCCGTTGCATCCTGTGCTCTTCGACGGTGCGCTGCAGACCTTCTCAGCGGGTGCCGCGACGATCGAAGACCGCCGTTCGCGCATGAAGCTGCCGGTGCGTTTTGCCCGCATCCTTTTCCTGCGCTCACCCGGTGCCTCCACCCGCGTGCAGGCCAATGTCCTGCAGTGCAACACGGAGTTTGTCGAAGGCCGCATCGGACTCTATGACGAAGCCGGCCAGCCCTGCGTGCTGGTCGATGGCTTCCGCGCGATCAGCGTCACGGGCGTGCGCCGTTCCGGTGCCCCCGGTGGGACGCGCGATGTCATCTATCACGTGGATTGGCAGCGCACCGCTTCTTCGTCGCGTGCGTCGCTTCCGCCCGTCGCGCTCCAGCAATTGCACGGCGTTGCCGAGCATGCGCTCGAGGAAGTGGTTTCAACGCGTGGTCGCAAGGAACTCGAAGCGGCGATGTACGCCGGCGACGATCTTGCCGTGGCTCTGCTCGCTCAAGGGCTCAGCCAGATGGGCGTTACGGCCGGTGCGGCGATCAGCGCGCAATCCCTACGCGTGGCGGCGACCATGCACCTGGCCTTCGAGCGCCTCATGCTGGGCCTCGTGAAGCACGGTCTTTTCGAGAAAACGGCCACCGGTTGGACGGCGACGCCGAAATTCACCAAGGCCGCCGAATCCGCGCAGAAGACCCTGCGTGGCTACATCGCGCAGCATTCCGGTCATTTGCCGGAAGCGTTGCTCTGCGTGGGCAATTGTCACGATCTCGGCCCGATCCTGCGGGGCGAGAAGGACGCGGTGCAGGTGCTCTTCGCCGGTGCCGGTGCGGAATTGCTCGATCAATTCTACGGCGACGGCCTCTATACCAGCCAATGGTTGACCGCCATCGCGGCGGCGGTGCGCGAAGCCGCGCGCCAGTTGCCCGAGGGACGTGGCCTGCGCATCCTCGAAGTCGGCGGCGGAACGGCGGGCCTGGCCTCGCATGTGCTGCCGCTGCTCGAACGCGGCCTGCACACGTATACGTTTACCGATGTCTCGCCGGGCTTCTTCCCCGGCGCGCTGGGCAAACTCGCCGCTTTCCCCGAAGTGGAATGCAAGGTGTTCGATCTCGAAAAATCGGGCACCGAGCAGGGCTTCGAGGCGGGCTCGTTTGATTTCATCATCGGCACCAATGTGCTCCACGCGGTGAGCGACGTGCGCGCCACGCTGGGCTACCTGCGCGAATTGCTCGTGCCGGGTGGCAGCCTGGGCTTCATGGACACGGCGACGCCGCAGCTCTGGACCGAGGCCGTCTTCGGCCTGACCAGCGGTTGGTGGCGTTTCACCGACCGTGACCTGCGTCCCGAACAACCGCTCATGGAGCGCCGGCAATGGGAAAACGTCCTGCTCGAAGTCGGCTTCAGCGAAACCGCTTCGCTGCCGGGTCTCGTGGGTCCGACCGGTGGTGAAGGCCAGTTCTGCATGTTTGCTCGCCAGGCTTGGGAGCCGGCGACGACGGAAGCCGCTGTCGCCCTTGAGGCGCCGGCGGAGAAGTCGTGGCTCATCTTTGCCGACGAAGGCGGATTGGGTGAGCAACTCGCCGCGCAATTGCGCACGGTGGGCGCGCGTTGCCGCATCGCTCACAAAGCGCACGAATTCGCCACCACGGGCATCGATACCTTTACCCTGCGGGCGGAGGAGCCGGAAGATTGGTCGCGCCTGCTCAAGGCCTGCGCCGATCCGCAACCGGAGCGCATCGTCTATCTGTGGAATCTCGATGCCACGGAAGTGAGCTCCGAGGATCCGCTGATGGGCACGGATGCGCTGCTGCATCTCGCCCAGGCACTCGAGGCCATCTATCCCGCGGCCAAGCTGCGCATTGATTCCATCACGCGCGGCGCCCAACCCGTCGGCCGCGAAGCCTCCGCCACGGCGGTGGCGCAAGCGCCGGCCGTCGGCCTGCTGCGTGTCATCCTCAACGAATACACGAACCTCGCCTGCCGCGGCATCGATCTGCCGCCGGTGGCTGCGCCGACCGATCTGCAGGCGTTGTGGAGTGAACTGCTGCGCACTGAACCCGAGCGCGAAGTCGCGCTCCGTGGCGAAGCCCGCTATGCCCAGCGTCTCGATCGCGGACGTCCCGTGGTGCAGAAGACGCTGGAGGCCAGCGTGCCGCTGCGCCTCGAGTCCCGCGAACGAGGACATCTCGACACGCTGCGTTTTCGCTCCTTTCCCGCTGCCGGCTCCCGGCCCGGGCGAAGTGCTCATCGACGTCAAAGCCGCGGGCATGAACTTCCGCGACGTCCTCAAGGCGCTTGCGCTCTACCCCGGCGAAGCGCCGGACGCGCGCATCTTCGGCGACGAAATCGGTGGCCTGGTGAAAGCCGTCGGTGCGGGCGTGAAACACGTCGCACCGGGCGACCGCGTCCTCGGTCTCGCCGTCTTCGGTCTGGCCACGCAGACGCTGGCCCGCGGGGGCGATATCCGCCGCATTCCGTCCGGGCTGTCCTTTGAGGAAGCCTCGACCATTCCGGTCGTCTTCATGACCGCCTGGCACGCGCTGGTCAACGTGGCGCGCATGCGCAAGGGCGAGAGCATTCTCGTTCACGCGGGTGCGGGCGGCGTCGGCATGGCCGCGATCCAGATTGCGCATCATCTTGGTGCAGAAGTCATCGCCAGCGCGGGCAGCCACACCAAGCGCGCCCTGTTGGAAACGCTCGGCGTGAAGCATGTGATCGATTCCCGACGCGGCGATTTCGCCGAGGCGGTGATGGAGCTGACCAACCGCCGCGGGGTCGATGTGGTGCTCAACGCACTCGCCGCCGAAGCGATCCCGATGGGCCTTTCGTGCCTCTCGGAATTCGGCCGCTTCATCGAGATCGGCAAACGCGACATTTACCAAAACTCGCGCATCCCGCTGTGGAATCTGCGGCGCAACGCCTCCTTCCACGTGGTGGCGATGGATGCTGTCTTCAGCGGCGACGAATCGCTCACCCGCGACATGCTCGGGGAGATCGCCGAGCTCGTCGAAAAGCGCGCGCTCACCCCGCTGCCCTTCCGTTCCTTCGCGGCCTGCCGCGTGGATGCGGCCTTCCGCCTCATGGCGAGCGGCAAGCACATCGGCAAGGTGGTCGTCTCCTTCCCCGAGGCCTTCGTGCCGCGGCAGGGCGAACCGCTCCCGCCGGCCTTTGCCATCCAACCGGATGGTTGCTATCTCATCACCGGCGCCTTCGGTGGCTTCGGCAAAGTGCTCGCGCAATGGCTGGTGAAATCCGGGGCGAAACACCTCGTGCTCAGCAGCCGCAGCGGCGCGTCCACGCCGGAAGCGCAGGCGTTCGTGAAGAGCCTCGAAAACGCCGGCACGGAAGTGCGCGTGGTGCGCGCGGATGCCGGTTCGGAAAAGGACATCAACGCTCTGCTAGCCGAGGTCAGCGCCGGGAAGCAGCCGCTCCGCGGTGTGTTCCACCTGGCCATGGTCATCGACGACGCCCCGCTCGCTGCGCTCAACCGTGACCGTCTGCGCAGCGTCATCACGCCCAAGGCTTACGGCGCGTGGTTGCTGCATAAAGGCACGGCGCACCTGAAGCTCGACTGCTTCGTGATGTTCTCGTCGGTCTCCAGCATCTTCGGCAACCCGGCGCAGGGCAATTATGGCGCGGCCAACTCCTTCCTCGATTCGCTCGCTCATCATCGACACGCGCTCGGCCTGCCGGCGCTGACCATGAACTGGGGCGTGCTCGGTGGTGCGGGTTATGTGGCGCGCAATGAACGTGTCGCCGAATTCCTTGCCAAGCAAGGCACCTACGAGCTCTCGCCGGGCGAAGTGGTGTCGCTCCTCGAATCCTCGCTCGCCGCCGGTAACACGCAGGTCGTGGCGATCCGCGTGGACTGGGCGAAGTGGGAAGCAATTCTTCCGCAGCGCGCAGGACAATCCGTTGCTCGAGCGCATCCTCTCTTCAGTCGAAGGACAGGAGGGTGGGGGCCCGACCAGCGATTGGCGCCATAAGATCGAAGCCGCCTCGGCGGAGGAGAAGGAAGGCGTCATTGCCCAGGCCGTGCGCGACGTCGTCGGCTCAGTGCTGCGCGTCAAGCCGGACAGCCTGCGCGACGATCAGCCGCTCACCGATCTCGGACTCGACTCGCTCATGGGCGTGGAGATCGAAAACTCGCTCGAAGCCGCCATCGGCGTGGCTCTGCCCCCGACCAGCCTCATGCGGGCGCGGACCATCGGGCAGATCGCCAGCCTCATCGCCGGCCACATGGGCGGCAAGAGTGGCGCTCCGGCTCCGGCCGCGGCGGCTGCTCCGGTCGAAGCGGCGACGACCACCGAGCACGTCGATCTCGAAGCGATTTCGGACGACGATCTCGACCTTCTGCTGGGCGAAGGCTCGGCGTCGGACGAAGATCCCGATCCGCAAGGAGCGACGAAATAGTGGGACATCATGTCCGGCGATAAACGCGCTTTACTGAAGCAAAAGCTGGGAGAGCGGGCAGCTCAAGCTGCAGCCGCTCACCTTCCCGCAACGCGAGTTGTGGGAGAACTCGCCTGTGCCCGTGGAGGACGCGGCGAACCATATTTGCTGTATCATTGAGGTTCGCGGCAACCTGACCCCGGAGGATGGCGCCGGTGCTTTCCAGATGGTCCTCGATCGCCAGGAAGCGCTCCGCGTGTCGTTCCTGCCGGGCAAGACAAGCCCGTGCAGATGATCCGTGCCGACGGTGTCATGAACTTCCACTTCCGCGAATGACCTGCGGAGGAGGGGACGCCCGAGGGGGTGGACAAGATGGTCCGCGAGATTGCCAGCGAGCCTTTCGATCTGCTGCAGGGACCGCTCTACCGCGTCAACTTGTTGCGTCGCGCGCCGGATGATCACGTGTTTGTCTTCACCATTCATCATGCGATCGGCGATGGCTGGACGCTGGGCTTGTTCGTCCAGGAATTGTGCCTGGCCTACATCCAGCGCGCGCGCGGAATGAAGGACCCGCTGCCGGTGGTGCCGCAGACGTACAGCGCGTGGGGTGCGGTGGAGCGGGCGTTCTGGCAGCCGTCGGAATTGCAGCCGCGCATCGCGTTTTGGAAAAGTCACCTCGCGGGATACCGCCGCCTGTGGAGCGCGCTGGAAGGACCGGTGACGGCCTCCGGTTCGCATGTGCGGCTGGTCTCCCACTTCCCGGCGGAACTTGCCAAGGCGTCGCGCGAACTGGCCCGCCGTTCGAGCGCGACGCTCTTCAGTACGTTGCTGGTCGCGTTTCAGGTGGCCTTCGCGCGCTGGGCAAAAACGGACGACGTGCTCGTCGGCACGCCGGTGGCGAATCGGACCAAGCAGGTCACGAAAGAGACCATGGGTTATTACGCGGGCATCGTGCCGATCCGCGGACCGGTGAATGTGGAGAAGACTTTTTCGGCGAGCCTGCGCGAAATGCACCAGAAGACGGCCGATTGCTTCGCCAATGCGATTCCCTTTGCCGAACTCGCCCAGGCGCTCGGCGACGCCGGCGCACCGGGACACAACCCCATTTTCGAAATCCGGTTCGCTTTGCAGAATCATCCGATTCCCGATGTCGCGCTACCGGGCCTTTCTGCGAAACTGCGCATGCGTTCCACCGGTACAGCCCGTTACCATCTGGCGTGTGAAGTGACGGAAGAAGGCGAACAGCTCGAAGTCGTCTGGCTCTTCCGGCCGCAACTCTTTCAGCAAGCCGAGGTGGAAAACCTCGGGCGCTTGTTCGAGAGTGTTCTGGCAACCGCATGCCGGACTCCCGAGGCCCGTGTGGCTGCTCTGACCGAATCATCCTCATGAACTCCGCGCCGACCACCGAGATCGATGTCGATCTGCACGAGCCCCACTGGATCACCCGGGTGGCGTTCCCGATCCTCGCCGCCCTGCTCGGGCTCTCACAGGTCTCGCTGGCCGTGGCGGTTTATCATCATGTCTATTGGGTCGCGGTGATCCTCGTGTTCGTGGTCAGCCATCTCATGCACGGCATGCTCATCGGCTTTCACGAAGCGACCCATGGTCTGCTGCGCGAGAACCGGACGCTGAATGAAATCGATGGCGTGCTCATTGGCACGCTCAGCCTGATGAGTTTTTCGCTCTATCGCGCGGCGCATCAAATGCACCACGCCTATCTCGCCACGGAGCGCGACGAGGAGCTTTGGCCGTTCATTCATCCGCGCATGAACCGCGGCGTGCGGGTGCTTGCCGCCGTGGCGGAACTCACCATGGGGATGTTCTTCACGCCGTTCCTTTTCTTTCGCACTTTCCTGCGAAAGGATTCGCCGGTACGGAGCCAGAAGGTGCGCCGGCGTGTTTGGCTGGAGATCGTCGGGATGGCGGTCGCGTGGCCCGTGATCCTTTCGGTAATCGGCTATTTCCATTGGTGGACCTATTTCCTCTGGATGCACCTCGCGCCGGCCTGGCTCGCCGGGAATATGCAAAGCGTCCGCAAGTACGTGGAGCATGTGGGATTGACCGGGGCGACGGTGAACGCTTCCACGCGCAGTGTGGTGGCCGAGGGATGGACGGCGACTTTCTTGAATTTCACTTTGCTCCATGAGCCCTATCACGGCGTGCACCATTGGCGCTCTGGATTGTCTCACCCGGATTTGCCGCGGCACGCCGCCGCCCTCGAGCCCGCCGTGGCCGAGGAACGCCCGCCCTTCCGCAGCTTCACCGCGGCGGTGTGGGACCTGATCATCAACCTGCCGGATCCGAAAGTGGGCGCGCAATGGCGCGGCGTGAGCGTGCCCACGCGACAGGAACTGGCCCGCCAGGGAACAAACTAATGGCTACGACGAATGCTGGGGACGAATGTGTTTTTGAAGCGATCGCGCTGAAGAAGGAATACGACGACGGTCAGGTGCAGGCCTTGCGCGGTGTGGACCTGCGCATCCATACGGGAGAGTTTGTCGCCATCGTTGGGCAGAGCGGTTCGGGAAAGTCGACGCTGCTCCAGATGCTCGGGGCGCTGGATCATCCGAGCAGCGGGCAATTGCTCTATCGCGGAAAGTCGCTGGAGGAGAGCTCGGATTTGGCGGCGTATCGCGCGCGCGAGATCGGGTTCATTTTCCAGGCGTTTCATTTGCTGCCGACCTTCACCGCGCTGGAGAATGTGCAGATTCCGATGTTTGAAACCTCGCGCCCGGTCGCGGAGCGGAAGACGCGAGCGATGGAATTGCTCAAGGCAGTGGGGCTCGAGAAGCGCGTGCATCATTTTCCCTCGAAGCTTTCCGGCGGTGAACGCCAGCGAGTGGCGATCGCACGCAGCCTGGCCAATGGCGCCTCGGTGTTGCTCGCCGACGAGCCAACCGGCAACCTCGATAGCGAGAATGCCGGCTACATCATGGATCTGATCGTCAATTTGCACCGCGAGCACAACGTCACCCTGGTCATGGTCACGCATGACATGGGCATCGCGCATCGGGCCACGCGGGTCATTGCGATGAGAGACGGCCACATCGTGTCCGATGGAGCAGGTGTTCCCTCGGCAGTTTCCTAGAGCTTGTTCACATGACTTTTCTTTCCATTGTCTCGCGTGGGCTGATGCGGCGTCCGGTGCGCACCGGGCTCACGATGATCGGTATTGCGATCGGCATCGCCGCGGTCGTGGCGTTGGTCGGCATGTCGCGCGGGTTCCAGACGAGTTGGACGAATGGCTTGAAGACGCGCGGGACCGATATCGTGGTGAGTAACATGGGTAGCGCGCTCACGCCCAAACCCTTTGCCGCGACGCAGGCGGACAAGATCAAGTCGCTGCCGCACGTGGCGGCGATCTGCACACTCATGGTCGATCTCATCAGCGTGGAAAAGGCGGATATGATGATCGTCTCGGCCCGGCAGTGGGGCGGTTTTTCGTGGGGCAATCTGAAGATCGTCTCCGGGCGGTTGCCAAAGGATGAAAAGGAAAAGGCGGTGGTTCTTGGACAGACCGCCGCGGATGTTTTGAAGAAGAAGGTCGGCGATACCTTGCAGCTCGAGACGGACGAATTGCAGGTCGTCGGCATCGTCGATGGTGGTGCCATCGTGGAAAACGGCTCGGTGATTCTTTCGCTCTCGCTCTACCAGGAGATCACGGGCAACGACGGGAAGATCAACGTCATCGATCTGCGCATGACGCCGGGGACGACCAAGGAGGAGGCGGCGGAACTCACCGAGCGCATCAATAGCCTGGTGCCTGAGGCCAAGGCGGTGTCGGCGGGCGACAATATCCGCAACAGCCAGGGCTACCGGATTATTAACGCGATGAGTTGGGGGACTTCGCTGCTGGCGGTGCTCGTCGGTGTGCTCGGCGTGATGAATACGATGCTGATGACGGTCTTCGAGCGCAGGCAGGAGATTTGCATCCTGTTGGCCGTGGGCTGGCGGCGGGGGCGCGTCGTCCGCATGATTCTCTGGGAGTCGGCGTTGCTCGGATTCCTCGGTGGGATCGGCGGGGTGGTGCTGGGGGTGATCGGGGTGAAGATTCTGATCACCGCGCCGGCGATCAAAGGGCTGCTGGAACCGGACCTGAATGCCGTCTTACTGGCGCAGGCGGTGGTCATTTCGGTGGTCGTCGGTGTGATTAGCGGACTCTATCCGGGGTGGCGGAGTTCGCGCCTCATGCCGAGCCAGGCTTTGCATGGCTGACATCCTTCCTTCCCGTCAAAACCGAATCACGTTGTATGAATCCAACCCGCCTGATTTTTGCATCCTTGGTCGCGATGGTCATGGCCGTCCCGGCCTTGGCCGCGGAGAACGCCGCCCCGGTTTCCGCCAGCCAGCTCGCTTCGCAGCTCAGCGCGTTGCGGCAGGATGGCTCCTCGTATGTGCGCCTGCGCATGGAGATCAAGGGGGGGAAGGCGGAGACGCTGCAATTGCAGATCAAGCAACGGCTCACGAGGGGCTCTTCCGAGGTGATGTATCAGGTGCTTTTCCCCAAGGAGCGAAAAGGGGAATCGGTGCTGTTGAAGCGCTCGGCAAAAGGAGGAGCGAGTGGGGCCAGCTTTACGCCGCCGAACAGCATGCGGCAGATCAGCGATCTGAAGGAGCCGCTGTTTGGTAGCGATCTTTCGTACGAAGACGTCATCGACAACTTCTATGGGTGGCCACAACAGGCGATCGTGGGGACGGAGGAAGTGGAAGGCGTGAACTGCCAGGTCCTGGAATCGAAACCCGGGAAAGGCGATCGCTCCAGTTACGGCAGCGTGAAAAGTTGGGTCGATATGCGTCGCATGGTGCCGTTGCGCGTCGAGAAGTATTCCGAGTCGGGCAAGTTGGTCCATCGTATCGATACCACGCGGGTGGTGTCGGATGCCGGCCATTCGATTCCGGCGAACCTGTCCGTGCGTGGCCCGCACGAGAATTCGACGACCTTGCTCGACGGCTCCCGCATTCGGCACGACGTCAATTTTACCGACGCAGATTTGAGTGCGGAAGGCATGAAGACCATCGCCATTCCGCACGGGGCGGCCGAGTAGATTTGGGAGTTTTGGGAAGGGTGGAAGATTAAGAAATCTTAATGTAACGGTCATACGCCGCTAATTCCGGGGAATTACGGTGTAAGGCATGAGGAATATCAGCCCTTCCGCGAATTCGGCCTCGCATCCTTCGACGCCCTCGACCGACACCGTTCTCGTCATCGACAGCGATCCGCAATGTGTCGAGCAGATTACCGCGAGCCTGGCGGAGGCCGGCTATGAGGTGGTAACGGCCGACAATGGGCCGGATGGCCTGGAGATGGCGCGTCATCTCCGTCCGGCATTGATCATCACGGAGGTTGGGTTGGACGGGCTGTCTGGACTGGAGTTGTGCCGGGTTTTGCGCGGGGACGCGGCGACGGAAGGCATCCATGTGATCATGCTCACGGAACGGCAGTCGGAGCTGGATCGCATTCTCGGATTCGAATTTGGCACGGACGATTACGTGGCGAAGCCGTTCAGCGTCCGCGAACTGGTGCTGCGGGTTAAAGCAGTCCAGCGCCGGGCCGGTGGCTCGAAGCGGAACGTGGTGAAAGCGGGCCCGATCGCCGTCGACCATTCCCGTTGCTGTGCGCTGGTCAACGGCGCGGCGATCGATCTGACGCCCACGGAATTCAAGCTTTTGGCTACACTCGCGGAGCGGCCCAATGTGGTGCAGACGCGCGACAAGTTGCTCACCGAGGTGTGGGGCAACGAGAACGCCATCGAGAACCGCAGCGTGGATACCTATCTGCGCCGGCTGCGGAACAAGCTGGGTGAGGCCGGGCAACACATCAAGACGGTCTACGGTTTCGGCTATCGCATCGCCTGCTGATCTTTTCTTCCATGAAAGCCCCGAAGCGCTCGCGTCACATGGCCGGCTTGTTCGCCGCCGCCGCGCTTTTCGCCGGCGCCGTGGGTGCCCGGAGCCAGCCTGTGACGGCGCTTCCCGCGGTCGGTCCCGACAGTGCGCCCAGGAATCCGGCCAGCGGATATCTGGTGGTCTACACGGAGACAGAGAACCCGATCAATGTCGGCGACATCGTCTACTACCCGCACACGGCGTACCAGATTTACGATGACCACGGCGCCCTCTTCAAATCCGTGCGGAACCACATGAGCGAGCGCGATGAACAGCCGACACGAGTGAGCTTGCCGCCGGGACATTACACCGTGATTGGCAAATCCGAGACGAAGGGCCAGGTCGCCGTGCCGGTGATCGTCAGTGGATTGCGGACGACGGTGGTGAATCTCGAGAAGCGCTCCCACGCCGGGTAGCACTAGTCAAAGTGGTAGCGGCATCCTGCTACTGGCTTGGTTTGATCGGCGGCAGGATGTTGCCGCCACCTTGGTATCTGCAAAAAAAATGGCCGGCCCGGACAGCGTCCGGACCGACCATGGTATTAACCTAACCCAGAATTAGAATTTCAGATTCAGGTCGATGTAGACCAGATTCATGCTCTGCAGCGGGAAGCCGGGAGCGGTGCCGAGGGCGCCGCCGGTGCCACCGGTGCCGAGGTTCGTGTCGATGCGGCTGCCATGGCAGTACTGCAGGATGACCGAGACGCCATCCGTGAGCATGTAAGTGCCTTGCAGGAAGTAACCCTGCATGTTCAGGCGGCCGTCGAAGATATCGTCGTCGATGAGGTTCGGATCGAGCGCGAACTGTTCGCTGTGCTGGTACCAGCCGCGGAGTTCCCAATCGCCCTTCTTCTTCGTCTGGCCGATGCTGGCGCCGAGTTGCCAGGCCTGACCCTGACGGGTATTCGGATGGCCGGCGTTCGTCGCGCGGGAAGCCGCGTCGAGGTTCTGCGCGTAGTCGCCGAAGACCGAGAAGCGGGTATTCCACATCTTCCAGCCGAATTCGACCGGGATGTCGATGACCGCGAGGTCATTCACGCCCGTCTGGTTGAAGGTGATGAGCGAGGTATTCGCCTTGTTGTCGAGAATGACAATGGCGTTGTCGCCGTTGAAAGGACCGGACGAGGCGGAGTTGCCACCACCGGTGTAGTGATAGAAGGAGGGGGCGATCTGGAAGTAGTTGTCCTTGGTGAAGTTGACCTTGGTGCCGATCTGGTATTCGAACATCCAACGGTCATGTGAGTCGGGCGCCGTGGAGAACGGATCGGGATTGAAGGTATTTTCGAAGGCCACATCGTTGTAGATGAACTGGCCGAAGTTTGCGAAGAGGTCGACCGTGATGCCCGGCTGCGGCACTTCGACTTCCTTGCTTTCCTTGCCGCTCGGGCCGTGCGAACCACCGCCGAGGGTGAACTTGATTTGCTCGGAGAAGCCTTCCGGATTGATGTCCGGGTCCCACGTCATACGAGTCGAGACGAAAGGATTCGGAAGTTTACCCCCACGGAGGGTGAGCCAATCCGTCGGTTGATTCTGCAGGAACGCGCGGCCGACGAAGAGAGCGTCGCCGAAGTTCACGTTGGAGACGACCGAGCTTTTCGAGGTCGCCACGCCGGTCACGACCGTGCCGTTGCTGGTCACAATCTTGCCGCCCTTGATCGTGGCGCCGTTGATGAAAGTGCCATTGGTGGTGGTGACACCGCCGACGACGCTCGTAGAGGAGACGGTCGCCTTGGCAAAGGTGGGATTCTCACCCAGCGTCACGTTGGCCGAACGCGGGGAGGTGCTGGTTTCGAGCACCACGCCGAGCATCCAGTTATCCTGCAGTTGGATATCCGCACCGAGGCGCAGGCGATAGCGGAGGCGTTCGCGCTGAGCGGAGTCGCCGGAATCCAGACCGGCGGCGGTGCCTTCGTTCATGAAGTAGCGGAGGCGGCCTTCACCGTAGAGACGCACCTGCGTCACGGAGTCGGACATCTTGATCTTCGCGGCGGCGCTGTTCGCGAAGTCGGTGCTCGAGGTCGACGCACCTTGCGATTGGAGTTCGGTCTTCAGCGTCGCATTTTCCTGCTGCAACTGGCTGACGGCGGCTTCCAGTTTTTTCAGGCGGGCATCCTCGGAGTCGGCCGCGAGAGCGGTGGCTGAGGCGAGGACGAGTGCGATCGTCCCGCACAGGATGGATCTTGTCATTGGGTAGATAGGGATGTTTTCGGGTTTTAGCTGCGTGTGGGATTCCGAATCACCCAATTGGGCGATCTGAAAACAAAGCGAGGCTAGGGAGGGAATGTTACAAACGTGTGACGGCTGTGTGAAAATAGCGTGAAGTTCGCGTTTTCAGTGACATCCAGGTGACGGCTGTGTGAATTCTCGGCAGAAGATGCGCGACGAGGCATATTTAGGCGGGCGCGGCCGATCAAGGCAGAAATTGACACAATTGAAAAGGCACGTCGGCTTCCGAAAAGGCGCATTCCTCCTTGTTGGTCTCTATGTGGCGGCCGGGCCCGCTGCGATCAGATCGCCGCATGCCGCACTCCCACGCGGATCACATGTTTATCCGCCCCGATGCGCAGAATGTTCCCCACTGGCCCGTGTGTTCTACAGCTTCGGAGCCGTCGCCTGATTGAAACCGCCCCCAAGTGCCTTGATGAGATGGACCGTCGAGATCAGTCGCAGGCCGTTCAACTGCGCTGCCTGGAGTTCGGTCTGCAATTGCGTGCGTTGGGAGTCGAGCACGTCGAAATAAGGCACCAGCCCTTGCTGGTAGCGCTCATAGGAAGAGTCCGCGGCGCGGGTCGAGGAGGCGACCGCGTCTTTTTCCGAACCCGCCTGTTTGGCGTAACTGTTCACGTCCACCAAGGCGTCAGACACTTCCTTGAAGGCGACCAGCACCTGTTGCTGATAACCGGCGCAGACCGCGCGGTAGTTTGCCTTGGCGTCTTTCAGGCCAGCCGTCAGGCGTCCGCCATTCAGGAGCGGCATGGTGACCGCAGGACCGACCTGGAAAAGGTGACTCTCCCAATCAAGCAGCGTACTCGCGTGAAAGGAAGAGTAGCCCATGTCGCCGGTCAGCGTGATCGACGGGAAAAAAGCCGCCTTCGCCACCCCGATCTGGGCATTGGCCGCGGCCATGCGCCGTTCAGCCGCTGCGATATCCGGTCGCCGTTCGACCAGTGCCGAGGGCAGACCGGTGGGCACGGAGGGGATATCGCGTTCGAGCTTGCCGGATGCGATGTGGAAGCCCGGCGCCGGCTGCCCGCAGAGCAGGGCGATGGTGTCCCGCAAGGTGGTGCGCTGGCGCTGCATCTCGGTCAGCGTCGTATTCGATTGCGCGAGTTCGGTGCGGGCGCGGTCCAGATCGAAGGCGGGCGCGAGACCGACCTGCTGGCGTTGCGCTACGATGTCCACAGCCTTTTGTCGCAACTCCACGGTGCGTTGCAAAATCTCGACCTGGGCCTCGGCCTGACGAAGCAGGAAGTAGTTTGCCGCCACATCGCCATGCAGCGTGAGCAGCACTTGATAGTAGTCCGCCGCCGAAGCTGCGGCTTGGGCGCGGCTGGCTTCGAAGGCCCGGCGAATCTTGCCCCATAGGTCGACCTCGTAGCTCAGGTCGAGGGGCAGCGTCGTCTGCGTGGCCGTCAGCAGGGAGGGCACATGATTGAGTTGGGTGTGGAACCGGTTCAGCGAAGGATCGAAGCCGATCTGCGGGGCGAAACGCGAGGCGGTGATGCGGGCCACCGCGCGCGCCTGGTCCACGCGGGCCATGGCGGCCTGGACTGTTTGGTTGGCCGCGGTCGCCTGGTTTTCCAGCCGGGTGAGTTCGGGATCGTGGAAGAGTTGCCACCAATCACCACGGATGCTTTCGTCGCGCGGTTCGGCGACCTTCCAGCCCCAGCCCGGCGGCGTGGGGGAAGAGGGGCGCTGGTAGTCGGGGCCGACGGCGCATCCGGCGATCAGGCCGGCGACGAGGATCGAGAGGGCGGAGTGGAAGAAGCGAGGGCGTCTCATTTTCCTGCGGGCGGATTGACGGTGACCGTGCAGGTATCTCCCGCGGCGATGGTGACGCCCTCGGGCACTTTATCGATATGGATGCGCACCGGGATGCGTTGGGCGAGTCGTACCCAATAGAAGACCGGGTTCACATTCACCAAGCCCTGCGCGTCGACGCCACCGTTTTGGTCGGCGATGCCGCGGCTGATGCTTTCGACGTGGCCGGTAAGCGGTGCATCGACGCCCATGAGCGCCATGATTGCCGGATATCCTTCATGGATGCGCGGCATCTTGGTCTCTTCGAAGTAGCCACTCACCCAATAGGAATCGCTGTCGATAATCGTCAGCTTCGTCTGGCCGACCGTTGCGTAATCGCCGACGCGCAGGCGCAGGTTGGTCACGTAACCATTGCAGGGCGAGGTGACGGTGGTGCGGCGCAGATTCAGTTTGGCCAGATCCGATTGCGCTTTCGCTTCGCGATACGCCGCCTCCGAGACCGATGCCGAACTTTCCGAGACTTGCTGCTCTTCCTTGGAAACCGCCTGCATGCTCAATTGCGCGCGGCGCTTGGAGAGTTCCTCGTGAACGAGCATGTCCTGCCGCTTGCTTTCGGCTGTCGCTTCCGCCCGGGCCACGGCCAGTTGAAATTCTTCGGGATCGATGGTGAAGAGGACGTCGCCCTTTTTGACGAGTTGATTTTCCACCACCTTGACGTCGGTCACCTTGCCGAAGATTTCCGCGGCGACATTCACCGTCTCCGCGCGCACCCGGCCGTCCCGCGTCCAGGAAGAGAGCATGTAGTACTGCCACATCGCGCGCCCGGCGATCGCGGCGACGAGCACGAAGAAGATCGTGTTCCCGAGCCGGCGCAGGCCGCCTTCGTTGACGTGATATTTCGGTTTGTCGATCATACGTAAAGCACCAGTGCGCTCAGCAGGATCACGAAGAGCGCGGTTTCGAAGACGGCCCGATTCCAGACCCAGCGTTGCACCTGGATGCGGTCACCGAGCCAGTGGAGGGGCAGATAGAGCAGCCAGGCGATGACCAGCCGCACAAAAAAGGGCGCGCAGAAAATTCCGCAGAAGTTGAATTCCTTGTACATGGTGGTTCAGGGGGTGGGCAAAAGTTCGCGGGTTTCGAGGAGCGATGTCATTTCCTGGAGCTCCGCCACGGCCTGGAGCTGGCTCTCGGGAATGGGAGTAGTGCCGGTGAAGCGCTGGCCCAACCGGTCGCACGTGGCGCGGAGGAATCCGGCGACCCGCTCCGGGTGGCGCGAGAGCGCGCGGAAGTGGCGGAACGCGCCGTGAATTTCGCGGGCGACTTCGCGGCTCATGCCGTCGGCGTCGAGCAATTCGCGGAGACGGATTTGCCGGAGGCCCAGTTGCAAGCCGGTGAGCATTTGGTCTTCGCGGAAGTCGTCCGGGGCGACGGGCAACTGGCTGGTCGCCCGGTGGAGGAGCCGCAATCGGTCGAAGCTGCACGCCGTCCAACGTTGCTCGGAAACGAAACCGGCCCGCAGCGTGGCGCCGGCCAGTTCGCGACGCATCGAGCGCACCAGGAGGATCCGCCGTGCCTGCGGGGTGAGCGGGCGCACGATGTGGAAGGAGAGGAATCCGCAAGCCGCGGCGGTGAGCAGGGCCAGGCCATTGTTCAGGAACGCGGAGATGTCGTAGGTCATCTGGTTCGCCGGATTGGCGAGCCCATAGAAGATGAGCATGGAAACGACCGAGCTCCCGAGCAGGCGCGGATGCCGGTAAGCATAGGTGGCTGGCACGAGAAAGACCCCGAGGGAAAGCACGAGGATGCCGAGCCCTTCCGCCTTCTGCCAGACCCAGAAGGCATCGACGTACGCCATGCAGGCGCAAAAGGTCGCGCTCTTCATGAAGGAGAAGCCGAGGTCGGGCGCATTTTCCTGCAACGAGAGCAGGGCGAGCACGATGCAGATAAAGAGAATGAGCATCGAACCCGATGGCCACTGGGTGATGAACCAGATCGCACTGGCCATGCCTACGGCTACGAAAACCCGCAGAGCGTGGAGCGCGGCGGTGTAGTAGTCGCGATGCTGGGTGACGCAGGAGGGGCGCCGCGGTTTCCACGAGCCGTACAAACCGGCCCAGTCGTAAACCGCTTCCTCGAGTTCCTCGAGGATTTCGCCGAGGCGATCGAGGACGAAGCGATCGGACATTTTCTCGCCGGCCGGATCACCGTGATGCAGCGCGCTCAGCGCCGCGATTTCCTCGCGCAGACTGGTCAACTCGCGCACGAGTTCCGTGGCTTGGGTTTCGGCTTTTTCCGCCACGGCCTTTTGCGCGAAGGCATCGAGGAGCGTCGCGGTGCGGACAAAAAGATTTTCCGGAATGCCATGCTGGGGGTGGTGTCGGCGATGAATCTCGATCGATTGCGCCTTGGCCAGCAGGCAGGAGAGCGTGGCGACGAGGCTGCGGGCCTGTCCTGTGCGCAAGCGCGACTCGGGAGTCTCGGCGGTGGTGACGTCCAGCGTGTGCTCGATGGTGGCCAGGCGATCCACCACATGCCGCCAGCCCAGCGCCGAAGGTGCCGCGGCGGGGTGCAGGGCGTGCGCCACTTGATGCAGGGTCGCTTTCAAATACTCACCGAGTTGGTGGACGGTTTCGCGCCAGTGACCCTGGGGCGGGAGCATCACTGCCATGACGATCACCGCGGCGACCATGCCGACGAAAATGCAGGAGACCCGCATGATCGCGAGATGGAAGACTTGGGAGGGATGGTCCGCGGCGGACATCGAAACGATGGCGCAGGTATAGCCGGCGAGGACGGCGCCATAGGCCTGGTAACTCCGGACGAGTGCGCCGGCGGCGGCGCAGATGGCGAGGTAAGTGGCCAGCGCGCCCAGGAAGAGGTCGGGCGTCTGGTTAAAAAGCGCGATGAGCACGACGGCGACCAAGGCGCCGGTGACGGGTGCCAAAGACCCACCAGATGATCTTGGAATAGTTCAGCCGCGGCGACTGCATGAAGAGAATCCACACCGTGATTCCGCACCATTGGGCCGGCTCGAGTTGCAGGATGAAAGCGGTGATCAGCGCCAGCACCGTGGCCAGCCAGGCTGCCAACGAATAACGGATGGAAGAGGGGTGCAGCAGTGGTCTCATGTCACCGCCAACCGCCCGATCACGCTGCCGTTTCTGCCGAGGGCGCGAACCACGACGGTCCCGCCCCGTTTGGGAGCAGGATTACGGCGACCGGGGCAGGTCATTCCTCGTGGAGTGGACAGATGCATGAGGGCGGCATCTTCTCCGAAAACGACCGCTAACGTCTAATCGCCTTTCGACATGGGCCATAACTTTAGGTTATGGGTTTCCCATTCCGATACGGCGCAGCGGGTGGCCTACGACGGGGCCGCTCCCCCGGCCCGGAAAAATGTAAACCGCCCATGATGAATTATCGCCTCGAGGTTTTCCGCAGTGTCGCGGAGAGCCAGAGCATTTCCAAAGCCGCCCGCCTGCTGCACCTCCTTCGCAGCCGGCGGTGAGCAAGCACATCCAGCAACTTCGAGGAAACGCTGGGCGTTCCTCTTTTCAATTCGCTCCGCGCGGGGGATGGACCTGACCCCGGCGGGCCTGGTGTATTTGCAGCATGTGCGTGAAATCGCCGCGGCGCATGAAGCGGTCGCGCAACGGTTGCCAGGCTCCTGCGGGGCATTCTGACCGGACGGCTTCGCCTCGGCACGAACAAGACGATCCTTTCGTATTACCTGCCGAAAATTCTCGCCCGCTTCAAAAAGCAGTTCCCTTCCGTGACCTGCGATGTCACTGACGGTAACACCGACACGATCATCGGCGCGCTGCTTGATCAGCGCATCGACCTGGCGCTGATCGAAGGCCCGTGTCATCGGACCGAGATTCAGAAAGAGACGTTCTTTGAGGACGAAATCATTTGGATCGCTGCGCCGTCCCATCCGCTGGCGAAAGAGGCCAAGGTGACTCCGACGATGGTGATCGAGTGTCCGATCGTGGTTCGCGAGGTCGGGGCGGGAACCCGGCAATTCATGGAGTCGGCGTTGCGCCGGTTGGGCATTCGCCCGAATCGGCTGAAGATCGTGCAGGAAATTCCCAGCCCCGCGGGCGTCAAACGGCTCGTCGCTGCTGGATTGGGGATTGGTTATGCGTTTCGTCTGGGCGTCGAACAGGAGATCGCGTCCGGCATCCTGCGGAAGATCCATTGTCCGAAGCTGACCATTCGCGGAGCGTTTTCCTTGCTGTTCCGGCAGGGGCCTTCGCCTTCGGGAGTCGGTCAGGCGTTCAAGCAGATGCTGTTGAGCGAGGAATAGAATGAATTGCTGGAAGGCATTTCCGAAAATGCGAAGAGGATATTTGCGGTGAGCGCACCGCAGAGATGCGCGAAGCGCTCCAAAAACACCGTCATCCTGAGCGAAGCGGGGAAGTATGGGCGGAGTCGAAGGACCTCTGACTTCTTTGGGTTTTCGAGCGGAGCTTCCACAACTTGCTCGCGACCACGCGTCCATCAAGCCACCGCCTTCGCCCGGGATATTGGAGGTCCTTCGACTCCGTGTCCCGCCCCTTTACCACCGGGACACTCCGCTCAGGATGACAGAGATTTTTTTGGGCGCTTCGCGCTTTTCTGCCAGGCGCTAACGCTATTAACAGCCGGCGGATAGCGCTCCTCACCGCCGCGGCACTACCTGCGGCACCGGCGATTGCAGGTACTTCGGCGCGCCGGTTTGGAAATCCAGCACCAGCCGATTGATCTGATACTCGTACGTTGCCGTCGTGTGATTGATCTGCGCCTGCAGCTTGGCGAGTTGCGCCTGGCTGAATTCCACGATTGAGGTCATGCCAATATTGTATTTCGCCTCGGCGAGATTGTAGGCCTGCTCGGCGTTCGCAAGGAGGCTCGCCGTGACGTCGATTTTGTCGGCGGAATTGGTGGTGTTGAGCAAGGCGACTTCCACGTCTTTGGCGATGAGGTCTTCGATTTCCTGCAAATTCTGGTCGGCGGTTTGCGCCTGCAAAGAAGCCTCCTTGTCCCGCGCGCTCAGCCGAAAACCGGTGAACAGGGGCAGCTCGACATTAACGCCCGCCGCGGCGTAATCGCCTTCCACGCGAGGATCGCCCGCGGTGCCTCGGCCGGCGGCGCCGATCAGGGAGACCTTGGGAAGATGAGCGGCGCGTTCGGCCGTCGCGGTTTGTTTGGCGGCATCGCGTTCATGACGCAAGGAAAGTGCCTCCGGCCGCATCGCCAGCGCTTGGGTGATGTAACCGGCAAGATTGCCCTTGGGCATCGCGAATTGCGGGATCGGCACCAGCGCGAACCGGTGTGTTTCGTGGTAGCCGAGAGCATAGGAGAGATCCGCGAAAGCGGCGTTGACCTGGTTCTGGGCTTCGAGCCGAAGCAGCTTGGCTTCGTCGAGGCTCACCCGGGCGAAACTCACATCGAGCTCGGACTTGAGCTGGCTCTTGGCCAGCGCGCCGACTTGATCGGCCAGGAGTTGGCGGGCCATCACCGTCTCATCCGCTACTCGCAGGAGCGCTTGCGCCTGCTGCGCCTGGAAATAAGCACGGTCGACGAGCAGCATTACTTTGGCGCGCGCTAGCGTGCTTTTCTGGACAGCGGAAAGCGCCATGTTTTTCGAGGCCGCGGTAAGGTTCCACGTGCGCCCGAAATCCGTGATGAGCTGGTTGAAGAGAATCCCGTTGGCCTGGCGGCTCAGGATGGTCGGGTTATTCAAACCGCCTGAGGCGGCAATACGGGTATCCTGGTTGGTGATCGGATGGAGGCCGAAAAAGCCCGCGAAGTCATCTCCCGTGGTGACGGCGCTGAATTCCGCCGTGATCTGCGGATAAAAGGCGGACTTCACCTGCCGCACGACCTGTTGGGCGGCCAGCGCCTGGTACTGCGCAGCGTAGACCGTCGGCGATTGCTGCAGAGCGATGGTTTCGGCTTGGGTGAGGTCCAGTTGATCCACCGGCGCGGGATGCTTTTCCGGCGCGGCTGGCGCCGGGAGGGGTCGGGCTTTCGGTGTAGCCGCAATTGCGCAGCAGGTGATCCCGAAGAAAACGAAGAAAAAGCGCTTCATGAAATGGGCTGGAGTTCGTTGTGGGGAGCGCTCTCGACGCGCATGGGAGAGGCCGGGCGTTTGTCGGCGAAACGCTTGCGATAGACGATATAAAACGCGGCGGGCACGATGAAGACGGTGAGCACTACCGACACGGTGAGGCCGCCGATGATGGCACGGGCCAGCGGAGCGTAGGCTTCGCTTCCCGTGCCCAACTTCATGGCCATGGGAATTAGGCCGATGATCGTCGCGAGCGACGTCATCAAGATCGGACGCAGACGCACCCGGCAGGCAAATTGCACGGCTTCGCGCAAGGCCATGCCGTCTTCGATGAGGCGATGGGTGAACTCGACGATGAGAATACTATTGGAAACCACGATGCCGGCCATCATGACGATACCCATGAGCGACATGACGTTGAGCGTCGTCCCGGTCGCGGTGAGCATCACGATCACCCCGGCGATGCCCGGTGGCACGGCGAGCAGAATCAAGAAGGGGTCGATGAAGGATTTGAACTGTGCGACGAGCACGAGGTAGACGAGCACCAGAGAGAGAATCAGACCGAGGCCGAACGAAGTGAACGAAGAATTCATCGCCTGCACCGATCCGTGAATGGCGATGCGAACGCCTTCCGGCTTGTTGGTGTCTTTGACGATTTTGTTTACCGCGCTGGCGATGCGGCCGAGCTCCTCGCCATGCGGAGCGACGAAGACGTCGATGACCCGGCGCAATTGGAAGTGGTCGACCTCGGTGGGCGAGAGCATCGGGACCAGCTTGGTCACGGCATCGAGCCGGGCCGGATCCGTTTGATTGGAGGCGCGCAGAGGAATGCCCTTCAAGTCGGACATCGTTTTCACGGTGTCTTCGGGATACTGGACGGTGAGCAGGTAGTCGTTGCCGGTTTTCTCATCAACCCAGAAGCTCGGGGCGATCATGCCGTTCGAAGCGAGGGCGGTGATGACGTTGCCGACCACTTCTTTTTCGCTCAGGCCGAGCTGGCTGGCGTGGAGGCGGTCGATTTCGAGGCGCATCGAAGGCATGTCGATGTCCTGCGGAATGAGCACGTCGCTCACTCCCTTGATCGCCTTGACCTTGGCGGCGATTTCCGTGGCTGTGGCGTAGGCCTTTTGCAGATTCGAACTGCTGACCTGAATGTCGATCGGCGCCGGTTGGCCAAGGTTCAAGACCGCGTCGACGAGGCCGCCGGACTGGAAGTAAGCGGAAAGCTCGGGCACTTCGTCGTGGATGGCCTTGCGCATCCGGTCCATGTATTCGTAGCTGCCGATCTTGTGTTCATCCTGCAAGCTCACTTGCACAAAGGCGGTATGCGAAGCGGAGTTGCTGGTATAGATGGCGGAGAAATCGGCGGTGGAACCGAGATTCGAGACGATCAGGCGCAGGTCTTTCGGTTCGACGATCTTGCGAACGAGCGCCTCCACTTTCGCGACTTCCTGTTCCGTGACCTCGATGCGGGTGCCGGTCGGCGCTTTGAGGTTGATGACGAACTGTCCGGGATCGGTGCGCGGGAAATACGCGAGGCCCAGCGCCGGAACGAGGGCAAAGCTCAGGACGAACAGTCCGAGAATGGCCAGAACCGTGGACGCCGGACGCGCCAGGGCAAAGGTTTGCGCGCCGTCGAAGCGATTGAGAAAGGCGTGGAAGTTTTTGTTGAACCAGAAGTTGAAGCGGGCCCAGGCGCCGGCCGGGGGCGGGCCGTCATGCGAGCCGTGTTCCTGGTGGGCCTTGATGAGCTTCGCGCAGAAGAGCGGCACCACCGACATCGCCACGGCGTAGGAGGCGAAGAGCGAGAGTACGACCGACAGCGCCAGCGCGGAGAACAGGAAACGGCTGACCCCGTAAAGGAACGTGACCGGGAAGAACACGATCGCCGTGGTGAGGGTGGCCGCCAGCACCGGCAACGCGACTTCCGAGCCACCTTTTTCCGCAGCCACCTCGGGCGTTTCGCCCAGTTCGATGTGGCGAAAGATATTCTCCAGCACCACGACCGAGTTATCGATCAGTCGCGAGAAGGCGAGCGCGAGGCCGCCGAGAATCATCGCGTTGATCGAATTGTCTCCAAAGGACAGCGCAATAAAGGTCGCCAGCGCGGAGAGCGGAATGGAAAGAAAGACCGCAACGGTCGCGCGAAAGTTTCCCAGGAAGATGAGAATCATCAGCCCGGTGAGGACAAGGCCGATCGCGCCTTCGTGGAGGAGGTTTTCGATGGCGGTCTTCACGAAGACGGATTGATCGAACACCACATTTGCCACGAGCGATTTCGGGACGTCGAGCAGTTCGGAGACGGCTTTTTTCACCCCGTTGACGATGGAAATGGTATTGGCATCGCCGCCTTGCTTGAGAATCGAGAGATAGGCGGATTTCTGGCCGTCGATGCGCACGACGTTGGTCTGGATCTGGGCGCCGTCCTTGGCGTGGCCTACGTCGCCGACCAGCACGGGTTTCCCATCCACCGTCTTCAGCGGCAGATTGTTAATATCCTCGATGCCGCGGAGCTGGCTATTGGTGTAGAGACCGTAGTCGATCGGGCCGATCTTCACGTCGCCGGCTGGAAGAATGAGGTTGGATTCGTTCACCGAACGGACCACGTCCATGACGCTGAGTTGATGTGCCTCCAGCTTCAGCGGATCGACGTAAACCATGATCTGGCGATACTTGCCTCCGAACGGTTGCGGCACCGATGCGCCGGGCACACTCGCCACCTGGTTGCGGACCGTGAATTGCCCGATGTCACGGAGTTGGGTTTCGTTGAGTCCCTCGCCTTTCAAGGTGATGAGGCAGACGGGCAGGCTCGAGGCATCGAACTTCAACACGACCGGGGGCAGCGTGCCGGGAGGCAGGCGTCTAAGCTGCGCCATGGCCAGATTCGAAATGGTGGTTACCGCCGAGTCGGCGTTGGTCCCGGGCTGAAAGTAGACCTTGATCAGGCTCACGCCGGGCAGCGAGCGCGACTCGATATGGTCGATGCCGCTGCCGAGGGTGAAGAAGCGTTCGAAGCGGCCGGTGATGTCATTTTCGATCTGCTCGGGCGGCATGCCGGAGAAGAAGGTGGCGACAACGACCACGGGAATGCGAATCGCCGGAAACAGGTCGACCGGCATGCGCACCAGGCTGGTGACGCCGATCACGCAAATCATCAAACAAATGACGATGATGAAGTACGGATACTTGATGGAAAAACGAGACATGAAAGAAGAGGGAGGAGTTAGCTTTTGCGGCCGGAATCCGGCTGGGATTCGTCAGTGCAGGGGCTGCCTTTGGTGATGCGCTTGAGCCCTTCCAGGGTGAAGCCAGGAGTATGGCAGTATTTGACAATCGCACGTTCGCGTTCCTGGATGCGCTCCACGGTGGCGGGAACTTGTTCCGCGATCTCTGCGGGAACCAGCACCACGCCGTGCTGGTCGCCGTGCAACAGATCTCCCGGAGCGATGCGCAGCCCGCCAACCTCGACCGCGCCACCGACTTCCACCACATGTATGTAGGAGTGCGAGACGGCGACACTGCTGGAAAACAGCCGAAAGCCCAGGCGCTCCACCGACGGCAGATCGCGAACGGCGCCATTGGTGACGGCGCCGACACAGCCGAGGGCCTGCAGGATGGCCGCGTGCGTTTCGCCGATGAACGCCCCGGTGCCGGCGTGGCGGTCCATATCCTGGATGACCAGCACGTGCGGCTTCGGTTGCGTCTGGAGAAAGGCCCACCAATCCGTGCGATCGAGATAGTTTTCGCCCTTCCATGAGGGGGATTCGGAGCGCACGCGCAGAGTCATGGCATAGCCGACCATGGGAGGGAGGGCGGGCAGTTGGCAGCGAATGGAGGCGTCGGTGAAGCCTTCGTTGCGCAGCCGCACGTCGAAGCACTCGATGGCATTCACCACGGCGCACGTATCGAGCTGGCCGAGGGCGGCGAGAGTTTCCTGGGAGACGAGTGGATTCATGCAGCGCTGGGTGAATCAGTTGGTCTTGGGCGTTTCGATCAGCTTGCCGGTGGCCTTCTGGCCTGGACGTGCCAGCGTGCGGCTGCCGACGATCACGAGATCGCCCTCGGCGACGCCATCGCGGATCTGCACTTTGTCCGGAGTTTGCAGGCCCACGGTCACCGGGCGTTCTTCGACGACGTTGTCCTTGTTCAAAACGAAGACGGTCGGCTTGTCGCCCGTGGAGACGGCCTGGACCGGGACGGCCAGGGCATTTTTTTCTTCCTTCAAAATGAGGCGCACGAAGGCGTACATGCCCGGCTTGTAGCGGCCGTCGCGATTGGGCACGTCCACCTCCGTGTGCATGGTGCGGGTGGCGCGTTCCACTTTCCCCGAGAAACGCGAGATCTTGCCCTTGAAGGTTTCATTGAGCGCACTGACCGAAACCTCCACCGGGTTGCCGTCCTGAATCAGCGGCGCGGCGGACTCCGGCACGGGGAAGACGAGACGCAGCATGTCCTGCTGGGCGAGATCGACGAGCGGCAGGGTCTGCGTACTCGAAGTCGTGCCCGCCTGGATGAGCGCGCCGGGATCGGCATAGCGATGGGTGATGATGCCTTCGAAAGGGACGGTGATCGTGGCGTAATCGAGCAGCGTCTTCGTTTTGTTCACCTCCGATTGGCGTTCCTGCACGCGCTGCTGGGCGGCGCCGAGCGCCCCTTGCATCGCGTCGTTCTTCGCCCGCGCGTCATCCAGTTCCTGCTGGGCGACCAATTTCGGATGGTCCTTGCTCACGCCTTGCAGGCGTCCATAAACGATCTTGGCCTGGGCAAAATCGGCCTCCGCCCGCTTCACGTCCTCCAGGCTCGCCTGGTAGGCGGATTGGTCCCGGGCCAGTTCGTCCTGCAATTCGGGCACTTCCAGTTCGGCAATCTTCTGTCCGGCTTTGACCTGGTCTCCGACATCGACGGAGATTTCTTTCAAGTAGCCGGCCACTTTACTGTGCAGCGAGACTTCCTGATAAGGGTGGAATTCGGCCGACAACCAAAGATCCTGGACGAGGTCTTCACGCGCCACTTTCGCCACGGCCACCGTCGTCTTCGCAGTTTCGGCGGAACCGCTCTCATGGCGACCCATATAGAGGATCGCTGCCGCCAGTGCCGCCAGCACCAGGGCAATGGTGAACCATGGCATACGGCGCTTTTGCGGCGGAGTGGAGTGGGCTGGGGAAACTGTGGGCGGCGGGGCAGGATGAACTGCAGGTGCCGGCGGGGTGGTGGCCGCGGGGTGAGGATGCGGCGGGGTGGATTCCGTCATGGGTTTGGCCTCGGATGGTGGTGGTGCCGAGAGGGAGGATTGGCTCATGGATATGCGGAGCTAGCTTTTGTGGGCGAGCGGGAGTTCAACGGTGAAACGACAGCCGCTGGGCGGTGTATTGGCGGCGGTGACACCGCCGCCATGGGCGGTGCAAATGGATTGGATGATGGAAAGACCGAGCCCCGCTCCGCCGATCTCGCGGGAGCGCACTTCATCCGCCCGGTAAAAACGCTCGAACAAATGTGGCAGGGCCGTCTCGGAAACGCCCGGGTCCCGGTATCGGAGACCTCGAGCAGTGCACTGCCATTCTGCGAGCGCACCGCGAGAGAGACCCGTCCATGTTCGGGCGTGTATTTGATCGCGTTGTCGAGCAGGTTGACGACGACTTGCTTGAGCCGGGAGCGGTCCCCCTCGATTTCCACACAGTGGGAAGTCTCGTAGACGAGATCGATGTGTTTCACCTCGGCGAGCAGGCACATCTGTTCGGCAGTCGTCTCCGCGAGTTTGGCCAGGTCGAACCGCACACGTTCGGTTTGGGCTTCACCGGAATCGAGGCGGGAAAGGGCGAAAAGACCTTCCACGATACGCACGAGGCGCTCCGCTTCCTCCAGCAGACTGGCCAGGGAATCGCGCAGATCCGGCTCGAGCTTGCGGTCGAGCAGGATGGCTTCGAGTTCGCCGCGGATGATGGTCAGCGGGGTGCGCAGTTCATGCGAGGCGTCGGCAGTGAAACGCGCCGTGTTTTGAAAGGACTCATCCAGACGGGCGATCATCTGGTTCAGCACCGCGGCCAGATGCGCGACTTCATCGTCGCTGTTCAGTGCCGGAAGCCGCCGGCTCAGCTGGCTCAGTGTAATTTCCTGGGCCGCGCGCATCATGGTCTGCACCGGTTGCAGCGCGCGCTTGGTGAGGACATAGCCACCGAAAATCACGACGGCCAGCACCACCGGCAGGCCCAGCAAAAGGGTGAGGAGCAGGCGCTGAAGCAGTTGTTCGTTGGACGTGAGCGTGCCGCCGACCTCGATTAAAAACGTGTTGTTGCGCGCCTGCACTCGCTGGGCGGCGACGAGCAACCGGGTGCCGCCCGGCGCCACGACCATGTACGTCGTCGGTTTTTCCGCCTTGCGCTGCCACACCGGAATTTCCTGCGGAGCAAAGCTCCGGTCATTCGGCTCGTCGGAAAGAAACAGGATCTGTCCATCGCTGCGCGAGACGCGCACAAAACGGTCGTTCGTCGCCGGGTCGTAGCGTTTGACGATTTCCCGCGAGACGTATTGAGGATCCTTCCCCGCCGGATTACTGGTCACCAAATCCGCGATCTGTTGCGCGCGGTGCGCCATGCTTTCACCCAACACTTGATTGCCAAAAAAACGGAGCGTGGTGTAGGTGAACGCGCCGAAGCCCAGGAGCACGAGGAGCAGGACGCCCGCGTACCAGACGATCAACCGAAAATGGATCGACTGGGAATTCATTCCATGCCGTTTTCATTGATCACGTAGCCCACGCTGCGCACGGTGTGAATCAACTTTCTGTCGAAGGGTTCGTCGATCTTCGCCCGCAATTGGCGGACGTAGACATCCACGATGTTGGTCAATCCCTCGAAGCTCTGGTCCCACACGTGTTCCACGATCATGGTGCGGGAGAGGACGCGCCCGGCATTCGTCGCCAGGTATTCCAGCAAGCCATATTCCTTGGCGGTCAGCTTGATCGACTGGCCCCCACGCCGCACCTGGTGCGCGAGCCGGTCGATCTCGAGGTCGGCGATCTGAATGACATTGGCGCGCGGCACGGCGCCGCGCCGGAGCAGCGCCTTGATGCGGACGAGCAATTCTGCAAAGGCGAACGGCTTGGTCAGATAGTCGTCCGCGCCCGATTCGAAATTGGCCACCTTGTCGGAAAGCGCATCGCGAGCCGTCAGCACTACGATGGGGACATCGGTGTTCTGCTTGCGCACGCGCCGGATCAGTTCCGTGCCGTTGATTTCCGGCAGCATCAGGTCGACGATGAGCAAGTCGTAAGGATTGAGCGACGCCATCTGCAATCCCGTCTTCCCATCACGCGCCGTATCCACTGCAAAACGCTCGGCCTTGAGGCCGACTGTAATGAAGCGGGCTACTTTCTCTTCGTCTTCAACGAGAAGGATGCGCATGGGGAACTACTAGACACTGTCGTTCTGGGGTTCTTATGAAAGTACTATTAAGAATTCCTCATACTGCAAAGCGTAGACGAATGGTTTACAGCGTGACGGGTCCAAATCCTCCCTCTGGAGATCGTTGCTGGAGGGCATTCCAGGCGGGTGAAAGTAGAGAGAGCAATGGTAGGGCGGCCATCCTGGCCACCTCCGCCCGAACCAAGGCCATGCGTCGCCCTGCGGCGGCGAAGATCGCCGCCCGACAATTGCCTTTTCTGTTCGAAACGTTTTGGAGACTATTTCACACTCTCGTACCCCCGAGTGTCCTGCGACCTATTTCAGCTTCGTCAAAGCCTCGCGGCCCCGTTCCTTGGTTTCCGGATCGTCCTTTTCCCGGTTGGGCATGGAGAGCCCTTTGTCGATGCAGCGGCGGGCGTCATCCTTTCTTCCCATTTGCGCGTACACCCGGCCGAGTTCGACATAGTGCATGAGGCGATGTGGGTTAATGGCAATCGCCTTGTGCAAACACGCCTCCGCCTCTGCGTTGCTTCCCTTGGGAAGTTTACCGTAAACAGCACCGGCTAACAGGCGCTTCAAGCCGGTGATATCGGCCAGGACGCGATTCCATCGCCCTAGAATATGCCACGCGGTGTCATCGCGCGGATCCAGTGCCAGTGCCTTATCCACCGACTCTTTGATCCGCGGTGTGGCGTCCACTTGATCCTTGGTCTTCATGTAAGGCAGCATCTTCCCCAAGGTAATGGCGATGGAAAGCTGCGCCTCGGGATCCTTCGGGCCCGCGGCCGCGGCGCGTTCGGAATAGCCGAGCGCGATATGGCCGAGTCGCAGCTTTTCCGCCTTCGAAGAAGCGTCCGCCAGCATATATCGATACTGCCTTGCGATGCGCACGAGCACATCGGCGTTTTTCGGATCCAGCTTCTCGGCTTGATTGTAATATTGCAGCGCATCCTTGGCGTCGAAGCGGTCGTCGAATTCCGCTCCCTGCTTGATCAAATCGTCCAGCGCCGGTGGGGCTGTGGGAGGGATATCGGCCGCCACCGCCGAGACACCAAGCAGGGCGGCTGCCGCCACTCG
This sequence comes from Chthoniobacter flavus Ellin428, assembly GCF_000173075.1. Taxonomy (GTDB): domain Bacteria; phylum Verrucomicrobiota; class Verrucomicrobiia; order Chthoniobacterales; family Chthoniobacteraceae; genus Chthoniobacter; species Chthoniobacter flavus. The sequence continues at coordinate 447,368 of NZ_ABVL01000001.1, forward strand.
AAAAAAAGACAAAAAGAGACGAGTATTCATGGCACATGAAGCGTGTTGGGTCGCAGCCTTCTCGTAGATCCCGCGTGGTGAGATAAGCGACGCACCTAATAAGGATTCGCGAGCCGAAGGCAAATGGTTTGATCTCCGGCCTCTCTCGGCTGAAAATTTGTCTGGCTACACTGAAGGCCGGCGCAAAAAACGCCCCTGAAAATGACTAAACATTCAGGGAATGTTCAGCCGCGCGTCATGGGAAGTGGAGTTTGATGGGCGGACCCAGATTGATACTCACTGTGCAGCCTCTTCTTCCGCGCAAAATCGATTCCCTTACTGCAGGTGGTTTTCCCAGTCTTCGCCTGGTCATCGCGAAGTGGATGAGGGTCTCAGGGGTCGTCATTTTTTGCGATTTGTGCGGTGATCTTTGGATGTGAACTATTCCTGGATCGGGCTCACTTGTGGTGGCTCTTTGCGGCGACCGTGGCTTCCATGATCCTTTTCCGAATCGGTCGAAAGCTGGAATCATCTTGGCAGCGAATTAGAAATCCTCGGCTGGACGACGCATCTCAGTCGTTGTGCCGCCGACAAGCCATGCCGGCCCTTGGGGAGTATTGTTTCCGCGACGGGTTGACGCGTTGCGGGTGTGAGCCGTGGCGGTGTGAACAGAGACATCCTTCGACTTGTATGGCAGTTCGTGAATCTGAAAACGTCGCTGCCTGCGCCCGGCGCCTTTCTCAAAAGGCCTGTTAGGCGTCACTTTTGCTGCGGATGCCATCCGTCCTGCCCGCTGAGGATGGATTCGGCCGAAAGGGAAGACTCCACCTTTGGCGCGAGCGCTTTTGCCGCGGGATTCCGACCGCTGACCTCCAGCGGATGGCCACTCGAGTCCGTGCTGCCGCCTTCCTCGAACCGCAAAGTGTCCGCCGGTGGACCAATGATCTGCCATCCCTCGGGCAGGATGTGCGGGCCCATCGCGCAATGCACGAATGCGACGTGGCTGGCCGGAAAACGCCCGGTGTCGATGCGCGCGAGCCAGCATTTTTGGACGCCTGGCGCCGCCGTGAGTCGACAGTGGACGAAGAGATAGCCCGGTCGTGCCGCGGAATTTCGCGCCTGCACGATATAGCCGTCGTGCATCGATCGAAGTTCGCACCGCTCGAAAGACGCCGTGCCATAGCCCCACACATAGTCGACATCGCCTTCGATGTAAGAATCGGCCACGTAAACGCGGCCACTGAGATTGAGGGTGTCCTGGAAGCTGAGAAAGTTTGCGTTTCGTAACACGCAACGTTGGGCGTTGATGCAAACCGCTTCCGCCTGCGATCCACGATAAGGCGTCGTGTTCTGCACCGTGAGATTCTCCAGCATGAAATCGTCGGCTTCGCACCCCAGGACGGCACGTTGGATCCAGCCCGAGTTGAGCTTCTCGTTATTGGTATAGCTAATGATCGTGCCCTGCCGATCCTCTCCGATGAGGTGAACATGTTTGCGCTCGCGATCAATGCGCACCAATTCGTGATAGTTCCCTTTCCGGATAAAGATCACCGGAACGTGCGTGAGGCCCGGTTTCATTTGATCCACCGCACCCTGCACGGTGCAGAAGTCGCCGGTGCCATCCGCCGCGACGATGAGGCGGTCGGCTTTGGATGAAGGCGTCGCTTTCGTCCGAAAAGTCCACCCTGTGTTGAAGCCCGTGAAGTCGTGCCCTTCGGCGTCCTGAAACGCGCCGGGCGGAATGCGAACCTCGTAGGATTCGTTAGGCCGGAGGCACTGCGTCCGCAAACGAACGAACGCGGTGTTTCCGTCGATGCAGACCGGTTCGTAAGATAGTGCGGTGCTGTTCTCGGAATCTCCAAAGCGGTCCGTGTACTTGGTCGCTGCGAGGTCGACGGTGTCCACCGTCGCGCCATCGGATTCGCGGCGAACTTCGATTCTTCCGTGATGCGCGAGAACCGGTGGTTCGTTGAAGGTCAACCGTAGTGGGCTATCGACGCAGGCATTGTTCCCGACGGGTCCGTGGGCGACGAGGTTCAGTTCGCTGTGAGCCGTGGCCAGCATCGCGCTGCAGAGAAGCGGGAGCAGAAGGCGCATCATGACGGAAAGCCGAAGTAGGTCCGCGCGTTTTCGTGGCATATATTGCGGACGAGTCCGCCGACCAGCGGGACGTCATCCGGAAGTTCACCGGACTCGACCTCGCGACCAAGGAGGTTGCACAGGACCCGCCGGAAATACTCATGACGCGGATAAGACATGAAGGAGCGCGAGTCGGTGACCATGCCCACGAAGCGGGAGAGCAGGCCGAGATTGGAAAGGGCATTGAGTTGCCATTCCATCGCTTCCTTTTGATCCAGGAACCACCAACCGCTTCCCAGTTGGACTTTACCGGCGACGCTTCCGTCCTGAAAATTTCCCAGTGTGGTCGCGAAGGCGTAATTGTCCGCCGGATTCAAGTTATAGAGGATGGTTCGGGGCAAGGCGCCTTCGGAATCCAGACGATCGAGATAAGTCGCCAGCGGACCGGCTTGCGGAAAATCGCCGATGGAATCGAATCCGGTATCCGGCCCAAGCTGACCGCGCAGCCGTGTGTTGTTATTGCGGAGGGCGCCGAGGTGGAGCTGCATGGTCCAGCCTTTCTCGGCGTAGAAGCGGCCGAGAAAGAGCATCACGAAGGAGGCGTATGCCACGTGCTCGGCGGGTGAAACTTCCTTCCCCTCGAGCGCGGCGGTGAAAATGGCCGCGGCCTCCGCTTCGCTGCAGGGTTCGGCGTAGCAGCGTTCCAGCCCGTGATCGGAAAGACGGCAGCCGTGCCGATGAAAGAATTCGCCGCGTCTGCGAAGCGCCTCCAGGAGTTCATCCAGGGAGCGGATTTCCATTTGGCTGGCTATCTCCAGGCGTTGCAACCACGCGCTGAAAGCCTGCGGACGGTTTACCGCCAGGGCGGCGTCGGGACGGAATGCCGGCCAGACCTCGGTGCCGGGTTCGCTGGTTCGGAGCGTATCGTGATGGGCCAGATCATCGGTGGGATCATCCGTAGTGCAGAGAGTCGTGACGCGAAATCTTTTGAGAATGCCGCGGGTGGAGAATTCCGGGCTCGTGAGCTGTTCGTTGATCTCATGCCAGATCCGCTCCGCGTTCGATTCGTCCAGCAAATCACTGATTCCGAAATAGCGGAGGAGCTCCAGATGAGTCCAATGATAGAGCGGATTGCGCAGGGTGTGGGGCACGGTGGCCGCCCAGGCCTTGAATTTTTCCAGCGGCGTGGCGTCTCCCGTGCAGAAGCGTTCGGCGACTCCGTTGGAGCGCATCGCCCGCCATTTGTAATGGTCGCCTTCCAGCCAGATTTCGAAAGGGTTTTCAAACTGCCGGTTTTCGGCGATGTCGCGCGGGGAGAGATGACAGTGGTAATCGAAGATCGGCTCCGGGGCGGCGAACTCATGATAGAGCCGGCGCGCAGTGCGCGTGGTGAGAAGAAAGTCGTCGTGAATGAAAGGGCGCGATTGCATGAGACGGTCGTGGAAATTCAATGCGTGGCGGGCAGAGCGTTGGCGGCGGGCACGGTTTGCACATCGAAATTGGCGGTGCGCAGATTGTGGATGTCCTGTTGGGTGAAAGGAGCGGCCGCACCGTCGATATGCACGTCGTCGAAAACGACATCGCTGATCGGGCTTTCCGGCAGTCCGACCAATTCGCCAGCCTTCCTGGTGGTCCCGTGGCAGACGATCTTTTGAAAGGTGATGTTGCGCACCATCGGCGTTTGTTTCGTCACCGGCGCCAGCTCAGGATGAGCCGCGGCCTTCTTGTCGTCGTAGAAGAGAAAGATGGTGATGGCAGTCTCGACATTTTTCATGGTGATGTCGCGGTAGAGGACGTTCTCCACCACGCCACCCCGGGTTCGGTCCGATTTGATCCGCAGGGCGGTCCCGGTGTTTTCAAATGCGCATCGTTGCACGAGGAAATTGCGGACGCCGGCTTCGGTCTCGCTCCCGATCGAGACGCCGTGTCCGTGGAGAAATTTGCAGTCCGTGACGGTGACGTTTTCCGTCGGTTCATTGGCGACTCCGCCGCCTTTCACCGCGATGTTATCGTCGCCGGTATCGATGGTGCATCGGCGGATGAGCACATCGCGCGAATTGGCTGGGTCAATCCCGTCGGTATTCGGAGCGTCGGCGGGAGAGAAGATGGTTACATCCTCGACGACCACGTCGTGGCAATGATGCGGAACGAAATGGAACATCGGCGAATTGCGCAGGGTCACTCCCTGGAGGTGAACACGCGCGCAATCGCGCAGGGTGATGAGGAAGGGGCGCGGAACATAGAGCGGCTTTTCTGGCGGTGCCGGCTTTTCACTTTTTGGGGATGTGGAATCGGCCGGCTTGGTGGAAGCAGATTCTCCTGCCTTTGCAGCGGCGGCCGCGCGCTCGGCGGCTTTGTCGGATTTGGCCCACCAGCCCGAGCCCGCTCCGTCGATGATCCCTTCACCGGCGATAGCGATATCGTCGAGTTTGGTGCCGCTGATGAGCGGACGTAACAGCTTCTTGTAACCGTCGATCTCTTGCTGCGTAGCCGGCAAAGGATCGGGGAGACCGAAATCGGAAAAGCGATCGGAGGCTTGAATGATCGCGCCCTTTTCCACGATCAGCGCCACATGGCTGGCAAGTTCGATCGGGCCGGTGCGGAAGGTTCCGGGGGGGACGACAACCCGGCCGCCGCCCGCTTTGGCGCAGGCCTGGATGGCGGCACGAAAAGCCTCGGTGTTCAGGGCCTTTCCGTCGCCTTTGCCACCAAATTGCAGGATCGAAACGGAACGCTGCGGAATGACGGCGGGACGCGGTTCGATCGGCACGGGATCCTTTGCCGATAGGGGCGCCGAGAGCAACGCGGTGGCGAGCGCGACTGCCGGGAAGAGGGTGGAAAAGGGAATTGCTTTCATAGTGGTTTGGCGTTGGGCGTTAGCGCCCGCGGCGGGCGATCTTCCGGAACTCCGCGGGAGTGGTTTTCTCCGCCCGGCGGAACGCGATGAAGAAGGTGTTGATGCTGGGATATCCGCTTTGCTGGGCGATGGACTCGATCTTGTCTTCGGTCTCCGCCAGCAGGCGTTTGGCGAGATTTAGCCGCACACCGCGAATCTTGTCCCCGGGAGTGCAGCCGACATGTTCCGAAAACGCCTGGTGCAATCCACGGCGCGACATCCCCGCGGCACGCGCGACGTCGTCGACGCTGATGGCCTGGGCAAAGTGTTCCGCGATGAAATGCAGCCCGCGGGCCACGCCACCGTGGTTCACGGCGAGAATGTCGCTGCTCTTCCGCGTAATCACTTGCGCGGGGGGAATCCGCACCGGTTTCACCGGTTGCCTGGCGCCGCGCATCATGCGATCGAGCAGTTCCGCGCCGCGATAGCCCTGCTCTTCCAGGTTCGTATCGACGCCGGAGATCGAGCGGTTGGCCGCACCGACGGAAAGGAGATAGTCGTCGATCCCGACGATGGCGACTTCGCTCGGAACCTGGATTTTCGCTTCCGCGCAGACCTCCTGGATTTCCACGGCGAGCGTGCCGTTGGCGGTAAAGACCGCGAGGGGTTTGGGCGCGGATTGAATCTGGCGGAGCAGCCACTCGCGCCGGCGCAGCCATTGGTTTTGTCCGGAGCCCTGCCCGGACGTTTCCCGCCAGCGCCACCATTCACACTCCTCTCCGGAGGCCGTCAGCGCCCTGGCAAAGCCTTCGCCACGCTCTACCTGCGACCAATTCTCGGAGTCGCTGTAAAAGCGAAAGTGCCGCAGACCACGGTCGAGAAAATGGCTGGCCACGAGCTGGCCCGTTTTGGCGTGATCCTGGACCACGTGGGCAAAGGGCAGGTGCGGCCGGCGCATGGAAAAATCCACCGTCGGCTTTTTCACCGAGGCGACGAAATGCGCGAGATCGTCGCCGGCGGCCAACCAGGCAAGCACGCCGTCGCCTTCCCATCCCCATGGAATGACCTTTTCGTGAATGATGCTGTGCGCGGCGAGATGCCAGCGATGTTCGGTGGCATAGGTGGCGATGCCTTGCAGCAGCCGGTGATCGTACCAGCCGAGCGCAACGAGAACGTTTTTGGTCCTGGCCATGATTCGCTAGATCTTCGCCACGGCCAACCGCGGCGCGAGGAGGTGCAGCAGGGCCAGGGCGAGCAGGTAAGCCGCCGCGGCGATGAAAAAGAGCAGGGTGTAACTCCCCGAGTGACCGAGGATGTAACCCGTGAGTTTGAGCAGCCCCATGGCGCCGAGGGCTCCGGCCATTCCGCCGATGCCGACCACGGATCCCACGGCCTGGGTCGGGAACATATCGGAGGCCGTCGTGTAAAGGTTCGCCGACCAGCCCTGATGGGCGGCAGCCGCCAGGCCGACGAGCCACACCGCGGCCCACATGTGAGAGATCTGCGTGACCATGGCCACCGGCACGACACAGAGCGCGCAGGCGAGCATCGCGACTTTGCGCCCCGCGTTCACCGACCAGCCGCGATGAATCAACGACGAAGACAGCCAACCTCCGGCGATGCTGCCGACGTCGGCCAGGCAATAAATCAGGACAAAGGGTAGACCAAAGCTCTTGATATCGAGGTGGTACTGCTGATTGAAAAACAGCGGCAGCAGATAGAGATACCAGCGCCAGACGGAGTCGGTGAGGAATTTGGCGACGACGTAGGCCAATGTCTGGCGGTGGGGCAGCAGGCGCAGCCAGGAGATCTTCGTGACCGGTTCGACAGGGTCACTGCGAATGTAAGCCAATTCCCCGGCGGAAAGACGCGGATGTTGCTCCGGAGCGCGATAGGTCCTGAGCCAGAGGACCAGCCAGAAAAAGCCGACGGCGCCGGTTCCGATAAACGCCCATTGCCAGCCCCATTTGACGAAAATGAGCGGCACGAGCCATGGCGCGAGAAGGGCGCCGAAATTGGAACCCGCATTGAAAATGCCCGTGGCGAGCGCGCGTTCCTTTTTAGGAAACCATTCCGCGACGGTTTTGATGCATGCGGGGAAATTGCCCGATTCGCCCAGGCCGAGGAGAAAGCGGGCGACGCTGAAGCCCACGATGCCCGCCATGGCGGCGTGCAGCATCGAGGCGCCGCTCCAGAAGAACATGGCCAGCGCAAATCCGGCAAAGGTGCCGATGCGATCCAACAGGCGGCCGGCCAGCAATTGGCCGATGGCGTAGGCAACCTCAAACCAGAAAACGATGTCCGTGTAATTGGTATTGCTCCATCCGAAGATGCGCTCCATCTCCGGAGCGAGGATACCGAAGACCTGCCGGTCGACGTAATTGATCGTCGTGGCGAAGAGGAGCAGTCCGCAGACGACCCAACGATAACTGCCCACGCGGCGGGAGGAGGAGTTCTCGTAAGTCATTTCTTGCGCACGGGTTCAATGTCGACGTTCTCGAAAGTGATTGATCCGGCGTGCTGGGTTCGGGATGCCGCTTCCACGCCGTGAAACGTGCAATCTTTCAGGCGGACATCGTCGATCACCGCCGCGGGAAAAGAGGTGATCGTGGCCACGCTGCCGCAGGACTCTGCGGTCACATTCTCGATGCGCACGTGGCGCAGCACCGGTCTTTCCGGTCCATGGGCGCCCTCCTCGTAGTCGAATTCCACGGAAAGGACCGCTCTGGCGACACGGCCGATTTTCACCTGGGACACCTGGATGTTTTCGATCTCTCCGCCGCGGACCGCATTCGACTTGAATCGAAAAGCACGATCCAGCCGGGGGCTGTCCATTTGGCAATCGGACACGAAGACGTTTCGCACCCCGCCGGAGACTTCGCTGCCGATCGTCACCCCGCCGTGGCCGTCTTTCATCGTGCACCGGCGAATGATGATATTTTCCGCAGCGACGCCGACGCGCCGGCCGTCGTTGTTGCGTCCGCTCTTGATGGCGATGCAATCGTCGCCGGTTTGAAAAGTGCAATCCTCGATGAGGACATCGTGGCAGCTCTCTGGATCGCAGCCGTCGTTGTTCGTCCCCAGGCTATGCACGGTGACGCCACGCACGGTGACATTGGTACAAAGTGTGGGATGAATCTCCCACATGGGTGAGTTGACGATGGTGACGCCCTCGATGAGCACGTTTTTGCATCGATAAGGTTCGATGAAGCTGGGCCGCAGAAAATGGCCCGCGCCAAAGATGCGTTGGGCCACGGGTGTTCCGTCGGCGCCCTGCTGATCGAGTTGCTTTCGATCCGCCGCTTGCAATGCCGGTTTGTCTGGGGCGCGCTCGTTCCAGGCCCACCAGTTCTGCGAGCTGGCCGAGCCGTCGAGGGTCCCTGCACCGGTGATGGCGACATTCTCCTGCTCGAAGGCATAAACCAGCGGCGAGTAATTCATGCACTCGATGCCTTCGTAACGCGTGAGGACCACCGGTAGATATTTCGCCGGCTCTGGGACGAAGCGCAGCGTCGCTTCTTTCGCCAGGTGCAGGTCTACGTTGCCCAGGAGATGCACGGCGCCGGTGAGCCACACTCCTGCGGGAATAGTGACGCGTCCGCCGCCGGCGGCGTGGCAGGCGGTGATGGCCTTCGCGATGGCTTCCGTGCTGTCCGCATTCGGCGAGGCGCCGAAGTCGGTGATGGAAAAATCGCGGGCGGGAAATTCCGGCGACCGGATTTGCGCAAGGATCGCCTGCGATTCACTGGTCTCAATCTCTGCCGCCCGGCAAGAGCAGGCGGCAATGGCGATTGCGCCGAGCAGGAGTGGGATGGTGGAAAGGGCGGGGGACATCGATGTCCGGAACATGCTCCCGCTGCCGGGCGTCCGCAATGCCGGTTTCGGCATTAGATATTGAAAAAACGGCAGATGACGGCGGACTGCCGAAAACTCAATGGGGAATGCAGAAAGCAGCGATTTCGCGGCGGCGGAATTGGGCTAAATGGCTGCAAACCACTTCACTGAATCTCTCCATGCAATCCTTTAAATCCGTTGAAAAATACACTCTTGGCATGGGCGACCGTTTCGCCCGGCAGGGCAAAGCGCAACTGGCGGCGATCGCCCAGGCCCGCACCATGGGTATCGGGGTCACCCCCGTCTGGAACAAATCGAACCGCGAGCATTCTCTCGTGGGCACCGAGCCAGCCAGTGTTCTCGCCGAGGCCGAGGCCGCGGTGGCCGCGCTCGAGTGGGCAGGCGGCTTCCACGTCGATGCGGACCACATCCATCTCCAGACCGTCGATCGCTTCATCGCGCCCAGTGATTTCTTCACGCTCGATGTTGCCGATTACGTCGGCCAGCGGGCGACCGAGGAATCCATCGAAGGTTTCATCCAGGAAAACTGGCATCTCCGCGGTCGCGTTTTCATCCCGGGATTGGACGAGCCGCTGGCCATCGATGAGCAGCTCCTGCGCGCCACTGCGGAGAAGTTTCTCTGGGCCATGGAGGAAGCGGGCCGGATCTATCGTTACATTGCCGAGCGCAAAGAACGAAACCGCTTCATCACCGAAGTGTCCGTCGATGAGACGGACCGGCCGCAGACTCCGGCGGAGCTGTTGCTCATTCTCGCGATGATCGCCCGCGAAGGCATTCCCGTCCAAACCATCGCGCCGAAATTCACCGGCCGCTTCAACAAGGGCGTCGATTACGTCGGCGACCTCGCGCAGTTCGAGAAGGAGTTCGACGAAGACCTGTATGTCGTCGCGTTCGCAATCCGCGAATTTGGTCTGCCGGAAACCCTCAAGCTCAGCGTCCACTCCGGAAGCGACAAGTTTTCTCTCTACCCCATCATCCGCCGCCTGATCCGCCAACACGACGCCGGTCTGCATGTGAAAACCGCGGGCACGACCTGGCTGGAGGAGTTGATCGGTCTGGCGGAGAGCGGTGGCGAAGGCCTTACCCTGGCCGCGGAGATCTACGCGCGGGCCATGACGCGCTTTGAGGAACTGGTGAAGCCGTACGCGCCGGTGGTGGACATCGATCCGGCCCGGCTCCCCATTCCGGGTGAAGTTGCCCGATGGAGTTCCGCTCAATTCGTGGGCGCGCTCCGTCATGTTCCGTCGTGCCCGGAATACAACCCGCATTTCCGGCAATTCCTGCATGTCTCTTTCAAGATTGCCGCCGAATTCGGCGAGGCCTACACCGCTGCGCTGGCCACGAACGAAGCCATCATCGCTCGCAACGTGACCGGAAATCTCTTCTCCCGTCATATCCTGCCGCTGTTTAGTTAAAGGCCCAAGATTGACATTAGACAGGGCGGGCTGTGTCATTAGTGAATGACGAGCGTTCGTTTGGTTCGCCAATCCCTCCAGGCCTGCGTGGAAGCCCTGTCCAAGTGGGCAAAACTACGACGTGATCGGCGTCGATGCGTAGTGGCGATCCTGCTCCTGTTCCTCGTGACCATGGCCCGGGCGGATGTGACGCTCATGAGCGATCCGTTCGCGGACGGCAATCGCACGAACACGACCGGCGGCGATACGCTGGGCGGAGTATGGTGGCAGAACACGACCAATACGGGGCAGGTGACGATCGTGGACGATACGGCCGGCATCGGAACCGGGAACGCCATGCAATTGGTGCCATCGGGGGATTTCCACAAGATCATCACCTTCTTTTCGGGCACGACGCTGGCGAACCCCGGTGACACCATCAAGGCCACGTTCGACTATCGATTCCCGACCGCGCCGACGAGCGCCGGGGATGGATTCCGCATCGGCCTCGGCAACTCGAACGGCACCAAACAGTCGAGCGACACTTCCGGCTCCGGCAGCAGCACGCGCACCGACGATAAGAATTACGGCTTCAATACCAACGTGGGCGGCGCCAGCAGCACGGGGACCGGCGTGAAATACGAGGATGCGGGCGACGACATCCTCGGCGGAAGCGGGGCGGGAACGCGGTTCGGCTTCGGCACGGGCGGGGCCTCGGTGGCTAGCGGGACGACGAAACATTCGGCGCTGTTGCAAATCACTCGTCTGACGAACGGCGACCTCTACGTGCTGGCACAGGTGGATAACCTCGCCGCGGCTTCAGGCACCCATCCGGCCGCTTCCGTGCTCACCTACACGTTTGACGAGTTTGCCTACGGCTTCGGTGGCACCGGCTATCGGCCGACGATCCTGATGGACAACGTGGTGATCACGTCCACTGCGCTGAGTGTATTGAACATCACCGCGACCACGCCCACCGCGACCTCGGAGGCGCCCGCAGTCCTCACCGTGACACGGAGCAATGGTTCGGGTGCTTTGACTGTGCCCTACACGCTGAGCGGCACCGCGGTGAATGGCACGGATTACCAGACGCTGAGCGGGACGGTGAGTTTCGCGAATGGGCAGACGAGCGCAACGATCACCATCACGCCGATCGCCGCCTATTTCATCGAGACCAGCAAGACGGTGACGGTGACGCTCGGCCAGCCTACGGGCGCGATCGTGCAGACCGGCAGCGCCACGGCCACGATCGTGGACAGCCTCCAGGTGTGGACTGGGCAGATCACCCCGCAGTTTTCGGAAACCTATACGTTTTACGTGACCTCGCCGAATGGTGCGCGGCTGTGGATCGATGACCGGATGGTGGTTGCGCGCAGCTTTCCGCAAAGCGGCGAGATGCGCGGCGAGGTGGCCTTGACCGCGGGCCAGAGCGTGAACCTGCGCCTGGAATCGCTTGATACGTACCCCGGCTCGAACGTGACGCTGGAGTGGTCCTCGCCCTCGCAGCCCCGCCAGGTAGTGCCGCAGGCGCGGCTGTCGCAGCCGTCGGTCGCCAAGGCCGGAGGCTCGATCCTGGTGGAGCACTGGCTGGGAATCCCGGGCAGCGCCATCAGCTCCCTCACGTCGAATGCGAACTTTCCGAGCAAACCGAGCGGGCGCGAGCTGAACAGTTCCTTCGAGTGTCTCGCGCAGAATTGGGCGGACAGCTACGGCACTCGGGTGACCGGCTACATCGTGCCGCCGGCCACGGGAAACTACACCTTCGCCGTGAGCGGCGATGACACGTGTCAGCTCTTTCTGAGCACCGATTCGACTTCGGCGAACGAGGTGCTCATCGCGAGTGTCGCAAGCGCGACGGGATTCCGGCAATGGAACGCGCAGCCCAGCCAGCAATCGGCGCCGGTTTCGCTCGTGCAAGGGCAGCGCTACTACGTCGAGATGCTGCACAAAGAAGATACCGGTACCGACCACTGGAGCGTGGGCTGGATGAAGCCTGGCGACTCCGCGTTTTCGGTGATTCCCGGCAGTGCGCTGGTGCAGGCGGGGCTCGATCGCGCCCAGCCCGCGCAGGCCAATCTCCTCGATACGCTGGCCACCGCGCATCCGCGATTGCTGGCGACGACAGAACGCTTCCTGTGGCTTCAGTCGGTATACCAGAGCAGTACGGCCAGCATCCCCAAGACGTGGGCCACGAATGCGGTCAATACGGCCAATACCATTCTCGGACAGCCGCCGGTCACTTATACGCTGGACGCCACGGGCGATCTCCTGAATGTGGCCCGCACGGTAAAAGACCGCATCAACAATCTCGGTGTCGCGTGGTGGGTGACAGGCAACAACGCCTATGCCGACCGCGCCTGGACCGAGCTGAATGCCGTCGCCGATAATACCGCCTTCCCCGACTGGAACCCGCCGCACTTTCTCGATACCGCGGAAATGACGCATGCCTGCGCGCTCGGCTACGACTGGTTTTACAACTACTGGACGCAAGCGCAGCGCGACACCATCCGCACCGCGATCATCAACAAAGGACTCGCCGCAGGTCAGACCCAATACACGAGCGATGCCTGGTGGTCGCGGAGCACGGGTAACAACTGGAACCTGGTCTGCAATGGCGGCCTGGCGCTGGGCGCGCTGGCGATTGCTGATGAAAATGTAACGCAGAGCGAGGACGTTCTGAATCGCGCGCTCAATTCGCTGCGACCGGTGATGTCCCATTTCACGGCCGACGATGGCGCGTGGTATGAAGGGCCGGGTTACTGGAATTACGAAACAATCTATGGCACCCGCATGTTGGGCGCACTGGAATGGGCGCTGGGTAGCGATTTCGGCTTGAGCGCGACACCGATGTTTTCGGAAACCGGTTTTCACGCCATGTGCATGAATGGCCCCACCGGCCAGTCCTTCAATTTTTCCGACGGTGGCACGACCCAGGGCGGCCTGCCGGTCTCCGAGGAAACGCTGGAATGGCATGCCCGGCGATTCAATCAGCCGCTCCTTGCCTGGTACGAAAATACCTACGGCGGCGGCCCGCTTGCCGCGCTGTGGTACAACGCCACCAACGCCACCCCAGCCTCGACCGGTTTCGCCAGGGACATGGCGTATCATGGGCAAAACGGGACGCCTTACTATCACCTCGATGCGGTGACCCTACGCGGAAATTGGACTGATCCGCGCACGACCTTCCTCGGCACCAAGGGCGGCTGGATGGGCGCGGATCACGGCAACCTGGACGCGGGCGATTTTGTCCTCGATGCCCTCGGCCATCGCTGGTTCCAGGACCTCGGTCCGGATGACTACGGTCTGCCCGGCTACTTCACGAACTCACCGGCGACCAACCCGAATCGCTGGAACTACTACCGTACGCGCGGCGAAGGTCAGAACACGATCATCCTCGATCCCGGCTCCGGGCCGGACATGACTTACGATACCGTCGCGCCGATGGTCGCGTATCAGAGCTCGCCGACCGGCCGGCGCTCGATGACCATTCTCTCGCTCACGCCGAGCACGGCGGGCGTCTCCCGTCTGTGGCGTGGCTTTCAACTCATGGGCGATCGCAACCAGGTGCTCGTGCAGGATGAGATCGTCTCGTCGACGCCCCATACCGTATGGTGGTTCGCTCATTTCGCGATTCCGTCCACGAGCGTGGCCATCGATCCCGATGGGACGGCGGTGACGCTCACGCAAGGCAGCGACCGTCTGTGGTGCAAGATCGTCAGCGGTGGCGGCACGTTCCAGGTCATGAATGCCACGCCGTTGCCGACGTCGCCGAATCCCTCGGGCCAGAATGCGAACACGGGCTATCAAAAGCTGGCCATCAATCTCACCAACGTCACCAGCACGACGCTGGCGGTGTGGATGGTGCCGCTCTCGCCCGGAGATATACCGCCGACGGCACTGCCGGCGATCACCCCCCTGAGCACCTGGAATATCGCCGCCACGAACGATCCGCCGGTGACCGCGGGCGGAGCGGTGACGACAGTCGGGGACGGCGCGGTCACGGTCGACCTCCGCAACTATGTGACCGACGACGCGACGTATCCGAATGCGATGACCTTCTCCGTTGGCAATGCGCTCAGCGGCACCGTCACGTTGCTGGCCGATGGGCACACCGCGGTCTTTACCCCGAATGCCGGCTATGTCGGCATTCCGAGCTTTACCTACACGGCGACGGACAGCGGCGGACTGAGCTCGACCGGAACGATCACTGTCAGTGCGGTGACTGGCACCCAGGTCTGGAACGCCGCGGCGAATGGTGTGTGGAGCAATGGCGCCAATTGGGCTTCCGCGGTCGCGCCGGCGAGCAGCCGGGGCAATACCATCGAGTTTTTCACCGGCAGCACGCTGGCTGCGAATGTCACCGCGACGAACGACACGGGTTCATTCGCCATGAACGTCTTCACACTCAACGGCACCGCCAGTGCCGTTGCGGACGCGACGATCGCGGGCAGCGGACTCACGTTGACCAACAACGGCTCGGCCAATGCCGTCATCAATTTGAACGCCCCTACCGGCTCAGGGCTGAGTTACGACATCAATACGCCGCTGACCCTCGCCGTGGCTACGACCGCCCAAGGTTCCGGCAGCGCCGCCTTCCGTTTCAATGGCGACACCTCAGGCGCGGGTTCGCTGACGAAGGCCGGTTCGAGCACGCTCATCCTCGCCGGCACGAATACCTACGCGGGCGGCACTACGATCAGCAACGGCACCTTGCAAATCGGCAACGGCGGCAGCACCGGGACGCTCGCCGCCGGCACGGTGACGAATAACGCCACCTTGCGTTTCTACCGCGGCGATACGGTGCTCAATGTATCCAACGTCATCGGCGGCACGGGAAGCGTGCAGGTGGGAATCACCAGCGGTGGGAGCACGACGTCGATCGTCACCTTGAGCGGCGCGAATACTTTCACCGGCAATGTCACCGGCAATTCCGGCGGCATCCGCATCAGCAATGCGAGCGCCCTGGGCAGCGGCACGAAGACCTTGACCATGGCCAACGGCAACGGTGGCAATCCGTATCTCCGTCTCGACGGTAGCGGCGGCGCCATCGATCTGCCCGCGACGATCTCTTACACGGTGAGCAACAGCGCGACCACGAACGGCGCGTTTTACAACGAAGCCGGCAATAACATCATTCGCGGCAATGTCACGATCACGAGTGGAAACGGGGATACCCGGCTCATCGCCGCCGCCGGTGCGCTCACGTTCACGGGTAACTT
The DNA here is from genome assembly GCF_000173075.1 of Chthoniobacter flavus Ellin428. GTDB lineage: Bacteria > Verrucomicrobiota > Verrucomicrobiia > Chthoniobacterales > Chthoniobacteraceae > Chthoniobacter > Chthoniobacter flavus. The sequence goes on from NZ_ABVL01000001.1 coordinate 462,730, forward strand.
TGCGCCGAACATCACCAGTCGAAACTTGCAACTGGCCGGCGCGGCCAGCGGCACGATCAGCGGCAATATCAGCGACGGCACTGCGCCGAATACCTTGGTCAGCATCACGAAGTCCGATCCCGGCACATGGACCTTGAGCGGCGCAATCACCCACACCGGCACGATCGTGGTCAACACCGGCCGGCTGAATTTGAACGGCAGTGTCAGCGGCCCGAGCGCCCTCACGGTGGCTGGCAGTGGCACGCTCGGCGGCAACGGGACCATTGCGCCGAATACGACGATTAGCGGCACGCATTCGCCTGGAGTCGGCGCTGGCGTGCAGACTTTCACCGGTTCGCTCAGCTATGGCGCGGCCTCGCACGTCGCCTGGGAATTGGCGGCCAATGCCAACACCAACCCGGGCGTGAATTTCGATAACATCAACGCCGCGGGTGTCACCGTCACGACCAACGCCGTCGTGGACGTGGTGCTGAACCCCACAGGCGGCAACGTGAGCCTCACCGATCCCTTCTGGGCGCAAACGCACACTTGGACCGCGCTCAATGCCACCTCCATCAGCGGCACCTTCAAGCTCGGCACCGTGAGCGCGGATAGCGCGGGTCGCGCGGTCTCCGGTTACGGCGCCTTTTCGCTCCAGCAGACCAGCACCGCGGTGAATGTCGTCTGGACGCCCGCGCCGCCCTTCCAGCAATGGCAGGCCGCCAACTTCGGTACGAACTGGAACAACCCGGCCATCGCCGGTCCGGCGGTCGACCCGTATGGCCGGGGTCTGCCCAACCTGGTGACCTTCTCCATGTTCGGGCCCACGCAAAGCGCCACCACAGCCAATGTCTCACTGCTGCCGCAAGTCCAGAAGAACGGCGGCAACTTCGTCTGCAGCTTCACCGAACCCGCCGGCGTGAGCGGCGTGACCTACGCCGCCGATTGGCGCTCCGATCTCAAGACGGGCAGTTGGCTCCCCATCACCGACACCGGCACCGGCACCACGCACATCTTCAGCGTCCCCATCGGCAGCAACGCGAAGCTCTTCATCCGGCTACGAGTGAGCACGCCGTAGGGGGAGAGTTGAGAGTTGAGAGTTGAGAGCCGGTTTTCGGCCTGCCTTGTCGCGGACCCAACTTGCTTTCTCTGTTCTTGAAAAAGCAGGCGCTGCGGCCTGCGCATTGCCCAGATCTTGGCCGGTATCTATGCGCCGAAACTGGATGGTGCTGGGAGCGGCGACTTCCTAGTCGCCGACCGAAAAACCGTTGCGCGAAGCGCCTCTCTTTTTTGGGCGTCGCTCCGCGACGCAGGGCGACCTGGAAAGTCGTCCCCTCCCACGGGGCTGTCGCCCATACCGTCTTATCCAATCCGGAAAAACATGAGTAACGCTATAACCTGTTGCGTCGCTTTTCGGGAACAGAGAAAGCAGATTTGGCCAGCGAGAAGGCAAATCGAAAACCGGCTCTCAACTCTCAACTATCAACTTATCCGCCGCCTCCGGTGGATAAGTAATCCGCAATCCCGTCCGTTTCGCAAATGGCGTGAGATGATGCGGGTCCCGCCGGGTGGCACTCATGATGTGCTCCACGGGGATTCCCCGGATCACCAGCGCATCCGCAATCAGCGAGCGATGACACCGCCACGGCACCGCTTCCGCGCACATCACCGCCACCTGTTTTGTCTGGGCAGCCTCGATCAGCTTCTCGATCGCCGCAGTAAAATCCTCCGTTTGCATGTAATCCGCATAGCCGCGGAACGACTGGTTCCTCCAACCTGAATTGACCGATTCCTGCTTCGGCTTCCGCAGCCCGCCGAGATCCTTCACATGGCGATATTCGATCCCGGCTTCATCCAGCGATTTCGCCAACGCGTCCCGCTCAAACTGGGGATTATGCCGCGAGCGTGGCACCGTCCGCACGTCCACGAGCAATGCGACGCCATGAGCCTGCAACAACCCGATAAACTCCTCGATGGGTCTGGTCGAGTGGCCGACGGTGAAAATAGTGCGTGGTTCGTGTTTCTGCATTGCAAGGTACTTCGCAGCCGGATCACCCCACGAACGCCTCCCATTCAGCCGCCCGTCAGATAGCGACGAATCTCCGTTTCATATTCCGGAAAATAGCGACCGATCACCAGCAGATCGAAAGAGGACAAAATGGAAGTATTCGACTCCCGTTCCAAAAGAAACCGAAAGCTCGCCTCGAGCAATTGTGGCGTCGAGCTTTTCTCCCCAGCCAGTCGTCGAACCTCCTCCGGCGTGACCCGCACCCGATGCTCGGTCGTGGTCTGTCCTTTGACCGTTACCAGCCATTCATTCTGCGAGAGGGGTTCAACGTCGATCATGGGGCTGTGAGTGCTTTATCCTAAAAGCGGGAATGGGATGGCCACAAAAAGGCCAAGAGGCACAAAAAGAGAATGTTCCTCGGCCAAGTAGGTGGCGCTCATCGACACCCCGCGGGTGAGACTACCTCATGGCCGGTGACCTTGCAGGCCGAAAACCGGCTCTCAACTATCAACTCTCAACTATCAACTTTATTTGGCCGCCGCCGGCGCCGCGAAGCCGCTGTCATGCATCCACTCGACCAGGCGTTGTGGCCACGAGTGGATCGATTCGAATTTCGAACGGCCGCCCAACCCGAATCCGTGTCCGCCCCGCGCATAGAGGTGAACCTCCACTGGCCGCTTGGCCTGCTCGTATTTGGCGAGTTGATCGAGGATCGGAGTGACGTGGCTGAGATCGTCATTCGCCACCACGAAGAAAGCCGGCGGCACATCGTTCGCGATCGGACCGGAAGGAATTCCCAGCGGCCCCGGATAAATCGAGATCTGAAAATCGGCCCGGCAATTCAGGCGATCGATCGGATCGGCCGCCTGCGCGTTTCCCTCCGTCGGACTGTAGACCAGCATGGCCACCACCTCGCCACCGGCCGAGAAGCCCATCACCCCGATGCGTTTCTGATCGAGGTTCCATTCCGCCGCGCGGCTGCGAATCACCCGCATGGCCCGCTGCACATCCTGCCGTGGATGAATGTCGAGAGAGTAGGGGGATCCTTCCTCCCGCGGCAGCCGATGCTTGAGCACAAACGCGGTCACACCGAGATCGTTCATCAGCTTTGCCGGTTCGACTCCTTCGCCGCCAAACCCGAGCTGACGGTGTCCACCGCCGGGAATGATCAGCACCGCCGCGCCATTGGCTTTTTCCTTGGGCGCGGGAAACACCGTGATCGACGGATTGTTGATATGCGTCACGGACGTTCCCTTGACCACCTCCGGTTCATTCTTCAGCGACTCAAACCCCGGCGCGCCGTTTTCCCAGAGATGAATGACGAGCGGTTCGTCTGCCCGGGTCAAAGACGCAGCAGAGACAAAGAAGAGGAATGCGAGGAGGAACGACAAGGGCTTCATGCAAGAGGGTTTTCTCACGCCTTCGCGCCGATGGAAAGCCTTGCCGCGGAGTGGTTGTAGTGGCGGCGACGTCTCTCCCCGTGTGTCATTCTTGGAGTGGAGGGAGGGTAACGACCGGAGCACAGTCGAAAGTCGAGTCTTCGGGACGCCTATGGGACTGCGGGGCAAACCTGGCCGAACAGAGCCTGAAACGGATCGGTGAGATCCTTTCCCCTTTTGAGATGGAGCGAGGAGCGACATCTCGAGCCGTCAAGGGAGGCGGGCAAGGGAATCCCGCCCCCCCTTAAAAAACGCGGGTTACTTGTCGTGGTCCCCGTGTTTCCGGTCGTGGTGTTTCCATTCACCGCCGTAAATCCATTTCCCCTCGTGCTCGTAACGATCCTTGTAGTGGTGGCCTTCCCACTCGAAGTCACCGGCTTCGTGTTTCCCGCCGTGGTAGTAGTGTTTGTTGTAGAAGTAGTAGTCGCCGTCGTAATCGTCCGGCACATTCGTCCACACTCCGGTGGTGACGGTGATATGAGGTTCCGCCTTGAGCAGCGGGGCCGTAGTCAGGCCGGCGGCAAGGCATAGCAGAATCAGTTTCGTTTTCATAGCCAGAGAATCGCTGGCTGGGCGGCCTACGGATGTGAAAGCACGCCCGATTGGCCGGGCTGGGTTGGCTTCCCGACACCTCGGACCGGACTATCTCGATGGACCGGCCGGCGTCCTCGGAGCACCGGCGTTGGTCCATGGAATTCCGCTGAGCGGCCTGGCCCAGCGTGCCTCGAGGAAAGATGCCTGGCGCCTCGGCGAGGGGCGGGGGAGTTTGAGCGGATTCCTCCGCTAACACTTCGCCTCACCGAGCGTCACTGGCTGAATCGTTGCCTTCTCTTTGTGCCTCTTGAGCCTTTTTGTGGCTATTCCCAGTTCCGCTTTTAGGCTTAGGGCACAGTGATCTGGGTCAGCGTGGTCACGACGATCTCGGGTTTGCCTTCGACGTCCTTGATCAGTCCAGTCACCGCTACGGACTTGCCGTCAAACTTCGAGAGCATGGCAAACGGCAGGGTGAACGAGACCGCCGAGAACACGTGATTGGGATATTTTCCGCCGAAATTGAGGAAGACCGCTTTGGGTCCCTTGCTGATCTGATCCACGGTGCCTTTCACCGTCGCCGTTTCTCCCACGTGATTCTTGGCCTCGGCCGGCGTGAGGTCGGCCGCGTGAACGGAAGCCAGGGCCAGGAGGGACAGAGCGAGGGAAACGAGGGAAAGTTTCATTTTCGGGATGTTGTGGGCTTCTCTCGCGGTGATCAACCCTGAAGGCCTTGGCCAGCTCCAGGCGATTCGGTGGCAGGAAGCGTTCTCGAACGTGGCCGTCCAAATCGTGACGCTGCCGGGTGAACAATCCGGTGGTGGAATGCGTCCAATAGAGTGCCATGTCTGAAATCACATTCCCAATTGAGTTCATCGGTGGCAGCCGGGATGGAGAGATCCGTGAAGCCACGGCCGCGCCTGACTATCTCGAGGTGCGGGTCGAGGGTGGCTTCAAGGAGATCTACGAACGGCAGAATAGCGAGCCACCGTTTGTCTATGTCCAGATCGGGTATGCGCAGAACGAGACCTGGAAATGACCATGAACGCACCGTGGGCGAGTCACCGCGGATCCGGCCAATGTAGGACCAAGGTCTGATACGCGTCGCCTTGGTGCTTCGGGAAGAATGGGGGTTCGCCATTCATGAAACATTCTTTCGTCTACCCCCTGACCTCACTACTGCTCGGTTTTCTCCTGGTTGCTCCGGTCCACGGGCATTCGGACAACGGCGTGGAACTGGCCCGTGAATCGCGCATGGCGGTGCGCGAACTGGCGGCGACCAACGCGGGTGCTCGCGCCGTCTGGAGCCACTCGGTTGCCGCCCTGGTTTTTCCCCATCTTGTCTCCACGGGCGGCATCTTCGACAAACATGAGGCGGAGGGGACGCTCATCAATCAACACACCGCTACGCTGGGGCACTACAAGACCGTGGCCGATAGTTACGGTTTCGACGATGCCAGGGGAAAAATGGGCTACGTCCTCTTCTTTGTGCAGGTGAAACCGCTGTCGCTTCTGCACCAGAAAGGCGGCTGGGAACTCGGTCGCAAACCCGGCGTGATCATCGTCGACAAATCCTTCGCCGAGTCGCTCCGCACGACGAAGCCGCAGGCGGGTATTTATGTGTTTGCCTTCAATGAACGCGGGTTGGTGAGTGGCCTCAAATTGCGCGGAACAAAGATCACGGAATTGCCGGTGGAGCATTGACGCTCCCTATCGCTCCGCGATGCGCCCTCCCACGGAAATCCACCCACTCAAACAGCGAAGAGGCACATTTGGCCCCATCGGCGATTCGCGGTTGCGTCAGCTTCACCGGTTCCACCCCGACCGATGGGAGATGGAAGGAACACGCCGACCATGGCTGCGGCCAAAAGGCGCAATTTCATATCAGAAAATTCAACATTACGGGTTCAACCAATTCTCGTGAAGTTCATCCGTGCCTTCTTCGGCATCACTCCACGCCACGGCGAAGTAGCCGTCTCTGGTATAGGGATGCGTGGAGGCCAATCTCGCGAATTCGTCAAAGGTTTCCTGACTGTCGATGAGAACCGCGTAAAAGACATGGTCCGGTCGTTCCAGTAACTCAAAGAGGACTTCGCCGTCGCAAAGTCCATCAGTCAGCTCGGTGAAGGTGGTTCCCTTCACCAATCGCCCGATGTCGCGAATTTCCGGCGCCGGTTTGTAGTAGGTATGCATCAGGAGCGAGGACGAGCGAGATTCAGAAGCCAGAGAGACAAGCCGATCAGAAGCAAGAATGCCAGCACGCTTGGCCACAGTGGGATCAAATGGGCAGCCACCACGACTTCAGGCCGGATGAGCAGACGCGCCAATTGGGCCAGCGACATCACACCGAATACGAACCCCGCCACTCGCAATCCCATGGTTTGAGAGTTCATAGCGGAACATCAACTCCGCCGCTCGCGTCTTCAACAAGAATGCACGCGTCCCTTGCACACCGGCCAGAACGCCGGATTCTAGTGTGCCGGTCGCATAAAGAAGCGCTCCCCGATGAAGCTCTATTTTCCCAGCAGTAGGCAGACGCCAGTGACGAGAGCGAGAAGTGGCAGCACGAAGCTGAGCGTCCCAAGACTGATTCCGAAAAGCCCGACGACTCCAATGAGGACGAGGTAAAGGCCGAGCAGCGTCGTGCCGAGATTCTTGGGAAGTTTCATGGCGGTCCCTCTTGTCGATAAGGTATCACCACTTGACCGATATTCAAACAGCCCGGATGGGCAGGCGCCGTCTTCATTCTCCGCTCACCTCGTGGTTGGCGGCGCGAGCAAACAGCTGTCAGAAATAGGGGTCATTCGGGCCAGGCGACATTCTTTTGACAGGTCGATCCAACGCCACAAGAATTTGGGCAAAGGAGGTGGTTCCCAACACGGATTCAGTGGAATCACGCGAGCGATAGCCAAACCCGGGCACCCGGCGATTTTCCATCCGGAACCGTGCCGTCGAAGGCCGGCTCGTTGATCGCTTGCACGAGATCGGACTCCCTCACGCCGATCTCACTTTCTGGCAGGTGACAACGCGCACGGAATACTTTCTCCGCGGCTGCAAATACTCTCAAGTTGGTCTCGAGAGAGTGCGCGGGTAGCGCTTCATCGAATTCGACCAGGGCGGTCGCCCTCGCCATCACGCCGTAGTGCTCGACTGGCTTTCTAAACGCCACCAGTCCGATTTTGAATTGAGTGCTGGTCGTTCTGGGAACAGGAGGAGTGCAGCAATGCATCAACTACTGAATCGTATCCCAATTGCCCTGCGGCTTTCCTACCTCAGATCCTCTTCCACGGGGTCCGAAATTAAGCTATCGCTGGTGATGGTGTCGGCGGTGACCGCCAAAGCCGATGGATACGTTCGTATTCCGATTAATGGGCTTTCGCGTCTTCGATTTTGACAACTCACCGCTTGGCGGGTGGTCCAGATCCTCCCGATAGTTTGGGTCCACATACGAGTGGCTGTAGAATTCGTGGTGATAATGTTCCAACGCTCCGGGTTCGTCGTGCTGCGGGACCGCCGCTCGGATTTGAGGAACATCCAGTAGCCCCAGGCAGAGCAGAGCCATCGCCCCCGATTTCAACGTTCCCAAAATGATTCCAGAATGGGTCGGCGATTCGCCATGCCCACTCGTGGTGACGGAGCGAAGTTCGGAGGCTGGTTCCAACTCACGTTGGCCTCCGCGTCCGCAGGTGGTGTTCGGGCTCAGTGGTTTCATGGGTCACCCATTCCTGGTAGATGACGTATCGGCGAGAGGCGGGGGAATTTAAGCGGATTCCGCCGCTGACACTTTCAACTCGCCGACCGTCAATCACGGAATCGGATCTCCATGGAGCAGCGGATTGATTTGGCACCCGCGGATGAACTCATTTTCTCCTCCCGGCGGCTCCCAATTGCCCCGCGGCTTTCCGGCATCCGTTCCGCTTCCGCCCGAGCCCGCCTTCCCGATCACCGGCCGGGCTTTGCGAATGGGTTCCGGCACAGGCTATCGCCATTTCCGTCGGCCGCACCCGTGGCAGTGAAAGGGCTGGAACGCGTTGAACACGGCGGAAAGGAACCAGATCGGAGTCCACAGCCCGAGGGTGAAGAGGCACAAAAACAGATGCTGGCCATTGTGGGTGCCCTCTTTGAAAAAAGACCGGGGGCCGTGGAAGTGTCCGCGAATCGTGGCCATGGCTGATTGAATCTCAGAAATGCCGGTTTGCGAAGGCGCGGCCGGAGTGGGTCTTGAGGTATTTTTCGAAGTCGATTGCCTTCGTCCGGTCATGGAAAGCAATCGCGACATTGATTTTCCATGGTCGATGATCTGAGGTGTAAGAGACTTCGCCAGCGTTGTGCCGGCGCAACCGGTCTTCCAGATCGTCCGTGCGGCCGACGTAATATCGCGTGGGGTCCGCTTCGCTCACCAGGATGTAGACGTAGGTGAACTTCGCCATCGGATGGGGATTGTGTTGGCCAAGGCCGGTGCGAGAAGCCCGGCTTCGCTTCGCTATGCCGTGGCACTTTTTTCGTCTCTCTGAGTCGAAAAAAGTGGAGGCGAGGGGAGTTGAACCCCTGTCCTGATGACTCTCATCACAAGTTTCTACATGCTTAGCCCGTCCTTAATTTGAGGAGAGAAACGATTGGCGGGCAAACTGCCCTCTCCCGGTCGACCACGAAATTTTCTTACCTTTGGGCGCGGTCATTCCGCCCTCGGGCCAGCCTGCTGTCGTCGCCCCCGCCGCCAGCAGGCGTCACAGCGGGGACGTCACGGTCAATTAAGCCGCGAGGGCCAGCTCCTCCGAAGAGAAGTCGGCTTCAACTACGTTGTTCGCAGTTATGTTTTGCCCAGGTGTTTTAACGAGGCCAACCAGGCTTCCTCGGCATGCGGCCTGTGTCTCGAACCAACAGTCGAAACCAGTACGCCCCCTTTTGGGTAAGGAGAATGTAGCGGGGAGGAGGAAGGGATGCAAGGGGGATCGCGGGAGGGGGCGGATATCGGAGATGGGAGATCGGAGATCGGAGTTCGGGAATCGGCGTGCCATTCGGCATCCGGAGTTCCCGATCTCCGATCTCCGATATCCGATATCCGCATTCCGAACTGAATACTGATCACTGATCACTGAACACTTGTCCCCGCCCCCCGCCCCGCTACGCTCCCACGCCATGCCCAAACCCCTCCTCCCGCTTTTGCTCGTTGTTGCCTTGATGTCGCTTTCCGGCTGCTCCTTGTTCCACAGGAAGGCGCCGAAGTCTTCGGCGCACATCTACGAAGGGGATTCGCCGACGTTGCGCTTTACCGACAAGCCGGAAGCGGCGGGTGGCGAGGTCAACCCTTATTGATCGCCGGGACGACGACGACCGGGCAGCGAGCTTCTTTGATGACGCCGTGGGTAACGCTGCCGACGAGCAGATCGTAAAAGGCGCCGTGACCGTGGGAGCCGATGACGATGAGGTCAGCCTGCTGTTCGCCGGCTTCGTGCACGATTTTGTCGACGATCGGCCCCTGGATGTGCAGGGCGATGACGTCGCAACCGCTGGCGAGGAGCCGCGTCTTGATGTCGTCGAGGTGCTGGCGTTCGACCTTGTAATCGCGGGCGGCAGTGATCCGCACGGTGGGTGGGCCGGCTTCGAAGCCGACGAAATCAGGTTCGGGCTCGGCGACGTTGAGGACGATAAGGCGGCCCTGGAAGGCCGCGGCGAATTTCCGCGCTGTTTCGACGACGGTGGGGGTGACATCGGAGAAATCAACCGGAACGAGTATGTTTTTCATTTATTGCCTCCTTGTTAATTTCGCACGGTAGGGTAGCCCTGCGTGCCCCTGCTGTCGCACTATTCTTTGCCTTTCCCCGGTCGTCAATTGGCCGTTCCGGGGCTACCGTTTTACCGTGTCCGATCTCTTTTCCACTGAAGCACCTCCCGAACCTCAGGTAGCGACGAATGCGCCGCTGGCCCAGCGGATGCGTCCGCGTTCGCTGGAGGAGTACGCCGGTCAGGAGCACATTCTGGCGCCGGGGAAGCTGTTGCGCCGGGCGATCGAGGCGGACCGCATTTCGTCGATCATTCTCTTCGGCCCTCCGGGGACGGGGAAAACGACGCTGGCGGAGATCATTGCCAGCGCCACCCAATCGCGCTTCGAGCGGCTGAGCGGGGTGGAGAGTAATGTGGCGGATCTGCGCCGGGTGATTGCCACGGCGGCAAATCGGCTGACCAACAAAGGTGAGAAGACGATCCTGTTTATCGATGAGATTCATCGCTGGAACAAAGCGCAGCAGGATGTGCTGCTGCCGGATGTGGAGCGGGGGACGGTGCGGCTCATCGGTGCGACGACGCACAATCCGTTTTACTATATCAATTCGCCGCTGGTTTCGCGTTCGCAGGTGTTCCAACTCGAGCCGCTCACGCCGGCGGATTTGGTGAAGCTGCAGAAGCGCGCGCTGACGGATGAAGAGCGTGGCTTTGGGAAGATGAAGATCGAGGTGGCCGAGGAAGCGTTGCTGCATCTCGCCACGGTGGCGGATGGCGACGCGCGAAAATGCCTGAATGCGCTGGAGATCGCAGTGGTGACGACGGAGCCGGACAAGGCGGGCGTGATCCATATCGACCGCGCGAACGCCGAGGAGTCGATCCAGAAAAAGGCCGTGGTCTACGATGCGGGTGACGATCAGCACTACGATACGATCAGCGCATTTATCAAAAGCGTGCGGGGGAGCGATCCGGACGCCGCGCTCTACTGGCTGGCCAAGATGCTCTATGCGGGGGAGGACATTCGCTTTCTCGCGCGGCGGTTGGTGATCCTGGCCAGCGAAGACATTGGCATGGCGGATCCGCAGGGGATCGTCATCGCCGTGGCGGCGCAGCAGTCGGTGGAATTCATCGGCCTGCCCGAGGCGCAGATTCCGCTGGCGCATGCCACGGTGTATCTGGCCACCGCGCCAAAATCGAATCGCGCTTATGCCGGCATTCTCGCGGCGAAGAAGGAAGTGCAGGAAGGTGTGACGCTCGCGGTGCCGCGGCACTTGCGCGACAAGAGCAGCAAGCGCGCGGCGAAGGCGTTTGGGCACGAGGGGTATCAATACAGCCACGATTTCGAAGGGGCCTACGTCCCGCAGGCTTATCTGCCGGAGGGTCGGCGTTATTACGAACCGAGCGATCAAGGCTATGAGAAGCGCGTGCGGGAGCGGCTGGAATACTGGCGGGCGCTTTTCGAGCAGGCGCAGGCGGAGGGTAAGACGAAATAATTGGGGATGGCGTACCATTATCGGTGTCATCCTGAGCGGAGCGCTCGTGGGCCAGTGGGGAGCGTGCAGTCGAAGGATCCCGCCGCTCTACGAGCGATGTTCGCTGGTTGTTTGGTTGGGTTTGCACGTGGTTCCAAAAGCGTCTCGCTGGTTGTTCGGCGGGGTTCTTCGACTGCGTGCCCGCCGCCTTGCCGCCGGGTACTCCGCTCAGAATGACCGCGGGGAGAGAGCGCCTCGCAAGCCAGCCGCGGTTGGATATCGCTACTTGCGTATGAGGCTCCGCCCAATGAGCCGAGCGACAACGCCGCTAATGGCGCGCTGGTTTGCGGGTTGTCGGAAGAACCGCTCACCCTTCCCGCCCATGTCTCCCCGCTATCTCCTTCCCATTCTCCTCACCCTACCCTTGGCGCTTTCGGCATTCGCCGAAGAGAAAGCGCCCCAGGAGACCTTCCTTGAAGCGGATGCGGCCGGGCCGGATTTCGCCGTCCAAGGCGAATACACCGGCGAAAAATGCGCGGCGCAGGTGATCGCCCTCGGTGCGGGCAAATTCCACATCGTCGGCTGGAGCTACGGGCTGCCCGGGACGACAGATGAGGCCGAGAAGAAGGTCGAAGTCGACGCGCAGCGCGAGGGAGACAAGGTGACTTTCGATGGCAGTGGTTGGAAGGGCGCGATCCAGGCGGGGCAATTGATGGGGACGAACGACCAGGGCCGCACTTTCGAACTGCGCCACATCGTCCGCGAATCGCCAACACTCGGAGCCAAGCCGCCGACTGGCGCGCTCGTGCTTTTCGATGGCACCTCGGCCGACGCGTGGGCGGGCGGACACATGGACGATCGCAAGCTGCTTTTCGCCGGCACGAAGTCGAAACAGAAGTTCGGCGACTTCACTTTGCATGTCGAATTCCGCACTCCCTTCAAGCCCACGGCACGCGGTCAGGCGCGGGGCAACAGCGGCGTATATCTGCAGGACCGCTACGAGGTGCAGGTGCTCGATTCTTTCGGACTGAAGGGCGAGAACAACGAATGCGGCGGCATCTATTCGAAGATCAAGCCGCGGCTAAACGCCTGCTTCCCTCCGCTCTCCTGGCAGACCTATGACATCGATTTTGAGGCCGCGCGTTTCGATGCCGACGGCAAGAAGACGAAGGACGCCGTGGCCACCGTTCGACAGAATGGCATCCTCATCCAGGACCACGTCGACATTCCCAGTTCGACGGGCGGCGGCCAACCGGAAAAGCCGGAGCCCGGTCCGATCCAACTGCAAGGACACGGCAACCCCGTCTTCTTCCGCAACGTCTGGATCGTGGAGAAGAAGTAGTGGGGCGGAGGCGGAAGTGATCAGTGCTTAGTGAAGAGGTCGCGGCGGCGCGCGCGATGTGGAGGTTTGACAGCGCGGCTGGGCTTCGCCTTTGTTGGCGCATGCCGTGTGAAATCGCCGCATGAAGACCTCGGAATTCCGCGTTGATGCCGCGGCGGCAGGGCCGCGTCTCGATCAATTCCTCGCGAGCGCTGCGGCCGGCCTTTCGCGGGCGCGCATTCAGGATTTGATCAAAGAGGGCCACGTGACGCTGAACGGCGGCGTCGCCAAGGCGAGCGCACGACTGCGCGCCGGCGATGCCGTGACGCTGCACGAACCACCGCCCGTGCCCACCGAAACGGTGGCCGAGGAGATCGCGCTCGATGTGCTTTTCGAGGATGACGACTTGATCGTGATCAACAAGCCGGCGGGCCTCGTCGTGCATCCGGCGGCCGGCAATTGGTCGGGCACGGTGGTGAATGCCTTGCTGCATCACTGCCAGACTTTGTCCGGAATCGGCGGCGAGCAACGGCCCGGCATCGTGCATCGCCTGGACAAGGACACGAGCGGATGCCTGGTCGTGGCCAAGAACGACGCGGCGCATCAATCTCTGGCGAAGCAATTTGCCGGGCGCGAAGTGACGAAGATTTACCTCGCCCTCGCGGCGGGAAAGTGGGCGCGGAAGAGTGGAGTGATCGAGGCGCCGATCGGCCGCCATCCCGTGCAGCGGAAGAAGATGACGGTGCTGCCGGCAGACAAGGGCCGCGCGGCGAAGACCGGCTATCGCGTGCTGCTGGAGTTGCCGGTGGGCACGCTGGTGGAGTGCACGTTGCACACCGGGCGCACCCACCAGATCCGGGTGCACCTCAAGCATCTCGGCCATCCGATCCTCGGCGATGAGGTCTACGGGCGGCGGGGCGATTTTGCGCGGCAGATGCTGCATGCCTGGCGACTGGGGTTCGTGCATCCCGGCACGGGAAAACATTTGAATTTCGAGTCGCCGATTCCACCCGATTTCGTAGAAGCTGGTGTCCCGAATCCCCTGCCATGAGTGAATTCCCCAACGCCCTCGATCTCGTCTACAGCACGCTGCGCGAATTGCGCGAGCAAGGTGTGGAGTTGCGCGCCTCGGCGGATGCACTGGAACGCCTCGCCAATACCCGCACGGTCGCACCCGTGTCGACGCCGACGGCGGCCCCGCCAGCGGCCGCGGTGGCGGCGCCGGTGGCCCCGACACCGAAGCCGGCATCCGAACCGGTGAAAGCAGCCGCCCGGGTGAGCGAAACGGCGCCCGTCTCGCATTACGATGGCCCACGCATGGCCCCGCTCGAGGGTTCGAAGGCCGAGCGCCTGGCGGCGATGCGCGGCCCGGTGCTGGCCTGCACCAAGTGCCCGCACCTGGTGAAGTCGCGCACCCAGGTCGTCTTCGGCGTGGGCAATCCCGAGGCGGAGTTGATGTTCGTCGGCGAAGCGCCCGGCGAAGACGAAGACCGGCAGGGCGAACCTTTCGTCGGCAAGGCGGGCCAGTTGCTGACCAAGATCATCGAGACGATGGGCTTCGCCCGCGGAGACGTCTACATCGCCAATGTCCTCAAGTGCCGCCCCGACATGCCGCCGGGGATGCCCGGTAATCGCAAGCCGAAGGTCGAGGAGATGCAGACTTGCCTGCCGTATCTGCGGGAGCAGATCGATATTATCCGGCCCCGCCTCCTCGTGGCGCTCGGGGCGACGGCGATGGAGGGACTCACCGGCTCGACCGATTCCATGTCACGTCTGCGCGGACGCTGGCACGATTTCCACGGCACGCCGCTGATGGCCACGTACCACCCCGCTTATTTGCTTCGCAACCAATCGCTGAGCGAGAAACGCAAAGTGTGGGAAGACATGCTCATGGTCCTGGAGCGTCTCGGTAAAATGATTTCGGAGAAACAGCGGAATTATTTCCTATCGAAGTAGATTCTCTTCGCCTGGTGCCACGGGCCGTGTCTTGCCCGTGGCTCGTTTGTACGACCAGGCCAGCGCTTTCGGCGAGAACGCCGATGCGAGGGCATAGATGAAAGCGAAGCGCACGGTCATGCGCGACACCTTGACTTTACCGGGCTTGGTGAGTGTGCCCGGTTTGGCCAGCAGCCGCAGCGTGCGCAGCCCGATGTACCACGGTAGAAAGCACGCCATGCGCAGCCGGGCGGAACGCAGCGTGGAGATGTATTCGTATCCGGCGTCGAGTTGCTGGGTCGCGCGTTCCAGCCAGCGATCGTAGACGGGTTGCGCTTTCACCGGCGCATCGAGCAAGGGCGTGGGGGAAGTGCCGGCGGCGCGCAGTTCCGGTTCGGGCAGATAGCAGCGGCCGTTGCGCAGGTCTTCGGTGAAATCGCGCAGGATATTCACGAGCTGCAGTCCCTTGCCGTATTCCTCGCCGAGCTTGCGCAAATCCGCGAGCCCGAGCGAAGAGCACCCCGGCAGATGATTCAGGCAAACCCGCGTCCAGAATTCCCCGACGCATCCGGCGACAAGATACGTGTATTCGTCGAGTTCCTCCGCACTCTGCAGCGCGACCACATGCACGCCGCCGACGCTGAAGCGCTCGAGGTCGAGTGTTTGTCCGCGAATGATCCTCTCCAGCACGTCCACGATCTCGCTGCGGTCCTTGTTATCCACGTGCTCGAGCCACTGCAGGCAGCGGTCGAGATTGCAGAGCAGCATGGTCTCACCCGCGTGCGTCGTGTGAATGTCCTGCTGCAACTCCGCCAGGCCATCGGTCTTGCCCGTGCGGATCATCCGGGCAAAGGAGGCCAGATGATGGAGCCGCGTGGCCTCCGGCACCTCCGGGCTGTCGGCAATCGTATCGCTCGCCCGGGCGAGCAGGTAGGCCAGTCCCACAGGGGCGCGCAACTTCGACGGCAGTAGCCGGATCGAAAGGTAAAATGAGCGGGAGACCGAAGCGAGCAGGGGGCCGCCGAGATCTTTGGTTTGGAAGGCCATGTGAGGCGAGGGATTACACGAATCCGACTCGGTTGGGGAGGGGATTGATGGCGGCTCTTCTGGGAGACTCGGGGCGAGGTGCATACAGGGTGCGTATTTGTGCGTGGATGACCTTGGGCGAAGTCGCGTGTATCATTGCAAGAAGCGTGCTCGCGCCGTTCGCTGACTGTCTACATCGAGGCGCGCGATCAGGTGCCACCCGTGACCGTATAGCCCTGTGCCCGCAGGTCCTCGGCCAAATCTTTTTCCATCTGCGCCGCCGCTTCATAAGGCATCGGATTGAGATGGGCGAACAACTCGGGCATGAGCCGGAGGCCATACTTCCGTACCGTCCAGGCAGACTTGTAACCGTTCTTGTGATTCTCGAAACGGTGCTCCACCGGCAAGCCGGTCATGCCCACATAGACACACGGCTTCGTCGGATCGCGCTGCGGATTGAGCCGTAACACCGAAGGATGCTCCGCGACCGCGTCATCGAGCAGGATGACGTAGACGTTGTGATGAAAATCGGCAGCAGACATGGCGCAGCGATTTCGAGAGGGGGGAGCGCTCAGCGCAATTTTATACGCCGAAGGCGTTACATCATCCAGCCCAGGGTTGCGAGGAACGAGCAAACAGAAGTGCTCTAAGATTACTCCATTACGCGGTCTCGGACACTTTCCACCCTAACGGGCCGGAGGCGTTTCCTCCGGCCCGTTCCCTTCGCTTACCTGCGGGCTAGCACCCTGGCCGCCAGCTCAGCCGGCACGATCTCGAAGCGCGCGGGCACCATCGAATACTCCGCGCGTCCCTTGGACAGGGAACGGATCGCATTCGCGTAGCCGAACATTTCCGCCAGCGGCACTTCCGCGGTGACCACGGCGATGCCGGCCTTGGTCTCGAGTTCGCGCACGAGGCCGCGGCGACGATTCAGGTCGCCGACGATGTCGCCCTGGTATTCGGGCGGCGTGGTGCATTCCACCGACATGATCGGCTCGAGCAGCACGGGCTTCGCCTTCGCCACGGCATCCTGGAAAGCCAGGCTGCCGGCGATCTGGAAGGCCAGGTCGCTCGAGTCCTTGCTGTGGAAAGAGCCGTCGACGATATCGACCGCTAGGTCCACGACGGGATAGCCGCCGAGGCCGCCGCTCTGTGCGGCTTCGAGGATGCCCTTGCGGACCGCCCCGATGAATTGCCGCGGAATGGCGCCACCGACGATCCGGTCGTTGACGACCAGCCCGCTACCACGTTCCAGCGGAGTGATCTCCACGAACACGTGGCCGTGCTGGCCGACACCGCCGTTTTGCTTGATGTGCCGGCCTTCGCCTGACGCGGAAGCGGTGATGGTTTCTTTGTAAGCGATCTCCGGCGCGCCGGCGCGGGTGGCGACCTTGAAGTGCTCGAGCATGCGTTCACGAATGACTTCGAGGTGCAGTTCACCCATGCCGGCGATGAGCGTCTGGCCCGTTTCCGGGTCGGAGCTCACGCGGAAGGTAGGATCGTCTTCGGCGAGTCGTTGCAGGACGAAGCCGAGGCGTTCCTGGTCGGCGCGCGTCTCCGGCTCGATGGCCATCGACACCACCGGCGGCGGGAAGGTTGGCGGCGCCAGCAACACGGGCGCGCGTTCCGCGCACAAGGTGTGGCCAGTGACCACGTCCTTCAGCCCGGCGACGACGGCGATGTCGCCGGCAAAGGCGGCTTCGAGCGCGGTCTCTTTGTCGGCGCGCACTTCCGAGACGCGGCTGATGCGTTCGCGACGCCCGGTCACGGTATTGAGCACGGTGTCGCCCGGGCGCAGGACGCCCGAATAGACCCGGACGAACACGCGGCGGCGCGAGAATTCATCCGTGCTGAGCTTGAAGACCAGCGCGCGGAAGGGTTCCTCGTCGCCCGCAGGCACGGCGATGCTTTCGCCGCTGTCGGGGTCGGTGCCGATGGCCGGCGGCAGATCGATGGGGCTGGGCAGATAATCCACCACCGCATCGAGCAGCGCCTGGACACCGACGTATTTGAACGCCGAGCCGCCGACGACGGGCACGAAACGATTCGCGATGGTTTGCCGGCGGATGGCCGCCTTCAATTCCAGCGCGTCGATTTCGCGTTCCGCCAGGAAGGCGTCGGCGATCGGTTCGTCGATTTCCGCGAGGACTTCGATGAGCGCATGGCGCGCTTCGGTGGCACATTCGCGTTCCGCCGCGGGTAACTCCGTGATGTGATAAGTCAGGCCGTATTCCTGGGCGACATCATAGACGATCGCCCGGCCATGGATGACATCGATCTGGCCGCGCAAGTCGTCCTCACGCCCGATGGGAATGAGCACGGGCCACGCGTTGGCATTCAGCTTGGTGCGCATTTCGCCGACTACGCGCTCGAAGTCCGCGCCGAGCCGATCCATTTTGTTGATGAATGCCAGTCGCGGCACGCCGTAACGCGTGGCCTGGCGCCAGACGCGCTCGGATTGCGGTTGCACGCCTTCCACTCCGGAGAACACGGCGACGGCGCCGTCGAGCACGCGCATCGAGCGCTCGACCTCGGCGGTGAAGTCCACGTGACCGGGTGTGTCGATGATATGGATGCGATGGCGCACGCCGCGGAAGGGCTTGAGCAGCCCGTCCTCGGCTTGCGGCGTCCACGCGCACGAGATCGCGGCGGCGGCAATGGTGATGCCCTTGCGGCGCTCGATTTCGTCGAAGTCCATGGTGGTATCGCCATCATGCACCTCGCCGGCGTGATGGATCGCGCCGGCGTAGAAGAGGATGCGCTCGGTGAGCGTCGTCTTGCCGGCGTCGATGTGCGCAGCGATGCCAATGTTCCGGGTCTGTTCGATCGGAACGTTGCGTCTCACGGTGGTGTTGGTCTTGGTGGTGTTCATGGTGACTCCTTGGTTGGGTTGTGGTGGTGAAGTCGCCACGCGTCCCCCCGCGAAGGGAAACAGATCAGGGCATGAAAAACCCCGCTGGCTCACTTCGAGGAGGCAGCGGGGCGAAAGGAAGAAAGCTCCGTCTCCTAGACGGTGCTCGCGCTGCTCCTCGATGAGGAAATAAATTTCAGAATCCGGCTCGCCGGGGCAAAACCCATCCGGAACGAACGAGCCGAGTGGCTCGTGCGCTCTGCGCGATTCAGAATGAAGCGGACGGATGTCATGTGGCGTTGAGGTTAAATTATTTTTGGCCTTTCGTCAAATTTCGCACCGTCCGCCGGTTCAAAAGTGGCGCGTCGTGGCCAATGATTCGGGGGATTTGGCGTTCGCTCTTTTACGAACGTTTTGTCGAGCGGAGTTTGGCGCGTTCCGACTTGGTTGGCGATGCGTCTTTCCACGCCTTGCATTGGGACGGTTTTCACGAACACGGTGGAGACGCCTGCGGATAGCCGCTGTGTCCGAGTGTTACCCTGATCTTCGTGGCAGTTTCTACGCAGTTAGTTCTGCCCTTGTTGGTCCGATGCAAGGCGGGTTCGCATTTTGCCGATCGGTCGGAGTGCCGGGATAACGGTTTTCACGGAAGAGAAGTCACTCCATTGCTCGACAATTCGGACGCATAGTTACCGAAGGTGCATGTTCGTAAAATGTTATAACTCCGAACACTTTGTAACAGCGGTTTCTCCGAGTTATAGATACACTGATTTATCTTGCACCGGGCTGGCGCGATCTGCTCATTGTCGAGCGATCGAAAGCACTTCTGCTTCGATTGCCCAAAAAGCGAAATTCTAACTCCTCGTAAGAATACCTAAACATGAACCGCAAGATCAAAAGATACACGGGTTATGCGGCAGCGGTGGTGGTCGGTATGCTGGCCTTCTGCTTTGTCGCCTCTTCGCGAGCGGACAACTCTATTCGTGGCAAGACGACCATCTGTTACCGGTGTCACACCCTTGTCGTCGATAATGGCGAGGTGAAGGATTACCTCCGCTCGGGGGCCACTGTGGGCGCCTGCGCCACGAGCCCGTAGATCCTTCGCGTCCAGACAGTCATCGAAGTTACCAAGGCCCTGGGTGAGAATCCGCTCAGGGCCTTTTTCCTCCGACGCTCGAGATGACGATTTTGCTGCTTATCCTGTTGGCGATCGCCATGGTTGGGACTCAGTTGTTGCTCGGTGGAAAAGAGCCGGCCTTCAGTCTGCCCGGTTACGGCGTACTGGCGCTGGGAGCGGTGTTGAGTGTGTGGTCATTGCGGCGCCTGCCGATTTCCAGGCGCACGTTGGTGTGCATCGCGACCAGCGTCGTCTTCTTCGGTTGCATCGTGATTCGCGCGTTGTTTTCGGAAGACCATTACCTGGCGAGGAGAGACCTGTATCTCGCACTGGCGGTGCTGATCGTTTACCTGCTGGTCGTGTTGCAGGTGATCTCGCCCCGATTGCGTTTCTCGTTGGTCGGCGTCCTGCTGGTGCTGGGAGTGGTCGATACGGCCATCGGTGCGCTCCAGTACCAGCGTGGAGATGGCTTCATGCCGTTCGAATTTTTGTCGGCGGTGGGATATGGGGCGCGGGCGCGGGGCTTCTTTGGATGTCCGAATCATTTGGCGGGCTTTCTCGAGGTGGTGGTGATGCTGGGACTGAGCGTGGCTTTCTGGAGTGCCTGGCCGTGGTGGGGGAGGATCCTCATTGGTTACGCTTCGGCGGTCTGCGGCGTCGGCTTAATGCTCACCGGAAGCCGCGGTGGCTACATGGCGCTGGCGGCAGGGTTGATGATTCTGGCCTGTCTCAGCGCGCTGCTCCTCAACCAACGAGGCCGGCCTTCACTTGCGCTCGCGCTGATGGCCAGCGTGGCCGTTGGGCTGTCGGCAGGAGCGTGGAGCATCCAGGCGGTGCTTCCGGCCGTATCCACGGTGCGCGACAAGATCCATTCCGTCGTTTCGCTGGAAGCCGCTGTCGTGAATTGCCGGCCCCGGCTTTGGTCCTCGGCGCTGCAGCAGTCTGGCCTGAGCCCCGTGGCCGGAACGGGGAGCGGCACTTACCTTTACTACGGACGGCAATTTCGCGATCCGTCCATCCAGACCGATCCCGTTTATGCGCACTGTGATTACCTCCAGTTACTTGGAGAATACGGAATTGTCGGTGCGGTGGGTTTCTTGCTCTTTTTCGGATGCCATCTCGTCAGCGGTTGGAAGGCTTTTTGGCAGCAGAGTTCCCTCTACGGGGAGGCCGGAGGAGGAGGGCAGGGCGGTTCGGTGGCGCTGACGATCGGCGCTCTGTGCGGCACCGTCGCCATCGCGGTGCATTCCTGCGTCGATTTCAATCTGCACATTCCAGCCAATACGCTTTTCGTGGCCTTTGTCTTTGGCATGCTCGCGAATCCCGGTGGAGAACAGCGCCGGTTCGATCCTGCGTGGATGCCTGGTTGGCGGGCGGTGTTTGCCCTGCGTTGGGGCTTTGGCTGATGGCCGCCGTTCTGCGGACGTTACCTGCGGAATATGAGGTTGAACGGGCGAGAGCATTGCTCGCCGATTCGCGTTACCTCGAGTCTGCGGAGGTCGCCGGGCAGATTGTCGAATTCTCCGAGCGCGGGCTGCGCTACGATGCGCGGAATACCGAGTTGTACTATTGTCTCGGAGAAGCGCATTTCGCGCTCGCCCGCACCGCCTCATCCCCCGCCGAATCGCAACGGCACCACGAGAAAGCCGTGGCCGCGTATCGGCAAGCCCGGCAGATCGCCCCGCGCGACGTCCGCCTGTATTTGTGCGAAGCGATTTCGCTGGATGCTCTGCGGCGATTCGATGAAGCCGGAACCGTTTTAGATCAGGCGCGAGAGTTGGATCCCAATTCGATTTATGTCCTCCATGCCTGCGGCAGCCATCTGTACGCGGAGAAAAAGTTCTCCCAGGCGGAAGCCGAGTACCAGAAAGCGCGGCAATTGGGCAGTGAAGGTGCGCAGTACTGGCTGGAGATCCTCGCGGAAGATAAAAAGGCCGGGGGGCTGGGTGTGACATCATCCGGTTTACCAGTCGGGGCCACGGCGCCCTAGCTGCGTCTCTCCCGGAACGCTGGAACTTCCGTCGCGATTGTGGGTTCATGGCTCCATGGCATCCCTCCATTCCCGCCGTCAGTTTCTCCAGACCTTCGGTTTCAGCGCGGCCGCTTTGCTCGCCGGACGCTTCGACCTGCGCGCCGCTTCGGTCGATCCAAAGGCGCAGCACCTCTTCCTCTTCGGAGATTGGGGCGCGGTGCTGCCCGATCCGCAACTTCAGGTCGCGCGCACCATGGCGAGCTACATGGAAGGGCAGGGGATTCGGCCGGCTGCGCTGCTCTCGCTCGGCGATAATTTCTACGGCCAAATGGACGGTGGCGTGGATTGCCCGCGCTGGAAGACGCAATTTGAGGACACCTATCCGAAGTCGCAATTCAGCGGCCCGTGCTACGCGTTGCTCGGCAATCATGACTACAGCGTCGAGCCCGCCGGAAAGGCCGAGGCTCAGCTCGCCTACGCCGCCGCGCATCCCGGCACTCGCTGGACCATGCCGGCGAAATGGTATCGCTTTGAATTTCCGCAGGAGCGTCCTCTGGTCACTTTCCTGATGCTCGATAGCAATTACCAAAAAGCCACGGCGGAAAAACTCTCGCTCACCGAGGAAGAGCGGTCCGCGCAGGCGCAGTGGCTCAAGGCCGAACTCGCGAAGCCGCGGACCACGAAGTATCTCATTATCTGCGGACATCACCCGCTGTATTCCAATGCCGGCGACAGCGTGAAGCTCATCGGCGAATGGGATGCGCTCTTCCGTGAGCAGGCCGCGCACCTCTATTTCTGCGGCCACATTCACGATCTCGAGCACCTCGAGTTCGATGGCCACCCCACTTCGTTCGTGGTCTCGGGCGGCGGTGGCACCACGCTGCGGCCGAACGAGAAGACGGAGTCTTCCGCACAGAATCGCTTCAATGGCAGGATCCATGGCTTCACCCACCTGGAGATCACTGACCAGCGCCTGGTCGTGCGGCACATCGGCGCGGAAGGAGGCCAGTTGCACGCCTTCACGAAATCCCCGCAGGGCGCGGTGGAAATCATCTAAGCGCGACCGCGTCCGTGGATGAACGGAGAGCAGGCATCATGAAGTCCGTTCTCCCCCTCTTCCGCGCGTTACTCGTTTGTACTTTGCTCGGGGTATCCTCGGGCCACCTCCTCGCCTGGGGGCCGCATTCGGAGATTACCCAGGCGGCGGTCGATACGCTGAGCACTGATGATGCGATCGTGCGCGAACTCGGCCCGGCGTTGGGCCGGCTGCGTGACTATTGCTGGATGGCCGATCAGCGCCGGCAATTGCGCCAGGAGGGTGCCGCCGGTTGGTTTTACAGCGACGACTATCTGCTCTTCCCGAAGATGACCACGCACAAGGATCATCTGTGTCCCGAAGTAAAGCAGACCTACGAGCCGTATTTCCGCCGGGCCTTGCAAGCGCTGCGCACTGAGACGCCGGTAAATGCCGCGCGCTGGATCGGCTCCATCATTCATTTCACCGAGGATACCGGTTCGCCTCCGCACGCCGCAGAGATCCGGGGCCCCGTGCACAGCAAGATGGAGAATTGGGTCGACGCCAAGGCCGTCACCATCGCCGGCTATCATCCGCGCTCGCTCGGTGCCACGGATGACGAGGCCGTGGCGGGATTTTTGCAGCGCATGAATGGCTTGATCGCCTTTTCAAAGGAACGCGCGGAGCGGGCGAAGCCTTTCGTGCTGGGCGACGATCGCGCTTCGACCGAACCGATCGTGCTGGAGAGTGCGCTGGAGTGCAGTCGCGTGGTGGCGGACATGTTGTTCACCCTCGGGCAGTTGGCGGAGAAATCGCCGACGGCTACCGGAACGGTGCATGGGACGATTACCGGCGCGGCGGCTCCGGGACTCGAAAAGATGCCGGCCAAAGTGGTGTTGGTCGGCACGGATTTCTCCACTCTGGCGGATGCCAAGGGAGAATATGAGTTTCGGCATTTGCCTCCCGCGACTTATCACGCCGCCGTGCTCCAGCCGGGTAGTGCGGTCGCCACGGCGGATATCGTGCTGTCGGCGGATCAGACGGTCACTCATGATATCGCGCTCCCTGCCGATGCGGTGCCGGGTAATTTGATTCGCAATAGCTCGCTGGCGGCGGTCTGGCTGGCGCCTTCCGTGCCGGATATGTGGTATCGGGTAAAATCGCGGATCGATAGCCCCTACTGGGAGGGGGAGATGCTGCCGCTGCAAAAGGGAAGAACCTATCGAGTGAATGTGTCGTGGCCGGAGAAGTCGACCGGACGCGTCGTAGTGCGCTTGCGCAAGAGCGCGGATTTTTCCCAATTACCGGAGGAGTTGCCACCGCTGCGGCCGGGACAAACGGAGCTCGAATTTCCGGCCGAGGGTGGCTTTGCCCAGGTGCTCGTCTATTCCGAAGGAGCGGCTTCTTCCGCGGTCAGAAATGTGGCCCTGACGCTGGTGCCATGAGTTCCCTGCGATCGGCCTTCATTCTCCTGGGGACCGCTTTGTTTCTTTCAGGTCCGCTGGCGGCTGCGGAAACGCGACGCGTCCTCGACAGCCATAGCCATCACCTTGGTTTGGAAGGAGAGCGCGAATGGAAAGATCTGGATGGCACGACGCCGGAAGGGCGCTCCCTGCAAATCACTTTCGACGCGCACGCCAATGCTCAACCCGCGACGCTGTTCATTCGCCAGCGGGACGTGAAGCTCAAATGGGCGGTGCTGTTGAATGGCCGCAAGCTCGGCGCGCTCGATCTCATGGAATATCCCGAGGTGGCGACGATCGCCGTGCCGCCGGGTGTGTTGCACGAAGGGCCGAACAATCTCTCGATCCTCTCCCCCGAAATGCCGGACGACGTTTTCATCGACGAGATTGCCCTGGATACCCGCGCGCCGGACGAGGCGCGCCGGGATGGAACGATTCACGTGCGCGTGATCGACCAGGATTCACGGGCCGCGTTGCCCTGCCGTCTCACCATCGCCGACGCCCACGGCGCCCTCGCGCCGTTGTCTGCGACGCCCGGACAAACCGTCGCCGCGCGCGCGGGCGTCGCCTACACGGGCGATGGGCAGGCCACCATCGGCCTCCCTGCGGGAGACTACACGCTCTACGCCACCCGTGGTCCGGAGTATGGCGTCGCCGAAAAGAAGATCTCCGTGCACGCGGGCAGTGCGGAGGACATCGACCTCGCCATCGCGCGCGAAGTAGCCACGCCGCACCTCGCCGCGTGCGACACCCACATCCACACCTTCACCTACAGCAAGCACGGAGATGCCTCGACGGAGGACCGGGTGCTCACGCTGGCCGGCGAAGGCATCGAACTCGCCATCGCCTCCGATCACAACGTCTACGCCGACTATTCCGACGTGGCCCGGCGCTTGAAAGTGGCCGACGCCTTCACGCTGGTCCTCGGGGATGAAGCCACCACCACCGTCGGTCATTTCATTGCTTTCCCCATCGCCAGCACCCAGGCGCCGCTGCCGGATGCGAAGCTTACGGATTGGCCGGCGCTGATGCAATCCATCCGCAGCGTGCCGGGTGTGCAGGTCGTGATCCTCAATCATCCGCGCGACACGCATAACTCCTTCATTCCCTTCGCACTGGAGAATTTCGACGCCGTGAGCGGCGATAACTTGCGCGGGCCGGACTTCACCTTCGATGCCGTGGAAGTCTGCAATTCGGGCACGCTGCAGTCGGATTTCATGCGCAGCTTTCGCGACTGGTTCGCCCTGCTCAATCACGGCTATCGCGTGACCGCCATCGGCTCCAGCGATTCGCATGATGTCTCGCGTTTCATCGTTGGACAGGGGCGCACTTACGTCACGTGCGACGACACGCACCCCGGCCACATCGACGTCGACGAAGCCTGCCGCAATCTCAAGGCCGGGCACGCCTATGTGAGCCTCGGCCTGCTTGCACGCCTCACCGTGAATGACCGCTTCGAGGCCGGCGACCTGGCGACTTCGCTGGGCAACGAGATCAAAGTGAACGTGAGCGTCCTTGGGCCGGACTGGGCGCAGGTCGATCGGGTCGAGCTTTACGCGAATGGCATCCAAATTCGCGAGCAGGTCATCGCGACGCCGAAGGCTCCGGGAGAAAAGGCGCGCATCGAGTGGCGCATTCCGCGTCCGGCGCACGATACTTATCTCGTCGCCATTGCCAGCGGCCCCGGCGTGACCGCGCCCTATTGGGCCATTCCATTTCCCTATCAGCCCACCGATCGTCTCCGGAATCCCAAAGTCATCGGGGCGACCAATCCCGTGTGGCTCGATGTGGATGGCGACGGAAAATTCACCTCCGCGCGCGGCTATGCGCAGGCGATTCTCAATCGCGCATCCGGTGACCCCGCGAAAGTGGCGGAGAGCCTCAAAGGCTACGACGCCGCCGTCGCTGCGCAGGTCACCGCGCTGACGGCGAAGCGCCAGCCGTAGCCGCACATGGCTATCCACTATCCACCATCAACTTTCCGTCGCCTTCCCCACGATCCGTTCCGCGTCCCGAGGTGTGCAGTGGTGAAAATCGTGCCCCCGCCACTCCGCATTCGGACCGCGTTTGCAGTGATCCAGGCAATGAGCTCCTTCCAGTGGAATGGTTCCGGTGAGGCCTTGGCGGGCCAGCGTGTCTTCCAGCGCATCCCAAAGTTCCTTCCCACCATTGCGCCAGCAGTTCTTCTTGTTGCACACCCGGATCGGGCAGACCGCGCAAGCCACGAGCCCGTCGGCCGTTACGAGCTTTACCTCGTCGATCACGCGCTTCCTGTCGCCCGCTCGTTCGTGTCCCAGCACCAGAACCTCCGCGCCCGGAGCCAAAGCCGTCTTCAGCCGATGCCGCAGCTCCTTTTCCACCTTGAGAAAGTGTTCCTCCTTGTCCACCCGCAAGACCATGCGCCGCTTGCCGAGCAGCGTGCGAATGAAGCCGCAAAACCGGCCGCGCAGTTCGAAAGGGATCGCAGGGTGTGAGGACATAACAGGGGAGCGGCGAATAGTGTTATCCTTCGCGGAACGAATGCAAATCGAAGCGTGACGCGTGGCTGGCGGCGCTATGCAACGGAGACCGGCTTCCCCGCGTGCGGGAAGCTCCTGCAAAGTGCCCACGGTTTAGGCAAACGCCCGGATCGCGGCTGCCTCGGTGATGGGATGTCCGCCCTCAACCGGAGCATCCCCATGCTGTTTGAAATTGCGGTCGCAACGACGCGCAAACTCGCCGCCGGTTTAGGTGCGTGTGCTTCCTTTCCATTCGGAAAGCCCAAAGCCGCAAAATCGAAGATACCTTAGTTAGTTAAGGCGAATACTCTCGTACCACTTCTCATAGTCAGCTTGATGCTCCTTGAAATCAGCCGCTGTGGTTACGAGAATCAGGAGATAACTTCCTTTGGGGCCAACTCCGTACCCCCCAAAAGCCAGCTTCGAGCCTTTCGTTGCCTTCACGGTTCGGTACCACTTCCAACCTTTCCCAGTGCCTTTGTCGATTTGGGTCCACCCGTCGTCGGGAATCATCGTCAATTTCACTCCAAACGCTTCGATGTCTTCCGCGCTTTCCGGTTCCCCCAGCTTGGCAACGGCGTAGAGAGTCACCCCGTCGTGTTCCGAGTAGAGTCCGCCCCAGCCGCCACCCCATTCCTTTGTCTGCACCTTGGCTCCCTCGGGAACCAGCATGGAAAATCCGTAATCGTTGGCCTTATAGGTTGTCCATCCGGCAGGGTCCGCAAAGGCGGCTCCGGAGACGAAGACAAGCAGGCTCATGACAGCAGCGAGTATTGGAAGCTTCATAGTGTTCATTGGATTCCAGATGTTGGTATGGGTGGTGTGTGTGGGGTGGGGGGGGGGTTGACGGTTGTTATACCACCGTTGTGAAGGAAAGCGCTACCGAATCAGAACGTCAAGCTCCGCCTGTTGCCTAAGGCTCAACGGTGGAGCTACGGTCGAGGCGATGAGTCATGCGATGGGGGCCGGCGGATTCAGCCGGGAGTGCCATAGCGGGGCTGCCGCCGTTGATATTGAGAAATTCGCCTGATTTCCGAACTCTTTAAGAAGGAATGGAGGAAGGGGTGTAAGAAACTCACACGTTCCTAAAATACACTGACGTTCAGCAACTCGTCATCGCAGACGTGTAATTACTCGCTGTCGTCGGGGGCGTTACAGTTCCAGTTGATAAAGCGGTTCGCAACGTCCGGCGGATTTAACGCTGATACCCAACTCTCAACCAGTTCCGGTGGTAGGTCTCCAACCAAGAGCAACGTGATTTTGGAACGTTCGGCTCCCGACCCGAAAAAGCCCTCTTGCTCGAGCCTCTGAAAACCGTTCAGAATTGCGCTCCAAAGCGATTCGAATTCCTCCTCGGAATCTTCCTCTGCGCCCATGCGATCAAAGTGTGTCCGCAGAGTTCCGTTGATCTCCTTGAAGTGCTTTTCACCGGCATCTGGAACGAAGAACCCCCAGTCTCCGTAAGACCACCGCAGGCCAGCACGAGTCGATGTGCATCCATACTTGGGGTCGACCTTCTCTCGGTAGCGCTTCAAGGTCGAGGTCAGGGCCTCCTCCGTATTGGCGGCTGGGTGCAGAAACTGCAACGAATCGTCAGTGAATAATGCGAAAGCGTAAAAGCGCTGATGCGCATTTACGTTGATTAGGTCGGAGAACGCGGCTCGCAAAGCAACATAGACTTGATCCGCGAGGCGGTCTGGTTGAATCGAGGGCATTTATCTTCGATAGCTTGGCATCCCAAAAGTCCTCAAGCGGATTGTGCGGAGCCGTCTTTGCCGCGACGCAACAAGTCTTGCTGGCGAGACACGCTTTCTGAGTACTCAGGTGTGACATGTCACTACCGTAGCGCCTGAGACTCAGGGATTTTTACGTGTTTAATAGGCGTGGAAACCGGAAGAGTGAAAGGGGTGGGATTGCGGCCACTTTGCCACGACCGCCTGCGTTTTGCGCCTCCGGCGGTTTGGAGTGACGCACCGCGTTTCGCAGTCGAACTGAAAGTTCGAATCTGACCATGTCCGCCATTTGCCACGGCCCCCTTTTTGCCACGAGCGCCGTGACAAATGGCGGAAGGGGTGGGATTCGAACCCACGGTGCCTTTTACAGCACGCTCGATTTCGAGTCGAGTGCCTTAGACCGGACTCAGCCACCCTTCCGTGATGGGGCGGGAGAGGTAACACCGCTCCCGCAAGGATGCCAGCGGAATTTTTCGCCGCCGACAAAATCGTCGAAATTCAGAGTAAAAAACGTGAAGGCACCGGTCGGACGCCGTGCCATTCAGTTTGGGGGCCTTGGCGTCATGGTGAGGGGGATGAGAGCTTTCAGTTCGACTGCGTCACGCGGCGGCGCGCCACAAGTGACCATCTCCCAATTCTCCGAAGAGGATGCAGCGTTCGTTGAAACGCTTATTGCCGCCTCAGCATCGTCATCATTCGGGATTTGCACCAAGTTTAAGAAGCTCTGCGGCGAGGTCGTCGCCGCCTTTGCTGCCCGCTGCGTGCGCAAGCATCAACGCAGTCTGACCGTCCGCAGATTTGATGTTCAGGTCAGCACCATGCGCTACCAATGCCTTGAGCATATCGACTCGGGGGCCACCCGCCGCAGCCATGTCGGCCAACCAATGCGTCGCCGTATAACCTCGGTAATTGTCGGTAGCGTTGA
Organism: Chthoniobacter flavus Ellin428; assembly: GCF_000173075.1. Taxonomy (GTDB): domain Bacteria; phylum Verrucomicrobiota; class Verrucomicrobiia; order Chthoniobacterales; family Chthoniobacteraceae; genus Chthoniobacter; species Chthoniobacter flavus. The sequence continues at coordinate 491,736 of NZ_ABVL01000001.1, forward strand.
CATCGAAGCCGTGGTCAAGGCACCAGACGAGTCCCTCCAAGTTGCCGCAACAGGCATCATAGTGAAGTTGTGTCATGCCTCGCTTTCCTACTCCGGGACTGAAAAGGGTAGGCTTGGACGCGGGGTTGGAAGTCTCGTTCATCGGACGGCGTGAGATGAGAAAGCAACCGGGAATGCAAAGGATGACTGCGGCGAGCGCAACGTGTTGGTTTGATTTCACGCTAGGCGAACGAATTGCTGTTTATTTTGCGGCAAATTGGGAGGCGACGCGCTCGGCAATAGAAGCATCACGGCTGGCGAAGTAGCAAAATTCGTCGTGCGAAATGTAAAATGCATCACGGCCCGTAGCTGAAATGCCGTAGCAGTCCCAGATGAAGAGCAGCGATGTGGCGACGATGGAAATGGCGTCGTCCCTGTCGGTTCCGGTGATGATGTGTGCGGGTGCTTCGGTGAGGGGACGACGTTCTCCGAGAGACTCGCGGAATCGAGTGAATAGCGGCAAATGCTGACTGGAAGGCCATACCGCCCAATCATCGACCAAGATCAGCGTTTCGGATTCGGAAGCTACGAAAGAGACAAGGCGTTTTGCTAGGTTCACCTTTTTGCCGGAGTCCATTGGATATGGCAGGTCAGCAATGTGGAAGTGGTCGGCACCAACGTTTGGACGAATCCAACCAACTTCTCGCAGCGGAACCTGCCGTTCTACGCACCATGCTTGCCACTGTTCTGACGTGAGGATACGCATCGTTCAATTCGACGCTACCAATGGCGGGAGTAAAGTGAAGAACAACCCTTTTTAACTCCTGGCGGATTGTGAGGAACGCGCTAACGATGACCCGACATGCCCGAATACCCGATCCACGAACTTGCCGATGACATCGCGCACTCTCTCACCCCGGAGGAGTTTGATGGCGCTGCCCAAATGGCGCTGGAGTTTGTCGATGGACTCAACCATGAGATCATCCAGCAGCGAGGGGTGAAGTTGGCTTGCTGTGAGGGCTGCGGGATTTGCTGTTCGCTCCGGATCGATGTGTTCGCTCATGAGGTCTTCCTGATCGCCCACCACATCCGCAATCATTTCACCGCGGAGGAGACGGCGGATCTGATGGTTCGCCTGGAGGCTCATGTTGCAAAGGTAGGGCCGCTGACGCCTTTTGAGCACGTCACGCAGAACATCGTCTGCCCTCTTTTGCAAGATGGCCGGTGCACGGTTTATGCCGTTCGTCCGCACACGTGCCGAAGGCATCACTCCCAGGACCTGGCGGCCTGCCAATACACCTTTGATCACCCCGATGATCTGGAAACACCTGCGGCCCACGATCGCGATCTCTTTAAAGCCCTCACGGGAGCGATGCAGCACAACGCCGAGGTGTATTTCGAACTCGGATTTGACTGCACGGTCTACGAACTGGGCACGGCGCTCCATGAAGCCCTGAGTGATCCGGCGAGTTGGCTGAGTTGGCGGAACCACGAGGAGGCATTTATCCACGCATCGGTGACTCCGATGGAGTAATCCGCAAGGGGCGCTCCGCGTCGATCAACCTGGGCGGAATCGCCCGGGTAGCGCTAAAACCGCGAATGGACGTCAATGAACGCGAATTTTTGATGGATCAATGACGGCGGTTTTTATCCACGATCGCCGCCAGAATCAGAATGAACGCGCCCAACCGAAGCGAATAAATAAGCGGGACCCATTCCGTCTTGATGGCGAGGACTTCGCAGATGATTCGTTCGACCATCAAGATGACAAACGCGGCCGAAAAGAAAAAGAAGAGCCGGTCGCGCGTCGACTTCCAAAACCGCAGGAAAAAAAGTGCGGCGGTCAGATATCCCATCGAAATGGCGCCAGCGAGAAAGGCATTCAGCATAATCAATTGGATTCAAGGACCAATCCGTAAAGCAAGACGAGCAGGGCGCACAGCGTTACGACACTACGCAAAGCAAGCAGGTCGATTTGTGGGAAGATGATCAGATCAACGAAAAGAAGTGCGTTAGCGAGGGCGAGGATGGCGAAACACAGCGCGCTCCACCGCAGGAGGGGTAATCGATTTTGCCGATAGGCTCGCCATAATAGAAAGCTACATAGCAGGCTGGTGACGATACAGAGTAGATAAACGACGGCGGCGATCATGGCTGCTTTTTGATTTTGAATGCGTCGGCAAAGCTCTGCGCTGGATCCCGATCCCTCTGGAAAATTGCTTCGATAATGCGGACGGGTTTTGACTTGTAAAGCTGATCGAGCGACGCGATCAGCGAGGCGGTTTCGCCGCTGGCGGCAAACAAGTAGCGCGGTGGGGTCTCGGAAGTCTTTTGCAGAAAGCCCAGCCTGACGAAATCCTCCAGCCAGCGCTCCACGGAGGGTTTCGAACTCAGAATCACGTCGTAGACTGCTTGAATCGACCAGGGCGCATCGTGTTTTCCGTGGAGCAGGAGCAGGATTTCCAGTTGTTCGACGGAACGGAAATGTGCCGAGATGAATCGCCGAAGTTCGATCGGAATAATTTCGCCGGGCATTTGTCGCGAGGAAAGCAGGCTCTATCGCGGAGTGCAAAGCAGGAAACCGCGCACTCAAAATTCGAAGCGCAAGAACACGCCGCGGTTGGCAGCAGGTTCGTGCTTGCGTTGGCACGCAGTTATTCTGTGCGGGAGGCTGTTCGCGGCAATCTTGCCGTGCGGTGGGGTTGACGGTTGAACTCTGCCCGCGGAAGGTGATGGACCGTGAAAATTGCGATCAATGGTGCGGGCATTGCCGGTCCTGCGCTGGCTTTCTGGCTCTCCAAATCCGGCCATGACGTCCTCCTCGTAGAGCAGGCGCCGCAACTGCGCCGTGGAGGCTACGTCATTGATTTTTGGGGCTTGGGCTACGATCTCGCGGAAAAGATGGGGATTCTGCCGGAGATACTTGCCGCAGGGTATCAGGTCGAAGAGGTGCGTTACGTGAACCGCCGCGGCCGGAAATGCGGTGGATTTCCGGTGGCCGATCTTGCTGCCTTCACTCATGGCCGTTTTACCACCCTGCGACGGTCCGATCTGGCCGCCTCCATCTACCACGCTATCGAGCCGCGAGTCGAAACTCTGTTCGGCGATTCGATCGCTACGATCCGCGAAGATCAGCATGGCCTGGAGGTAGGGTTCGACCGCTCTGCTCCGCGCCGCTTCGATATGGTCATCGGCGCGGACGGGCTCCATTCCCGCGTCCGCCGCGTTGTCTTTGGGCCGGAATCGGACGTCGAGTTCTCTCTCGGCTGCCATGTCGCGGCATTCGAGACCGAAGGATACCGTCCGCGCGATGAACTCGTCTATGTCAGTCACAATGTCCCGGGCCGGCAGGTTTCGCGTTTTTCGCTGCGCGAAGACAGGGCTATGTTTCTACTCTTGTTTCGCGATGAGTTCCTCGACGGCATGGATCCCCAGTCCGACACGGAGCAGAAAGCAGCGCTGACCCGCGTCTTTTCCGACGCCGGGTGGGAATGGCCGCGCATCCGGGAAATGCTGCCCTCGGTGGCCGACCTGTATTTCGATCGCGTCAGCCAGATTCGTCTGCCCCATTGGACGAGAGGTCGCACTGCTTTGGTCGGCGACGCCGCTGCCTGCGTCTCGCTAATGGCCGGAGAAGGCATCGGCCTGGCCATGACCGAGGCCTACATTCTCGCCGGCGAACTGCACCACAGCGGAAACGACATCGCCACGGCCTTCCGGCGTTATGAGGAACGACTGATGCCGTTCCTCAACCGCAAACAGCATTCCGCAGTCCGATTCGTCTCATCCTTTGTGCCCAAAACTTCCCTAGGCATCTGCTTCCGCAATGTCGTTACTCGCCTGCTGGGAATTCCGGCGGTCGCTGATCGCTTTATCGGTCAGGTGGTCCACGATGACTTCACGCTGCCCGATTACGGATTTTGAGAGGGGACGCCGCTGTCACGCGGTTCGCAGCATCGGCTTTGGAGGTCAGTCGGCACTTGCGCACCTTGAGGGTAACCGATGGCGCAGCTGGTAAACTTTGGCCGCCGCGAACGGTGATGTCGATGAGGAGGTGATCTGGACGCTTTGCCGTGTGCGCTTTCGTGTTGCGGTTCTCGGTTTTGCCTGTTGGGTGGAAGCGATCTGACGAGTTGCTTGTCTGTGGCCTGGCAAAAAACGGGAGGTCGATGAAGGTCCTCTCGGTTCGTACGATAACGGAATGAAAACAGAGGCTGGGGGGCGACTCCTGACCCGAGGTTTAGAGTGGCCACTGCTCCCGCCTCTTAGTTGGCCCCCGGCGACCAAAATCATGAGCTGTATCTGTTAGCTGCCCTCTTCTTTGCGGGACGGCAAGCCGCATGCTTAATTGTGTTACATTATATTTACAGTCAGCTTGGGGTTTCGGATTGTCCCGCCATAGGTAATTGTGCTGAAATCGCCGAATGTTCCCAGGGCGTGATCTCGCAAGTCGGTATTTGGTCGGCAGTGTCTTAATCCTTTTCATCCTCACGATCGGCGGAGTGATGATCTGGCGCTGGCGCGTCAATCATCAGTCTCCTTCCGGCCAGTCGGCTTCACAGAAGGCGAGTCCTCGAGCGCACGTCGCCTCCTCGACTCCTTCGGCGAAGCCCGATCCGGCGACGACCGCGGCTGCCTCCGTTCCCAGCGCTCCGACGCCTGCCTCCGCGGCGGCGACTCCTCAACCGGCACCGGCGAATCCGCTGCTCCAAGGTAAACGACTGGGCTACTTCACCAGCCAAAAGTCGGGCAACGGCGAACCCGACGCCGCGCGCCAGGCTGCGGTTGAGGCGTTGCAGGCGCGAGTCCCTCAAGTCGCCGTTCAATTCGATCCGATCACCGGCGCGCCCAGCTCCATCACCAGCGTCGGCCGGTTTCTCACTCCCGCCGTCGCCCCGGGCGGCGATCCGCTGGCCCAGCTTCGGCAGTTCGTGAATGACAACTCCGCGCTGTTTTCCCACGACGCGAGCGCCCTGGCCGCCAGCCGGGTGACCCGCGACGACGTCACCGCGCACAGTGGCATGCACACCGTCGTATGGCAGCAGCAGGTGGATGGGATCCCGCTCTACAACACCATTTTCAAGGCCAACCTGACCGGTACTGGCGCGGTGGTGGCCGTGGGAAGCCAGTTCATGGCCGACCCGACGGCGGGGACGCAAATGGACGCCACGCAACGGGCCGCCCTGATCGCTCAACCACCGGTGGATGCCGGTAATGCCGTTTCCCTGGCGGCCGCGAATATCGGCGAGCAAGTCGCCGCGGAACAAGTCGCCGCGGCCTCGTCACCCACCGGCGCCGAGCGCCGGCAAAACCTGGCCGCTCCGAACCTCTCCGACGTCGTTACGCTTCTTTCCTGGCTGCCCATGGACGCCAACAAGGTACGGCTGGCTTGGGACGTGACGTTGATGAGCACCAAGCAAAAGGCGATGTATCAAATGCTGGTCGACGTGCAGACCGGCGAAGTTCTCCTGCGCCGCTCGCTCACCGCAGACATTAGCAATGCCAGCTATCGCGTTTACGCCGATGGCACGAGCTTGCAGCCATTCGATAGTCCCTCACCGATGTCGCCCGGCCTTCCCGCACCGGGCAGCACGCAGCCGACGGCGGTCAGCCGCAACGTCATTACCACCCAGGCCTTTGACACCACCGCATCGCCGAATGGCTGGATCGACGACAGCGGCACCGCCACCTACGGCAACAACGTCGATGCCCATCTCGACACCGGCAATACCAATCCCGCTTACGGCGCCGGCACGCACGCGGTCTCCTTGACCCGGAATTTCGATTTCACCCTCGATCTAACCCAGGACCCCACCACCTACCAGAACGCCGTCCTCACTGAACTCTTCTACGCCTGCAACTACTATCACGATAAGTTGTACGAGTTGGGGTTCACGGAAAGCGCCGGTAACTTCCAGCAGAATAACTTCGGTCGCGGCGGTGCCGGCAACGATGCCGTGCTGGCCGATGCCCAGGACGGCAGCGGGACGAACAATGCCAATTTCTCCACGCCGGCGGACGGCTCGCCCGGCCGCATGCAGATGTATATTTTCACGGGGCCGTCCCCGCATCGGGACGGCGACCTCGACATGCAGGTGGTGTTTCACGAACACACTCACGGGGTGAGCAACCGCCTCGTCGGCGGCGGGGTGGGGATCAGCCAGTTGCAAACCCAGGGCATGGGCGAAGGATGGTCGGATTTCTACGCGCTGTGTCTCTTGAGCAAGCCCGCGGATGACGTCAATGGCACTTATCCCGCCGGCGCCTATGTCACTTACCAACTGAGCGGGCTGACTTCGAACTATTACTACGGCATCCGTCGCTATCCTTACACGACGGACATGACCAGGAATCCGCTGACCTTGAAGGACATCGATCCGACGCACGCCAGCGCGCATGCGACCGTTCCTTGCAGCCCGATTTTCAGTCCGCCGAATGTCAATTCCTCCGAGGTGCACAATCAGGGTGAAGTGTGGTGCGTCACTCTCTGGGATGTGCGGGCCAATCTGGTCAACAAACTCGGTGCCGTTGCGGGCAATCAAATGGTGCTGCAACTGGTGACCGACGGCATGAAGCTGTCGCCCGCCAATCCGACCTTTCTGCAAGCGCGCGATGCCATCATTCAAGCGGATCTCGTGGACAACGGCGGCGCGAACAAGAACGAACTGTGGAACGCTTTCGCCAAACGCGGCATGGGCGCCAGCGCGACGGTTCCTGCATCGAACACCACGACAGGGGTGATCGAGGCCTACGATCTGCCCGACAGTCTGAATGTTTCTCCGGCCAGCACCTACCTCGCCCTGGGGCAGGCAGGCGGTCCGTTCACTCCCCCGGCTCAAGTCTATACGCTGACCAATAACGGGACTTCACCGATCTCCTGGAGCGCTGCGAATGCCCAGCCCTGGCTGACCCTCTCCGCCACCGGCGGCACGCTGGCCAATGGCGCCTCTGCCCAGGTGATCGCCACGCTCAACAGTGCGGCCACCAACCTGGCCAACGGAAGTTATTCCGATTCCATCACTTTCTCGGACATCACCACGAGCCTCAGCCAGAACCGGAGTGTATCATTGCGCGTCGGCCAGAAGGACTATTTCACCGAGCAATTCACCTCGGGAAACGACACCGACAACCAGAGTTGGCTCTTCACCCCGAACGCGTCGAACAATTTCTACTCCGTACGGCGCACGCCGACCACTGCTTTTCCCACCGATCCCACCGGGGGCACCAATCTGCCCCTCAGCGATGATAGTTATGCGCTCGTGACGCTGACGGGCGCCCAGGTCAGCCTGTACGGGACGACTTACTCGTCGTTCTACGTGGGCAGCAATGGCTACATCACCTTCAATTCCGGCGACAGTACCTACAGTGAATCTCTGTCCGCGCATTTCAATCGGCCGCGGATCTCGGCACTCTTCCGGGATTTGAATCCTGGAACCGGCGGCACGGTTTCCTGGAAACAGTTGTCGGACCACGTGGCGGTGACCTGGCAAAACGTCCCGGAATTTGGAACCAGCAACTCGAACAGCTTCCAGATCGAGCTCTATTTCGATGGCCGGCTGCGCATCACGTGCCTGAACATTGCCGCTTCGACCGGTCTCATTGGTCTATCTCAAGGTCTGGGCATTCCCGCGGATTACCTGGCCAGTGATTTTGACACCTATACCAGCGTGCAATTTCAACTGGCGATTCCCAGCACGACGATCGAGGGAGCGGGTGTGCTCGCGGGGCAGGGGATGGTCAACTTCTCCGCGGCCCAGGCCACGGCCACCACGGTCTCGCTCGTTTCCAGTAACACCTCCAAAGTCACGGTTCCAGCCAGTGTCACGATTCCGGCCGGGCAAACCTCGGCGACATTTGATCTCACCGTCATCGACAATGCCATTCTCGATGGCACGCAGACTTCGGTGATCTCAGCGACCACTGCCGGTGGTTACGCGGACACGAAGGTGATCGCCGTGCAGGATAACGAGACGGCGGTTCTTTCCGTTGGCGCACCTTCGGTAGTCAGCGAGGGCGCGGGAACAGTGCAGGGAACAGTCAGCATCAACTCCGCTCCGGCTGCGGATATTTCCGTGACGCTTTCCAGCAGCGACACCAGCGCCCTCACGCCTCCGGCCACGGTGACGATTCCCGCCGGGCAAACCTCGGCGAATTTCCCGATCACGATCATCGACGATCACAAGATCAACGGAACTCACAACGCGACGGTCACCGCGCATGTGGCCAACTGGACCGATGGCGCTGCCACGGTCGCCATCCAGGATAATGAAAGCGTGGCTCTTACCTTGAGCATTCCTGCGTCGATGAGCGAAGGACAAACGGTCTCCGGAACGGTTTCCATTTCCGGAACATTGACCACGCCGCTGACGGTTTCGTTTTCCTCGAACAATACCAATCGTTTGGCATCACCCGCCCAAGTCACCATTCCGGCTGGTTCGACCTCGGCCACGCTCAGTCTCAATGCGCCGGATAATTCGGTCCTGGACGGCACCGCCAATGTGACGATCACCGCCACGGCCTCTGGATTTACCAATGGCATTCGGACGATCCAAGTCCTCGACAATGAAGTAGACCACTTTGTCTTCGCGACCATTGGCTCTCCGCAGCCGCTCAGCACTCCCTTTGGGGTGACCGTCACCGCTCTGGATGTGAACAATGCCGTCGTTGCCGGATTCACCGGAACGGTGACTTTCTCAGCCACCGCCGGAGTCACGGTTTCGCCGGGCACTTCCACGAATTTCGTCGGCGGCCAATGGACGGGCAATGTTTCGGTGACCGGCGCCGCCGGCACCACCAGCCTCATCGCGACCAATTCCGCCGGCGCCACCGGCCAGAGCAATACCTTCACCACCACCGTGCCCGTGGTCAGCTCAGTCTCTTTGGCCAGCAACGATCTCGTTTACGATCCGGGCACGAGCAGGATTTATGTCAGCGTGCCCAGCACCGATACCTCCGGTCGGGCGAATACCATCACGCCGCTGGATCCGGTGACTCAGGCTTTCGGTACGCCAATCCCGGTGGGCACCAATCCCTCCAAGTTGGCCGTTTCCGACGATAACCAATTCCTCTTCGTCGGCCTGCGCGGTGCCTCCACCGTCAGCCGGATCGCTCTCGCCTCGCAATCCATCAATCTGCAGATCAATTTGGGCAGCGCCTCCGGCAGCTCTCTTTATGCCGAGGATATCCAGGTGGTTCCCGGCAATCCTCACGCCATCGTCGTCTCGCGCGATACAGGTTCGAGCAACTACGGCGTCGCGATCTTTGATGACGCGGTGCAGCGGACGACGACCGTCGACGGCTATTACATTGCCTCCTCCATCGCCTTCGGATCTTCGCCCAACACCGTCTATGGCGCGAATGGTGATGACAGCGGATTTGAATTCCGGCGTTTCACTATCTCCAGCTCAGGCATCGTGCAGCAGGACTCGCTCAGCGATGCTTTCCAACAGTATGGCACGAAGCTCCGGGCGAGCGGGAACCTGCTCTTCGGTTCCGACGGAACGGTCATCGATCCGGTCAACCGCAACCTCGTCGCGCGGTTGCCGGTCTACGGTCCGGTGCAGGCGGACGTTCCCAACGGACGCGCCTACTACCTCGCCAACGGAAGCGATTCCACGCATCTCGTGCTGCACGTTTTCAATACGACGACATTTGCGGAAATCGGCTCGCTGACGATCAGCGGAGTCAGTGGCACTCCGGGCAGCCTCATTCGCTGGCCGGGCGGCCTGGCCTTCCGCACCAGCGGGAATCAAATCTTCATTATCAATACCGCGTTGGCCACCGTGCCTGCCAACACGGCGGATCTCGTGGTGACCCAAATCGCCTCGCCTTCGCCGGCGGTGGCCGGCCAGCCGTTGACCTTCAGTTACTGCGTCACGAACGCCGGACCTGCGGCCGCGGCCAATGCGAGCCTCAGCAGCACCTTGCCGGGTGGGGTTAGCGTGGTTTCCACCACCAGCACGCAAGGAACCGTCTCGACGAATCAGGGTGTGGTGACCGCCAATTTGGGAACGCTGGCCGCCGGCGCCACCGCCACGGTGGCCGTGACTGTCCTGCCCAGCGCTGCCGGATCGCTGACCAGCACCGCTTCCGTGACCTCCTCGACGGCGGATCCGATCACCACCAACAACACCACCTCCCAGGCGGTGACCGTCAATCCGCCCAGCAACAGCGGTCCGCAGATCTCCGTCATCGCATTGCCAGTCAGCGACCTGGCGTATGATGCAATCGGTGGCCAGTTGTATGCCGCGACTTCCTCCTCCGGCGGATTGCTGGCCAACGCCGTTGCCGCTATCGATCCCACCTTCGGCGGCGTCACCTCCTTGTGGGCCGTCGGTTCGAATCCCGACCGGGTGGTCTGCTCCGACGATGGCCAGTTCCTTTATGTCGGATTGCGGAGCGCTAGTTCGATCAGCCGTTTGAACCTGGCGAGCAAGACCGTCGATTTGCAAATGAACCTTGGCACGGATCAATACGACGGCTTCCTCAGTACCGAGGATCTGGCAGTCCTGCCGGGTCAGGGCCATTCCCTCGCGGTTTCCCGCTACGGTTACAGCAACTACAACGATGGGGTCGTGATCTTCGACGATGCCGTTCAGCGACCGGCTTCAGTCTCCAGTTCGGCGACGGACATCGTCTTTGGGTCCTCGGCAAATACGCTCTACGGCTACAACGGCGAAGATACGGGCTTCAACTTTTTCCGCTTCAACCTTTCGCCGAATGGCATTTCTCTGCTCGATTCGACGTCCAATCTTCTCGGCGGTTTCTCCACCGGTATCGCTGCCGATGGCGGTTTCGTTTACGGCTCGAATGGTGCGGTGGTGAATCCGCAAACCAAAATGCTGGTGACCACCCTTCCGGCCAGCGGTCTCGTTTGCCCGGAGGTGGTCCGCAACCGCGTCTATTTCCTCACCCAGAATGGTTCGACCGCCACGCTGAAGGCCTTCGATGCCACGACCTACGCCCAGGTCGCGACCAGCACGGTCTCGGGACTTTCGGGTAGTGCGGCTCGGTTGATCCGTTGCGGAGGGCAGCGCCTGGCCTTCTGCACCTCGGGCGGCCAGGTCTTCATCGTGCGCGACGCCACGCTCGTCCCATCCATTCTCAAGCTCTCGGTGCCGGCGGTGACGGTCGAAGGCGCCGGCCAGCTTTTGCCAGCGGGAACCGTTTCGGTCTCCGAGCCGCAGAGCTCGGACATCACGGTGAATCTCACCTCCAGCAATACCTCGAAGATTACGGTGCCGCAGAGTGTCGTCATTCCCGCCGGACAGCTTTCCACTGCCTTCGCTCTCACTGTCCTCGACAATACGATTCTCGATGGTCCGCAGAAGGTCGTCATTTCCGCCGCGGCCACCGGTCTGGCTACGACCACCGCGAGCATTCAGGTCAACGACAACGAGACGGCGAGCTTCTCGGTCACGCTGCCTTCGTCTGCCCTTCAGGGCGGCACCTTCCGGGGCATCGTCACGATCAGCGCTCCACCGGCGAATGACATCGTCGTTTCGCTCTCCTCCAACTCGCCCTGGCTGCAAGTGCCCGCCACCGTTACCATCCTGGCGGGACAAACCTATGGCGTCTTCACCGCGACGGTCCTCGATGCGGGACAGGTCATCGGTTCGCAGAGCGTCAGTGTCACGGCCCACGTCGATAACTGGACGGACGGCACGTCGACCTTTAACATTGTCGACGGCGTCAATCCCGCTAACTGGCCCAACTTCGGCAATGGAGCGGGACATACTGGCTATCAGCCGGTGATGCTCGGCACCGCATCCTTTGGGGCAGGCTGGTCCACCACTTCCACCGCCAGCTCCAACGTCTTCGGTTTGAACCAGGTGGCCGTCTCGGGCGGAGTGGTTTATGTTACGCCCTACACCTATTCCAGCGATAGTTACGTCAGCGCTCTTGACGCGGTTACGGGCACCGAAATTTGGCGGCACACCTTCGCGGTGCCGGCCTTTTCGGTGAATCCGCCGACGGTTTATGGCGGCAAGATTTACGTGCAGCGTGGCGATAGTTATAACGACTCGCAGTTGTGGTGTTTTGACGCGGCTACCGGCAGCCCCAATTGGGATGCGCCGTTCTCTGCACAGTGGGAACGCTATTTTGCTCCTTTGGTGATTAATGGTGGTGTTTGGGTCGACGGAGGCGGCGGTGGCGGTCTCTACGGCTTCAATACTAGTGACGGTACCCAGCGCTTTTTCAATTCGTCGATAGGACAATACGACCAATGGACGCCCGCCTACTATAACGGTGTCGTTTATACTTGGGTCGCCGGAAACTTCCGCGCCCACGATCCGCAAATGGGCTCGATCCTCTGGTCATTGAACCTCGGCGGAACCTGGAACACAACGTCCATGAACACTGCGCCGGTGGTCTATCAAGGACGTGCATTCGTCGTCGGCAGCCCCAATCTCTACGCGGTTGACCTCACGACACATGTCTCGCCCTGGAACGTGGCTGGTACCTTCAAGGGAACGCCGGCGGTGGCCAACGGCGTCGTCTATGCGTTGAGCGCCGACAAAGTCTATGCCTACACACGCAAACTGGGGCATTACTCGGCACCTATGCTTCCAGCGACACGAATATTGCCGGCAACCGATCGTCACGAATGACACACTGATCGTCGCCTCCAGCACGGCGACTTATATCTTCAATCTGGCCAATTTCTCGCTCCGGCAGACCATTCCGAAGGGCGGTAATGTCACCCTGGCCAACAATGTTCTCTACATCGCCGGCAGTGATCGTGTCGTTCGCACTTATACTCCCTCCGGCCTGGCTTCGATTGCCGTATCTTTGCCCGCGTCGGTGACCGAAGGTGGAACCGCTGTCACCGGTACGCTGACGCTTTCTCAAGCCCAAGTGACCGATACGGTCGTCAATCTGGGCTCGAGCGACAGCTTGCGAGTGATCCTGCCCACCAGTGTCACCGTTCCGGCCAATCAGACCAGTATCACCTTCCCGCTTTCGATTGCCGACGACACCTATCTCGAAGGCCCGGAAAACGTCACCGTGGCCGCCGCCGTGACGAACAATGCGCTGCAAGGTGAGGAGCGCGGTCATTGGCGTCATCGATGATGAGACCACAACCATCGCACTATCCGCTCCGGCTACGGTTAGCGAAGGGACGGCCTTCGCCGTCACTGTGAACGTCGGTCCGGCGCTGCTGAACGATGTCACGGTTTCGCTCACTTCCAGCAATGCGAGCGTGCTGAGCGCGCCGGCTACGGTGGTCATCCCGGCTGGACACAACACCGTCACCTTCAATGTCGCGGCGTTCGACAACGGGATGCCCAATGGGACGCAGACGGCTTCGCTCACCGCGCATGTCGCGGGTTGGACCGATGGTTCCGCCACGGTCAGCGTCCTCGACAACGGCAATACCGGTGCTGGAAACTGGCCCACTTTCGGCAACGGCCCGGCGCATACCGGCTTCCAGGCCGTCACCTTGGGAAATACCGCTTTCCAAGCCGGATGGACGACGGCATCCGAAGGCAACACCACCTCCTTGAATCAGGCGGCAATCGCCAATGGAAAAGTCTTCGTCGATCCGCTGATCCTGAGTGGAAGCCCCTATCTCGTGGCGTTCGATCAATTCTCCGGCGGGGAATTGTGGCGGCATCAGTTTACCAGCGCAAACTCGGTCAATCCGCCCACCTACGACTCCGGAAGTATCTTCGTCCAGCGGAGCAACAATTCCGGAGATACCAATTTGTGGTCCATCAATGCGGCCACGGGGGCGACTAACTGGAGCGCCCCATTCGGTTCGCAATGGGAAAGCTACCTCGCGCCGACGGTCTTCAACGGCACACTTTGGATGGATGGTGGCACCTATGGCGGACTGTACGGATTCAACGCCAGCAATGGGAGCCAGCTCTTTTTCAACTCGTCGCTCGAGCAATTCGACGAATGGACGCCCGCTTATGCTAACGGCGTGGTTTATACCTGGATTGCCGGGAACTTCCGCGCTCACGATCCAGCGACCGGCGCGATCCTGTGGACGGCCTATTTGGGCGGCAGCTATTACACGTATGACATGAATACCGCTCCCGTGATTGCCGCGGGCCGGGCTTTCGTCGTCGGCAGGCCCAATTTATTCGCTGTCGATCTGACCACCCACACGTCGCCTTGGTCTGTTTCCGGGACCTTCACGGGAACGCCGGCCGTCGCCTATAACGTCGTCTATTGTATCGAGGGAAACAACGTCCAGGCTTTTGATACCCAGACCGGCGCGCATGTGGCAACCTACAGCACCGAGGACAACGCACTCGCCGGACAGCCCATCGTCACCAATGACGCCTTGATTGTCGCGTCTTCCTCGAAGACTTACATCTTCAATTTGCAGACCGCGGCGCTGATGCAGACGCTTCCCAACGGCGGTGCGCCGAGTCTGGCCGGTCGGGTCCTTTATCTTGCCGGAACGGATGGCGTCCTTCGCACCTATTCTTTCGCCACCTTGCCGCCGACCGATCTGGCCATTACTCAGACTGCCTCGCCCAATCCAGTTACCGCCGGCGGCACCGAGACGATGACGTTGGTTGTCACGAACAATGGTCCCAATACGGCGAACGACGTTTCCGTTTCCGACATGATGCCTGCGGGGCTCACGTTCGGATCCGCCACTTCGACGCAGGGGAGTTGTTTTCAATCCGGCGGGATTGTGTCTGCCAGTTTGGGCGTCCTCCCCAGCGGCGGCACGGCCACGGTAACGATCACCGCCACGGCTGGTACTTTCTCCAACCAGACCAATACCGCCAACGTCACCTCTTCGACTTTCGATTCCAACCTGGCCAACAACAGCTCGTCGCTTTTGCTCAACCCGGTGCCGCCGACCGTCACCACGCTGGCCGCAACCAGCATCCGTGGTACTTATGCCACTTTGAATGGAACGGTGAATGCCAATGGCTCGAGCAGCGCCGTCAGCTTCAATTATGGCGCCACGTCCGCCTACGGCAGCAGTGCGACGGCCACTCCTTCGACTGTGACCGGCTCCACTTCCACGGCGGTCAGCGCCACGGTGACCGGCTTGAGCCCATTGACGACCTACCACTTCTGCGTCTCGGGAACCAACGGTGGCGGCACCAGCGCCGGTAGTGACCTCACATTCACCACGCTGAATAACAACGCGAATCTCTCCAGCCTGGTGCCCAGTACGGGGGGCTTATCGCCGAGCTTTGCCAGCACCACCTATAGCTATACGCTCGCGCCCTCGCTGCCCTATACGACTTCCGCCATCCGCTTCACCCCGACCGTGGCGGACAGCAACGCCAGCGTGACCGTCAATGGAACGGCGGTCGCTTCCGGCACCGCCAGCGCCCCCATCTATCTCAGTCCCGGGAGTAACACCATCGCAGTGGTCGTTACCGCCCAGGATGGAGTCACCACGGCTCGTTACAACGTCACCGTCACCCGGTTGGCCGGGGCATTTGCCAATACCAGTTCGATGCTCGCCCCGCGGTCCAGTGCCGCCATGGCCCTGCTCGGGAATGGGAAGGTGCTGGTCGCGGGTGGAAACGTATCCGGAAACGCGACCGCCGCCGCCGAACTCTATGATCCAACCACCGGTATCTGGTCGGGGACGGGGGGGATGACCACCCCGCGCGCCCAGGCCATTGCGACGGTGCTCCCGAACGGCAAAATACTGGTGGCCGGCGGCTCGAACTCCTCCGGGTCCCTCGCCACTGCGGAACTCTATAACCCCGCCACGGGTTCATGGACCCCCACCGGCTCCCTGCATGCCGCGCGTTCTCTCCATAATGCCGTGCTCCTCAATACGGGCAAAGTCCTGCTGGCCGGCGGTTACAATTCCACCGCGCTCAATAGCGCGGAATTGTATGACCCATCCACCGGCCAGTGGACGGTGATCAATTCGATGAACACGGCCCGTTACTCGGCTGCGGCGGCTTTGCTGCCCAGCGGCAAGGTCCTCGTCGCCGGCGGTGAAAGCGTCACCAACGCAGCCATTCCCGTAGCGGAAATCTACGATCCGGTGGCCGGCACGTGGACGGCCACCACCGGTTCCATGGCCACCGGCCGCTACAATCACACCCTCACGGTTCTGCCCAATGGCAAAGTGCTGGCCGCCGGTGGATTCGGCACGACTGCACTGAACAGTGCGGAGTGGTTTGATCCCACCGCACTGACCTGGAGCAGCGTCGGGTCGATGACTTTCACGCGGCAAGCTCACACCGCGTCGTTGCTGCCCAACGGCAAACTCCTGGTCGTGGGTGGCGGGTCGACCAGCGCGGAAATCTTCGATTACAACGCCTCGAGCTGGAGCGCCACCGGTGCGCCGACCGCCTCGCGTTCCGCGCATGGCGCCACCGTCATGCCCAATGGCAAAGTCTTGGTTGCCGGCGGAGCCAATCTTGTCGCCGAAACCTATGACTTTGGTGCCAGTGCCTGGACGAGTTACACCTCGTCGCGTGCTGCAGCCAATGAGATGGTCAAATTGCTGCCCAACGGAACCGTCCTCGTGGCTGGTGGGAACATCGGCGGCAGCCTCAATACCTGCTCGCTGCTCTATCCTCCCACCCTCGCCTGGTCGAGCACCGGCAGTATGGCCACGGCCCGGTCCAACGCGGCCTCCGTGCTGTTGACCAGCGGGAATGTGCTCGCGGTCGGCGGCGTGAATGCCGGCATTCCGCTCGCCAGCGCGGAGATTTACAATTCCACTGGCGGCACGTGGGCCACCATCGGTTCCCTGGCCACGGCGCGCATGAGCCACACTGCGACCCTCCTGGCCGACGGCAGCGTCCTGGTGGCCGGGGGCACAACCACCGGTTCCGTCTACACCGCGACCAGTGAGGTTTTGAATCCCGTCACGAATACCTGGAGCAGCACCGGCAGCATGGTCACGGCGCGCAGTGCTCACGCTGCGATCCAGGTGCCGAACGGCCGGAGCGTGTTCGTCTCTGGTGGCCTAAATGCGAATGGGACCTTGGCCAGTTTGGAAACCTATAATCCGGCGGGCGGCAGTTGGACCACGGTAGGCAGCCTAATTACCGCGCGCAGTTCCCACACGATGACTCTGCTGCCCAATGGCAAAGTGCTCATTGTGGGTGGCGCGGACTCCACCGGGACACCGCTGGCCAGCGTGGAGCTTTACAACCCCTCGAACTCGCAATTGGTGCCCACCGGCTCTCTGGCGACGGCCCGCTCCGGCCACACCGCCACCTTGCTGCCCAACGGAAAAGTCCTCGTCACCGGCGGTATCGGCACTGCGGGCTATCTCAACAGCGCGGAGCTTTATGATCCGCTGACTGGCGTCTGGACCTCCGCGGCCAGCCTCGCTACTGCGCGCGCCACCGCGGGAGCCACTTTGCTGGCGAATGGAAAGGTTTTTGTCCACGGCGGTTACAACGGTTCGTACGTCTCCAGCTTCGAACTGTTCGATCCCGGGCTTGGTGCCAGCGGCAGTTGGCAGCCTGTGTTCTCCGCTCAGTCGACGCAAATTCTGCCGAACAGTCTCCTCGGGTTCAGTGGCTCGAATCTTCGCGGCATCAGCGGCGCCTCGAGCGGTAGTTCCCAGGATGCTGCGTCCAATGGGCCGGTGTTCCAATTGCGCTCGCTGGAAAATGGGCAGACCGTTTATGTGCTGCCTTTTTCCGGCACCACGTGGACGACCACTTCCTTCCTGTCGGGTTCGATTTCGAATTTCCCCTACGGCTTCGCCATGGCCACGTTGATTACCAATGGCATTCCCGGCACCTCGGCGCTGGTCGATTACGCGCCGGCAAGTAATGCCAACCTCAGCAATCTGGTCGTGAGCGCGGGTACGCTCAGCCCCGTCTTCTCGAGCGGCACCATCAGCTATACGGATTCGGTGGCCAATGCCGCCGCATCGATGACGCTGACGCCTACGCTGGGCGACGGTAACGCGTCGGTGAAAGTGAATGGCATTCCGACCATCAATAATAACCCCAGCTCGTCCATCAATCTCAACGTGGGCGCGAATACCATCAATGTCGTCGTTACGGCCCAGGATGGGTACACGGTGAAAACGTATTCGCTCGTCGTCACCAGGGCGCCTTCCTCCAACGCCACCCTGGCCAACCTCGTCCCGAGCTCCGGCGTGCTGACGCCCGCCTTTGCCGGCACCACGACGACTTACACCGCCAATGTTTCAGACACCACGGGGGCTATTACGCTGACGCCGACCGTGGCCGATTCCACGGCAACGGTCACCGTCAATGGTGCGGCGGTCGCCTCCGGTTCTCCGAGTAATTCGATCAGCCTCAATACCGGCCCGAACACCGTCACCGCCGTCGTCACGGCTCAGGACGGCACCACGACGCTGACCTATTCGCTGACCGTAAACCGCCTGACCAACGTGCAAACCTGGCGCCTCACTCACTTCGGGACGCCCGACAACACCGGCAATCGTGCAGACATGGCCGATTACGACAACGACGGCCTCCCGAACATCGTGGAATACGCCTTCGGTCTGGATCCCTCCTCAGCCGCTTCCTGCACCCTCCCGCAACCGATGCTCAACGGCAACACCATGACCATCTCCTTCACCGAGCCCACCGGTGTGACTGGCATCACCTACGGCGCGGAATGGTGCTCCGGCATGAATCCGAGTTCATGGTCGCCCGTTCCGGACACCGGCTCGGGAACCACTCACATCTTCAGCATCACCATCGATAACAAACCTTCGAGCTTCATGCGCTTGAAGGTAACCACGCCGTAATCCTGCTTCGCAGCCGGATCAGAGCCTACTTTTTCGATGACACCTTCGGCGAGCCCGATCTTCCAGGGCAGTTTTCGAAAGTGAATTCACAAATCCTTGCTCGGTCCACTCCGGGCCGGTGAAGACGCCGGCCCATTCAGCGTATGGAGCGCATAAGTGATTTTGCAACCTTGCGACCCGGGCGCGTTTTCGAGCGTGATGGTCGCCTGCTGTTTGCCCATGACCGTCAGTCGCCATTCCGCCCGCCATTCCTCACCCTGGAGGTGTTCGCTGTTGCACGTGCCATATTTCTCCGTGAGCAGCTTCTTCATCGTCTTGAATTCCTCTTTGTGTTTCGGCGAAGCCGACTTCAGAAACACCACCGCCTTGCACAATTTGTTGTCGTAAAACTCCAGGGCAAAAGAATGCTCCGCCGTCGCCGGATATCCGGCAAACGTGCCCCCATTCCACCAGCGCTTTGCTGGGCTGCTCGCCCCGGAATCGTAGGTCGCTTGGGAGCGCGCTTCCAGTGCGGCTCGCGCCTGGTCGGGTGAGGCTCCCCAAGGAATTTCCATGAATCCATTCAGTTGCCGGTCCTGCCCATGCGACACAGCGATCAAGGTGGACAGCGAGAGCAGAGAGACGAGCAGGGATTTCATGAAATGGATGGTTCGGTCAAGGGGAGGGTACGGCGCTGAAGGCCGACGTCTTCGACACGGAACGGAGGCGGCGCAGTCTGCCCTGTGGCCATCACTTGTACCACTAGTAAGTTTAGCATTTCAATGCACGGATTGACCGCAGAAGCTTGCTGAAACGAAGTCGTGGAGAGCAGACTCGATGATGGGTGAACCTCAGTGCCTCGAATCCAGGGAGTTTGATGCTGCCCAATTGGTGGTTTCACATCCACCCATTTGGAAGCACGTTCTAAAGCAACAGATTCATGATTACATGCAGGTGAATGGGGCGGCACCCACTGGTGTCTTGCGCTATTCGCGATGGAAGGTCGCCGACTTGCCTCCAGTGCTGCACACGCACTCGGTGAAGGTAGAGGTTGACGCAGATGTCTACAGTTATCCTCCATCACCGGGCGCCACGTGGCATGTCAATTTCGCGGACCCAAACCTTTTCGTCGCTTATGGTTCAGGCCTTCTCGCTCAGGACGAACTCCAGGTTCTGGAGCATCCGGTGCTGGGCTCCGTTCGCGAGGCGCTTTTGGCCGCGGGATACAGCGCGCGCACCCGCGAGAATGACCGATCCACGCCAGTTCTCATCGCCAATGTGCAGAGGCAATGCGCGTTGGACACGTTCCCCGATCCTGATCAAGGCCGCCCGCGCGGTCTCTATGGGAATCAATTCCAGCGGGCTGAGTGGGCAGCCGTACAGTCTGCTCTCACCGTCCTTTCCCCAGCCATCATGACCAATCTCATCTGTATCGCTGCGCCCACGGGGAGCGGTGCCTACACCGAAGCGCAAATCCATGACGTTTTGGAAACCGCCTTCACTGGAATGCGCGCCGCCGTCCTGGAGTCCTCGCATATTTCGCCCGGCGCCAAGGTAACCATCCACACCGGATTTTGGGGATGCGGAGCCTTCGGCGGCAACCGTCCTCTCATGGCTCTGCTCCAACTCCTCGCCGCTCGCCTGGCCAGGGTCGACAAGCTGGTTTTCTATACCGGCGCACAATCGGAAGTCATCCCGTTCGAAAATGGTCAGGCAATCCTGCGCCGCATTTTGGAGAAGACCGGTGCCGAACCGTCTCTGCTCAATATTTTAAACGTCATCGTCGATCAACGCTTCGTTTGGGGGACGAGCGACGGAAACTGATCCAATCTCCGAGCGCCTCTGCCCTTGCGGCAAAAATACCGGTTCTGCCTGATGTAAGACGCGTTCTGTTGCGTTTAAAAACGCAACTTCCGCATAACGTGCGTGCTGCTCCCGGGTTTATTGTTACAATCGCGTGACAATCAGATGAATTTTACTCCCTTCGAATACTCCGCCGTGGATGTTGGCGGTCGCAGATGAAAGGCAGGTGCTTCTACTTTCTGGCCCGCGTTTTGGCTGGGGGCGGTACTGTTTGGTACCAAGGTGCCTCGCGTCTGGGTGCCGTCGTATTTCGATCGTTGGGAATTGAGCCGCTACTTTTTCCGAGCTCACCATGGTTACGGCGGCGGATCTGGTCTACGCGCTCGTCTTCGGGTTGGTCGGGCAGGCGCTGCTCTCCGCGGTCGGGAGAAAGCCCGGCCTGCAGCGGGCGCTCTGGCGCACTTGGGTAGGCTTCGGCGCGCTCAACGTCTTTTTCGGAATCCTGAGCGTGCGGCTTTACGATATCCTGCACATGCCGTTGACCTTCACGCTTCTCTCGCTCGGGGCGAATCTGGGCAACATGCGCTCGTCGGTGGGGGAATATCTCACCCTCGGGTTTGTGCTGACGTTGATCCTCCTGCCGCTCGGCTACGTGGCGATGGTGATGTTCAGCGAGCGGTTCCTCCGCTTTCAACGTCGGTGGCCGGTGCGGACGGGCCAGGCGTTCGGACTCGCGGGGATCGCCGCTTATGGTGTGGTGGCGCACGATCTCGTGGAGAGCGATTGGGGCCGGCTTACCGATATGTCCAGGCTGTGGAGCAATCCGCACTATGTTCTCATCAGTTCGACGGTGCGGGCGATGCTCGGGCATTCGTCGCCGTCCTTTGGCGCGAAAATCCCGCCCCATGACCTGGCCGACTTCGCGCCTGCCGATCACGAGATGGCGGCTACGCCCGGGATTCGACGCGGTCCTCGGAATGTCATCGTCGTCGTGGGCGAATCCGTTGGCGCGAAATACCTTAGCCTCTACGGCAGCCAACTGAATACCTGGCCGCACATGGAGGCGGAAGCGGCGCACTGTCTCAAGTTCCGCAATTTCTACGCGCACATCGCGAATACTTCCGACGCGCTCTTTGCGATGACGCTCTCCCATTATCCGCCGCTGACCTGGACGGAGGCGACCGATGACATTCCGCGGGCGCCGGGCACGACCGTCGCGCAAGTGCTGCATGAGTGCCATTACCGGACCGCCTTCATTTCCGCCGGCGACAACACCTTCGCGGACCAGGACAAATTCATCGGCGATCGCGGGTACGACACCGTCTGGGATTGCCACGACGCGAATGCGCCGATGGCCTTTTCCTGGGGCGTGCAGGACAAGGCGATGGTCGATATGATGCTGCGCTACATCGACCAGGATCACGACCGTGCGAAGCCTTTCTATATCTTCGCCTGGAATCAGGGGACGCATCATCCGTACTACTTGCCGCCAAATATTCCGAAGACGGATTTCCTCCATGGCGATCGCTCGTATGGCGACATTCCTGTGGACCTGAACAAGTATCTGAATTCACTCGCCGAATTCGACCGCCAGCTCGGCCGCCTCTTCGGCGCGCTTCGCGAGCGCGGCCTCGATCGCGATACCGCGGTCATCGTCACGGGCGATCATGGCCAGGCCTTCGGCGCGCCGCACAAGGGCTACTATCACAGCGGGAATGTCTATGAGGAGGACGTGCACGTGCCGATGGTGCTGTGGAGTCCGGCCCTCTTTTCGCAGGCCGCGGAGTCGGATGTTGTCGGTTCGCAGATCGACCTCTCACCGATGGTCCTGGATCTGCTGGGAATTCCCGCACCGGCGGGATGGCAGGGCCACAGCCCATTGGGTAATCCGCAGGGACGGCACGCCTATTTCTTCGGCATGCGGAACGACTACATCTACGGTGTTCGCGAGGGCGCGTTTAAATACATCTTCAATGCCTCGCAGGGGCGCGGGGAGCTTTTCGATGTCATCCACGATCCCGACGAGCACACCAATCTCTCCGCCTCCCGTCCGGAACTTGCCCAGGCCTTGCGCCAGCGCCTGGCGGCGTGGGTCGAGTACGATCAGCGCCATCCCATCAAAGAAGGACGCGAGGCCGCCGATTGATGCAAAATCTTCGGTAAACCGGGCGAGTCCGGTTACATACCGAAGCGATGCCCAACGCTTTTTCCCCCGACACGCCTCCGCCGGCTCTTTCGCCTGCCCAGCAGGAGCTTTTCGTCCGGGAGTTGAATGCGGCGCATGCTCTGCTCCTGCGCTATGCGATGTCGCTCGTGGGCAATCGCCATGATGGAGAGGACGTTTTGCAGCGAGCCAGTGTGATCATGTGGCGGCGGTTCGGAGAATTCGAACCGGGGACGGATTTCGTGGCGTGGGCGACGACGGTCGTGTTTTACGAGGCGCGCAATTTCCAGCGTGTGGCCGGGCATTGTCGCCTGAAGTTCGATGATGACTTAATGAAGACGCTCGCCGCCGAGCGCGCGCAACACGTGCGGCAGTGGCCGGCGCGCGTGACCGCCCTGCAGGCCTGCGTGGAGAAGCTGGAGCCCATGCAGCGCAATCTGGTCGAGGAGATTTACACGCGAGGCGTGGAGGCGGCGGAACTGGCCCGGCAGGAAGGGCGGGCCGTACAAACCATTTACAACAAACTCAACTTCATCCGCCGCGCGCTGGCCGAATGTGTCCAGCGCAGCCTGACGGAAACCCACTTATGAAAACGGAGTATCCCCGCGGATGGCACGCGCTCTTCAATGCCGCGCTCAATGGAGAACTCACCGAAGTGGACAGCGAACGGCTCGCCGCGCTTTTGCAATCGAGCAGCGAAGCCCGGCAACTTTGGTTTCTCTATCACGACAATGAAGCGGGCCTGGCCGAGCTGCCCTCGCCGGCAGAGTTGATCCCGCAGGGAACCGCGGAGGCCAAGGCGTCGAGCCGCTGGTTTCAATGGCGTCCGCTGGCCGCGGCGGCGGCGGGATTGGTCATCGGACTCTTCAGCGCGACGGTCCTCGCCAGTTACGCGATGTCTTCGCAGGAAAAGACGGTGACCTTGCTGCGAGGAGGATTTCGAATCCGGACCCGCGCCTTTGGTCACCGGCGTGCCCCTGCAAGCAGAGCGTCTAGAAGTGGCGACTATACCGCCGTCGTCGGTGAGCAAACGCCGCAGGGCGTGAAGCCGGCCAGCGGCCGGCGGATGTTGCATTTTCTGCGCGCCGACTATGAGGGCAAAGCGCAACCGGAAGGCAGCTACTTCAGCGATGTCTACCGGCTCATCGATCTCCGCCCTTATCGTGCGACCTATGGCGATGGCGGCGCGGTGGTGCAGCTTTCCGGTTCGTTCAACGCGTTTCATTTTCCTGAGAGCGAAAGATACGGCTGTTCCATGTCGCTCTATGCGCTGGACGCGGCGACGGCGACGAATGGTTCCACGCGCCACGGCGCCGAGTTACGGGAATCCCTCGCCATGGCGCGGAACAGTCGCGTGATGCTGGACCGGGATCCGAAGACCTGGCAGCGCTCGAATGTGGAGCTGCGCCTGCCGCCGAACACGGATTTCCTGCTTGTCCACATCTCGGTGGATCACGCGAACCGCGATCAGCGCCGCGTGACTTTCGATGGCCACTATCTCGACGATGTGCGGCTCACTTTGGGCCGCCGGCCGCTGCTGCGGTAAGCGCGTGGCGATCACCCCCCCGGAAAATAATGACCGTTCTGCCCCGTCTCGACTCCGCCGCTGCCATGAAGTTGTTTTTCCGCTGCCTGGGCGCATTGGCTCTCTCGTTGGCTTCCGTCCTCGCCACGCCGGCCAATGCGCCGCGCGTGGAAATGGATCAAAGACACAAGGTGCTTTTCAACGACTACTGCATCTCGTGTCATGGGCCGAAAAAGCAGAAAGGGAAATTCCGCGTCGACCAGCTCGACTTCGGCATTACCACGCTCGAGAACGCGGAAAGATGGCAGAAGATTCTCAACGAGCTGAACGCAGGCGAGATGCCACCGGAGGAAGCCGAGCAACCGCCCAATGCGATGAAGACGGATTTCCTGGAAGAGCTTTCGCAAAAGATGGTCGCGGCGCGGCGTTCGCTGGCGGATCGTCACGGTGAGATCACACTGCGCCGGCTGAATCGCCGGGAATACGGCAACACTTTGCGCGCGCTCCTTGGGGTCGATGTGGACGTGACCGAATTACCCGGTGACACCGGGACCGGTGGTTACGACACCGCGGGTTCGAACCTCTTCATGTCCGGCAACCAGTTTGAACAATATCTGGAGATCGGCCATGAAGCGCTGGACGAAGCGTTCGAATGGCAGGCCGCTGCGAGTGTGCAGCAGAAGATTCACGTCGAGGCCGAAGACACGCTGAAGGTCATTCAACAGAAATATGCGGAACGGCTCGATGCGCTGGAGCGGGCCACGCGTTGGGCGAAAGCGGTCGATGACGCCGCCGCCCGGCCGGAGAACGCGGCGATCGTCGCGGAGTTGCGCAAGGGAGCGAAGAACGAGGCTTTTTTCCGGCGGCAGTGGGCGAAGATTCCCGGAGCGCCGGCGCCGGAGGATTATGGTTTCAAGACGGTCGAAAACAACGCGGACAAGGCCAACGGCGCCTTGAGTTATGCGACCAAAGTGGGCTCCGGCTACATGCGTCCTTATCAGGAAGCATATCTGAAAATGCCGCACCTCGACACGGGAGCGTATCTCACCATCCAGGGCAACGAGGTCCTGACGAATGAGAATCTCACGCTCAGCGTGCCATACTCGTGGAAGCCGATTGCCGGTGATTACATCTTCCGCGTGCGCGTCGCCGCGACGGATCAGGCGCCACCCGAGCGGCGGTTTATCGAGTTCGGGATCCATCCGCGTGCCGGCCGGGTGACCAGTACCCATCAGGTCACTGGCACGATGGATCACCCGCAGATCATCGAAATTCCCGTGACGCTCACCCGCCGCAACGCTGACGATCGCGTCCTCTTCATCCGCGAAAAAGGCAGCAACGATGATTACCTGCAGGCCCGCGCCAAGTTTGGCGCCGGCCACGCAAAGAATGGGATCGGCCCGGATTTCGCCATTTGGGTGGATTGGATGGAACTGGAACGCATTCCCAATTCGCGCTCGGGCCAGGCGCCCGCGCTGGCGGTGCTCGGGATTCCCCAGGATGATCATGCGAAGCCATCGATTGCCGAGGTGCGGGCGGCGGTGGAGCGCTTCTGCGTGCAGGCTTTTCGCGGGGTGACACCGCCGCAGAGTTATCTCGATCGTCTCGCCGGCATTTACCAAATGCGCCTGAAGGCCGGTGACAAACACAGCGAGGCGCTCAAGCAAACACTGGCGGTGATCCTCGCGTCGCCCCAGTTTCTCTATCTGGCCGAACCGGTGCAGGATGATCATCGTCGCCCGCTGACCGGGCCGGAGCTGGCCACGCGCCTCTCCTATTTCCTGTGGGGCGCGCCGCCGGATGCCGCGCTGCAGGCCCTCGCGGAAAAAGGCGAACTGCTCCATCCGGATGTGCTGGCCGCACAGACCGATCGTTTGCTCAACGATCCGCGCAGCCGCGGCTTCACCCGCCCGTTCGTCCACCAGTGGCTCGGTCTCGATCGCCTGGATTTTTTTGAGTTCAATCGCGAACTGCATCCGCGTTTCGACAACAGCACCAAACTGGCCGCGCGCCAGGAGGTGTTTGAGACCTTCGAATATCTCATACGTAGCGGTTCCAGCTTTCGCGATCTTTTGAAATGCGACTATGTCGTCGTGAATCCGGTGCTGGCGGATTACTACGGTCTGCCGAAGGTGACCAGCGACGCTTTCCAGAAAGTTGCATTGCCGAAGGATTCGCCGCGCGGGGGCCTGCTCGGTATGGCTGCGGTCCTGGCCATGGGCGGGAATGGAGAACGCACCTCGCCCGTGGAGCGCGGCGCCTGGATCTTGCGCAAACTGGTGGACGATCCGCCGCCGCCGGCGCCCGCGAATGTGCCGCAAATCGCCCGGCTCGCCGGCAAAGTCCTCACGACCCGTGAACGGCTCAAGGCGCATCAGGAGGAGGCGCAGTGCGCGAGTTGTCATCGCAAGATCGATCCTTTCGGCCTTGGCATGGAAAACTTCGATGCCGTCGGTCAATGGCGCACGGAGGATACCTATCAGGTGAAAGACGAGCACGGGAAACCGGTGAAGGGCGCTTCCAAGACGTGGGTCATCGATGCCAGCGCCACGTTGCACAAAGGACCTTCGTTCCAGAATTATTTTGAATTGCGCGATATCATCGCCTCCCGGTCGGACAACTTCGCCCGCGGCTTCAGCAAGGCGCTGATCGAATACGCGCTCGGACGTTCCATCGGCTTCCGCGATGAGGCGCTGGCCGATGACATGATTGCGCGCGCGAAGAAGAACGATCTCTCCATCCGCGAATTCATTCACGCGCTGGTCGCCAGTAACGAGTTCCACAGCAAGTAACTTCCGCCCTGCTCAAGAATCCCCAACCCTATGTTACCCACCTCCCGTCGTCGCTTCCTCCAATCCACGACCGCCTTCATCGCGTTGCCGGTGCTCGAGTCGCTGGGCTTTCGCCGTTTCGCCTCGGCGGCAGCGCCGGTCGCGCCGCCCAAGCGCATGCTCTTTCTGAGCTTTGGTTGGGGTGTGACCCAGGAGACCTGGTATCCCGACCAAAAGCCGGGGGCGGACTATGTCATGCCGAAGGGTCTTTTGCCTCTTGAGCGTCACCGGAAGGATATCTCCATCGTGCAAGGGCTTTGGAACCGGTATAGCAACGAAGGCCACTGGGGCAGCACCTTCTGGCTCACGGGCGCCAATCGCTACGAGGAGCCCGGGCTGAACTTTCATAATAGCATCAGCGCGGACCAGGTCGCGGCGGCGCAGCTTGGTTTGTCCACCCGCTTTGCCTCGCTGCAGTTCAACGGCGCGGAAGGCGACATGAACCTTTCCGGACACGGCCCCGGCCTATCGCTGGCCTGGGACGTCAATGGCAAACCCGTTGCCGGACTCAATGGCCCACTCGCGGCTTACCACCGGCTTTTCGCCAAGGACACCACGCCCATCGCGCAGCAGCAAACCATGTTGGCGGAGAAGCGCAGCGTGCTCGACACCGTGATGGATGGTGCCCGGACGCTTCAGCGCGGACTCAATCGCACCGATCACGCCAAGCTGGACGAGTATTTCCAAAGCATTCGCGACATCGAGACGCGTCTCTCCAAGGAAGAACAATGGATGAATGTGCCGCGGCCGCCGGCGCCGTTTGCTGAACCGCGTGAATTCGACAAGGGCCGCGAGGAGATCAAGCTGATGTACGACATCATGCTGGCGGCCATGCACACCGATAGCACGCGGGTGATGACTTATCGCCAGCCGGTGGCCAGCCTTCTCACGAGCCTCGAGATCAAAGTCTTCCCCCATGACATGAGCCACTACAGCACCACGCTCGGCGAAAAGCTCGATGCCTCGCAGCGGCGCGACTTCGCGCAAAGTGAGCTGCTGGCGGGTTTCATCGATAAGTTGAAAAATCTAAAGGAAGTCGACGGCAGCCGCTTGTTCGACAATGTCTCGCTGGCCTACGGCAGTAACATTCGCACCGCGCACGAGCTCAACAATTGCCCCACGATTCTGACCGGTGGCGCCGCCGGGTTGAAGCTGGGCAGGAACATCGTTGCGCCCAAAGATACGCCGCTCTGCAATGCCTGGCTTGCGCTGCTGCACGGCGTGGGGATCAAAGCCGAACGGCACGGCGATAGCAGCGGTGTATTGAAAGAGATTATCGCTTGATTGCTGCGCAAGGTATTCTCCCGCAGTGATATGCGATCGGCGCGATGGGGATTGACCGTGAAAAGGTCAGTCCGTAGCCTCCGCCGGAGAGGTTCCCGATGTCCTATTCCGCCGAAATCAGCCGCGTCAATCCGTCCTGCTTTTTGTTTCTCATCGACCAATCCGGATCGATGGAAGATCCGTTTGGAGGGGGGGAATCCACTCGAAAAAAAGCGGACGCGGTGGCGGATGCGATCAATAAGCTTTTGCAAAATCTGGTTATCAAGTGCGCGAAATCCGAGGGCGTCCGCGACTATTACCAGACGGGCGTGATCGGTTACGGTGAACGCGTGGGCCCGGCCTTTTCGGGGGCGCTCGCAGGGCGGGACATGGTGCCGATCAGCGATATCGCCAGCACGCCGGCACGCATCGAGGAACGGGCGAAGAAGGTCGATGACGGCGCGGGCGGTCTTGCGGAGCAAAAGGTGAAGTTTCCCATTTGGTTCGATGCCGTGGCGAAGAATGGCACGCCGATGTGCCAGGCCTTAACGCAGGCCAAGGGCATTCTTTCCGCGTGGATCGCCCAGCACCCGAGTTCGTTTCCGCCCATTGTCATTAACATCACCGATGGCGAATCCACCGATGGCGACCCGACGGGCGTCGCGCGCGAACTGACGAACCTGGCTACGAACGACGGCAATGTGCTGCTTTTCAATCTGCACTGCTCCTCGCGCGGCAATGCGGCCGTGGAATATCCCAGCACGGAGCGGGAGTTGCCCGACGAATTCTCCCAATTGCTCTACAGCATTTCCAGCGAACTGCCCTCCTACATGAGGAACATCGCCGCGCAGGAAGGCAAAAACGTCTCCGAAGGGGCGCGCGGCTTTGTCTTCAATGCGGATCTGGTTTCCGTGATTCAGTTTTTGGATATTGGCACGCGTCCGAACAATCTTCGCTAAGCGCCCCGGCCGGAATGCATATCCATGCCCAGCCATTTTGGGTGCAGAAATTCGGTAACTCGCGCGAAGAATATGAGGACGCCCACTGGCCACGGCGGCGGATCGACCGGAAGGCCTCGCACTTCCGTTTTGCGGTCGCGGATGGAGCGACGGAGACTTCCTTTTCGGCCCTATGGGCGCGCCTGTTAATCTGGGCATATCAGCGGGCTGATCTCCCTGCGGAGGATGTTAGCCACGCCCTTTCCGGCTATCAGAAGATGTGGAGCGATCATGTTGGCAAAAAGCCGCTGCCGTGGTTTGCGGAGGAAAAAGTGCGGCAGGGGGCTTTTTCTTCGATCCTGGGGTTGAGTCTCTCGGAGACCTCGGAGTCGACTGCGCGGGGCGATTGGCAGAGCATCGCGGTGGGAGACAGTTGCCTCTGCCAGGTCCGTAATGACTCACTGGTGGCCAGCTTTCCTCTCGAGAGTGCGGCGGAGTTCAACTCGCGACCGACCTTGCTTTCCAGCAATCCGCAGGTCCGCGTGGAGGAATCGCAGATTCAGGAACGAAAAGGCGAATGGGAGTCCGGCGATTCGTTTTTCCTGATGACGGACGCTCTCGCTTGCTGGTTCCTGGAAGCGTCGGTGAGAGACGAAAGGCCGTGGGAAATTCTGTGCGGCTTCGATGGACAGGGTGAACCAGATGCTTTTTCCGAATGGGTGCAGCAACTTCGTCAGGGTGGAGCAATGAAGAACGACGACGTGACGCTGGTAAGGATCACCGTCGAGTGAAAGGAGACGGGTGTGTCTTGGCCCACGGCTCAAGAATATAACGAGGCGATTCAGAATCCGGCGTTCAACTTCGCGGACCCGGAGCTGAAGCGGGGCATCGCCGAGACCACGGCCCTGGGGTTGCCGAGGCCGATCTGTGGTGGCTTCGCCAGCGTGTATCGCATGCAGGGCGGAACGAAGGACTGGGCGGTCCGCTGTTTCTTGCGGGAGTTCGCCGATCAGCAGGATCGCTACAGCGCCATCGGGAAGCATCTGGCCAGCGCGGGATTGTCGCAAACGGTGGCGTTTGAATTTCAGGAAAAGGGGATTCGGGTCGGCAACCGATGGTTTCCCATTCTGAAAATGGAATGGTTGAAGGGGCGTCTGTTGCATCAATACATCGAGGCGAATTTGAAGTCGCCGGGGGCGATCCTCGCGCTGGCGAAACAATGGAGCGAGATGATCGATGCCCTGGCCAAGGCTCAGGTGGCGCATGGCGATCTGCAACACGGCAACGTCCTCGTGGTGGATGGGAAGCTTCGCCTGATCGACTACGACGGCATGTATGTGCCGGCACTTGCTGGAAAACTCAGCAATGAAGTCGGGCATCGCAATTACCAGCACCCCGCACGGACGCTGGCGGATTTCGGCGGCTATATCGATCACTTCTCCGCCTGGACGATCTATGTTTCGCTGGTGATCCTGGCGACCGATCCGGAGATGATGCAAAAGGTGGGTGGCGGAGAGGAGTTCCTGATTTTTCAACGGGCGGATTTTGAGAACCCGCACACGTCGAAAGTGTTTGCCTTGCTGGAGACCCATCTCGATCACCGCATTCGGCAGATCGGCGGACTTTTCCGCTCGCTGGCTTATCTGAGCGTGCCGCAGGTCCCCAGCCTCGATGGGCAGAGTTTCGCGTATGATGATACGCCACGAGCGACGACGGCGGTGACGAAGCAGGATTGGTGGGCAGGTTCGGGCAGCCAGCCCGGCAGTGTGACCGGCAGTGGAAAGCCGGCTGGGGTCCGGAACGAACCGGCCAGGGACATTTCCTGGCTCTTCGATCATGTCGCGAAACCGCCGCCGAAAAAGAGGCGCGTGTTTTCCATTCCGATGCGCACGCGCATGGCCAGTATTCTGCTGGCCGTTTTGCTGGTGGCGGCGATCGTCCTTTGCCCGACATGGCCGGAACTCGCGAAACATACGGGATGGCCTTTCCTGCTTTATTTCACGGGCAGCGACGCGCTCCTGCTGTGGGGAATCTATGCGCTGCGGCCCGAAACGAAGGAGGCGTCGAAGCTCTGGCGCCGACATCGGAAACAGGTGCGTGAGATCGTGAAAACCGAGAGGGAATTCGCGCACGAACAAGAGCGCATTTTGGCTGCGGTAAACCCGCTGCGAACGAAGCAGGAAAAGGCGGAAGCGCGGATTGCCAGCCTGAAGGCGGCAGAGCAGAAGCAAAAGGACGAGCGCCATGGCGTTCTGCGCATGCGGCTCTCGGAGATCGACCAGAGACGCCTGGCGCTGAACCAGTCGGAGGCCCGGGAATTGCAGAAGGTACAGGACGAGAAAGGGATGAAGCTGCTCGCTCTCAAACGGCAGATCGGGGCGCTCACGCAGGAGCGGACGGAGGAATTCGAAAACGCGCTGCGCAACACGCAGAGCGCTTTCGTCACTCACGAGTTACGGCAGTTCTCGATTGGGGACGCGGGCATCGCCGGCATTGGCTTCAGCCTGAAGCGACGGTTGGCCAGCGAGGGCATCCGGACGGCGGCCGACATTACCGATGTCCAGGTTCAGGCGGTCAGCGGGATTGGCGCTTCCAAGGCGGCCGCCCTCATTCTTTGGAAAGCGTCGCTAGTGCAAAAGTTGCGCAGCCGCATTCCCTCGACGATTTCTCCCGCACAGGAAGCGGCGATCAAAGGCAAATACGATATGAAGATACTGGTGCTGCAAGGGGAATGCACGACCGCGGAAAATGAAATTGCCGGGGCGAGTAACATCGTGCGCCAACGCCTTGCGGCGACACGGACTTCCTTGCAGGAAGAGGAGACGCGAGAGAGGGAGCGGGCGCGTTTTGACATCGAGCAAATCGAGCGGGGCAACGCGTCCGAGTTGAAAGCGGCGGTGGCGGACCTCCAGGGAATCTTCCGGCAGATCGGTGAAAAGGACGCGAAACGAAAGGCCGAGCAACAGGAACGGCAGAAAAAGCTCTTCACCGCGAGGTGGCAGGCGACGGAGATCGAGCGGGAGTTGGTGGAATTTCAAGCGATCACGCTTTGGGGATTCCTGCGCAGCGCGGTGATTTCACGATGACTTAGGAAAGGGCCGTGTGGTTAGCGTGAAAGAGTGGACCGGAGCGTCAGGACCAAGGGGATCGTCAGCGCCGCGGTGCCTCCCGCGGTGAGGATGCCGAGGGTTTGGTTGAAATGGTCGGCGACGGCGCCGTAGATGATGGGCGCCAGCGCGCCGGAGCCGATGACTCCGGTGTAGAACACCGCGAAGGCGCGGGCGGTATCGCCCCCGGGGGCAAGCTCCGGCACGGTGCCATAGAGCACTGAGGAAGTGCCGTTTAAAACGATGCCAAGCAAGGGTAGCAGGATGAGCATCGCGGTGAGCGGGGTGAAGAGGGTGAGGACGATGAGGAGGGCGGTGGCCGCCTCGGTGACAATGACGCTGCCAACGACGCCGAGGTGCTGCCCGAGCCAGCCGCAGACGGCTTTGCCCAAGGCGCCTCCGATAAAGAGTAGCGCCAGGCCGAGACCGACGGTGGCGGAGCTTCCGCCGCGACCCTGGATGAGGAAAGGCAGGAACAGGAGGTAGCCCATGCGCGTGGCGGTATCGAGCACGCTAATGGACATGAGCAGGCCGAAACCACGGCGGTCGCTGCCCTGGGCTGTGGACTTTGTTTCCGCGACAGCGATGAAGGGTTGTCTGGGGACCAGCGCCAGCAGAGCGAATCCGGCGGCGAAGCCGACTAATGCCATCAGGCCGACAGCGGGTCGCCAGGCCATGACGGGCAAGAGCAGCGCGACCGTCGCCGGAAGAGTGGCTTTGCCGAGGTCACCGGCGAAATTGTAGATCCCGAGCGGCCCCCGCGCGGTGCGGCCATAAGCGTTCGCCACCAGGAGCGAAGCGCGCGGATGCTGGACACTCGATCCCAAGCCGGCCAGCACGAGTCCCGAACACAGTCCCACAAAGCCAAAAGGCAGCGCGACGACGAGGAATCCGAGCGCGGCGACGAAGGTCGCCACCGCCAGGGTGGTACGCAGGCTGAGGCGCTTGATGAAGCGATCGCAAGGGACCTGCAGTCCACCCATGGTTCCGAAGTAGAGCGCCCGGACGATGGCCAGGCCGGTGTAGGAGAGGCCGAATTGCACCTGCCACACCGGTAGCAGCGGGTAGAGCAGATCTGTATAACCATCGTGCAGGATGTGCGCGAGGCAGGCGCCCAGCAGGCTCCGACGCGGACTCGCGGAGCCGGGCGACACGGATTCGGCGATGAGGTCGGTAGGATGGGCGCTGGACATCGATTTTCGCCATCAAGCCGAGGCGGTTTCTTCCTCGATGAACCCTTCATCGGCGGGGCGCGGTTTGGCGGAGATGCCGGCCCACCAGCAGAGCGCGCTCAGGATCACGCTGGCCGCGACACCGAGAGCGAGTTTCAATGCGCTATCGAAGAGCAGCGGGCAGACCACGCCGGAGCCGAGGGCGAAGAGCGCCATGAAGATGAAACCTTGCAGCGAAGCAGCCAGGCCGCGATGGCGCGGGAAAAGTTCCAGCGCGCGAACGGTCATGCCGGGTGTGGCCAGCGACATCCCGAAGCAATAGAACAACGGCGCCACGATCGCCCAGGGAATCGCCGGAGTGACGAGCGCGGCGTAGGCGATATTCGCGGCCGCGGCAATGGTCATGATAACAAAGCCGGCGGTGATCATGGTCGCGGGGCGAAAGCTGTGGCTCCATCGTCCAGCCACCCAGGAGCCGGCGGACATTCCCCCGATGAGCGGGATGAAGAGCCAGCCGTAATCCGTTTCGTGGAGGTGCAGGATGTGGATGACGAAGGCGGGCGCGGAGCTGACGTAGACCATCACGCCGCCGAAGGCGAAGCCGATGCTCAATGCTTGCAGCATGAAGGGCCGGCACGAGCAGACATGGAGATAGTTCAGCATCACGGGCCGGAAACGGAATGGATGCCGGCTTTCGATGGGCAGGCTTTCCTTCAATTCGCCGGCGCAGAGGGCCATGAGCAGTCCGCTGAAGAGTGCGATGAACCAGAAGATGGAACGCCATCCGAAGGATGAGAGCAGCCAGCCGCCCGAGAATAGGCGCGATCGCCGGCGCGAGGCCGAAGACGACGGAGATGTAGGACATGACGCGTTGCGCTTCCGCGCCCACGAAAAGGTCGCCCACGATGGCGCGTCCGATAACGCTACCTGCGCCGGCGGTCGCGCCTTGGAGAAAGCGAAAGAGGATGAGCATGCCGAGGCTGGTCGAGAGTCCCGCGCCAATCGTGCTCAATACGTAAAGCAGCATGGCGGTGAGCAGCACGGGACGGCGCCCGAAGGAGTCGGACAACGTGCCGTAGAAGAGCGTCATGATGGCGAACGCAGCGAGATAGACGGTGAGGGTCTGTTGCGCGGCGGCCGCGGTCACCGAGAAGATGCGCGTGATGGCGAGCAACGCCGGCAGATAGGCATCGATGGAAAGCGCGCCCAGCATGGAGAGGGCGGCGAGCATGAAAATAAGCAGGCGATTGTTCACGGAAAGCTGGGCAAGCTAGGCGGTGGGCGCGGTCGCGTCGATGCTCTGGAGCAGAGTGGCTGCGGCATCCTGCCGCTGGGCGTTTAATATGATCAGCGGCAGGATGTTGCTGCCACTATTCTGCTATCAGACCGCGACCGTTCTACTGCGCCACGACGGGCGGCGAGGGCGGGGCACTTTCCGCGGCCGCGATTTGGAATCCCGCCGCACCGATCCGCTCAAAAATCTGAGTTCGGGTGACTTTCTCGGGTTCATAGCGGATGGCGAGTTTGCCTTCGAAGAAACTCAGCGATTCCATCCCGGAGATATCGGCCAATGCAGTTTCGAGCCTTTGTTGCGCGACCGCGGAATTCAGTCCCTGAATCGTCAACTCCAAATCGAGCAAGACCTGCAACTCCGGCGGGATCGGACTGGAGGACGGATCGAGCATGGGCGAACCCGGTTGCTAGTTTCGCGTGCCTTTCGGAGAATGGTTGTCGTTTTTGGCCAGCTCGTCGGCGTGCAGCGCGTCGCCATAGTATTGGCCGCCGAGATAGACGCTGGGCCGTCGGGCGGCTTCGCGAGAGGATGCGCATCCCGTGCAAAGACAAACGGCGAATACGCCAAGGACCAAAAGGAAGAGTCGCATGGCAGACTATCCGGCGACTGGAGGATGGCCGCAACTGAGTTTGTTGGGGAATCGGAGCGGGAGGTGGAACGATCTCGAAAATGGCACACGCACCTTCACGCCGGCTCACGTTTCAAAGGTATGAAACTGCGCAAGCGCCACAGAATCGTCCTTCTTTTCTGGGTTCCATTTTGGTCGCTCGCGGTGGCCACGACGGCGCTGGCTGGTTGGGCTTTTCGAGTCATCCACTTTTGATGCGCGCACCACGTGAGTGGGAAGCGATGTGAAACCTGTTCTGGGGGGAACAACGCCCCACCCTTGCATTCGCTTGGGTGGGGTCTTTCCTTTTTACGGCGGGCGTAATTTTTCCGGTGCACCGCATGTGGTGCGCAACTCCGATACCGGGTTCAGGGAACGTCCTGATTAACGAAAGCGCTGGTGTGAGGTAGTAACCAATAACCAGCCGACAAGCGAGGTGTCCTGGGAGTGCTCTCCGCGAGTCCCCGAGGCCCCGCTTGTCGGCAGTGTCTTTTTTGCGGATGCCCGTTACGGTTAACGAGGCTGATTGGACGAAGGAGCCGGGCCCGCAGGATTGGGGATGATCGGCGCCTCGTGCAATTTCCCGTGCAGGTCCATCACCTGATCTGGGCGCAGCGTCACGTGACGACCGCTGCTCAGGATCACCGTACCGTCCGCTTTGACCACTACGCCATTCGGCAGTTTGACCTCGTGGACCACTTTATCCGTCGTCCCGTTGCGGGTAATGAAGACATCCGTCCCGGAAATGGTGATTCCATCCCGTGCTGAGACGCCACTTTCGCGGGGTTTTGCGGCAGGTGCGGTTTCCTTGAGGACGGGAGCCGTGGGCGCTTGCGCGACGGAATCATCGAGCGAGCCCTCGAAATCGAGCCACTGGTTGGGCAGTAGAGTGATCTCGCGGCCGTCGCGCAGGGTCACGGTGGCGTTCGGTTCCACCCGCAGGCCATTGGGAAAGAGGACCTCTCGGTCCACCCGAGTTACGACCCCGTCCCGCACCATGAATACGTGGGTGTCGCGCACGTAGAAACCGTCGCGTTGCGTTCCGGTGCGGATGGCGCGTTGAGGCGGATCAGGAATATTCTGGTTGAGCGGAACCTGGGCATTCGCCGCCGCGAGGAGCGAGGCGCACAGGGCGAAAGTGAGAGTGAAGGTTTTCATACTGACAGAATCGCCGCTTCTGGAAGCGCTGGGTGCGGGTGAATAGGGATAGGATCACTTGAGATGTGCTTCCTGATGCACAAAGCAGGCGAGTGCCTGAGTTGGGAGGCAAACAGCCCGTGAGAAACGCGCAGGAATTTGTCACGATGGGCGAAAGCCTGAGGCCGGGCGGAAACGGCCTGCTGCGGGTTTGGAGTCGGGGAAGAGCGGTTACGTCGCGCTCCTGCCTTAACAGCAAAATTATAGCCGTTTAGGGCGAGATCTGTCGGGGGGAGCGATGCGCCTCGCTATTCCAATTCGATAGAAAGTTGATCGTCTGTCACTGCGACGCGATAGCTCCGCACATTTTCCGTGGCGGGCGGGGTCAGCACCTCGCCGGTGCGCAGGTCTAGGCCGGTGGCAGGGGAAAGTGTTCAGTAGTCAGTAATCAGTAATCAGTTCTTCTTCTCTCGGTCTTTTCGCGCCGCCCCGGAAGACTGTATTACTAATAACTGATTACTGATTACCACCGATCATTATCTTCAATCCGCGGCGGCGGCGGCCTCGATATTAATGCCGGATTCGGCAATTTCGGTCAACAGGATGTCCGTGTCCTTTTCCTCCTCCAGCGTTTCCTCGAGCAGGCGGACGACCTCATCGTGGCCGAGCAGTTCGGCGAGCGAGCGCGCGGTGCCGTAGCCGGCAATTTCGTAGTGCTCGATGCGTTGCGCGGCCGCGATGAGACCGGCATCCCGCACGGAGGGGCCTGCTTGCTCGTGCATGAAATCCTGGCTTTCTTCAATGAGCCCGCTCATGGCCTTGCACTTGTGACCGGGGAGTTTGACGCCGAGAAGCGAGGCCGCGCGCTGAAGGCGTTCGATGTGATCTCTGGTCTGGTCTAGATGCTCTTCGAACCCGGTCCGAAGACTCTCGTGATAAGCGGCCCGGGCCATGAGCGGCAGCGCCTTGAGGAGCTGTGTTTCCGCGCTGTAGAGATCCTTCAGTTCCTGATGAAGTAGATCTTCGAGAGATTTGAATTTCATAGCAAAAGAGGATCGGGGCGATTCGAATCCATGGCTGTGTAAGACTGACGGCACGGTGCCTCTGGGCAAAGGAAATGGAAAACCGCCGGAGGGTGAGAGGCGGCGCAAAAATCCTGATCCGTCTTTCATGGATGGGCCTGACCCAATCCTGCCAATGAGCGTTGCGATTCGGTGGATATGAATACGCGACTCTTCTATTCCGCTCTGTTGGCAGCGGCTCTTTCCGCGGGAATTGCCCAGGGCGACGACCAAAAAACATCAGACCAGAAATCTCTCGGTGAGAAAACTTCGGATACGCTGAAGAAGACCGGGAAGACCATTATGGACGACACCAAAAAGGTGGGCACGACACTCAAGGATGCGGTGACGCCCAACAGCGACGCGCGCAAGGTGGATGTGACGCTGACCGAACGGCACATCGAAATGCCGCGAGAACTTCCGGCGGGCAAGACGGGCTTTGTCGTCAAGAACGACGGCAAGGAAAGCCAGGGTTTCCGGATCGAAGGCAATGGCCTCGACAAAGAGTTCATGATCGCCGTGTCGCCGAATGAATCCAAGACGCTCGACGTGGATCTGAAACCGGGGACGTACAAAGTCTTCATTCCGATGCCCGGAAAGAATTCCGAACCGAAGGGCCATGAGGTGAGCCTGCGGGTGAAATAAATGTGACGTGCGACTGAGACCCGGTCGGGGCTGGCGGGAACGCGGGCGCCGACCGGGAAAAAGCAGCCAAAATTCAGTAACCTCCCGATTCAGTTTATATGAAGACGTTCATCCTCACCTCAATCATCGTGGGAGGGCTATGCGTAGCGTCGATCGCCGCGACGCCGGAAGAGATCAATGCGGCCAATGCCACCCGCACCCACATGGGGGCGACCGCCCGTGATGGATTCACGTTGCGAGGAGCCGAAGTCGTCATGACCCAGCATGGGGTGACGACCAAAGTGAATCGCGAATACGTGTTGCAGGATGGAACTCGTGTCCTGGCCAATGGCAACATCATTTCGCGCGACGGTAGCACGACCGCGTTGCGCCCGAACCAGATTCTTCTTTTCGATGGAGAGATCCAGGATGCCGTCTTAACCCCGGATGGCGTCGCGCCGCTGGCGGCCGTCGCCGAAGGCCCGAGGACGCAAACCGACTTTCATGCTTCTTCTCGGGATGGCATTACGGTGGCGAATGGCGTGGCTCTCATTACTCGCGATGGTGTGACCGAACGAATCAAGGACGATGTGCGGCTGCCTAATGGCGCCATCGCAAAATCGGATGGCACCGTGACGTTTAGCAACGGCAACACCATCTCGCTCCGGGCCGATCAATTCGTCGATTTGAACGGCGTCCTGCACGACATGCGCGCGCGCCCCGCAGCTCGACTGCGGAGTACGGCGCCACGGTAGTTTCCGTTCTCGCTCAGAGAGCGAAGCGCGTGCCTGTGCAGGCTCAATGCAACACTGATATGGCTGCTTCGAAAAAGAAAAAGGCGGCGGTACGTACGGCTACGGCGGGAGAGGTGGTGGTCGAAAAACACCCGGTGTTGCACCCGCAGGAATCCCTCCAGGAAGCAGGGGAGAAAATGCGCGAACTCGAGGCGGAGTCATTGCCGGTCTCAGAAGGGCGCCGCCTGGTCGGAATGGTGGATCAGCCGCATCCGGATCGTGTCGCTGCGGGCTACGGGCACGATCCTAAGGCAGCGAGGGTGATCGAATACATGATCAGCAATGTATTCTACTGTTTCGAGGACGAAGATTGTGCGGTGGCTCTGCGAAAAATGGAGGAAGGACAATTGGACCGCCTCCCGGTCGTGGATCGGGAGATGCGGATCGTCGGGGTGGTCACTCGAGCGGATCTCGTGGGGGAGGGGAAGGGAAGTAATCAGTGATCAGTAATCAGTGATCAGTCAGAACGCTCCGCACTGACTACTGATTACTGATTACTGATTACTGATTACTCATCGCCGATTTCTGCTAAAAGTCGCGTCATGAAACTTTGGGTCGGTACTTCCGGTTTTCAATATCCTGAATGGAAGGGGAAATTTACCCTGTGCAGATCCCGGCGAGTCGCATGCTGGCCTTTTACGCGGATCACTTTTCCACCACCGAGATCAACTATTCCTTCCGGCGGATTCCGGCGGCGAAGACGATCCAGGACTGGTCGAGCAAGACGCCCGCGGAATTTCGTTTCAGCTTCAAGGCGCCGCAGCGGGTGACGCACTTTGCCAAACTGCGCGGGTGTG
Source organism: Chthoniobacter flavus Ellin428 (assembly GCF_000173075.1). Classification (GTDB taxonomy): domain Bacteria; phylum Verrucomicrobiota; class Verrucomicrobiia; order Chthoniobacterales; family Chthoniobacteraceae; genus Chthoniobacter; species Chthoniobacter flavus. The sequence continues at coordinate 531,502 of NZ_ABVL01000001.1, forward strand.
CGGAGATCCTGGAGGTATTTGCGAAAGCGATCGCGGAGGCGGGCGCCAAGATGGGGCCGGTGCTGTTTCAGCTACCCCCGACGTTCGTGAAGGATGTCGAGTTGCTGCGCGCGTTCCTCGGTGATGTGCCGAACGATCTCCGGATGGCTTTCGAATTTCGCCATCCGTCCTGGTTCGACGATGCCGTATTCGAGGCGTTGCGCGGGGCGAATGCCGCGCTCTGCATCGCGGAGAATGAAGAACTCGCCACCCCGGCGATTGCCACCGCGGACTTCGGCTATCTGCGTCTCCGGCGCGAAGACTATACCGCGGCGCAACTCCGCAAATGGGCCGCCTTCGTGGATCAACAAAAGACGCGCTGGTCGAAGACGTTCGTCTATTTCAAACACGAAGAGTGCGCCGTGGGCCCGAAGTTCGCCCACGAATTCCGGGCCGCTTTCTCACACGGCGAGTGACGCGGCCGCAGGCCGATCAAGGCTCGAAGTCCGGATCGGCTGCCGCCATGCGGCGCTCGCGTTCCGCTTCGTCCGTGCCTTCGTAGACCAGCTTGGACGAGATCGTGTCATCCTCGTCGTCGGGAAGCACCTTGGGCGCCGCCGTGCCATGAGACTCGGGAGCGTCATCCCATTCGGTCAGCTCCTCCGTTTTGGCGCTCAGCTCCGGCGCGGTCGTATCGGTCGGCGTTTCATCCGTGGCGTCGGCGAGTTCCTCGGCGGATTCCTGCTTGTCTTCCTCGTTGATGGATAGCTTTTTCCGTCTCATACCTCTGATTCGCACCCCGCCTTGCGGATGGTCGCGATCCTTCCGTGTTCGCGCTGCGCCTAGCCTTCTTCCAGCGTCACCCAATCCAGCGCAAAGCGCACCATCTCGTCGGAATCCTTCACCCCGAGCTTCTCCTTGATGTGTGCCCGGTGGGTCTCGATCGTCTTTACGCTCAAGTTCAGCGCCGCGGCGATCTCGCGCGTCCCATGCCCCTTGCCAAGGTGATGCAGCACCTCCAACTCACGATCGGAAAGCTTGTCGACCGGTGAGCCGAGCACGCTGCCATTCTGCGACTGGATCGCCTGGAAGACGAGCCGCTCCCCGAAGCGCGGGCTCACATAGATTTCGCCGTTGAGCACCTTGCGCAAGGCCGCGAAGACTTCGGACACCGCCTCCGCTTTCATGAGGTAACCCTTCGCGCCGGCCCGTAGCGCTCGCAGCGCATACAGCGATTCGTCGTGCACCGAAAGCATCAGGATCGGCAGCTTCGGCCGCTCGGCGAGCATCGCCTTGATGAGCTCGATCCCATTCGTCCCCGGCATCGAGATATCCAGCAGCGCCACATCCGGATCGAACCGCCGCATCGCCTCCAACGCCTGCGGAGCGCTCTCCGCCTCGCCGCACACCGTCAGGTCCGGTTCCTCCGCGAGGATCGCCGCGAGCCCCTTGCGCACCACGGCGTGGTCATCTACGAGCAACACTCGTTTACGGCCGTTCGCGGTGGGTGGAGGGACATCGGGTTTCATCAGCGTCGCGGTCATATCGGAGGTTCTTCTGCGCGCAGGCTGGTAAGTTGGATGCGGTTTGTGCCTGCAAAAGCGAATCGGAAATGGTTCCGGCACTGAGCGTATTACGGCGCGAAATTGCGGAGAAATACGAGGGCGTCGGCGAACGTCCGCACGCTATCGATGCATCCGTTTTCCCCAATGTGCGAGGGTCCGCAGCGCATGCTCCCGCGGCCCGGGATGCACCCGCACGTCGGGCAAATGGAAGGCATGAAAAGCCGTCGCCGCCACGAACAGTGCGGGCAGCAGTAGACTCAAGCCGAAGGTCTTCGGCGCGAGCAGCATGACGAACAAGAGAAATGCCGGTCCGCCCACGCAGAGCAGCAATATGCCGCTCACCAGGTGCCCCTTGTAGAGATGCCCGAGTCCGGGCACGAAGCTCAGCATCGCGGCCAGCCAATTCTCGCCCCGTAACTCCTCGATCGTCGAATCCCGCACCCAATCGCAGTGCGTGCATTCCGTGGCGTGATCAGGCAATTCGGTCTGGCAGTAGGGGCAGCGCATGACTCGCGAAATTCCAATGAGGTATTCGCAACCCGAGCGTCGAATGCGTGCTCCGCGATGTCATGTTCCTGCGCCCCGTCCTTCGCTGCCGCCGTGCCTTCCTCCAAAAAAAAGAACGCCGGAGCCCGTTCGGCGGGGCTCCGGCGTCTGGTATTGGGCCTACTCGGCCTCCCCTTAGAAGATCAGGCGGAAACCGGCGCGCGCGGTGAAGTTGTTCAGATCGCCGAGGTCATCGCGGCTGCCGAAGAAATTCCAGCGGCCATCGGCGAAGATCGCCACCTTGTGCGGCACGATGCGATATTCGACGCCCACGCCGGCGTGGCCGGCCGCCCATTGGCGTCCGTCCACCTGGAAGCTGCCGCCGCCGAAGATGTAGGGTGCGAGGCACATGCGGTCGATCGGGAAACGCAGGATGAGGCTGCCGCCGACTTCGTGCAGCGCCGTCGACGAGCTACCGCCGTCGTGGCGAGCGAAAGCCGCGTTCTCCTTCATGTCTTCCCACGAACCTTCCACGCCGATACCGACGTTGCGCAGGAAGAAGTAGTTCACTTCGACGCCGCCGCCCCAGCCGTGGTCGCGCATGGGACCGGCATGGCTTGGGCCTTCGCCCACGGTGTATTGGCCGAAGACGCCGAGCTCGAGTTCGTGATCGTTAAAGCACGTCTCCTCGGGCACCGGCTGCTTCATTTCCTTCGTTTCCTTGCCGGAGGAAACCATCGGCTGCCCGGCATAGCTGGTGAGCGCGAGCAGGCCGACAGCGGCCGGAAGGAGAATATGGAGTTTTCTCATGATGATTGGATGTCTTGTTAGTTTCTTGGTTTAGGGAGCCAGCGCGGCGTTAGGGACGACGCGCTCGCTGTGAAAGCGATAAGACCGAAACGTCTTTTGGTTGCCTAGCGGGTGAGACCCTGAGTGAAGTGTAAGGGTGGTTAATAGTCGAATGGGTGAGTAATAAGTGAAGCCACGCATCGGCCACACCGCGGCGATGGCCGAACCGTGGCGGACATCAGCCTCGAAATCGCCCCTCCAGAATGCGTCAGAGCCAGCGTTTTCCCGCCGCGCATTCCACATGAACGGCGGTTGATTTGTCAAGAGCGCCTCCCCTCGTTTCCGCGCCCCCACCCGGGCGCTGTCGTCCACGGTGCTACGCTGTAATCGTGCGCATCCCTGAGCGATCTTTGCTGGCGCCCGTGTAGCCGATTGTTTAAACATAGTCCATGCCGCGTGAATTCTTCGTCTACTCCGATGCCGACGGCGCGTGCGTCCTCAAAATTGACGAAGAAAGGCAGACCCGCCAATTTCCGGACCTTCTCGACGCCATCACTCACGCGCGCTCGCTCAAGGGGCAGGAAATGGTCCAGCTCTCCGTCTACGATGCCGCCGGCCAGCTCGTCTTCACGCAAACCTTGTAGACCGGGAAGAGCCAAGTGCCGAGAGCCAAGAGCCAAGTGGCGACATCATCTGCGTAGGGCAGTGAACACTTGGCACTCGTAACTAGGCTCTTGGCTTTCGCGCACGCGATCCAAGGCCTTCACGCGAAACATCATAGCCATGAATATTCCACGAACCTTCCGCGTCACGGCCGGCGCCCTCTTCAGCGCCGCCGCGCTCGCCTTCCTCTCCGGTTGTGCCACCGAGGCCAACCAGCCCCTCCACACCGCCCGGGTCGATCTCCACCGCTATGGTGGCAAGTGGTACGAAGTCGCCCGCATCCAGAACCATTTCCAACACCGCGGCGAGCACGCCATGGTCGTCTTCGTGCCGACCACGGCCACCCAGGCTACCGTCCGCGTCAGCGCCATCGAGCCGTCGGGCAAAACGCGCACCTTCCGGGGCACCGCCGAGGTTGTCCCCGGGAGCGATGGCGGCCGGCTCCGCGTGAAATTCCATGGCCTCGCCGAACTGGCCCCGGCCAGCGACCAGGGCAACTACTGGATCATCGGCCTCGACGACCGTTACCTGACGACCATGGTCGCCACGCCCGATCGGCAATACCTCTGGATCCTCTCCCGCGACCCGCACCTCCCCCTCGGCGCGACCAAAGCCTACCTCACCCTCGCCGCCAAGGAAGGCTTCCAGATGAAACACCTCGTCTGGGATTACAGCGAGGCCCCAGCACAATAGGCCGGCTTCTCCTCCTACTTCCCAATCTTCCAAAGATGTGACTCCGTGCGCAGATAGAGCGCCCCATCCGCCACCGCCGGCGAGGCCAGGGTATGCTCGGCGAGATCATTCGTCGCCAGCAGTTCATACGTCTTGCTCGCCTTCACCACATAACCGACGCCGCTTTCATTCACGAAATAGATCCGGCCATCCGCCACCACGGGCGACGACGAGAAATTCCCCCCGAGCCGCTCGTTCCAATAGACCTCGCCCGTCACCGCATTGGCGCACGTCGCGATTCCTGCGTCCGAGACGAAATACACCTCATCGCCCACCACCACCGCGGACGGCGTGTGCGGCGCCCCCTTGGGCTGCGTCCAGGCCACATTCGTCGCCGTGGCATCGCCCTTGGCCCCTTCGGGTTTGATCGCATAGAACGTCGCCTTGTCGAACCCCGAGCTGAGATAGAGCAAGCCATGGGCAAAGACCGGCCGCGGCACCACCGAATACCCCTCGCCATAACCCACCCGCCACATCTCGTGGCCGTCCTTGGGATCATACGCCCCCACGAACCCCGGCCCGGGGCTGATCACTTCCTGCGTCCCGCCCACCTCGATGACCAGCGGCGTGGAAAACGAAAACTGCTTTTTCGCCGGTGAATTGCGCGGCGTCTTCCAGCGCAGCGCGCCGGTCTTGGCGTCGAGCGCGATCACGCACGGATCCTTCGAGCCATCGGCGCTGAAAATGAGTTCATCGCCCAGCAGCACCGGCGAACCGCCATTGCCATGCGTGGGCGGATAATTCAGCTCCGTCTGCCGCCACAACACCTGGCCGGCGAGATCGAGCGCCGCCGTGCCCATGTGGCCAAAGTGCACATAAACCCGGTCATTGGTCACGATGGGCGTCGGGCTGGCTGGGGAATTCTTGCGATGCATCGCCGCCACCTGGGCCGGGTCGGGCTTGATCACCTCGGTGTCCCACAGCGTATGCCCATTCCTGGCGTCGAAACAGAGCGCATGCAGCGTCACATCGCCGCTGGTCGCATCCGTCTCCGCGCTGGTCAGGTAAATCCGCCCCTGGTGCAACACTGGCGACGACCAACCCTTGCCCGGCACCTCCACCTGCCAGGCCACCCCTTCGGTCGCACTCCACTTTACCGGCACATCCGTCGCATGGGAAATCCCTTCCCCCGTCGGCCCCCGAAACTGCGGCCATTCCGTCTCCCCGGCGGAGACCAAAGCGGCCCCGGCCCCCAGGCAGCCGAGCGTCAAAAGGAGACGAGAAAGGGGGAAACGGGGAATGGGGGATAGGGGAGTCATGGGGCGGGATTAATGGGTTCCACTGCACAACTCAATTCCAATGCCTCTCTTTGACCCCGCGTTGCTGCCCCGCTCCAACTCGATAAGAAACTTCTGCGCCGCTGGATTAGCGGCGGCGCGGAGGAGCTGGTGGGCCGGAGGGAGCATCGTGGTGGCCGTCGGGAACGCTGCTCATCGAAAAGGTTCCACCTTTGGCGAGAAAATAATCGTGATAGCTGGCCATGGGAATATTGTAATCGGCATAATGCGCCCCCAAGGGCGGTTGGGGTTGGAAACCCGCTGAGTTCACGGTGAGATCGGGATGCGGGGAGTTGCCGTAGTAGACCAGCCGGATTTTGTCGCCGATCTTGCGATTGATCTCTCTCAATGGAATCAAAAACGAATCCACCCGGATTCTGCGTCCTTCCGGTGTCAAGACATAGCGAATAGCGCCGCGGCCCTTGGTGTCGCTCAGGATGGGGTTCGTCGCCCATTTGCCGTCCTGGCCTTTGGCAATGCTATAGCGCAGGCCGGGGAAATTGGGCCACGGACTCAGCATGTAAATGCGATCCACATCTTTGGTCAGCTGTTCGTCCGCATCCAGGTCGAGGACGAGATTGGCGCGATCTCCGGTGACTCGACCGTCCCGCAGCTGGCCAAGTTCTGCGTCGTTGTCATTCCAGAAAATGGCCTGCGCGTAGAGGTATTCGCTGTTGTTCCACATCGAGAGACGCAGTTCCGGAGTATCGCAGAGGATTTGGGCCTGTTCCTGTGGAAATCCAAAGACGCCATTCTTGGACAGCTCTGCCTCCGCCAGCTGGACCTCGGCGATATGTCCCGTAGGTGCAGGGGCGTTATCGGCCCGAAGCGAGAATTGGGCGGAAAGCAGCAAACCGAGGGCGCAGACCAGAGCGGGGAGCGAAAGGGTTTTCATAACACGACAGCATCACAATAAGGGGAAACGTGCCTCCAAGTCGGAGGCAGGGTGTAACCGGCCGTTAGTTGTTTAGCAAGGCGTATTGCTTTTTCCTCGTTACCAAAGTGACTTTGGTAACGAGGGCAAAAATTGTGCTACCGGCCTGGCCGCGCATTGATAGCCTCCCCTCATGCCCCTGTACTGCGACGAAGAACTCAAACGGCAGCCGGAATTCCAGGACTTGGAGGAAGCACTGCGGACGCCCGAGATGGTCGTCCGTTTGCGGATCTACCGCCATACGGATCCCGCGGCGCTTGCGCGGGTGGCCGAGTTAAAGAATTTGCAGTCGCTTTCTATTTCGCTCGCGGATGTCAGCCAGCTTCTGCCGCGATTGGATAAAATGAAAAACCTGCAGATCCTTCATCTGCAAGCCTGCAACATTCCGACTTTTCCCGAAAGCATCCTTTCGCTTTCGAATCTCCGATCCCTCTCCATCGGGAACAGTTCCCTGGGCGCTCTGCCGGAGAAGATTAGTGGCCTGGACAAGCTGGAGGAACTGAGCCTTTCGCAAAACTCTCTTGAGCGGATTCCGCAAAGTATCGGTCGATTGACACAGTTGCAAAGGTTGGGTCTTTCTTATAACAAACTGGAGGAATTGCCGGAGTCGCTTGGGAATCTTGGCGCCTTGGTGTGGCTGTTTCTTGACGTAAATCGGTTGCGGCAAGTGCCTGAGTCGATTGGCGAACTGGCCCGTTTAAAATCGTTGTCGCTGAATTGCAACGATCTGCGGACCATTCCGGAATCAATCTGCCGTCTCACTAGTCTTGAACGGCTATCTATCGAAAGAAACCCGCTCGAGTCGTTGCCGGGCTGCCTTTCCACCATGGGCATTGAGACCATCAGCATCGAGGCGGAGAAACGCCCGCTGTTCATGGATTGGACTTATCAGCCCAGCGATCAGCCGCCGCGGATTGCCCTCACGGACATGAAGCTTTTTGTCGAACCGGCAAGTCCTTTCCACGCGCCGTTGCTCGCAGCGACGGAGAGCTACGGGGCAGGCGAATTTGCGCCGCTCATCCTCGGGTTGGCTCGTGAGGCGGTGCGTATCGATTCCACGGTGCCTGATGATTACTCGCGACCCGGCAACTCGCGTCTGGGCGGCTTTCCAGATCTGTCCGACTCGGAGTTGTTCCCCCGGGACGAAGAGGGACGCTATTGGATTTTTCTGGCGCAGCTCAATCTGGAAGACCTGGCCTCGCTGAATACCTACCTGCCGCGCGCGGGCTTGCTGTCGTTCTTTATCGAGTCAACGGAATCATTGAAGGCCCGGGTGCTGTTTTTTGAAGGCGATGTGCGGGAGTTGAAGACGATTCGACACGCGGGTGGCGAGGCCATGACCGACGACACCGACGATTATACGCAGTCGCCGTATGGCGTGAAGTTCCAGCGGTTCGTTTCGCTGCCGCACTGTCCACCCGAGGAGATGGAAAGCGGGGAAGCTCCCGATACATACGAAAAGATTCGGGAGTTATCCAAAGGAGGCGATCATTACATCAACGGCTATACCTTCACGCAGCACGAATCTCCTCAGGAACAAGCCGCGAACGAATTGCGGGGCAAACCAGAAGAGTGGGTCCCTTTGTTGCAATTGGGCTGGGATGACAAAGTCGGGTTTTGTTTTTGGGACGCCGGCACGGTGACGTTTACGATTCACCGTGAGGATTTGCGACGAGGCGATTTTTCGCGCGTGCACGCTTCGCTGGAGACGTCTTAGCCGGGAAGGCAGGGATCGATGATGTAGAACCAGTGACGGGGGCCCGGTTGTGAGATCGCAGGGATTATGATTTTTGGGGGACTGTCCACAGTTGCCCTCACTTTTCCGCGGTCCCCATCCCCCGTCTTCTTTCTGTGAAGTGTGAAGAGTTGACCCCGATCACCCCGCGCTCCCCGCCTCCTTTCCGTCAAGTGTCAAGACCCGACCCCTATCCCGCAAGCGACCCCCTATCCCGACAAGGGAATAAGGATGAGAAGCGATGCATGACGCAGCAGGCTATGCAGCTTTGTCGCTACGCACCCATTCCAGAAATATTCTTTTACATTCCCAGTCGTCTGCGGGCGCAACAACTTCCAATGGCAACATCTCTCTGACTCGATCTGCCGCATGAGCGGCCTCACGATGTCGAGACGGCGATACAGGTTTCCATTTCGCTGCAGCCCTTCTAAAGGCCGCATAGGCGACCTCTAGATCGCCACGCTTTTCGAGTACTTCTCCGATCCAAAAGGCCGCCCATCCTTCATTCATCAATGACATTGAGTTGCTCTGTTCTTCAAGGGCCCGAGCAGAGAAGCGAAGGCATGTAATGGCTTCATCCAAACGCGATAAAAACTGCAAACATCTCCCGATATTGCCATAGTAGTGGCCTGCTATTGTTGGTTTGTAGTTTTCGGCATTTAGGATGTCCTCCAAGTTTTGTCCGAACAGAAAATACTTCAGCGCGGCTTCGTATTCACCCGAATCTCTTCGCGCCAATGCTAGGGTGTGACTACAATCGTAGTTGGTGTCCAGGCCAACGCTGGCTTTCAGTTCAACGCCCTTAGTGGCCCACTGTTTCGCTGCTTCAAAATCTTTGCGAAGCCATAGCGAGTATCCTCTGATGTTGCAAAGAAGAATGAAGCGGGCGTCTTTACCAGCGATGGATTTCTCAAACTTCGATAACATCAGGTCTGCTTCTCTAAAACGCCCTAACTCCGAAAGTACCCTGACCAAGTCGTCGAACACTTGATCGAGATTTGCTCTGTTTTTGTCTTCGGCATCGATTTCGAATTGACTCACTAATTCTAGTGCGAGTCGTAGAAATTCCTCGGGATATCCGTTCAAAAGCAGGTATGCTTTGACTTCAAAAAGAGCCATCAAAGCTTCCTCGTAACGCTTGGTACGAAGGCAGAGTTCAACCTTTGCAGTCCAATTTTCCAAAACGCTGTACGGAGCGGAAGAGATCTCTGATCGGAATTTGCCGATCATGCGGTCGCAAAAGCTGATGAGTGAACTTATGAATGGTGTGCGCTCCTTTTCCTCGAAGCGATGGCGGATAAAGTCTCTGACCAAAGGATGTAATTCGATCGTATCCGCTAGGCCTCCGCCAGGAGTTTTTACCACAACCATATGTAAAGCCTTTAATGCTCGGATGGCTTTGCTGAATTGATTGTATTTGATTGCCGTCCCTAGATAGCTTGCTACTCTCTGTTCAGGTTCTGGGTGAATCAATTCTGCGAGGTAGCGGAGTACGGTTTTTTGTTTCTCATTAAGGGTGTCCCAAATATTTGGCAGAACAGGATTCTCGATACCGGCCTCTATTCCCTTCTTTAATTTTATGATAAGCTCGTCAAAATCTGCTCGCCCTTTTCCTATCTGATTAGCGATTAGATTGAGAGCTAAAGGGTGACCGCTCGTCAATGCGTGGACCTCCGATATCTTCTCTTCCGCGCTAATAGGATCGAAGATAACGCCGCACATCTCAAAGAGCCGTCTGGTTTCCTCGATAGATAGACCAGAGAGAGGTATTTGTAAAAATGAAGTGTGGGTGTAATCAAGGCTAGGACGCCCCGTAATTAGGAATTGGCCGAGATGCGGTTGGGACATCGCGCGTTGAAACAAAATCTGCATCGTTCCAAGAGCTTTGCGTTCCTCGACGTCGACGTATTTATCGATATTATCAAAAACCAATATCGCGCGCTCTTCCGCTAATAATACTAAGAGAAGGTCTACTACGGCTTCTGAGTCAGCCGTGGCGAGTTGGGACCCACGCACTGCTCCTCGCGACACTCGTTCGACCATCCGAACGAGTTGAGTGTGTAAGGTATTGCTCTGCTCTTTGCAATCCGCCCAATACCAATGGGCGATTTCACCTGCGGTCATTCGCATTTCAAGGTATTTGGCCGCCAATGTTGATTTTCCATTTCCGCCAAATCCCGAAATGGCGATAACCTTAGCATTGCTTGATAGCATTATTCGCAGTTCCGTTTCTCGTCCTACCCAGGCACTTGCTTGCGGCGGGATATCGGAACCGCCAGAAACTACTATTGACGGTGGCAATACCTCGCTTTTGGAAAGATATTCAACCTTGACTATCTTTGGTGTTGGGGATACGAGTTTTTCTCGCAGGTGAGGTAGAAAAATGTGACAATCGACGCCCTTGTAGAACAATACTCGTTGGCCGGCTAATGGTTCAAATGCGGCTAATAGACGCGGATTGCGCTTGGCAATATCTTCCTCGTTATCAGAATAGAACGTCCAAAGTACATTTAGCGGTTCTGTCTGTTCGCTGATAACTTCCACCAAAGTTCGGGTGAAGACGTCACTCCATCCACCGTAAGCCATAACGACCAACGTGGTCTCGCGGAGGAGGTTCCGTAAACAACCTTTTAATTGCGGACGATTGCGCGTCAATTGCGCAGGCGTGTGCAAGGTGTCACTTCCGTGCCAATAGCCATGAAAATGCACCACCTTCGATGTGTCGGGGGCTAAAACATTTGTAAATTGACCGTCTGAAGGTAATACAATTGTCATTGCATTCCCCCCAGCGGCTCGGATACTCACCTCTAGTAGAGGGTCGAAATTAGAGGTCAGCAACGGCTCAGAGAAAACGTGAGGGTGGTCGTGTACTATCTGACCGACTGCACGCACTGCGGGACGCAGGAACCATCCTTTCGGATCCGATTCGAGGCGGTCGAAGTCGAGTGGATGGGGTTCTGAAGCGGTTCTAGCCTTTAATACCGCATTTTGAATGATGTTGTTAAGCGCATCCTGTCCGCGACAATCGATGACAAACCGCATCGCCTCTTGGTAGCGTTGGGTGATGTCGGTTGAGTTTAGCAGTGTCCGCAAGGCGTCGTTTTCATCGGTCCCATCAAACATTTTTACGACTTCCTGGACCATAGCGTTTGCGTCGGGCACGCATAGTTCGTCGGCACCAGTGCCGGGCGCGGTGAGCGCTGAGCCGAATAGAAATGTTATCTTTTCTCCCCGATTGACCGCGTGTACAACTCGAGATTGGAGTCGGCCGGTTTCTGCAAAATGGTGCATTCGTCTATTTTTCCTCCCGGAGGGGTGATAGGGGTAATAGCGCGTAATTACGAGGCAATTGCGAACTTTCTGGATTTGGGTTGTCGATTTTCGAGGCGGTAAGGCTGCAACGGATATTTAACGGTTTTTTCTCGTTCCTAAAGTTGGCGAAGCGCTTTGGGAACGTATCCTGCGGGTCGGAAACTCTGTTTCCAGTTCACCGCCCCGACCGCCGCAAGACAAAAATTCGCGTTGCGGATCGTTTGTCGAGGCTTGCCAAAGGCGCATCGCATCGGGGCAAGATGGGGAATGACCAAGGACAAATTCTGGGAGTTGATTCAGCGGAGCTTGGACGGCAGCAGCGGTGAGATTGATGAACAGGCCGATGTTCTCGAATCAGAGCTGATGGATCTTTCGCCAGAAGAGATTGTATCGTTTGGCGAGCATGTGGAGGCGTGCTTGCAGGAGTCTTATTCAAACGATCTTTGGGGAGCTGCTTATATCATCGCGGGTGGATGTTCCGACGATGGATTTGAATACTTCCGACGCTGGCTGGTTAGCCGCGGTCGGGAATGGTTCGAGCGGGCGGTAAAGAATCCGGATGATCTGGCGGACTACCCGCAGAACCTGTCGGATTCAGACATCGAATTTGAGGAATTCGCCTATATCGCACCCAAAGCCTACGAAGCGAAAGTGGGTAAACCGTTTCCCTACGGCAAAACGGCCCCTGACACTCTCACCGGTGAAGAATGGGAGGAGGAGGAAGAGGTATTTAGCAAGCGTTGGCCCAAGCTTTTCTCCAAGTATTGGTGAGCGTTTAGGGGCGCTTCTCCTTCAGGACTTAAAGGACGCGCTGCTTCTTGGCGGGTTCACTGGCTGCGGACAGTCGGCCAACAACTTTATCTCAAATTCCCCTCCGCATCGAAAGTCATCTCCGCGGGTGGGCCGGCGACTCTGGTTCGCGGATTGCGGAGCGCTTCTTCGACGAGGTTTTCGGAGACGCAGGCGCGGTCGAGGGGGGAGGTAGGGGAATGGCAAATTGCAGATGGCAGATTGTGCTGAGAGGGAGGTGGTTGCTCAAAATGGGGCAAGCCGATATACTCAAGCCATGAGCACCATTACGGCCATCTTGGAACCGGACGCCGACGGGACGTTGCACCTCCCGATTCCGCAGGAATTGAGGCATCAGGCGATCCGCGTGAGGGCCGAACTCGAACCCGCCTTGACGGAGGCGAGTCAGGCCGGTCTAAAGGGGTTTGGTTGCCTGCGCGGCCGGATTTCCACTGCGCCGGACTTCGATGAACCGCTGGAAGATTTCAAGGACTACATGGGATGAGGGTGTTGATCGATACCCATGCGCTCATCTGGTTTTGTGAGGGCAATCCCTCTTTGAGCGCGACGGCGCGTGCAGCGATGGAGGATGCGGCGAATGAGCGTTGCGTGAGCCATGCTTCCGCTTGGGAGGTGGCGATCAAGCTGAGCTTGGGGAAGCTGCAGATCCAAGGCGGATATCAGATGCTTTTCCCGGGAGTGCTGGATGCGAATGGGTTTGCCCTTCTGCCGCCATCGGTGGCGCATTACCAAGCGCTCATTCCGTTGCCTCGGCATCATGGCGACCCATTTGATCGCCTGATTATCGCACAAGCTCAGGTCGAGGGACTGACGATTGTAACGTGCGATACTGCGTTCGCGGCGTACGGAGTTCCGCTGCTCTGGTAGACGGTTGCTTCGGTTTTCTCACCGGAGATTTCCCTCCGCATCGAAAGCCATCTCCACCGCCGGGCCGGCGACTTTGGTGCGCGGATTGCGGAGCGCTTCTTCGACGAGGTTTTCGGAGACGTAGGCGCGATCGAGGGCGAGGGTGCTTTTGATCCGGCAGATGCGGACCTGGCGCAGGTCGGGGATGAGGCTGGTCTTGATCGCGGCCTGGATGGCCTGGCGGTCGTCGCGCAGGACCATGGGGATTTTGCCCACCGTAGCGGTGGTGGAGGTGAGGAGGTTGCAGTAGGTTTCGATGAAGTTGAATTTGCGGAAGACTTTTTCGGTGGTGAAGTCGGCCAGGCCGAGGCCGGTGGCGTTGCCTTCGGAGACGTCGGTGAGATTGAGGACGGCGATGCGGGTGATGCGCGGGTCACGCTCGGTGAGGGTGACGTCGGGGGTGGGGTAGCGGCCGACGACATTGGGGTCGAATCCGGTGCCGGAGATGTTTTTGCCGACTTCGTCGATGAGCAGGACGTCGAGGGCGTGGATGGGGACGACGGGCATGAGGCGGCGGGCGGTCTCGAGGAGTTCGGGTTCGCGGGCCTCGATGTCGCGCGCGGGGACGACGGCGATCTGGCTGGTCTCGTGATAGGCGTTTTCGATGAGGCCGATGCCGAAGAGGATTTTGCCGCTGGCCAGGGTGGCGTGGCAGAGGGCGAGGAGGTTGGCTTCCATGCGGCCGTAGCCGAGGGCGTGGCAGGTCTCGGCGCCTTTTTGTTTACCCACACCGATGACGATCATTTTGCCGAGGCCGCTTTCGATTTTGCCGCGGAAGGAGGTGTGGGGTTTGATGCGGTTGATGACGATGATGCCATCGGCGGCGGCGGCCAGGGCATCGACGAAGGCGGGGAGGCCGGCGGGGGTGGTGCCGACCTGGACGACGTCCATGGTGGCGCGGATGGGGGCGCCGATTTTTTCCTCGGTGAAGCCCATGCGGGCGAGGACGGCGATCTGGCCCTCCGCGGTGGCGCCGCCGTGGCTGCCCATGGCCGGGAAGACGAAGGGATGGGCACCGGCCTTTTTGAGTTCGTCGACGAGGAGGCGGGTGACGAGCGGGAGATTGGCGATGCCGCGGCTGCCGGCGCCGACGGCGATGGACATGCCGGGGCGGATGGATTCGAGCACGCGGGAGGCGCGGAGTTCGGCGAGGAAAGCGGCGGGGATGTCGGAGAGCGTGGGGCGCTCGAAGGTGGTCTCGATGGGGACCATGCGCGGGAGGGGGATGGCGTGGAGGAGCGCATGGATGGGGGAGTCGGCGGGGTTGAGGAAGTTGGCGGGGAGAGGGCTGGAGGAGGAGGGGCGAGTGCTTAGTGGAGGAGTGCTTAGTGAGGGAGTATTCGGAGCGTGGGCTTCTTGCTGGGTGATGTCAGAAGTGGGGCCAGCGTGAGCGGTGGCGCCTTTGCCGAGGGCGAGGAGAAGACCAGAGGTCGCGGTGCGGCCGAGGAAGTAGCGCCGGGTGGTGGGCTGGCGGGATTTTTTGTTCATGGGGAGGGGACGGGGGAATGGCTGATGGCGGATAGCGGATGCAGGCGTCGGTGAGCGCCGTTCGCTTTCGCTAGTCAGCAAGCTGGCGTTTTACTGCAATTCCCCGCCGGCAATCGAATCATTCCACTCCTGAAACGATCTCGCTTTAATTTCAATTGCCTTGGAGTTGGCCGACTTTCGGCCTGCGCTTGAGGAGCATGAAACCACACGCTCCCAAGATCAACAGCCCCCCGGTGGAAGGCTCCGGCACGATAGTAACCTGCTCGGTCCAACCATCGACGGTTCCATCGGCGAAATCAGCCCCGGCAACGGGGACCGTGCTGGCGGTGACTGTTCCGAAGAGCGGATCGTACTCGTTCCCGTTATAGGAGACGGTGCCGTTCGCATTATCCAGAAGGTAATAGTGAATGTCGGCGTCGGCGATATTCGCGCTCAGAAGATCGGTGTCGCCATTGACGAAAAATCCCCCTTCATAGGTTTGCGGGCCCGCCGCTAAATAGAAATTGATGACATTGCCGGCGGTCAGCGCAGAGGTGAATGGAGCGCCGGAGTTGAGATGGAGGACATCGTTGCCGCTCGCGGCGGCGTTGCTCCAGATCGGTGCGCCGGGAAGAGCCAGTTCAAAATTATAGGTCAGGCCGCCCGATGGGTCGGTCGCGCCGGCGGTCAGGATACCCGGGCTATTGCCGGGCCCGACGGAACCCGCACCGCCAATCGTTCCTGCGACGGTGCCATGACCACCGACTTCCGCGCCCGGATTGACCACCACGTTTCCGGCCACCGCGCCATCCACGGCCAGCTTGCCGCTGGAGACGGTCGTCCCGCCGTCGTAAGTATTCGCACCGGACAAGGTGGTCGTGCCCGTGCCTTGCTTGACGAAAGATCCGCCCGTGCCACCGATGCTGCCGGAAAAATGGGTGGAACTGTTGTCGCCACCCGCCGTGAAAACGCCGCCTCCGATCGCCAGATTGCCGGCGCCAGTCACGGAACCGACCGTGGCCGAAGCACCGCCGGTATCGAAGGTGGCCTGGTTAGCGACGATGATCGCCGAGGTATTGCTGATCGAACCGTTTGGCCCGAGAGCCAGCGTCCCGGTGACCACGGTGGTCGGCCCGCCATAGCTGTTCGTGGCATCCAGGACCAAGGTTCCGATGCCGAGTTTGGTCAGGCCCAGGCCGGCATTCGTGATGTTACCCGAGTAGGTCAACGTTCCACCTTGTCCAGGCCCCCCGGTATCGGATGTATCGATGCCGAAAGCGGATCCCGAGGCGAACGACACGCTCGAAAGGACGCCGCCGATCGAACCGCTGCCCGAGGTGGCATTGGTGAACTCCTGGCCGTTGAAGACCGGTTTGCTTCCACCGGCGCTCACCGCCAGGGTCGCGCCGGCCTGGACGGAAACCCGTGCCGGAAGCAGGCAACGAGGCCGCGGTCGCAAATTGGGCGATTCCGGCAGTGATCGTGGTGCCTCCGCTGTAGCTATTCGAACCGGTCAGCGTGAAGGTGCCTGCCCCCTTCAAAGTCAGGCTACCGGCGCCGTTGAGGGGCGCGCTGACGGCGAAAGCGTAGCCGCTGTTATCGAGAGTGGCACCCCCACTGCCCAAGGTGACCGTACCCACGGGGCCAGGCGCAAACGATCCCTGGAGGGAACTGCCGGTGGGGGCGGTGCCGCGCAGGGTGCCGTTGTCGATGAGGAAGGTGGTGCCGCTGGCGTGAAACGTCTGAAAATTGGCCTGGGCGCCGTTGGAGACAGTGAATGATGACGGGCCGGGAGCTCCATTGGCCACGCTCAGATTCACTCCACTCAAAGTAGAGGCGGTACCATTGGCATTGGTTCCCGTGACCAAGAGAGTGCCGGATGGTTCATTGGGCGCCCCGTTGAGGGTCGTACCGCCATCCGACACATCCCCGTTGCAGGTCACTTGAGCCCCATCCTGAATGGTGAGCGTTCCTCGAATGATATCGTAGCCCACATACAAATTGCCGCCGACACTCAATGAAGAAGCGCTGCCGTTGGCATTCATGCCGGTGACGGTAATGCTGCTGCCGATGGTCCCGGCGGCGGTGGCGTTAGAGTTGCCGATTTTGGCAATACCGCCCACGATGATCTGAGCCCCGTCCTGGGCGGTAATTCCGCCTTCGTCACCCACGCTCAGGGAATTGGTGACATTTAAAAGCGTGGCCGTTCCGTTATTGCTGATGCCGGTGAGGGTGATCGTCGTCGGTGAGGCGATGTTTCCGATGGAGTATTCGTCACATCGATTTGCTGGCCATCGCTATACGTGGTGCTGAGCTGCGCCCGAGCCAAAGAGCCGGCGAGCAGGATGCCGAGGCAGATCCTGAGGAAAAGAGATGAAGGGCGAGTCTGTCTCGAGATGGGATTTTTCATGGAATAAGAGGTTTTTGCGCCGCTCCGGATGGGTACCGCTCCGGTCGTTATGCCGGCCCATTTTTAAGAACCAGAAAACCTTCTGCCGAATTGCGGTCGCGATGCGCTGCCCCGGAGGGAGCAATTCCAGTGCCTAAGTTGTAATACGTATGTGTGGCGTGCCGGCGATGGCCTGAGACGATCCAAGCCAAGCGCCACCGTGATCGCGCTTCGCCAGGCTTCGCGGAACCGCGCGCGTTCCTGCAGTTTTACCGAAAGCCACCGCGAAGCGTTCCGTGGGAGCCGCCGGCGCATCGATCGGCGGCCTGGAGATCGCCGCACCGAGGAGTTTCGATCCTCACACCTTCCGCTGACGCAGCACCTGGTTCAGGCTTCCCGCGCGATACCACCGGTAGCCGTAGCTTTCCAGGGTGATGCGGTGGATGCCGTTGTCCCCGGCGCGGCTTTCGTTGATATCGAGCAGGTTGACCAGCACCTGACTTTCCTCCACTCCCGGATGAATCCGCACCTCCTGCGGCTGGTCGGAGAGATTGTGGAGCGTGACCAGCGAACTGCCCATCCAGTCATACCGCATCGCCAGGACACTCGGGGAGCCGGTCTTCAGAATCTTCCATTCGCCCCAGCCGATTTCCGGGCATTCCTTGCGCAGGCGGATCATCCGGGCTGTCCAGTTGAAGAGCGAATTTTGGTCCCGCCGCTGGGCGGCCACATTCACCTGGCTGCAGGCGAAAGGTCCCTGGGAGATCACCGGATTCACCGTTTTCTGGTGCAGGGAAAAACCGGCCTGCGGATCTTCGGACCAGTGCATCGGCGTGCGGACTGCTTCGCGTTCCGGAAGATCCAGATCGTCGCCCATGCCGATCTCGTCGCCGTAGCGAAGCACCGGCGTGCCGGGCAGGGCGAAGAGCAGGCTGTAGGCGAGCTCGATCAGCGGCACGCTGCCGAGCATCGGCGCGAGCCGGCGCCGGATGCCGCGACCGTAGAGTTGCATGTCCTTGTCCGGCCCGAAACGCGCGAACACTTTCGCCCGCTGTTCGTCGGTGAGCCGACCGAGATCGAGCTCATCGTGATTGCGGAGGAAGTGCGCCCACTGCGAGAAGCCGGGGAGCTTCTGCGTTTTGAGCAGCGCCCGGGCCAGGGCCTGCGCATTGCCCGAGGCGAGCGCGTAGAAAAGGTGCTGGTTGACGAAGAAGTTGAACATCATGTGCAGGCCATCGCCGTCGTCGCCGAAGTATTTCAGGTGCTCCGGCGGTGGCACATTCGCCTCGCCGAGGAGGATGGCGTCCTTCGAGCGCCACTGGAGGAATTTGCGAAACTCCGTGAGGTAATCGAAACGCATGCGACTGGCCTTGCCGGGCAGGCGGCTCTCGATGACGAACGGCACGGCATCGACGCGGAACCCGGCGACGCCGAGCTGGAGCCAAAAGCCCATGACCCGCCGGATCTCCGTGCGCACATCGGGATTGTCGATAATTGAGGTCGGGCTGAAACTGGTAAAACCGGTGATAGTAATATTCGCGCGCCACCGGGTCGCGGGTCCAGGTCGCCTTCTGCACCCCGGGAAAGACCATTCCCTGGTTCCAATCCTTCGGCCGCTTTTTGGACCAGACGTAGTAGTTGTAATACTTCGTCTCCTTGTTGGCCCGTCCGGTCTGGAACCAGCGATGCTCGTCCGAGGTGTGATTGACCACCAGGTCGATGATCACCGACATGCCCAGCTTGTTGGCCCGGTTCATGAACTCGACAAAGTCGCCGCTCGAGCCGTTCCGTGGATCGACGGTGTAATAGTCGGCGATGTCGTAGCCGTTATCCCGGTTGGGCGTCTTCTGAAACGGCGCCAGCCAGAGGGTGCTGATCCCGAGGGCGTGCAGGTAATCCAGCCGCCGCATCAATCCCTCAAAATCGCCGATGCCATCGCCGTTCTGGTCCATGAAGGTATCGACATCCAGGGAATAGATGACGGCGTTTTTGTACCAGAGATCTTGGATCATATGGCGGGTTCGGTCTGTTCCCGTGCATCGCAGTTCGGGTAGGTGGTGCGTGTCCGGGTTGTTCACGCCTGCGGCCGGCGGGGGAGGGAGTAGTAGTCAGTATTCAGTGATCAGTATTCAGTGTGGCAACTCCGCCGCTTGCTGATTACGGATCGTGATCGAAGCCTCGCTTTGGTAACGAGGGCAAGGCCAAGTCGCCCCGCAACGATCACGACTCCCTGGCCTGTGCCGATCGAGCGAACGGAAGAAAGAAACTCGTATTGACCTCCATCTGCGCTGAAAATCCGACGAATGAAACCCGCGCAATTCGCGGCGATGTTGTTTGCCGCCCTGCTGGTCTTTTATTCGCTCTCCATCGGGCCAGTCATCCGCTTCACCCATTATGGCCTTCGGTCGCCAATGCCGCGGGCGATGGCCGCATTTTACGCACCGGTGCTTTGGCTCAGCCGCTATCCGCCAATCGCTACCGCCGTTGAATGGTACGTCCTCCTTTGGATGCCGAAATCTGAACAGGGGTGACGAACCAGGCGATGCCGGGTTGGGCTTCGGGGGTATTGTGTTACTGCTGGAGCCGGATGGTCTTGCCAAAACTGGCTTTCAGGGCCGGCGGCTCGTAGGTTTCAGCAATGATCTTGCCGGCATTGAGGACCTGCACGCCATGGCCGATGATCGAAGCGCCGCTCCCTTTCGCTTTGAAGTGAGCGGGAACCTCCGTAGCGCTTACGGGAGCCACTTTCACTTCTTCGCCGGTACCGGGTTTGATCATCACGGGAATTTCGCCATCGCTGATGGTGATGACGTCGTGATGCACCATGTCGCGTCCGAAAATGACGTACTTGATTTTAAGATTCACGACGTCGGGCGAATGGTTGAAGAGATGGATATTCAGGCCCCGGTGTTGGACCCGGGAAGCGCCGTGCGTCGCGAAACGGATCCCAGGCATGACATTTCGTTGTTCTACCCGAAGGTCGATGGAAGCCTTCTCGTCGTGCGCGATCTTCTCCAAATCGGTTTCCGCAGCCGTTGCGCCGGAAGCGGCGGCTCCCGGGATGGGTTCTGAGCTGGCGAACTGCGGTGTGCAAAGGAGGATGCCGCTGGTGCACAGGGCCATCATTGCGGATCGGCTGCCCAAGCGAAGCGGATGGCTGACGGGCGGATAGACTGGGGAGGTGGGAACAAATGCCATCCATCACCGATAGGCCAGAGTGGTTTCGCCCGCCTGTCGCCAAAATGTGCGACAAGAGCTCCCTTGCCAGCCCGTAATTTCGGCGAATTTCTCTAAAGCCGCCGATTGGCGCGCGGGCGGCGAGGCCATCACCGACGCAGACGACGATGATACGCCGTCGCCGCACAGCGTGAAGTTCCAGCGCTTCGCTTCGCTGCCGCACAATCCGCCGGAGGAGATGGAAAGCGAGGAAGCCTTCGCAGCATACGAAAGGATTCGGGAGTAATCCAAGGAGGCGATCATTACATCAACGGCTATACCTTCACGCAGCACGAATCTCCCAGAAACAAGCGGCGAACGAATTGCGGGGCAATCCGGAAGAGTGGGTTCCATTGCTGCTGCTGGGCTGGGATGACAAAGTGCTTAGGCTCAGCCGCTATCGAGCGGTCGGTATTGCCTTTGAGTGACACACTCTTTTTTGGTGGGTTAAGATCAGGTCTTTACCAGTTGCGACGATTACCTCCTGCGGATTTGCCAATGCGGCTGCCTGGCATGCAAGATGGTCCAGAGTCGTTCCCCTCCCGATGTCGTCCGTCTCCGCGCCGCTCTTCGAATTTCTTGCCCAACAACGTTGCCAGCCATTCGAGATCGCGCCGCAGGTCGATGCTCGCCGGCGCCTGGCGCGACAGTTCGACCCGGAACTGCCGATGCTGCTCAAGTTCTACAGCTTCCCGAAATACCGGCGCATGGTGGGCGACGAGTGGATGCACTGGCATGAATACTTCGAGCTCATCGTGCCGGTCTGCGGCACCGGCCGGTTTCAAGTCGGCGACCAGACGTCGGCCTTTGCGCCGGGCGACCTGCTCGTCGTCGACAATCTCAAGCTGCATGGCGTGTCGCAGCTCAGCGGACCACATCACTCGCTGGTCATTTTCTTTCCCGTGGAAGCGGTGGCTTCCTCGGGCCGGGCGAGTCCGGACGAAGCTTTCCTCGCGCCGCTCTGTGCGCGCCCCGACGACACGCTGCCCGTCATGCGCCACGACGCCGCCGGCGCCGAACGCGTGCATCGCGCCGTGCTCGGCCTCGCCGAAACCTGGTTTGCCAACGCGCCGACGGCGGATCGTTTCGTCAGTTGCAAGCTGCACCTCCTCACGATCCTCGCCGGATTGCGCGAACACTTCGGCCAGCGCCAGGATTTCCAAGACGACCTGCGCCAGCGCCGGCAGCGCCAATCACGGCTGCAAAAGGTCTTTGCCTGGATCGCCGCGAACCACGCCCGGGCCATTAAGCAGCCTCAAGCCGCCGCCATCGCGGGAATGAGCGCGAGCCGCTTTCGCGAATTCTTCAAGCAGACCACCGGCGCTACTTTCGTCGACTACTTGCGCGAATTGCGATTGACGCGGGCCGCGCAAATGTTGCGCGAGACGGATTGCTCGATCGCCGACGTGGCCGCTGCGAATGGCTTCGCGGACCAGAGCTATTTGAACCGCTGTTTCAAGGCGCGGCATCAATGCGCACCGCTGGAGTACCGGAAGCTGCGGCGGAGCAAGGTAGTTTAGTGCCGGGGCGAATTTTCCGAAAATCCCGGCGAAATATACAAGCGCCCCCGCGAAGCGGTTTGCGATAAGCGGTTCAAGCAAGCCCCCCTCCCTATGCTCCCCAAGCTCCCAGCCGTACTGTGCCGCGGCCTTGTCCTGGCACTTCTCTGCACCGCAGCAACGCTCCGCGCGCAGATCAATCAAGCGACATTCACGGCCGCGGAAGTGGGCACGGTGATCTACCAGTTTGATCACAACGTCGTGGGCCTGCAGGCCACCATGGCCGACCTCCAGCACGGACGCATGTACATCGGCGCGGGTCAGGACAGCCAGCCGGGAAGCCTACCGGTCATCACATGGTGGGACATGTCGAATCCGCGCACGCCGGTCCTGGACACCCGCATCCAACTGGCCAGCGGCAACAAGCCGCACGTCTGCACGTGGTGGGGCAACAATCTCGCAACGGGCCACCAGGGACTTTCGCGTATCTGGGATTTCACCACGAAGACAGAGCTGAGCACCTATGGCGCGGGCATCGCGACCGGCGTCTGGCGGACGGTGCAGCCGCCTTACGAATATGAGATGACGAATGGCTATGGGGCGGGGCCGCCGACCATGGACATCGCGAAAATGGACCTCACGACGACGGCCAGGACGCGACTCAAGCAGATCGATCTCTCCCAGCTCGTTGGCTTCTACATCGGCGCAACCCACGCCGTGGGTAATCTTCTCATCTGCTCCGCCTCGCAGACGAATGGGGTCGCGGTGTTCGATATCAGCGATCCGGAAAATCCGCGCGTGCTGAGTTCGCTCATCACGGCGAATCCCGTCTACACCTCGTTCGTCCACGGCAGCCGGCTCTACACCGGCGAGCATGGGGTGGTGGGCGTTTACGATTTCTCCGATCCGCAGAACATCACCTTCGTCGGCAGTGTGAGTTCCGGTGGAGCGGATGCCCGCTACATCTCGGTGAAGGAGGGGATCGGCTACACGATTCCCGGTGCGGCAAAGCTCATCGTCTTCGACGCGAACACCCTCGCGACGCTCAATACCTACACGCTGCCGTCGCCGGGCGATTTCAACTATCCGCTCGGCAACATGCTCATCACCGGCGGACAGGTCGGTCGGAATTTGTGCGGGATCATTCCCATCGCGCAGAATCCGGACACGCAGGGGCCGGCGGTGACGTTCGCCAGTCCGTCGGACGGAGCGACGCGCCAGGCGCTCACCTCGCGCGTGGGGCTCATCATGAGCGATCAGATCGACGTCACTTCGATGACGACGAGCACGTTCATCGTGCGCCCGCTGGGGAGCACCACCGCCCTGACCGGGACCTATTCCACGCAGATGGGCGTCATCAATTTCGCGCCGGATGTGCCCCTGCTGGCGAACACGATCTACGAAGTCATTCTCCCCGTGGGCGGCGTCCGCGACGTCGTCGGCAATGGTTTGCGCCAGGAGTTCCGCATGCGCTTCTCGACGGGCGATCACGTGGATGACACCACGCTGGGGCTCGTCTCACGGTACCACTTCGACGAAACCTCGGGCACGATCGCGGTCGACGACATCAGCTCCCGCAATGGCACACTGACGAACTTTCCTGCCACCCCGTGGGGGCCCGGCGTGATCAATGGCGCGCTCACCTTCGATGGCGTGGACGACTATGTGAATGTCGGCACTTACGATCTCGGCAACACGTTCACCGTCGCGAGTTGGGTGAAGATTCCATCCGGCGAAGGCTCCCTGCATACCGTTTTCGGAAACAGCCCATCGAATTACCAATCGCTCGGATTCAAGCTGTTCATCTATGGGTCGACGAATGCCTCGGCGGGACAGATCCGCGTGGAAAGCGGCAATGGCACCTTGGGCGACGCGGCGGTCACGGCGAACGGCGTTTTCCAATACGACCAGTGGAACCATGTCGCGCTGACGATCGACCGCAACACCGGGGCGGCGCATATCTACTATAACGGCGTGGATCGCGCGAGCGACACGACGGTGCGGACGGATTTCCCGACGAATCAACTGATCCAGATCGGTCAGATGACGAACGGCTCGAATCGGATGAAGGGACAGCTCGACGAGCTGAATGTTTTCAATCGCGTGCTTTACCCGAGCGAAATCCAGGCGCTGCGGACGCAACGCGACGGGCCGATCGCCTGGTGGCGTTTCAACAACTCCACGGCGGATGATTCGGGCGGAAGTCATCCGGTGATTTTGCAAGGCGGGGCGACCTACACGGCCACCGCCATGGAAGGCGCGGGCGCACTGAGCATCCCGGCCGCGGCGAACTACGCGGATGCGGGAACGATGGATCTCGGGCAAAGCTTCACCTGGTCGGGTTGGGTGCAGGCGCCATCCGGCTCGGGAAATCTGCAGACGATTTTCGCGACGAGCGCGACGGGCAGCAACACCGCGGGCGTGAAGTTGTTCCTCTACGGATCGACCAACACGCAAGCCGGACGGCTGCGAATCGAAACGGGCAATGGTAGCGCCGGTGGCGACGCCTTCACCAACACCGGCGTGTTCACGTTCGATCAATGGAACCACGTGGCAGTCACCGTGGATCGCTCGACCGGCACAGCGGCCATCTACGTGAACGGCGTGGACATGACTGCGGATGCCTCGGTGCGAAATGATTTTCCGACGAATCAGCAACTCCTGCTCGGACGCATGACCGACGGCGGCAGTCCACTGCTCGGCGCCCTGGACGATGTCCGCATCTACGGCCGTGCGTTGACGCTCGACGACGTTCGCGAGCTCTCCATCCGCACGCCGCTGGCTGTCTGGCCCATGGACAACAGCACGGCGGACCAGGGCGGCTTCGGCCGGACGCTCAACCTCATCAACGCGCCGTCGTTTAGCACAGACCACGCCATCGGCACGCATTCGCTGCTGCTCAACGGCTCAGGCCAGCGGGCAAATTCCGCCGCGTTTGACATCGGCAATACGACAACCCTTTCGGCGTGGGTGAAGATTCCTTCCACGTCGACCGGGCTGCAGACGATCCTGGCGAACGGCACGTGGGGTTACAACACGGCGGGCTTCCGGCTCTTCGTTTATGCCGCCGGCCAGACGAGCCTCGGGCGCATCCAGCTCGAAACGGGCAACGGCACGCTCGGCGCGGCCGCTTACACGGCGGTCGGCACTTTCCAGTTCGACCAGTGGAACCATGTCGCCGTGACGATCAACCGCACCGCCGGCACGGCACGCATCTATTACAATCGCCAGGATGCCACGGCAGGGCAGACGGTCCGCACGGATTTCAACACGAACGCAGGAATGGAAATCGGTTCCATGGCGGGCGGGAATGTGATGGTCGGACGGATCGACGAAGTCCGCGTCTACGGGGCGATTGCGACTGCCGCGCAGATCAATGCGCTCGGCGCCGGCTCGCCGAACGCGGCCCCGGTTGTCACCACGGTCGCTTCCACGAATCCCAAGCAAACCACGAATTCGGCGGTAACCTTCACCGCGACCGCGACGGATGCCAATGTCGGCGAGCCGCTCAGTTACTCGTTCGATTTCGGCGACGGCTCTCACAGCGCGTGGAGCGGCAGCACCAGCGCCAGCCATACTTACGCGGCGCCGGGCCGTTATGTGGTGACGGCCTTCGTCGATGACGGTTACACCATTTCGCAGAAGACTTTCGTCCAGATCGTCTACCGGCCCCTGACCGCGAATCCGCCGACGAAATCCGGCCAGGTCGCCTATGACAGCACGCTGAACAAAGTGTGGATCGTCAATCCCGACATCGACACCGTGACGCGCATGGATGGGAGCTCCCGGTTGCGCGATTTCGAGATCGCCGTGGGGACGAAGCCGAACTCCGTGGCGGTGCGGCCGGGCGGCGCGGAAGTGTGGGTGTCCTGCCGGGAAAGCGGCAACGTCTACGTCTTGAACGCGAGCACCGGCGCGGTTTTGCAGACGATCCTCCTCGGCCGCGCCTATCAGCCGATGGGAATCGCCTTTGCCCCGAATGGCAGCGCCGCGTTCGTCGCCTGCGAAGGCGCGGCAGGATTGTTCAAGATCGACCCGGCCACTCGCGCGGTGACCGGTTCGCTGGATCTCGCGGCGGAGGCCCGCGCGGTGGCCATATCGGCGGATTCGACACGGGTGTTCGTGACGCGATTCCTCTCGCCGGACACGCAGGGACAAGTGTGGGAAGTGGACCCGTCGACGATGGCGCTCGCCCCCATCACGACGACGCGCCCGGCGAATCCATTCGCGCTCGGCATCGAGACGACGCCCGACTCGGCGAGCGGCGGGAGCGGATTGCCGAACTATCTGCTCGACGCGGGCATTTCGCCCGACGGCAAGCGGCTGTGGATTCCGGCGAAGAAGGATAACATCAACCGTGGCACCGGCCCGGGCCACAGCGGTCTGCCGCTCACGGAGGACAACACCGTGCGCAGCATCCTGCGACAGATCGATCTCGCCGGCGGCTCGGAGGTCACGCTGGCGCGCAAGGACATCGACAACCAGGGCATGCCTTCGGCAGTGTGCTTCTCACCGGTCGGCGACCTGGCCTTCGTGACTTACATCACGAACAACGAGGTGCTCGTCTTCGATACCACCACGGGCAACCAGGTTGCGGGCATCGTCGTCGCCAGCGCACCGTCCGGGCTCACCATCAAGCCCGATGGGACGCGCCTCTACGTGCACAATTTCCTCTCGCGCACGGTGACCACGCTCGACATCACGGGACTGGTGAATGCGACCAGTTCGGCGATGATCGACCTCGGGCAGACGACGCTCATCGCCACGGAAAAGCTCACCGCCACCGTGCTCGCCGGGAAAAAGATCTTCTACAACGCGGACGATCCGCGCATGTCGGCGGAGGGCTACATCAGCTGCGCCACGTGCCATCTCGATGGCGGGAGCGACGGCCGGACCTGGGACTTCACTGATCGCGGGGAAGGCTTCCGCCAGACGATCACGCTGCTCGGCCGCTCCGGCACCGGCAATGGGCCGGTCCACTGGACGGGTAACTTCGACGAGATCCAGGATTTCGAAATCGATATTCGCAATGCCTTCGGCGGGTCCGGATTCATCACCAACGGCACGCCGAACCCATCGCTCGGCGCCTCGAACGCGGGGCGCAGCGCCGACCTCGACGCGCTCGCTGCCTACGTCTCGTCGCTGAACGCCTATCCGAAGAGCCCGTATCGGAACGCCGATGGCAGCAATACCGCGGCGGCGATCAACGGCGCCCAACACTTCCAGGACAAAGGTTGTGCGACCTGCCACAGCGGCACGAACTTCACCGACAGCGCAGTGAACCTGCTCCACGATGTGGGGACGATCAGCACGGCCTCCGGGAAACGCCTCGGACAAACGCTCACCGGCTTCGACACGCCAACGCTGCGTGGGGTCTGGCAGACGGGGCCGTACCTGCATCGCGGCCAGGCCGCGGACCTACCTTCCGTCTTCAACACCACCAACGCGCCCACCGGCAAGGGCCACGACCGCTTCCGCGAACTGACGGCAACCGAGCAGAATGAGCTGATCGAGTTCCTTCTCGAGCTGGAGTGAAGATATAGCCGCCGGCGGAGAGGCGGCTGTGCCAGCCTCTTGTCACACCCCAATCCCACGCCGGTTGGGTAGCGATTTCCACATTGGAATCGATCCGCTCCCACGGTCCTGATGTTTCCCTGCATCTCGGCGAATATCTCGTCGGAATTCCCCCGGGCGCCATGGTGCCGGGGTGGGGGCGTTGTGAGGGCGCCGTCGGTTTCCCTGAAAAATTCTCAAAAAGTCTCTTGCATGAATTCGCGCCTGCCCTTACACATCTCGTCCCCTTTCGCGCTCTCTTGAGTCTCTACTCAACGCTCTCGCGGCTCCGGTCTCAGGCCGGTGGCTTCGCGACGTCGGGTGAAGCCAAAACGGAGCCGGTGAGGGGAAGAGCGCGGTGCTGAAAGGCGTCGCCAAAAGATCAGACGATCGAACCGACAATACCGCGAGGGATTGGCGAAGAGGATCGAAGATCGACCCAGACAACGTCGGGAGATGTTGCTCCGAGTGCGCTGAGAGGCGCGCAGAAATCGCAGCCGAAGCCGCGAGGCGGAGGTTGTGGATTCGCAGAAAAAACGCGAATGCGAAGAAAATAGCTTGCGCCGCAAGTGAAAACTCCTAGTGTCCGCGCTCCCCGCTCCCGGCGGACGCTGCAAAAATGCCCGCCCCGGCGGGTTTTCTAGTCTCTACGTTCTGCCGAAAGCGGATGCGGAGACCTCGCGGTGAAAGCCGTGAACGAAGGTGGCTGAAGGGCCGCCAAGTGTGGCGCCAGTCGCCGAAAGCTGCAGACCCAAAAACAATTTTCCACAATGCCAACGATCAACCAGCTCGTCCGTAAAGGTCGCTCCAAAGTGACGGTGAAATCCAAGTCGCCGGCGCTGACCAATTGCCCGCAACGCCGTGGCGTGTGCGTGCAGGTCATGACTCGCACCCCGAAGAAGCCGAACTCCGCGCTTCGTAAAGTTGCCAAGGTGCGCCTCACGAACGGGCAGGAAGTGATCGCTTACATCCCCGGCGAAGGTCACAACCTCCAGGAGCACTCGATCGTTCTCGTTCGCGGTGGTCGTGTGAAGGATCTTCCGGGTGTTCGTTATCATATCGTCCGCGGCACGCTCGACGCCCTTGGCGTTGATGGCCGCCGTCGCAGCCGTTCCAAATACGGTGCGAAGCGTCCGAAGGCTGGCGCCGAAGCCGCCGCTGCCGGCAAGGGCAAGAAGAAGTAATCCACTTTCCACTCTCACTTAACCACTTTTAGACCATGTCCCGTCGTCGTCGCGTTATTCACAAGGAAGAGAAGCTGGATGGCCGTTACCACAGCCCGGTGGTGGCCCGTTTGATCAGCACGGTCATGCACAGCGGCAAGAAGTCGCTGGCCGAACGTATCGTTTATACCGCGATCGAAGAAACCCGCACGGGGACAGACGCGGTCGACCCGTTGGAGATCCTGCACAAGGCGATCGACAACGTGAAGCCCCGCCTCGAGGTGAAGAGCCGCCGCGTGGGTGGCGCCACCTACCAGGTGCCGATGGAAGTCCCGCCGGCCCGCCAGCTCGCTCTCGCGATGCGCTGGATCGTCTCGTATGCACAAGGCCGTAAGAACGTGCCGCTCGTGAAGGCGCTCGCCTCGGAGCTCAAGGAAGCGGCAAACGGCCAGGGCAATGCGATCAAGAAGCGCGACGACACGCACAAGATGGCTCAGGCCAACCGCGCGTTTGCTCACTTCCGCTTTTAATTTCACCCCAGTAACGACGCCACTTAACTGACAAAGCTTATGTCGACCGCCGCTGCTGCTCCAGCTACTGCTTCCCTGAACTCGCCGAACCGCCCGTACCCGCTCGAGCGGACACGCAACATCGGCATTGCTGCGCACATCGATGCGGGCAAGACCACGCTCACCGAGCGTATTCTCTTCTACACCGGCATGATCCACAAGATCGGTGAGGTGCACGAAGGCACGACCGTGACGGACTGGATGGAACAGGAGCGCGAGCGTGGCATCACCATCACCTCGGCGGCGACGACTTGCTACTGGCAGCAGCGCAACGAAGAGGGTGTCTACAAGATTTTTTCCGGCATCAAGCAGCGCGTTAATATCATCGACACTCCCGGCCACGTGGACTTCACGGCCGAAGTGGAGCGCTCCCTGCGCGTGCTGGACGGTGCGATCGCCGTGTTCTGCGGTGTGGCCGGTGTGCAGCCTCAGTCTGAGACCGTTTGGCGCCAGGCCACCAAGTATGGCGTGCCGCGCATCGCGTTCGTCAATAAGATGGACCGCACGGGTGCAAACTTTAACAACGCCATCAACGACATGCGCACGAAGCTCCGTGCGAATGCCTGGCCGATCCTCATCCCCATTGGGTCGGAAGATCAGTTGAAGGGCCAGTACGATGTCGTCAACAAGAAGGCGATCATCTATCTCGACGACAAGGAGATGGGTTCGAACTACAAGATCGAAGAGATCCCGGCGGAAGCCAAGGATCTGGTCGATGCCGCTTACCTGGACCTCGTCGAGCAGATCTCCAACATCGACGACGAAATCGGCGAACTGATCCTCGAGGAAAAGCCGGTGACCAAGGAAATCCTCAAGGCAGGCATCCGTCGCCAGACCATCGCGAACAAGTTCGTCCCGGTCGTCGGTGGTTCCGCTTTCAAGAACAAAGGTGTGCAGTATCTCGTCGATGCGGTCGTCGATTATCTCCCGAGCCCGCTCGACATTCCTCCGGCCAAGGGGATGAACCCGGACGACAGTTCCGCGATGGACGTGATCACGGACGACAACGGCACCTTTTGCTCGCTGGCGTTCAAGCTCTGGGCGGACCCGTTCGTCGGCAAGCTGGTCTTCTTCCGCGTGTATTCCGGCACCCTTTCGAAGGGCGACAACGTTTACAACCCGCGCACCAACAAGCGCGAGCGCATCAGCCGCCTCATCCAGATTTCCGCCGACAAGCGCGAAGACATCGACACGGTGTATTCCGGTGACATCGCCGCCATCGTCGGTATCAAGAACATCACCACCGGTGATACGCTTTGCGACGAAGATCATCCCGTGCTCCTCGAGCCGCCGTCGTTCCCTGACCCGGTTATCTCGATGTCCATCGAGCCGAAGACCAAGGTCGACCAGGAAAAGATGGGCGTCGCTCTCCAGCGCCTCTCCGAAGAAGATCCGACCTTCCGCGTCTTCACCAACGAAGAGACCGGCCAGACGATCATCGCCGGCATGGGCGAGCTTCACCTCGAAATCATTCGCGATCGTATGCTCCGCGAGTTCAAGGTGGAAGCGAACTCCGGCAAGCCGCAGATCGCCTACCGCGAAACGATCACCAAAGCCGCGCACGGCGTCGGTCGCCTCGTCAAGCAGTCCGGTGGCCGTGGTCAATACGGTCACGTCGAAGTCGACGTCCGTCCCGCCGAGAAGGGCAAGGGCCACATCGTTGAAAACAAGATCGTCGGCGGCACCATTCCGAAAGACTACATCCCGGCGGTCAAGAAGGGCATCGAAGAAGCCGTTCTCAATGGCGTGCTCGGTGGTTACCCGGTGATCGACGTCGAAATCGACATCGTCTTCGGCAGCTATCACGAAGTCGACTCGAACGAAATGGCCTTCAAGATGGCCGCCATCTTCGCGGTGAAGGATGCCTTCAAGAACGGCAATTCGATCCTCCTGGAACCGATCATGAAGGTCGAGAACAGCACCCCGGAAGAATTCCAGGGCGACATCATGGGCGACCTCAATCGCCGCCGCGGTGTCATCAAGGGCATCGAAAACAAGGTCGGTCTCTCGATCGTCAACGCCGACGTTCCGCTCGCGGAAATGTTCGGTTACGCCACGGCGATCCGCTCGCTCTCGAAGGGCCGCTCCAGCTACTCGATGGAGCCCTCGCACTTCGAGCAGGTGCCGGAGAACGTCAAGACCGCCGTGCTCGACCAGAAGAGCAAGTAAGGCCGGCCTAAACCCCTAACAATCTCAACTTAACCTACTAACCACTTTACGCTATGACCGGACAACGCATTCGCATCCGACTCAAGGCTTTCGACTTCCGCATGCTCGACCAATCGTCGGCGGAAATTGTCGAGACCGCCAAGCGCACCGGCGCCAAGGTCGCGGGCCCTATTCCGCTCCCGACCCGTATCGAAAAATTCACCGTGAACCGGTCCCCGCACGTGGACAAAAAGTCCATGGACCAGTTCGAAGTCCGCACCCACAAGCGCCTGCTCGACATCATCGAGCCGACCGCCAAGACGGTGGACGAGCTCAAGAAGCTCAACCTCCCGGCTGGCGTGGATATCACCATCAAGATCTGACCCTTTCGCCCGACTAAGACATGAAGATTGGACTCCTAGGCAAAAAGATCGGGATGACCCGAGTGTATGACGACAAGGGCAAAGCTACGCCCGTGACCGTCATCGAAGCCGGCGGCAATACCGTTCTGCAAACCAAGACGCAGGAAAACGACGGCTACGTCGGCGTGCAGGTTGGTTTCGACGTGCAAAAAGAACAGCGTGTGACGCAGCCGCTGCTCGGTCATTTCAAGAAGGCTGGTTCCGAGCCGAAGAAGCTCGTGAAGGAATTCCGCCTCCCGGACGACGTCAAGCTGGACGGCGCGCTCGACCTCAGCGTCTCCCAGTTCGCCGTCGGCGACGTAGTGGACGTGATCGGTCGCTCAAAGGGCAAAGGCTTCCAGGGCGTCATCCGCAAGCACAACATGGCGGGGCAGGGGGCTTCCCACGGTTCCATGATGCACCGCCGGAACGGCGCCATCGGCAACCGTTCGACCCCGGGCCGCATTTGGAAGAACATGGGCATGCCTGGTCACATGGGTGACGAGCGCGTGACCGTGCAAAACCTCAAGGTGGTGCAGGTCCGTCCTGAAGAAGGCGTGATCCTGATCAGCGGCGCGGTGCCCGGTGCGAATGGCACCTACATCGTGATCCGTCCCGCCAAAAAAGCCAAACAGGAGGCTGCAAAGTAACGATTTATGGCAGCGAAAGTTCTCACCGTAGAAGCCGCCAAGGCGGCGAAGATCGAAGTCGTGGAAAACGGCAAGTATAGCCAGGTCATCCATGACACTGTGACCGCCCTGCGCGCCAATCGCCGCAGCGGCACCGCCTCGGTCAAGACCAAGGCGACCGTCAATGGCTCGGGCGCCAAGCCCTGGCGCCAGAAAGGCACGGGCCGCGCCCGCGCCGGTTACAAGTCCAGCCCCGTTTGGGTGGGTGGCGGCGTCGTGTTCGGCCCGCATCCGCGTGACTATTCCAAGAAGGTGGCCAAGAGCGTGAAGAAGCTCGCCTTGCGCAAGGCGCTGAGCGAGCGGATCAAGTCCGGCGACGTTTTCATCGTCGACGAGTTCGCGATCAAGGAGCCGAAGACGAAGCAATTCGCCGCGGCCATCGCCCTGATCACCGAAGAGCCGAAGACGCTGGTCGTTTCCGCCGCCTTCGACAAGAATACCTACCTCTCGGCCCGCAACGTCCAGCCGGCGCAGCTCATCACCGCCTCTGAAGTGAACACCGAGCAACTCCTCAACTTCCGCAAGATCGTCATCACCAACGACGGTCTCGCTCAAATAGCCGACCGCCTCGCCAAGTAACATGAACGAGCCCTACGACATTATCGATACGGTTCGCCTGACGGAAAAGGCGACGCTCCTCGCGGAGAAAGAAAACAAGTACGTCTTCCGTGTGAAGCCGCACGCGAACAAGACCCAGATCAAGCAGGCCATCGAACGCCTCTTCAAGAAGACCGTCGTTGCGGTGAATACCTGTAACTACGCCGGCAAGAAGAAGCGCGAACGGACCGCCGCCTTCGGCCACAAGTCCGACTGGAAAAAAGCCATCGTGACCCTCAAGGCCGGTGACAAGATCGAACTCGCCTAACCCGTAACCAGCCATGGCCCTCAAGACTTTCCGCCCTCTCACCCCGACCAACCGCTTCAAGGCGTTGCCGGCGTTCGATGAGATCACCAAGACCAAGCCCGAGAAATCGCTGGTTGTTATCAAGCGCCGCTCCGGTGGCCGCAATAACAACGGCCGCATCACCTGCCGACACATCGGTGGTGGCCACAAGCAGAAGTACCGGATCATCGACTTCAAGCGCAAGAAGCGCAACGTCGAGGCCGAGGTGAAGGCGATCGAATACGATCCGAACCGCACCTGCCGCATCGCCCTCCTTCAGTATCCGGACGGTGAGAAGGCTTACATCCTCGCTCCCGTCGGCCTGAACGTCGGTGACAAGGTCAGCGCCGGTGAAGCCGTCGAGCCCAAGATCGGCAATGCCCTTCCGCTCAGCGCCATCCCGCTCGGCACCGCGATCCATAACGTCGAGCTCGTCGCGGGCCGAGGCGGCCAGATCGCCCGCAGCGCCGGCCAGTTGGTCATGCTGAACAACCGCGAAGGTGACTACGCGCTGGTCAAGCTGCCCTCCGGCGAAATCCGCAAGATTCACATCAAGTGCTACGCCACGATCGGCCAGGTCGGTAATACCGAGCACATGAACGTTTCCTCCGGCAAGGCTGGTCGCAGCCGCTGGCGGGGTGTTCGCCCGACCGTTCGCGGTATGGTGATGAACCCGGTCGATCACCCGATGGGTGGCGGTCAGGGCAAGTCCAAGGGCGGTGGCGGTCGCCATCACCCGATGTCGCCCTGGGGCCAGCTGGCGAAGGGTTTCAAGACCCGCCGCAAGCACAAGCCGAGCAACAGCTTCATTATCGAACGTCGCAAGTCGAAGAAGAAAAGCCAAGTAACCACTGATTACTAAGCACTAAATACTGATTACTAATTATGGGTCGCTCTCTGAAAAAAGGTCCGGTTTGTTGAACGGACAACCTCTTCGAAAAAATCGACAAGATGAATGATTCGGGCGCAAAGAAGCCGATCAAGACCTGGTCGCGCCGCTCGATGATCACGCCGGAATTCGTGGGCCACACGTTCCTGGTGCACAACGGCAAAATTTTTAACTCCGTCTTCGTGACGGAAAACATGGTGGGGCACAAGCTTGGTGAATTTTCGCCCACGCGAATCTTCAAGAAGCACGGTTCCCACACCGCCAAGGTAGCCAAGTAGCGCGGATGAAAGTCCCATGTTGAGAAGAATGAAATTCTCGACCCTGGGGCTGAAATGCGCGGCACTGGTCGCCGGGCTCGGTCTCTTGTCGCTCGAAAGGGCGCAGGGGCAGGCCAAAGGTTCTTTGTCAGAAGTAGATATTGAAAACAGCCAGTTGAAAGTTCTCCTGGAGAAGTCTCAAGCGAACCTTGAGAAAGCTCAAAAGGATAACAAACAATTGGGTGACGCCCTCGCGGAGAATTCGAAAACGCTGGCTGAGATGAGGCAAAACCTCGCTCGGTCCATCGGCGAAAGCGAAATCTTCAAGCGAAAGACAATGGAATTGGAGCTGAAGATCGAAGCCCTCGGGCTCGATGCCGGAGGCAGCAATTCCAAACTCGAAGAGCGATTGCTCTACGCGGTGCGTGATCTGCGCGTGATGGCTGAGGAGAAGAAAAACCTCTCCGAAGTCCTCGTGCAGCTCTCCGAAGCGGCCCGGCTTTACCAAAAGCTGGCGCCGACGACGAACGCCGACGCGATTGCCACTCTCGAGTCAGCCTTTCGCAAAGCGGATGCCGCGCTCGGTGGTGCCACACCCAATGCGGTGGAAGCCCTGCCGGTCGAGGCGACGATTTCCGATGGGATGGCGATCAGCGTGCGAGACGATCTCGCGCTGGTCGTGATGAACATCGGGACCAAGCAGGGCGTGAAAGTCGGGATGCCCTTCCAGGTCATCCGCGGCGATCACATCGTCGGCAGTGTCCGGGTAGTAGATGCCCGGGAGAAAATCGCCGGCGCCGTTATTCAAGATCTGACGACCGATAAAGATCGAATTAAAGTGGGGGACCGCTTAAAAGTGGAAGCCCATCGTTAACCAGCCAATTTTTACCTAACCTAACTTAGACGAGCACTTAGCATGCAGATCAAATCCATCCATCGAGGCGCACGCATCTCGGCCTTCAAGGCCCGGGAAGTCACGCGCGAGATCCAGGGCCTGCCCGTGGCGGCGGCGCTCGACATCCTTGCGTTCACTCCGCGCAAGGCAGCGGTGCTCATTTCCAAGACGCTCAAGAGCGCCGTGGCCAACGCCGAGAACAACAACAACCTCCGCGCCGAGCGCCTCGTCGTGAAGGAAGCCACGGTTGGCGAAGGCCCGACCTTCAAGCGTTTCCAGCCCAAGGCCCGCGGTAGCGCCGGCCCTATCCGTAAGCGCACTTCCCACATCCGTATCATCCTTACGGACGAGATCGAAATCACCCCGAAGCGTCAGCCCAAGAAGGCGGCGAACAAGAGCAAGGCCTCCAAGCCTGCGGCGAAGAAGAAAGCCGCTGCTCCGGTTGAAACCCCGGCGCCCGCCGCTGAGGCCGCTCCCGCTCCCGAACAGACCACTACTCAAGAATAATTATGGGTCAGAAAGTTAATCCTATCGGCTACCGTCTGGCAGTGAACCGCGACTGGCGTTCGCGCTGGTACGCTTCTCCCAAGGAATTGCCGGATTTCCTGAACTCGGATCTCAAGATTCGTCGCTATGTGAAGGACAAGCTTCGCCTGGCCGCGGTCTCCAAGATCGTCATCGAGCGTGCGTGGAACAGCATCCGCGTGACCATTTTCACGGCTCGCCCTGGCATCGTCATCGGCCGCAAGGGCACCGAGATCGAGAACATGACCAAGGAAATCGAGCGCCTCTCGAACGGCAAGTCGGTCAAGATTGACATCCAGGAGATCAAGACTCCGGAACTCGACGCCCAGCTAGTCGCCGAAAACGTCGCTCTGCAGATCGAACGTCGTATCAGCTTCCGCCGCGCGATGAAGAAGTCCATCCAGCAGACGATGGAATTTGGTGCCCAAGGCATCAAGCTCCGCTGCGCCGGCCGTCTCGGCGGTGCAGAAATCAGCCGCGCTGAATGGTACCGCGAAGGCAAGATCCCGCTCCATACCCTTCGTCAGCCGATTGATTACGGCTTCGCTGAAGCGAACACGGTTTACGGCAAAATCGGCGTCAAGTGCTGGCTGTGCAAGCCGGAAGGCGCCAACGAGCCGCAACCGGCCGACAAGGAAGAAAAGCGTGAGCGTCGTGGCGATCGCGACCGCGATCGCGACCGTGGCAACCGCGAAGAGCAGCCACCTGCCGCCGCCGCCGAACAACCCGCCGCTCAGTAACCCCACCGCATTTTTAGCAGGAGATTTTAGGTTATGCCTTTGATGCCCAAACGAGTGAAGTATCGCAAGACCCAGCGCGGCAGCCGCGCGGGCAAGGCTTCACGCAATATCAATATCGATTTCGGAGCGTTTGCTCTCCAGACTCTGGACCGCGCCTGGATCACCAACACCCAGATTGAAGCCGCCCGTGTCGCGCTTACCCGCAACATGAAGCGTAAAGGCAAGCTCTGGATCCGCATCTTCCCTGACAAGTCCGTGACCGCCCGCCCGCCGGAAACCCGAATGGGTAAAGGCAAAGGCGCTCCCGAATACTGGGTGGCCACGGTTCGCCCGGGCAACATCCTCTTCGAACTCGACGGCGTGCCGGAATCGGTGGCCCGCGAGTCCCTGCGCCTGGCGGCCGACAAGCTGCCCATCCGCACCAAGTTCCTCACCCGTCACCACGCTGCCTAGTCTATGAAATTGAAAGAAATTCTTGAACTGAGCCTGCAGGAACTGGCGGCCCGCAAGCACGAACTGCGCGAGGAGAGCTTCCATCTGCGCATTCAGCAGCAGAGCGGTCAGCTCGAAAAGCCGAGCCAACTCCGCGCCATCCGTCGTGAAATCGCCCGTATTGAAACGGTGCTCACCCAAAAGAAATCCAAGGCCGCTCCGGCCGCAGCCAAGTAAGCCATGAGCGAGACCGCTACCGCCACCCCTGAATCCACGCCGTCCCGCGGCCTCCGCAAGGAGCGCGTCGGCCAGGTCGTTTCCACCAAGATGGCCAAGACCGCCATCGTCGAGACCACCACCCGCGTGCCGCACGCCAAATTTGGCAAGATCGTCAAGCAGGTGAAGCGTTTCTACGCTCACGACGAAGAAGGCAAGGCACAGGTGGGTGACACCGTGCGCATCGCCGAGACCCGCCCGCTTTCCAAGCTGAAACGCTGGCGTTTGGTTGAAGTTCTCAAGCACTGACGTATAATCCGCGTTCCTTTTTATGCTCCAGATTCGTTCCAGACTAGATGTCGCTGACAACACCGGCGCCCGCATGGCGAAGATGATTGGCGTCATCGGCAAGAAGAACACGCCCGAGGCCCATGTCGGCGACGTGATCACCGCCCACATCCGCGAAGCCTCCGCCGGCGGCACCGTGAAAAAAGGCGAAGTTGTTCGGGCCGTGGTCGTCCGCACCAGGCACCCGATTCGGCGCGAAGACGGCAGCTACCTGCGCTTCGACAACAACGCCATTGTCATCATCGACAAGGATCTCAACCCGCGCGGGACCCGTATCTTCGGCCCCGTCGCCCGTGAACTCCGCGAGAAGAACTTCATGAAGATCGTCTCGCTTGCCCCGGAGGTGCTGTAAGCCATGTCCCGTAATCGTTTCCACGTCAAGAAGGGCGACAACGTCCAGGTCATCACCGGCAACCACAAGGGTTCCACTGGCAAAGTGTTGCAGGTGTTTCCCACCAAGGAACAGGTCTTGATCGAAGGCGTGCGCATGATCAAGAAGCACACCAAGAAGTCCCAGGACAACCCGCAGGGTGCGATCATCCAGCGCGAAGGCCCGATCCACATTTCCAACGTCAAGAAGGTTGAGGAAGCCGAAGCGACCAGCAAGGCCACCAAGACGAAATCGAAATCCAAGAAGAAAGCCTCCTAAACCATGGCTGTCGAACTCTACCAGTTTTATAAGGATCGCGTGATCCCGTCCCTGCGCGAAAAGCACGGCTACAAGAACGTCAACCAGATCCCGAAGATCGAGAAGGTCGTCGTCAATAGCTGCGTCAACGCGAACAACGACGTCAAGCAGGCGCTCGAAGACGTGAAGGCCGAACTCACGCTCATCACCGGCCAGAAGCCGGCCGAGACCCGCTCCAAGAAGAGCATCGCGAACTTCAAGCTCCGCCAGTACCAGGCGATCGGCGCGAAGGTGACCCTCCGCGGTCCCCGCATGTATGAATTCCTCGAGCGTCTCATCAAGATGGCGCTGCCCCGCATTCGCGATTTCCGTGGCGTTTCGCCCCGCGCGTTCGATGGCAACGGCAACTACACCCTCGGGGTGAGCGACCAGTCCATCTTCCCGGAAGTCGAGCTCGACAAGATCAAGCGCAACATCGGCTTCGACGTGACGATCGTCACCACTGCCACCACCAACGCGGAAGCGAAGAGCCTGCTCAGCGAACTGGGCATGCCTTTCACCGACAAGGCCAAACGGCCGCCGCAAAAGAAGGCTGAGGAAGCCCCAGCCCAATCCTAAGACATGAGCCAACTTACTGATCCCATCGCTGATTTCCTGACGCGCCTGCGCAATGCCGGAACCGCGCACAAGGCGGAGGTCGTCGCGCCCTACTCGAAGATCAAGGCCGAGATCGCCCGCATCCTGAAGCAGGAAGGTTATATCGCGAATTACGAAGTGGACACCACGGGCAAGTTCCCGCAAATCAAGGTGGCCACCAAGAACCACAACCGCCAGTCGGCCATCACCGGCCTCAAGCGCGTGAGCAAGCCCGGTCTGCGCAAGTATGTCGGTGCGACCGAAATTCCGCGCGTTCTCGGCGGCATGGGTATCTCCATCCTTTCCACGCCGCAGGGCATCGTCAGCGGTCGTGAAGCCAAGAAGCAAAATATCGGCGGCGAGCTCCTCGCCATCGTTTGGTAACTGAACTCTCTGTTATGTCCCGTATCGGTAAAAAAGTCATCGACCTCCCCGCGAAGGTGAAGGTCACCATTTCCGGCGACGGCGCCGTGAACGCCGAAGGGCCGAAAGGCAAGCTTTCGTGGACCCTGCCCAAGCAAATCAAGGGGCGCGTTGACGGCAATACCGTCCACATCGAGCGCTCCAGCGAAGACCGCAAGGTCCGCGCGTTGCACGGCCTGTCCCGCGCGTTGGTCAACAACATCGTCACTGGCGTTGCCACCGGCTTCACCAAGGATCTCGAGATCCAGGGCGTCGGTTTCAAGGCCGCGGTCAAGGGCGCGATTCTCGACCTGAACCTCGGCTTCTCCCACGACGTGCATTTCCCGATTCCGCAGGGGATCAAGATCACCGTTGCGGAAAATACCAAGATCAAGGTCGAAGGCATCGACCGCCAGTTGGTTGGCCAGGTGGCCGCCGACATCCGCGCCTACTACCCGCCCGAGCCGTACAAGGGCAAGGGTGTCCGCTACGCTGGCGAGCAGATCCAGCGCAAGGAAGGCAAAACCGTCCAATAAGCCATGGCTACTCCGAAAATCAATCCTCTCAAGCTGCGCCACCAGCGCCTGCGCAAGAAAGTCGCGGGCACCCCGCAGCGCCCGCGTCTCGCGGTGCACTTCTCGGGCAAGAATATCTATGCCCAGGTCATCGACGACGAGGCCGGCAAGACTCTCGCCTCCGCCAACACGACCGAGAAGGAACTCAGCGACAAGGCGCGCGCCAACGTCGAAACCGCCATCAAGATTGGCAAGATTGTCGCCGAGCGCGCCAAGGCCAAGAACGTCAGCAAAGTCGTCTTCGACCGCGGCGGCTTCATCTACCATGGCAAGGTCAAAGCACTCGCCGATGCCGCTCGTGAAAGCGGCTTGGAATTCTAATTAAGATTATGGCTGAACAAAGACAAGATCGGGGTAATCGCGGTCGCCGCGATCGGCAGGAAAAACCGAAAGACGATAGCGGGCTGACGGAGAAAGTCGTTTTCATCAACCGTTGCGCCAAAGTCGTGAAAGGTGGCCGCCGTTTCAGCTTCAGCGCTCTGATCGTGACCGGCGATAAGCTCGGCAAGGTCGGCGTTGGTTTTGGCAAGGCGAACGAAGTCAGCGAAGCGATTCGCAAGGCTTCCGATTCCGCCAAGAAGGCCATGGTCAAGGTCGCGATCCGCGAAAACACCATTCCGCATGATGTCATTGGTGAACACGGTGGCGGCCGCGTGCTGCTCCGTCCGGCCTCCCCCGGCACCGGCGTTATCGCAGGTGGCGGTGTGCGTGCGGTCGTGGAAGCGGCCGGCATTCGCGACGTGCTCGCGAAGTCGCTCGGCTCGAGCAATCACGCCAACGTGGTCAAGGCGACCATCGGCGCCCTCCAGCAGCTCCGCCTGCGCGAACAGATTTTTGAAACCCGCGGCCTGACGGTGAAGAAGGCCCAGGCTTAATCACTGATTTATGAATTTGCACACTCTCAAGCCCCGTCCCGGCTCCAAGCATCGGGTGAAGCGCCTCGGTTGCGGCGAAAGCAGCGGCCACGGCAAGACCTCGGGCAAAGGCCACAAAGGCCAGAAGGCCCGTTCGGGTGGCAGCATCCGCCTCGGTTTCGAAGGCGGCCAGATGCCCCTCATCCGCCGCATG
Source organism: Chthoniobacter flavus Ellin428 (assembly GCF_000173075.1). Lineage (GTDB taxonomy): Bacteria > Verrucomicrobiota > Verrucomicrobiia > Chthoniobacterales > Chthoniobacteraceae > Chthoniobacter > Chthoniobacter flavus. Next base: position 572,278 of record NZ_ABVL01000001.1, read on the forward strand.
CCCAAGCGCGGTTTCAACAATGCTAATTTCAAGACCCGCTTTGCGGTCGTGAATCTCGACGCGCTCAACGCGTTCGACAGCGGCGCGACTGTGGACGAGCAGGCTCTCCTCTCCGCCGGTGTCATCCGTCGTCCCTACGACGCGGTGAAGATTCTCGGCAGCGGCGAGCTGAAGAAGAAGCTGACGATTGTCGCCAACAAGGCGAGTGAATCCGCCAAGGCGGCGATCGAGAAAGCCGGCGGCTCTCTCACTCTCAAGTAATGGCCATTGCCGGATGCTTTCTGGTAGGGACGCCGCTTTGCGGCGTCCTCTGGCGTACCTCATCACATCCGGCTGCGTGCAACACGCTGTGATTCCGTAACGCAAGGCCATTCATGATCTCGGCATTCTCCAATACCTTCAAGATTCCGGAGCTCAGGTCCCGGATCATCTTCACCTTGATCCTGCTGGTGGTGGTCCGCGTCGGCGCGGTGATCACTTGCCCGGGAGTCAATGCGGCCGTTCTTCAGGAGTGGTTTTCGACGCAGGTCAGCAATGACACCGGCGGCAACGCCGCGGCCCTGTTCAATATCTTCAGTGGTGGCGCATTGGAAAACTGCGCGGTCTTCTCGCTGGGCGTCATGCCCTACATTAGCGCGTCGATCATGCTGCAGTTGCTGACGGCGGTAGTGCCGAGCCTTGGCAAGCTGTCCAAGGAAGACGGCGGCCGCCAGAAGATCATGCAGTACACGCGCTACGCAACCATTGCGCTATGCATTTTCCAAGGGTACCTGCTCGCGCTCACTTTCGAAAACCCGGCGAACAATCCGTTCCTGCACGGCATCATGGATACCATCAAGAAGATGGGCATCCCGCTGGTGTCGGATCCGGGAATCGCCTTCCGCGTCATGACGGTGCTCACGCTCACCGCAGGCACCATGTTCCTGATGTGGGTCGGCGATCAGATTACCGATCGCGGTGTGGGCAACGGTATGTCGATGATCATCACCGTCGGCATCGTCGCCCGCCTGCCCGCAGGTTTGATGCAAGCCTGGCGCACGTTCGTTCCTACGGCTGGGAAGGGAGCGCAAGTGCAACCGATCGTTCTCGTCGCCATGCTGGCGTTCCTGATCATCGTCATTGCGGCGGTCATTTGCGTGACCCAGGCGCAGCGCAAGATCAGCGTCCAATACGCCAAGCGCGTGGTGGGCCAGAAAGTTTACGGCGGCCAGACGCAGTACATGCCGCTGAAGGTGAATTACGCGGGCGTCATGCCGATCATCTTCGCCCAGGCGTTGCTGGTCTTCCCGTCGACCATCGCTTCGACCGCGTTCAAGACCTCTCCGCTGGCGCAGAATATCGCGGCCGCCCTGACCCACGGTTGGATTCACTACACGGTCTACGCGGCGATGATTTTCTTCTTCAGCTACTTCTGGGTGGCGACGCAGTTCCAACCGCAGCAAATCGCGGAAGACCTGAAGAAATACGGTGGCTACGTGCCAGGCGTGCGTCCGGGTAAGCCGACCGCCGACTTCCTCGACTTCACCATGACGCGCCTGACCTTCGCCGGCGCCATTTTCCTCACGATCATCGCGATTCTCCCAGGCATGCTCTCCGAGCGCATGAATGTGCCCTACATCACGGCTCAGTTTTTCGGCGGCACCAGTCTGCTGATTATCGTGGGCGTGATTCTGGACACGATGCGCCAGGTCGAGACCCATCTCATTCAGCGTCACTATGATGGCTTCCTGCGGAAGGGCCGTATCCGTGGCCGCTCCAGCTTCGGCCCTACGGGCGGTGGCGAGGCGGTGAAGGAGAACGCCATGCTCTGGCTCTATGTCGTCATTGCGATCCTCTTTATTGCGGGCATGGTGATCTTCGTCGCTTCGCGCTTCCAACATCTTCACTAGCCGCGAAGGGCGTCGTTGCATGAGTATCCCGATCAAGAACGAGCGCGAAATTGAAAAGATGCGGCTGGCCTGCCGGGCCGCGAGCGAAGTGCTCGACCGCGTTTCGACCTTGGTCCGGCCGGGAATTACCACTGGCGAAGTCGATCAGGCTGCCGCGGAATTCATGGCAGAGTTGGGCTGCAAAAGCGCCTTTCTCGGCTACCGCGGGTTTCCCGGGAACATTTGTATTTCCTTGAACGAAGAAGTCGTTCACGGCATCGGCGGTCCCCGTCGTATTCAGTACGGCGATATCGTGAAACTCGATATCGGCGTGGTGAAAGACGGTTGGGTCGGCGATACCGCAACGACCGTCCCCGTGGGGGTGATCGATGAAAAGGTTCAGCGTTTGCTGGCCGTCACCGAAAGCACCCTGGAGATGGCCATCACCTACGCCCAGGGCGGCCGTCGCCTCGGTGACCTGTGCGCGGCGATTGAGGATGAAATTGTAGCTAATGGCTACACCGTGGTCCGCGAATTCGTGGGACATGGTGTCGGCCGCAAGCTGCACGAAGAGCCTCAAGTGCCGAACTACGGCCGGCCCGGCAGCGGGCCCAAGCTGAAGCCGGGCATGACGCTGGCGATCGAACCTATGGTCAACATGGGTTCGGCGGCGGTGAAAGTGCTCGACGACAAATGGACGGTGGTAACCCTTGATGAGAAGCCATCCGCCCATTTTGAACACACCGTCCTGATCACCAAGGGCGAGCCCGAGATCCTCACATGGCGAAAAAAGACGCTATTGAGGTAGAGGGCAGGGTCGTAGAGCTGCTCCCGAACACCATGTTTCGGGTGGCACTTCCCAACGGCCACCAGGTCCTGGCGCACATTTCCGGAAAAATGCGTTTGCACTTCATTCGGATCTTGCCAGGCGATAAAGTTCTGCTAGAGATGTCCCCCTACGATTTGACCAAAGGACGTATTACCTTTCGGCAGAAGTAGCAGAATAGCCCGATCGCTCTGGGGTCAATTCCCAGTGCGATTTTTTGTCCTCCAAACAGCCAGCCAATTTTTAAACCATGAAAGTAAGAGCATCCGTCAAAAGGCTTTGCGAATCCTGCCGTATCGTGAAGCGCAAGAACGTGGTCCGCGTGATTTGCAAGAACACGCGCCACAAGCAGCGGCAGGGCTAATGATGTTTGGATTTTCGATTGCGGATTTCTGACTGAACTCCGACCCCGAAGAATCCGCTGAACATCCGAAATCCCAAATCCTAAATCCCTAAATAATATGCCCCGACTCCTAGGCGTTGAAATTCCCGGCGACAAGCGCATCGAAGCGTCGCTGCCTTACATTTACGGCATCGGCCCGAGCACTGCGAAGCGCATCCTCGAGCAGGCCAACATCAATCCCGACGTCCGCGCGAAGGACCTCTCGAACGAGCAGCTGAACCAGATCATCCAGGCCATCACGGCGAGCAAGCTCCCGATCGAAGGCGATCTGCGCCGTGAGCTGCAGTCCAACCTCAAGCGCCTCCAGGCGATCAACTGCTATCGGGGCATCCGCCATCGTCGCAGTCTGCCCGTGCGCGGTCAGCGCACCTCCACCAACGCCCGCACCCGCAAGGGCCCGCGTAAGACGGTGGGTGTCCAGCGCGCCAAGGAAGGCGCCAAGTAAACAAAGAAAGAACGAAGATCATGCCTGATTCCGATAAACCCGAGGCCGTGAAGGCCGAAACCGCCGCTCCGGAGGCCGCCCCGAAGGCGGCCGCCAAGACCGAAGGCGCTGAAGCTGCTCCGAAAGTCAAGAAGGCTCCGAAAGCCAAGAAAGACGCGGCTGGTGCCGCCGCTCCGGCGGAGCCGAAGAAGGAAGAAAACCTTTCCCTCGACCCGAACGCCGTCGTTGAGCCGATCAAGATCATCAAGGCTAAGGGCAGCAAGAACGTCCACAGCGGCATCGCTCATATCGTGGCTTCGTTCAACAACACCATCGTCACCATCACCGACATGAACGGTTCGACCATCGGTTGGTCGAGCGCCGGCAAGTGCGGCTTCAAGGGCTCGCGCAAGAGCACCGCTTACGCCGCGCAGATGGTTGCCCAGGATGCCTGCCGCCAGGCGATGGGCCACGGTCTCAAGGAAGTCGAAGTCCGCGTGAAGGGCCCCGGCGCCGGTCGTGAATCGGCCGTCCGTGCCATCCAGGCTGTCGGCCTCGAGATCAGCATCATCAAGGACGTGACCCCGGTGCCGCACAACGGCTGCCGCCCGCCGAAACAACGCCGCGTCTGATCCACCCGCACTAGAAAGAACTCGTTATGGCACGTTATACTGGCCCCAAAACAAGAATCAGCCGCCGCTTCGGAGTCGCCCTCTTCGGCCCCTCGAAGGCGCTGGAGCGCAAGAACTACGGTCCCGGCATGCACGGCCCGAAGGGCTCGCGCCGCAAGCAGTCTGAATACGCCATCGCCCTCGGCGAGAAGCAGAAGCTGCGTTACCAATACGGCGTCCTCGAGCGCCAATTCCGCCGCTACTTCACCATCGCCTCCACCCGTCGTGGCGTGACCGGTGAGATCCTCCTCCAGTTGCTCGAGACCCGTCTCGACAACGTTATCTACCGCCTCGGTTTCGCGAACTCCCGCAGCGCTGCCCGCCAGCTGGTTTCGCACGGCCACGTGCAGGTCAATGGCCGCAAGGTCGACGTCTCTTCCTTCAACGTTAAGGCTGGTGACGCGATCACGATCAAGGACAAGCCGCAGTCGCGCCGCCTCGCGGCGAAGAACCTCGAGCTTACCCAGATCACCCCGGTGCCGGAATGGCTCACGGTGGACAAAGAGCAGTTCAGCGGCAAGGTCTCGCGCATCCCGTCGCGTGATGAAATCGCCCCGATCGTCAACGAACAGTTGATCGTCGAACTCTACTCCCGCTAAAGCGAACGGAGCTTCATTTTACGGCGCAGGTTGCCATGTGCAGCCTGCGCCGTTTTTTGTTTGGAGTTCCAAGAGCCAGGATCCAAGAGCCAAGAGCCAAGAGCCAAGAGCCAAGTGGTGCCGCAATCTGTCCCGCCATGGCGGGAGCAGCGGACACTGGGCTCCTGGCTCTTGTTACCTGACACTTATTCCAACTCGTCGTCTGGACCCCAGAGGTGCTCTTTCGTCCAGCGCTTCTCGTACAGCTTGCACAAGCCGATCGCCGGAGCCACGCCGCCGTAGTAAGACGCCGTCGTCGTGTACTGCTTGTCCTCGTCGTAAGTGCCGACGGCGATCACCACATGGTCGAAGTGCTCGCTGAGCAATTCGAATGCTTTATCGATCATCTGCTGCTGAACTTCGGTCATGCAGGAAAATTGCGAGCGAAACTGAAAAGTGAAAAGCGGAAAGTTTGCCAGGTGCTGACAATGGAATTGTGGCGCGCGGTGATCGCGATGCGAATGTGATTGCCGAACGATTCCTTTATCACGTCATCTTCCGCACGACGCTGCATGACTACATCGCCTGACGCCACTTCCCTCGCTCGCAGCGATGCCGATCGTAACTGGCGGCGCTTCGTGCTCTTCCGCGTGTTGTTCAATGCGCGGTTTTATTACCCGGTTCTCGCGATTCTCTTTCTCGATCTCGGGCTGAGCGCGGCGGAGTACACGTTGCTCAACTTCGCCTGGGCTCTGGCCATCGTGTTCACCGATGTGCCTGCAGGTGTGCTCGCCGATCGCATCGGCCGTCGACCGCTCGTCGTCGCGGCCGGCGTGTGCATGGTGGTCGAGATGATCCTGCTCAGCATCGCTCCGCAAAATGGCGGGCTCGTCCTGCTGCTCTGTTGCCTGGCCAATCGCATCCTCAGCGGCATCGCTGAGGGCATGGCCAGCGGCGCCGATGAAGCGCTGGTCTTCGATTCGCTCGCCGAGCGTGGACGTTCCCACGAATGGCCGCTGGTGCTCGATCAGGTGATGCGCTGGCAGGGTGTAGGGATGATCATCGCGATGATCGTTGGCGGTGCGGTCTACGATCCGTCTTTTCTCAACCACGCGCTGGGCTCCATGGGCTTCGCCATCCATCTCGAGAAAGCCACCACCATCCGCTTTCCCATCTACCTGAATCTCGCCAGTGCCATCCTGGTGCTAACCTGCGCGTTGGGCATGCGTGAACCCAGCACGCGCATCCGGCATGCGGCCCCGGTGAATGGAGAAGGGGAGAACGCGCTCGCCGGTTGCGAACGCACTGCGTGGCAGATCGCCAGTCGAGCGGCCCAGTGGATCTGGCAAACGCCGACCGCGCTCTTCGTCATCACCGCCGCGGTGCTCATCGATTGCGTCACCCGTCTTTTTCTGACTTTCTCCAGTTCCTATTTTCGCCTCATTCATTTGCCTGAGGCGCTCTTTGGTTTTATCGGCGCATTGATGGGCGGGCTCGGCCTGCTCGTCTCGCCGATCGCACGGCGCATGGTCACGGCCAACACCATGCTGCGCAATTATGTCCTGCTGGGCATCGTCGTCCTCGCCGGCCTTTTTGGCGCCGCCTGCCGCTGGACGTATTGGGGCGTCATCTTTCTTCTTCCCCTGGGCGGCGCCATGACCGCCCTCGGCTATATCGTCTCGTATTATCTCAATGCCCTGGCGGATTCCAGCCACCGCGCCACCGTCCTGTCCTTCAAGGGCGTGGCCATCAACCTCGGCTACGGTTTCATCAGTCTGCTCTTCGCGCTCGTCCTCCGCGCTGGCCGCCCCGGCGGTGGCGCTCCCAGTCCCGAAGCGGCCCTGGCGCAAGGTTTCGCGTTTCTGCCGATCTGGCTCGTCTTCAGTGGAGTGCTGTGCGTCCTCGCTTTTGCGAAACATCGGCGACTTCTGTCTGTGATTCCGAAGGCCGGGGAGGAAGAGGGGAATTCGTGACCCTGCCAATCGCTGCGCAACCAACGAACAGTCAGAAGGTAGAATAAAAACGGATGTTCGTCTTTCGTTTCCGAATATCCGCCTGCGCGTTATACCGTTTCCGTGTAGGAGTATCCTCGCGCCAAAAGTCCGCGAGAATAGGCGCAAGATTAGCTATGTTGTGCCGGCCTCAATAAGCCTGTGTTTTTTGCTTCGATAGATCGGAAATGGATTGTGCTGACCGCTTTCGCGTTCGGCTGGTTCGTCGCGCGTGAAGCGCAGGCGGCGCATGACGTGCCGATTCGCTTCAATCGCGACATCCGGCCGATTCTCGCGGAGAATTGTTTTGCCTGCCACGGACCGGACCCGATTGCCCGGAAGGCTTCGCTGCGGCTGGATCAGCAGGAAGGGTTTTTCGGGAAGCGCAAAGACGGGCCGGTCGTCATCCCCGGCAAGCCGGAGAAAAGCCCTCTTTACGAACGGTTGACTTCGCACGACCGGGACGAAGTCATGCCGCCGCCGAAGTCGCGTCATGTCTTGCAACCGGAACAGATTGCACTCTTTCGCCGCTGGATCGCCCAAGGAGCGCCCTGGCAACCGCACTGGTCATTGATCAAGCCAGAGCGGCCGGAACTGCCGGCGGTAAAAGACGCGCAGTGGGTGCGCAACCCGATCGATCGCTTCACGCTGGCGAAATTGGAAAGCAACGGACTGGCGCCCGCGGCGGAAGCCGATCCGCGCGCGCTCGTGCGGCGGGTTTCGCTGGATCTCACGGGCTTGCCGCCGGAACCAGCGCTCGTCGAGCAATTCGTGGCGGACAAAAGCGTGGATCGTTACGAGAAGTTGGTCGATCAACTGATGGCCTCGCCGCACTACGGCGAGCACCGGGCGCGTTACTGGCTGGATGCCGCCCGCTATGCCGACACGCACGGCATGAACCTGGATAACTACGTCGAAGCTTGGCCCTATCGCGACTGGGTGATCGAGGCCTTCAACCGAAACATGCCGTTCGATCAATTCACCATCGAGCAAATCGCCGGCGACCTGCTGCCGCATCCCACGCCAGCGCAGTTGATCGCCACCGGCTTCCATCGCTGCAATATCACGACCTCTGAAGGCGGCGTCATTCCCGAGGAGAGCCTCGCCAATTATGCACGTGATCGCGTGGAGACGACCTCTTGGGTGTGGCTGGGACTCACCGCGAATTGCGCGGTATGCCACGACCACAAGTTCGATCCGATCACGACGAAGGATTTTTACGCGATGAGCGCATTCTTTCGGAATACGACGCAGGAGGGGAATGACAAGGGCATCCGTGATACGCCGCCAGTTTTTGTGTCGCCGGCGAGCCAGGACGCAGGGCGCTGGAAGACAATTCCGCAGGAAATCGCCGCCGGGAAGTCCGCGATGGCAGAGCGCCGCCAGCAACTTGCCCCCGAGTTCCAGCGCTGGTCGCAATTGCTCACCCCGCAACAGCTCAGCGCGCGGATTCAAGGCAATGTGCTCTCCTTTCCTTTGGACGAAGGCGCATCCCGGGAGTTACACGGGACGGTCAGTGGCCACCCGCAAACCGTGGCGGGGACAAAGGAATATCAAAGCCGCGCGGGCAAGACCGGCCAGGCGCTGGTGGTCGATCATGAGACGACCCTGGATTTTGGCGACGTCGCGGACCTTGAGTGGAACCAGCCTTTTTCGGTGAGCGTCTCATTTCGTAAGGACGGGAGCGGGACGTTGATCTCGCGTGTAGATCCAAAGAACGGTTTTCGCGGTTGGTCGATCGCCATCAAGGAGCAGGACATTTACGTCTATCTCGTGCACGAATTCCCTCGGAACGCCTTACTTGCCATTGCGAGTGATAGCACCACCACACCGCCCTCGGGCTGGAAGGATCTGACCGTGACGTATGATGGCTCCGGCCATAGCAAAGGCGTCCGCGTTTTTATCGATGGCCAGCGGATGGATATGCGAACGACTGAGGATAGCCTTTCTGGTTCGATTCGCAGTGCCGTTCCCCTGCAACTCGGGCGTCTGGTCGGCCGGCAATACTTCACCGGAGCAGTGCAGAATCTGCAGATTTGCGATCGCGCTCTCTCGCCGGTCGAGATTCGCGGATTGCACGAGGCGCCCGACGTCCTCCGTTCGCTGTCCGCGCCGGCGGCGAACCGCACGGCGCGAGACAAGGAAGAACTCTTCGATGTTTATCTCGCGGGCGACGCGAAGGCGGCGGCCATCTCGCACCAACTCGCCAAGCTGGAAGCCGAAAAGCAAACGATCCAGGATCACAGCACCGTCTCTCCCATTCAGGAAAGAGCGCATGGATTCGACACCCGCAGCCTACGTCCTGCGCCGCGGGCAGTACGATCAGCCCGGCGAAAAGGTCGAGGCGGCGGTGCTCTCCGCCCTCCCGCCCATGCCGAAGAATGCGCCGCGGAATCGTCTTGGTCTTGCCCAATGGCTGGTCGATCGCGAAAACCCGCTGACGGCACGAGTCACCGTCAATCGCCTGTGGCAGGAGGTTTTCGGCACGGGATTGGTCAGGACCGCGGAAGACTTCGGCATCATGGGCGAGGCCCCATCGCACCCCGAGCTGCTCGACTGGCTGGCCGTGGAATTCATGGAGAGCGGCTGGGACGTGAAGCACATCATGCGGCTTATCGTCACAAGCGCGACCTACCGGCAGGCGGCGGTGTTAACGCCGGAGAAAATCGAGCGCGATCCACAGAATCGGTTGCTCTCGCGGGGACCGCGTTTCCGCATGGACGCGGAGATGGTGCGGGATTACGCGCTGGCCGCGAGCGGGGAGCTTTCGCCGAAGATCGGTGGGGCAAGTGTGAAGCCGTATCAACCCGACGGCGTGTGGGAAGCGGTGGCGATTCCGGTGAGCAACACGCGCAGCTACCAACGCGACAGCGGCGAGGCGCTTTATCGGCGCAGCATTTACACCTTTTGGAAACGCAGCGCGCCGCCGGCGGCCCTGGAGACTTTCAATGCGCCGACGCGCGAGACTTCCTGTCTGCGGCGTGAGCGGACCGACACACCGCTGCAGGCGCTCGTCACCCTCAATGCCACTCAATTTGTGGAAGCCGCGCGGGTGCTTGCCACCCACGCCTTCGTCGCCACGGGCGGCGATGACGAGCAGGTGATTCAGTATATGGCCGCACATTTGCTTTGCCGGCCGCTGCGCGGTAACGAGGAGGCGATGGTGAAGAAAAATCAGCAGGAACTGCTCGCCTACTATTCCGCGCATCCGGATGACACCAAGGCGCTGCTGTCGGTGGGCGATGCGCCACTCGACAGCACCGTGCCGACACCGCAACTCGCGGCCTGGACCATGACCTGCAACCAGCTCATGAACCTCGACGAGGTCCTGAACAAATAGCGAATCGTATGAATCCCCTGGACGCTCATTCCCTCTACGAAACGCGCCGCCGCTTTCTCGGTCGTGGGGCCAATGTGCTTGGCTTCGCCGCACTGGCTTCGCTGTTCGGGCGCGATCCGCACGCGCTGGCGGCGGAAGCCGCCGCGCCGCTCGCCACACACTTCGCCCCCAAGGCGAAACAGATCATCTACCTGCACATGGTGGGCGGCCCTTCGCAGATGGATCTTTTCGATCCCAAGCCGGAAATGGCGAAGTGGTACAACAAGGATTTGCCGGATTCCGTGCGCCAGGGGCAGCGGCTCACGACCATGACCAGCGGGCAGACGCGCTTCCCCATCGCACCGTCGAAATACAAATTTGCCCGATACGGCCAGTGCGGGATGTCGATGAACGCGGAGTTGCTGCCGAATCTAAGCCGATGCGCCGATGATCTCTGCCTGATTCGCTCGATGAATACCGAGGCGATCAATCACGAACCGGCGATCACCTTCATGCAGACGGGCAATCAGGTGACCGGGCGCCCGTGTCTCGGCTCGTGGGCGAGTTACGGGCTCGGCTCGTTGAATCAGAATCTGCCCACCTTCGTCGTCCTCGTGGCTGAGCCTACCCGGCAGGACCAATTCCAGGCGATCTCGGCGAAGCTCTGGTCGGCGGGCTATCTGCCCGGGGAGCACGCCGGCGTGGCCTTTCGCAGCAAGGGAGATCCGATCCTTTTCATCAATAACCCGCCGGGAGTGCCGGCGGCGATTCGGCGCAAGACGCTCGATGGCATCGACGCGTTGAATCAGATGAACTACGCAACCGTGGGCGATCCGGAAACACACACCCGCATCGCGCAATACGAGATGGCGTATCGCATGCAGGCGAGCGTGCCGGAGCTCACGAATCTGGCCAGCGAACCGGCGGCGACGTTTGAGCTCTACGGGGAGGAGGCGAAAAAGGCGGGGACCTTTGCCAATTCCGCATTGCTCGCCCGTCGGTTGGTGGAGCGTGGCGTTCGGTTCGTGCAGATTTATCACAACAACTGGGATAACCACTTTGACGTCGCGGGACGGTTACCCGCCCAGTGCCGGGATGTGGATCGCCCGTGCTACGCGCTCATTCAGGATTTGAAAAAGCGAGGGATGCTCGACGAAACGCTCATCATCTGGGGCGGCGAATTTGGGCGGACGATTTATTCGCAAGGCGATCTCTCGACGACCAATTACGGCCGCGATCACCACCCACGGTGTTTTAGCATGTGGATGGCCGGCGGAGGAACCAAGGCTGGGACGAGCTATGGCGAGACCGATGATTTCTCCTACAACATCGTCCGCGATCCGGTTTCGGTGCACGACCTGCACGCCACGATTTTGCAGCTCCTCGGGTTCGATCATCGGCGCCTGACGTACCGCTACCAAGGCCTCGATGGCCGGCTCACCGGCGTCGAAGAAGCGAACGTGGTGAAGGGATTGCTGGGCTAAAGTCCGCAAATCGGTGAACTTTGCGGCAGCAGGCGTGGGAATAGCTACCCTTCCGAGAATCGATTACGCTCGTGACTTTTGAAATGATGAAAAGGAAGTGCCTCTTGTTCATCACCGCTTTCGCGATCTGCCCGCTCATGGGAGGTCGGATACAGGCGGCGGATGCTCCGATGCGCTTCAATCGCGATATCCGCCCCATCCTGGCGGAGAATTGTTTTGCCTGTCATGGGCCGGATCCGATTGCGCGCAAGGCTTCGCTGCGACTGGACCAGGTGGAAGGGTTTTTCGGGAAGCGCAAAGGCGGGCCCGTCGTCATCAAAGGCTGGCCGGAGAAAAGTCCGCTCTATCGGCGGCTGTCTTCCAAGGACGAGGACGAGGTCATGCCTCCGCCGGAGTCGCATCATGAGCTGACGCCGCAGCAGATAGCGCTCTTTCGCAAGTGGATCGCTCAGGGGGCGCCGTGGCAGCCACATTGGTCCTTCATCAAGCCGGAGCGACCACCCCTTCCATTGACGAAGGACACGAGTTGGGCGCGAAATCCGATCGATCGTTTTGTGCAGGCCAAGCTGGAGAGCCATGGACTGGCGCCAGCGCGGGAGGCGGATCCGCGCGCCTTGGTGCGGCGGGTTTCGCTGGATTTGACCGGCCTGCCGCCCGCGCCGGAAATCATCGACCACTTTCTCCATGACCCGGCTCCCGACCGCTATGAAAAGCTGGTCGATCGTTTGATGGCGTCTCCACGTTATGGCGAACATCGAGCCCGTTACTGGCTCGACGCTGCGCGTTATGCGGACACCCACGGGCTCAATGCCGATAACTATAGCGAGGAGTGGCCTTATCGCGATTGGGTGATCGATGCCTTCAATCGGAACATGCCGTTTGATCAGTTTACCATCGAACAGATCGCCGGCGATTTGCTTCCGCATCCCACGCAATCGCAACTGATTGCCACCGGCTTTCATCGTTGCAATATGACCACTTCGGAGGGGGGGACATTTCCCGACGAAAATCTCAGCAACTACGCGCGAGAGCGCGTGGAGACGACCTCGTGGGTCTGGCTGGGGCTGACGGCGAATTGTGCAGTGTGTCACGATCACAAGTTCGACCCGATCACGACGAAAGACTTTTATGCGATGAGCGCATTCTTTCGCAATACCACCCAGGAAGGCCTGGACAACGACGTTCGCGATACCGCGCCGGTGTTGGTCATGCCGTCCGACAAGGATGCGCCGCGCTGGAAAGCGTTGCCGCAGGAAATTGGGGCCATCGATGCGGAGCTGGCTGCGCGGCGCAAGCAAATCGAGCCAGATTTTCAGAATTGGTCTCGAACGGTCACCGCGGAGAAAATCCGCGCGCGGATCAAAGGCAACGTTGTCTCGCTGCCTTTGGATGAAGGCAACGTCAAGGAATTGCACGGTACGGTCGCGGGTTCTCCTCGCACGCTGGCGCGGCAGCAGGACTACCTCACTGAGCCGGGCAAAGCGGGGCAGGCGCTGGTCATCGACAAAGACACAACGCTGGATCTCGGCGACGTTGCGAATTTCGAGCGAGACCAACCCTTTTCGGTAAGCGCCTGGATTCGTACTTCCGGCGACGGCACGCTCCTTTCACGCGTGGATCCGGCGAAGGGATACCGCGGTTGGTCGATCGCCATCAAGGAGCAGAAGATCTTCGTTTATCTAGTGGAACGGTGGCGGGACGAGGCGATCCTGGCCATCGCTACCGATGCCAAGATGAAGCTCAATGAATGGAGCCATATAGCGGTGACGTATGATGGCTCTGGCAAGGGATCCGGGATCCGCGTGTTTGTGAATGGAAAGCCGATTGAAGTGCGGGACAATGGCTACACGTTAACGGATTCGATCCGTGTTGCGGCACCGCTTCGCCTCGGGCAGCAGGGAGGGCGCCAGTCCTTCACCGGCGCGGTCCAGGAGGTCCAGGTTTTCGATCGCGCCCTGACCTCGGTGGAAGTACGAGGGTTACTTCATCTGCTCGACGTTCTGCATCCGACTGGAGGGGATATGGGGCGGAATGCGGAGCAACTCTCCGACGTTTATCTGGCGGGAGATCCCGGGGCAGTCGACATCTTGCGCAAACTCGACCGGCTCGAGGCGGAAAAACAAAGCATCTACGACCGCTGTGTCGTCTCACCGATTCAGCAGGAACGCATGAATTCCAAGCCCACGGCGCACATTCTTCGCCGCGGACAATACGAACAACCGGGTGAAGAAGTAGGCCCGGCCGTTTTTTCCGCGTTGCACCCCATGCCGAAGAATGCGCCGCGCAATCGACTCGGCCTGGCCCAATGGCTGGTCGATCCTGCCAATCCGCTCACCGCCCGAGTGATCGTGAATCGTCTGTGGCAGGAGGTCTTCGGGACGGGGTTGGTGAAGACAGCGGAGGATTTCGGCATCATGGGCGAACCGCCATCGCATCCGGAGTTGCTCGACTGGCTGGCCGTGGAATTCCGCGAGAGCGGTTGGGACATGAAGCACATCATGCGGCTGATCGTGACCAGCGCGACCTATCGGCAAGCCGTGGTGCTGACCCCGGAAAAAATCGAGCACGACCCGCAGAACCGGCTGCTTTCCCGGGGACCGCGCTTCCGGATGGATGCCGAAATGGTGCGCGACTATGCGCTGGCGGCCAGCGGCGAACTGTCGTCGACCATCGGTGGTGCGAGCGCGAAGCCATATCAACCGGAGGGGGTGTGGGAAACGATTGCGCTTCCCGCCAGCAACACGCGCGTCTACCAGCAAGACCACGGTGAGAACCTTTATCGCCGCAGTCTCTACACCTTCTGGAAACGCAGTGCACCACCACCGGCGATGGAGGCTTTCAATGCGCCGACCCGCGAGACCTCCTGCCTGCGCCGCGAGCGCACCGATACTCCGCTACAGGCGTTGGTGACGATGAACGATACCCAGTTTGTTGAAGCAGCGCGCGTGTTGGCGAGCCACGCCTTTGCGGCGGGGGCGGGCAATGGTGAAAGAACGATCGACTACATCGCGGAGAGTCTGCTCTGCCGGCCCCTCCGTCCGGAGGAAGAGACGATCGTGCGGAAAAACCAAAACCGCTGGCGCGCTTATTACCTCGATCACCCCGAGGATGCCAAAGCCCTGCTGGCAATCGGTGAGACGCCGGTGAATGGCTCCCTGCCGGCGCCGGAGTTAGCCGCCTGGACGATGACCTGCAATCAATTGATGAACCTCGATGAGGTCCTGAACAAATAGCGAATGCTGATGATTCCAGTGAATGCTCACAACCTCTATGAATCCCGCCGCCGGTTTCTCGGGAGAGGAGCCAATGTGCTGGGCTTCGCGGCGCTGGCCTCGCTGTTGGGACGCGATCCGCACGCGCTGGCCGTCAATGGCGATCAACCGTTGGCGCCGCATTTCGCGCCAAAAGCGAAGCGGGTCATTTATATGCATATGGTCGGAGGACCTTCGCAGATGGATCTCTTCGATCCGAAACCGGAAATGGCGAAGTGGTATGCCAAAGATTTCCCGGATTCCGTAAGGAAAGGCCAGCGACTCACGACGATGACCACGAATCAGGCGCGCTTCCCGGTCGCACCGTCGAAATATCGATTCTCGGAGCACGGCCGTTGCGGGATGTCGCTGAATGCAGAATTGCTGCCGAACCTGAGCCAGTGCGCCGACGATCTGTGTCTGATTCGCTCGATGAATACAGAGTCGATCAATCACGAACCGGCCATTACCTTCATGCAAACGGGCAATCCGGTGACCGGTCGGCCGTGTCTGGGTGCATGGGCAAGCTACGGTCTCGGTTCTCTCAATCAGAACCTTCCCACGTTTGTCGTCCTCGTCGCTGAGCCCAGCTTCCGCGACCAATTCCAGGCAATTTCGGCGAAGCTTTGGTCGGCGGGTTACCTCCCGGGCGAACATGCCGGCGTTGCTTTCCGCAGCAAAGGTGACCCTATCCTTTACATCAACAATCCAGCGGGTGTGCCCGCCGAAGTCCGCCGGCAAATGATCGATGGGGTCAATGCGCTCAACCAACTCAATTACGAAGCGGTGGGCGACCCTGAGACACATACGCGCATCGCGCAGTACGAGATGGCTTATCGGATGCAAGCCAGCGTGCCGGAACTCACTGATCTCTCCAGTGAATCAGCCGCGACGCTTGCTTTGTATGGCAACGAGGTGAAGAAGGCTGGCACGTTTGCCAACTCCGCTCTCCTGGCGCGCCGTCTGGTCGAACGTGGCGTGCGCTTCGTGCAGATCTATCACAACAACTGGGACCATCATTTCAACATCGCCGGGCGGCTGCCGACCCAATGCCAGGACATAGATCGCCCATGCTACGGGCTTATTCAGGATCTCAAACTACGCGGCCTGCTCGATGACACGCTGATCATTTGGGGTGGAGAATTCGGGCGCACCGTCTATTCCCAAGGTCACCTGACCTCCGCAAACTATGGCCGCGATCATCACCCGCGCTGTTTCAGCATGTGGATGGCCGGTGGCGGTACAAAGGGCGGCACTGTCTATGGCGAGACCGACGATTTCTCCTATAACATCGCCCGCGATCCGGTCTCGGTGCACGACCTGCACGCCACGATTCTGCAGCTCCTCGGCTTCGATCATCGGCGTCTGACTTACCGCTATCAAGGCCTAGACGGCCGGCTTACGGGAGTCGAAGAGGCGAATGTGGTGAAAGGATTGCTGGGCTAAAGTCCGCAGAAAGAAAGATACGGCTTTTCCTCGTAGACGCGCTGGAGATAGAGGGCGAGTTCGCGGGCGTGGTAGTCGCCGTTGGCGGTGGATTCGCCGCAGGGGATTTTGCTGTTCGCCGGCACGTGGTCCCAACCATTGGGACGATGCAGGAGCGCGTGAAGGAGCAGGCCCTGGTGCTTCGGGTCCGTGCTGAGATACGGATCATCGAAGATGGTGTCCGTGATCGTCAGGCCGGCCTGCCAATAGTGTTCGGCTTCGGCGACCTGGCCGCGCTTGGTGAGCAGATTGCCGAGCCGCAGAAGACCCTGCGCGGCGATCGCGGCAGCCGAGCTATCAACGGGTTCGTGCGGATTGAACGGCTCCGCCGGCCGGTCGAGGTAATTGCCGAGCTGGCGCAGACCAGGCGCACCGGTGTCCCAATAGGGAACCCCGTTCACGGGCGTTTGCTCGATGTAATAATCGGAGGTCGAACGTGCTGCATTGAGAAGAACGGCTTCGATGGCATCCCGGCCGCCGAGTTTATCGAGCCCGGTGCCGTCGAGCGTAGCGACGTATTCGAGTTGTTCGGCGAAGCCGAGCATGGCGGAGGCGAGTCCGCGCGTCCACGTGGTGAAAGGGGAGTAGCCTTGCTGCGTGCCGGGGCCGCGATAGGCGCCGTCGGCTACGTTGAAAACGCTCTCCTGCGCGATGCGGCCGCGCACGTCGTAGGCGTCGCGTCCAGAGCCGTAATAGACGCTCCATTTCGCCGTGGTGCGGGCGTGTTCGATGAGGCGGCGCAGAAGCGAAATGCGCTCATCGTGTTCGCTGGCCAGCGAGTGTCCGAGCTTGTGGGCCAGCGCCAGCGAGCGCAGTGAACGGATCGTTTCGATCTGCAACGAGTGCGGCCCGTGCGCCGCGTGGATGAAGCCTTCGCCATTGGAAACGAAGGTCCAGCGAGCGGCCTGCACCGCGCCGGAACACTTGAGGGCGAGCTCGAGGAAACCGCGCTCGGCATCGTCCTCCGCCAGTCGGCTTTCATTCATGAGCCGCCAGAGATTGCCATAGGTGCTCACGATATTGCTGCCGTGATCGTGCGCGCCGGTGCGGGTGACAAAGTGCGTCATGCGCTGCTTCGTCCGCTCGGCGCCGAGGAGGAGAAACGACTCGTCCCAAAACGCATCGTACTGCAACAGCGCCGAACCGTAGATAAAGCCGGGCACCGCATCCGCGTTGTTGTGCCCGGTGTATTTGCCCTGCACGGTGAAAACGGGTGGCGCGCTGCCGGCCGTCTCAGCGAGATCGATGGCGAGAACTTTCGGCGCGGAGACTTCCCACAACCGCTCGATCTTTTTCCGCAGGTCCGCGGGTTTGAGGGCGAGGTTGATGGTGATCATGGGGGCGAGTAGTGCAACTGCTATTCCAGACCGCTACTTTATCGCGGATGGGCGGGAGAAACAGCAAGGATACCGACGTGTTTCGTCGTCACGAGACGACCTGGCGGCGACGGGAAAAAGCGCAGGAAACCCAGCTCCATGCGTAGAGTGACGCAGGCCTGATGCAGGCACTTGGTGGAGTGTGGGCCCGGGAGCTTGTGAATCTTTTCACAAATTCCGCTTGCGGCTCCCGGCAAGAGGGCCGTACCGTCCAGTATCCGCCAATGGCTGTCACCACGACTGAACTCGAACATCCCGATACTCTGGCCCGCGTCCAGACCGCTCTGAAAGAAAATCAAAGCGGCGGCGCCACGGACCTGCTCGGGGAAAAGCTCATCCTCAACATGGGGCCCTCGCACCCGGCGACGCATGGCGTGCTGCGGCTCATCCTGGAGATGGACGGCGAGATCATCACCATGGCCACGCCGGATATCGGCTACCTGCATCGCGGCGACGAAAAAATCGCCGAGAACATGCACTACAACCAGTTCATCCCCTATACGGATCGACTGGATTACCTCGCGCCGATCGCGAACAACGTGGCCTACGCACTGGCGGTGGAAAAGCTCATGGGTTGGACCTTGCCGCCGCGCGGCCAGGCCATTCGCGTGATCTGCTGCGAGCTCGCCCGCATTTCCTCGCACCTCCTCGGCGTCGGTTGCTTCGCCATGGATTGCGGTGCGATGACCGTCTTCCTCTACACTTTCACCGAGCGCGAAAAGATCTACAATCTCGTCGAGTTGCTCACCGGAGCGCGCTTCACCACCAGCTACACCCGCGTGGGCGGCCAGACCCGCGATCTGCCGGACGGCTTCTTGGATCAGGTGAAGAAATTCCTCAGCGAACTCCCGGCGGTGATCGATGAGACCGACAACCTGCTTTCCCGCAACCGTATCTTCGTAGATCGCACCAAGGATATCGGGACGATCAGCAAGGAAGACGCGCTCAGCTTCGGCCTCAGCGGCCCGAACCTCCGTGGCTCCGGTATCGACCACGACCTGCGCAAGAAGCATCCGTATCTCGGCTATGAGCAGTATGAGTTCGACGTGCCGATCGGTTCGGTGGGCGACAGCTACGACCGCTATGTCGTGCGCATGGAAGAAATGCGCCAGTCGATTCGCATCCTGCATCAGGTGATCGACAAGCTGCCCGGTGGCCCGATCAACGTCAGTGACGCCAAGAATTTTCCGCCGCCCAAGACGGCTGTGCTCACGAAGATGGAGGAGCTCATCCACCACTTCATCGTGCACACCGAGGGTGTTGATGCGCCTCCCGGCGAAATCTACTTCGGCCACGAAAATCCGAAGGGCGAACTTGGCTTTTACATCAATTCGAAAGGCGGCGGCACCCCGCACCGCCTGAAGATTCGCAGCCCCTCGTTCTGCAATCTCTCGATCCTCTCGAAGATCCTGCCCGGCCACATGATGAGCGACGTCGTCGCCATCCTCGGTTCGCTGGACTTCGTGATGGGCGAGTGCGACCGCTAAGTAGCCGAGAAGCAGATCAGAAAACCTGATCCAATCACCGTTAGGGGATCGGAAGGCGCTGAAGAAGCTCTTGTGGGGTCACTGCTGGGACCTTACTTCTAGAAAAATCAGCGATGTTCCGTGTGACGATCAAATCGGCAGCGGACGCTGCCGCGGAGACGGCCTGCAAAGCATCCTCGAAATCTGTGAAACTCAAGGCACGCGCGGTACGGGCGTCGGCGTCCGAGCAATCAGCCACGCAAACCCACGACAGGAGCTTGTCCAATTCAATCAACGCCTCGCTCTCCGTGCGCCCTCTTTTGAGCAGATAGTAAACCGTGGCCAGGCCGTGCCAGGCGATAAACATCGGATGGCCAATTGACTCGCAACGCAGAATTACTGCTTCGCTGTCGACGATGAACGCCGGGCGATTAAGGAGCACATCGAGAACGATATTAGTATCAAGAAAGACTCGCATTCACTGGGCAAGGCCGTATTTCGCCGCATAATATTCCATCCGTACGTCATTTGCGGTCTCGCCCGTTTCCAAACGCACGCTGCCCTTGGCATGACGCAACCACTCGGTCGCTGTGGACTTGCGATGCAATGATCCCTCTTCAGCGCGGCTCACTTGCACGACAAAAGCGGAGCCACTTGTCGCAATCACGCGGAGTGTGTCACCCTCCCGAACATCAAAGTCCAGCAGACGGTCAGCGGGGATGCGTCGAGTAAAGGTCATACAGCTACAGAATAATTCACCGAAAGCTTTGCCGCTAGGCAGAAGATTGTCGATGGAGGGATACGTTAGAAGACCAGCGAAGCAAATACCGTTACTTTTGTTCCTCCAGCTCTTGGCGGAGCGCGATTTCTCCCAACCAGCGTCGCACGGCATTTTCCTCGGCGGCCGTCAGTCCCTCCAGCAGCCACGCCTCGATCTTCTGCACTCGCGTGCGGCATAGCGTGAGCAGCTTTTGCCCAGCCTCGGTCACGTCGAGATGTTGAATCCGTCCGTGGATGGAATGAGGGCGGCGGGCGATGGCGCCCATTTTCTCCAGATTGGTGACGATGACGCTGACCGTCTGCGGAGTAAGCAAGGAAAGCCGGGCGACGTCCGCATTCGAAATTCCCGGATATGCGTTGAGCATGGTGAGCACGGCAAACTGTGGAGGGGTCACATCCAAGTCGGCCAGGGCGCGTTCCATGCGGAGTCGATGAATCGCGTGCGCTTGTCGCAATAGATAGCCGACGTGTCCCGCTTCCCCGCGCTTGCCTTCACCGGGGCGGGGGATGGCGGGGACGGAGGACGAAGCCGGAGGGGAAAAGCGCTTGCGCATCATATCAGAGTTCGAATATGTTGTTCGAGTTCTGATATCATTCACACATTCACCGATTCTGACAAGCCATGACCTCTTCTCACGCCCGCCTCGATTGGTCTGAATTCAGCCAGGTGGCCCCAGCTGCCAATGCTGCGCTCATGGAAGTCGGCAAAGCCATTCGCGCTTCCGGTCTCGATCGAGATCTTACCGAACTCGCCCAGCTCCGTGCCTCGCAAATCAACGGCTGCACCTTCTGCACGCAGTTTCACCTCAATCATCTCCGCCAGCTTTCCGTTTCGCAGATCAAACTCGACCTGCTGGCCGCCTGGCGCGATGCCGAGGTCTTTTCCGATCGCGAAAAAGCCGCGCTGGAGTGGACGGAGATGCTCACCGCCCTCGACCACGAAGGCGTACCCGACTCCGCCTATCAAGCCGTGTCCGCGCATTTCTCCCAGAGCGAACTGGCCTACCTGACGGCTGCCGTGGGAATGATCAATGCCTGGAACCGGATCAGCATTGCCTTCCGTTTTCCGCCTCCGCCGTCCACGCTCGAGCCCAAGACCGCGGCCCAATGAGTGCCGCCTCCGACGCGGTTATTGAGATCCGCGAACTCGATCTCGAGACGGAAGCGCGCTTGTGTTTTCCCCTGATGCGGCAGCTTCGTCCGCATCTGTCATCCGAAGTGGAATTCATCGCGCGCTGGCGCCGTCAGCAAGCTGACGGATATCGCCTCCTGGGGCTCTGGGAGAATGGCCGCCTTTTGGCTCTGGCGGGTTTTCGGATCATCGAGAACCTGGTGCATGGTGCCCATCTCTACGTGGATGACCTGGTGACCTCCGAAGAGGCGAGGGGGCATGGCCATGGCGCCCGGCTGCTCCAGCGTCTCCGCGAGGAAGCTCGGATTCTTGGTTGTGAAAAGCTCCTCCTCGATACGCCGTTGTCGAACGTCCTCGCGCACCGCTTCTATTACCGGCAAGGATTGCTCGGTACAGCCCTGCGCTTCTCCATCGTTGTGGATGAGGTGAAATGAGGTCGGATTGAAAACCTCGGATGGCCCGTCCTGAGGATGCCGATCTAAAATCGGCTGGGGGACGCTTTCCCGTAGAACCCGCAATGCGAAAATGTTGACTCGAAGGCTCCCTCGGACTTTTCTGCAGAAGAGTTCACGCTGGAGGCCACTACGTATATTTTCCGCTGTTTTAAACCCGGGGCATACGTATTGCTCCCTCCACAGGGTAGTCTATGCGCGCTTTTCACGGTCTATGAATGAAGGGATTCATCAGCCTCAGACGCCGGACGGGTCAACGACTCCGGCGGAGGCGCCCGCGTCGCGGCAATTGGTGAATCCCAATCTCAGCGGTTCGTTGATCGCGGACCACGAGGCGCTGAAGAACGATTTGCTACAGGCGCAGGATCTGGCGGCGGATTTTCAGCGGCAGCTCGCGGGCAAATCGAACGAGTACGCCCAGCTCAAACAGATTCTCGAGAAGACCACGCAGGATTTGGAGCATTTGCAGGCCGGTATCGTGGAACTCCGTGCGGAGCGGCACCGACTGGCCAACGAGGCCATGCGCGCGGTTGCCTTTGAGATCAAGCTCGCGAAGGTCACTGGTGAACGTGATCACCTGCGGATCGATCTGGAGATCGTTCGGCAGGCCATGGCCAGGAAGATGGAAGAAATGACCACCCAGTTGCGGCAGCGCGACCGGCGGATTGCCGAACTGGTGATCGAGACGGTGAGTTTGCGGAACGCCAGGCCGGATGGGGAGAGCGCCGTTCCTCCCGGGCCGGAAGTGCCTCTGAATCAGCCACCAGCGATGAGTGCGGAGGCACCGGATGTCGAAATCGTCCGCGCTCCGCCCGCGGACAAACCACGCAAATTGCCATCCGTGGGATAAAAACGCGGCCCACTCCTCGCCGAAGCGTGAAGTGGGCCGCCCACTTTGTGCGGCCATGTTATCCCCCGATCGCATGGCTGCAAATATTGGTGAGTCTAAGTGGTGCCTTGATTGGCGACCGCAGCATGGGGGTGCCGTGTGGCCAATGAGTGACGGGAACGCGACAACTGGGTGAAATAATCGCCTGCGCCCCCGTTGCAATTGGCTGGCGGAAATCGGAGCTTGTGAAAAGTTTCACAAATTCGGCTTGCGAGTCTGCGGCCACGTTCGCACACTGCAGTCCAACGTGCGTTCCATGCCCGCCATTGCGCTATCCCTTTCTCTCGTCATCGGCCTCTCGGCCTGTGGCCCCCGCTTGGCGGATCGCAATATCGACGCCGTGAACAAGCTCTACGAGCAGGCGGAAAAGAGTGGCAAGGCGCTTTCCATCAAGGAAGTCGAAGCCATTCTCGGGCAGCCGAACCGCGTTGAATCCTTTCCCATCGAGATGCAGACCACGAAGGATCTGCCCGGGGTGCGTTATTACTACAAGCAGGATGGTCACACCATCGAGCTGCACTTCGTGGACAATAAGCTCATCCGCCGGGTCGACCACTTCGGCGAAACGCCTGCGCCCGAAGATAGCGAGCTTCACATGATTCCGCGCCGTCCGCCGTCGCCGGAAATGACCACCCCGCTGCCCAACACCAGCGAGCCGAAAGCGACCGCGCCCACCACGCCCGCGCCTGCTCAGCCGCGCCAGCCCAACTGATTTTCTAATGGAAGTTCCATCCGACCTGCTCGCAAAAATCGACGAAGCGATCACGCACTATCCCGCCTCGAAGCGGAGTGCTTCGCTGCCCCTGCTGCACCTGTGGCAGGAGCATTTCGGCTTCATCAGCGACGAAGCCATCTCCTGGATCGCGCAGAAGCTCGAATTGCAGCCGATCAATATCCTCGAGTTGGTCACCTTCTACCCGATGTTCCGCCGCGAGCCCGCGGGCAAGCGCCACATCCGCGTCTGCCGCACGCTCTCGTGCGCCATGGCCGGCAGCTACGAGCTGAAGGAGAGGATTGCCGCTGCCGCCGGGATCGATCTCAAAAAGTGGGCAGAGGAAGGCGCGCATCATGCCAATGCCGGTCACGGCAATCCCATCGCCGTTTCGCCCGATGGCCAATACTCCATCGAATTCGTCGAGTGCCTCGCCAGTTGCGGCAGCGCGCCGGTGGCGATGGTCGACGACAATTTCAAGGAGAACGTCAAGCTCGAGGACGCCGCCAAGCTGCTGAAGCTCCAGCGCAGCGACGCCACCATGCCGCGCGTGCGCCCGCCGCATCCGCGCGAGAAGCGCGTCGTTTTCAAGAACATCGATCGCGAAGGCTGGACGAACGACCTCAACTGCTACCTGAACGACGGCGGCTACAAACAGCTCGAGCAGGCGCTCAAGATGAAGCCGGAGGAGATTGTCGATGAGGTGAAGAAATCCGGCCTGCGTGGCCGTGGCGGCGCGGGTTTCCCCTGCGGCGTCAAGTGGGGCTTCATCAAGCGCGGCGGGCCGAAGCCGACCTATCTCATTTGCAACGCGGACGAGTCCGAACCCGGCACGTTCAAGGATCGCTACATCATCCACCAGGACCCGCATCAGTTGATCGAAGGCATGGTCATCTCGTGCTTCGCGGTCGGCGCGAACCTCGCCTACATCTACATCCGCGGTGAATTCCCGGAAGGGGCGCAGATTTTGGAAAAGGCGCTGGCCGAAGCTCGGGCGAAGAATTTCCTCGGCAAGAACATCCTCGGCTCCGGCTTCGACTGCGAGATCTACGTGCACCGCGGCGCGGGCGCTTACATCTGCGGTGAGGAGACCGGCCTCATCGAATCGCTCGAGGGCAAGCGCGCTTACCCGCGCATCAAGCCGCCTTACTTCCCGGCGGTGCTCGGTCTATATCAGTGCCCGACCATCGTGAACAACGTCGAGACGCTCTGCGACGTGAAGCACATCCTCGCGATGGGCGGCGGCGCGGGATACGCCAAGCTCGGCAAACCGAACAATACCGGCACCCGCATTCTCTGCGTGAGCGGCGACGTGAAGAAGCCCGGCTATTACGAAGTGGAAGTCGGCAGCCTGACGATGGGCGAACTGATCAATGACGTCTGCGGCGGCCTGCGCGACGGACGCACGCTCAAGGCGGTGATCCCCGGCGGTTCCTCGGCGAAAGTGCTGAAGGCCGGCGAGAAGTACAAGCTCAAGGACAAGGAAATCACGCTCGAAGAAATCCCGATGGATTTCGACACGCTCGCCGCGGCGGGCTCGATGGCCGGCTCCGGCGGCGTCATCGTCATGGACGACTCGCGCGACATGGTCGAGACGCTGAATAACATCAACGAATTCTACGCCCACGAGTCGTGCGGCCAGTGCACCCCGTGCCGCGAAGGCGCGTTGTGGATGAAGAAGATCACCGACCGTATCATCGAGGGTGGGGGAACGGCCAAGGATCCTGACGTGCTCAAGAACGTTGCCGACAATATCGCCGGCAAGACCATCTGCGCCTTCGGCGAAGCCTGCTCGTGGCCGACGCAGTCGTTCGTCCTCAAGTTCCGCGACGAATTCACCGCCAAGGCGAAGAAGGACATCCCGCCGCCCATGCCGCCGGAATACACCCCGGAGCAACTCGTCGAAAACGAGAAGATCGAGACGCTGCACGACCAGCGCACCGGCGCCCCGTTTGCACCCGCCGCTACCAAGTAACTTTTGATGAGCACCGAAACCGCCGCTCCAGTCCAAATGTTGAACGTCCAGGTTGATGGCGTTTGGCACCAGTTTCCCAAAGGCACCCGCGTGATTGAGGCCTGCTCGCAGGCCGGCAAATACGTTCCGCGTTATTGCTACCACCCGAAGCTTTCCTCGCCGGGTAACTGCCGCATGTGTCTCGTCGAGATGGGCATGCCGAAGATGACGCCGGACCGCAAGCCGGTCGTCGGCGCCGATGGCAAGCCGGAGATCGCCTGGATTCCGCGTCCGCAGATTTCCTGTGCGCAGGACGTCGCCGAAGGCATGGGCATCCGCACCGATTCGCCGATGGCGAAGGAGTGCCGTCAGGGTGTGATGGAGTTTCTGCTCATCAATCACCCGCTGGATTGCCCGATCTGCGATCAGGCCGGCGAATGCCGCCTGCAGGAATTCTCGGTCGAATACGGCCAGGGCGAATCGCGTTTCCTCGAGCACAAGGTCAAGAAGCCGAAGAACGTGGAGCTCGGACCGCGGGTCACGCTCGATGCCGAGCGCTGCATTCTTTGCACGCGCTGCATCCGTTTCATGAAGGAAGTGGCTCACGACGACGTGCTCGGCATCGTCGATCGCGGCAGCTACAACAGCATCGCCTGCCATCCGGAACGCGTTCTCGATAACAACTACTCGCTCAACACCGTGGACATCTGCCCGGTGGGCGCTCTGACCTCGACGGATTTCCGCTTCAAGATGCGCGTGTGGTTCCTCAAGGAAACCAAGACTGTCGATGTCAATTGCGGCACCGGCTCGAACATCACCATCGGTTCGCGCGAGAATAAGATCTACCGCATCACCCCGCGCGAAAATAACGACGTGAACGGCGTGTGGCTGCCGGATTCGCATCGCCTCAATTTCAAATACGTCGCCGATGCGCATCGCCTGCATCAGCCGACGGTGAAGGGTCAGCCGGTGGAGTGGCGCACGGCCATCGCCATCGCCGCCGAAGTGCTGAAGTCCAAGCCGAGCGAACAGATCTGGTTGCTCGCTTCCGGGCGGCAGACCAACGAAGAGCTCTTCCTCACCACGCGCCTCGTCAACGCGCTGAACATCAAGAAGCAGCACGACATCCTGCCGCGCAACGGCACGGCGGACGGCCTGCTCATCGCCGCGGATCGCAATCCGAATACCAACGGCGCCAAGGTGCTCGGTCTCACCACCAGCAAGCCCGGCGGACGTTTGAAGAAGTTCGTCGAAGGCGTGCGCGCGGGGACGATCAAGGTGGTCATCACGATGGGCGAAGACCTCACCAAGGCCGGCCTCACCGAGGAAGACCTGGCGAAGCTCGACGCAATCATCGCGCTCGACATCCTGCCCAACAAGACGACGCCGCATGCCACCGTCCTCCTCCCCGCCAGTGCGTGGGTCGAGAAGCGTGGCTCGATGATCAATCTCAAGGGCCGTCTTCAGCGCCTCAATCGCGCGGTCAACGCCCCCGGCGAAGCGCATGACGACTGGGAGATCCTGCGCGATCTCATCCAGGCGGTCTCCGGCTCCAATGGCCTCTACATGATCGAGGACGTTTTCAAATCGCTGGCGGCCGAAGTGAAGGAATTCGCCGGCCTGAATCTCAGCAAGATCGGTGACCTCGGTGTGCAGGTCATCCAGGAAAAGACGCCTGAACCCGAACCCGCTGAAGCCGCGAAGTAAGTCACCATTTTCGATCGATGGATTACCTATACTCCACTGACTTCCTGTTCCTGGTCGGCACCTCGCTGGCCAAGACGATCTTCCTGATCTTCCTCGTGGTGCTGCCCATGGTCAGCTACACGGTCTATGCCGAGCGCCGTGTCAGTGCACTCATCCAGGACCGCGTGGGCCCGAACCGCACCGGCTTCCCGCTTTCGCTCATCGGTGGCAAAGACTGGTCGCCCTTCCTCGGCGGTCTCGGTCAGCCGATTGCCGACGCGGTGAAGTTCCTCCTCAAGGAGGATTTCGTCCCCGCGCACGTCAACAAGTTCTACTTCTGGATCGCCCCGACGCTGTCGATGATGCCGGCGATCGTCACCCTCGCGGTGATTCCCTTCGGCAGCACGATCCTCGGCGTGCCGATGGTCGTGGCGAATATCAATGTCGGCGTCCTCTTCATGTTCGCCATCTCGAGCGTGAGCGTCTACGGCATCGTTCTCGCCGGTTGGTCGTCGAACTCGAAGTATCCCTTCCTTGGCGGCATCCGCAGCACCTCGCAGATGATCAGCTATGAGCTTGGCATGGGCCTGAGCGCCGTGCCGGTGCTGCTCATCGCCGGCTCCACCAGCCTGCCTCAGATCGTTGAATACCAGATCCACAACGGCTGGATGATGCTGCCTTATTCGAATGGCCATCTGGGGTGGGGGAAGACGCTCCTCTGGATTCCCATCATCATCTCCTTCGTGACGTTCACGATCTCGATGTTCGCGGAGACGAACCGTCTGCCGTTCGATCTTCCGGAATCGGAAACGGAACTCGTCGCCGGTTATCACACCGAATACTCGTCGATGAAGTTCGCCCTCTTCTTCCTCGGCGAATACACCGCGATGATTGCGGGCAGTGCGCTGATCGTCGTGCTTTACCTCGGCGGTTATCACGTCCCGGGTATTCCCAACGGCGATGCACAAGGTGGCATTCCGATATTACGCCACGTCCCCGGTCTCATTTGGGGGATCGTGAACATCACCGCCTTCTTCGCGAAGGTGGCCGCGCTTCTCTTCGTCTTCATCTGGGTCCGCTGGACCCTCCCGCGTTTCCGCTATGACCAGCTCATGAAGCTCGGCTGGCTCTACATCTTCGAAATCGCCCTCGTGAACATCTTCCTCACCGCGGGTATCCTCGCCTGCACTCACTAACATGGCCTACGTTGTCCCACGTCCCAACCTGACTTGGAAGGAGAAGATCTATCTTCCCTCCATCGTCGCCGGCCTCGCCATCACCATCAAGCATCTCAAGCGGATGCTCAAGGGGGAGACCAAGGTCGTCATGCAGTATCCCGAGGAAAAATGGGATGCGCACATGCCCGAGCACTATCGCGGCGCCCCGACGCTGGTCAAAGACGAGCACGACCGCGAACGCTGCGTCGCCTGCCAGCTCTGCGAGTTCATTTGCCCGCCGCGGGCGATCACCATCACGCCCGAGGAAATTCCCGCCGAGTCGAAATTCGCCAAGGTCGAGAAGCGTCCGAAGGAATTCGAGATCGACATGATCCGTTGCATCTACTGCGGCCTCTGCGAAGAAGTCTGCCCCGAGCAGGCCATCTTCCTGCGCAAGGATTACGCGATCACCGGCACGACCCGGGCCGAGATGAAGCACGACAAGGCCAAGCTCTATGAGCTCGGCGGCGTGATGAAAGGCCTCGTGCACAAGTGGAACCCCAAGAAGTAATCCGCTGATGTCGCCGATCCTTTTCTATCTCTTTGCCGCGTTGACCGTCTGCTTCGGTATCGCCGTGGTTGCCAATCGTAACCCGGTGGCCAGCGCGTTGTGCCTCGTGGTTTCCTTCCTCGGGCTGGCGGCGCTGTTTGTCGGCCTCGATGCCTATTTCATCGCTGTGATCCAGGTGCTCGTCTATGCGGGCGCGGTCATGGTGTTGTTCCTCTTCATCATCATGTTGCTCGACCTGAAAGCCGAGACGCGGCGCAAGCCGAACCTGCCGGCCTATGTCGGCGGCGGTCTCGTGGCCCTGGCCTTCATCGCGCAGCTCTGGCTGGTCCTCGAGCGTTACTCCGCGGCCCATCAGCCGTTTCCCACGATGTGGGCGAGCGAAGGCAAGAGCATCGACGACGTGACCAACGTGGGCACCACGCTCTTCTCCGTTCATAACCTGCCATTCCAGGTCATCGGCGTCCTCATCCTGGTCGCCACGATCGGGGTGGTCGTTCTCTCCAAGCGCGAACTGAAATGACGATAACTCTCTTTCACTACCTCTTCGTCAGCGGCCTGCTCTTTGCCATCGGCCTCGCCGGGGTCATGCTCCGCCGCAATATCATCATCATCTTCATGTGCCTGGAGCTGATGTTGAATGCGGCCAACCTCTCGCTGGTCGCTTTCTCCCGCTTCAATCTGGTCAACGGCCTGCCCAACTACAATGCGCAGGTCCTCGTCTTCTTCATCATCACCGTCGCCGCGGCTGAAGTCGCGGTCGGCCTCGCCATCATCGTCGCTCTCTATCGCGCCCGGCAGACGACTCACGTCGAGGACATCAACTCTTTAAAATTCTAGAGCCCGCGAATCACTCGAATTACTCGAATGTCTGAAACCGAAAATATCCTTTTCAAAGAGGAGAGCTACCGAATTCTCGGTGCGTGTTTCGCGGTGTACAATGACAAGGGTTGCGGTTTTCTAGAGCAGGTTTTTCACGAATGCTTGGAAATCGAATTCGAAGCTGAAGGAATACCATTTCGCTCGAAGCCCCCGATGACCCTGACTTATCGCGGCCGTACCCTGACCCAGACGTTTCAGCTCGACTTCATCTGTTTCGAAAGAGTTCTTCTCGAGATTAAAGCGGTCTCGAATTTGGTTGATGAGCACCGCGCCCAAGTCATTAACTATCTCGCTGCCAGCGGCTACGATTTGGCGTTGCTCGTCAACTTCGGTCATTATCCCAAGGTGCAATACGAGCGTTTTATTCGTGGTGAGAAATTGAAAGCCGCCGCTCAACGAGTCCCTACAATTAAAGAGGAAATTTATTTGTGAAATCCATTAGTGTTATCCGCGTGATTCGCGGGCCAATTCATCCCTTGTTGTCAGTCTAAGATGGACGCACACTTTCCCTGGTTCATTCTCCTCGCCCCGCTGTTCAGCGCTGTCCTGATCCAGCTCTTCCTGCGCAAATCGCGCGGCACGGCTGCCGGCATCTCTGTCCTGACGGTCGCGTTGACCTTCATCGCCGCCCTCTTCGTTTTCGCCGGCCACAACGGCACGTCGGAGATTCCGTGGCTCGACTTTCGCCCGGCCTTCTATGTGCCCATCGGCGTGACCGTCGATGAGCTGAGCAAGCTCATGCTCCTCGTCGTGACCGGTGTCGGTACGTTGGTTCACATCTACTCCCTCGTTTATATGGAGGAAGGATGAAAGCGAAGCGCGCTTCTTCGGGCAACCTCTCGCTCTTTCATGTTCTCGATGCTCGGCATCGTGCTCGCGAATAACTTCGTGATGATGTTCATCTTCTGGGAACTCGTCGGCGTGAGCTCGTATCTGCTCATCGGCCACTGGTTTACCCGCGATTCGGCGGCGGCCGCGGCCAACAAGGCCTTCCTCGCCAACCGCATCGGTGATTTCGGGTTCATGCTCGGCATTTTGATGGTATGGACGGCGACCGGCAGCGTGGTCTTCAGCGAGATGCAGGGGGCGTTGCCCAATCTCAGCCTGACCGCCGGCTTCCTCACGCTGGTCACGGTCCTGATTTTCTGTGGCGCGATCGGCAAGAGCGCCCAGTTCCCGCTGCACGTGTGGTTGCCCGACGCCATGGAAGGCCCCACGCCGGTGTCCGCGCTCATCCATGCCGCGACCATGGTGGCGGCGGGCGTTTACATGCTCGCCCGGGTGTCCTTCCTCATTCAGCTCTCGCCCACCGGCCAATCGGTGATCGCCGCCATCGGCATCATCACCGCCGTGCTCGCCGCGCTCATCGCCACGCAACAGGATGACATCAAGCGCATCCTCGCTTACTCGACCCTCTCGCAGCTCGGTTACATGATCTGCGCCATCGGCCTCGCTGCACCGGGCGCCGCGATGTTCCATCTCTTCACCCACGCCTTCTTCAAGGCGCTCCTCTTCCTCGGCGCCGGCGCGATCATCCACGCCATGCATCACGAGCAGGACATCTGGAAAATGGGTGGCCTCCGCAAAAAGATGGACTGGACGTTCTGGACGTTCGCCGCCGGTTACCTGGCTCTCATCGGGACGCCGTTGTTCAGCGGATTCTTCTCGAAGGATGTGATCCTGCTTGCCGCCTGGCAGCAGCATTCCTATCTCGTCTTCCTCCTCGGAGTCTTCACCGCGTTCCTCACCGCCTTCTACATGACGAGGCTCTTCGTCGTGACGTTCCTCGGTTCGTCGCGCAGCGATGCCGCCGACCACGCCCACGATGGTTCGTTCCGCATGACCGCTCCGTTGGTGATTCTCGCCTTTTTCTCGGTTTTCGCCGGTTATCACTTCATTGGCGGCCACGCTCTTGGTGAGAATTTCTCCCAAGCGGTGGAGGGAATCGAGCACGGCGGGGGACATGGTGTGGTCGCCACGCTGGCGATTCTCGCTTTTGTCTTCGGCACCGGTCTTGGCTACTTCCTTTATTCCGGCCGCTCGAAGGAACCGTTCCCGTTCGCGCCGCTGCGGGATAAGCTCTACTTCGACGAAATCTACGCCGCGCTCATCGCCGGCACACAGGAGTTGCTCGCCACCATGGCCCGCTTCATCGATCAATGGATCATCGATGGCATCCTGGTCCGCGCCACCAGTGGTGCCGTGTGGGGCATCGGCTACGTCCTGCGCTTCCTGCAGTTTGGTAACCTGCAAGGTTACGCCTTCCTCTTCGGCCTCGGCGTCGTGGCCACAATCTACTTCCTGGTTTTTCGCTGATGCTAAGTCTCATCATCTTCATCCCCATCCTCGCGGCCCTGGCCATCCTGGCCGGTGCCCCGGCTCGCAAGACGGCGCTTGGCGCGGCTACCGTGCAGTTCTTGCTCACCCTGTTCGGCTTCCTGTCTTACAACAAGGCCGCCGGCGGTTTTCAGTTCCAATCCATCACGCCCATCGTGCCGGAGTGGAAGCTCAACTACGCGGTCGGCGCCGATGGCCTGAGCTTGGTGATGCTTCTGCTCACCGGCATCGTCACTCTCGCTGCCGTGTGGGTGACACCGAAAATCGAGAAGCGGGAGAATCTCTTCTACGCCTGCTTGCTCTTTATCTCCGCGGGCGCGGCGGGTGCCTTCGCTTCCACCGATCTCTTCTTCTTCTATTCGTTCCACGAACTGGCGCTCATCCCGACCTTCCTGCTCATCGGTTTGTGGGGCTATGGTGAGCGTTACACCGCCGCGTGGAAGATTACGATCTACCTCGGCCTCGGCAGTATCATCCTGCTCATCGGCCTGGTAGATCTTTACCTGGCAGTGCCGGCGGCTTCCCGCACCTTCAGTCTCATTGAACTGCAGCGTCTCGCGGGCAACGGCCTCATTCCCGCCGCCGCCCAGAGCCGTCCGTACCTTTTCCTGTTGATCGGCTTCGGCATCCTCATCTCGCTCTTCCCGTTCCATTCCTGGGCGCCGCCGGCCTACTCCTCCGCGCCGACCCCGGTCGCGATGTTGCACGCCGGTGTGCTGAAGAAATTCGGCCTCTACGGTCTGATCCGCATCGCGCTGCCGCTGCTGCCGGAGGGCGCCAAAGTCTGGGCGAGCCTCCTGCTCATCCTGCTCGTCGGCAATATCATCTACATCGGTCTCGTGACCATCGCGCAGAAGAAGCTCGACCTGCTGCTCGGCTATTCGAGCGTGATGCACATGGGCTACATCTTCCTCGGGATCGCCGCGCTGAATATCGTCGGCGTGAGCGGCGCCGCGTTGCTCATGTTCGCCCACGGTCTCTCGATCGCCGCGCTCTTCGCCCTCGCTGGTTTCCTCCGGCAAAGGAATCCGTTGCTCCTGCTCGAGAGCTTTGGAGGCGTGGCCAAGTCCGCCCCGTGGATGGGCTTCGTTTTCGGCCTCGCGGCCTTTGCCTCGATCGGCCTGCCCGGCTTTGCCAATTTCGCCAGCGAAGTGAACGTCTTCTTCGGCGCCTTCAAGCCCGGTCCCGGCCTCGTCGCTCCGAATTTCCAACTCGCCACCGTCTTCGCCCTCTGGGGGGTGGTGATCTCCGCCGTCTACATGCTCCGCGCCTACCGTGCCATCTTCCTCGGTGCGCCCGGAAAGGATTCCGCGGAATACGTTGATCCCATCAAATCGCTCCGCTGGCCGGTCATCCTTCTGCTCGCCCTCCTGCTTGTCGCGGGCTTCGCGCCGAGCGCGTTCCTCGCCTACGTGCAGCCGAGCATCCAAGCCCTTCTGCCGAAATAAATGATCTCTTCGATTTCTCTCGAAACCGCCGTCCTGATTCTCGGCATCATCATGTTGCTGATGGAGTCGTTTAGTAAGAGCGAGGACAAACGTGGCCTCGCCAGGATGGCTATCGCCGTCCTGCTGGCGCTGGTCGGCTTCTCTTTCTTCGCCCGGGCCGATGTCGGCAACCTGGCTCCATTCTATATTGCGGATCCCACCGCGCTGTTCTTCAAGCGCATTGCGCTCCTCACCACCATCGTCGTGTTGATCATGGCGCTGGAATACAAGGATGTGCTGGCGAAGTTCATTCCCAGCGCGACACCCGGGGCGGGCCTTGGCGAGTTCTACAGTTTGCCGGTCTTCACCTGCGCGGGACTCATGTTCATGGCGAGTGCCGTGGACTTCCTCCTCATCTTCGTCTCGCTCGAACTCGTCACCATCAGCTTCTACATCCTCGTCGCTTACATGCGCCGGCAATCCGCTTCGCTGGAAGCGGGGGTGAAGTACCTGATTCTCGGTGCGCTCAGCACGGGCTTCTTCGTCTATGGCATCACCTGGATTTTCGGAGTGACCGGCCAGACGAACCTCGAGTTGATCCGCCAGGTGGTGGCCGCTGGGCATGTCCCGCAGGCGCCCTTCCTTTTCGGTGTGGTCCTCATTCTGGTCGGCCTCGGCTTCAAGGTTGCCGCGGTGCCGTTCCAGCTTTGGGTGCCGGACGTCTATCAAGGCGCGCCCACGCCGGTCACGGCTTTCTTAGCGTCGGCTCGAAAGCTGCCGGTTTCATCGTGCTCCTGCGGGTGTTGCAGCCCTTCCTCGCGGCTCCGGGCGCGGGCGAAAAGATTCTAATGGTGCTCGCCGTCATCGCGGGTGCCACGCTCATCTACGGCAATCTCGCGGCCCTGCCGCAGGACAACTTCAAGCGCCTGCTCGCTTACTCGTCGATTGCCCACGCCGGCTATCTGCTCATCGCGGTGGCCAGCGTTTCCGGTTCACCGGAAGGCTTCGGGTCCTCGCGTGTGGCGGTGGCTTATTATCTCGCGGGTTATCTCCTGATGACCCTCCTCAGCTTCCTGGTGATGATCGTGGTGGCCAATCATTCGCGCGGAGATGACATCGCGCATTTCAACGGCCTCGCCAAGCGCTCGCCGTTCCTCGCCTTCGGCCTGCTCGTGGCCATGCTGTCCCTCGCTGGTGTCCCGTTCACCGTCGGCTTCTTCGGCAAGTTCCTCGTTTTCGCCACCGCCGTGCAAGCGCACAACTACGGCCTGATCGGCATCGGTATCGTCACCGTGGGCGCGGGCTTCTACTACTACCTGCGTGTCGTGGCCGCGATGTACTGGCAGGAGCCCGGTGACGAAACGGTCATCAAGGTCGCCCCGCTGACCAAGTTCACGGTTGGAATCCTTGCGCTGTTCATCTTCATCTTCGGCATCTTCCCGCAACCGATCCTGAAATCGCTAAAGGGCGTGCCGATCGAGACCCGTGTGGTGACCCACCCGGTCGCGCAGAAGTAACGGAGGGACGCGCTCCCGCGCGTTCCCCATCTTCGCGGTCAGACGGAGGGAAGAGTGGGAAGCGCGCAGGAGCGCGTCCCTCCGGCTAATCGCCCAACTCGACGTTCCAGTAGGCGAGATCCACGAAGTGCCGCCAACTCTCATGCCGGTGGCCGTCGAAGGTGATACTCACGAAGGGCCGCCATTTCGGCCGGACCGGCTTCTTGATCAGGCGCATGCCCGCCTGGAGGGGCAGGCGATTGCCCTTCTTTGTGTTACACGGGATGCACGAGCAGACAATGTTCTCCCACGTGGTCTGGCCGCCTTTGTCGCGGGGCAGCACGTGGTCGAGATTCAGGTCGCGCTTGTCGAAGACCTTGCCGCAGTACTGGCAGGTATTCTTGTCGCGCTCGAAGATGTTCGCGCGGGTGAATTTCACTTCCTTCTTCGGCAGGCGATCAAAGAACATCAGCACGATGATGCGCGGGATGCGGATCTTGAAGGCGATGGTGTGGACCATTTCCTCCTCAGGTTCGCGATGTGAAAAGTCGCGCCAGCTTTCGAAGTCGTGCGTACGGAAATTATTGCCCCCATCCGCGAAAACAATCTGCGCATGCCCCTGGCACACGAGAGTAAAAGCCCGCCGCACTGTGCAGACATTGATTGCCTGCCAGAGCCGATTGAGTACGAGTACTTGTCGATCGAGCATAGGGGAAAATGCGCTCGGGGCTCGGAAATTTGCGCGGAAGCTAGCAATGGTCGGGCGTCGTGTCAATGAATCGGGCACTTTGTCACCTGAACGTTGCTGGGGGGGCGGCCTCGTTTTACCGAGGGTGAAGTCCCCGGCTTGTGGGGTGGACCACGGATGGAAGTTTCTCGCCGCAGCGTTGCTCGGTGCTATGCTGGATGACCTTCCTATGAAAAGCCGACTGCTTCTCTCCCTCGTCTTGCTCACCCTGTCGCTATCGACATTCGCTGCTGAGGAGCAGAAGACGGTCTCGGTGCCGGTTATCGATTTTTCGAAAGTGAAGTCGGCCGACGAGGCTTGGAAGCAGGTGGAAAACTCCCAGAAGTCGCCCACGGAGACGCCGAAATCGCAGGAAGAAGCATTCGACCAACTCCTGAAGTACTTCCTGACCGCGCAATCGACAGCGGAGGCCTTCGTGAAAACATTTCCCGCCGATGAACGGAGCTGGCGGGCACGCCTGATCGTCCTGCGGGTCGCCTTGAAACTGCGGGAATACGGTATCCAGGATCCGAACGCGGATGAGCAGAAGAAACTGAGCGAAATCCTCGATGCCCCGGAGGCACCGGCGACGATCAAAGGGGAAGCTTCGTTCATGAAACTCCTGCTCGAGAGTTCCACGCTGACCCCGGACAAACCCGAGGGATTCGTCGCGTTCCAGAAAACGGTCGCGGATTACCTGGAGAAATACCCAGACCACGTACTGGCTGAGCAGGTGAAAGCGCTGCAAATGCGGGCATTGGATGCGGATCCCACGTCGGAGGGCATGGCGACGCTGAAAAAACTGGCGGCCGGTTCCGACCCGCGCCAGGCGGAAGTGGCCAAGGCCGCGCTCGAACGCAAAGAGAAAACCGCCCAGCTCACGAGCAAACCGGTCGATTTATCGTTCACTGCATCGGACGGCCAGCCGGTCGACTTTGCCAACCTGCGCGGCAAGGTGGTGTTGCTGGATTTCTGGGCTTCGTGGTGCGGGCCCTGCATGCGAGCGATGCCGACGGTTTCGGCTACTTACCAGAAGCTGCATGACAAGGGCTTTGAGATCGTTGGGATCTCGCTGGATCAGGACAAGGACGCGATGGAAGAGACGATGAAGAGGATGAATATGACCTGGCGCCAGCATTTCGACGGTGACGGTTGGGACGGCAAAATCGTCAAGCAGTTCGGCGTGCAGGCGATTCCATCGGCGTGGCTGATCGATAAGAAAGGGATGATTCGCAAGGTCGGCTTGACCGACGACGAACTCGCGCCCGAGGTCGAGAAGCTGCTGAAGGAATAAGCTGCGATGCGTGGCGCGTTCGTAGCGGCCCTGCTGGCGCTTTTGGTCTGCGATGTCCGCGCAGACGACCGGGGCCTGTTCGTCGCTGTCGGGTACGGAGGGCGGCGCATCACCTCGCGCGATGGGGTGACTTGGGAAAACGACCAGCGTTGGAGCGACCAGGCGGCGGACAACGACGATGTTCTTTTCAACGTGGCTTTTGGTGCGGGTCGTTTCATTGCCGTAGGCGGCGGTTCGCGGACCGGGCACATCCTGAGCACGGTCGACGGGCGCGAATGGAAGTCACTGCAGGAGGTGAAAGGACGTGTGGCAACGATCGCCTTTGGTCACGGTTTGTTCGTGGCTGGCCACGATGCCGAACTGATGTATTCGCAAACAGGCGAGAAGTTCGATTACGGTGCGCGGCTCGACTGGAAGGGGAGCGTGCATGCGCGTCGGAGTGCCTGTGGCGATACCGAGGCGGGATTTCGTTTCGTCATCATCGGTGATGTCGATCTCTGGGCGGACAAAAAACGTGTGAGTTGGCGCGGAGTGACGAGCGACGGGCGGAGTTGGGAACATACGGCGCTGGATGCGCCTGCCGCGCGTGATGTGGCCTACGGGTCAGGACACTTCGTGGTCGTGGGCCCTAATGGCCTGATCGAAAGCTCGCACGATGGCCAGGCGTGGGAGCGACACGAAACCGATGTGATGGAAAACTTCTCGCACATCGCGTGGACCGGCACGCGCTTCCTCGTGAGCGGTGGCCGGGCGGTGTGGGCTTCGCCCGATGGGCTTGCGTGGACCAGGCAGCCGAAGCCCATTCCCTTCAATGTGGCTTGGGCGCGGGAGGGCATGCTCGGCCTCGGATTTTCGTGGGGCGGAAACATCCACGTCTCCCACGATCTCATGGAGTGGAAGAAGGTGACTATCCCGCCTGGGCCCTCGCTCAATGCGGTGACCTTCGGCCAGCCGTGAGTGGCAACGAAGCGCGTCCGCCTACCTAGCTCCGTAGCGCCGTCAACGCCGCTTCCAGCGAAGGTTCATCCGTGATCGAAATGCACGGCGTGCCCTTGCGTGTCCGATTGAGCAGACCGGCGAGAACGCCGCCCGGCCCGAGCTCGAGGAAAAGGTCGCACTTCTCTTCATCGACGAGGTATTCGATCGTCTCGGTCCAGCGCACCGTGCCGGTCACCTGATCCTGCAGCGACGAGCGGATCTCCTCTTCCTCGCGCACCGGGGCCGCATCGACATTGCAAATCACCATGAAGCGCGGCGTAGCGAGCGAGGTGCGCTGCAATTCCTCGCCGAGCCGGATGAATGCCGAGTTCATGAGCCGCGAATGATACGCACCGGCGACGTTCAAAGTCTTGGCCATGCGGATGCCGTGTTCCTTGGCGAGCGACACGGCCAGCGCCACCTTTGAGCTCTCGCCCGAGACCACGATCTGCCCGGGGCTGTTGAGGTTCGCGACGTCCACATCGGTCTCCGCGGCCAGCGCGCGCACCGTGCTTTCATCCGCGCCGATCATCGCCGCCATGCCACCGCTGGTCTGCTCGCAGGCTTCCTGCATGAACAGCCCACGGCGAGCCACCAGCTTCAGGCCGGTCTCAAAATCAAACGTCCCCGCCGCGCAATGCGCGGTAAATTCGCCGAGCGAAAGACCCGCCGCGGCATGCACCGAAAACTCGCCGACTTCCGCGCGCAACGCCGCGAGCGTAGCCAGGCCGTGCACGAAAAGCGCCGGCTGGCAGTGCTTGGTCTGGGTGAGTTCTTCGTCCGGCCCCTCGAACGCGATCTTGCTCAGCGAATAACCGAGAATGCTGTCAGCCTTGGAAAAGAGTTCCGCGGCGGCAGGATACTTGGCCGCGAGATCCTTGCCCATGCCGACAGCCTGGGCTCCTTGTCCTGCAAAAAGAAGGGCGATGCGTTTATCTTTCATAGTCTTTGTCCGAGGCGGAGCGTCCGTGCGGCGCGTGCGGCACTGCGCTCCAGAAATTCCGCGCCACGCTGCATCGCGGCGTCGAGAGACACCGGTTCGTCGATGATGGCGCAGAGCGCGTCGAAGAGGGAACCCACAGCCGGACTGTCGGCGATGGAACCGGCGAACGCCAGCACCGGTTTTTGGTGTTTGCGAGCGAGCGCAGCCACCCCGGCCGGGCCCTTGCCTTCCAGCGTTTGCCCGTCGATGCGGCCTTCGCCGGTGACGACCAGATCGCACGCCGCGATGCGGTCTTCGAGATGCAGCGTGTCGGCGACAAGGTCGAATCCCGAGCAAATTTTCGCCCGGCAAAAACTCAATAGACCAAAAGCAATCCCGCCCGCTGCGCCGGCTCCCGGCGTATCGCGGAAATCGCACTCCAGATCATTCGCCACCACGTCGGCGAGATTCAGCAGCCCTTCTTCCAGCGCCACGATGTCCATTTCCTTCGCGCCCTTTTGCGGGCTGAAAACGTGGGCCGTTCCGCGCGGGCCGAGCAGGGGATTCTGCACATCGCACGCCGCGATGATTTCCGGCAGATCGATCGCGTTGTGGGCCTCGACGCGGATCAGGGCGAGCAGATTGCCCGGAATCGGCTCCAGGTCCTCGCCGTCGCTGGTCAGAAAATTATAGCCCAGTGCCTCCGCCATGCCGATCCCGCCATCCGTCGTCGCACTTCCACCGAGGCCGACCAGGATTTTGCGCGCCCCACGCTCGGTCGCATGACGAATGAGCTGCCCAGTGCCGAAAGTATTCGCCTGCAGGGGGGCGAGTTCCTCTGGCTTGAGCCGCCAGAGCCCCGACGTCTCGCTCATGTCGATGATCGCCAGCTTCTCGCTTTCCACCCAGGCATAGCGCGCGTCCACCTCGCGCCCGATGGGGTCGAGCGCGCGGGTCGTGACCCACTCGCCACCCAGTGCATCGCGCAAGGCGTCGGCAAAACCTTCCCCACCATCCGCGATGGGTGCGTGCGTGATCTCCACCTCCGGCCATACCCGGCGGAAGCCGGCCGAAATGGCTTCCGCCACCGCCACCGCGGAGAGCGAGCCTTTGAATTTATCCGGAGCAACGAGGATCTTCACAAAAATGGGACGGGGAGTGTCGGTGCAACCGTGCAGATTGACAAGCTGCCAGAGCCAAAAAATCAGCTGAGAAGATTCCGCGCCCGGGGGCACTCGGAGGGATGCGCTCCCGCGCGTCCCCATCTTCCTGGAAATCCACTGCCAGAAGAAGTTTGGGAACTCGCAGGAGCGCATCCCTCCGGATAAGCGCCTCGCTACGAGCTTCTTATTTAGCACCGGGCGTCGTCGACCGAGACGCCCCCTGCAACTCGCTGACCTGAGCCTCGGCCTCCGCCGTTTCACGTTCCACCGCCGCCATATCTTCCGGCGAGGCCCTTCCAGCCAGGGACATTTGTTTTAACACTTCGAGTCGCTCGCGCGCCCCATCGCGCCGCGCCTTCGCCGCCCCCAGTCGATCCCCGACAAACATGGCCTCCGCCCATTGCAACTGCTCCCTGGCCTTCATGCAGGTCACTTGATCAATGTTTCCCGCCTCGAAGCGCTTCTGGGCCACGTCGAGGGCTTCCCGAGCCGAGTCGACCACGGACTGGGGAACGAGATGGCCATTGCTCTGAGTGACCGGCAGAAGACCACCGTTCGGCGTGCCAGACATCTGCAACTCGCCGACCCGAGCTTCCGCCTCGGCCAGTTCGCGCTCGGCCGCAGTCAGTTCATCATCTACCGGCACGGGGCCAGATTGGCCCCGAAGCGCCAGCCGCTGCCTTTGCAGCAAGGTCAGGCGCTCCTTCGCCCCATCCCGCCGGGCCAGTGCGGCGCGCAGACGATCGCCCGCATACATCGCTTCCGCCCAGCGCAATTGCTCCTCCGCTTTCGAAACCGCGCTGGGGTCCTTGAAGCCGGCTTGAAAAAGCTTCGTCGCCCGATCCCGTGCCGCTCGCGCCGAGTCCACCACCGATTGCGGAACGAGATGAATTTCGGTTTTCGTGTTGGGCTGATGCGGAGAATGCGCGGTCCGCGCTTCCGCAGCTTGGCGTGCGGCGGCTTCCCTGGCGATGGCCGTGGCTTGTTGCGCGACCGCCTGCCTGTTCGAGCTTGCTGCGCGGCCATAAAGCCAAAATACCCCCGCGCAGAGCACAAAGAAGCCGAACACGATCACGGCAACGATGCCCGAGACCAGCCAGACCCAGGCGTGCCGCGATTTGGTATTGCCTGCGCTCCCAGGCTCTCTGGTAGCGGAGTCCCCCGCCACTCTCTCGCGTCCTCGCGAATACCGATAGACCACCGCGAGAGAGCCCAGGACGAGAACGCCGATAAGAGTAGTATTGAGCGGCGTGAGGAAACTGCCTGAGCCGGCGATGGAGAAAGTGACCAGCAACAAGAGCAGCGCCGGCAATAGAATCATCGCCCATACGGCGAGTGCGGCGGGCGAGGAGGGGAGACCGAGTTGCTCCGCGGGGGTGGTCGCGGGCGCCTTGCCCGTCGTGGCCGTGACGGCGTCCCTGATGGCCGCGAACCATTCCGCGCCGAGCCGATTGACGTGCCCGGGCGAGTCGATCAATCCCTCGTTGGGGGTGAGCAACACGCGCCGGGTCTCGCCTCCTTCCTCATAGCTCACGCTGATGTAATTAATCCCGGCCGGATTCATCATCCGCGGAAAATGCCCGATGCTCAGATCGCCGATGGCTGCCAAGGGAATGCTCGTGGGCGTTCTGGCCAGCGCGAAGGAGAGTTGCTGCTCGTCGAGGTGTAGCTGGGTGTTGGTGCGATGAAGAAAAAAGCGCCCTTCGAATGTGCGGAGCTGGTCGGGCGTCGTGACATAGGCCATGCCGATTTTGAGGACCCGCGGCGGAGCACCTGGCGCCGGATTGGCCTTCGCGGACGCCGTCGGATGGCTCGCCACCGTTTCGACTTGGGTGCGCAGTTCCGCCGCCGTCTGAAACCGCATCTCCGGCGCCTTCTCCAGTGCGCGCAACACGATCTCGTCCAGCCGCACGTCGATCTGCAGCCCACGAAGGCGGGACGAGGGCGGCTGCAGCTTTTCTCCCGGCAGTTCGCCGGTGAGCATCTCGTAAAGCACGACCCCGAGTGAATAGATATCCGCGCGGTGATCGGTGCGCTGATGTTGTTTCTGCTCTGGCGCCATGTATTGCGGCGTGCCGGCCGGTTGGGATTCGGCGATGCCGGTGGAGGACTCTTCACCGAGCATCTTGGCGATCCCGAAGTCGGCGATTTTCACGCGGCCTTCTTTGTCGAGCAGGAGGTTCTCCGGCTTGATGTCGCGATGCACGATCCCGTGCTCATGGGCATACTGCAGCGCAGCGCAAATCGGCGGCACAATGGCCAGCGCCTGCTCCGGCTTGAAACGTCCGGCCTGCATCGCCTGGCGCAAGTTCACGCCATCGATGAATTCCATGAGCAGGTAATAGAACCCGCCCGCCTGCCCGAAATCATGCACCGTCACGATATGCGGATGACTCAGCGCGGCCAGCGCCTGCGCCTCCTGGGCGAAGCGCTTCGCAAAATCCGCATCACCCGCCCGTTCCGGGGCGAGTAATTTCAGGGCGACCAGCCGGTTCAACGATTTCTGCCGTGCCTGGTAGACCACCCCCATTCCGCCGCGGCCGAGGCATTCGAGGATATCGAGCTGGGGAAAATGGGGCGTGAGTTCCTCCGGTGTAGGCGCCGCCGGCCGGCCGGCGGCGGCTTCCGCGTCCGTGAGAGTATCGGTGCCCAGGTTCATCGCCGCCAGGCAGCGGGGGCAGAGGCCCTGGGGAGCATCGGCGGGCAGGAGAGCACCGCATTGCGGGCATTTCGCTGGTTCATTTGGATTCATCACCAGTGGAGTTACGAAATTTCCATGGAATGTTACGGTCGATCAGCTGCGACCGAGCACTGCCACGAGGTGGCGCAATTCCTCTTCCACCGATTCTCCTTCCGCCACGGTGGCGGCGATGGCCTCACGGAAAAGCTGGCGAAAGCGCTTGCGCAGCCGATGCACCGCCACGCGCGCGGCGCCCTCGCTGTGGCCCAGCTCCACGGCCAGTTCGGCATACGGAATCCCGCCGCGATCCGCCGAGAGCCAGTGCTTCAAGCACTCGAACTCCGCTTCCTTTCCCGCTTCGGCAAATTCCGCGCGCAATTGCTCCAGCGCTTGATTGAGCAGCGTCATCGCCCAGCGCCGCTCGTAAATGTCCTCCGCCGTCCATGGCTCCGTTGGTTCACCGGCGTATCGCTGCTCGGCATCCGTGGTATCGAGCGAAAGATGCGTCCGCCCGCCGCCGCGTTTCTGCGCGCTGGCCCGCTGCCACTCTTTGGCCATGAATCGTTTCAGCGCCACGAGGAGAAACGTGCGAAACCGCCCTTTCTCCGGCGCCGCCGCCAGCAGCCAATCTTTCTCCAGCAACTGGGCGAAAAATTCCTGCGTCAGGTCCTCGGCATCCTGCGGCGCCTGTCCCATCCGCCGCGCATAAGCATAGAGCGGATACCAATAGGAACGGCACAACGTCTCCAAGGCTACCCGCGCCACCGTCGCGGCGTCGCCCTGCGCCGCGAGCACGACCGACCAATGGGTCGTCAGAAATTGAGGAGAGGGAGGGGAGGCGCGCGACACGGTGGAAAGTTCGCATCTTTCTTACCAAAATGACGCCAGCCGTTACAGGCTCAATGAACGAAGCGATGGCGACGGCTCATTTCGCCCGCTCCCAAGCGGTAACCTTCATCATGATCGGCCGGAGATGGTGAACCGTGACTGCGTGCCAGAGCTTCCCCGAAACTCGAAAGCGCGTTTTTCCCAAGTCCGCGCTCTGCACCGGGCGTTCCGCGCCGAGATCGATCTCCCGCACATTTCGCTCTGCCGGGCAGAAATCATCGCCCTCCTTGCCGAGCACGGAGATCGGAATGTCGAGTTGCAGGATCAGGTGCGGAGAGGGCTGATGCAGCGGCTTGGATTCATCGAGGGCATGATTCCGTCGCGCCTCCGCCACCGCCCGCGCGACCGCTTTCGGATCGCGCAACGGCGAAAGGTCGCTATCGACGAAACTCATGTCGTATTCGCGAATGATCGTTCCGACTGAGCGTCAGCGGCTGGTCATATGAAACGCTCCGCGGTTCAGTTGCCCAAAGGCTGGCGAAGCATGAAGTCACGAGTAGAAAAAGGAGGGGACGCATGGAGCGTTGCATCAGGAAAAAGAAGAGTGACCTACGAGAAAACGAATCCCCCCATTCCATTCTTACAGGATTCTTCACCTAATTTCCTGTTTGGATGAGACCGGTCAGCGCGCTCTTCCGCCGATAACTCGTGGGCGTTTTTCCAAAGTGCTTTTTGAACTTCCTGGAAAAATAGAACGGGCAGAGAAATCCGCAGGCTTCCGCGATCTCATGCATCGGCTGCGAAGTGCTGATCAGCAATTGCGAGGCGCGTTGAAGCCGGCGTTCATTGAGCCATTCCATGGGCCGCCGGCCGGTGTTTTTGCGAAAGAGGCGGGCGAAATAATCGGAATTCAGTCGCACCGACGCCGCCCAGCTTTTGATGGTGATGCACTCGCCTAACCGCGAGAGCGCCCACTCCTCGGCCGAAAGAATGCGGTCTACGGCGGCGGTCGGCTCGGAGAAATTCGATGCGGTTGCCGGGCGCAAAAGATCGAGGACGCCCGCCAGCCAGCGGATGATTGCGCCCGCGATGGCCAGATCCTGATGGGGGCCGCCGCGGCGGAAAGTGGCGAGGACCTTCTCAAATTCGGCGACGTAGGACGCAGGATCCGGCAGGGTATAGCGTCGCTCAAAGGCATAGTGCAGAAGCCGGTTGGCCACTCCACCTTGCTCCAGAGCCAGGGAAACCGAGAGGCTTGCGTGCGGGCGTTCCGCCTGGTGCCCGAAATAAAACTCATCGCCCCCTCGACCGACGAGCAGGTCACCGGCGCGCAAATTCAGCCGCACGCCGTTGATCACCACCCAGCAACTTTCCGTCTCGACGAAGAAAAAGAACACCATATCGCCCATCAACCGTGCCTTCTTGATGTGCCATTCCGGATACCCGGCGTAGCGGCCAAACCAATGGACCCTCAATCCCAAACGGCCCTCAAAAGCCAGGGGCAAGTCGTGGTGATAGGGGAGATATTTCATGGTCGAAAAAATACAGGAATCGGCCGCCCAACGTCCA
This sequence comes from Chthoniobacter flavus Ellin428, assembly GCF_000173075.1. Classification (GTDB taxonomy): domain Bacteria; phylum Verrucomicrobiota; class Verrucomicrobiia; order Chthoniobacterales; family Chthoniobacteraceae; genus Chthoniobacter; species Chthoniobacter flavus. The sequence continues at coordinate 617,053 of NZ_ABVL01000001.1, forward strand.
TTCCCGCAACGACAAAATAGGGTATTCCTAACGCATCTATGCGCCATTCTCCCAGTAAAACCGGTCAGCCACCCCGTCCTGCACTGTCTCTTGGAACCACTTCGTCCATGGAAAATTCAGGACTCCCCACACGGCGTTCTTTTCTCCAAACGTCGACGCTCGCCGCTGCGGGATCTCTCGTCGGCTACCATCTCCTGGGCGAATCGGAAGTCGCGGCGAAGAAATTACGCGTGGGCATTGTCGGTGGAGGCTTTGGGGTGAACTTCCAGTTCCACGAGCACCCCGATTGCATCGTCGAGGCCGTCAGCGATTTGCGCCCGGGAACGCCGGGGAAAAACTGAAAAGCACCTACAAATGTGATAAGGCCTACGACTCGCTCGAGGAACTGGTGAAAGACCCGAAGATCGAGGCCGTGGCGCTCTTCACGCCCGTGCCCGATCACTCGCGCCACGTCCTCCTGTGCCTCGCCGCCGGCAAGCACGTGCTCTGCGCCGTCCCCGCCGCCATGACGCTGGAGGATTGCCAGAAGATGATCGACGCGGTGAAAAAGACGGGGCTGACCTACATGATGGCGGAGACGAGCCACTGGCAGCAGTTCACGATTTCCGCCCGAAAGTTCTATCGGGCCGGCGAATTTGGCTCCCTTTACTTCGTGGAGTCCGAATATCACCACCCTGGTCTCGAATCACTTTTCTTCGAGAATGGCCAGCGCACCTGGCGCTACGGTATGGCCCCGATGCAGTATCCCACGCACTGCACCTCGCACCTGGTCAGCGTGTCTGGTGAGCGTCTCACCGAGGTGACCTGTCATGGGTGGGGCGACGGCAATCCCATTTTGAAGGACAACGTCTATCAGAATCCTTTCTGGAATGAGACGGCTTTCTTCAAGACCAGCCGGGGCAACTCCATGCGCGTGGCGGTGTGGTGGCGCGGCGCGCAACCGGGGGGTGAACGCGCCCGTTTTTACGGCGACAAGATGAGCTTTTATTACCGAGGTGCGCAACCGGGCGCCGACGCCGTGAAAGTGCATTCCCATGCCGAGCCCGTGCTGGAAAAAGATGCCGGTGGTTTCTCCCGCTTCGCCCAGTCGGTGGAGCACTTCGAGGAAGTGAAGTGGTGGCAAACCGATCTGCTTCCCGCCCCCCTGCGGCACGCCAGCGGACACGAGGGATCTCATTGTTTCATCACCCACGAATTCATTACCGCCGTCCTGCAACAGCGCAAACCCGCCGTGGATATCTATGAGGCCGTGGCCTACACCGCCCCGGGCATCGTCGCCCATCAATCGGCCCTGAAAGGCGGAGAACTGCTGAAGGTGCCGCAATTTGACGCCAAGGTCTAACGGGAATGGCAGCACGATCTTAACCTTGGCTGTGACAGGCCCGGAAGTTAACCTCGTGCCCCGTGTTGCCATGACGGTCGTCACGCCCAAATTCATTCAAGGCATCATCCGAGATGGGCCGCTCACGAGGGCGATGGCCCGCGCAAGGTTTTGATCACCGGTCGAAATTCTAGAGTATCCAACTTTCATGACCAAACGAAGTGTCTCAATTCCCAATAGCCCCGCGAGGTTATGACGCATTGATAGTGAGACGAGTTTTGAAGCATCCGGGACGCCTCAATCGTCGCTAAGTCGATCTCGTGGTCCATAGCCTCAGAAACGGACGTTTAAAGAGACCCTTTACCTTTCCAGCTACGAGGACGAACGTCCGAGCCAGTAGGCGTCAAATACCAGGTTTTCGGCTGGATCGAAAGCGGTCGCGAGCGTTTCTGAGTGCCGACTTTGATCCATCGCGCCGTGAAGGCACGCCAACTCTCGGAAATACGAATTTCCGTTTGTAGTCAGATCGCCTGCTCCGTTGTTCCAGCTTGCGAAGGACCATAGGGGATTATCGTGTGATGGGGCGGATTGAATGTTTAGTGGGACGCCGTTAATAAGGAGCACGCCGAGCGCTTCTACCGCCGCTGGAATCCAGACGGGGATGTTGCACTTTATAGTGTCACCCAAGGCTTTCAAAGGTTGGGCAGCCGCTTGTGCTACGTTGCCGCCAAACGGCAGCAACCTTGTGACGTCTTTGGAGGACAACGCATCGAAGATTGACGCGTATTCCGTCAGTTCCGACACTTTCGTCAGAGCCTGTGAGATTGCCTGCAAATGCTTGGGGTCTGCCAAATAGATCAGTCGTGCGGTCGCATAGCGCAACTGTTGGAGCCAACGTTTCCGATGGAATCCACCTTGCGGCACCGGTTGTTCGCAGGCGGTAAGGAACTTTTCCATAAAGAGCGCCCGGAGTGTGAGACCCTCTGCCGTTATGGTGAGGGGAGTCCGGGCAGCGACTTTGCGCCTGAACCATGGCTTTGAAGCCAAATCCACAAAGCGTTCGAGCCAAGACCGATCTGTCACCGCATGCGAGTAGTCTAGGGGCACAATGCGAATTCCGTTGTCCTTGAATAGCTGTTCGAGGTTGGTGTGTGACACAGGGTTGCTCACGAGCAACTGCTTTATTCCCCCGACGAATGAGACCCACGATGGACCTCCCTGAGGAAGGCTGAGATCGTGTTCTGCAACCAACCAATCGTCGGTCGACACTTCAAACCCCTTCGTCAAGTTCACTTCGAGTCCACGTTCTCCGCAGAGTTCTTTAATGAAGGCGTCCGTCCGATTGGCGTCGTTTGGTTTCACTATGACGACCAGATCATCTACATAGCGGAAATACCGTCCGGAAAATTCGCCGATCATTACGTCATCCAGCGGACGCAATACGAGATTCGCCAATAAATGGCTGAACATCGGACCGGTGATGATGCCTTTGTTGCTTTTCGTGGAGACATGCCGATAGTCTTGAAGAATACGATCACCAAGGCGTTTGAACTTTCTGTCCAAACCGCTGGTTTGGCACGCATCTTCCCATGCCTGATTCGCTAGACTATGCGAGATCGATGGATAAAAACGCCGCAAGTCCCGATATAAAACTGTAGAGCCCGGATACGTCTTGCACGCATTCGCAATTGCCGAATGCCGCTTCGCGTAGCCAATATAATAGGGTTCGAAGATGCCGCGCGGGTCGGTGCTTTCGGGCAGCTTGTAGCTGAAAACTGCATCACTGCTTTGAAACGAACTGCCTGCCACTGCACATGCTCGGAGTAGCGCAGCCTCAGCTAGGGCTTCGTTTGGTCCGGGGATATGTAGCTCTCTGTGTCCAATCGCTCCATTGGCGCCAATCTCTTTAAAGCAATATGTAAGGTTGTAGGTGGTCGAGGATTTCCCTAGGCGCAAGTCAGCCGCAACTTCTTCGGCCCACCGGTCTCTCCGAGCAGCTCGATTCTCAAGATAGTATCGCAGCCCTAAGTAGGTGAAGATATCGCGGGACCGATATTGGTTGACCGTCCGCAATGCCAACAATTCCGGCTTCATCGAGGGTTAGTTCTATCGAGTCGCATGAGTGTCAAATTCACTCGTAGTGCGTGAGTTGGGGCGAGAGGGTGAGGGCAGTGACAGGTTGATTTGGCGGTTGCCTGTTCTGCAACCTTAGCGGGCAGGAACAACCGCTTGAGATATCCTGTGAAAACGCGAATAAGCCGAGGGAAGAAGTGATCTTTGGCAACATTGGTTTGGGGCTCGATCCAAATGACATCCGAGCGGAAGAGACCAACCCAGCGGAAGATTTCCTCTAATTGAGGTTTGGCTTGGTCAAATTTTCTCTCCTTTTCGAGAAAGCCCGAGAAATTCGCCGCTACCACGAGGTAACTGTCGCAATCGACGCCATGGCTGGTCCAATTCTGGATAAGAGACGTTGTGCTGACCGGATCGCAAACGTCCCATTCCACGTGCTTATGGCGAACGAAGATTTGAGCTTGCCGCAACGCGGGATCGATCTTGGACATGAGTCGTTCGCACAGGTTGCGGGCATGTATGGAGAAGTCGCCGCCGACCACGAATACATCTAATGGAAGTGATGGGATGACTCGGGCTCTACGCAAGGCTGCAATCGTGAGAAGCAAGGTTGCTGTCGCCGCACCAGCGCCACAAGGGATGTCCAAAAGCGTAACGCGCCCGCCGGCGAGCGCATGAAAGAGGCGGTTTGAGGCTTCGCCTAAGTGCCCTTTTGGATCTACCAGAGCGATTTGAACACGTGCGCAAGAACTACTGAAACGTTGGGCAAAATGCCTCTTCGCTTCCTCTTCACGGACTCCGCCAACCGGTCCGTCCTCATCGTTGCCAGCCGCTAGCGCAGCGTCGAGCAGTCCGCTCTCGATGATCATCTCCCGGTAGGCGTCGCCTAGAGCGGAAGGCAACGTTAAATGCTGAGTCGTGGCATTCCATACGTGGTCCGGTAAATCAGCAACTTCGACGAGGCGCATACCTGTATCGGGTTGTAGACCGTGTATGCGGACTGGGGCAAGAGCCTTGTTGATGACAAGGAATTGTCGTGGAAATACAATGAATTGGATCAGCCCCACAGGATCGCGCAGGATCGGGGCAGCACAGGATCATGGCCAACTCTTGACAGTAGACCGGAAGTGGAGAAGGGCCGTTCTGAGTTTCCCGCGGCGACCAATAAGCGGCCCAATCGTGAAAATGGCATTTGAAATTGCGTCGCGGCCTCAATATCGGTGTAGCGCGTCCGCAATACACTTCAAGGAGGGGTGGCAGAGCGGTCTAATGCGCCGGTCTTGAAAACCGGAGAGCCGCAAGGCTCCGTGGGTTCGAATCCCACCTCCTCCGCCATTTTTCCTCCCCGATGTCGACCCCTCCCCCCGCTGCGCCCCGGTTTTCCATCCGGCGGAAAATCATCATCGGGTTCGGGTTGGTGTTCCTCATGTTCGGTATCATCGGGTTCATCAGCTACCGCAGCACCCGTGCCTTCATCCTCACCGCCGACTGGGTGACGCGCACCCGTGAGGTCATGGAACTGCAGGAGCGCACCCAGCGGCACCTCATGGAAATGGAAAGCGGGCGCCGCGGTTTCATTATCACCGGCGACGAGACCTACCTGCGCGGCTTTGAGGAAGCGCAGGCGCAGATCATCGAGAATTTCAACGCGCTCAAGACCTACACGGCCGATACCCCGCAACAGACGGTGAAGCTCGACCGCTTGCTCACCCTCATCCAGCGCAACTTCGCCGAGCAGCAGACGGAAATCGAGACCCGGCGGACCCAGGGGTTTGCCGCCAGCCTGACGATTTTTGCCAAGGGCGAGAGCGACCAGACGACGCAGGACATCCGGAAAATCCTCGCGGACTTCGATCGCGAACAACGTCAGTTGCTGGCGGAACGCGCGGCGCTGACGCGCTACGTGGGACGCGCGACCACGCTGACCATCGTCGCGGGCAGCGTTTTCACCTTCATCGCCTTGCTGGTGGCCTGCTTCCTCATCTTGCGCGACGTGGCGGCGCGGCATCGCGCGGAGGAAGCACTCGCCGCCGAGCATCACCTGCTGCTCAGTATCATCGATACCATTCCGGACCACGTTTACGTGAAGGACGTGGAAGGGCGCTTCATTCTCGATAATGTGGCCCACCGCGAAATGTATGGTCCGAAAACGGAGGGCACGACGACCGGGCGGACGGTGTTCGATTATTACTCCGCGGCGGAGGCTGAGCGTTTCGACGAGGACGACCATCGGGTGATCGAGACGGGCGAGGGGATTTTCAATCATGAGGAAGCGCGGCTTCAGGAGGATGGGGGCGAGCTCTGGATTCAGACCACGAGGGTGCCGCTGCGCGACACGGATGGCTCCGTCATTGGCCTGGTGGGGATCAGCGCGGATATCACCGACCGCAAGATCTCCGAAGTGCAACTGCTGCGCTTCGCCGCCCAGCTCGAGAACAGCAATGCCGAGCTGCAAAACTTCGCGTCTGTGGCCTCGCACGATTTGCAGGAACCGCTACGCAAGATCCAGGCTTTCAGCGACCGCCTGCGGGTGAAGTGCGGGAAGACGCTCAGTGCCCAGGGGCTCGATTACCTCGACCGCATGCAGAATGCGGCCCAGCGGATGCAGGTGCTCATCCAGGACCTGCTCAAGCTCTCGCGGATCACCAGCCGCGCGCTGCCTTTCGAGGCGTGCGACCTCAACGAAGTCGTGCGCACCGTGTTGTCCGATCTGGAAATCACCATCGAACAGCAGCACGCGAAGATCGAGGTCGGTGACTTGCCCACGATCGAGGCCGATGCCGTGCAGATGCGCCAGCTTTTCCAGAATCTGATCAGCAACGCCCTCAAGTTCCAAAGGCCCGGCGACCGGCCCGAAGTGGTCATCGAGGGGCGCATCTACGAGGTGAAGGAACGCAGCGCGGGCGAAGTGGCAATTCCCGGCCAGCGGATTTGCAAGATTGTGGTGCGCGACAATGGCATCGGCTTCGATCCGAAATTCGGTGATCAGATTTTCGTGGTGTTCCAGCGGCTGCACAGCCGCAGCGAATATGAGGGTACCGGCATTGGTCTCGCGGTGTGCCGAAAAATTACTGATAGGCACGGCGGTTCGATTGTGGCAAAGAGTGCGGAAGGTCAAGGTGCCGCGTTCATTGTGACGCTGCCGGTGACCCAACCATCACCCCAAGCAAATGAGTAGAGAAGCCATGCCGATAACCATTTTGATGGCCGACGACGACGCGGACGACCGGCGGTTAACCCAGGAGGCATTTGAGGAGGCGCGCCTCATCAATGATGTGCGCTTCGTGGAAAACGGGGAGCAGCTCCTCGACTATCTTCGCCGCACGGGAGCGTATGCGCCGCCCGCCGAAGCGCCGCGCCCGGGCCTCATCCTGCTCGACTTGAACATGCCGCGGAAAGATGGCCGCACGGTGCTCAAGGAACTGAAGGGCGATCCCGATTTGCGCCAGATCCCGGTGGTCGTGCTGACGACTTCCAAGGCGGACGAGGACATTTACAAGAGCTACGATCTCGGCGTGAACAGCTACATCGTGAAGCCGGTGACTTTCGAGGCACTGGTGGATATTTTGCAGACGCTGGAAAAATACTGGTTTGAGATCGTCGAGCTGCCGCCGCAGAAAGAGTAGATGTTATCTCCCGCCGAGCTCGCCGCTCTCCGGCAGGATTACGCCCAGCGCGGTCTGCGCCGGAGTGATCTCGATCCGGATCCGATCAAGCAATTCAACGCCTGGTTGAATGAGGCGGTGGATCATCAGCTTCTCGAGCCGAATGCCATGACCGTGGCCAGCGTGGATGCCACGGGGCAGCCGTGGACGCGCACGGTGTTGCTGAAGATTTGCGATGATCGGGGTTTCACGTTTTTCACCAACTACGATGGGGCGAAGGGGCGGCATTTCGCGGCGAATCCGAAGGTGGCGCTGACCTTTTGGTGGAACGCGCTGGAGCGTCAGGTGAATGTCACCGGCAAGGTGGTGAAGTCCTCGGCGGAGGAGTCGGCCGCTTATTTTCACACCCGCCCGGAAGCCAGCCAGGTCGGGGCGTGGGCGTCGACGCAGAGCGAGGTGATTGCGGATCGGGCGCAGCTCGAGAGGCAATTTGCCGAAGCGCGGGAGAGATTCGGGCAAGGGCAGATTCCGCTGCCGCCGCATTGGGGTGGGTACTGCGTGGTGCCGGAGACGATTGAGTTTTGGCAGGGACGGCGGAGCCGGCTGCACGATCGGCTGCGCTATACGCGCGAGCCCGATGGCGGGTGGCAGATCGAGCGGTTGTCGCCGTAATGGGTGCGTGGCTGCATCCGCCCGAAGGGCGATCCAAAAACCAATCGTCATCCTGAGCGGAGCGGGGAAGCATGGGCGGAGCCGAAGGACCTCCAATTTCTGTGGGTTTTCGCGCGGAGCTTTCACCGCTTACACGTGGCCACGCGTCTATTTTCCCTCCACCTTCGCCCACGGAGGTCAGAGGTCCTTCGACTACGTGCCCCGCCCGCCTTCGCCCCGGGGCACTCCGCTCAGGATGACGATGTTTTTTTGGGACACGCTTCGCGTGTTTCTCTGCTATGCGCCACCTGTCCCGATCCACTTCTTTACGGATTCGGTGGCGGCGCGGCGATCGGTGCGACTGCGGGTGTTGCCGTGAGACTCTGCAGGGCCGCCTCCGCTCGCTTCAGCGAGGACTTCGATCCAGCACCCAGGGCCATCAGCTTGCGCTCCCGCCAGACGCGGATTTCCGCGGCGCTCCTGACCGCCTGTTCCCACTTCGTCGTGGCGTCCTGCGCGGTTACCGCCGCGGCGGCCAGACGCACTTCGATATCTTGCAGCTCCTTCTTCGCGGCTTCATCCGCTGGAGGTTCTTTGCGGCGCTCGGCTAATTCCTGTTGCAGTGCTTTGAGCCGCGCGTTTTCCAAGTCCCTGGTCAACCGCACGACCGTCATCTCGCCTTGCTCGGCTTCGAGCTTCGAAAGCACGCCGGTCTTGCAAAGCCGCTCCCGAAAAGCCGCGTTCTTTTTGGCCCGTGCCAAAGCGCCTTCGAGCCTGGCGATGGCCGCCGGAGTCTGGTCCGCCGCGAGGCTATCGGGAAACGGAGTGCCGGGGATGGGCACATCCGGCAGATCGTTGAGCAGCAATTTGGGCTCGGGATCGATGATATCCGCGGGGCCCGATTTCCTGGGCAAGTCCTGAGCGGTGGCGCTCGCGAGGGCGAGTGCCAGGAAAAGCGTGGAGCGTATGAGCAACGACGCCATGACAGCGCCAAGTCTAGCTACCTGCCGCGAGGAGGCAAGTGCGCGTGTGAGGTTGGTGCGGCAATCAGTGCGGCGCCTGATAGAAGACGGCGCCGACTGCCTGCACTTTCCGGCGGAAGATTTTGTCGCCATTCATGATGTAGAGATACTCGCGATTCGCGCCGGAGAGCATCACGCTGGTCAACGGCTTGTCAACCTGCGGCTTGGGCAGGACGCCGCAGAGACGGCCGGTGGGATCGAAGACCTGCACGCCCAGCGCGGTGGCCACGTAGTAGCGGCCCTGCATATCCGTGGCCATGCCGTCGCCGCCGGCTGCTTTTTTGTAGGGCGGCGGTTCGGCGCGATTGAATTCGCCTTTGGGATCAATCGGGCGGCGCATCGTCATGTAAGGCTCCTTGGCGGTCAGCTTTCCGTCTGGTTCGACGCGGAAGGTCCAGACGTATTCGCCGGCATAATCCGAAACCGCGAGTGTGCCCTGGTCGGGCGAGAGGGTGATGCCATTCGGGCCGGTGATGCCCACATCCGCCGCGCTCTTCTCATGCGTCTTCGCGGCAATGCGCGTGACCTGATGTTTGCCGGTCTCGGTGAAATAGATGTCGCCCTTGTAGGTCACGACGAGATCGTTCGGGTTCACGTCCTCCGCGATCACTTCCATGGCCGGCGGGTTTTGTTTCAGGTCATAGGAGACCAACCGCTTCTTCGCGCCCTGGCAGGCGTAGAGCTTGCCGTCCGGCCCCCACTTCAGGCCGCTGCCAATATCGTCGATGAGCTTGGTCTTCGTGCCGTCGACTGCGATCTTGTAAATGGCCGGTTCCTTGAGGTCGGAAAAATAGAAATTGCCGTCCACATCGGTGCAGGGGCCGTCGACGAATTTCATGCCATCAGCCACGAGCTTCCAGTCTTCGCCGTCGATGAGGAGACGGTGCAGCGTCATGTCGCCGCCGAGATCGCCTTTGGTGATGATTTCCGGCTTCGCCGTTTCCTTGCGCCAGAGCCATTTCAGCGCCTCGGGGAAGACGCTGCCGCCGTAGTTCGAGTTGTGACCGTAGCCTTCCACGAAATCGAAGCGGCAATCGTAGCCCATGTATTTCAGCGCCGCGTGCATCTGCTGGTTGGCCAACGGCCAGTTGCCGAATTCGTTATCGAGGTCGCCGCCGGAATCCTGCTGATAGACCCGGATCGGCTTGTGCTCGGTCTTGCGAATCAACGACGGATACGCGTTCCCGCCGCGGATGTTGGTGAAGCTCCCGATGGTGGAGAGCACTTTGCGAAAATTCTCGGGATGCTCCCAGGCCACGGTGAAGGACGCGATGCCTCCGCTGGACTCGCCGCAGACCGCGTGCATCTCCGGGTCGGGCGAAATTTTGTAGGTCTTCTCCACCTCCGGCAGGATTTCCTCGGTGAGGAACTTCGCGTTGCGGTCGCCGAGCGAATCGTATTCGAGGCTGCGGTTGCTATTCTTCCACGCGCTCTTCGGCATCTCCTTCGACTTGTCGCTGCCCGGGTCGATGAAGATGGCGATCGTGACCGGCATTTCCCCGCTGGCGATGAGGTTGTCGAAGACGATCGGCACGCGCCAGTGACCCTTCACGTTCACGTAATCGTGACCATCGAAGAAGACCATCACCGCCGCGGGATTCTCCGGCTTGTATTGCGCCGGGACGTAGATCGACCACTCGCGGGTGGTGCCGGCGAAAATCTTCGATTCCCACGGAGGCATTTTCGTCACCGTGCCGTGGGGCACATTCGGATTTTCGCGATGCAGGGAGGACTCGACGAAATCATCCGCGGCAAAAGCCAGCGTGGCGGAGAGGAGCAGGGGCAGGAGGAAACGCATGACCCCGGTGTAACCCGCCAGGGCGCGTGGCCAAAGAGGAAAAAGGGGGGGCGGGGTTTCCTATTCTTCCTATCGGTCCTATATCTCCTATCCCACCATCGCGAATAGGAGGAATAGGAAGGATGGGAGCTATAGGAGAGCCTCCTAAAACCCCCGCAACATCGGCTGCGTGACCTGCCCGATGCGCGCCTGGTGATTCAGGAAGCTGTCCGCAATGACCGTGTGGACGTCCATCGTGGACTGCATCAGCCGATCGAGCAGTGGCTCCAATTCGTCCGGTTGCACGTGCGCTGCCCGGGCCGAAGCCGGTGGCCGGCTGGTCTTCATCGTGGGCGATGCGGACGAAGGCGCGCCAGTCGATGCGCTTGATCTGGTGCACCAGTTCTTCGATGTCCGCGGGCGCGCTGGCTTGTTCGGTTCCTTCTGGGGCGAGGCTTTCGCGGAGCAGGGCGCCGCATTTCATGAGGCAACGCAGCACACTGCGCGGTACCTCGCGATGCTGGTAGAGCAGTTCGAGCACGGGAATCGGCTCGGCGCGCATTTGGAAAATGCGCCGGTAGGCGTCGCGGCAACCCAGCATGCGCAGGAAAACGCTGAGCTCGATTTCGCTCGCGTGGGCGTCGCCGCCCGGTGCCGCGGCCAGGGTCGAACTGAGCGACCGGACGGAGTTGGCGGTGATCACCGCGCGCTCCAGCAATTGGCCGATCTCGCAAAAGCGCCAGCCGTCGTCCGCGAGCATCGTGTTGTCGGCAATGGCGAAGAATTGCGGGATAAGCTGGGTCGCGGCTTCCGACATGCGGCGGGTGATGCGCACCGCTTCCGGCTCGCTCAATCCATCGCGATAACGCGTGCGCTGGAAACGCATTCGCAATTCGCTGAGCGTGGCCCACGCCTCTGGGCTGAGCGAGTCCTGCACGCTTTCCGCGTTGTACATCGCCCGCAGGAAGGTGCTCACCACGCTGCCGGGCTCGGGCAGTAAGACGAGACGGTAACGATCCAACCGATTGGCGATGCTGCGGCGGCTCGTGCCGGCGCTTTTTTCGAGCGGGGGCAGCAACCGGTTCCAGACAGGGCGATATGCTTTGCGCTCAGCGCTGTTGAGTTCTTCGGTCTCCAGCGTTTCGACTACCTGGATGAGGTGGGCCTGATGATGGGCCCGCTCGAGATAGCGGCCCATCCAGTAAAACGCTTCCGCCACGCGGCTCGTCACCTGGCGGGGGGCAAACTCCGCATGCGGCGTCCGGCGGGCGAGCGTCGGCAGGAGGGTATTCGTGCTTTCATCCGCCAGCACCCAGGAGTCCTTGCTCGTCCAGCCAAAGCCGAATTCGCCGCGTGGATCGACGCGCGAGAAGACCCGCGTGAGCGCGCCGGGAAAGACGTCGAAATTCGCGCCGCTGCGCGCGGCGAAAAGGATGTGATCCTGCGGATGCTCCACGCGCTGCCCGTCATCGAAGCAAATGGTCGGTGCGCCTTCGCTGTGCGGCTGGGCGACATAGTGCGCGGGGTTCTTGCGAATCTCCTGGCGCAAGACCGCGTCGTCGCGCACAGAGGCGCGCTCCCACGAGCCCGAGGTGCTCTCGCGCGAGATCGGCCGGATGCGATAGTTTTCCAGATTCTCCAGCACCATCTCGCGCTGGTCGATGTCGCCGAGCCAGTAGGTCGGCACTGTCGGCAGGAGCGGGGCTTCGTTGAGGTAGTAGCGAATGATCTGCGACGCGAAGGCGAGCAGGGAGCGGTCGTCGGCCAGTTGCGATCCCACGGCGTTGACGAGCGCGACGGTACCCTTGCGCAAGCAGTGCACCAGACCGGGGACACCAAGCATCGAATCCGAACGAAAGACGAGGGGATCGAGCCAGAAATCCGCGACGCGATTGTAGATGACATCCACGCGCTCCAGTCCGCGCACGGTCTTGAGGAACACGCAATCGTCCAGCACCAGCAGGTCGCCGCCTTGCACCACAGGGATACCCATGCGCCGGGCGAGAAAGCTCTGCTCGCTGGAGACCGCGCTGCCCGCGCCGGGAGAGAGCAGCACCACGGCCGGTTCACCACCGCGGCTGGTATTGGTCTCGCGCAATCGTTCCATGATGGCCAGCGGCATTTCCGCGAGCGATTGCACGGCGGTATCCTGGAAAATCTCCGGCAACACGCGGGCCAGCGCGCGGCGGTTTTGCATCATGTAGGAAATGCCGGTGGCGTGGCCGAAATGATGATGCTTCACCTGCCATTTTCCGCGCGCATCGCGCGCCACGCACATACCGCTGAGGTGCAGATAGGCATTGCCAGGACGAGGGAGGTGGATGCAGGCGTTTTGAAAATGCGGGCTGCCCAGCACCGCATGGATCGGCACCGCGCCCGCGCGCAGAATCTCCCGCTTGCCATAGACATCGGCGAGGAAGTGCTCGAAGGCCCGCAACCGCTGGCGAAATCCCGCGACCAGCAACGCCCAGTCTTCGCTCGCGAAAATGTGCGGCAGCACATCGCAGGTCCAAGGCTGACGCCCCCACGGATCGTTGCGGATCACATCGAAATTCACGCCCATCTCGCGCAGCGTCGCCGCCATGCGATCGTCCAATGCCCGCAGGTCCACCGAACGGAGTTGCCCGAGGTCCTCCAGCAGTTTCCGATACGACGGACGCGCCGCGTTGTCCGGGCCGAGCACCTCATGCCAGGGAGCCGGCATAGTACGTTGCGTTGGAAAGGCGGTTGCCATGGGCGCCCGGGAGAGTCCGTACGGAGCCGGGAAGGGTCAAGCGGCGAAGTATCGCGTTCTCGTGAAATCAGAGACCACGAAGTTTCCCCATCGCGAAACGCGCTCATTTTGTTGAAGACAAGGAAGGGAGCGGCTCGGATACTCGCCGCGATGTCCACTTTCCCCCGTTGGATCATTCTGGCATGCCTCATTGCCTTGAGTGGAACCATGCTGGGTGCGGCTGCGCCGGCGGCGAAGCCTTTGCGAAGTGTGCGCGAAATCCGTGCGCTCAGCCCTGCGGAAGTCCGGGGACATCCGGCTGCCATTTTGCGCGGCGTCATCACTTATAGTGAGGCGACCTGGTTTCTGACTTTCTTCAGCGACGAGACAGGCGGCATCTATCTCGGCACCGCGGCTGACCGCCAATTCAATCCGGGCGACCGGGTGGAAGTCACGGGTGTGGTCGCGGAGGGGCTCACTTCGGAAATTGTGACGAGCGAGAAGGGGACGGCGCCGGAGATTCGTGTGTTGAGCCATGGAGAATTGCCCGAGGCGACGGCCGCTGTGGCGGAGCGTCTGGCCGATGGCTCCTACGATGCCGACTGGATTTCAATCCGGGGCAACGTGCGTTCGATCAAGCGCGTCAACGACCGGGTGCGCCTGGACCTCGATCTGGGCGCTTCTTCCTTTGAGGCGTTGATTTGCGGGTTTCCCGATACCCGGGATTTGCCCAGCTATCTTTTGGGTGTGCCCGTGACCGTCAGCGGCGTCCTCGGAACGTTTGGCGATCAGCACAGCGGTGTCACCCGGACGGTGCTCTATGTTCCCGCGGTCGAACAGTGCCGGCCTGATGCCACCTTTCTGGAAAGGATGTTTGGTGAAGCGCCGCGCAGTTATCACACGCTCTTTACCAAGGCGAGCCCACCGGATCGGGTGCACGTGCAAGGCCAGGTCACTCTGGCGCGCCCGGAGCGCGGCTTTTTTATGCGCGTCCGCGAGGACGGCTACTATTCCGGCAGCCTCTGGGTGCAGACGACGCAGCCGCTGTTGCTGCGGCCGGGGCAGGTCGTGGACGTGGCCGGGCATGTCGAATCCACGAATCGCAAACCGGTGCTGCGCGATGCGCTGGTGCGAGTCCTGAGACAGGAGTCACCACCGCCGCCCCAAGCGCTCGGACCTCACGAGATTGCAAGTGGTGACTATCATGGGGCACTCGTCTCGACGGAAGGCGTGCTCTTGAGCGCCCAACCGGGGCTGGAAGAAGACACGCTCATTCTTCTCGTCGGGCAGATGACGGTTTGCGCGCGGCTCGATGTGCGTCCTGGTGCGCCGCCTCGCGTGACGTTTCCGGCGGGCAGCCGATTGCGCGTGAGCGGAGTGTGTGTGGTGCAGGCCCAGCAAACGCCCGGTTTGAGCGTCCTGCCGCTTGCTTATCAGATATGGATGCGCCAGCCGGAAGACGTCACGCTGCTCGCGCTGCCGCCTTGGTGGACGGTGCGCCGGGTAGTCATCGTGCTGGCCCTGACGGCGTGCGTGGCCGGCGCGGCCTTCATCTGGATCTTCGCCTTGCGCCGGCGGGTCGCGGCACAGACCGAAACGATTCGCGAGCACATCGAACAGCAGACCTTGCAGGAGGAGCGGATGCGCATTGCGCGTGAATTCCACGACACCTTCGAGCAACACCTCGTGGGCCTGGGCCTGATGCTGGAAACTGCCCAGGCGGAAATAGCGGATCCGCAGCGTGCCAGGGAGCTCTTGCGCGAAGCGGCGGAGATGACGCGACACACGCGCGCCGAAGCCCGTCACGCGATTTGGGAATTGCGCACCGGCGCGCTGGCCTCGGTCGATGTGGTCTCGCTGATTCATGATGAGTTGTCGTCGAGCGCGCAGGCGGCGCGTTTGCATTTGCGCGTGGAAGTCGAAGGAAACCGGCGGCCGTTACCGGCGGTCGTGCAGAATCATCTTTTGCGCATCGTGCAGGAAAGCTTCACCAATGCGCTGAAACACGCCCGCGCCGAGTGCGTCACGGTCCATCTGGGCTTTGGCGTGGAAGAAATCTGTCTGCGGGTGGTCGATAATGGCGCCGGTTTCGATCCCGATGCCGTCACACCGCACGATGGTGGCGGCTTTGGACTGGCTGGCATGCGCGAACGTGCGTTGCGCATGAAAGGGAATTTCGCGATTGCCAGCGCGCCCGGTCGTGGAACCGAAGTGCAGGTGCGCATCCCCGCTGTCTTTTTGCCATCATGAAAACCGCTGCCATCGGAGTCCTGCTCGTCGACGATCACTTCATGGTGCGGCGCGGCCTGGCCGTCGCCCTGCGGGTCGAAAAGGATCTCGCCGTGGTCGCCGAAGCGGGCAATTGCGAGGAGATGCTGGCTGCCTATCGCCAGCATCGGCCCGACGTCGTGCTCCTGGATTGGCGTCTCCCCGGGCCCAACGGCGCGGAAGCCACGGCTCTTCTTCGTGAGGAACATCCCGGGGCTCGAGTGCTCATGTTATCCGCGCTGGATGGCGACGAACATATTCACCTGGCCGTTCGCGCCGGCGCCGCCGGCTACGTTTTGAAATCCGCCGAGCGCGGCGAAATCATCCAGGCCATTCGCGCGGTCCACGGCGGGAAATCCTATTTTTCGCCCGGACTCGAAGCCCTGCTCCATGATCGTGCGCGCAAGGTGGAGATCAGCCCGCGCGAACGCGAAGTGTTAGTCCGGGCGGCCGCCGGCGAGCGGAACAAAGAAATCGGCGATCACCTGGGGATTAGCGAGGCCACAGTCAAAGTTTTCATGGCGCGCATTTTTCAGAAACTCGACGCGCGCGATCGCGCTCATGCCGTGGTCATCGCCATCAAGCGCGGGATCATCGATCCATCGTAGCTGGGTCCTCTTTGGAGACCGATAGGGAGGACCACGTAAGGTAGGCCGCCGCCCACTCGCGATGGCGTCCAACTCAGGCGTAATACTAAAGCGCTACACGCGCTTCATTGCCGGATGCACATGGTCACCGCAGCCTCAATGCGACGGCACAACCCCCGTTTCTCCTATGAAGCAAATGTTCCAAAGCCTTCTCGCTTTTGCTCGAAACGCCGCACTTGCCAGCCTGCTCGCGGCTGCTGCTACCACCCATACCTTCGCCGCTGGAGCTTGGGATACCGTTCCGCTCGGCGGCGGTGGTTTCGTCACTGGCCTCGTGAGTAATGTCACCGGCAGCGCCATTTACTGCCGCACCGATGTCGGCGGCGCATTCCGGTGGGTGCCCGATGTCGATGGCGTCAATGGCACGTGGATTTCGCTCACCGATGACATGGTCGCCTACGGCACGTCGGGCGCTTCTTCGCTCATGAATGTCGAGTCCATCGGCACGGATCCGAGCAATGTGAACCGCGTGTATGTCGGCGCCGGCAATGGCATTTGGGGTTCGGACGACGAGGGAGTTACCTGGTATCAAATCCGCTCGAGTCTCACCGAAAATGGGAATGGAAGTTATCGCTCAAACGGCGAGCGGTTGGCGGTCGATCCGAATGATCCCAATACCGTCTGGTATGGCTCCAGCACGACCGGCCTACAGAAAGGCGTAAAGAGCGGTACCACCTGGACGTGGGTCCAAATTGCCAGCACCTCCGTGCCCTTTGGCCTTTCGGGAGCGGGCGTGACCTTCGTGATCTGCGACAAGAACAATGGCGGGCCAACGATCGTCTATGCCGGTGTCCACGATGCGACTGCCGGTGGAATCTATCGCAGCATGGATGCGGGCGCGACCTGGTCTCTGGTCACCGGCGCCAGCCTGCCGAGCCCGCGCCGCGCGCAGCTGGCTAAAAATGGCACGCTCTACGTTACCGGTGGCACCGATGGCTGCGCCAAACTGCCGCGTGGTGGAACGCTCACCTTGCTTTCGTCCCTGCCGACCGGGGTAAGTTACAACGGCGTCGCCACCGACCCCAACGATGTCACGGACAGCAAGGTCATCGTGGCCGAAGGCAATTCCGGCAGCCAATTCAACCGCATCTGGCGCTCGGCGGACGGCGGCGCCACCTGGGCCATGCAGCAGTACACTTTCAACGGCATGACCAGTGGTTCGACGGGCATTCCGCGCACGGAACCGGACGGCGCGCCGTGTCTCGTCGGTTACTGGTTCGGCAACATTTCCGGTCTGCTCATCAATCCCGCAAATTCCAATGAGCTCTGGGCGGCTGATTTCTTCGGCGCCTACCGGACACGCGATGCGCAGGACCTGGGTACCACTCCCTCCGGCTGCCAGTGGTACACCCTGCAAAAAGGCCAGGAAGAAACCGTCGTCGCGGCAGTGAAAAACGCCCCGACTGGGGCGCAGCTCCTCACCGGAGTGGGGGACGTGGGCGGCTTTTGCTATCAAAACGTCTTTGAGCGGCCGACGGGCACGGAGGGCAATAGCCTGAAAAACCCCAGCGGGGGAAACAACACGAGCCTGGACTTCTGCGAGTCGGTGCCCCTCACGTGGGCCCGCGCCTGGGTGCAAAACGCGGCGACATACCAGCCCGGTAGCGGGGCGTTTTCACGGGATGGCGGCGCCACCTGGTCGGCCTTCGGCGCAGCCCAGCAAATCGTCGTGCCGGGCAATAGCACGAATACCTGGGTCACTTGGGACCTGACCCTCTACCTGCAGCAGCACCTCGGCGGCCCGGTGACGCTCATCCTGCGCAGCGCCACCACGGGACAGGGGCCGCTGAATTTCGCTTCGCGCGAAACGGCCAATCCGCCGCAACTGGTCCTCAATGGCACCACCACCGTGCCGGTCTCCGAGGATACCTATGTGCAGGACGGCTCCGCGGCGGGTTCGAACTTCGGGACGGCCACCTCGCTTTTGGTGAAAACCGACGCCGCTGGTTACAACCGCTGGACGTATTTGAAATTCGATCTGACCGGTGTGTCATCCATTACCTCTGCCACCTTGCGCCTCTATCTCCAGAGCACGGGGACGGCGAATATTACCGCGGGAGTTTATGCTGAGGATGTCACTTCATGGACGGAAGCCGCCCTGAATTGGAATACTCGCCCGGTTTACCAGGGAACTTCCGGTGTCTATGCCTCCACTCCACCGGCGGCGATCATCAGTGGCTCGAATGGTGGCGGTGGCGGACGCATCGCCGTTTCCTCGACCGCGCCGGGCAATTTCGTCTGGCTGCCGATCAACTATTCGCAGGCCACGATTCCCGCCTATTACAGCAAGGACGGCGGCGTGACGTGGGCGGCCTCGACCGGCGCGCCCAACTCCCCAATCGTGGGCGTCTATACGAACGGCAACAGCCTCGGCATGTCTGGCCAGTGCCTGGCGGCGGATCGCGGCAATGGCTATTTCTACATGGGTAAATTCGGCGGTTCGGCTCACCTCATCTATCGCAGCACCAATGGAGGACAGACCTGGACGCAAGTGGGTTCCGTTTCCAACGGGAACAGTTATAACATGCGCACTCCGCAACTCGTGGCCGCGCCCGTTTCACCGACCTATCCCAGCGGCGGCGATGTGTGGCTTTGCGACGATGGCACTTACAATGGCAACGGCGGAGGTCTCTGGCGTTCCACGGACTCCGGCGTGACCTGGACGAAAAACACGGCTGTTGGCAAGACGAGCAACGTTGGGTTTGGCAAGTCTTCCTCCGGCAGTGGTTATTCGGTTTATATCGCTGGAGTGGTTGGCGGCGTGCAGGGCGTTTATCGTTCCGATGATTACGGAGCCACGTGGACGGTACTGCCCACTCCTACCATCGAGCCGATCTATGCACTGACCGGCGATCGACAGAAATACAACAGCGCGTTTATCGGCACGGCGGGCCGCGGGACATTCCATTACTACGCCAGCGACACCCAGGAAGCGGAAGACCTCTGGATTCAGTCGTCCACTCCGGGCGACACGGTATCACTGATCAACGACCCGAACTTTAGCACCGGAGCGGCGGTGGAACTCGTTTCCGTGGCCGTGGGTGATCAGATTACTTTCGTCGTTCCGAACGTCACCGCGCGCTCCTACGACGTCACCATTGGCATTAAGAAATATAGCAATCGCGGCATCTGGCAACTGGCCGTCGCTCCCGCCAACGGCACCTTCACCAATCTCGGTGCGGCGCAGGACAACTATGCCTCCGGCACCGTCTACACCTCGATCGATCTGGGAACATGGACACCAACGACCAACGGCGACCAATGGTTCCGCTTCACCATCACCGGCAAAAACGCCAGCAGCTCGGGCTACACCGGGATCATTGATTATATCAAGCTGATGCCGCAGTGAGCGGGGCTCGGCGCGTTTGATCGAGCGGGGTGAGACCAGTTTCGCTGCCAGGATCCTTCCGCCAATTAAAGAGGATTGATCGCGCGCCGGTAGCCGATACACGGGTGGAGAGTGGATAAATCCTTTGTGAACCACTCCCGATTCGCGCACAGGTAGGTCATGGTTGCTGTCCCCCTTGATCAGGCTTTTCGGCTCGCTGTCGCGCACCACCAAGCCGGGCGTCTCGCTGAGGCGGAGGGGCTTTACCGCCAGATCCTCGGTGCGCAGCCGAATCACGCCGGCGCGCTGCACCTGCTGGGCGTCATCGCCGACCAGGTGGGACGGCATGAGGTGGCCGTGGAGTTGATCCAGAAAGCCATCGCCCTCGCGCCGAACGTCGCGGATTTTCATTCAAACCTCGGCGCCGCGCAGCGCAATCTCGGCCGGTTCGATGAAGCCATGGCGGAGTTTCGTCGAGCGATTCAACTGCAGCCCGATCATGCCGACGCGCACAACAATCTCGGCTCCGCGCTCATCGCCCAAGGCGTGCTGGGCGAAGCCGTGACCGTGTTGCGCCGGACGATCGAGTTGCGGCCCACTCTCGCCGAGGCGCATAACAATCTGGGCATCGCCCTCGGTGGCGAAGGACGCGGTGAAGAAGCCGTCGCCGCCTGCCGGCGCGCGGTGGAGTTACAGCCGGGATACGCCAATGGCTACAACAGCCTCGGCGTGGCGCTGGTGAACCAGCGGGAATTGGCCGAAGCGATCGCCGCCTTTCGCCGCGCCATCGCCGTCTACCCGGACTATGTCGAAGCCTACTGCAACCTGGGTAATGCGCTGGTGGATGAAGGGAGTCTCGACGAAGCCGTGGCCACCTGCCGGCGCGCCATCGAAATCCGGCCAAATCACGCCGAGGCGCACAACAATCTGGGCGTCGCGCTCATCGCCCAAGGCGCCCTGCAGGAGGCCGGTGACGCCTTTCGCCGCGCGCTCGAGCTCCAGCCAAACCAGGCCGAATCGCACAGCAATCTCAGTGTGACGCTGATGGCCGAGGGGCGCCTGGACGAGGCGGGCGCCGAGTTGTGCCGCGCCATCGAGCTTCAGCCGCAGGCCGCGCAAGCGAAGTTCAACTACTCCCTCCAGCTCCTGCTGCAGGGCGATTTCGAGCAAGGCTGGCCGCTGTATGAAAGCCGCTGGGGAGTGGGGGACCTGCGATTTGCGAAGCGGGACTTTCCGCAGCCGATGTGGAGAGGCGAACCGCTCCATGGCCAGCGTGTATTGATTTACGCCGAGCAAGGCCTGGGCGATACCCTGCAATTTGTCCGCTACGCACCGCTGATCGCTGAGCGCGGCGGGCACGTCATCCTCGAGTGCCAGCCCGAGCTCAAGTCGCTTTTCACCAGCCTCGAGGGGGTGGCGGAAATCATCGTCATAGGGGACCCGCTGCCCGACTTCGAATTGCATTGCCGAATGATGAGTCTCCCGCTGGCCTTTGGCACGCGCGTGGAGACGATCCCGGCTACGATCCCGTATTTGCGAGCCGATCCTGCCGGGGTCCGCCGATGGAAGGAACGACTGGAAGGAAATGCCCTGAAAGTCGGATTGGTCTGGGCCGGAGGAATGCGCCCGCGGCAACTCAACGCTGATCGGATCGATCGGCGGCGCTCGGTGCTCCTCGGTCAGTTGGCCCCCTTCGCGGAAGTCCCCGGCGTCGTTTTTGTCTCCCTACAGAAGGGGCCCCCGGCCGAGCAGGCGAAAACTCCACCCGTCGGGATGACTTTGCTCGACTGGAGCGAGGAACTCCGCGATTTCGCGGAGACCGCGGCATTGGTCGAGTGCCTGGATTTGGTCATCACCGTGGATACTGCCGTGGCGCACCTGGCCGGCGCGCTTGGCAAGCCGGTCTGGCTGCTGAATCGCTTCGATACCTGCTGGCGCTGGCTGCTGGGGCGTGAAGACAGCCCGTGGTATCCCACTATGCGCATCTTCCGGCAGCCCAAATTCGGCGATTGGTCCTCGGCGATCGATCAAGCTTCCGCGGCGCTGGCGAAGCTCGTTTCGGACCGCGGGTAAAGCCGCTCTTCTTTAAGTGGCTAAATGGTTGTTTCTGGCTTTGCAGCGCACACCTTTACGGCTATATTCGTGCCGACCCGAAAAAGCCGGACTTGAAAAGTTTACGTAACCCGGCGGAAAAGTGTTTGACAGGGGTGACCCTCACCCCTAGTTTGCGCACCCTTTTCCACAGGGACCAGAAGTAATGACTAAGACATTTTCCGCCAAAGCCAACGAAGTCGCCCGCCAATGGTGGGTGATCGACGCCGCCGACCAGGTGCTTGGTCGCGTCGCCACCAAAGCCGCGAACCTCCTTCGCGGCAAAGAAAAAGCCATCTTCACTCCGCACGTCGATACCGGTGATTTCGTCATCGTCATCAACGCCGAGAAGGTCCGTGTGACCGGTAAGAAGGAAGAACAGAAATCCTACATGAGCTTCTCCGGCTACGTCGGTGGCCACAAGAGCGAGACCGTCAAGGCCCGCCGCGCCCGCCGTCCCGAGCTCCTCGTGGAGCGCGCCGTGAAAGGCATGATCCCGCACAACAAGCTGGGTCGCGCCGTCTATACCAAGCTGAAGGTTTACAAGGGCGCCGAGCATCCGCACGCGGCCCAGCAGCCGACCCCCGTCACCTCGATCGTCTAATTTCTACCTAAAATGTCGCAGCAAGAATTCATCGCTACTGGCCGCCGCAAAGACGCCGTCGCTCGCATCCGCCTTTCCGCGGGCACGGGCAAGATCAAGATCAACGGCCGTCCCTTCGAAGAGTATTTCAAGACCACCGCTCTGCAGAACACCGTTCTCCAGCCGCTCGAAGTCGCCAAGGTCGTCAATCAGTATGACCTCGCGGTGAACGCGACCGGCGGCGGCGTGAATGGCCAGGCTGGCGCCGTGCGCCTCGCCGTGGCTCGCGCCCTGACCGAGACGAATGCCGAGCTCCGTGGACCGCTGAAGGCCGAAGGCTTCCTCACCCGCGACCCGCGGATGAAGGAACGCAAGAAGGCCGGTCAGCCCGGCGCTCGTAAGCGCTTCCAGTTCAGCAAACGCTAATTTCTCCCGAAAGCTTTTTGCTTTCCTCCTCGAGACCCCGCGTTGCGCGCCCCCCGTTTGCGCGCAACGCGGGTTATTCTTTTTTCGGAAAAGGGGCATTAGCGCGCTCGACGAAGCCGGATTGCCTGCCTAGGTTCTCGCCCGCTTTCGGCCCCATGAAGTCCTTTCCCTTTCTCCTCGCTGCCGTCTCCGGCCTGTTCTGTGTCAGCGCTCTGGCTGATCCGCCGTTGCGGCTGCAGTGCACGCCCTCGCTCGTGCCCCTGGCCAGGGACATCATCCGCCCGCTTCACGAGTCGGGGATTGAGGTTCGCCTCGTGGAGGAGGCAGGAAATACGCAGGTCGCCGCGAGCCTGAGCGGGGGGGATGTCGATGTGATCCTGCTCACCCGTCCGTTGAAAGTCGACGAGCGTGTGAGCAATCCGGCGATGCATTTTGTGGAGACGACGCTGGGCACTCAGGTCGTCACCGTGGTGGTGTCGCGCACGGTTTGGGATGGCGGTGTCCACGCACTCACTCGCGACCAGATCATCAGCCTTTACGAAAACCGGGTGCGCAGCTGGAAGGAAGTGGGGGGCGAGGATCGCCCGATGGTGTTTTTCGAGCCCGGCCACGAAAAGGGGTTGTGGGACATTTTCGCGAACTGGCTCTACGGTGACATTCATCGTGCGCCGGGCGTGGCCTGGCAGGTGGTGGCCGATGGCCCGGACATGAAGAACGCGCTCGAGTTCGCCTCCGGGGGAATTTCTGTCGCCAACCTGCGCTGGGCCGATCACAAGACCGCCTACCCGCTGGCCCTCATCGGCGAAAACGGGAAAGCCATCGAACCGAACAAGGCGAATATTCTCGACGGCAGCTACCCGCTGACCCGCCCGGTGGTGGTCGTTTTTCCCCACGAACCGGCCTCGGAAAAGAAGAAGATGCTCGAGTTTCTGGTTGGCGAAAAAGGCCAGCAGATTATCGCCACCCACGATTTCATCCCGCAGTCGCAACTCAAGGTGCCGTAAGCTGGGAGGTCTCAGCCGCGCCGCTCTCTAAAAAACGCCTGCAGCATGGCCGCGCATTCGTCCTGCCGGACGCCGGTCGTGATTTCGCAGGAATGGTTGAGCTTGGGGTGTTGCAGGATCTGCAGCAGGCTGCCGCCGGCGCCATCCTTCGGCGATGGGCACCCGAACACCACCCGTTTCATGCGCACGTGGACGAGTGCCCCGGCGCACATCGGGCAGGGCTCCTTGGTCACGTAAAGGTCGCATTCGTTGAGCCGCCAGTCGCCGAGCACGCTTTCCGCCTGGGTAATGGCCAGCATCTCGGCATGCGCTGTGGCGTCTTTTAAGACCTCGACTTGATTGCAAGCCCGGGCAATGATGCGCCCTTGGTGGACGATGACCGCCCCAATCGGCACCTCCTCCTGCTCCCAAGCCCGACGGGCTTGCCGCAGGGCTTCGCCCATGAAATAGGTATCGCTGTGCAGGTCGATGATCTCGTCCATGAGAGAAAGGGGATTGCGAAAGTGAGGGAGGCGTGAAAATTGGGTTGCGCTGCGGCGGAATCAAGCTATTACTCCCGTCCCTTTTTTTCATTACAACCCGGAGCCACTGCCATGCCCACTATCATCGACAAAATCAATCAGGAGCAACTCAAGAAGGATACCGCACGGTTCCACGTGGGCGACAGCGTGCGCGTGCACACCATCGTCAAGGAAGGCGACAAGGAGCGCGTCCAGATCTTCACGGGTATCGTGATCGGCCGTAAGGGCCGCGACATCAACCAGACTTTCACCGTCCGCCGCATCAGCTACGGCGAAGGTGTGGAACGCGTTTTCCCGATGCACTCGCCGCGTATCGCCAAGGTGGAAGTGGAGACCGCTGGCACGGCCCGCCGCGCCAAGCTCAACTATCTTCGCAAGCGCACCGGCAAGGCGGCGATGGCCGTCCGCGAAAAGGCGTCGGCTTCGGCCTAAGCTGAACAGCGCAGCCAAATCGAAATTCGTGTGCGGCGATCCATTGGATCGCCGCACATTTTTTGTACGGGTGGTATCGAACGCCCGAGCGTCCGCGAATTGTTTGCGGTAAGGTGAGGCGCTTGCGTTTTGGAGTGCGCTTGTCCTCTGGCGCTTTGGGAGTCACCTCTCGAAAGCGGTAGAGGACTACCGCACTAAAAAACGCAAGCGCTCATAGCTCGCGGATTCGTGAACACGAATAATCTGCAAAGACGATGCGTTTGGAGTTTGCTTTGGTTCCTCACGCGGCTTTCCATTTTAGCGATGAGCGTTGAATCCCGCTTCGAACCCTCAACCCCCTTCGCCCGCTGATGCCTTGTGGGATGCGCCACGAACGCAAGTTGCGCGCGGATGGCTGCGTACTGGTC
Source organism: Chthoniobacter flavus Ellin428 (assembly GCF_000173075.1). Lineage (GTDB taxonomy): Bacteria > Verrucomicrobiota > Verrucomicrobiia > Chthoniobacterales > Chthoniobacteraceae > Chthoniobacter > Chthoniobacter flavus. The sequence continues at coordinate 641,922 of NZ_ABVL01000001.1, forward strand.
GCGGGGATCGATGAAGTCGGGCGCGGGCCCCTGGCCGGGCCGGTAGTGGCGGCGGCGGTGATTCTGCCGGAGAAATTTCGGCACAAGACGCTGAACGATTCCAAAAAGCTCTCCGCCGAGCAGCGCGAGAAAATCTATGCCGAGCTGACGACGCGGGAAAACGTTCATTGGACCGTTTGCGTCGTCGAGGTCGAAGAAATCGACCGCATCAACATTCTGCGCGCTTCGCACGAAGCGATGCGGCGCTCGGTGACCGCGCTGGCCACGAAACCGGATCACGCGCTCATCGACGGCCTGCCGGTCCGCCCGTTTCCCATACCGCACACCGCCTTGGTCGGCGGCGACGCGCTAAGCTTCAGCATCGCCGCGGCGAGTGTGATCGCCAAGGTCACGCGCGACCGTATTATGGTCGAGATGGATCAACGGCATCCCGGCTATGCATTTGGGCAGCATAAAGGCTATGGCACTGAGCTGCACCTCGCTAGACTCAAGGAACATGGGCCTTGTCCGATTCATCGCCGATCTTTTCTCCCCGTCGAACAGGCGGAACTCCCCTTCCGCTAACGGAAGCGGCGAAGACGACCGGGAATGGCTCGGGCGGGAAGGGGAGCGGCTCGCGGCACGGCATCTCAAGCGCAACCGTTATCGCGTCCTGTATCGGAATTTCCGCGCGCCGCACGGCGGCGAAGTGGACATTGTCTGCCGCGATCACGACACGCTGGTCTTCGTGGAAGTAAAGACGCGGCGCAGCCTGACTTTCGGATCGCCGGCGGAGTCGGTGACGCGGGAAAAGCAAAAGCTCATCGCGCGCGGTGCATTGGCCTGGCTGGATCTGCTCGGCAATCCGGACAACATCCTGTTCCGCTTCGACATCGTGGAGATCATCTTCGAAGAGGATGTGCCGACTTTTCACATCATCAAGGACGCCTTCAAACTGCCGGAGCCTTACACTTACTAGAGCGGTTACTTGTAGATGCTCTTCATCTGCCAGGCATCGAGCGAGCGGAGTTCCGCGTCCTGGCCTTGCGCCCGCAGGGAAACGCCGACGCTGTCGCTGCGGCTCGGTTGCACGCGCACGGCGAGACATTGCCGGCCATTGATGAAAACTTCGACCACGCTGCGATCGATGAAGACGCGCAGGTGAAACGGTTCATCCGGTGGGATGAGAACGGAGGCGGTTTCGGGCGGGCGCGACTGGGCGTCGGCGAGCAGCGAAGAGCGCGTGTTATCGAGCGTGACGACGCTGAGCTTCTGCTGCGGCGGCATGAAACGGCTGGTGACCTGGCGATTTCTAAAAAGGGCGATGCGAGTGATTTCCTCCGCGTTGGCGGAACGCAGGACGTTCAACTCGACCATGGGCGCGCCTTTGGGATCGATGTCGGCGTTGAGCTCCATCGTGTTGCCGTGAATATCGGGCAGGACAATTTCCTGATTCGCCGGCAACAACTTTGCATCGAGGTGCTGATGGGCACCGCGCAGGGACTCAATGTCACCCGCAGGCTCCTGATGTAGATCCTCTTTGCCGACCAGCGTGAGCCGGCGCGGTAACGTCATGAGGCCGTCGCTGCGATGGCCGGCTATCGCGGGATTCATGTTGAAGATCGCGATGACGCCGCCCTGGCCATCCGGCGTGGCCGAGGGCGCCTGCACCGCGCCGGGAAGGACTGGGCCGAAGCAGAAGCGACCGTGCGCGGTGACGTTGAACTTGTCGTTCTGCGTGTCGTAATCGCCGAGGAGATATTGCGCGCTGCTCGTGTGGCTGAAGAAGATCAGGATGTGCCGGTCGCCGATCGGCCAGAAATAGGGACACGCGCCATCGTCGCCGGGGGGCGTGAAGCGGTTGCCTTCGACGAATTGATGCACGAACTCCCACTTTGCGAGATCACGGGAGCGGAAGAGAAACTCGGCGAGCATCGGCTTGCCCGCGGGGCCGTTGTAATCCACCGAGCCGGAGAGCGAGTAATACGTGTCGCCCTTTTTCCAAATGCACGCGTCGTAGATGCGATAAGGCAACGGCTCAGCGGAGAGGAAGTGATAGCGCTTTCCGTCCTTGTTCAACGGGATGACCGTCGTGCCGGTGACCTTCTCCCAATTGAGCAGCAGCGGATCGTGCGAGGTCGCGGCCATGTTGCCGAGTTCGCGTCCGTGATACATGGCGATGACGCGGTTGCCATCGACATAGGTCGCGCCGGAGTAGCATTGCTCCTCGGGATTCGGGTAGATCGCGTAGGGGAGATCGCGCCAATGAATGAGGTCGTCGCTGACCGCGTGCGCCCAGTGCCAGCGATGATCGTCCGGCGGATTCGCCTGGTAAAAGAGATGCCAGCGACCCCGCCAGAAACAGAGGCCGTTGGGATCGTTGAGCTGCGCCTCCGGGCTGTAGAAGTGATAGGCGGGCCGCAAGGGATCGGCGGCAAGGGCGTGACGCTCCTCGCGGAAACGCTGCATCAGTGGGTTGTCCTTGAGCTGCGCTTCTTGAGCCGCGAGATCTTCGGCGAAGGTGAACTTGGGAACGCGCGAGGTGTAGTCGCGCGGCGTGTCGGCACCGTGCGCGACGGCCAGGCTGGCCAGCCAGAGGCACAGAAGGATTCGTCTGCTATTCATTTCCGTGTCGCGCTTTGGTCTTCGTTGAGCCAGTTGTCCCCGGCGGGAAGTTGCAGCTTTCCGGCTTTGCCCGACTCCGAGGGGCCTTTCCATTGCAAGGCGCGGTTGAGCGGTTCATCGGCCGCGGCCACGACGCCCACATTCACGGCGAGCGGCTGCTGTTGCAGCAGCGCGCGCATGAGTTGCCAGCGGTGCTCCATCACTTCACTCACGGCTTTTGCCTCGGGTGGCGTTCCGGCCTCTGCGGCCTCGGCGAGGCGATGGGCTTGGGCATTGATCGCGGTGAATTCCAGGCCGGCTCGCAGAAAGGCGACCCGCCGATGTGCGGGCGCGTCCTTCTCGGTCGCCTTGGCCGCCGCCACCAGCAGGCCGCGGAGTTGGTCGATCGTCTCGGAGGCTATTTTTGGAAATGCGCCGCGTTGGCCGACCGTCACCGGGACGACACCTTTTCCCGCGAGCTGGAAGTATTTCTTCACCGATTCCGCACCGGCACCGAAGCCGCTCTGGCAATAGTCATCGAGCACCGCGTCGAATTTCAGCGACGGATCCCAGCTCAATCTAGCCGCAACGTAGTAGGTCAGTCCGTGCGTCGCCCAGTGGTTGTGAATGCTATCCATGTCCGTGGCGAGAATGCCCTCGCTGCCGAGGTAATTCAGCGTTTCGGCCGTTTCGCGGGCCTTCGGACTGAGCACGCCATCGCGATAGCCGCTGTGCAGATTATTCGGACGCCAGTAGAGCCGTCGGGCACCGGCATCGTGCCAGCCCTTCCAGCCATCGGCCACGCTCGGCACGTAACGCACAACGATATTGGGGTGCAGCTTCTCGCGCACTGGTGGATCGGAGTAGTAGCTGTAAGCTTCGACGAGGAAGAGTTGGTCGGGCACGACCTTCGTCACGCGTTCGACGATCGCGTTCCAATAGTGCACGAAGCGATCGGTGAGCGCGGGCACTTCGACTTCCGTGCGCTCCGAGCCGCCGACATGCGCGAAGAGAAGCATTTTCACTTTCGGCGCATTCGGCGGATCGAGCTTCTTGCACTCCTCGCACTGGCAGAAGCTCGAGTAGCCGCCATCATTCGGGCAGAGCGAGATGATGCCCTGGGCGTGGCCATTGAGCCGCGCAATGATGTCGTCGGCGACGTGCTCGATGAGACCGGGATTGGAAACGCAAAGCCGCCAGCGTCCCTTAGCCTTGCTCTGGTCGCGCGTGCCATCCACCTGCAGGGCAAACCACTCGGGGTGCGTCGCGCCATACTCTGTCCAGCCGCCACGCAGGCCACCGCCCGCTGAGCCGCCGACTATGCCGACATTTCCGCCGAGGCCGTTCCACGCTACCCACGAACCCGTGGCCTCGGTCTGCTCGGCGCTATTTAAGCCCGTGCGATAGTCGTCAACCGTAGCGCCGAGCCAGGCGAGACCCTTGGCCATGTCGCGTGCATCCGGCGGCGAGAAGCGAATGTTGCGCTGTCCAATTTGCGGAGTGAACCGTACACGCAGATCGGGCGCGGTGATGGTGCTCTCGCGCGGAATGACTTTGCCGGTTTCCCCCGGCCACAGGTAGCGACAGCCCAGCGCCTCGAGGAAACGAAACACCGGTCGCGCGCTGGCGGGTTCACGACTGCTGCTGTGGTCGTCCTTGGCTAGCAGCGCGAGTGTGTTGCCGCCGGTCTGCACGACAATTCCGCCGGGGCCCAGGTCATCGAGGGACAACCCGAGCTTGTGCGTCAATGCCCCATCCCCGAGCAGGATGAAATTTTGCGCGGCGAGCTTGCTGTCCGAGGGAACGATGCGGCCATTCTGGATCTGCGCGCTGGCGAGTTCCTTTTCCGCAATCACCGGCAATGTGGCACCGGAGATTTCCTTGATGTGTGAGACGAGTGCCGTGACCGCGAGGTCAGTGGGGCGGAGTGATTCCGCGAGGACGATGGTGGCTTTCGGTTGACCATCCGTGGTGATGGCGAGTCCGGCGTGGACGCGAGCGGTGGTGAGGGAGACGAGGCACGCAGCGAGGAGGATGCGGATCCAGTTCATAGGGGGAGTTTCGGGGTTGGCGGAACGGTGTAGTCGTTCGACGAGTTAACGGAAACGACATCACGCTTATCCGAAACTGAGACCCGCGAAAATACCACTTTCGGGTCATGCAAATGAAGACGCCGGGAGACATGAAGGTGTCTCCCGGCGCTGCTCGCGAAATGCGAATGGCTTACAAGCTATTCAGGAAATCGACCAATTGCTTCTGCTGGCTGCTCGGCAGCTTGTTGAAGCGGTCGCGAGCCGGTGCGGCTTCGCCATCGTGACCGGTGATCGCGAGGAAGAGCGTCGGCGCGCGGCCATCGTGCAGATACGGCGCGCGATGGCGCAGGCCCCAGAGCGGCGCGGTCTTCATTTCATTGGCCAGGGCATCGGCTTGGGCGATGCCGTCATTGAGACTGCCCATGTCGTGCAGGAGCAGATCGGAGAAAAGGTTCACCGGTTTGCGGTCGAGGGCTCGTACGGTGTTGGGTCCGGTGAACAAGGTCGGCACGTGGCATTCGGCGCAGCCGACGCGCATGAACAAATTGAGGCCGAGTTGCACCTCGGAATTCACGCGCGGCAGCGCCGGCGGAGCGAGGAAGCGCATGTAGTCGGCGGCTTTGTCGATGTCGCTCTTGCCGGTCGCTGGGTCGACCTGATCCTCCGGGTCGGCCGTCTTGTCGAACTCGGCGAGAAGTTTCTGGTCGCCATTGGGCGCATTCTCCGTGGGAAAGAAACGACTGGTGATGCCCATCTCGTTTACATAGGCGTCAGCGGCGAAGGCCAGCAGCGTGGCTTGTTGCGCTTTCCAGCCGAAGCGGCCGACTCGCATGGTCCCGGTGGTTACATCCTGCACGAGTGCCGGGCGGCCGAGGACGCCATCGGCTTTCTTGCGCTTGGCCAGGTCCTGGATGGCCGCGTCGGGAATTGCTTCGATGAGCCCCGCGCCGAAGAGCGGGGTGACCAATCGCTGGGCGACGACCGTCGCGTCGGCGGGCACATGTTCCAGCGCTGCGGGATCGATCGCGCGGCTCTGCATCAGCGAACCGCCGTCCTGCGAGAGCGGATCGAATACGCCTTTGTCCATTCTGCCGAAACGGGTCACCGTGGCCGCGCTCGCGCCACCCACGATGGGAGCCGAGTGGCAATTGGCGCACGAGGTGTTGTTGTAAACCGGCCCGAGACCGCTCTCCGGCGTTTCCACGTTTTCAAATTCGCCGAGCCCGTCGGTGAAGGCGGCGAGTTGATCCTGCGTCAGGTCTGGGAGGGGATCACCGAGCCGGCCATTGGCGTGCGGAGCATTGCCGTCGTGATGATGGATCTGCCGTCGCGCGCGGACCTTGTTATTAGGGGGATCGACTTGAGCCACGACGACGACGCTGACACCCATCAGCGCGAACACGGACAGCACCAGGCTGCGGCGAGTGGAGGATTTCATATGCTGCATCAGTTTTGTGTTGGGGAAGCGGCGGGGTTCCGCCGGTTTCCATGCAGCACTCTCGCAACGGCTTGTTAAGAGAGTATGATTGCGCAGCCGGTTTGTTGTTAAGAAAGTGTAAATGTCGCCGGCCGCGTCGCAGGGAAAGCACGACGCGCGCCTTCGGCCCAAGGCCGCCCGAGTTACGGTCAAGTCGCCACGAACGCGCCGCCCCCGCGTTACTTCTCCAGCTTCCGCACGGTCACACTCTGCAGATAGTATTTGTTGTAAACATTCCCATCCGACACCAGCGAGAAGTTATACCCCCAGTAATTCACAAACTGCGGGTCATCGATCCGCCACTTTTGCGTGTGCCATTCCTTGTTGTCCGGCACCGTGTACCATCCGCCGGCGGTTTTGAAGCCCGTCCTGGATTCGTACACCAGTTTGAAGCCCGAGTTATCGTTCGCTTCATTCCGCCGCACCACGACCTCGATCTCGATCGGCGTAGTCGTGTAAGAGAGGAATTCCGGATCGACCACGAAGACATTGCCACCCGGGACATTGCCCGCTCGCGCCGCCCCGCCATACACGACCACGGCCTTGGCCAGGGATTCACCCGAGAGCGTGTGCAAGCCCCGCTCGGCGTGCTGTTCGCCCATGGTGAGCGAGACGCTTTGCGCCTTGGAGTAATCGCCATCCCAAGGGACGGGTTTGTCTTTGTTCGCCGCCGCCTTTTTCAGTAGATCCTCTGGCGCATCGAGGACGAGCGCAGGTGCGGTGGTCAGGGTAAGATCTTTCGCGGTCCTGCTTTCGCCGCTCGTGACACTCACGATCTGCACGGCTTTGCCAAACTGCACGGCATTCGCTTCCGGCGTGTGTGCCCAGGTCACAAGCGCCGTCGTCTTCGCGCCCTGAAATGCGAACGCGTAATGCCGGTCATTGAGCAGGATCCAACCCAGATACTTCGGGTGCTGCCCGAGATGCTCGATCAAATGCTTCATCGCCTCATAGCTCGGCCGCGGATTTCCCTTCCCGTCGAGCAGGCCCATCGGGCCGCTGTCGCCGTCGCGTCCTTCAAACCATTCGATGCACGCGACGCCTTCCGCGATGCCCATGACGTAGGCTTTCACCAGCGCATTGGCCTGCACGTCGAGGCCCTTTTTTGCGTCGCAGCCCAACTCGGTGAAGATGACGGGCACGTTCGCCTTCGCCGGATCCTGCGCCGCCAGCATTTTGCGCAGGGTCGGCACGATGTGCAGGAAGACGGACTCCGTGCCGGCGTCCTCCACCACACCGTTCAGGATTTCGTAAGGGTGCAGGGTAATGAAATCGAAATGATCCTTCGCCCCGGCCTGGATGACCTGCTCCAGGTAATTGATATGTGCCGATTTCGCGGCCAGCCCGATCAGGCACGAAGGATCCGCCGCTTTCGCCGCATCGTAAGCGCTGGCCACGATCTTCGCATAGTCCGCCGGCTTCTGATTCTTCCCCGTGAAATTGGGCGGCTCATTCCACACTTCCCACCGTTGGATCCGGCCTTTGGCATGTCCGACCACCGCGGAGACATAGGCCGACCATCCTTCGATGTTGTTCACTGGGAGCGATCCGGGCCTGTCCTTGGTGTTCCATTTCGGCGTCCCGATCAGCGTGCCGCCGAAGTTCATCCCGTGTTGGGTAAGATAATCCATCTGCTGATCCAGCGCTTCCCATTTCCATTGGCCCGGCGTCGTCTCCAGCGCGCCCCAATCCGTATGCGGCGTCCGATAGCTGTGTAACCCGATTTCCTCCATCTGCGGAATCCAGCGCGCATTATCCGCCGCGGAGCGATTGTTGCTATAGCAACTGCCAACGCCCCATGGGCTCAACGCCTCATCGCCAAAAACCGGCGGGACCAAGGGCGCAAGAGCGGCGAGGAAGACGAGAAATCGTTTCATTGGGGAAGCGGTTGCGGGTGACGAGTGGGAGCGGTTCTCAGGAGCGAATTGCGACGCACTACACTAGGAAAGTGACTCCGCCTTCGAATTGGGAATCAATGCCCGATTCCGCCGAGCTTCCCAAACGAGCAGGACCACCGCTGCCGCGAGTAATATTCCATCGCGCAACATCATCGATGAATACGGAATGGAGACCTCATCCTTGCCGAAGCATCCGCACGAAATGTCCAAGCCACGCGCCCAGGCGCTGCCGATGGCGCCGAGAAAGACCACGCTCATCACCGTGACCGCGGTGGCCGCGCCGAGGGCTAGACGTTTCACGAAAAGCGTGATCGCCGCGGTGACCTCCAGCCACGGCAGATAAACCGCGAGCAGCACGGGCAGGTCGGGATTCCGGAGAATCTCGAAATGCTGGATGGCCAGGGTGAAATCCGGCGTGGCCGATTGGCCGTGACGGAAGTCCCAGATCTTCATCACGCCCGCGTAGAGGAAGACTGCCGCCACGGCGAGACGCAGGAGCAGGACGATTATTTTCCCGACCATGCGCCCCAGCCTCCTTTCAAGACGTAGACCTTCTCGATTTTCAATTCCGAGCGCATCCGGTCCGCGATCGCGTGACTGGCGTCACAGCTTCCGCCATCGCAATAGACCACCACCGGCACATCCGGATCCCAGGCATCGAGGAATTTCGCGACCAGCGAATTCCACTCATCTTCATTGAGCAACACCGCCTCGGGAATGTGAGCGTGATCGTATTTTGCGCGCGTCCGGGCGTCGACCCACAGCACATGGTCGGACCAGTTGTTGTGCACCATCGCGATGGTCACCTCGTCCTTCTTCGACGGCACCTCGGCGTTCCATTTCAACTGCACCGCACCCGAGATCAGCGCCGGCAGGAGCGCGATGCCGAGCACGATGGCAAGCTGACGCAGCGCGCGGATCACTTGATGCGCGCGTGAATGGTGTAGGCGCGCGGCGCGTCCGACGGGAAATCCGTCTGGATACTGATCTCCGCGGACTCTTTCTGCGCCGTATCCGTGGGCGTCACCGAGATGGCGTATTGCTCGCCGGCCTTGGTGGTTTCGAGTTTCGCCGCGAGGCGCGGATTCGAGGACGTGACGCTCTTGATGTGCACCGGTTGGCCCGCTTCGACGGTGAATTGCACGTTCCTGGCCTCGGTAGGGTCACCCTTCTTCCAATAGACGAGCGCCGGAGTCATGGTCACCGGATCGTGGATGTCGATGATCAGGCCGATGACGTATGGTTCGATCGCCTTGTCGTCGATGGTGACCGTCGCGCTCTTGCGATAAGCGCCCTTCCGGTCACCGAAGGTAAAGTGCAACACCACCTCACCCGTTTCACCGGGCGCGTAAGTCTTTTTCTCGAGATGTGCCGTGGTGCAACCGCAGGAAGTGCGCACGGTCTTGATCGTGACCGGAGTGGCACCCACGTTTTTGAAAGGAAAGTGCGCGTCGATTTCCTTGTCCTCCGGCACCCGATGAAATGTCTGGACGGGATGATCCCACTTCAGTTCCGCGCTGGCGCGTGCGCCGAGAAACGACAAGGAAAGAGCGAGGAGCGGCAAAAGACGGATGAAGCGCATGTGGGGTTTAGTAATGAGCGGACGGCAAAATGCAATCGCGCGGGAGGGGAGAATTAAACGTCAATTTTTTGCCCCTTGGAAGGTTAACACTGTGAGGAGCCGTGCCGCGGCCAGTAGGCGAAAATTACAGATGCAAATTTATTGCATTTAGGAAATCGACTGTTTTAGTTGCTGCCGTGAAGATTTCGCTCCTTTCCTTCATCGCCTTTTTCGCGGCCGCCATGGCTGTGCAGGCCGCCGACAAAATTCGTGTGTCGACCTTCTCGACCATTCTCACCGAAATCGCCCAGCAAGTCGGCGGCGACCGCGTGGCCGTGACCGGGCACGTGAAGCCCGGCATCGATCCGCATGAATTCGAACCGAAGCCCGAGGACTTGAAGATCGTCGGCGATGCGCAACTGATCCTGCTCTCCGCGAAACACATGGAAAGCTACGTCGGCAAACTGAAGGAAGCGACCGGCACGAAGGGTGATCTCGTCGAGGTGGGCGATGGCTTTGCCTCGCTGAAGATGAAGTCGGAGAAGGACCCTGACAAAGTCGTCGAAGATCCGCACTGGTGGCAGAGCGTGCTGTATACGGAGAAGGCGGTGAAGATCGTGCGCGATGAGTTGATCAAGGTGAGCCCCGCGGACAAAGCGACGTTCACCGAAAACGCCGCCAAGTATCTCGCCAAACTGGATGCGCTGGAGAAGTGGGTGAAAGTGGAACTCGCGAAATTGCCACGCGACAAACGCAAATTGGTGACCTCACACGACGCCTTCCAGTATTTCGCCCGCGAGAATGGCTTTACCATCCACGCTATCGAAGGCGTCTCGAGCGAAGATCAGCCTTCGTCGAAAAAAGTTGGCGACATCGTCGCTGCGATTAAATCTGAGGGCGTGAAAGCCATCTTCCCGGGAGAACATCGAAAATCCCCAAAGTGATGACGGAGATCACGCGCGAGACGGGAGTGAAAATCGCGCCGCCGCTTTATGCGGATGGATTGGGCGACACACCTGAGGCTTCCACCTATGAGGCGATGTACAAGCACAACGTCGTGACGATCGTCGAGGCCCTGAAATAATGAGAGGCTCGCCGCTCCTGCGGGCGCTGCTCGCCTTCATCATCATCGCCCTGGCGGGCATTCCCCTGTGGCAATTGACGCGCCCCGAAGTGGTCGTGGCTGCGCCCGCGCCTCCGGCTCCGAAAGAGGAAGCCGCACAAGCAATTCATTTGCATCTGACATTCACCACCGTGCCGAAAAAAGTGGTGGTCAGCAACCTCGACAAAGTCATCTGGGAAGCGCCCGCTCCCGAGGCGGATATGGAGCATGATGTGACCATGGCATATCCGGCGGAAGGAGTCGATTTGCAGTTCCACGTCGAATGGCCGGAAGACGGCCCGCTCTCCGCGATGCGCGTGCAATTGACCGACCCGGCCGGGGACACGCATGACAAGAGCGTTTGGGGCAAAGGAGCGGACGATGAAGTGGTCACTTTCCCATGAGCCGCCTGACCCCGACTCTCGATCCTACATCGGCCCATCGCCTGGTCGTCCGCGACCTCACGGTGAGCTACAACCGCGTACCGGCGCTACACCACATCGCCTTCGAATTGGGCTGTGGCGAATCCGTCGCCCTGCTCGGGCCGAACGGTGCGGGCAAATCCACGCTGCTCAAATCACTGGTCGGCCTGCTGCCGCGCGAGACGGGCAGCATCACTTTTCACGGCCGCGAAGTGGCTGGGGCGACCAAGGATTTCGCCTATCTGCCCCAACGGGAAAATATTGACTGGGATTTCCCGACCACCGTCCGCGGTCTCGTCGAGATGGGCCGTTATTTGCGGCTCGGTTGGTGGCGGCGTTTCCGGGAGGAAGATTGCCTTGCTGTCGATGAAGCGATCGCCGCCATGCGTCTGGAAACGCTGCATCGCCGCCAGATCAGCGCGCTTTCCGGCGGCCAGCAGCAGCGAGCCTTCCTCGCCCGGGCACTCGCCCAACAGGCTCACGTCTTCCTGCTCGATGAACCCTTCACCGGGCTCGACAAGCCTTCGCAGGACAATCTCAAGGAAATGCTGCGGACCCTGCGCGGCCAGGGAAAGCTGATCATCGCTTCGCATCACGACCTGCAGACCGTCTCGGAACTCTTTGATCGCGTGATCCTGCTCAACGGCGAACTCATCGCCGAAGGTCCGGTGGCCGAAGTCTTCACCGAGGCGAACATTCACAAGACCTACCACACCGCGCCTTTCACCGGACCCGCCGGACGGCCGCATCACCATCACCACTGAGCACTAAGCACTTCCTCCATGGATTGGCTCACTGAACCTTTTCACCACGAATTCATGCGGCGCGTCGTTGTCGGCGGCGCGCTGCTCGGCTTCACCAATGGTTTCCTCGGCGCCTTTGTCGTCCTGCGGCGACTGGCGCTGATGGCCGATTCGCTTTCCCACTCGCTGCTGCCGGGTTTGGCGGTCGCGTTGTTACTCTTCGGACTGGCGCCCGTCGGTCTGTTTTTCGGCGCCCTCGTCGCGGCGCTCATCGTGGCCATGGGCGCGCAAATCATCGCCCGTAGCTCGCGCTTGAAGGAAGACACCGCACTGGGTGCGCTCTACACCGTGGCGTTTTCGCTCGGCGTCGTGCTTATCAGCTTTGTGAAAGTGCGCGTCTCGCTGCTCCACTATCTCTTCGGCAACATCCTCGGGCTTTCGGATTCGGATCTGTGGATTATCTGGGGCATCAGCCTCATCGTTGTGCCCTTGCTCGTCGGCTTGCAACGGCCCTTGCTGCTCACCCTGTTCGATCCCACGGTGGCCGCGAGCCAGGGCATCCGTGTGAACTGGCTGAACTTCATCCTCATGTTTTCGCTCGTGCTGACCATGATCGCCTCGCTGCAGGCGATCGGCGTCATCATGTTGCTCGGCTTGCTGATTCTGCCCGCCGCGACCGTTTATCTCCTCTGCGATTCCTATTCAACGATGCTCTGGGGCGGGGGGGTGATCGGCATGCTCGGCTCCCTCGCGGGCTTGCTGCTTTCCTACTGGCTGAATCTTCCCTCGGGCGCCAGCATTGTCCTCGTCCTCGGCATCGTCTTTTTCGCGGCGTTCTTCTTCAGCCCGCGCTACGGCCTCATCCGCCGCCTGCGTCCGGCTCGCCACTTGCACGCCGAGAGCCTCGCGCGCTGGCCGCATGGCTCTCCGAGCGAAGAAACGGGGTCGGAAAAAGCGGAGGGCTGAGAGGACCCTATGGCGTGTGGGCCTTGGAGACAAAGAAGCCGCCGACATCGCAGCCGACGTAGAGGGTGTGGGCGTCATGCGGGTCCCAGAGGAGAGAGGGAATCCATCCGCCGCCACCGGGACCGGCGAGTCGCCAGGAAATCTCCGTGGCCTCGGTCGCATTGGTGGCTGAAGGGATTGCGGGACCGTCCGCGGCCATCAGAGGCAACAGGAAGACGAGCAATGGGAGAGAGCAGATTGCCGATAGGAAAGAGAGAACCGGAAGGGGAGAAAACGGGGCATGGCTCAGAGTGCTTTTGTCCCTCTTCCCCCGACTTCCTGTCCAGCCTCGGACGCTCGAGAGCGTCTGCCTGGGGGAGGGGCGACCTTCGAAGCCGTCTCTGTAGCGGTGGCCTGTGACTGTCGGCGAATAGGAGAGATGGGAGAAATAGGAATTATAGGAGGCATGGGACTCCCATAATTCCTATTCTTCCTATTCCTCCCATCTCCTCTGCCGGTAACCGACCGCCGCGACAGCAATCGATCGCTAAACGATGCCCGGATATCGTTTCAGCTTGGGAAAGGACCAGTTTGCGCCCGCCCTGGCGGGTGATCATGGAGTCTGAAACACCCACCCTGCGCCGTAATTTTCAGAGGTAAACGTCACTTTTTTCGAGATTCTTCTTGTGAGATTGTGGCGTCCCGTTAATTTCCGCGCCCCGCCCAAAAAGGTGGTGCTGCACAACGCGAAAGCGCGCTGAGCGGCGACTGGAAAAGTTGAAAGAAATTTCAAAAATCCGGTTGACCGATCAAAGCGACCCGCTAGAGTGCGCGCCCCGCCACGAAAGGCGCTGTTACCGAAGCGAAAGTTTCGAGAGGTAACTGAGAAAGTTGAAAGAAATTTCAAATTTCCGGTTGACCCGCCGAAGCCGACAGCTAAAGTAGCAGGCCCGACACGAAAAGCGGGACTGCTCCTCAAGATGGAGCGGTGGATCTTCCAAACAACTGGGACTTCAGATTGAGACTCAATCTTGTCCCGACAATGAGGGTCAACGTCGAGATGACGGTGATCATTAAAGTCGGAGCGATGAGATTGAGTTTTTTGTTGCCCGGATGTTTGTGAAGCCAATGATCTTTGAAAGTTTGATTCTGGAGTTTGTCACACGACTCCGTCGAGGCTGAAAACCAAAGCGCAAGCGAAGGTGGAAAGCGTTGGCGGAAAGAGCAGACTCAGAACGGTCAACTAGACGCCTCGGATTGAATCGAGGAATTCGAATCGCAAGGTTTGGTTTCCTGGAGGAGAAATCGAGGCGTAGAAAGCAAAAATTGAATTGTGCGTTATACGTCAGATCTTTGATTTCAAAAATTATAAAGACTGAACAAACCCTGCCTAAGCTGACAACCTTCGGGTTGAGGCGAGAAAGCAGGTTATGAACAGTCAGATTTAGTAAGCAGCTTTAGCAGCTGTCTTACGCAAACTTTGAGGACTTAAATGTTCTCATCCGTTTTTCACGGAGAGTTTGATTCTGGCTCAGAACGAACGCTGGCGGCGTGGATAAGACATGCAAGTCGAACGGGATATTATTTGTAGCAATACAAGTGATGTCCAGTGGCGTAAGGGTGCGTAACACGTGGGCAATCTGCCGAGAAGTGGGGGATAGCTCGCCGAAAGGCGAATTAATACCGCATGTGGTTAGGGGAGACATCTCTCTGACACCAAAGCCGGGGCAACCTGGCGCTTCTTGATGAGCCCGCGGCCTATCAGCTAGTTGGTGAGGTAACGGCTCACCAAGGCTATGACGGGTAGCTGGTCTGAGAGGACGACCAGCCACACTGGAACTGAGACACGGTCCAGACACCTACGGGTGGCAGCAGTCGAGAATTTTTCTCAATGGGGGAAACCCTGAAGGAGCGACGCCGCGTGGAGGATGAAGGTCTTCGGATTGTAAACTCCTGTCATTAGGGAACAATTGCCGGCAAATAACTACTGCCGGCTTGATAGTACCTGAAGAGGAAGAGACGGCTAACTCTGTGCCAGCAGCCGCGGTAATACAGAGGTCTCAAGCGTTGTTCGGATTCATTGGGCGTAAAGGGTGCGTAGGTGGCGCCATAAGTCAGGTGTGAAATCTCGGGGCTCAACCCCGAAACTGCACTTGATACTGTGGTGCTGGAGTACTGGAGAGGAGATTGGAATTTACGGTGTAGCAGTGAAATGCGTAGATATCGTAAGGAAGACCAGTGGCGAAGGCGAATCTCTGGACAGTTACTGACACTGAGGCACGAAGGCCAGGGGAGCAAACGGGATTAGATACCCCGGTAGTCCTGGCAGTAAACGGTGCGCGTTTGGTGTGGGAGGATTCGACCCCTTCTGTGCCGGAGCTAACGCGTTAAACGCGCCGCCTGGGGAGTACGGTCGCAAGATTAAAACTCAAAGAAATTGACGGGGGCCCGCACAAGCGGTGGAGTATGTGGCTTAATTCGATGCAACGCGAAGAACCTTACCTAGCCTTGACATGCATCTCTAAGTCGGTGAAAGCCGGCGACCATAGCAATATGGAATTTGCACAGGTGCTGCATGGCTGTCGTCAGCTCGTGTCGTGAGATGTTGGGTTAAGTCCCGCAACGAGCGCAACCCCTGTGAACTGTTGCCACCGATCTACGGATCGAGCACTCTGTTCAGACTGCCCTGTGAAACGGGGAGGAAGGTGGGGATGACGTCAAGTCAGCATGGCCCTTACGGCTAGGGCTGCACACGTACTACAATGCCCAGTACAGAACGAACCGAAACCGCGAGGTGGAGGAAATCCCTAAAACTGGGCTCAATTCGGATTGGAGGCTGCAACTCGCCTCCATGAAGCCGGAATCGCTAGTAATGGCGTATCAGCTACGACGCCGTGAATACGTTCCCGGGCCTTGTACACACCGCCCGTCACATCATGGAAGTCACTTGTACCCGAAGTGCATGCGCCAACCGCAAGGAGGCAGTGCCCTAAGGTATGGGTGGTAACTGGGATGAAGTCGTAACAAGGTAGCCGTAGGGGAACCTGCGGCTGGATCACCTCCTTTCTAAGGAGAAATGCCTTACTTCCTCACGGAACTGGCATAGGTCGATCGCTAATGTCTCCTGGAAGCCCTTCAAAAGCTTCCCTGGAAACGATGCGACCCTAAGACTTCGGTAACGAAAGAAACCGGAGCATCAGAGTATCTGAAACGGTAGCGCACAATTCAGTTTTTGCTTCGATTCCCAGACTAAACGCGAAAGCGTTTGGCCTAATTAGGCAAGGGAACACCAAAAGACATTCGAACACACATTAAGTGAACCCAAGGGGGCATAGCTCAGTTGGTAGAGCGGTAGCTTTGCAAGCTATAGGTCAGGGGTTCGAATCCCCTTGCCTCCACTAGAAAGTTGATAGTGGATAGTTGATGGTTGATAGTTCAGCCATCAAAAGACCGCCCGGCAAACGCCGCGCGGCTATCAACTATCAACCCTCAACTATCAACCCGCTTTTCGGGCGTGTAGCTCAGTTGGTTAGAGCATGCGCTTGATAAGCGCAGGGTCGCAGGTTCGAATCCTGCCACGCCCACCAGGCTGAGCAGGGCAGGGGTGAAAATGAAAGGGAGAAAGGGAGAGTGGGAGAAGGGGAAAAAAAGAAGCAAGAACGACCGTTTTGAGTTTGTGTGACTTAGGAAGAGATTCCAGGCATCAAATTCTCCCCGTCGAGCCAACTTGAGCTCGGCCGGTTCTTTGACATCTACATACAGGGTAGTAATACAACTTTTTTAGAGCTGAGTCTGAAACGAGAGTTTCAGTTATCATATTTCCCATGTCCCTTAACCGGGATGTGAGGATCAGATTGATCAAGCTACAAAGAGCACATGATGGATGCCTTGGTGCCAAAAGGCGATGAAGGACGTGATAAGCTGCGATAAGGCACGGATAGCGGCAAATACGCTTTGACCCGTGCATCTCCGAATGGGGTAACCCAGTGGAATTAACCTTCCATTACCGCTGAGTGAATCAATAGCTCAGCGTGAGCAATACCTGGTGAAGTGAAACATCTCAGTAACCAGAGGAAAAGAAAGCGAAGCGATTCCGTAAGTAGTGGCGAGCGAAAGCGGAACAGCCCAAACCACGGGTTTACTCGTGGTGTTGTAGGGCCCCGATGTGGCAGTGCAACGATTAGATGAAGCGACTGGAAAATCGCTCCATAGAGGGTGAGAGGCCCGTAATCGAAAATCCGAGCACGCCTAGGGAGTCCCTGAGTAACGCGATGCAAGTGAAGCTTCGCGTGAATCCACGCCGACCACGGCGTAAGGCTAAATACTAATTGGCGACCGATAGTGAACAAGTACCGCGAGGGAAAGGTGAAAAGAACCGCTGTGAGCGGAGTGAAATAGTCCCTGAAATCATGTGCTTACAAGGTGTCAAAGCCCGCAAGGGTGATGGCGTGCCTTTTGCTTAATGAGTCTGCGAGTTATTGTCAGTGGCGAGCCTAAGCCCTTCTGGGGTGGAGGCGAAGCGAAAGCGAGTCCGAAATGGGCGCCCATAGTCGCTGGCAGTAGACCCGAAGCCGAGGTGATCTACCCATGGCCAGGTTGAAGCGCTGGTAATACAGCGTGAAGGACCGAACCCGTGAACATTGAAAAGTTCTGGGATGAGCTGTGGGTAGGAGCGAAAGACTAATCAAACCCGGTGATAGCTGGTTCTCCCCGAAATAGCTTGAGGGCTAGCCTAGGATGCTGACTTGTGGAGGTAGAGCACTGGATGAACTAGAGCCCATACCAGGGTATCGAATTCAATCAAACTCCGAATGCCACAGGGAGAAGTCCTGGAGTCAGTGCGCGAGGGATAAGCTTCGTGCGCGAGAGGCAAACATGCCAGACCAGCAGCTAAGGTGCCCAAATACCGTTCAGTGGAAAGGATGTGAAGATACTTAGACAATGAGGATGTTGGCTTAGAGGCAGCCATCATTTAAACAGTGCGTAATAGCTGACTCATCGAGTGTTTTCGCGCCGAAAATGATTGGCGATAAGCGGTATACCGAAGCTCTGGAATTGAGGAGAATTCGTTTTCCTTGATTGGTAGGGGAGCGTTGTAGCGACGCAGAAGCGGGAGCGGAAGCAACCGTGGAGTTTCTACAAGTGAGAATGCAGACATGAGTAGCGATAAGCCAGGTTAGATTCCTGGCCGCCGTAAACCCAAGGTTTCCTGTGCAAGGTTCGTCCTCACAGGGTTAGTCGGGACCTAAGTCGAGGCCGGTAGGCGTAGACGATGGACAGCTGGTTTAATATTCCAGCACCGGCTTTGGTTAAAGCGAAGGTGACGTGGGTGCGGAGAAGGGCAGTCGATTGAAAGTGACTGTCGCGCAAGCGGACGTTGAGGCTACGGCCAAGACGGATCCTTTAAAGCAAACACCGAGAAAACCCTTTGCCCCTTTCCAAGGTCGCCCGTACCGTAAACCGACACAGGTGGGTGGGTAGAGTATACCCAGGCGCGTGAGTGAAACCTCGTTAAGGAACTCGGCAATCTAGCCCCGTAACTTCGGAAGAAGGGGTGCCCCTAGCAATAGGGGCCGCAGTGAAAGGGGTCAACCGACTGTTTAACAAAAACACAGCACTCTGCCAAGTCGCAAGACTAAGTATAGGGTGTGACACGTGACCAATGCGGAAAGATTACGGTAAGAGGTTAGCGCAAGCGAAGCTTCGAGCCCAAGTCCCCGTGAATGTCGGCCGTAACTATAACGGTCCTAAGGTAGCGAAATTCCTTGTCGGGTAAGTTCCGACCTGCACGAATCGTGTAACGAGTTGACCGCTGTCTCAACGAGGAGCTCAGCGAAGTTGTAGTGGCGGTGAAGATGCCGCCTACCCGCAGCAGGACGGAAAGACCCTATGCACCTTTACTGTACGCTGTTACTGTGTTTTCGGTTTTAATGCTTAGCGTAAGTGGTAGACTTTGATACATCTCTTTCGGGGGATGTTGAGTCGTCAATGAAACACCACCCTTTGAAACTGGAAACTCTAACCTCTTGCCATGATCTGGCAGAGGGACACTGGCAGCCGGTCAGTTTTACTGGGGCGGTATCCTCCCAAAGAGTAACGGAGGAGTACGAAGGTTGGCTCAGCCTGGTTGGTAATCAGGTGACGAGTATATGGATATAAGCCAGCCTAACTGTGAGACCTACAAGTCGAGCAGGTGCGAAAGCAGGTCCAAGTGATCCGGTGGTTGAATGTGGAATTGCCATCGCTCAACGGACAAAAGGTACGCTAGGGATAACAGGCTGATCGAGTCCAAGAGCTCATATCGACGACTCGGTTTGGCACCTCGATGTCGGCTCATCACATCCTGGGGCTGGAGAAGGTCCCAAGGGTCCGGCTGTTCGCCGGTTAAAGTGGTACGCGAGCTGGGTTCAGAACGTCGCGAGACAGTTCGGTCCTTATCCGCTGTGGGCGCAGGAAGAGTGAGGGGTTCAGACCTTAGTACGAGAGGACCGGGTCTGACGAACCACTGGTGTTCCAGTTGTCTTGTCAAAGGCAGTGCTGGGTAGCTATGTTCGGAAAGGATAAGCGCTGAAAGCATCTAAGCGCCAAGCCTCTCCCAAGATGACTCTTCCCCGAAGGATCGTGGCAGACCACCACGTTGATAGGCTTCCGGTGTAAGCATGGTAACATGTTCAGCTGAGAAGTACTAATAATCCGTTCGGCTTGGTCATTTCCTCATCCTCTTACTTTAAGAGATGAGCGAAATTGACAAATTTAAACAAAACTCAGCCTGAAAAGGGCTGTATGAAACTCCTGTATGTAGATGTCAGAGAATCGGTAAAGCGCCATAAAGCGTCGTAAGGCGACTTGGCCGGGTTCTTTGACAACCAAATAAAAACGAAAAGCGACGGTTCAGTTGGAGTAAAATCCAATTGACCGCAGGGGAACCGATATGAAAGTATCGAAACCCTTCGCTGCGAAGCAGCGATCAAATCCCCATGAAATGGGGTCGTTAGAAGTCTGGCGAATTTGAGGTTCGACTCACACCCCCCAGTGAGAAACCTCCCAGATTGAGCCTTAGTGTGGCCTCAAATTCGTCAGACTTCTGGTGATCCCAGCGCAGTGGACCCACCCGTTCCCATTCCGAACACGGAAGTGAAACGCTGCAGCCCCGATGATAGTGCATGTCTAGCTTGTGCGAAAGTAGGACGTCGCCAGTTTTACGCCCCATCTCTTGTTAAATCAGGAGATGGGGCTTTTTCTTTGCCCTCGTTGGGGTGATTTGGCGTTAGGGGACAGTTCTTCCGGTGGACCCGTAGTGGTAAGTGAAAGTGAAGGTGGAAAGGGAGTTCCTCAGCGGTCCTTTCCGCCTACAAATGGCTCGTTGTCTCGTGAGCGCACTGATGCGCCTCCAGCTAATCCGCGAGATCGAAGCTGGCGGTGTAGACGGGGATAGAGCTTCCTTGCCAGTCATCACTGCCCTCGGGCGCCACGACCATTTTGATGCCTTTTCCTTTGGTCGCCCTTCCGGTTGGGTAGCCTCTGACGATGACGGGACCGTCGAGATAGCTGGCGGTGCTCCACATCGACCGGTCGAAAACGCTGTGACTTTCCCGCAGGACCCCGTGATCCACGGTCATCAGCCGGCCAAATTGGAACTGCTCATGAGTCTCCACGAGGTTTCCGTAAATGACGTTCATGCCCAAACCATCGCCAGCATAGGTCGGGGTGCTGACGCCGTGCACGATCCAGCCGCTGCAATTGAGCACCAGGTCGGAGCCGACCTGATCCATCACGATGCCTCGGGCGATCCGCAACTCGGAGCGGCTGTGACTTTTTGAAAGCAGAGCCGCCGGAGCGCCGCCGGGAATCGCGGACGGTATTGCGGAGAGCTTTTGTTTCACGAAGGTCAGCGCGGACGAAAGCGCATCCGACGACTGCGAAATGACCGAAGGAGAGGATAATGGCACCGAAGATTTCGCCGGTACGGGCGAACTGGGCGAGGCGGCGATTCTCGAGGTGGACGGTTGGGAGACAGCCACGCCGGGCGAGGGCACGCTGCTCTGCTTCCCGGTGAGTTCAAAAAACAGCACCGATCCGGCCAACACAAATGCAAGGAACGTAAGCAATCTCATTAGCGCCAAATCCTTTCCGTTCAACGGCCTAGCAGAGGGGTGCTCGACCTTGAAGAAAAATCCGACGCCACGGTTTTTCTTGCCGCCTGCCATGTCCGGGAGGAAAAACAGCGCAGGGTTTTCATTTCTATGACTAAGGGCCAACCTGCTTCCGACTACGTCACGATCGGCTTCGAGAAAATCGAGCGCGATTTGCGGTTTTTCATCGAGTGTTTGGGCGAGGTTTTGCGTGAACTCGGCCACAGCGACCTGGCCAGCCACCTGCCTTGGTTTGGCTCGGATCCCACGAAATTCGAAACCGAGCAGGTGCCGGGGCAAATCGGTTTGGTTTACTCCATCGCCTTCCAAATCCTGAACATGGTCGAGGAGAACGCCGCGGCTTATGTGCGAACGATTCGCGAGCGGGAAAGTGGTTTGATCGCCGAGCGCGGATTGTGGGGCGAACGCTTTGCCAAGTTGAAGGCGGAAGGGGTTCCCGAGTCAGTTATCGGCGAGATGCTCGCGCGGGTGCGAGTGGAGCCAGTGTTGACGGCGCATCCGACGGAGGCCAAGCGACTGGCGGTGCTGGATCAGCACCGCTCGCTCTTCGCGCTGCTCTCCGGTCCGGACCGCGAGACCCTCCCGAATTCCGAACTGCACTCCCTGCGGGCGAAGACCAAGGCAGCGCTCGAGCGGCTTTGGCGCACGGGTGAAATCCTCCTCGAAAAGCCGACGCTGACCGATGAGCGGCGGAACGTCTTCCACTATCTGCGCGACGTTTTCCCCTCGGTACTGCCAGCCTTGGATGAACGCCTCGAGGAGGCCTGGGTGGCGGCCGGTTTCGACGCGAGTCATTTGCGCGATGAATCGAAATTGCCGCAGGTCCGTTTCGGGACCTGGGTGGGCGGCGATCGCGATGGGCACCCGGGCGTTACCGCCGAGGTGACGGCGGAAACTTTGGAGCGTTTGCGGGCGAATGCGTTTGTCGTTCTTCGCCAGCAACTGGTGATGCTGGCGGAAAAGCTCAGTCTGTCACAGTGGATGCAACCGCTGCCGGCATCGCTGGTGGCAGCGCGGGACAAGCTCGCGGAATCGCTGGGCGAAAAAGCGCGAGCCGTTCTTTCCACCAACACGAGCGAGCCCTGGCGGCAGTATGTGGAATTGATGATCGATCGGTTGCCGATCGAAATCGTGCCGCACCGGATTTCGCAATTACGGGCGGACCCCGGTAGCTACGAGCGGGCCGAACAACTCGCCGCGGACCTTGGGATTCTGCGCGATTCGCTGGTGGAAGTGGGCGCGCAACGCCTGGCGGACTCCGACGTGCGGCCGGTGCTGCGCGCGGTGCAACTCGTCGGTTTCCACCTCGCCCAACTCGACATTCGCCAGAACAGTGTTTTCCACGTGAAAGCGTTGTCGCAACTCATGGACGCCTCGGGCCTCGACGGCAGCCAGTGGGAGGAGTGGACGGAAAATGAGCGGCTGCGTTTTTTGGAAAAGGAGCTGCGTTCGCCGCGGCCTTTCCTGCATGCCTCGGCCTCGGCGGGACCGGAAGCGGATGCGGTCCTCGGCTGCTTTCGCACGCTCGCCGCGCACATCGCGCGTTACGGTGCGGATGGCATCGGCGCGCTGATCGTGAGCATGACGCGGCGTCTTTCCGATTTGCTTATCGTCTACGTGCTCGCTCGCGAAGCCGGCCTTACGCGCAGTTTGCCCGAGGGTCTCGTCTGTGTGCTGCCGGTGGTACCGTTGTTTGAAACGCTCGACGATCTCGAGGCCGCGCCTTCGATCCTCGGCGCATTTCTCGATGAGCCGATGACCCGCCGCAGTCTCAATTTTCTCGCGTGGAATTGGGGCCGCGAAAAGCTGTCGCTCACCCAGCAGGTCATGGTCGGCTACAGCGACAGCAACAAGGACTCCGGCATTTTCGCGAGCCAGTGGGGATTGCAAAAAGCGCAGGCGCGCCTGGCGCAGCTTGGGCGGGATACCGGTATACGCATTCGCTTTTTCCATGGTCGTGGCGGAACGGTCAGCCGTGGTGCGGGTCCGACACATCGTTTCCTCGAAGCGCTGCCGAACAATTCACTCTCCGGCGATATCCGCCTTACCGAGCAGGGTGAAACGATCGCGCAGAAATTCGGGCACTTCGTTACCGCAACTTACAATCTCGAGCTGCTCCTCGCCGGCGTCGCCGCCACCACCATCGATCACGAGCGCAGCGCGCCGGTGACGCCGCCGCTGGCACCGGTCCTGGAGCGTCTTTCGCGAGCGAGTCAGCAGTCGTATCGGAGACTGCTCGATGCGGAGGATTTCATCACGTTTTACCGTCAGGCGACACCGATCGATGCACTGGAGCACAGCCGCATCGGATCGCGTCCGTCACGCCGCACCGGGAATCCGAGCCTCGCTGATCTTCGCGCGATTCCGTGGGTGTTTAGTTGGAATCAGTCGCGCTTTTATGTGCCCGGTTGGTTTGGAGCGGGGTCTGGATTGAAGGCGCTGACCGAGACGGAACTCGCCGACATTAAGGACCAGCTGCGCACCTGGCCGTTTCTCTATTACGTGCTCACAAATATCGAAGCCAGCATCGCCAGCACGGACCTGGAATTGATGCAAGCGTACGCCGATCTCGTGGAGGACACGTCACTGCGCGATCGCTTCATGAAGATCATCATCGATGAGTGGAACCTCACCCGCGAGATGCTGGAAAAGCTGCGCGGAGCCTCGATGGCGGAACGTCGTCCGCGGATGTTGCGCACGCTCAAGTTACGGGCCGATGCCTTGCGGGTGCTGCATTTGCAGGAGATTCATCTGCTGAAGAAATGGCGTGGATATCGCAAAGCCGGCGATGAAGCCGCAGCGGAAAAGATGTTGCCGGATTTGCTGCTGTCGATTAACGCGATCGCGAGTGGATTGCGGACGACAGGGTAAGCCTCCTGGCGTGAAAGGCTTCCTTTAGGAGGCCGGTATTTGCTAGCGCGTCTTTTGGGGAGCGGAGGGAGACGTGACCGGTGCGGTGCTGGCCGTGCTGATGTTGGCGGAATTGGCGGCGAGTTTTCCGGCCGGATGCCGATAGGTGCCGAGCTTGCCGAA
Organism: Chthoniobacter flavus Ellin428; assembly: GCF_000173075.1. Classification (GTDB taxonomy): domain Bacteria; phylum Verrucomicrobiota; class Verrucomicrobiia; order Chthoniobacterales; family Chthoniobacteraceae; genus Chthoniobacter; species Chthoniobacter flavus. Next base: position 665,872 of record NZ_ABVL01000001.1, read on the forward strand.
GGAGTAATAGGGCACATACCGGCCAGGCGCGACGGTGTCCGCGGCGATGGGGTCGGCGCGGTCGGTGCAATCGAGAATCCACCAACGTCCACCGCTGTGCCAATAGACCCACGCGTGGCTCGTGCTCAGGTTCTTTTCCGCCTTGCCGATGACGAAGAGCGCGTCGGCGTCGGCGAGATTATCGTAGAGCCATAGAGCTTTTGATTTGCAGTCCCCGGAGTGCTGCATCTCGGTGAGCTTCGGAGGATCGGGCCGGTAGGGATCACGGGAGAGGTATTTGAAACTGTGACCGACCTTCATGAGGTGGCAGGCCTTGACCATGCTCGTCGTGCTGTGCGGTTCCAGGCTCGCGATTACCGAGCGCACGCTGCTGAAATAGCGATCGTAGGGCGTGGACGCGGTCGGCTGCAGCTCCAGTTCACGGCCCCCGAGAGGCAGAGAAAAAGACGCGTGGTTATTGGCCGCGTCCTCGGCGGTTTCGCGGAGGAGCACGTCGTGGCGGAAACTGGCGGAACGAAGTCGGCACACTGCCGGGGACGATGCACCCGAGTCCGGCGCGGCCAGAGCCGGCAGGGCGAGAAGCGCGAGCAGAATGCAGCATCCAAGGGGGCGCATCGAGAGCGAGGCTATCGAGAGCCGGGGCGATGGCAACACTCGCTTCGCGCGACTCGTTCTTTCCTTAACTTGTTCTAAGGAACAGCCCCCAGCGTGGTTGCGTCGCCGCTGCCGGCACATCACATTGAGCGGCCATGAGCCGAATCGTTAGCGCCGCCGGAGCCCTCGTGGACCGGATCAAGATCAATGCCGTCTGGCGGGAATGCCGGGACGGCCGTGCGCTGTGGATCAAACAGCGGCGCTGGACGGCGCGGCCCGTCATGGCGTGCGCCAATCGCTTTTTTCGACTGGCGGGCAATCCCATCCAGGCGCTGGACCAGATCGCGATGTGGCAGCGCTGGGAGGTGGAATGTTTTTTGCAATTGCATGGCGGCGAATTCCGCGCCTTTGCCGAGGGCGCATCGGCGGTGGCCGCGGAAGAGGTGCCGGGGAAGAACCTTTCGTATCATCTCGATAACGGGACGCTGACCCCGCGCATGCTGGAAGCGGCGGCGCGGGAATTGCGCCGGGCACACGCGGCAGAGTGCGCGACCTTCCGCGGTCCATGGTCGCATGGCGATCCGCACGCGGGGAATTTCGTCTACGACGCCGCGACGGACCGGGCGAGGCTGATCGATTTCGAGGTCATGCATCACCCGACGATTCGCGCCGATGAGCGGCAGGCGGATGATCTGCTGATCTTCCTCCAGGACATGGTCGGGCGGATTGCCGCCGAGCAATGGTTGCCGAGTGCCGGGAGGTTTCTCGAGGGATATGGCCGGCCGGAGATCGTGGCGCTGTTGCGCAAAAAGCTGGTGGTGCCGCGCGGCTTGCCGCGGGTGTGGTGGGCAGTGCGGACGACTTACCTCAATACCGCAGAGTTGAAACGGCGCATCGGCGCGCTACGTGAGAGAATATAGGAGGAGATAGGAGTTATAGGAGGAATAGGAAACATGAGAGAAGCGGCAATCCCATAACTCCTATCGGTCCTATTATTTCTATCCTCCGCAGTGCAAATCGTTGCGCGCGACGAGCCATTCGGCGACCGGCTTCCCGCCAAGGAGATGCTCTTGCAGGATACGCTCGAAACGATCCTGCGTGATGCCGCCGTACCATATCCCCTCCGGATAAACCACCAGCCACGGCCCGCCGGAGCAGATGCGAAAACAGCCTGCCTTCGTGCGCATCGCCTTGAGGCCGGTCTCGCGGACGCGCTGCTTCACATACTCCCACACCCGTTCGCCGTCGGCGGGCGCGCAACAGTCCGGACCGATGCACAAGAAAAGATGGCGCTCGGCGGTGGCAACGCCGGCTTTGGTGAGTCCGGCCTGGATGGCTTCGTTCATGGTGACGCGAGGTTATTTGGGCCGCGGGATAGTGTCCGCGAGGCGGGTAATCATCCGCGCTTCCCACTGCGGTTGCAATTGTACGTAGATTTCGTGGTCGACGAAATGATCGTAGAGCCATTCGGCATCGCGCTGGCGGCCTTCGTGGACGAAACCGAGCCGCGGTGGAATGGCGCGGCTGCGGGCATTGCCGGTGGCGCAGGCGATGGCGAGGCGATGCAGGTTGAGTGCGGCGAAGGCGTGATCCACGAGCACCTGGCAACTTGCGGTGACCAAGCCTTGTCCCTCCTGCGGCGCGGCGATCCAATATCCGATGGCGGTGTTGCGGTTTTGCCAGTCGATGCGGTGATAGCTGGCCACGCCGACGATGCGGCCATCGAGGAGAATCGCAGCATGGATGTTGTGATTCACCTCGGCTTGTTGCACGACCTCAGTGAGGAACTGACGGGAGTCCGCGACCGATCTCGTGCGGTCGAGCCACGGCAGCCAGTGGCGCAGATGGGCGCGGCTGGCATCAAGGACGGAGAAAAGCTCCTCGGCATCGCGCACGGAAAGTTGGCGGAGACTGTGTCGATCGTTGATGCGATGGAAAAACATGAATGGGGTAACCCGCGCAGGATGACTGCGGCGTGCGAAACAGTAATTAAATCCTTATGAAAACCCTGTTTCTTATTCTGTTCGCAGCCAGCGCCTTGGTTTTCGCGTCGGGCTGCTCATCACATACGACCGTTGGCACGAAGCACCATCACGTGAGTGTGGGTGGCGATGTGCACTGACTGGTTGATAGTTGAGAGTTGACAGTTGAGAGCCGCCGGTGGTTTGCGGAGAGGGTTTCTGTCTGTGGGAACCTTTTCTCAAAAGAATCGCCGGCGGCTTCGGCTCTTTTATGCGGAGAGCGGGTCTCGAGTCAGCTTGCCGTTCACGAGGCGCATGAGGCCCCGGGGATTGGCGTCGGCGAGTTCCGGTGGCAGCGCGCTGCCGGGGAACGCCTGGTAGCAGACCGGACGGGCAAAACGCTGGATCGCCGCAGTGCCGACGCTGGTGAATCGTTCGTCGGTCGTCGCAGGATACGGGCCGCCGTGGTTCATCGCGGGCGATACTTCCACGCCGGTGGGGAAGCCATTGATGATCAGGCGTCCGGCCTTGCGCTCGAGGATCGCGAGGAGGTCGGCGGCATTGGCGAGATCTTCCGCCGTGCCATGGATCGTCGCGGTGAGCTGGCCCTCGAGATGATGCGCGATGCGTTGGAGGTCGTTGTAGCTAAGCGCATCGACGAGCAATGTGTAGGGGCCGAAGACCTCCTCGTGCAGCGCGGGATGTTTCAGGAAATTTTCCGCGTCGGTGGCGAAAACGGTCGGCTCCCCTTGGGTGCGCTTGGGTTCGGCATCGGTATCGCTTTCCGCGAGCACGACCACGCCGGGGACTTTATGCATGGCGTCGAGGCCTTCGTGGAAGGATTTGCAGATGCCGGGATGCAGCATCGTCGCCGGAGCGGCGCCACGGATGGCGGCGGCGAATTTCTCGGCGAAACTTTCGAACTCCGCCCCACCGAGACCGAAGACGAGACCCGGCTTGGTGCAGAACTGGCCAACGCCGAGCGTGACGGAAGTTTTCAATCCCTCGACAAGTTGCGCGCCGCGTTCCCGCAGGGCGCCGGGCAGGATGAAGAGCGGATTCAGGCTGCTCATCTCAGCGAAAACGGGGATGGGATCGGGGCGACCGGCGGCGGCGTTGAAGAGTGCGCGGCCAGCGAAACGCGAACCGGTGAAGCCTGCGGCACGGGTGAAAGGATGCTTCACCAGCGCGATGCCGATTTCCGAACCAGCGCCGTGCAACATGCCGAAGACGCCGTGCGGCAGGCCGGACTTTTCCACGGCGCGCACGATGGCGCCGGCGACGAGTTCGCTCGTACCGGGGTGCGCGCGGTGCGCTTTCACCACCACGGGATTGCCCGCGGCCAGGGCGCTTGCGGTGTCCCCGCCCGCCACGGAGAAGGCGAGGGGAAAATTGCTGGAGCCGAAGACGACGACTGGCCCGAGCGGGCGCAGCATGCGGCGCAGGTCGGGACGCGGGAGCGGCTTGCGATCCGGCAACGCGGGATCGATGCGGGCATCGACCCAGGAGCCTTCGCGGATGACCTCGGCGAAAAGGCGAAGCTGGCCGACGGTGCGCCCGCGCTCGCCGGTGAGGCGATCGATCGGCAGGCCCGTCTCGAGATGGGCGCGCTGGATCAGGTCATCGCCGATGGCGAGGATTTCTTCGGCGATCTTCTCGAGGAAAGCGGCTCGATCTTCGGCGCTGATTTTTTTGTAAATGGGGAAGGCTTCCTCGGCGTGAGTGAGCGCGCGGTTGACGTCCTCGGCCACGCATTCGTGAAAGGCAGGTTCGAGTTCGCTGCTGTCGAGCGGGCTGACGGCGCGAAAACTCCGCGCGCTGGTTTCGGCCGGGACGCCGGCGATGAGGCTTTTTCCGTGAAGAGTCATATTGAGTGAAGGATGAGGGCTGACTGTGGCGGCGGTCTATGACCGTCGGCGTCTCAGTCGAGAAGGCAGCTTTTTATCTAGGCGACAATGTTTTCCAATGTGCCGAGACCCGCAACGCTAATGCGAATCGTGTCGCCGGGCAGCAGGGTGAATTCGCCAGGGGGGATGATGCCGGTGCCGGTCAGCAAATAGGCGCCTTGCGGGAAGGTGTTGTCGCGATAGAGATATTCGGCGAGTTCTTCGAAATTGCGCTTCATTTGGTTGAGCGCGGTCGAGCCACTGAAGACCGCCTGGCCGCCGCGGAGGATTTCGAGGTCGATGCTCGTCTCGCGCGGGAGTGGTTCGCGGACGACTAGGCCGGGCCCGAGCCCGCAGCAAGCCGCGTAGACTTTAGCCTGCGGGAGATAGAGCGGGTTTTCGCCTTCGATATCACGCGAGCTCATATCGTTGCCAATGGTGTAGCCGAAGATGCGGCCCTCGTGATTGATCGCCAGCGCGACTTCCGGTTCGGGCACGTTCCACTTCGAATCGCTGCGGATGCGGACCTTCGCGCCCTGCCCGACTACGCGTTGCGGCGTCGCCTTGAAGAAGATTTCCGGGCGCGGCGCGTCATAGACGCGGTCGTAGAAAGTGCCGCCGCCCGCGTCCTTGGACTCGTCGATGCGGGCGTCCCGGCTGCGCAGGTAGGTGACGCCGGCTGCCCATACTTCCTGGCTGCCGATCGGGGCGAGGAGGGCTGACGGGCGCACGATGGGTTCGGCGCGGCTGAGCTGATCCTGCAGCCAGCGCGCGGGGTCGGCCTGGGTGAAAAGCGTGTCGAGCTGCTGCTCCGCGAGGCGGAAGCAATCTTCGCCCCGCTGGGCGAGAAGGTATTCCGAGGAGCGATAAAGGGTGACGGGCGGGAGGGTCATGGGTCGAGAATGGGAGATTGTGCGAAAGTGGGAAAGTGGGAAGTCAATTTCGGCAGGGCGGACGGTGGCTTTTCCAAGGGTTGGGAAAGAGCGGATGAATGGGAAGAATGGGCAGTGTCATAGAATCCTTTGCTAAGATTCCGGGGACTCGTGCGTCTTTAGGAGAATGCCCGCGAAATGGGGGAAATACTGGTTGCCGAAATGTCACCAGGTCTTCCCTTGCCCTCCGCATTTTCCCGCACAACCTTTTCCGCTTCAAAGAAATTAACCCCTGCCGTAGTCATCTCGGCGCAATTTCCCTATGAAACCCAAGTTTTTGAGTCTGATCGCTGTGATTTTGTGTGGCGCCCGCATGGTAATGGCACAGGATGCTCCGGCCAAAGCCGGGGATCAGACGGGGGAGAAAAAAGAGGAACCCAAGGTCTTTACGCTGACTGACGAAGAGCGTGCGGCTGGCTGGCGGATTCTCTTCGATGGACGCAACAACTACGGCCTCCGCGGCCTGACCTTCAATGACTGGATCAACCGCGGCTGGCGCATCGACCGCGGCTCGATCTTCTGCGTGAAGGAGATCAAGGACATGGGTCTCATGACCGGTGGTCACCTCATCACGCTCGATCAGTATCTGGACTTCGAGTTCCACTTCGAATGGAAGCTCTCGGTCTCCGGCAAATCGGGGATCATGTATTTTGCCACCGGTTCGGCGAAGGAACCGAAGGGCTTCATCTATACGATCATGGACGACGTCCATAATCCGGACGGCCTCAAAGGCGGCCCGATCCGCCGCACGGGCGCGCTCTACAACATCATCCCCCCGTCGGCGGACAAGAAACTGAATGGCCCGGATTCATGGAATGAAGGCAGCATCCTGGTGCAGGGCAATCATGTCGAACACTGGCTCAATGGCGGCAAGGTCGTGGAATACGATCTCGGCTCGCCGCAATTCCTGCAACAGGTGAAGGCGAGTGGTGTGAAGCAGTGGCAGGGCTTTGGCACGAAGTTCAAGACGGCGCTGCTGATCATGGACGACGGCGAGGAAGTGGAATTCCGTAACCTGCGCATCCGCCCGATCTGGAACGCGGCGGCCCCGGGGGCCCCTGGAGTTCCGGCGGCTCCGGCCGCGGCGACGGGCGCTCGATAAGGGCAGGATTTTCCCTAGGAGCCTGTCGGACTTTCCATCGAGCGGCCAATTCGGTAGAGAGAAGGAATGGCCGCCCGCTTTGTCAATATCGACCACGACACGCCGCTTTTGTTGCCGCCGGATTTGCGGGACTGGGTGCGGGAAAACCATCTGGTGCATTTCGTCATGGACGCCATTGGACTGCTCGATCTGGGGGAAGCGCGGGTCAACCATCGTGGGACCGGCGACGAACAATATCCGCCGGCGATGATGCTGGGGCTGCTCATTTACTGCTATGCCACGGGGACTTTTTCGAGCCGGAAAATCGAGGGGCTCACGCACGAGAACGTGGCGGTGCGCTACTTGTGCGCGGACACTCATCCCGACCACGACAGCATTTGCGAGTTTCGCCGGGGCAACCGGGCGCTTTTGGAAAGCAGTTTTCACCAGGTGCTCGAATGCGCGGCGCGCGCCAAAGTGCTCCAGGTGGGGGACATCACCGTGGCGCTGGATGGCACAAAAATCCTCGCCTCTGCGAGCAAGCATAGCGCGGTGAGCCACGGCCACGCCGTCGCCCAAATGCAATTGCTCGAAGAGCAGATCGCACAGTTGCTGGCCAAAGCGGAAAGCGCCGACAGTGCTCCATTGCAGGACGGGCTCTCCATTCCCGAGGAAGTGAGCCGCCGGCAGGATCGCCTGGCCAAGCTCAAGGAAGCGGTGGCGGTGATCGAAGAGCGTGCGCAAGCCCGCCGCCAGGAGGAACTGGCCGCCTACCGGGCCAAAGTCCAGGAGCGAGAAGCCAAAGCCAAAAGGAGTGGGAAGAAACCGCGGGGACGCGATCCCAAGCCGCCTCCCGAAGGCCCGGACGCCCAAGACCAATATAACTTCACCGACCCTGAAAGCCGGGTGATGAAAGCGGGAAGTGGCCAGCACTTTGAGCAAAGCTATAACGCCCAGACGGCGGTGGAAGTCGACAGCCGCCTGATCATCGCCCAACACGTGACGAACGCCCCCAACGACAAACAACAACTGGTGCCGACCGTGGCCGCCATCAGCCCCGTGGTGACGACCATCGCCTCGGTGCTGGTCGATAGCGGCTTCTACAGTGCGGCGGCCGTCGCCGCCGTCGAAGCCCCCGAGGGCGAGCGGAGCGGCCCGAAAGTCTACGCGGCGACTGGCCGGCAGCAGCACGGACGGACGATCGCCCAACTCGAAAAGCGCGACGATCCGAGCCCGCCGGCCGCCGCTGCTCCGCCCGTCGAACACATGGCCCATCGGGTCCAGACCCAAGCCGGACGCGCGCTTTACGCGCTGCGCAAACAAACCATCGAGCCGGTCTTCGGGATCATCAAAGAAGCGCTGGGCTTTCGGCGCTTCCGCCTGCGCGGTCTGGCCAAGGTGAACCTGGAATGGACGCTGGTCAGTCTAAGCTACAACCTCAAACGCCTCTATCATCTCGGGACGGATCTCCAAACCACCTGAGCAAGGACGCCAAGCCGCCCTCCAGCACCGGAGAACGCTCCCGCGCGACTTTTAAACCTTCACGCTGACCGCAAAACCAACCGCCACGGGGGCAACCCAAAACTCAGACCAGAAAACGCTCCCGAATGCTCCTGCCAGTGAGGAAGGCACCAAGGGTTAACTCCGACAGGCTGCTAGGAGTTGAATGACGGCGCGGTTGACGTGGTGCCCGTTTTCGGGTGCTCTTCATTCCCCACCCACTCTCCCCTTTATGATCAAGTCCCGCTTCCTTCCCCTCGTTGCCAGCCTCTCGATCCTCACCGTCGCGGCCTTTGCCGAGGATCATAATACCCTCTCGGCCAAGGAAAAGGCGGATGGCTGGAAACTGCTTTTCGACGGCAAGGACACCGATGGCTGGGTGGCGATCGGCAAGACCGCTTTCCCGGAAAAAGGCTGGTCAGTGCAGGACGGTGTGCTCGTCCATGCGGAAGCGGGCGGCGGCGGAGATGTCGTGACCAAGGATCGCTTCGAAAACTTCGAGCTGACGTTCGACTGGATCATCGGCGCGGGCGCGAACAGCGGGGTGAAATACAATCTGCCCAACCCGGACAAAAATGTCGGCTTCGAGTATCAGTTGCTCGACGACGAGCATCATCCGGACGGCATCAAGGGCGGGCGTCTGCATCAAACGGGCAGCCTCTACGACCTCATCGAACCGCCGGCCGACAAGAAGATCAACCCGGTGGGCGAGTGGAATTCCAGCCGCATCGTGGTGAAAGGCAACCATTGCGAAGAGTGGCTCAACGGCGTGAAGACCGTGGAATTCGAACTCGGCAGCGACGACATGAAGGCACGCATCGCCAAGAGCAAATTCGCCAAGGTGGCGCACTTCGGGGAGAAGGTTTCCTCGCCGATCCTGCTGCAGGATCACGGCGGCCTGGTGAAGTTCCGCGACATCAAGATTCGCACGCTCGACGCGAAGTAAGCGGCGCGCCCGCGTCCATCTGTATATCCCGATGGCCAGCGACGAAGACGATCAGCGGCTTCGCGACTGGATGGCAGCGGACTTCGCCGATATCGCGACGACGCACATGCCGTTTGGCAAATTCGGCCCTGCGCACTTTCCACCGCGCGGGGTGCCGCTCTACGATTTGCCGGTGGAATACCTTGCTTGGTTTGCCCGCAAAGGGGGATTTCCCCAGGGGCGACTGGGCGAGCTGCTGCGCATCGTGCACCAGATGAAGGTGGACGGGCTGGACGAGGTCTTCGACGAACTGCGCCGGAAGGCGGGCGGCAAAACCCCGCTACGAAAGCCGAACCGGCAGGGGAATATTCATTTCGAGTGAGGGGCGCTGCCTTCGCCGAGCCAGAATAGGAGGGATAGGATGTATAGGACCATGGGACTGATAGGAGTCTCTACACTTC